>NZ_RYFI01000014.1:0-18239 GCF_004103825.1 Hansschlegelia zhihuaiae
GCCGGCGTCCCCATCCCACCACAAGGGACAGACCACGCAACATGCAATCCATCCATCTTGGCCAAAGAGATGGTTCGCCGGGTCAAGCCCGGCGATGATGACCTGTCCTGGCTCGACCGCGCTCCGACGTCCGACAGCCGCCATCCTCACCGCCACATCGCCTTCATCCGCGCGCGGAGGTCTATGATCTGCGCCTCAGGCTTCCGGGCGCCGGCCTCGAACGCGGCGGCGGGCCAGCCCACGCTCTCGAACCGGTCGAGCATCGCGGTCGTGATGAAGCGCGTGCGCGCCGCATAGACGTGGCGGTCGCCGCGCGCAGACTGCTGATGCGTAAAGAAGCGCTGCGGCAGGACGATCGAGAGCTGGTCCTTGGCCCGCGTCATGGCGACGTAGAGCAGCCGCCGTTCCTCCTCGATCTCGTCCGACGAGCCGACGGCGAGGTCGGACGGCATGCAGCCGTCGACGCCGTTCAGCACGAAGACGGACTTCCACTCCTGTCCCTTGGCCGAATGGATCGTCGAGAGGATCAGATAGTCGTCGTCCTTGGTGGGCGGACCGGCCTCGTCGCTGGTCGCATCCGGCGGATCGAGCGTGAGCTCGGTCAGGAAGCGCTGGCGCGACGGGTAGGTCGAGGCGATCTGCTCGAGCTGGGCGAGATCCGCCTGCCGGACGGCGGCGTCCTCGTGGATGCGTTCGAGATGCGGATCATACCACCGCCGCGCCGCTGCGATCTCCGCGGGCCAGCCGGTCCCGGCGTCGGCGAGCTCGGACACGACCGAGACAAGAAGCGCCCAGTCCTCGGCGACGCGCGGCGCCGGCTTCACCTCGGCCAGCGCCCCGATCGGCGCGGGCGAGGCCGCCACGGCGTCGAGCGCGCGGGACGCGAAGGCCGGGCCGACGCCCGGCAGGAGCTGCAGCGTACGGAAGCCCGCCACCCGGTCGCGCGGGTTCTCGACGAAGCGCAGCAGCGACAGGATGTCCTTCACATGCGCCGCGTCGAGGAATTTGAGGCCGCCGAACTTCACGAACGGGATGTTGCGGCGGACGAGCTCGAGCTCGAGCGGCGCGCTGTGGTGCGAGGCGCGGAACAGCGCCGCCTGCTGCTTGAGAAGCTGGCCGGCCTCCCGGTTCTCGAGGATCGTGTCGGCCACATAGGACGCCTGGGCCGTCTCGTCGCGGACGCTGACCAGCAGGGGGCGCGCGCCGCCCGTCCGGTCGGTCCAGAGGTTCTTGGTGAAGCGCTTCCTGGCCTCGCCGATGACGGCGTTGGCGGCCGACAGGATCGGCTGGGTCGAGCGGTAGTTGCGGTCGAGCGTGACCACGCGGGCCGGCGGCGAGAAGTTTCCGGGGAAATCCAGGATGTTGCGGACCGTCGCGGCGCGGAATGAATAGATCGACTGCGCGTCGTCGCCGACGACCGTCAGTCCGCGCCCGTCGGGCTTCAGCGCGAGCAGGATCGAGGACTGGAGCCGGTTGGTGTCCTGGTACTCGTCGACCAGCACATGGTCGAAGCGCTCGCCGAGCGCCGCGGCCAGCGCCGGCTCCGCCGCCATCTGCGCCCAGTAGAGCAGCAGATCGTCGTAATCGAGCACGTTCTGGGCCTGCTTGGCCTCGACATAGGCCCCGAACAGCGCCGCGAGTTCCGCCTTCCACGCGGCGCACCAGGGGAAGCTCTCGCCGAGCGTCCGGTCGAGCTCCGCCCCCGCGTTCACGACGCGCGAATAGATCGACAGGCACGTGGTCTTAGCCGGAAAGCGCTTATGGGTCTTGGACAGGCCGAGCTCGTGGCGCACGAGGTTCATGAGGTCGGCCGCGTCCTCGCGGTCAAGGATCGTGAACTGCGGATCGAGCCCGATCGCGCCGGCATGGTCGCGGATCAGCCGCGCCCCGACGGCGTGGAACGTCCCGGCCCAGGGCAGCGACACGCCGCCCTCGCGGCTCCGGACGCCGAGCGCCTCGCCGACGATGCGGTCGACCCGACGGATCATCTCGACGCTCGCCCTGCGCGAGAAGGTCAGCAGCAGGATCCGCGAAGGGTCGGCGCCGCCCGCGATCAGATGCGCGACGCGATGCGCGAGCGTGGTTGTCTTGCCGGAGCCCGCGCCGGCGATGACCAGCATCGGACCGCCATCCGGCGCTCCCGCCGCGCCATGCTCGACGGCGAGCCGCTGCTCGGGGTTCAGCTTCTCGAGATAGGCGGCGGCTGGCACGAATCGACGTCCACGCTGAGGGGTGCGGACGTCATCATGGGCACGTTTTGTTCGCGAAGCGATAATGGCTGGCGACGAGGATTCATGCCGGAGCGGTCAGCCGGGCCGCCGCTTCGGCCTCGCCTCGCAGGCGATCACGCCGTCAGCGGCAGGTCGATGGTCTTCGACTCTGCAAGTTCCTCGGCCAGCGTCGGCTCGGGATTTTCGGCGCGGCACGCGGCCAGGCTCCTGATCAGCGTCTCCACGCCTTCGGCGTTCAGAAGCACCTGAGCCCGATGGGCGTCGTCCTGGATGATCTCCAGCCGCGTTTCGTGCTCATCCTCGGTGACGGTGCAGCGCAGTTTCGGTTCCATGGCGGCCTCTGGACGGACGAAGCGTTCGAAACACAACGCCGAACTTCGCCATCCAGATCCATCGAGGCTGCAGCTGACGCCGCGACTCGGCGCGTGGGAGCCTCGCCAACTCGCGCTCGCCCGCGGGGCAGGCGGGATCACTCGCACGGCATGGGTGACTGCCAGAATGCGGGCGGCCGACACCGCCGACGAACTGTAAAAAGCGGAAATCAACTTGAGACGAGGACTGGCGGAGACGGAGGGATTCGAACCCTCGAGACCCGTTTCCAGGTCTGCTCATTTAGCAAACGAGTGCCTTCAGCCTCTCGGCCACGTCTCCGTTGGCGAGAGCCGTACACGCGGCGCCCGGGACGGTCAACGGCTGCGGCGCGCGAGACGCCCGCCGGGCGTGCGGCGCCTCGTCAGTGCTCGACGAAGTGCTCACGCGCGGCGCGCTGGGCGTCGGCGATCTCCTCGCGGGTCATTTCGAGCGCGAGCTCGCGCCGCAGCCGCGCCGCTTCCGTCACGCCCTCGCGGGCCGCGAGGTTGAACCATTTGTGGGCCGAGACGCGATCGACCGGAACGGTCCGGCCGATCGCGTGCATCAGGCCGAGCTGAAGATAAACAGTGCCCGAGGCGACCGCGCCAAGCGCGCCGCACTCCATCGAAGACATGTCGTAACGAGCCATCTGCCTGATCCTGCCTGTTTTCGTCTTGTCGGGCTGCTTTTGGGCTCCCGTTTCTGATGACGATCATCGATCCTGCGTACTACTGCGCGATTAAGGAGCGAGATAAACGCAAATTGAATCAATTCGGAACGGCAGGTAAATTTAGAACCGCGTTCACCAATCAAGTTCAAGCGAACGCCAGATCGATCCGAAAACGTCAATCTTTCGGAGAGGATGAGCGTTGACCATCGATCAACCACGCCGAACGGCGGTTACGTAGCGATCCGGCCCAAATTCGGGCTTGCGGGGCCGGCGCGTCGGGTCCGACGCTCGCGGGACCGGCCTTCAGGGAGCCTCCCCATGCTCCGCGCCGCCATCCACAACGCCGATACGGGCAAGCGCGACCGGCCAATCGTCGGGATCTCGGCGCTGTCCAGCATGAAGCGGGACGGCGAGAGCTGGCGCGGGCAGATCTACAATCCCGAGGACGGCGAGACCTGCAAGGCCTACATGACCGAACAGGCCGCCGACGAACTCAAGGTGCAGGGCTGCGCGCTCGGGGCCTCGTGCGCAAGACGCAGGTCTGGAAGCGCGGCGGATGACAGAAGCGGGCCGCCAGTCTCGGCGCTATGTCGTCCACCGAACTTGGAACTTTGTTCCAGTCTCGCAAAATAATTTTTTCCTGCTCTCGGCGTCCGGCAGGCATTGATCTTTCGCTTGCGACGAACAGATGGACTTCGACCGCAATAACATTGCGCGTGATTTTTCGCGTCGGCGCGGAACATCTTTCCGCGTGAACGCGGGGCGCGCGCCTATTGAAAGGACAAACAATGCGTAAGCTTCTCAGCGCGACCCTCGCCGGGGCGCTCGCCCTCACCACATTCGCCCCGCTCGCCAGCGCCCAGACCGGCTACGACACCGGCTCGGGCAAGAGCTCGGGCTCGACCACCAACAGCGGCGCGGCGCGGCCGGACTCCACGACGGGCGCGCGCGCGGCCGGCGAGACCATGCCGGGGACCCGCGCGGCGCCGACGACCGGCTCGGAAGGTTCGGGCAGCGGCATGTCGCGGCCGGACGCCTCGTCGCCGAGCGTCTCCGGCGCGCCGGACGCGAACTCGCCCGCCAAATCGGCGCCGACCGACACAAAGAACTGATCGGCCAGCACTTTACGAAAAAGCGCCGCCGCGGGCCCCGCGGCGGCGTTTCGCGTCTTCAGGCGCGGCGATCCATCCTCTCAGTAAACGATGGGATGAACTCGCCGGATCACGTCCGGGCATGACGATTGGGCCTCTGGGCCTGCCTCTACAGTCGGCGGCCGAGCACGACCCCAGCGAGGGTCGCGATCAGCATCAGATTGACGGCGCGTTTGCGCCGAGCGCCGGGCCGCGGCGGGAGAGGCTCCCCGAGCCCCGACGCGAGATCGGCCGCCGCCGGCCGGGCGGCGCGCGCCGCCCGCGCCGAACGCGCTTCCGAGAGCGCTGCGCCGGCCGCGCCGACCTCCGCCCGCACCCGGTTGAAGATCGGCGAGGGGGCCTTGGCGGGGGCCGGCTTCCAGGTCCCGATCCATCCGATCAAGCCGGCCAGGACCAGCAGTCCGCCGCCGACGATCGCCGCCGCGCCCGCGGCCCCAAAGCGCGGCTCGAGCCAGATCGCGAGCGCCGCGGCGAGCGCTCCGAGGCCGATCAGCCCGAGAACGCCCGCAACGGCGCAATAAACCGCCATGCGTTTCAGCCGGGCGATGCGCCGGCTGGCGTCGAATGTCGCGAAACCGAGGCCTGCCTGCAGCAGCAGGCGCCACATCAGCGCCGGCTCCGGCCGAGAGCGCCCACCACGTAGCCGATCCCGAGCGCGATCATCACCGCGGTCAGGGGGTTCTCGACGATGGCGTCGCTCAGATCGTCGGCGGCGCTGGCGACAGTCTCGCGCGCTGTGTCGACGCCCTCACGCGCGGCGTTTCTGGCGGTCGCGGCGCCGTCGGAGACCAGCGTCGACAGCGTGTCGGTGAGCCGGGCGACGTCGTCCCTCAGGTTCTGAAGATCGGATTCCAGCGAAGAGGCGCCGGGCGTTGCCGCGCCGGTGGCGCCGCCGGGAAGCGTGTCGGACATGATCGATCTCCTGCGGGTGTCGAAGGCTTGCGCCCGATGCTCGGAAGCGGCGCGGTTTCATGGATGGAACGTCCGCTTCGCCGCGGTTGTTCCTGCGGCTCAGGCGCGACGCGCGCGCTGGCCGAACAGCATCTGCTGCGCGGCCTTGTCGCTCGCGAGATCGAGCGCCGGGGCGTCGACCTTCACGGCGAGGCCTCGGGCGACGGCCGGGCGAGCGAGCATCGCCTCGAGCCAGCGCTTCACGTTCGGCGTGTCGTCGATCTGCTGGCCCTGCTTCTCCCAGCCCTTGGCCCAGCCGACAACCGCCATGTCGGCGATCGAATAGTCGCCGCAGATGAAGTCGCGGCCCTCGAGCCGAGCGTCGAGCACGCCGTACAGCCGGTTCGCCTCGTTGACGTAGCGGTCGATCGCGTAGGGGATCTTCTCGGGCGCGTAGTTACGGAAGTGGTGCACCTGGCCGAGCATCGGGCCGAAGCCGCCCATCTGCCAGAACAGCCATTCCTCGACCTCGGTGCGGCGGCGCTCGTCGGCCGGATAGAACCTGCCGGTCTTGCGGCCGAGATAGGTGAGGATCGCGCCGGACTCGAACACCGAGATCGGCTGGCCGCCCGGACCGTCGGGGTCCACGATTGCCGGCATCTTGTTGTTGGGCGATATTCTCAGGAACTCGTCCTTGAACTGGTCGCCCGCGCCGATGTTCACCGGGATCACCCGGTAGGGCAGGCCGCACTCCTCCAGCATGATCGTGATCTTCCAACCGTTCGGCGTCGGCCAGTAATGAAGATCGATCGGCGGCGTTGCGGCTTCGGCCATTTACGGCTCCTCGGTGCTCGACGAAGCCGGAAGCTAAACGTTCCATCGTCGCAGACAAGGAGGCTGCGCGCCTTCAGCGCGGCGGCTCGGCGTGTCATTTGACGAGGATCAGGCCCGTGGGCTCGCCGGTCGGCGACCCGGCCCGCCGGCTCCAGCGTGATCTCGGAGAACTGGCGTGGCTTCGGCGCAGACAGGGTGCCGCGTCGAGCCGTGGGGTCGGTCGCTCTTGAGACCGGCGCCACCAAGGGGGCCGGAGCGATAGGGCGTGGCGGACGCGACCGACATGGCCTGGGGCGCGTTC
This sequence comes from Hansschlegelia zhihuaiae, assembly GCF_004103825.1. Classification (GTDB taxonomy): domain Bacteria; phylum Pseudomonadota; class Alphaproteobacteria; order Rhizobiales; family Methylopilaceae; genus Methylopila; species Methylopila zhihuaiae. Next base: position 6,430 of record NZ_RYFI01000014.1, read on the forward strand.
AACTAAGTCGTGGGCTTCGGGCGCCGCCCCCAATTCGCGTCCCAGGCCGCGACGTCAGGGATGGTTCGAAGAGCGTCGATTTGGGCTATGGAGCGCCCACGACGTAAGATTGAGACAGCGCTTCGCCCGACGGGACCAACATGCTCGACAAACTCGATTTTCTTCTCGCTCTGGCGAAGGAGCGTCATTTTGGCCGCGCGGCCGAGGAATGCGGGGTGACGCAGCCGACGCTGTCGGCCGGCGTCAAACAGCTGGAAGACATGCTGGGCGTGCGCCTCGTCGAGCGCGGCTCGCGCTTCCACGGCTTCACGCCGGAGGGCGAGCGGACGCTCGAATGGGCGCGCCGCATCGTCGGCGACGCCCGCGCCATGCGCCAGGACATCGACGCGCTGAAGCGCGGCGTCGTCGGGCATCTGAGAATCGCCGTCATCCCGACGGCGCTGCCGATGGCGCCGCAACTCACCACGCCCTACCGCGCCCGCCATCCCGACGTGCGCTTCACGATCCTCTCCTCGACCTCGCTCAATATCGGCATCGCGCTCGACAATCTCGAGATCGACGCCGGCATCACCTATCTGGACAACGAGCCGCTCGGACGGGTCTCCGCGGTCCCGATCTGGCGGGAGGGATACCGGCTGCTGACCGCAGCCGACGGCGCGCTCGGCGACCGCGACCGGGTGACCTGGCGCGAGGTCGGCCGGGTGCCGCTCTGCCTGCTGACGCCCGACATGCAAAACCGGCGGATCGTGGAGAACCTGTTGCGGGAGGCCGGATCGGCCCCGGCCCCGACGCTCGAATCCAATTCGACGGTCGCGCTGTTCGCCCATGTGCGGACCGGCGCCTGGGCGAGCGTGATGCCCCAGAGCTTCGGCGAGACCATGGGCCTGCCCGCCAACGTGCGGTCGATACCGATCGTCGAGCCCGAGGTGGTGCACACGGTCGGGCTGGTCGTGCCGCATCGCGATCCGATGACGCCGGCCACTAAGGCGCTGGTTTCAGAGGCGAAATCGCTCGCAGCCCGGATCGAGGCGACGCGCGCGGCAAAAAGCCTCGTTTGATCGAATTTTCCTATCGCGCAACGGCATGCCAGCATTGATATCCCTATAAGGAAAGCTCACTCTTCCAGATAAGAAAAACTACAAACCACATGCTCTGGAGGAGCGCGACGCCATGACGACCGGCTATGCCGCGACCAGCGCCGCGCGCGGACGTTACGAAGCCTGGACGCCTGCGCGTGGCACGGAGATCATCGCCGACCATCTCGCTATGGAAGGCGCGACGCTGCCGATTCTGCACGCGATGCAGGAGACGTTCGGCTATGTGCCGCAGGACGCCGTGCCGCTGATCGCGGACGCGCTCAACCTGTCGCGCGCCGAAGTCCACGGCACGATGACGTTCTATCACGACTTCCGCCACGAGCCGGCCGGCAAGCACGTCGTCAAGGTGTGTGTCGCAGAGGCCTGCCAGGCGGCCGGCGGACATGTGACCTCCGCTCAGGTCTCCAAGGCGCTCGACTGCGCGTTCGGCGAGACCCGGCCGGACGGCCAGGTGACGCTCGAGCCCATCTATTGCCTCGGCCTGTGCTCCTGCTCGCCCTCGGCGATGGTCAATGGCCGCCTGATCGGCCGCCTCGATGACGAGGCGATCGAGGAGATCGCCGCGGAGTGCCGTTCATGAGCGCGCACAAGATCTATGTTCCCGGCGACGCCGCCGCAGTCGCGCTCGGCGCCGACAAAGTGGCGCAGGCTTTCGCCGACGCCTTCAAGGCGAAAGGCCTCGACGTCCAGATCGTCCGCAACGGCTCGCGCGGCATGCACTGGCTCGAGCCGCTGGTCGAGGTGGTGACGCCGTTCGGTCGCCGGGTGGGCTACGGGCCCGTCAATCCGAAGGACGTCGGGCCTTTGCTCGAGGCAGGCCTGCTCGAGGGCCAGAGCGCTTCGCTCTATCTCGGGAACGTCGAGAAGATTCCTTTCTTCGCGAAGCAGCAGCGCTTCACCTTCGCGCGCTGCGGGATCGTCGATCCGCTCTCGCTCGACGACTACAAGGCGCATGACGGCTACAAGGGCCTCGCCCGCGCGATCGAGCTCGGCGGGCCGGCGACCGTCGAGGAGGTGTTCGACTCCGGCCTGCGCGGCCGCGGCGGCGCGGGCTTCCCGACCGGCATCAAGTGGCGCACCGTCGCCCAGACCCCACCGCAGCAGAAATACATCGTCTGCAACGCCGACGAGGGCGACAGCGGCACCTTCGCCGACCGGATGATCATGGAGGGCGATCCCTTCACGCTCATCGAGGGCATGACGATCGCGGGCCTCGCGGTCGGCGCCACCAAGGGCTACGTCTACTGCCGCTCCGAATATCCCCACGCCATCGCGGCGATGAACGGGGCGATCAAGATTGCGCGCAAGGCCGGCTATCTCGGCCAGCGGATCGCCGGCTCGGACTACGACTTCGACATGGAGGTCAGGGTCGGGGCCGGGGCCTATGTGTGCGGCGAGGAGACCTCGCTGCTCGAGAGCCTCGAGGGGCGGCGCGGCCTGGTCCGCGCGAAGCCGCCGCTGCCGGCCCATAAGGGCCTGTTCGGCCGCCCGACGGTCATCAACAACGTCGTGTCGCTCTGCTCCGTGCCCTTCATCCTCGCGAACGGCGCCAAGACCTACTCCGACGTCGGCTTCGGCCGCTCGCGCGGCACCATGCCGATCCAGCTCGCCGGCAACGTCAAATATGGCGGCCTGTTCGAGTGCGCCTTCGGCATCACGCTCGGCGAGCTGGTCGAGGAGGTCGGCGGCGGCACGTTCACGGGCCGCCCGGTGCGCGCCGTGCAGGTCGGCGGACCGCTGGGGGCCTATTTCCCGACGTCGCTGTTCGACACCGAATTCGACTACGAGGCCTTCGCCAAGAAGGACGGCCTGATCGGCCATGGCGGCATCGTCATCTTCGACGACACCGTCGACATGGCCCGCCAGGCCCGCTTCGCGATGGAGTTCTGCGGCGTCGAGAGCTGCGGCAAATGCACGCCGTGCCGGATCGGCGCGGTGCGCGGCGTCGAGACGCTCGACAAGGTGATCGCGGGCCAGGACCGCGAACGGAACCTTCAGGTCGTCGAAGACCTTTGCCATACGATGAAGCTCGGCTCGCTCTGCGCTCTGGGCGGCTTCACGCCATATCCCGTGATGAGCGCGATCACCCATTTCCCCGAAGACTTCGGACGCGGCGCGCCGCTGTCCGTCGCGGCGGAGTGAGGAGGAACCCATGGCCCTCATCCAGGAAACCGATTTCGGCACCCCGGTCTCGAAGCTCGAGAAGCGGGTGACGCTCACCATCGACGGCCAGAAGGTCTCGGTGCCCGAGGGCACCTCGATCATGCGCGCCGCGATGGAGCTCAACAACGAGATCCCGAAGCTCTGCGCGACCGACTCGGTCGAGGCGTTCGGCTCCTGCCGGCTCTGCCTCGTCGAGATCGAGGGCCGCAACGGCACCCCGGCCTCCTGCACCACGCCGGTCGCCGAGGGCATCGTGGTCAAGACCCAGACCCCGCGGCTGAAGCAGCTCCGCAAGGGGGTGATGGAGCTCTATATCTCCGACCACCCGCTCGACTGCCTGACCTGCTCGGCGAACGGCGACTGCGAGCTGCAGGACATGGCCGGCGTCGTGGGCCTGCGAGAGGTCCGCTACGGCTATGAGGGCGAGAACCACATCGTCTCCAAGAAGGACGAATCGAACCCTTACTTCACCTACGACCCGTCGAAGTGCATCGTGTGCTCGCGCTGCGTCCGGGCCTGCGAGGAGGTGCAGGGCACCTTCGCGCTGACGATCTCGGGCCGCGGCTTCGACAGCCGCGTGTCGGCCGGCATGAACGAGCCCTTCATCACCTCCGAATGCGTGTCCTGCGGCGCCTGCGTGCAGGCGTGTCCGACCGCGACGCTGCAGGAGAAGTCGGTCGCCGAAATCGGCACGCCCGAGCATTCGGTGGTCACCACCTGCGCCTATTGCGGCGTCGGCTGCTCGTTCAAGGCCGAGATGCGCGGCGACGAGCTCGTCCGCATGGTGCCGTACAAGGACGGCAAGGCGAACCGCGGCCACAGCTGCGTCAAGGGCCGCTTCGCCTATGGCTACGCCACCCACAGGGACCGCATCCTGAAGCCGATGATCCGCGCCAAGATCACCGATCCGTGGCGCGAGGTCTCCTGGGAGGAGGCGATCGAGCACACGGCGTCCGAGTTCAAGCGCATCCAGGGCCAGTACGGCCGCTCCTCGATCGGCGGCATCACCTCGTCGCGCTGCACCAACGAGGAGACCTATCTGGTCCAGAAGCTGGTGCGCGCCGGCTTCGGCAACAACAATGTCGACACCTGCGCCCGCGTCTGCCACTCGCCGACCGGCTACGGCCTCAAGACCACCTTCGGCACCTCGGCCGGCACGCAGGATTTCGACTCGGTCGAGCAGACCGACGTGATCTTCGTCATCGGCGCCAACCCGACCGACGGCCATCCGGTGTTCGCGAGCCGCATGAAGCGGCGGCTCCGCGCCGGCGCGAAGCTCATCGTCGCCGACCCGCGCCGCATCGACATGGTGAAGTCGGCCCATATCCGCGCCGACTACCATTTGCCGCTGAAGCCCGGCACCAATGTTGCGCTGGTCACCGCGCTCGCCCATGTCGTCGTGACCGAGGGCCTGGTGAACGAGGACTATGTCCGCGAGCGCGCCGACCTCGACACATTCAACGATTGGGCCGCCTTCGTGGCCGAGGAGCGGCATTCGCCCGAGGCGACCGAACTCGTCACCGGCGTGCCCGCGAACCTGGTGCGCGACGCGGCCCGGCTCTACGCCACGGGCGGCAACGCGGCGATCTATTACGGCCTCGGCGTCACCGAGCATTCTCAGGGCTCGACCGCCGTGATGGCGATCGCCAACCTCGCCATGGCGACCGGCAATGTCGGCCGTGAGGGCGTCGGCGTGAACCCACTGCGCGGCCAGAACAACGTGCAGGGCTCGTGCGACATGGGCTCGTTCCCGCACGAATATCCGGGCTACCGCCACGTCTCCGAGGACTCGACCCGCGAGCTCTACGAGAAGCTCTGGGGCGTCCCCCTCGATCCGGAGCCGGGCCTGCGCATCCCCAACATGTTGGACGCGGCCGTCGACGGCACCTTCAAGGGCCTCTACGTGCAGGGCGAGGACATCGCGCAGTCTGACCCCGACGCCAAGCACGTCATCGGCGGCCTGAAGGCGATGGAGTGCGTCGTCGTCCAGGATCTGTTCCTGAACGAGACCGCGAACTACGCCCATGTCTTCCTGCCGGGATGCTCCTTCCTCGAGAAGGACGGCACCTTCACCAACGCCGAGCGCCGCATCCAGCTGGTGCGCAAGGTGATGGCGCCGAAGAACGGCTACGCCGACTGGGAGATCACGCTGCTGATCGCCAAGGCGATGGGCTACGAGATGGACTACAGCCACCCGTCCGAGATCATGGACGAGGTCGCGGCCTCGACGCCGAGCTTCGCGGGCGTGTCCTTCGAGCGGCTCGACGAACTTGGCTCGATCCAGTGGCCGTGCAACGAGAAGGCCCCGGAAGGCACGCCGACGATGCATATCGGCCAGTTCGTCCGCGGCAAGGGCAATTTCGTCCTCACCGAATATGTCGGCACCGACGAGAAGGTCGGGCCGCGCTTCCCGCTGCTGCTCACCACCGGCCGCATCCTCAGCCAGTACAATGTCGGCGCGCAGACCCGCCGCACCGAGAACTCGCGCTGGCACGAGGAGGACCGGCTGGAGATCCACCCGGTCGACGCCGAGGACCGCGGCGTGCGCGACGGCGACTGGGTGATGCTGAGGAGCCGCGCCGGCGAGACCTCGCTCCGCGCGCTGATCACCGACCGCGTGGCGCCGGGCGTCGTCTACACGACGTTCCACCACCCGAACACGCAGGCCAACGTCATCACCACGGACTTCTCCGACTGGGCGACCAACTGCCCGGAATACAAGGTGACGGCGGTGCAGGTGTCGCCGTCGAACGGCCCGAGCGCCTGGCAGGAGGAGTACGAGGAGCACTCGCAGCTCAGCCGCCGCATCCTCGCGCAGGCCGCGGAGTAAGGATCGAGGCTCGGCATCCCGGACGGCGCGCGAGCGCCGATCCTGGATCGCTCTTTGAATTGCAGCTGGAACCGCCGCGGTTATGTCCCGGCCTTGAGCCGGGACCCATTGGGCGCATGGTGTGACAAACTCGCTGAGACGTCGCCGAGAGAATGGCGACGTCGCGGCGAATGGGTCCCGGCTCAAGGCCGGGACACTAGGGTGGCGTGTCTCCGTACCCCATATGACCAAGATGACCACCCTCCCGTCTCCTGTCGCCCGTCTGTCCCGCGCCGTCTGGCGCGACGGCGCGCTGCGCGAGACGGCCGAGCGCGCCACTCCCGAAGAAACGCCGGTCGCGCTGACCTATGACGGCGCGACCCAGGCCGTGATGATGGCGAGCCCGACCGACGTCGAGGACTTCGCCTATGGCTTCAGCCTGACCGAGGGCGTCGTCCGGGACGTCGCCGAGATCGAGAGCCTCGAGATCATCGACCAGGGCATCGGCATCGAGGCGCGCATGTGGCTCGCCAAGGACCCGTCGCGTTCGCTCAGCCAGCGCCGGCGCAGCCTCGCGGGGCCGACAGGCTGCGGGTTGTGCGGCATCGAGAGCCTGGAGCAGGCGGTGAAGCCCGCCCGGCTCGTCGGCGCGACCGCGGTCTTCACCGCCGCCGACATCCACGCCGGCCTTGACGCCCTGTCGCGCGCGCAGTCGCTGAACTTCGAGACCCGCGCGGTCCATGGCGCCGGTTTCTTCCGGCCGGGGCAGGGGCTCGTCGCCGTCCGCGAGGACGTCGGACGCCACAACGCGCTCGACAAGCTCGCCGGTCATCTCGCGCGGACGAAGGAAGACGCGTCGACCGGCTTCGTCGTGCTGACCAGCCGCGTCTCGGTCGAGATGATCCAGAAGGCCGCCGTGATCGGGACGGGGCTGGTGGTCGCGGTCTCCGCGCCGACCGCGCTCGGCGTGCGGCTTGCGGAGGCGGCCGGGATCACGCTCGCGGCGATCGCGCGCGGCGACGGCTTCGAGGTCTTCACCCATCCACAGCGGATCGCCGGCGCGGCCGGAGCCGCGACGCGCCAAGCAGGAGCTTCAGCACCATGAGCCAGCAACCCGGCGCCGCCGGCATGGCCGAGGCCGCAGGCGAGAGCCACCACAAGACGACGCTCGACCGGCTGGTCTATATGGCGAACCAGATCGGCTGGTTCTTCAACAGCCAGCCCGAGATGAAGCGCATTCCGGGCATTCTGGACCACATCCAGCACTTCTGGGATCCGCGGATGCGCAAGGAGATCTTCGCGCATATCGACAAGACGGGCGGCGAGGGGCTCGAGCCGAACCCGCTCGAGGCGCTGATCCAGCTCAAGCTCGCCGCGGAAGGCAAGAAGCCGACCAAGGGCGAGGCCGAGAGGGTCGAGACCGGCCAGGATCGCACCGGCGCCGCGGCGGCCGCCGACCAGCAGGGCGCGCAGGCGTCGCCCGCGAGCGCGGCGACCCGGGCGAGCGAGGACGAGGCCGTCAAGGGGCCGTGACGCCCCGTTGATCGGGACCGGGTCGAGGTTGCTGACGCGAGCGCCCGCGTTATCTCAGCCTCGCCCTTCGATCGCCGGGTGATCGACCTCTCGTGACCGACAAGCGCCTGTTCTCGATCTCGCGATGGACGCCGTCCTGGCGGCTGCCCGAATTCGTCCCGCTGGTCGGCTTCCTGACCTGCGCGGCGCTGGCGTTCGGCTTCGTGCGCATCGCCGACGAGATGATCGAGGGCGACACCCGCGTGTTCGACGAGCGGGTGCTGCTCGCGCTTCGCGATCCGGCCGACCTCAAACGGCCGATCGGCCCGGCCTGGCTCGAAAGCGCGATGGTGGACCTGACGGCGCTCGGCGGGGTGCCGGCGCTGACGCTGATCACCGGGCTCGTCCTGCTCTATCTCATCGTGTCTCGGCGCTTCGGCAACGCCGTGCTGGTCGCGTGCTCCATCCTTGGGGGCGCCGTTCTGACCAAGCTCCTGAAAATGGGCTTCGCCAGGCCGCGGCCCGATCTCGTGGATCATCTGGTCAACGTGCAGTCGCTGAGTTTCCCGAGCGGCCATGCCATGGCCTCGGCCGTCGTTTATCTGACCCTCGGCGCCCTGGTCGCCCGCGTCGAGCGGCGGCGCGCCGTGCGCGGCTACATCTTTGCGGTGGCGGGGTTTCTGACGCTGCTGATCGGCGCGAGCCGGGTCTATCTCGGCGTGCACTATCCGACCGACGTGCTGGCCGGCTGGACGATCGGCGCGGCCTGGGCGCTCGCCTGCTGGCTCGTCGCCCGCTGGCTCCGGCCGCGCGACAACGAGACGGAGGAAGGCTGAGGGCTCTCCTGGGGCCTCGTCATCCCGGCCCGGCATGTGCGTGCTTCGAGACGCACGCCTCCGGCGTGCTCCTCAGCATGAGGAAGGTCTGTGAAGCCAAACGGTCCTCATGCTGAGGAGCGCTCCGCCAGGATCGCGTCCCGAAGCACGCAGTCGCTATCCGTCCCTCAGCCGGATCGCCTCGAACGCCTCGCGCCACTCCTGCGGCCACTCGCAGGACCGGCGCGTTTCGCGGTCGACGCAGACATGCACGAAGCGCCCCTGCGCCCGCGGTTCGTCCTCGCCCGTCCCGAACAGGCCGATCCGCCAGGTGACGCTCCGCCTTCCGATCTCGGCGACCGCGAGCGCGCTCTCCACGTCCTCCGGAAACGAGAAATCGCGGAAATAGGCGCAGTCGTTCGCGACCACGAAGATCATCGGCCCGGCGTCGCTCTGGAGCAGGCCGCGGGAGATCAGATAGGCGGTGATCGTGGTGTCGAAGAAGGAGTAGTAGAGCGCGTTGTTGAGGTGCCCGTAGGCGTCGTTGTCGGCCCAGCGTGTGGTGAGGCGGCGTTCGAACCCGTAAGCTGCGCGGGGCAGGGGAGCTGGTCTCAACTGTCGGCCTTTCTGTGAAGCCTTCGTCTTCGCGCAATCCGGCATTGCGTCCCGATCCCTACCCGAATTCGCGCGTCATGCTAGACAGCGCGCGGCGCGGCCGCCTCCCGCCCGCGCGCGCTCCCTCACGTCGCGATGACCCTCGGCATTCTCTTCAAGCTCGCCTCCGCCTTCCTGTTCACGGTGATGGCGGCGCTGATCCGCGAGATCGGCCTCTCCGTCCCGGTCGGCGAAGTCGTGTTCGCGCGCTCCTTCTTCGCGCTCGTCCCGATCATGATCTGGCTCGTCTGGCGCGGCGTCGCGCGCCGGGCGCTCGCGACCGACCGGCATTTCGGGCACATGGCGCGCGGCATGATCGGCGTGTCGTCGATGTTCCTGATGTTCGCCGCGCTCGCCCGGCTGCCGCTGCCGGACGCGACCGCGCTCGGCTACGCCTCGCCGCTGTTCGTCGTGATCTTCGCCGCGGTGCTGCTGAAGGAGAGCATCCATGCGACGCGCTGGAGCGCGGTCGCGGTCGGCCTGTGCGGGGTCGTGGTCATGCTCTGGCCGCAGCTCTCGACCGGCGCGCTCGCGGACGCGATCCAGCACGGGCCCCAGGCCGACGAGACCGCGGCGGGCGTCGTCTTCGCGATCGGCGCGACGGTGCTGACGGCCGCCGCCATGATCCAGATCCGCCGCCTGACGGAGACCGAGGGCACCGGCACGATCGTGTTCTATTTCTCGGTCTGGTCGGCGGCCGCGGGCCTCGCGAGCGCGCCGATCCTCGGCTGGGTTCGGCCGGACGCCTGGACCGCGTTCCTGCTCGTCTCGGTCGGCTGCGTGGGCGGCGTCGCACAGATCCTGCTGACCGAGAGTTACCGCCGCGCCGACGCCTCGCTGATCGCGCCCTTCGAATATTCGACGATCCTCTGGGCGCTCGGGATCGGCTTCGTGGCGTTCGGCGACCTGCCCTCGACCTGGACGCTGATCGGGGGCGGCGTGGTGGTGGCGTCGGGCGTCGCGGTCGCACTCCGCGAGCGCCAGCTCGGCATCAAGCGCGCCCGCGTCCGCAAGGCGAGCCCCCCGCCGCCCGCGGCGTGAGGAGAGGGGCGCTTCAGGCGACCATCCGCGCGGGCCGTCTTCCACCTCTCCCCATTGGGGAGAGGTCGGCCCGCAGGGCCGGGTGAAGGGTCTCGTCCTCTCCGGATAGCGCCGTTTCCCCTCACCCGCCGTCGCTGACGTCGGCGCTCTACGTTTCGCTTGGCCATGGACCAGACGCTCGGTAAACGACGCTCATGCCGACCCCCATCGCCCTCACCATCGCTGGCTCCGACTCCTCCGGCGGCGCCGGGATCCAGGCCGACCTGAAGACCTTTTCGGCGCTTGGCGTCTATGGAGCGTCGGCGATCGTCGCGCTGACGGCGCAGAACACCACGGGCGTGACCGCGATCCACGACGCGCCGCCGGACTTCATCACGGCGCAGATCGACGCGGTGATGGAGGACCTCGCGGTCGGCGCGGTGAAGATCGGCATGGTCTCGCGCGCGGAGTCGATCGCCGCCATCGCCGACGCCCTGATCCGCCACAAGGCGCCCAATGTCGTGGTCGACCCCGTGATGGTGGCGTCCTCCGGCGCGCGGCTGCTGTCCGAGGACGCCGTCGCGGCGCTGAAGGAGCGGCTGCTGCCGCTCGCCCTGGTGCTGACCCCGAACCTGCCCGAGGCGGCGGTTCTGCTGGGAGAGGAGACCGCGGGCGACGAGGCCGGGATGGAGGCGCAGGCGAGGGCGCTGAAGGCGCTCGGGCCGAAGGCCGTGCTGGTCAAGGGCGGGCATGCCGGCGGCCCGGAGAGCGTCGACATGCTGGTCGGGCCGGACGGCGCCGTCACGCGGCTCGCCTCCCCGCGCCACGACAGCCGCAACACGCACGGCACCGGCTGCACTCTGTCCTCGGCGATCGCGGCCGGCCTCGCTAAGGGCGCGCCGCTCGACCGGGCGATCGCGGAGGCCAAGGCTTACGTGGCGGAGGCGATAGCGGCGGCCGACCGGCTGGGCGTCGGTCACGGCCACGGTCCGGTTCATCACTTCCATCGCTGGTGGGACGCCGGCTGAAAGCGCCCCGCCGCGGGTTGCGCGGTGATCGGCCGGCGACTAGCGTCGTCCGCTCATCCGGACGCGCGTTCGGCTCGTCAAACGAAAGACGTCAAATGGCGGGACGATCCAGAACCGAACTCGACAACGGCGCGCTCATCGTCTCCGGCCAGCTCGGCAAGACCGTCCAGCGCCTCCGCAAGGCGTACAATCTGTCGCTTTCGGACCTCGCGGAGCAGTCCGGCGTCGCGAAGTCGATCATCAGCCAGATCGAGCGCAACGAGACCAACCCGACGCTCGCCACCATCTGGCGGCTCAGCCAGGCGCTCGACGTCTCGATCGAGCGGGTGTTGGCCTCGGCCGACGACGAGCCCTTCATCGAGAAGATCGGCCGCGCCGACACGCCGCTGCTGGTCTCGGACGACGGCCGCGTCAGGCTCGCGATCATCGGCTGGATCCGCACCGTCGAATGGATGCAGTGGTACGACCTGACGGCCGATCCCGGCGGAACGCTCGAATCCGACGCCCATCAGCGCGGCTCGGTCGAGTGTCTGTCGGTGCTGTCGGGCGAGGCCGAGGTCGAGATCGCGGGCGAGGTCGAGCGCATCGGGGCCGGCGAGACGCTGCGTTATCGCTGCGACCGGCCGCATGTGGTGCGGGCGGTCGGCCGCGAGCCGCTGCGCGCCGTCATGGTCTGCATCATGAAGGCGGCCGTGATGGAGTGACGGCGGGG
>NZ_RYFI01000014.1:18325-27921 GCF_004103825.1 Hansschlegelia zhihuaiae
GGCGTCCTCGAGCCGCTCGACGGCCGCGGTGAAGTAAGGCTCGTCCGAGGGCGCGGCGATGATCAGCACGCCATAGGGCTCGCCCCCAGCCGCGCCGAGCGACCCCGCCAGGATGCCGAAATCGAAGCCGAGCTCGCGCGCGACGCTGGTCAGCACCGGCCGCGTCGCGGCCGGGCCGTCGAAGGCGAGCCGGATCAGCGCCCGTCCGCCCGGCACCGGGTCTTCGCCGACCTGCCGCGCTATGAAAGGCGGCAGGGTCGCGCCGGTCGCGGCGGCCGCGAAGCGCTGGCTCACGGGGTGGGCGGGGCGGGCGAACACGCGGGCGGTCGGCCCTTCGTCGACGATGCGGCCTTGGTCCAGCACCACGACGCGCGGCGCGAGCGCGGTCACGGCCGTCATGTCGTGGGTCACGAGCAGCATCGCGAGCTTGGTCTCCTCGTTCACGCGCGACAGCGCGGCGAGGAAGGTCGCGGTCATCTCCGGGTCGAGCGCGGAAGTCGCTTCGTCGAGCACCAGCAGGCGCGGGTCGCTCGCAAGCGCGCGGCCCAGCGCCGCCCGCCGGCGGCCGCCGTCCGAGAGTTCGCCGGCCGGCCGGTCGGCGTCCTCGCCGAGGTCGAGAAGGTCGATCAGCCGGTCGACCGCCGCCTGCGTCTCGTCCGAGGTCTGCGCCGCGGGGTCGTGGCGCTCGGCGAGAATCTCGCGCACCGTGAGGTGGGCGGGCAGGTCGGGATCGGCGTCGAGGGTCGCGATGCCGCGCCGGACGCGCGCGCCGGCCGTCTCGAAATCCGCGCCGGCGAACAGCACGTGCCCCGCGCTCGGCCTTTCGAGGCCGGCGGCGAGCAGCGCGGTGGTCGACTTGCCGGAGCCTGCGAAACCCACGACCGCGAGGATTTCGCCCTCGCCGAGTTCGAGCGTGACGTCCTCGAGCGCCACGCGGCCCGCGCCGTCGCGCGTCGGGAAGGACTTGTGGACGTGATCGAAGCTGAGAAGGGAGCGGGCGGACAAGGCGGCGGGACGGGCGGCGTGCAGGGGAGCGTTCAAGGCGGCCTCCGAAATGCTGGCCTGAATGCGGGACTGACGAACGAAACGCTTAGGCCGGCGGTGCGAACGCGCCGCGACGGCGGAGGGGCTTCAACAGCCCGTTGGTTTCGATACGCTCGCCATGACGCGACTCCCGAATGCTGCGGCGGACGCCCGCGCGTGACCTCTTCGGATCTTGGTTGTTCTTCGGCGGAGCTCAGGAACCACTCTTTGTGACGCCTGACCTCAAGCGAGCATCGTTCGGAGTAGCGAACATGTCAAGACTTGGTTCGATTGGTTTATGCGATCGAACCCATGATCAAAATGGATGATAAGTTGGCGATAAGAGCGGCATACCTCGAATTTGTCCAAATCTTCGCTTTTGCAACGCAATCCTTCGCCGACGCGAAAGCAGGTCGATTCGTTCTATAAAGCGAACGGAATGCCCAGAGCCTCACACAATCCGATCCTCGCCGGGCTGCCCGTCACCGTGTTCGAGCGAATGTCCGCGCTCGCGCGCGAGACGGGCGCGATCAATCTGGGACAGGGTTTTCCCGACGATCCGGGGCCGCTCGCCGTTCGAAAAAAGGCCGCGGAGGCCGTGCTGGAGGGTTCGAACCAGTATCCGCCGATGCTCGGGCTTGCCGAACTCCGCCGCGCGATCGTCGAGCACTACGCCCGCTGGCAGGGCGTCTCTCTCGACGCGGAGCGCGAGGTGATGGTCACGTCCGGCGCGACCGAGGCGATCGCGGCGTCGCTGTTCGGGCTGATCGAGCCCGGCGACGAGGTCGTGCTGTTCCAGCCGATCTACGACGCCTATCTGCCGTTGGTGCGCCGGGCCGGCGGCGTCCCGCGCTTCGTGACGCTGCGCCCGCCGGACTGGCGGCTCGACGAGGCCGCGATCCGCGCCGCGCTGTCGCCGCGCACCAAGGCCGTGCTGTTCAACAATCCGCTCAACCCGACCGGCACGGTGTTCAGCCGTGAGGACCTCGAGACCTTGGCCCGCGCGCTCGCCGACAGCGACGCTGTCCTGATCGCGGACGAGGTCTGGGAGCACGTCACCTTCGACGGCGGCGCCCATGTCTCGGCGCTCGGCGTCGAAGGGCTCGCCGACCGGGCGGTGAAGATCGGCTCCGCCGGCAAGATCTTCTCGATGACCGGCTGGAAGGTCGGATTCGTGTGCGCTCCGCCCGACATCCTGTCGACGCTCGCCCGCGCCCACCAGTTCCTGACCTTCACGACACCGCCAAACCTGCAGAGCGCCGTCGCCTTCGGCCTCGCCCAGGAGGACGAATGGATCATGGACATGCGTGCGAGGCTCGAGGCGAAGCGCGACCGCTTCTCGGCCGGCCTGACGGCCGTGGGCTTCGCGCCGCTGCCGAGCGCCGGCACCTATTTCGTGAACGTCGACCTCTCGGCTCTTGGCGTCGCGGACGACGCGGCGTTCTGCGAGCGTCTCGTGCGAGAGGCGGGCGTCGCTTCGATCCCGGTCTCGACCTTCTATGCAGAGGACGCCGTCACGACCGTCGCGCGGTTCTGCTTCGCCAAGGAGGATGCGACGCTCGACGAGGCGGTGCGGCGGTTGGAAGCCCTCCGGCTGTGACGGAACGTCGTCGTGCGCCTTGACCTTATGGGCCTGCCGACGAAGATCGCAGGGCATCGAACGCCGGGAGCGACTTCGCCATGAGCCATGAGCCCGACGGGCCCGAAGCCATCATCTCCCGCCGGATCGAGCAGGGCAGGGGCCTCGAGATCGCCGATCTGGTGATCAAGGGCGCCAAGGTCCTGGACGTCGTCACCGCGACCCTGTTCGAGAGCGACGTCGCGATCTGCGGCGACGTGATCGTCGGGACCTTCGGGACCTATGAGGGCGTGCAGACCATCGACGGGCGCGGTCTCACCGTCGTGCCGGGCTTCGTCGACGCCCATCTCCACATCGAGTCCTCGATGCTGACGCCGCTCGAGTTCGAGCGCTGCGTGCTGCCGCACGGCGTCACCACCGCGATCTGGGATCCGCACGAGATCGCCAATGTGCTCGGGACCGAGGGCATCGACTATGCGCTGAAGTCCGCCGAGGCCGCGGTGATGGACATCCGCGTGAACCTGTCGTCCTGCGTGCCGGCCTCGCCGCTCGAGACCTCCGGCGCCCGTCTCGAGATCGACGACCTCAGGCCCTATCGCGGCCACCCGAAGGTCATCGGCCTCGCGGAGTTCATGAACTTCCCCGGCGTGCTGGCCCGCGACCCGGGATGCCTCGCCAAGCTCGCGGCCTTCGCGGACGGCCATATCGACGGCCATGCGCCGCTGGTCCGCGGCAAGGACCTCAACGGCTATCTGGCGGCCGGCATCCGCACCGACCACGAGGCGAACAATTACGACGAGGCCTTCGAGAAGCTCCGCAAGGGCATGAGCGTGCTGATCCGCGAAAGCTCGATCGCCAAGGACCTGCACGCGCTCTGGCCGCTGATCAAACCCGAGACCTCGGCCTTCATCGGCTTCTGCAGCGACGACCGCAACCCGGTCGAGATCGCGGTCGAGGGCCATATCGACCACATGATCCGCTGGACGATCGCGCAAGGGGTCGATCCTGCGCATGTCTACCGGGTGGCGAGCTATGGCGGCGCGACCGCGTTCGGCCTGCGCGACCGCGGCCTGGTCGCGCCGGGCAAGCGCGCCGACCTCGCCCTGCTCTCCGACTACGAAGGCTGCCGGGTGGAGCAGGTGATCGCCGCCGGCCGGCTGATCACCCCGGAGCTGATGCAGACGCGCGCCGTCATCCGGCCGGTCGGGATGGACAGCATGAAGGCGGAGCCCGTCGAGGCGGGCGACCTTCTCACACGCGTGCCGGGCGGAAAGCGGCCGGTGATCGGCGTCGTCCCCGGCAAAATCGTGACGGAGCGCCTTGAGCTAGACCTCGCCGCTTCCGGCGGATACGTCGCCGCCGACGTCGCGCAGGACGCTCTGGCCGTCGCGGTCGTCGCGCGCCACGGCGTCAACCGCAACATCGGCCGCGGCTTCGTGAGGGGCTTTGGATTGCGCGAAGGCGCGATCGCGTCCTCGGTCGGCCATGACAGCCACAACATCTGCGTCGTGGGCGCCGACGCGGCCGACATGGCGGCGGCGGTCAACCGCGTGATCGAGCTCGGCGGCGGCTTCGTGGTGACGGCCGGCGGCCAGGTGCGGGCCGAGCTCGGCCTGCCGCTCGCCGGCCTTATGAGCCTCGAGACCCACGAGGCGGTGCGCGACCATCTCGTCGCCCTGCGGACAGCCGCGAAAGACTTGGGCTGCGTGCTGTCGGAACCCTTCCTGCAGGTCGCCTTCCTGCCGCTCGCGGTGATCCCGCACCTCAAGATCACGGATTTCGGGATGGTGGACGTGGACCTGTTCGAGGTGGTGGGCTGAGGTCAGGACGTCGACCTCGCCGTCATGCCCGCGCTTTCGCGCGGGTATCCACGACTTGGAACGTCGAGCGCGACGATCGAAGTCGTGGATACCCGGCTTCGCCGGGTATGACAGCGGTGGTTCCGAGGCAGACGGTCAGCCTCACTCCGCCGCGATGGCCGAGCCGTCCTCTCTCCCCCGCTCCCGCTTGACGTCGGGCGGGGTCGCTTCGTCTGCGAGCGCCGCCACGCAGTCGGCGAGCGACATGCCGGTCTGGCCCTGACTGCCGAGGCGGCGCACCGAGACGCCGCGCTCCTCGGCCTCGCGCCTGCCGACCACGACGAGCGCCGGGACTTTGGCCATGGAGTGCTCGCGGACCTTGTAGTTGATCTTCTCATTGCGGAGATCGAGCTCGACCCGAAGCCCGGCCTTGCGGAGCTCGGCCGCGACCTCCGCCGCGTAGTCGTCGGCCTCCGAGGTGATGGTCGTGACCACCGCCTGCACAGGCGCGAGCCACAGCGGGAAATGGCCCGCGTAATGCTCGATCAGGATGCCGGTGAAGCGCTCGAGCGAGCCGAAGATCGCGCGATGGATCATCACCGGATGGTGCTTCTCGCCGTCCGCGCCGATGTAGAAGGCGCCGAAGCGCTCCGGCAGGTTGAAGTCGACCTGGATGGTGCCGCACTGCCAGTCGCGGCCGATCGCGTCGCGCAGCACATATTCGAACTTCGGCCCGTAGAACGCGCCCTCGCCGGGGTTGACCGCCGTCGTCACGCGGTTGCCGTAGCGCGCCGAGATCTCCTTGAGCGCGTCGCCCATCACCTGCTCGGCGCGGTCCCACAGCGCGTCGGAGCCGACGCGCTTCTCGGGCCGCGTCGAGAGCTTCAGCATGATCCGGTCGAAGCCGAAATCGGCGTACATGTCGAGGATCAGCTCGTTCAGCGCGAGCGTCTCGGCCATGAACTGCTCGTCGGTGCAGAAGATGTGCGCGTCGTCCTGGGTGAAGGCGCGCACCCGCATCATGCCGTGCAGCGCGCCGGACGGCTCGTAGCGGTGCACGATGCCGAATTCGCCCATGCGGATCGGCAGTTCGCGGTAGCTCCTGAGACCGTGCTTGAAGATCTGCACATGGCCCGGGCAGTTCATCGGCTTGATCGCGAAGACGCGCTCGTCCTCGGTCTCGGTGACGAACATGTTCTCGCGGTACCAGTCCCAGTGGCCGGAGGTCTGCCACAGCGAGTGGTCGAGGATCTGGGGCGTGTTGACCTCGACGAAGCCGACCTTGTTCACCTTGCGGCGCGAATAGGCGATCAGCGTCTGGAACAGCGTCCAGCCCTTCGGGTGCCAGAACACGGCGCCGGGACCTTCCTCCTGGAAATGGAAGAGGTCCATCTCGCGGCCGAGCCGCCGGTGGTCGCGTTTCTCGGCCTCCTCCAGCATGTGGAGATAGCCGTCGAGCGCTTCGCGGTTCGGGAACGCAGTCCCGTAGATGCGCTGGAGCATCGGGTTGTTGGAATCCCCGCGCCAATAGGCGCCCGCCACCTTCATCAGCTTGAAGGCGTCGCCGACCTTGCCCGTCGAGGTCATGTGGGGACCGCGGCAGAGGTCCATCCACTCTCCCTGGGCATACATCTTTAGCGCCTGGTCCGGCGGGATCGCGTCGACCAGCTCGACCTTGAAGGTCTCGCCCTTGGCCGCGAACCAGTCCTTGGCGCGGTCGCGGCTCCAGACGTCCTTGGTGAACGGCCGGTCGCGCGCGATGATCTTGCGCATCTCGGCTTCGATCGCCGACAGGTCCTCGGTCGAGAACGGCTCGTCGCGGGCGAAGTCGTAATAGAAGCCGTTCTCGATCACCGGCCCGATCGTGACCTGCGTCTCGGGCCACAGCGTCTGCACGGCCTCGGCCAGCACATGGGCGCAGTCGTGCCGGATGAGCTCGAGCGCCCGCGGGTCGTTTCGGTCGAGGAACTCGATCCGGACGTCGCGCTCGATCGGGTCCGCGAGGTCGACCACGACGCCGTCGAGCGCCATGGCGACGGTGCGCTTCAGCAGGGATTTCGAGATTTCGCCGGCGATTTCGGCGCCGGTCACGCCGGCGTCGTAGGATTTCTGGGCGCCGTCGGGGAAGGTGACGAGGGGCATGGTGTCTCTCCGCTCACTCTCTGCCTACGAATGCAGGTAAGCGCGTTTCAAGGGTCAGTTCGGAGCGTCTCAGCGCTCCACAACGTGCTCGCAGACCGGCGATTTCGCCTGCCTTGCGTAGCGCCACGGCCTAGACCACGTCGCGCCGGAAGGCAATTCACGTGGAACCGGATCGAACCCGTCGCCGCCGCAGGGATGGCACCGGCAGACCCGCGACGCCGCCATCCAGCCGCCGGCCCAGGCGCCGTGGCGGGCGATCGCCTCGTCGGCGTATTCCGAGCAGCTCGGCAGGTACCGGCAGGTCCGGCCCATGAACATCGAGAGCGAATAGCGATAGGCGAGGATCGGCGCCCGAAGCGCGAGCCGCGGCAGCCCGCTCAGAACAGAAAGTCGCCCGCGAGCGCCACGATCGCCACGAACAGGAAGATCGCCGGCAGCAGCACCCAGCCGATCCGCGTCACGATGGCGAGCCGCCGCTGCTTCTCTTCCGGCGGCAGCTCCGGGCCGAACGTCATGGCTCCCCCTCTCCATCCCGGTCCCGGACGGCTCAGGCCGCCCGCTTCTTCTCGATCTGGTCGAGCGCGTCCACCACCGCGTCGAAGGTCAGCATCGTCGAGGCGTGGCGGGCCTTGTAGTCGCGCACCGGCTCCAGGACCTTGAGATCCTCCCAGACGCCCTCCGGCGCCGGGCCGTTGTCCTTCAGCATGGCGCGCATGCGCTCGCGCACCTCGCGCAGCTCCTCGGCGGTGCGGCCGACGACGGTGCGGGCCATCACCGAGGACGAGGCCTGGCCGAGCGCGCAGGCCCGCACCTCATGGGCGAAGTCCGTCACCTTCTCGCCGTCGAAGGCGAGGTCGACCGTCACGGTCGAGCCGCAGAGCCTGGACTGCGCGGTCGCGGTCGCGTCCGGCGCGTCGAGCCGGCCGATCCGCGGGATCGAAGCGGCGAGCTCCAGGATGCGGCGGTTGTAGATGTCGTCGATCATCGGGCCCGAATCGTCTCCGCCTCAGCCGGGACGCGCAACGTCGCATTGGCGGCCGCGCGCGCTTTGCCTATATATGACCTCGCGATGCGCCTCGCCATGTCCCGCCCGGAAAGCCGCCTCGCTTCCGGACCCGGTGATCGGGGTTCAGTCGTCGCGCGTATCGGAGCTAGCGCTCCGCCCAAGAGGTTCTTCATGGACGCTGTCGTTCAGCACCCCCGGGCCCGTGTACCGATCCCGGCGCCCAAGACGATCGCGGGAGTTCCGCGGCCGACCCGAGAGCAGGCCGAAGCGGCCGTGCGCACGCTCATCGCATGGGCGGGCGACGACCCCGCGCGCGAAGGCCTGATCGACACGCCGAAGCGTGTCGTGAAGGCCTATGCCGAGCTGTTCTCGGGCTACGGCAAGAGCGCGGCCGAGCATCTCGAGCGCGTGTTCGAGGACGTGCAGGGCTATGGCGACATGGTCGTGCTGCGCGACATTCCCTACCACTCGCATTGCGAGCACCACATGGTGCCCTTCGTCGGCAAGGCGCATGTCGCCTACTACCCTTCGAACGGGGTCGTCGGGCTGTCGAAGATCGCGCGGGTGGTCGACGTCTTCGCCAAGCGCCTGCAGACCCAGGAGGCGCTGACCTCGCAGATCGCCGAGGCGATCGACGAGCACCTCAAGCCGCGCGGCGTCGCCGTGATGCTCGAGGGCGAGCACATGTGCATGTCGATGCGCGGCATCCAGAAGGAGGGCGTGTCGACCGTGACCACGCAGTTCTCCGGCGTGTTCCGCGACGACGCCTCCGAGCAGGTGCGCTTCATCACCCTCGTCCGCGCCGGCCAGCGAACGGGCTGAGCCTTTCCTTCTTCCGCTCGCGGGAGAAGGTGGTCGAGGCGAAGCCGAGACCGGATGAAGGCCCGCGGCGGCGCGCTTTCAGACGGGCCCTCACCCTTACCCTCCTCCCGCACGCGGGAGAGGGGGCTTTGGACCCATGCGCCATGCCTTCTGAGACGACCGCTCCCTTCGCCGCCCGCGGCTCCCATGACGAAATCGAGGAAGGCCTCGGCTTCGCGCCTAAATTCGACCGCGACGGCCTGATCGGCGCGATCGTGACGGACGCAGCGGGCGGCGTGCTGATGTTCGCGCATATGAACGCCGAGGCGCTCAAGGCCACGATCGAGACCGGGGTCGCGCATTTCTGGTCGCGCTCGCGGCGGGCGCTGTGGCGCAAGGGCGAGACCTCTGGCCACGAGATGACCGTCGAGGAGCTCCGGGTCGACTGCGACCAGGACGCGCTCTGGCTGAAGGTCCGCGTCGCGGGCACCGGCGCGGCCTGCCACACCGGCCGCAAATCCTGCTTCTACCGCGCCGTTGCGACGGGCGAGGGGGCTCTCGGCCAGCCGCTCTCCCTGGTCGACGACGAGCGTCTGTTCGATCCGGCCAAGACCTACGGCGCCTGAGACGTTCAACGGGCGTTCACGCCGCCGCCGCATGATCGGCCGAGACTCGAAGCCGAACCGGATCGCGCCCAAGCCACGTGTTTTCGAACCTCACCCAGTTGATTTCCAGGCCCGGCTCGATCGCCGAGACCCGCGACGCCGACGCCACGGAGCCCGTCAAGGGCGCGCGGCCGACGCTCGCCCTTGCGCTTGGCGGCGGCATCGCGCGCGGCTGGGCGCATATCGGCGTGCTGAAGACGCTGGAGGCCGCTGGGCTGAAGCCCGACATCGTCGTCGGCACCTCGGTCGGCGCGGTGGTCGGCGGCTGCTGGGCGGCGGGCAAGCTGCCCGAACTCGAGGAGTGGACGCGCTCGCTCACCAAGCGGCGGATGTTCGGGCTGCTCGACGTCAGCCTCGCGGGGGCCGGGCTGATCGCGGGCGGCCGGCTCAAGGCCCAGCTCGACGCCAATCTCGGCGAGGTCGCGATCGAGGAGCTCGGCACGCGCTTCGCCGCGATCGCGACCGAGTTCAACACCGGGCACGAGGTCTGGCTCGGCCGCGGCCGCCTCGTCGAGGCGCTGCGGGCGTCCTACGCGCTGCCCGGCATCTTCGAGCCGATCCGGATCGGCGGGCGCCGGCTG
>NZ_RYFI01000014.1:27972-43393 GCF_004103825.1 Hansschlegelia zhihuaiae
CCCCGTGCCGGTCTCGGCCGCCCGGGCGCTTGGCGGCCGGCTCGTGGTCGCGGTCAACCTGCAGAGCGACGTCTACGGCCGCGGCACCGTCATCCAGTCGATCCCGACCGCCGAGCGCGACCAGGCGGCCGCTGAGGAGCTCACCTGGCTGAGCATGATGCGCGGCCGCAGGAGCGACGCTCCGCCCGCGGCCGCCGCGGCAGGCGGACCGCCGTCCACGCCCGGCATTCCGACCGTGATGGTCGACGCGTTCGGCATCATGCTCGACCGGATATCGCGGTCGCGCCTCGCCGGCGACCCGCCGGACATCACCATCGGCCCGCGGCTCGCCGATCTCGGCCTGTTCGAGTTCCACCGCGCGGCCGAGGCCATCCGGCTGGGCGAGGAGGCCGCCGAGCGCGCGATCGACGGCATCCGCGACACCATGAAGGCGCTGGGGTAGTTTCCTTCGAATGATCGCGGACGGAATCCGTTGTCTCCGCCGCCGGTCGCTCGCCCCCTCCACCGCTTCGCGGCCCCCCTCCCCCGCTGCGCAGGGGAGGAGCAGCGACGGCGCCGCATCGGATCCTCCTCCGCGTCAGCGGAGGAGGGGAACCATGGCGATAGCCATGGTGGAGGAGGCGGGTCCGCCGCGGGCTGAAGGGATGCTCACAAGGCGGACGCGTCGGCTCGTCAGTTCGCGCTGACTTCGACGTTCGCTTCCGCGCCGGCCTTCACCGAAAAACTCTGCTGGTAGAGCCGGCCGTCGCGGCGCGCGATCGCGACATAGTCGCCTTCCGCCAGCACGACGCCTGCGAGCGCGCCGATCGAGTCGCGGATGACGTCGCCGCCCGGCGTCAGGATCGTCCAGGACGTGTCGCGCAGCTCCGCGCCTCCCGGCTGATCAACGAGCTTCAGCGCGACCCGCGCCGCCTTGTGATGGACCTGCGCCTCGACGAGCTTGCCGGGCGCGACCTGAAGGTCGGCTTCGACCGAGGCGTTGGCGTCGCCGTAGCGCGAGGTCACGTGATAGGCGCCGGCCGGAAGCCTGAGCAGCGAACCGGCATGCACGTTCTCGGCCACGACGCGCTGCACGCCGCCCTCGTCGCGGCTGAGCTTGAACGTCACGGCGTCGTCCGGGGCCTTTTCGCCCGCCACGAAGGCCGCCAGCCGGACCGCGCCCGCAGGGATCACGATGGTCTGGGCGTTGGGCTGCGCGGCCTTGACGGTGATGACCTTGGCGGCGCTCGTCAGGCCATAGACCGCATGCACGATGTACCCGCCCGGGTCGAGCTCGAAGCGCGGCGAAGCGTCGATCGATTCCGCCACCAGCATGTGCTCGCCATTGGCGTCGGCCTGCTCCGTGAACAGCCTCCAGCGGACGCCGCTGCGGATCGCCGCCCCGCGCTCCTCGAAAACGGCCGAGAGCTGGAGCGGCTGCTTGACGACCGGCGCGATCGAATGCGGCGGCAGCGCCGCCTCCCTGGGCGTCTCCGCGCGCGCCGGCGGCCGGCTGTTCAGGTTCGGGAGTTTCAGCTGCTCGAGAACCTTGGGATCGAGCTTCTCGATCCGCTCCGGCGCGAGGACAGGCGCGGCGAGGGGCGCCGGCGTGGTAAGCGGAACGGGAGGCTGCAGTCCGATCCCCGCCGGACCGATCAGGTTCATGCGGCCCGAAATGGTCCCGCCGAAGCCGCGCTCCAGACGGGCGCCGGGGCCGGATCGGGCGGCCGCGCCCGCCATTCCGCCCGGGGCCAGCGGCCCGCCGCTCGGACCGCTCTGCGCGAACGCCTGCCCGGCCGACCCCGCCAGCAGGGCGACCGCCGTCAGAACCGCGACGGCGCAGGCGGACGACGAAGGGCGACCCATCGTCGAGCGATGCCACCTGACGGGTCCCAAGGCAAGCCCGGCGCATGTCAGCCCTTGCGCCGGCGCGCGGCGCCCCCGGTCGCGATCGGCCTGCGACGTGCTACATCGCGCGCCGAGACATCCTGAGACCGCATCGGAGCCGTCATGACCGACGCACTGGACCTCCTCTCTTCACGCCGCTCGGTGCCGGCGAACGCGCTCGCCGAGCCCGGCCCGAGCGCCGACGAGCTCGACCGCATGCTGACCGTCGCGGCGCGCGTGCCCGACCACGGCAAGCTCGCGCCCTGGCGCTTCGTCGTGATCGAGGGCGAGGCGCGCGCCGAGCTCGGCCGACGGCTCGCGGCGCTGCTCAAGGACATGGAGCCCGAGGTCTCGGACCAGCGCCTCGAGGGACAAGCCCGCTGCTTCTCGCAGTCGGCGCTGGTCGTCGCCGTGGTGAGCCGGGCCGGCCCCCATGTGAAGATCCCGGAATGGGAGCAGGTGCTGTCAGCAGGCGCGGTCTGCATGAACCTGTCGCTCGCCGCGAACGCGCTCGGCTACGGCGCGCAGTGGCTGACCGGCTGGGCTGCCTACGAGCCACGCGCCCGCGCGATTCTAGGCCTCAAGGCCGAGGAGCAGGTCGCGGGCTTCATCCATATCGGCGCGCCGACCGAGCGCTGGCCCGACCGGCCGCGCCCCAACCTCGCCGAGATCGTGACGCGGTGGAGCGCCTGAGATGTTCTACGAGCCCGTCCTCGGCCACGGCCTGCCGCACGACCCGTTCAAGGCGATCGTCGCGCCGCGGCCGATCGGCTGGATCTCGACGCTCGACGCCGAAGGGCGGCCGAACCTCGCCCCCTACAGCTTCTTCAACGGCGTCTGCGGCTCGCCGCCGATGGTGATGTTCTCGTCCGAAGGCGCGAAGCACTCCGCCATGAACGCGCGCGCGACGGGCGAGTTCGTCTGCAACTTCGCGACCTTCGATCTCAAGGACGAGATGAACGCGACCTCCGCGCCGCTGGGCCCCGGCGAGAACGAGTTCGTCCATGCCGGCCTTGAGACCGCGCCGTCGCGGACCGTCCGTCCGCCGCGGGTGGCCAAGAGCCCGGCGGCGCTCGAATGCAGGACCACGCAGGTCATCGAGCTCTCCGACCGACAGGGCGCGGCGACCGACCGCTTCGTCGTGTTCGGCGAGGTGGTGGGCGTCCATATCGACGAGGCGTTCCTGGTCGACGGCCTGTTCGACACCGCGAAGGCCCAGGCGCTGGCGCGCTGCGGCTACATGGACTACGCGGCGGTGTTCGAGACCTTCACGATGCGCCGGCCGGCCAGCCAGCGCCTGAGCCTCGGCGCCGACTGAACACCTGCGCGACGATCGCCGCCTGCCGGGCGTCGAGCGCGAGTTTGCCCGCAAAGCCGTCACGCCTTGCGGTCTCGGCCTCGCGGCGGAACGCCTCTACGCTGGCGCCCGAGAAGGGCGAGTCGATCGCAGGCAGCCTAGCGTCCGCCGCCGCCGCGAGCACGAGCGTGCGGGCGGTCTGGCAGGGGTCGGTCCAGCGTCCGTCCGGCTCGCGCGGGGCCTCGCCGCCGAGATCGTGGGCGAGCGCCTCGCCGTCCCAGGCGATCGCGGCGAGCCGGCGGCTCGCGCGGGCGAAGCCGATCAGGCCGAATAGGGCCGCGCCGGTCTCGACGAGCGCGATGATCCGGGTCGCGCCGTCCTCGAGGCCGGCCTTCGCCTCTGCGACCGCGAGCAAGGCGCCGAGATGCTCGAGGTCGGCGCTTTCCTCCGTGCGCGGCAGCAGGACGCCCGTCGGGGCGAGCGGCGCGAGAGCCGAGAGGTCGGCCTCCGCGGCGTCCGAATCGAGGAGGCCGACGCGGACGAAGGTCGGGATCGCGCCGCCGATCCGGGCGAGCGCGTCAGCAGCCGCCCGGCGGCGATCGCGGTCCGATCCGGGACCACGCGGATCGATTACGAGCGAGTCGGCGCCGGCCGCGAGCCCGGCGTCCAGCCCATCGTCATCGCCGGCGGCGACAAGCAGCAAAGATTGCAGCGGATTCACCACTGTCTTAACCGGTCCGAGCCGGTCATTAACGATCGGTTTACCATAGCCGCGCATCGTTTCCGCCCATCGACGGCGACTCCTGCCGTCACAGTGGAGCGCCTCCCTCGGGGGCGCGGGGTCGGCGGGCGCTTCAAGGAATGCAGCTGCTCTCTCCTTCGGAGGCCGCAGGGCGCGTCACCGCCGCCCTCAGGAGCGCGGCCGAGGCGACCGGCGCGGGCTTCGATTACCTGCTTCGCACCGCCCGACGCGAGTCTTCCCTGAACGCCGCGGCGCAGGCCCCGACCTCCTCGGCCCGCGGCCTGTTCCAGTTCATCGACCAGACCTGGCTCGAGGTTCTGAAAGAGGAGGGGCCGAAGCTCGGCCTCGCGGACGCAGCCGCGGACGTCTCGAAGACCGCCTCGGGCCGCTACGCCGTCTCCGATCCGGCGCGCCGCGCGGAGCTGCTCGCGCTGCGCGACGATCCGCAGGCTGCCGCGATGCTCGCCGGCGCCTTCACCCGCCGCAACGCCGCCGCCTTCACGGCCGCCATCGGCCGCCCGCCGAGCGAAGGCGAGCTCTACGCCGCGCATTTCCTGGGCGCGCAGGGCGCCGTCCAGCTGACGAGCCTCGCCGCCGCCTCGCCCCAGGCCTCGGCGGCTGACGCCTTTCCGGCGCAGGCGGCCTCGAACCGCGCGATCTTCTTCGACAAGGGCCGCGCCCGCTCCGCGCTCGAGGTCTACGCCAAACTGACGGCGAGCCCGGCGGACGTCTCGGCGCCGTCCATCCGCGCCACTGCGGTCGCGACGTCCAGGACGGCGGCCGTCGATCCCGAGCCCGCGCCCTACAATGGCGGCGTCGAGGACGACCGGGCGGCGTTCCACTCGATGTTCAAGACGGGACGGCGCTCGCCGGTTTCGGCCTATGTCCAGCAGGCCTGGTCGGCGTTCGGCGCGGCAGGCCTTGCAGCCGACATCGTCTCGAAGGCGAAACCCGCCACGGTCGCGGCCGCTTATGCTCCCGCCGCGTCCCCCGCCGCGTCGCCCGCCGCCGCGGCTCTGGAGGCCGCGGCGCGCAAGCCCGCGACCGCGAAGCGCCGCGTCGCGGTCGCGGTCGCGCAGCCCGGCCCGCAGGCGCCCAACTCGGCGAAGCCCGCCGCGGTCGCCGCGCAAGCTCAACCACCAGTCGCGTCCCCCGCGGCGATGAAACCCGAGCCCCGCGCGCCGCTCGACCTGGCGTCGTTTCTCAAGATCGACCTGAAGGCCGCCACGCCTGCGGCCGTCGTCAGGCGGGGGGCGCGGCCTTGATCGTCGAACGCTTCCTCGAATGGGCGGCCGTCGCGCCGCCCCATATGCGGGCCGAAGCCGTCGGGGCGCTGGCGCGCTCCTATCTCCACGGCGATCTTGAACCTCACCTGCGCGCCGAGGTCGAGGCCGTCCTGACCTGCATCCTCGACGACGCCGCGATCTCGGTGCGCTGTGCGATCGCGGAAGCCTTCGCGGCCTCGCCCGAGGCTTCGCCGGCCATCGTGCTGTCGCTCGCCCAGGACGCTCCTGACGTCGCGGAGCCGATCCTGCGACGGTCTCCGCTGCTCGCCGACGCCGAACTCGTCGACCTCGTCGCCCTGGGCGGCGAGCGGGTCCAGATCGCGGTCGCGGGCCGCCCGACGGTCTCGGCGCCGCTTGCGGCCGCGATCGCTGAGGTCGGGACCGCGGGAGCCTGCGCGGCGCTCGCGACCAATCCGGGCGCCCGCCTCACGCGCTCCGGCGCGGCCCGTATCGCGACCCGCCATGGCGGCGACGGCGCGGTGCGCGACGCGCTGATCGCCCGCGCCGATCTTGGCCCGGAGCTCCGCGCGATTTTTATGCGCTCCGTCGCTGACGCCCTCTCGTCCTTCGTGGCGGATTGCGGCTGGTTGCGCGCCGATCGGGCGCGCAAGGCGGCCGATGAGGCTTGCGAGCGCGGCGCGATCGCGATCGCGGCCGGCGCGTCGGACGCCCGCGCCTTCGTGCTGCACCTCGCCGCGCACGGACAGTTCTCGCCAAGCCTCGCCTTGAGGGCGCTGCTCAGCCGCGACCTCGTGCTGTTCGAGGCGGCGCTGTCGGCGCTATCGGGCCAGTCGCCGCGCCGGGTCGCGGGCTTCGTGCGGGATTTTGAAGGCCGCGGCTTCGCCGCCGTGTTCGCCGAGGCCGGCCTTCCGAAATCGGCGCTTCCGGTCTTCCGTGCCGCGCTCGCTGCCGAACGCGAGTTCGGCTTCGCGGGCTCTTCGGCCGGCGAGCGCATGCTCTCGCGCCGGATCGTGGAGCGCGCGCTGACCGCCTGCGAAGGGGCCTCGACGGAAGACCTGGCTTCGATGCGCGCGCTGCTCCGCCGCTTCGCCGCCGAGGCCGCGCGGGAGGAAGCCCGCCGCGCCTATGCGAGCCCGGACACGGCGGTGGCCGAGGCCGCCTGACGCGAGCCGTTCCTCACTGCCCGTCGATCCGCGGCGCGATCGCGTCCCGCATCTCGGCGAGGCCGGCGGCCAGCGCCGCGCCCAGCGGATGGTCGCGGTCGCGGGCGCCCTCGCGCACGATCGCCCGGATCGCCTCGACATGGTGGTCGACCAGCGGTTGGGGCGGCGGCCGGTCGCCCAGCGCGTCCATCAGGTCGCAAAGCCCGTCGGCGATCTCTCCGGCGAGGGGAAATCCGAAGGTCGCGGCCTGGCCGCGCAGGTCGTGCGCCGCCCGGTA
The DNA here is from genome assembly GCF_004103825.1 of Hansschlegelia zhihuaiae. Classification (GTDB taxonomy): domain Bacteria; phylum Pseudomonadota; class Alphaproteobacteria; order Rhizobiales; family Methylopilaceae; genus Methylopila; species Methylopila zhihuaiae. The sequence goes on from NZ_RYFI01000014.1 coordinate 34,565, forward strand.
GAGATCCGCCAGCGAGCCCGCGTCGCGGCGTTTCGCCGTCGCGAGGCGGGCGGCCTCGAGGGCGTCGATCTCGGCGTTCATCCAGAGATCGAACTCGTGCGAGAGCAGGTCGAGCGCGTGTTCCGCGCGCCGCACGGGATCGACCTCGCTGGAGTCCTTCGGGTCGACGTGGCGGACGGCGCGGGCCTTGAGCCTGTTCGGCGGCCGCAGCACGACATGGTCGGCGTAAACGTCGGCCGGGACGTCGAAACCGGGATCGGCCGTAGGAACCTGCCCGACGGGAGGCTCGCGCATTTCAGTGCTCCTCAGTAGCGCACGGATTCGCGCAGCCGCTCCGCCGAGGGATCGACCACGATCGCGTCGTCGTTGGTCCGCCGTTCCGGCCCGGTGTAGCTCGCGGACTGGCTGCGGCGCCGGTCGGGTCCGAAATAGTCTTTCGTCTTCACGAAGGGCCGCGGGTTCAGGACGCAGTTCAGCACGCGCTGATGCAGCGCCTTGGCCGAGATCGGCTTGCAGAGAAATTCCGTGACCCCCGCGTCGCGCGCGCGCATGACGCGGCTTTTCTCGGAGTGGCCCGTCAGCATGATGATCGGCACGTAAGGGTTCACGACGCTGTCGGGCCGCCGGATCATGGAGACGAGCTCGATTCCGTCGAAGATCGGCATCGCCCAGTCGACGATCAGAATATCGGGGAGATGAGAGGTGAACACCTCGAGGCCCGAGGCGCCGTCTTCCGCTTCGTGCACCTCGCGCGCGCCAAAGCCGTGCAGCAACGTCCGGACGATGCGGCGCATATGCGCGTTGTCGTCGACGATCAGGATACGCAGCTTGGAGAAATCGACGCGGATCATCTCGGACGCAAGGCGCAGGTTGCGCGGAAGATGATCGCCGATCGTCGTTAACGGCGCGTATTCGGCCTACCAGCCGAACTGCTCGGCGAGGATGCGCTCGTCGAGGCCGTGGCCGGGGTCGTGCAGCATCACGAGATCGGTCTTCCGGTCGAGCGCGATCTCGACGCGCTTCACGTCCCGGAACTCGGTGTTGTCGGCCACGGCCGCCACCGGGCGTTTCTCGTCCTCCAGGACGTCGATCGCGACCGCCGCTCGGTCGGGCAACAGAGCGCCGCGCCAGCGCCGCGGGCGGAAGGGCGAGATCGGCGTCATGGCGAGCAGCGGGCTCGCGAGCGGAAGCAGGGGACCGTGGGCCGAGAGGTTGTAGGCCGTCGAGCCGGCGGGGGTCGCGACCAGCACGCCGTCGCAGACGAGTTCGGCGAGCCGCGGCTTGCCGTCGACCTCGATCCGGAATTTCGCGGCCTGGTAGCTCTGGCGCCAGAGCGCCACCTCGTTGATCGCCTTCGCGACATGTATCCGCCCGTTGCGGTCTCGCGCGCGCATCGTGAGCGGATGGATGACGGTCCGTTCCGCGGCGGCGAGGCGCTCAGGCAGGTCGTCCTCCGAGTACTCGTTCATGAGGAAGCCGACCGAGCCGCGGTTCATGCCGTAGATCGGGACCCGTTGGCCCATGCCTTCATGCAGCGTCTGAAGCATCATGCCGTCGCCCCCGAGCGCGACCACGACGTCCGCCTCCTCGAGCGGAGCCTGTCCATATTTGGCCGTGAGGCTTTCCTGCGCGGCCCGCGCGTCCTCGGCCTGGCTCGCCAGGAAGGCGATCCGTTCAAACCGCTTGGGATCGGTCATCGGCGCGACGCGTGGCCCCTCGGGACGTCGGTTCCGGACGCCGCGCGAGGCGGCGGGGCTCCTTTACACGGGCCGGGCCGTCCGCGTCCATGCCGCGACCGGTCTTGTCAGAGGGCGGGGTTCCACATCTCCGGGACGAAGGCGTATTCGCGCGCGCCGCGCTGCGCGATGTGGCCGACGGCGGGGAAGGGGAAATGATAGCCGGCGACGCGCAGACGGTCGTTCGCCACCATGTCCAGCATACGCCGCCGCGTGGTCTCGGCGGCCTCAGCGTCCATGTCGAACACCGCGTGCCAGCCGGGATTGCGGACGAACAGGGCCGGATGATTGGTGGTGTCGGACCAGACGATGAGCTGGTCCTTGTCGGAGGCGACGCGGAACGCCGTGTGTCCCGGCGTGTGTCCCGGCGCAGGAATCGCGACGACGCCGGGCGCGGTCTCGGCCTCGCCCTTGAAGCGGCGCACCTCCTTGGCCAGCGGCCCGAACACCGTGCGGACGGTCTTGAAGGCGTTCTTGAGGCCGTCCGGAGCGCGGCTCATCTGCCCGTCGTCCATCCAGAACGCCCATTCGGCCTCGGGCACCGCCACCTCGGCGTTCGGGAACGCCAATCCGCCCTCCTTGAGGCGGATGCCGCCGATGTGGTCGGGGTGGAAATGAGAAACCAGAACGGTGTCGATCGCCTTGGGGTCGATGCCCGCGGCGGCCATGTTCTCGTAGAGCTGGCCAGCCGTCGGCGCCATCCGCCCGCCGGTGCCGGCGTCGATCAGGACCAGCCGCGAGCCGGTGTTGACCACCAGCGTCGTGAAGGTGATGGGAATCGTCGGGCCGTCGATGAAGGCGTCCGAGAGCGCCTCGCGGACCTCGTCGAGCGCGGCGTTGCGCACGAAGCTGGCGTCGAGCGGCCGGCGCGCGACCCCGTCGGTCAGCGCGGTCACTTCGTAGGAGCCGACCTTGTACCGATAGACGCCGGGAGATTGCCGGCCAGCGGCCGGGGCCGCAGCCTTCGCGCCTCCGAGCGCCACCGGCCCGGCGGCGGCTGCGCCCGCGCCGGCGAGGATGGTCCTGCGCGACATCGCTGTCATCTCATGGGTCTCCAGCGTCGAGGGCAATTAGGTCAGCCGGACCCCGTCCGGCAACTCGCGGCGATGCGAGGCGCGTCACTCTTGCGTGACGGTTGGCCGCCACGGGGGAGGCTCCCTATCTAGAATGAGGCGGCGAACAACGGCAGAACGGAGCGGTAACACATCATTCCGTAGCATGACGTATCAGGGTACGGATTGGACGATGACGGATTTCGACGCTTCCAGGGGCAAGGGTGCGTTTTCGGCGTCGCTTGACGCTCACTCTGCGTTGTCTCTGATCGAGGCGTCGGGGGAAGCCATCGTCGCGGCCGACGCCGGCGGACGCATCACGCTCTGGAACGCCGCGGCCGCCGAACTCTTTGGATATGCTGCGGAGGACGCGGTCGGAAGATCGCTCGACATCATTATTCCCGAGGCCATGCGCGGCGAACACGCTGCGGGCATGCGTCGCATCGTCGAGGGCGCGCCGGCGCGTCTGATCGGCAACCCCGTCGAACTCCAGGCCCGGCGCGCGGACGGCGCCCTCGTCCCGATCGAGATGCGGATCTGCGACTGGGGGAGCGGCGAGACCCGGTCGTTCGGCGCCGTGATCCGGGACCTCTCGGACCGTCGCCGCGCCGAGGAGCGCCTTCACGGGCTCGCGCATTTCGACCAGCTCACCCTTCTGCCGAACCGCAACCTCTTCCTCGACCGTCTCCAGAAGGCGATCGCGCTTGCCGACGCGGACGGCGGGATCACCGCGCTGATCGTCGACCTCGACAATTTCGCCGAGATCAACGACGCCTATGGCTATCCGGTGGGCGACGATCTGCTGTGCCGCGTCGCCCGGGAGCTGAAGCGGCTGATCGGGACCAGATCGGACGGCGTGTCGACGGCGTCGCGCATGGGCGCGAATCAATTCGGCCTCGCGCTCGCAGGCGCCAGCGTCATGGAGGCGATGGACTTCGCGGAAGCGGTGCGGCGGTCGGTGCAGGAGGTCGCGACGCAACTCGATGTCGTCGCGTCGGCGTCGATCGGCGTCGCGATGGCGCCGATCCATGGCTCCTCGCCCGGACGGCTGTTGGCAAATGCGGACTTCGCATTGCGCCGAGCGAAGCAGGAAGGCGGCGACCGGAGCCAGCTCTTCGATTCCCGCCAGCGCGAAGCGTTCCGCGTGCGCCGGGATCTCGAGACCGAGCTCAAGCGCGCCTGGGTCGCTGGCGAGTTCGAGGTGTACTATCAGCCTCAAGTCCGGCTCGCCGACCATGCGGTCGTCGGCGGCGAGGCGCTGCTGCGATGGCGGCATCCGAAGAGCGGCGTGCTGTTGCCCGGGGCGTTCCTGCACGCCCTGAAGGATGGCACGCTCGCCGAGCGGGTGGGCGATTTCGTTCTGCAGGAGGCCTGTCGCCAGGCGGCCGCCTGGCGCACGGCGACGGGCCGGCCGTTCCGCATCGGCGTGAACCTTTTCGAGCGGCAATTCGTGCGGCCCGACCAGCCGCGGCGCGTCGCCGAGACGCTCGAGGCCACGGGCCTTCCTCCCGAGGAGCTCGAACTCGAGATCACAGAGACTGTGATGACTGGATCGGACGACGCGTCGATCCGGCGCGTCGGGCGGCTTCGCGATCTCGGCGTCGGCATCGCGTTCGACGATTACGGGACCGGATACGCCTCGCTCGGCCTGCTGAAGCGCTATCCCATCACGCGGCTCAAGGTCGACCGAAGCTTCGTGCGCGACCTGGCCGAAGAGGGCGAGGGGAGGTCCGCCATCGTCGACCTCATCCTCGCGCTCGGAGAGCGCTTCGGCCTTGGGGTGATCGCCGAAGGCGTCGAGACTGAGCTGCAGATGAAGCGCCTGCTCGCCCTGGGCTGCGCCGAAGGGCAGGGCTATCTTTTCGGGAAGCCGATGCCGGCCGAGGACTTCGCCGGCCTGCTGGCTGGATCGAACGCTGCGTCCCGAGGCGGACGCGGCGGCGCGTTGGTCGCCTGACCCGGTCTATCAAGCGACCAGGAGACGGCTCCGGCGCGCCCTGACCTCCTCGGCCCGAATAATGTGGGCCGCGACCAGCTCGGCGTGCCGCGCGACCTCCGGCAGTCCCATGAGCTCTCCAAAGGCCGCGCGCGCCAGCGGGCCGGCGATCCAGAAGGATTCCGAAGGGCGTCCGTCCTGACCGAGCGCGACGCTGGTCTCGTCGGTCGCAAGGCCGAGGCCGATCCGGTCCGTGCTCACCAAGCCGTCCCGGACGAGCTGGCCGATGAGAGGGCTGGTCTCCGGCAACTTGCGATGGGCGGGACCGGTGGCGAGCGTCACCGCGTCATAAGCCGCCACGACGCGCTGGCCGCCGCGAAGCCGGATCTCGACCTCAAGCGCATCGGCGCGCGCGGCGGCATGTACGGGCTCGCCCTTGAGGACCGTCAGGGCGCCATCGGCCCGCAGCCGCTCGATCTCGCGCTCCACCTGGGGCGCGACGCGGAAGCGGTGGACGTCCCAGAACGCCCGCAGCCGCCGCACGACCTTGCGGCGCTCGGCCTCGGGGAGCTCGGCCCAGATCACGGCGCCCTGGAAGCGGGCGGCGTCCAGCACGTGCTGCCAGGGGCGGCCCTGCTGCTCCGCGGCTCGCACCGTGCGGCGCACGCGGCGCGAGACGGCGGTGATCTTCCCCCGATGGCCGCGCGCGGCGAGCGACGCGACGATGTCGGCCATGGTGAGGCCGCAGCCGACGATCAGCACGCGGGCGTCGGGCGCCACCCGGCCGAGCGCCGCGCTGTCCTGCGTGTCCACGATCATCCGGGTGTCGCCGGCGAGGCCCTCGAGCGCGGGCGGCGGCGAGGGCGAGGGATGGGTGGCGGCGAGCGCGACATGGTCGGCGGCGATCCGCTCGCCGTCCGACAGCTCGACCTCGTAGCCGGTCTCGCTCCGGCGGACGGTCTCGGCGCGCCGACATCGGTGCTCGATCTCGCCGGTGAGCAGATAGGGCTCGATGGTCTCCGCCGAGTACCGGCCGAAGGTCGCGCGTCGCGGGAATGCGCGACCGTCCGGAAGCAGCGCGTCCGGGTCGTCCTTGAGCGCGCCGTCGGCCTTGAGCCAGCGGTCGAAGTGGCAGGGGTCGGACGGGATGAAGCTCATCCTCGACGACGGAACGTTGATCCTGTGGGCGGGATCGGCGGTCGAATACGCGACCCCGCCGCCGAGATTGCGCCTCGGCTCGACGATCACGATGCGGAACTGGCCCGGCGCGCGGCGCACCAGCTGATGCGCGAGCACGGCTCCCGAAAAGCCGCCGCCGATGATCGCGACCGTCGGACGGCCGGCTTCGGAAGAGGAGGGGCCGTGCGTGGCGCTCACGACTGGGAGATCCTCAGCGCGGGACGGGAGTCGTTTGCGATGGTCTCGCCGAACGGGCCCATGTTGACGCTCGTCACCGCGGCCTGGCTCTGGGTCGACAGCGGCAGCAGCGGGAACACCAGCTCGGCGAAGCGGTAGGCTTCCTCGAGATGCGGATAGCCCGACAGGATGAAGGTGTCGACGCCTGCGCGCATATATTCCTTCATGCGCTCGGCGACGGTCTCCGGGTCTCCGACCAGAGCCGTCCCGGCGCCGCCGCGCACCAGACCGACGCCCGCCCAGAGATTCGGGCTCACCTCGAGCTTGTCGCGCCGTCCGCCGTGGAGCGCCGCCATGCGCTGCTGGCCGACCGAGTCCATGCGGGCGTAGACCTTCTGGGCGGCCGCGATGGTCTCGTCGTCGAGATGGCTGATCAGGCCGTCGGCCGCCGCCCAGGCCTCGGCCGCGGTCTCGCGGACGATGACGTGGAGCCTGATGCCGAACGTGACCTCGCGTCCCTCCCGCGCCGCGAGCGCGCGCACCCCGCCGAGCTTCTCGGCGACCTGCGCCGGCGGTTCGCCCCAGGTGAGATATTTGTCGATGGTCTTGGCCGCGACCTCGCTCGCCGCCGGCGACGAGCCGCCGAAATAGAGCGCCGGCCCGTTGGGCTCGGTCGGCGGGAACAGCAGGCGGCCGTCCTCTATGCGGATATGCTCGCCCGAATATCTCACCGTCTCGCCGGCAAGCAGCGACTTGTAGACGTCGAGGAACTCGCGCGTCACCTCGTAGCGCTGGTCGTGGCTCAGGAAGATGCCGTCGCCGGCGTTCTCGGCCGGGTCGCCGCCCGTCACCACGTTGATCAGCAGCCGGCCGTTCGAGATTCGGTCGAGCGTGGCGGTCATGCGCGCCGCGACCGTCGGCGATTGAAGGCCGGGACGGACCGCCACGAGGAAGCGCAGCCGCTCGGTCAGCGGCGCGAGCGCCGAGGCCACGACCCAGCTGTCCTCGCAGGACCGGCCGGTCGGCAGCAGCACGCCGTAATAGCCGAGCCGGTCGGCCGCCTGGGCGACCTGCGCGAGATAGCCGAGATCGACCGGGCGGCCGCCTTTGGTCGTGCCGAGATAGCGGCCGTCGCCATGCGTCGGCAGGAACCACAGGACGTTGGCGGTATCCGGCGCGTTCGGGGTCGAGGTCATCGGGAGACCTCCACCACCGCGTCGGAAATCTTGATCGGCTTCGGCAGCAGCTTCAGTTCGAGGAAGACGTCCGCGATGCGCTGCTGAGCCTCGACGACTTCGGGGCCGAGCGAGCGGACGCCGAAGGCCTGCCTCTGAAGCGCGAGCTTCAGGATCGGCGCCGGGATGCCGACCGCCGGCGCGAGCTCCGCCGCGGCCGCGTTGGAATCCTTGGCGACCCAGTCCTCGACCTTCACGAGCTCTTCGAACAGCGCCTTCAGGATCTCTTTGTTCGCTTCGGCATAGGTCCGGTCGGCGAGGAAGAACTGGTGGTTCGCCACGAGCCCTTCGCCGTCGGCGAGCACCCGCGCGCCGGCGGTCGCCTCGGAGGCGGCGAGGAAGGGATCCCAGATCACCCAGGCGTCCACCGAGCCGCGTTCGAAGGCGGCGCGGGCGTCGGCGGGCGGCAGGAAAGAGGTCTTGACGTCCGAATAGGCGACGCCGGCCTTCTCGAGGGCCTTCACCAGGAGATAGTGGACGTTCGAGCCCTTGTTGAAGGCGATCGTCTTGCCCTTGAGCTCGGCGACGGAGCGGATCGGGCTGTTCTTCGGCACGACGATCGCCTCGCCGCGCGGCGCCGGCGGCTCATGGCCGACATAGGCGAGCTTCGAAGACGCCGCCTGCGCGAAGATCGGCGGCGCCTCGCCCGTCGTTCCGAAGTCGATCGCGCCCGCGTTGAGGGCCTCGAGCAGCTGGGGGCCGGCGGGAAACTCGGCCCACTTGACCACGACGCCGAGCGGCTTCAGGCGCTCCTCCAGAGCGCCTTTCCCCTTCAGCAGGATGAGCGTTCCGTATTTCTGGTAGCCGATGCGGATGGTCCGGTCGGCGGCGTCGGCCGCTCCGGCCAGACCTACGGCCGCGACAAGCAGCGTCGCTGCCAGCACCCGCGAGGGGCGGAGAAAGGCGGGGATTCGCATTGGTCTGGTCTCTCGATCACGCCGCGGCGGCGGGGCGCAGGATCGCGCCGGCGGCTTCGCGGACGAGGGTTTCTATGCGGGCGGCTACGCGGTCGTCGGCGACCTGCCCGTCGGCGCCGACGTCTCGGTCGACGACGAAGACGGCGGTCGGCAACGTGTGGGCGTCGAACGAGCCGAACAGCGGGCGCATCTGGTGCTCGACCGCGAGCGCATGCCGGTCGCTGCCGCCGGTGGCGAGCAGCGCGACCGGAACGCCGGCCAGCGCGCGATAGTCCACGAGGTCAATAAGATGCTTGAAGAAACCGCTGTAAGAGCCTTTGTAGATTGGCGATCCAGCGACGATCAGGTCCGCCTGCTCGATCGCCCTCAACGCGGCCTCGACGGCGCGCCCGGCCGCGGGACGCGAGAAGGTCTGGCCGAGTTCGGAGGCGAGCTCGGCGACGTCGACGAGGGTCACGACGCCTCCCGACCGGGCCGCGATGCGGGACGCGACGTCGGCTGTCACGAGCCGGGTCCGGGAGGGGATCGACAGGCTCCCCGCGATCGCGACGACGCGGCGGGAGCTCATGCGTAGGCCCTCTGCGGCTCGCGCGCCCC
>NZ_RYFI01000014.1:43477-48584 GCF_004103825.1 Hansschlegelia zhihuaiae
CAGCTTCTCGAGGATCTTTTCCTCGAGCTGACCGATCTCGGCGGAGCCGCGCCTGCGGGGCCGGGGCAAATCGACCGCGAGGTCGAGTTCGATGCGGCCGTCCTCGATCAGCACCACGCGGTCCGCAAGCGCGAGCGCCTCGGCGACGTCGTGGGTCACGAGCACGGCGGTGAAGCGCTGCTCGAGCCAGACGCGCTCGATCAGCGCCTGCATCTCGATCCGGGTGAGGGCGTCGAGCGCGCCGAGCGGCTCGTCGAGGGCGAGCAGGCGGGGGCGCGAGACCAGCGCCCGGGCGAGCGCGACGCGCTGCTTCTGGCCGCCCGACAGCACCGAGGGCCAGTCCTGCGCGCGGTCCGCGAGGCCGACCTCGGCGAGCGCGGCCTTGGCGGCCGCCTGCGCCGCGGATTTCTCGACGCCCGAGAGCCCGACGCGGACATTGTCCAGCACCCGCGCCCAGGGCAGCAGACGCGGCTCCTGGAACATGATGCGGCCTTCGGCCGAGCCGCCGACCGTCACGACGCCGGCCGTCGGAGCCTCCAGCCCGACCAGCGTGCGCAGCAGCGTGCTCTTGCCACAGCCGCTGCGGCCGACGATGGCCAGGAACTGGCCGGCCGGGACGGTCAGATCGACCCCTCGAAGCACCTCCTTGGGGCCGAAGGACTTCGAGAGACCGCGGAGCGCGATCGGCGCCCCGGCGGCGGGCAGTGGCGAGGCCGGAGGCCGGGAGCTCCGGCTCGGGGCGAACGCGACGGCGGGAGAAAGCGCCTTGGCTGTCATCGGCTAAGCCTTCAGACCGAAAGATAAGCGGGGTGCCACGAGAGCGTCGCGCGCTCGAGCCATTTGGCGATCGAGTCCGCGAGCTTTCCGAGCAGGGCGTAGATCAGGATCGACAGCACGACGACGTCGACCATCATGAATTCGCGGGCGTTCATGGCCATGTAGCCGAGGCCCGAGGAGGCCGAGATCGTCTCGGCGACGATCAGCGTCAGCCACATGATGCCGAGCGCGTAGCGCAGCCCGACGAAGATTGAGGGCAGGGCGCCGGGCAGGATCACCCGGACGAACAGCGCGGCGTTCGACATGCCGTAGGCGCGGCCCATCTCAACGAGCTGCGCGTCGACCGTGCGGACGCCATGCAGCGTGTTGAGGTAGACGGGGAAGAACACGCCGAGCGCGACTAGGAAGATCTTGGCGGTCTCGTCGATGCCGAACCACAGGATGACGAGCGGGATCATCGCAAGATGCGGGATCGTGCGGATCATCTGGAAGGTCGGGTCGGTCAGCCGTTCGGAGAGCCGCGACAGCCCGTTGGCGAGGCCGAGCGCGAAGCCGACGCCGCCGCCGATCACGAGGCCGACCGCCGCCCGCCACGCCGATATCCCGATATTGGTCCAGAGCTCGCCCGACAGGCCGAGCCGCCAGCCCGCGGCGACGATCGCGGTGGGAGCCGGCAGGATCTCGCCGGCGAGCAGGCCCGCGCCGGCGAGCGCCTGCCAGATGAGGATCAGCGCGACCGGGATGATGAAGGATTGCAGCGAGCGAACGTCGAACGACATCGAATGTCTCGTCCTGTTTCGACCGATTTGGCTTCGGATAAGGCTCGGCCGTGAGGAAGCGGCGCTCCGATCCCGCAAGGCAGCGACAGCTAATCTCCACACAATCCATAAAACGAGTCAACTTTAAAAACGCGGTTGGGACGCCAGCCCGTGCGGTTCGGCAAGCGCCGTGGGCGGGGTGGCGGAACGCGCTCGAATCCTTCAAGCAGGAGGGTGTCGCGCGGCTTCCGCGCGGGTGATGGATGGAGCCCCGATGACCGAAACGTCGCAGGGGGACGGGGCCGCTAGGCAGGAGTCCTGGGCCGCCGCGACCGGCTTGAAGCGAGTCGCGAGCGGCGTGCTGGGCTATGCGGCCGGGCTGCCGTTTCTGCTCGTCCTCGGCACCTTCGCGTTCTGGCTGCGCGAGGCCGGCGCGAGCCTCGCGGCGATCGGGCTCCTGTCCTGGGCGAGCATCGCCTACAGCCTGAAATTCCTGATCGCGCCCTTCATGGACACCTATGCGCTGGGGCCGCTCGGCCGCGCGTTCGGCCGCCGCCGCGCCTGGATCCTCGTCGCGCAATCCGGCGTCGCGCTCGGCCTCGCGGGCATGGCGACCGGCGATCCGTCGTCCGGCTTGCCCTTCGTCGCGACGGCCTGCTTCCTGACCGCGGCGGCCTCAGCCACGCAGGACGCCGCGATCGACGGCTGGCGCGTCGAGGTCGCGGGCGTGGAGGAGCAGGGTCTGCTGGTCGCGGCCTATCAGCTCGGATACCGGCTCGGCCTGCTCAGCGCGGGCGCCGGCGCGCTCTATCTCGCGCAAGGTTTCGGTTGGGGGAGCGCCTATGCGGCGATGGCCGCCATCATGGTCGTGGTCGCGACCCTGACGGTCCTGTTCATCCCGCGCACCGCGCGCGACGGCGAGCCGCGCGAGCCCAAGACGCCGAGGGAGGCGCTCCGCGCGCCGGTCAAGGACCTGGTCGGCCTCGTGACCGCGACGCCGATCGCGGCGCTGTTGATGATCGGGCTCTACCGGATGCCCGACCAGCTGGCGAACGTGATGTCGTCGCCGCTTTACAAGGATCTCGGCTTCACGAATGTCGAGATCGCGAACGTCACCAAGGTGTTCGGCATCATCCTGAGCATCGCCGGCGCGTTTCTCGGCGGCTTCCTGCTGACAAGGCTGTCGCTGAAGGCCGTGCTCGCCATCGGCATCATCGCGTCCTCGGCCACGAACCTGCTCTATGGCGCGCTGGCGTCGGCCGGCCACAGCATCGTGTGGCTGACCGCGACGATCGGCTTCGACAACGTCGCATCGGCGGTCGCGGGCACCGCGCTGATCGCCTTCATGTCGAAGCTCGCGGCGTCCGACTTCTCGGCGACGCGCTACGCCGTGCTGAGCTCGATCTACGCGCTGCCGGGACACCTGCTCGCCGGCGGCTCGGGCTTCGTGGCGCAGGCGACGGGCTACGTGCCCTATTTCGCGCTGACCTTCCTGACGGGGCTGCCGGCGTTGCTGCTGATCTTTGCGCTAAAGGACGACAAGACGGCCCCGCGGGAACGATAAGGCGTCGTCCTCCGGCTTGACCGGAGGATCCATCGCAAGCGTCGAGCTCCGCTTGGGAGATGGTGGTCCGGCCGAGCCGGACCACGACGGTTCCGCGGCGTACCGTCAGAATCCCAGCGCCATCCCATCCTTGCGCGGATCGGACCCGCCGCGCAGCAGCCCGCGCTCCGCGTCGATCCAGATCGCCTGCGCGCCGCCGAGCGGGGAGGCGGCGAGCTGGATCTTGTGGCCCATGGCGGCGAGCCTCTCGCGTGTCGCCTCGTCGACCGTCGGCTCGACGTCCAGCACCCCGTCGAAGGCGAAGGAGCGCGGCGCGTCGATCGCCTCCTGCAGGTCCATGCCGCGGTCGAGCACGCCCGAGAGGAACGCGGCGTGGCCGGCCGCCTGGTAGTGCCCGCCCATCACGCCGAACGGCATGATGGTCCGCCCGTCCTTCCGGAGCATCGCCGGGATGATGGTGTGCATCGGGCGCTTCCGTGGCCCGATCGCGTTCGGATGGCCCTCGATCACACGGAACGAGAAGCCGCGGCTGTGCAACACCACGCCGGTGGCGGGTTCGAGCCGCGTAGAGCCGAAGGAATGGAACAGCGAGTTGATGAAGGAGACCGCGTTTCCGTCCCTGTCGACCGCGCAGAGATAGACCGTGTCGGCGTGCTCGGGCTCGTGCCAGAGCGCCGGCCGGCCGGCGATCTCGCGCGACAAGCGGGCGCGGAGCGTCGCGGTCGTGTCGGCAGACAGCAGCGTCTCGACCGGGTGCGGCAGGTGCTCGGGGTCGCCAATCAGCACGTCGCGGTGGTGATAGGCGAGTTTGGTCGCCTCGGCGTGGAGGTGGATGCGCTCGGCGAGCGTCAGCCTGTCGGCGAGGTCGAAGCCGCCGAGCACGTTCAGGATCATCAGCGCCGCCACGCCCTGGCCGTTGGGCGGACACTCGAAGACGTCGTAGCCGCGATAATTGCTCGAGATCGGCGTGACGTAGCCGGCCGCCGTCTCGCCGTCCGCGAAGTCGTCGAGCGTGTGCAGGCCGCCGAGCGCCTTCAGCCGCGCGACCAGCGCCTCGGCGACCGCGCCGCGATAGAACGCCGCCGCGCCGTCGCGGGCGATCGCACGAAGCGTCCTGGCCAGAGCGGGCTGCGCGTGCCGGTCGCCGGCGCGGATCGGCTTGCCGCCGGGCAGGAACAGGCCTCGCGCGTGCTCGTCGTCGGCGAGGAGCGCCGCGGCCCTTTCCCAGTCAAAGGCGACGCGCGCCGTGATCGGGTAGCCGCCTTCCGCATAGGCGATCGCGTCGCGGAACAGGCGGTCGAGAGGCATGGAGCCGTGGTCGGCGTGCAGCCTCGTCCAGGCCGAGATCGCGCCGGGCACGGTCACTGCGTGGGCGCTGGTCTGGGCGATCTCGTCGATCCCGCGCTCCTTCAGCGTCGAGACGGAGGCCGCGGCAGGCGCGCGCCCGCTGCCGTTCAGCGCGATCACGTCGCGACCTGCGGGCGCGTAGAGCACGAAGCAATCGCCGCCGATCCCGGTCATCTGCGGCTCGACCACGCATTGCGTCGCGACGGCGGCGATCGCGGCGTCGACCGCGTTGCCGCCCTCGCGCAGCACAGCGATCCCGGTCGCGGTCGCGAGCGGATGCGAGGTCGCGATCATGGCGTTCGGGGCCATCGCCTCGCTGCGGCCGGCGCGGAACAGGTCTCTCATTGAAATCTCCTCTGGCCGGGCAGACTAGCGGGCGCGCCGCAGGGCGCCGAGCGCCGCGCCGATCGACAGCGCGAGCCATGCGGCGATCAGGATCGTCCCGCCGATCGGCGCGGCCATCGGCAGCGGGCTCGCGCCAGTGGCGACGCGGATGATCAGGTCGCCGCAGAACAAGAGCGCGCCGAGCGCGACGCCCCAGGCGGGGATCGTCAGCCACCGCCCGAGTCCGAAAGCGCGCGCGGCCGCCGCCATGCCGACCAGCGCTGCGGCGTGCAGCATCAGGAAACTGGACGCGGTCGCGAGCCGCGGGGGGCCGGGC
>NZ_RYFI01000014.1:48635-77331 GCF_004103825.1 Hansschlegelia zhihuaiae
GCGACGCCGAGCGCGCCATAGAGCCCGGCGACGACGATCAGGAAAATCTGGGAACGGGGCATGGCGACGTCCGTCACAGCGGTGCGCAGGCCGCTTCGAGCCAGGCGCGGGTTTCGTTGTCGACCAGGGGCGAGACCTCGCCCGCGACGCGGGCGTGATAGGCGTCGAGCCAGGCCCGCTCCTCGGCCGTCAGCATGCCGGGCTCGATCGCCCGGCGGTCGATGGGGGCCAGCGTCAGCACCTCGAAGCCGCGCATCTCGCGCTCGGCGCCCAGGATAGCCCGCAACTCGACCGCGATGAGGTTCTCTATGCGGACGCCGAACTGGCCCTCGCGATAGTAGCCGGGCTCGTTGGACAGGATCATGCCGACCTCGAGCGTCGTGGTCCCGAGCTTGGAGATGCGCTGCGGCCCTTCATGGACCGACAGATAGGAGCCGACGCCGTGCCCGGTGCCGTGGTCGAAATCGGCGCCCGCATCCCACAGCGGCCGTCGCGCGAAGCCGTCGAGCTGCGCGCCCGAGACGCCCTTCGGGAACACAGCGGTCGAGATCGCGATGTGACCCTTCAGGACGCGGGTGAAGCGGTCCTTCATCTCGGCCGTCGCCTCGCCGACGACGACCGTGCGGGTCACGTCGGTGGTGCCGTCCTCGTACTGCGCGCCGGAATCGATCAGGAACAGACCGGGCTCCAGGCGCCGGTTGGTCGTGTGGGTGGCGCGGTAATGCGGCAGCGCGGCGTTCGGCCCGGCGGCCGAGATCGTATCGAACGAGATCTCCTTCAGCTTGCCCGTCTCGCGCCGGAAGGTCTCGAGCGCCTCGGCGGCCCCGATCTCGTCGACCGCGCCGGTCGGAGCCTCGCGATCCAGCCAACACAGGAAGCGCGCCAGCGCGACCGCATCCCTGAGATGGGCGGCGCGGGCGCCGGCGAGCTCCGTTGGGTTCTTGACGGCCTTCAGCTTCGCGATCGGGTCCGCCCCGCGCTGAAGCTTCGCGCCTCCGGCCTCGAGCGTCCGCGCAAAGGCCACGGCCGCGCCCGCCGCGTCGATCCTGACCGTCGCGGCGCGCAGCCCGAGCGCCTCGAGCCCCGCGTCGAGGTCGCGCGGCTCGGCGACGTCGGCGACCGACGAGAGCGCGTCGCGCGCGGCGTTGGAGAGCTTGCGTCCGTCGACGAAGACCGTCGGGCGGCTTTCGGCGGGGACGATCGCGAAGCCGAGCGGCAGCGGCGTGTGGGCCACGTCGCCGCCCCTTATGTTGAACGTCCAGGCAAGGCAATGCGCGTCGGTGACCAGCAGCGCGTCGGCCTTCGTCTTCTTCAGCTCGGCCTGGACGCGCGTGATCTTGGACGCGGCGCTTTCGCCCGCAAGCGCCTCGTCATGCAGCACCACGGGGGCGAGGGGGGGAGCCGGGCGATCGGTCCAGAGCGCGTCGACGGGGTTGCGGTCGAGCGCCACGAGTTCGACGCCCGCCGTCTTGGCTGCCTTCTCGAAGCGCTCGAAACCGTCGAGCGTGTGCAGCGCCGGATCGTAGCCGATGCGTTGGCTGGGCTTTGCGTGGTCCTTCAGCCAGTCGGACGGGGAACAGTCGGCGACGTTGACCGGCGTGAACGCCGAAAGGTCGACCTGGGACTTCGCCTGCACGGTGTAGCGCCCGTCGACGAACAGCGCCGCCTCGTCGGCGAGCGCGATCACGAAGCCGAAGGAGCCGGTGAATCCGGTGAGCCAGGCGAGCCTTTCGGCGGAGGGCGGCAGATATTCGTTCTGGTGCTCGTCCGCCCGCGGCAGCAGGAAGCCGTCCAGACCTTGCGCTCTCAGGGCCGCGCGCAAGGCGGCGAGACGCGGCGCGCCCTGCGAGGGATCGGCTGTCTCGTCGAAGGACTGGAAGCGGGCTTCGAACATCTCAGATCCGTCTCGGGGCGACGTGCTGCGTGCTTCGAGACGGCTTTCTCCGAAAGCCTCCTCAGCATGAGGAAGGTGGAGGACGCCGTCCGCTGCGCTCCTCATGCTGAGGAGCCGTCCGTCAGGACGGCGTCTCGAAGCACGCAGTCGGTCTATGCGGAACTGCAGCTTTAGCGCGTCAGCACCAGCGTCGACCACCCCTCGAGCCGCGTCGCCGCGACGACGTTCAGCCCGCGCGCCGCATAGGCGGCGCGGACCATGCGCTCCTCGATGGTCATCAGGCCCGACAGCACCACCGCGCCATCGGCTGAGAGCCGCTGCGCGACGCCGGTCGAAAGCTTCACGAGCGGCCGCGCCAGGATGTTGGCCACGATCAGATCGAACGGTCCCTGCTCGCCGAACACCGGGTGGCCGAAGCCCCCGGCATGGACCGAGCGCACCAGCGGGCCGGCCCCGTTCGCCCGCGCGTTCTCGGCGGCGATGCGGACCGAGACCGGGTCGATGTCGGTGGCGAGCACGGGGGTCTTCTGGGCGAGCGCGAGCGCGATGGCCAGCACGCCGGTCCCGGTCCCGAGATCGAGAGGTTTCGCGAAGCGGCGGAGCTTCAGCAGCCGGTCGATGGCCAGCAGACAGCCGCGCGTGGTGCCGTGATGGCCCGTGCCGAAGGCAAGCGCGGCCTCGATTTCGATCCCGATAGCGTTGGGCGCGACCGCGCTCCGGTCGTGCGCGCCATGTACGACGAAGCGGCCGGCGCGCACCGGCTTCAGGCCCTCGAGGCTTTTCGCCACCCAGTCGCGCTCGTCGATCACGCCGGGCTCGAGCCTCAAGCCCGCGCTTTCCGGGCCGAGCGCGTCGCGCATGGCGGCGGCGAGTTCGCCAGCGTCCATGTCCGGTCCGCCGTAGACCTCCACCCGCCAGGCGTCCGGCCCGGTCTCGAAGGCCGAGATCGACGCCTCGCCGAAGGGGAACGCCTCCTCCAGCACGTCCGCGACGCGCTTGGCGGTGGCCTCGTCAAGGTCGAGGCGAATGACGGGGGACTGGGTCATCGGTGGTTCCCGGATGTGCGCGGAGCCACGACCCTCATGTCCCGGCCTTGAGCCGGGACCCATAACCGCAGACGCCGCCAAACGGAACGGCGCGGTTCAGGTCAGACGATGGACCGTCGAGACAAATGGGTCCCGGCTCAAGGCCGGGACATGGCGGCCGCGCTCCTCACGCCGCCTTCACGAAGCCGTCCAGCACGCGCTTCTGGCCGGCGCGATCGAAGGCGACGGTGAGCTTGTTGCCCTCGACCTCGACCACCGTCCCGGTCCCGAACTTCTGGTGGAACACGCGCGCGCCCTCGGCGAAGCCGGCGGCCTTCGCGGTCGAGGAGGCGACGAGCTCGCCTTCGATCGTCATCGGGCCGGAGCGCCGCGCGCCGGGGCCCGGGGAGGGCGTCGCGCCGCGGTCGAAGCCGCGCTCCTGCGCGCGCTTCCAGCCGGGCGTCGAATAGGTCGAGGCGAAGGGCTCGGCGCGGTCGAAGCGGCTCGGGCCGTAGGACCCGCCCATGTGTCCGGCGCCGAAGGTCACGGGCGCCTCCAGCACCTCGACGTCGGCCTCGGGCAGCTCGTCGAGGAAGCGCGACGGGATCGAGGACTGCCACATGCCGTGCACGCGCCGGTTCGACGCGAACCAGATCTTGGCGCGGCGCCTGGCGCGGGTGACGCCCACATAAGCGAGCCGCCGCTCCTCCTCCAGCCCGGCGCGGCCGTTCTCGTCGAGCGAGCGCTGGTGCGGAAATAGGCCTTCTTCCCATCCGGGAAGAAAGACCGTGTCGAATTCGAGCCCCTTGGCGGCGTGCAGCGTCATGACCGTGACGGCGTCCTCGCCACGCGCGCCGTCGACGTCCATGACCAGCGAGACGTGCTCCAGGAAGCCGCGCAGGTTCTCGAACGGCTCCATGGAGCGCACGAGCTCCTTCAGGTTCTCGAGCCGCCCCTGCGCCTCCGCGGTGCGGTCCTTCGACCACATGTCGGTGTAGCCCGACTCCTCGAGCACCTTCTCGGCGAGTTCGACATGCGGGATGCGATCCATCTCGGCCGACCAGCGGTCGAAGGACAGCACCAGGTCCTTCAGCGCGCTCCGGGCCTTGGCGGCGAGCGCGCCCTCGGCGACGAGGCGGCGCGACGCCTCCGGCAGCGTGACTTCGTCGGCCCGCGCGCGTTCGATGATCTGCTTCACGGTCGCGTCGCCCAAGCCCCGCTTGGGCACATTGACGATGCGCTCGAAGGCGAGCGCGTCCGCCGGGCTCGCGACGACGCGCAGGTAAGCCATGGCGTCGCGGATTTCGGCGCGTTCGTAGAAACGCGGACCTCCCACCACCCTGTAGGGCAGGCCGAGCGTGATGAAGCGCTCCTCGAACTCGCGCATCTGGAACGAGGCGCGGACCAGGATCGCCATGTCGTCGAGCCGATGGCCCCTGGACTGTAGCGCCTCGATCTCGTCGCCGATCGCGCGCGCCTCCTCGCCCGAATCCCAGCTCCCCGCGACCGTCACCTTCTCGCCGAGCTCGGTCTGGGGGCGGAGCGTCTTGCCGAGCCGTCCTTCGTTCTTCGCGATCAGGAAGGACGCGGCGTTGAGGATGTGGCCGGTCGAGCGGTAGTTGCGCTCGAGCCGCACCACCTTGGCGCCCGGGAAATCCCGGTCGAACTTCAGGATGTTCTCGACCTCGGCGCCGCGCCAGCCATAGATCGACTGGTCGTCGTCGCCCACGCAGGCGAGGTTCTTCGAGCCCTGCGCCAGCAGGCGCAGCCAGAGATACTGCGCGACATTGGTGTCCTGGTACTCGTCCACCAGCATGTAGCGGAAGCGCCGGTGATACTGGGCGAGCACGTCCGGATTCTCGCGGAAGATCTGGATCGGCTCCAGCAGCAGGTCGCCGAAATCGACCGCGTTCAGCTGCTTCAGCCGGGTCTGGTAGAGCGTGTAGAGCTCGGCTCCGCGGCCATTGGCGTAGGCTTGCGCTTCGCCCGCCGGCACGTCCTTCGGGGACAGCGCCCGATTTTTCCAGCCGTCGATCGCGAAAGCGAGCTGGCGCGCGGGCCAGCGCTTGTCGTCGATGTTCTCGGCGGCGAGCGCCTGTTTGATCAGGCGGATCTGGTCGTCCGTGTCGAGAATGGTGAAGCTTGGCTTGAGGCCCGCAAGCTCGGCGTGGCGGCGCAGCATGCGCGCGCCGATCGAGTGGAACGTGCCGAGCCATTCCATGCCCTCGGCTGCGTGGCCGAGCAATTGGCCGACCCGCTCGCGCATCTCGCGCGCCGCCTTGTTGGTGAAGGTGACGGCGAGGATCTCGAACGGCCGCGCGCGCCCGAGCGCCAGGATGTGGGCGATCCGCGTGGTGAGCACGCGGGTCTTGCCGGTGCCGGCGCCGGCGAGCACCAGAAGCGGCCCGTCGAGCGTCTCGACCGCCTCGCGCTGCTCCGGATTGAGCCCGGAGAGGTAGTTCGGCCCCTGCGCGCGCAATCCCGCCACCGCTCGCGCGGCGATGCCGCCGGGGACAGGGGAGGTCGAGCGCGGATCGGCGTCGGACAAAGGCTTGGACGCTCCAATGACAGCGTTGGGAAGACACGCCGATTCGCGCGTCGTCGTTCCTCGCAAAATGGCGCCTGGAGCCCGCGATTGCGAGGCCGCGGGTCGGTACGGCCGCTGGTCGGCTCGCGATCATTCGCCCGCGCCGCATTCAGGCGGCCTGCCTTCAAACGGCCGCAAAGCGGCCCCGGTCCACGAGATTAGGACCCCGCGGGAGGTTGGAGCTCTGAAGAACTTTCGGCCCGTCTGGCAAACCACTCTTGGGCGCCGCACAAAATTCTTGGTGGAAGATTCGCTTGAAATCTCAGGCGACGGGAGGAGTAACAGCCGGTTACGTCATTTCACGGGAACGTTCCTCGCGGTCGGCCGTTTCTAGGTCGGGCGGATCACTGGAGGACTTCACCATGCGTTCCAGCATGACCGCAATCGCTCTCGCCATCGCCATCGCCGCCCCGACCGCAGCCTTTGCGGGCGACCGCGCCGCCGGCGGGGCCGCCGCGGGCGCCGCTACGGGCGCAGCGACCGGCGCCGTAGTGGGCGGTCCGGTCGGCGCGGCCGTGGGCGCGGGCGTCGGCGGCGTCGTGGGCGCGGCTTCGACCCCGGACCGGCGCGTGCGGACCTACGTCACTGAGCAGGAGCGTCCGTCGGTCGTCTACAGCGGCGACGTCACCGTGGGCAAACGGCTTCCGCAGGATGTCGAGGTCTACAGCGTGCCGGACAGCGACTACAGCTACACGGTCGTGAACAAGCGTCGTTACATCGTCAACAGCGACCGGGAGGTCGTCGAAGTCGTCGAGTGACGGGCGCATAGCGCCGATCCATTGATCTGAGAACTGGAGACGCCCTGTGCGAAAGCGCGGGGCGTTTTCGCGTCCGCTCAGCGTCCCATCATCGTCACCCGGCGTCCGAGCCAGCCGAGGTCGCGGGCGCCAGCTTCGTCGGCCCGGGCCGCGGCCGCGAGCCGCCCAGCAATGTCTTCGGGATAGGGCGCGACGCGCCTTGTCTCGACGGAGACCGACAGCGACACGCCTTCGACGGTGGTCACCACCGCGCCGTCCGACCCGCGGACCAACTCGACGGCCCAGTGGGCGCGCTTCTCGTCGGCTGCGATCCAGCGGACGCGGCCACGGATCTCGTCATGCGCGCTCATCTCGCGGAGATAGCGGACATGCATCTCGGCCGCGAAAGTGGTCATGCCGCGCCGGGCGACGTAGTCCTCGCCCTTGATCTCGCAGAAGGCGAGATCAAGGGCCGTGTCGGCGAGCACGAGGTGATAGGCCATGTTGACGTGGCCATTGTGGTCGATGAACCGGCGCTCGATCTCGAGGGGCGGCGAGAGAAAGGGCGCGTCTGACAATCCGGGGCTCCGTTTCGGTTGAAGCTCGCCACTTCCGCAGGCGGAGATGCTAGAGTTGGTACGGCGGGCCGGGATTTTCCGGATCGCCGAGGCTTCGAATGTCGCGAGGTTCTGGCCCGAACATGCAAGCCGTCGCAACCGCCCGAGCCGCGAAGCCTCCGGCCGACGCGCTCGACGCCGTCCTGGCGAGCTTGTCAGCCCGGTTCGGGGACCGGTTCACGACGTCTGCGGCGGCGCGGGAGCAACATTCGAGCACGCTGACATGGCTCGACCGGCAGCCGCCCGACGCTGTGGTTTTTCCCGAGACGACCGAGGAGGTGTCCGAGATCGTGCGGCTCTGCGCCCTCCACGGCGCGCCCGTGATCCCGTTCGGGGCCGGATCGTCATTCGAGGGGCACGTCAACGCGCCGTTCGGCGGGGTGTGCGTCTCGACCGAACAGATGACGGACATCGTGGCGGTGAACGTCGAAGACCTCGACGCTATTGTTCAGCCCGGCGTGACCCGCAAGGCGCTGAACGCGCATCTGCGCGACACCGGGCTGTTCTTCCCGATCGATCCCGGGGCCGACGCCTCGATCGGCGGCATGGTGGCGACCCGCGCCTCAGGCACCAACGCGGTGCGCTATGGCACGATGAAGGACGCCGTGCTTGGCCTCACCGTCGTGCTGGCCTCCGGCGAGATCGCGAGGACCGGCGGCCGCGCGCGAAAGTCCTCGGCGGGCTACGACCTGACGCGGCTGATCGCGGGCTCGGAAGGCACGCTCGGGATCGTCACCGAGGTCACGCTCCGGCTACACGGTCAGCCCGAGGCGGTCGCGGCCGGAATCTGCGCCTTTCCGAGCGTGCGAGCGGCCTGCGAAGCGACGATCGCGGCAATCCAGAGCGGCCTGCCGGTCGCCCGCATCGAGCTTCTGGACGCGGCCCAGGTCGCGGCCTGCAACGCCTATTCGAAGCTCTCGCTGCGGGAAGTCCCGACGCTGTTCGTCGAGTTTCACGGCTCCGACGCCTCGGTGCGCGAGCAGTCCGAGCGCTTCGGCGAGATCGCCGCGGATGTCGGCGGCGGGCCGTTCGACTGGGCGACGCGCGCCGAGGACCGCAGCCGCCTCTGGCAGGCGCGGCACGACGCGATGTGGGCGGCAGGGGCGCTAAGGCCCGGCGCGAAGCCGGTCCCGACCGACGTCTGCGTGCCGATCTCGCGGCTCGCCGACTGCGTCGAGGAGACGCTGGCGGACATCGCCGACTCCGGCCTTCAGGCTCCGATCGTCGGGCATGTCGGAGATGGCAATTTCCATTGCCTGCCGCTGGTGCGGACCGACGATCCGGCCGAGGTCGCAGCCTGCCGGCGTTTCGTCGGGCGGCTGGTCGAGCGGGCGCTGCGGCTCGGCGGCACGACGACCGGCGAGCACGGCGTCGGCCAGGCCAAGATGGCCTATCTGGAGGCCGAGCACGGCGCCGCAGCGGTCGAGGCGATGCGCGCGATCAAGCGCGCGCTCGACCCGCAAAACATCATGAATCCCGGCAAAATCGTGATTCCGTGAGGGCTTGAGTCGCGTGTAACAAGGACTTCGGAACGCGGCGGATCACGACCCCGCCGCCGCGTTTCCCGCAGCGCAGCGTGACTGTCGCGCTCAATGTCCGGGGTCGGTCGGGCGAAGCGCCTTGAACAATACGCTGACCGGGCTCGGGCTCGCCTTGGTGCTCGCGCTGCTCGCGGCGCTGATCGGCCCCTGGTTCGTCAACTGGACCGCCTATCGCGACGACTTCGCCGCGCAGGCGAGCGCGCTTGTCGGCGCGCCCGTCGAGGTCAAGGGCGCGGTCGACGCGCGGCTGCTGCCGAGCCCCTATGTGCGCTTCCGCGCGATCTCCGCCGGGACCGGCGCGACACGCGCCTCGATCGACGAGGTCGAGATCGAGCTCGCCTTCGCGCCGCTCCTGCGCGGCGAGGTCAAGGCCGAGCGCGTCAAGCTGGTGCGGCCGCGGCTCGGCGTCGAAGTGGCGGCGGACGGCGGCGTGCGGACGGCGTTCTCCAGCGCCGGAGCGAAGGGCGGGGCCGAGCGTGTCTCTTTCGACCGCGCCGAGATCGTCGACGGCCTGGTCCATGTCACGGCTCCGTCGGGGCGGTGGACGCTCGACCGCATCTCGGGGGTCGCGGAGGCCGGCTCGCTCGCCGGGCCGTTCCGGTTCGAGGGCGCGGCCGGCCCGGGAGGCCGTCGGGTCGAGGCGCGTCTTTCGACGGGCCGCGCCGACGCCTCGGGCGCCATGCGGATCAAGCTTGCGATCAAGAGCGACGTGGCCCCAGAGACTTTCGAGGCTGACGGCGCGCTAACGCTCGCGGGCAAGCCCGTCTTCGACGGCAAGGCGGCGCTGGCGCGCCCCGAGGCGCGGAACGTGCGCGGCGGAAGCGCGTCCGGCGACGAGGCCGTCCCCTGGCGGATCGCCGCCGACGTCAAGGGCGGCGCGGCGGCGTTCAGGCTCGACAATCTCGACATCGCCTTCGGCCCGGACGACCGCGGCGTGCGGCTAGGCGGCTCCGCGGCCGTCACGTTGCGCGCCACGCCTCGCGTCGAGCTTTCGCTCGCGAGCCGCCAGGTCGATCTCGACCGGATGGTCGGCGAGAACCGGCCGAAATCGCCGGCGGGCGTGATCGAGGCACTCGTCACGCGGCTGGGAACCGCGACCCGCCCGCCCGTCGAGGGCCGGCTTTCGATCGACCTTCGAGGCCTCGTGCTCGCAGGCGACGTCGTTCAGGACGTCCGCGCCGAGATCGAGACCCAGGACGGCGGATGGCGCATCCGCTCGGCCTCGGCCGTTCTTCCCGGCGAGACCAAGACCGCGATTTCGGGCGCCGTCATCTTCGCCGGGGCCGATCCTGCATTCTTCGGACCCGTCTCGTTCGAGACCGCGGACCTTGCAGGTTTTAGGCGCTGGCTCGCGGGGGGCGAGATCCAGCCGCCGGCGCCGGTGCGCCGGCTGTCCCTGAGAGGCGATGTCGCGGCGCGGCCGGACGAGGTCGCGATCGAGGACGCCGAACTCGCGACCGACGCGGCCCGCTCGACCGGCCGCGTGTCCTGGCGCGCGGCGGAGCGGCCGGATGGGCGGGCGCGCGTGGAGGCGGCGCTTGAATCCGATCGCCTCGACCTCGACGCGCTCGGTCTCGACCGGCTGTTCGCCCAGGCTCTGTCGGGCCGCGGCCCCGACGTCCTGCTCGCGCTCGACGCCAGGGCGCTGTCATTTTCGGGCGTCTCGATGAGCGGCGTCTCGATCGACGGCTCGCTCGGGCGCGACGGGATCGACCTCAAGCGCCTCGCGATACGGGACGCCGCGGGCGCGGCGATCTCCGGCGCGGGCTCGATCGGGCAGGGCGCCTCAGGCGCGCAGGGCCGGCTCGGCTTCGACGTTCAGGCGCCGCGGCTCGCGCCTCTGCTGACGCTCGCGCGCGCCTTCGGGGCGCCCGAGCCTGTGCTTGCGGCGCTCCGGGCCCGTTCGACGGCGCTCGCGCCGCTCAAGCTCGCGGTCGAGGTCGAGAGCGACGGCAAGGGCCGCCGCTTCGCCGTGCGGGGCGACGCGGCCGGCGGCCGGATCGACGCGAGGCTCTCGGTCGCCGCGCCGTCGCTCGAGGCCGAGACCGAGCTTGAGATCCGGCTCACCTCGCCCGACGGGCGCCGGCTTGCGGCGATCGCGGGGCTCGACCTCAGCCCGGTCGCCGAGGCGCGGGGCGGGGAGCTGTGGGCGAAGCTCGCGGGCGCGCCGGCCGCCGGCATGACGGGGGAGGGCCGGTTCGCCGGGCTCGGCGTCGACCTTTCGGCCCGCGGCAAGGTCGCGCTGGCCCCGGTCGCGGGCCTGTCGGCCGAGGGCGAAGCCGCGCTCAAATCCGGCGACGTCGCGCCTTTGCTTGCGGCCGTCGGCCGGCTGGCCCCGACCTCGACCCTCAGCCTGCCCGTCGATCTCAAGGCGAACGCCGCGCTCGACGCCGAGGGCGTGCGGCTGGATGGTCTGTCGGGCGCGATCGCCGGACGTCCGATCCGCGGACGTCTCGCCGCGCCCTACGACCTCCAGCGACCCATCGCGGGCGAGATCGCGCTCGAAGAACTGCCTCTAGCCGCCTTCATGGCGCTTGCCTTCTCGCCTGAGGCGCTCTCCGGCGGCGAGGACAGGCGGTCGGTCTGGCCGTCCGCCGCGTTCGGGCCCTCGCCGGCGCGGGGGCTGGTCGGCCGCGTCGCGGTGACGGCGTCGAGGGCGCCGCTCGGCGGCGGGCGCAGCGCGACCGACGCGCGCTTCGCGATCGCGCTCAAGCGCGGCGCGGTGGCGATCGAGGGGATCTCGGCCGAACTCGAAGGCGGTCGGCTGACGGGGTCGGTCAATGTCGCGCGCTCGAACGACGACGCCACGGCCTCCGTCGCTCTGCTGCTCGAAGGCGCGCGCGTCGAGCGGGTGATCGGACTGCCGCGCGAGGCCTCGCCGCTGCTCGGAGCTCTCGACCTGAAAGTGGAGGCGCAGGGGACCGGACGCTCGCTCGCCGGGCTGGTCGGGTCGCTCACCGGCGCGGGCTCGGCGACGCTGACCGACGGCTCGCTGCGGCGGCTCGACGTCGGCGCGATCGAGCGGCTGGAGCCTCGGGTCGAGGCCGGGCTGCCGCTGGAGGCGCCAAAGATCGCGGACGCGCTCACGCGCGACATCGACGGCGCGCATCTCAAGCTCGCGCGCGCGGTCGCGCCCTTCACCCTCTCGGGCGGCGTGCTGCGGACCGGCGCGATCGCGAGCGACAGCCCCGTCGGGACGCTGGGCGGCGCGGCCACGCTGGATCTCCGCCGCCTCGCTCTCGACGCCGACCTCACCCTCAAGCCCAACCGGCCGGACGCGCCGCAGATCGGCCTGTCGTTCGACGGGCCGCTCGCGCGGCCGGTCCGCAGGATCGACGCGACCGATTTCACCAACTGGCTGTCGGTCAGGGCCGTCGAGCGCGAGACCAGGCGGATCGAGGCCATGGAGGCGGACATCCGCGAGCGCGCGCGAATCGCGAGGCTGCGCGCCGAGGAAGACCGCAAGCGCGCCGAGGAGGAGAAGCGGCGGCTGGAGGAGGAGCGCCGCAAGGCCGAAATGGAACGCAGGAAGCGCGAGGCGGAGGCCCGCGCCCTCGTCGACACGCTGCCGCTTCCGTCCTTCTCGAACGCGCCGGGCCTGCCGTCGGCCCTCGACATCACGCCGCCGGGGGCCGCGGCGCCAGCGGCGCGTGGCGCGCCGCCGCCTGCGGGCGTGTTCGGCGGGCCCGAGGCCGGGCGTCCGGCCGAGCGAGGGCGGTCGGGTCTCCAGCCGGACGCGCTCACCTTGCCGCAGTCCATCCTTCCGCCCGCGGCGGTAGGGTCGCCGGGACGGTGACGAGCTTCCAACGCGATCCTAACTCGTTTGAAGCTCACTTTTGAGCGATGCGCCGTCCGGCCCGGTTCGAAGCTGAGCTCGGTCTGGTCGGAATAGTGGGGGGTCCATGACAAGGCGCGGCGCGCGGGCTCGCGCGTCCGCTGGGCCGCTTTTGGGCGATCGTCAGATGGCGAAGCCGGAGCGGCTCCGCGGCTCGCTCAGCGCTGGGTGGCGGCCGCTGCGCCCGCGCGCCGGCGGTAGTGGTCGAGCACGTGGAGGCGCACCGCCGAGGACAGGTTCCCGCCGCGCCGGTTGGCGTCGATCTCGGCCACGAGGCTGCGCAGGGACACCGAGCGTTCGCGCGCGATGTCCTTCAGCGCGTGCCAGAACGCGTCCTCGAGGCTCACGCTGGTCTTGTGGCCGGCCACGACGACCGAGCGCTTGACGATGTCGGGATTGTATTCGGGGGAAGGCGAGGGCTGTTCGCCCGTGAGCAGTTCCTGCACGACGACCCCCTCCGCCCCTTGGGTCCGGACCGCCACGACGGTGGTCTCCCCCGCCGGATGCGGCATCTCGATTGGCGTCGACGTCTGGCTCATGACTCCGCGTCGCCCCCATTCTCGCGACGATGACTGTCGTGTCGGCGTTCGATCACAGCGCGATT
Organism: Hansschlegelia zhihuaiae; assembly: GCF_004103825.1. Classification (GTDB taxonomy): domain Bacteria; phylum Pseudomonadota; class Alphaproteobacteria; order Rhizobiales; family Methylopilaceae; genus Methylopila; species Methylopila zhihuaiae. The sequence goes on from NZ_RYFI01000014.1 coordinate 61,476, forward strand.
CGCCCGTTCGGCGTCTCTGACCGCCTTGCTCGTCCCGAACTGCGCTCGATTTTGCGCCGCTCTGGCCTCTTCCGCAGACCGATCGCGTCGTTTTCTCGCGAGCCTCAGATTGACGATCTCGGCCATCGCTGAAAGCTAGCATGCGGTGGGAGTGGAAATCGAGCGCCATAGGATTACCCCCATACGCTCAGCGTTAATCGAGCGGCCGGTTCAACCAGGACGTATCATTGTTTCCGGCCGAACGATCCGGTCGAAATCTTCCGGCGTCACGAATCCCAGCTTGACCGCCTCCTCGCGAAGCGTCGTGCCGTTCTTGTGGGCGGTCTTCGCGACCTTGGTGGCGTTGTCATAGCCGATGGTGGGCGCGAGCGCCGTGACGAGCATCAGGGAGCGGCTCATCAGGTCGGCGATCCGCTTCTCGTCCGCCTCGATGCCGACGACGCAATTGTCCGCGAACGACACCGCGGCGTCGCCCAGGATGCGGATCGACTGCAGCATGTTGTAGGCCAGCAGCGGCTTGTAGACGTTGAGCTCGAAATGGCCCTGGCTGCCGCCGAAGGTGATCGCGGCGTTGTTGCCGAACACTTGGACGCAGACCATGGTCAGCGCCTCGCATTGGGTCGGATTGACCTTGCCGGGCATGATCGACGAGCCGGGCTCGTTCTCGGGCAGCTTCAGCTCGCCGAGGCCCGAGCGCGGACCGGAGCCGAGCAGGCGGATGTCGTTGGCGATCTTGAACAGGCCGGTCGCGAGCGCGTTCAGCGCGCCATGCGCGTAGACATAGGCGTCGTGCGCCGCGAGCGCCTCGAACTTGTTCTCGGCGGTGACGAAGGGCAGGCCGGTGATCCCGGCGACCTTCTCGGCGAATGTCTCGGCGAAGCCGACCTTGGCGTTGATGCCGGTGCCGACCGCCGTCCCGCCCTGGGCGAGCGGATAGAGGTGCTTCAGCGTCTCGCGGATGCGCTCGGCGCCGAGCCTGACCTGCGCGACATAGCCCGAAAACTCCTGGCCGAGCGTAAGCGGCGTGGCGTCCTGCGTATGGGTGCGGCCAATCTTGATGATGTGCTCGAAGGCTTGCGACTTCGCCTCAAGCGCGTCCTCGAGATGCTTGAGCTGCGGAATCAGCCGCTTCTCGATCTCCTCCGCCGCCGCGATGTGCATCGCGGTCGGGAAGGTGTCGTTGGACGACTGGCTCATATTGACGTGGTCGTTGGGGTGGACCGGCTTCTTCGATCCCAATTCGCCGCCGAGGATCTCGATCGCGCGGTTCGACACGACCTCGTTGGCGTTCATGTTGGACTGGGTGCCGGAGCCGGTCTGCCAGACGACCAGCGGGAAATGGTCGTCGAAGGCGCCGTCGATGACCTCCTGCGCGGCCTCGGCGATCGCCTTGGCGAGCTCGGGCTTCAGCGAGCCGAGCTCCTCATTGGCGAGCGCGGCCGAGCGCTTGATGATCCCGAGCGCGCGGACGAGCGGCTTCGGCATCGTCTCGCCGCCGATCTTGAAATTCTGCAGCGAGCGCTGGGTCTGCGCGCCCCAATATTTGTCCGACGGAACCTCGAGCGGACCAAAGCTGTCGGTCTCGGTGCGGGTCGCGGTCGTCATCGGGCGCTCTCTCGTCTGAGGTCGGGCGACGGCTCCCTATCATGGCCGCCGCGGCCGCGTCACGCCGACCGCCTCCCGTCCACCCGAAGCGCTACTTCTTCCGGAATTTGTCGAGGCTCACGACCTCGGCGCCGCCGCCGGGAGCCGGAGCGACCGCCGGCTCGTCGGCGTCTTCGCCGGCGATCTCAAGCTCGGTCTGTTCGGGAGCGTTCTCGGCGAAGCGCGGCGCGTCCTCCGCGATCGGCTCGGCGTCCGGATGATCGAACTTGAGCCCGAACTGCACCGACGGATCGAAGAAGCCGGTGATCGAGCGGAACGGCACCACCAGCTTCTCCGGCACGTTGCCGAAGGAGAGCCCGACCTCGAAGGCGTCGTCCGAGACCTCGAGGTCCCAGAACTGGTGCTGCAGCACGATGGTCATCTCGGCCGGGTAGCGCTCCTTCAGCCGTTGCGACAGCCGGACGTCCGGGTCGGTGGTGCGGAACGACACGTAGAAATGATGCTCGCCCGGCACGCCCTCGCGGGCGATGCGCGCCAGCACCTCCCGCACGACCCCCCTGAGCGCGTTCTGCGTCAGCAGATCGTAGCGGATGAAATCCTCGGCCGGCGGCGCGGGCGGCGGTGTCGTCGTCATGCCCGGTACATAGGCGGATTCGCGGGGTTGAAAACATCGCGACCGCTCGTCGCGACGCGGCGTCGCGACGGTGTCGAGGCCCCTTGGACGAATCAATGCGGACGACATGCGGTTCGGCCGAACGTCAGAGGCTGGTGGTGAGCCGCGTCAGCCAGTCCGGCGACGCCTCGACCAAAGCGGCCTCGGCCGCCTTGTCGAGCCCCGTCAGCACCGCGATCCCGGTCGCGACCAGCAGGACGCCGAGCGCGAGGCGGCCCATCCGACCGAAGCCGGCGAGCCTGCCGCGCCAGCGCAGCAGCGCCTTGCGGGACAGGACCCCGATCAACAGCAGCGGGAGCGCGGCCCCGATCCCGAAGGCGGCCATGACGAGCGCGACCGAGCCGAGGTCCTCGCCCCGCGAGGCGAGCACGGAAGCCGCGCCGAGCGTCGGGCCGACGCAGGGCGTCCAGACCGCGCCAAGCAGGGCGCCCACGCCGAACTGGCCGGCGAGGCCCGCGCGCGAAGTCTTTTCGAGGCGCCCGGCCGCCCAATCGCCGGCCGGCGCGGCCGCAAGCGCGAACCTGGCCTGAGCAGCGGGCGAGGCGAGGACGACGCCGGCCGCGATCATGATGACGGCCGCGAAGGCGCGGAACACGCGCTCGTCGAGCCCGATCGCGAAGCCGACGGTCGCGACGAACAGGCCGACCGTCACGAAGGAGAACGCCACGCCGGCGGCGAGCGCGACGGGCGCGAGCCGATGCTCGCTTGCGGCGCCCGCCACGGCGAGCGGCGCGATCGGCAGCACGCAAGGGGACAGGAGCGACAGGACGCCGGCCGCGAAGGCGAGCCCGGCGGTCGCAAGCGTCGTCATTTCGCGATCGCCTTCTCCAGCAGCTCCTCGATCCAGCCTTCCTCGCGGTCGCCGACGGTGCGGGCGATCTCCCGGCCGCCGCGATAGACGATCAGCGTGCTCTGGAGCCGCGCGCCGACCGCGCGCACCGACGCCTTGTCGGTGTCGAAATCGACCTCGAAGGCCGTGATCTCGCGGAAGCGGGGCTGGTCGCGGAGCTTTTCGAGGATCGGCCTCTGCATGCGGCAGATCGGACACCACGGCGCGTCGACATGCACCAGCACGGGGCCGCCGTCTGCGACGGCGGCTTCGAAAGCCGCGCGATCGAAGGGCCTGGCGGGCTCGGCCGCGAAGGCGGCGGCGGCGAGGGGCGCCGAAAGGATGAGAGCGAGCAATGCGCGTCGAGCGATCACGGTCGACCTCGGGAGGCGGCTGCGCCGGGTCCGGCTCAATCTACGTCGCGCGCGTCGCGCCGGATGCGCGACAAAAGTCGCGCGCATTCGCGTCGAATCGGGAAGTGAAGTGGAGGCTTCTGTTGCCAGGCGCCTCCGGGCCCCGCCCGATAGCTGCTACACCATCAGGACTTCAGGTTTGGTTTTTCAAACCGCTCACGCGGCCTGAGCAACCGGAGCATAGTTGTCGTTGGCAACTATAGAAAAGCCCGATAACGGCGGAACAATACCGGGTGAAAGTCCGCCCTTTACGCCCCCGTCGATCCTGTTTCGCCCCCGCCGAAATCCGCCCAACGATCGCGGATTTTGGTGGAGGCGCCGGGTGCTGCCCCCGGGTCCGAAGGGTTTATTGCGGCGTCCGTTTATCACCATAGCCGGGTCGCCCCGACAGGAAAACATATAGGGCCGAAGCGCCTTCTGCGAAAGAGGCTCGCCCCTAACGACGTGCTTAATCGGGCCTCAACTCTTCCCGTTCAAATTCTGCGACAATGCTTTCGCGTCAAAGGGGCGTCACTTGCGTATCGGTTCGAAAATTCTCGCGCTTGTCGGAGCTCTCGGGGCTGTAGCGCTCCTTGTCGCGGGCGTGGCGGCGGCCACCATCGTCGCTTATAACGACGACGTCCAGGAGATGAAGAACGCTTCGATGCGGGCGCTTTATAGCGAGCGGCTCAACCGTCTCGTGACCGCTGTGGTCATGGACGCGCGCGGTATCTACGCGTCTCGCGACTCCACCGAGGCCAAGAAGTTTGGGGACGGCCTCATGACCTCCTTGGGGCAGATCGACGACCTGCTGACGCGTTGGCGGCCGATCGTGCCGGACGCCGATCAGCCGTTGTTCGACACACTCGCCAAGGGCGCGCAGGAGTTTCGGGCGTTCCGCAGCGAGACGGCGCGGCTCGCTGCGGACGTCTCGCCGCAGGCGGCGAACGAGCAGGGCAACAACGAAGCCAACCGCGCCAACCGGAAGGCGTTTCAGGCGAGCATCGACGCGCTCACCATGCGAAGCCAGAAGGAGGCCGAGGATGTGAGCCACCACGCCGAAGCCCTCTTTTTGCAGCGCATGACGCTTCTTCTGACGCTCGCGGTCGGCGGGACCCTGGTCGCCTTCGCCGCCGCCATGTTTGTCGCTCGCCGGCAGATCGTGCAGCCTCTGCGCGAGGTGACGACGGCCATCAGCCGGCTGGCGTCCGGCGATTATCGCCTCTCAGCCGGACGCGACACGAAGGACGAGGTCGGCGACCTCTGGCGCAGCATGCGCGTCTTCGCCGGCGCGATGCAGGAGGCCGATGAGCTGCGCGTGGCGCAGGCAGACAGCGACCGCATGCGCGCCGAGATGCGCCGGTCGGAGATGAACGCGCTCGCCGGCAGCTTCGAGGGCAGCGTGGGCGACCTCGTCCAGCAGCTCTCGGCGGCCGCCCGCGAGCTCGAATCGACGTCCCAGACGCTCGCGGCCAACGCCGACCAGACCAACGCCCAGTCCGGCGCGCTGCTGTCGATCGCGACCGAGACGGCCGCGAATGTCGACGCCGTTGCGGCCGCGGCCGAGGAATTCGCGGTGAGCGCCGGCGAGATCGGCGCCCAGGTCGCCCGCACCGCCCGCGCTGCCTCCGACGCGGTCCAGAATGTCGAGAGCGCGCAGGCGAGGGTCCGGCTGCTGGTCGAGGGCTCGGGCAAGATCGGCGAGTTCGTCTCGCTGATCCACGACATCGCGGCCCAGACCAACCTGCTCGCGCTCAACGCCACGATCGAGGCGGCGCGCGCCGGCGAGGCGGGCCGCGGCTTCGCGGTCGTGGCCGCCGAGGTCAAGCAGCTCGCCGGCCAGACGGGCGCGGCGACCGCCGAGATCACCGAGCAGATCAACGCGATCCAGATCGCGACGCGCGAGACCGTCGAGGCGATCGACGGAATCGGCGCGTCGATCGGCGAGGTCCACCACATCGCGACCAGCGTCGCGGTCGTGGTCGAGGAGCAGCAGGCGGCGAGCCAGGAGATCGCCCGCAACGTCAGCGGCGTCGCGGTCGGCACCCAGCGCGTCAGCCAGGACATGGTCGAGGTCCGCGCGGCCGCCGACCAGTCCGGCATGGGCGCCTCGCGCGTCAGGCTCGCGGCGGGCGCGCTCGCCGAGCAGTCGTCGCAGCTCGGCCTCGAGGTCGACGGCTTCCTCGCGGGCGTCCGCGCGGCCTGAGCCAAAAGGCCGGCGTTTCGGCGCCGGCCTCCCAAGGCCGCCGCTCGCGAGCAGCGCGACGGCGCGCCATATGAAGGTCGCCGGAAGCTGTGGGAGCCTGGCGGCCGTCGGTCGCATGAGCGGCGCCGCGGCGCTATGGTCCGCAAAGACCGGTCGCGGAAGACCCGACATGCAGCCTTATCTCGACCTTCTCCGCCGCATCCTTGACGAGGGCGTCGCCAAGGGCGACCGCACCGGGACCGGCACGCTCTCGGTGTTCGGCGCGCAGATGCGCTTCGACCTGACGCAGGGGTTTCCGCTCGTCACCACCAAGCGGCTGCACCTGAAGTCGATCGTCCACGAACTGATCTGGTTCCTGAGGGGCGACACCAATGTCCGCTATCTTCAGGACAACGGCGTAACGATCTGGGACGAGTGGGCGGACGAGAGCGGCGATCTCGGCCCGGTCTATGGTCGACAGTGGCGCTCATGGGCGGCGCCCGACGGCCGCGTGATCGACCAGTTCGCCGAGGTGCTGGCGGAACTGAAGCGCAACCCCGATTCGCGGCGACTCGTCGTGTCGGCCTGGAACCCGGCCGACATCCCCGACATGGCGCTCGCACCGTGCCACTGCCTGTTCCAGTTCCACGTCGCCGAGGGGCGGTTGTCCTGCCAGCTCTACCAGCGTTCGGCGGACGTCTTTCTCGGCGTGCCGTTCAACATCGCGTCCTACGCGCTGCTGACTCATCTCGTGGCGCGCGACGCGGGTCTCGGCGTCGGCGACTTCGTGCACACGCTCGGCGACGCGCATCTCTACGTGAACCATCTCGACCAGGCCCGCGAGCAACTCGCGCGGGACCCGCGCCCGCTTCCGGCCCTGAAGCTGACGGGCAGGAGCCGCTCGATCTTCGACTTCCGCTTCGAGGATTTCGCGATCGAGGGCTATGACCCGCATCCCGCCATAAAGGCGCCGATCGCAGTCTAGGCGCGGAAGCCGTCGCAGCCGCGTCGATCGTCCCGCATTCCACGCGCGGCGCGATCCCGTAGCGAGCGGCGGCCGGACGGTGTATCGCACGGATGGGAGCGCGCTTTTCGCGCGACTCGTGGGCGGATTGGCGGCGCGCGCTGGGCGGCGCGCAGGGGACGAGGACGCGGAATGAAGCTGATGACGATCGGGGCCCTGGCGGCCCTCGGGATCGCGCTCGGGGCGAGCGCCGCTCAGGCGCAGAACACCGGCGCGGTGTTCGCCCAGACCGAGCAGGCGCTGCGCGCCAAGCTCAAGTCGCATTTCGCAGGCCAGCCGGCGCGTTTCGGCTTCGAGAATTTCCGCCGCCGCACCAACGGCAAGGACGAGGCCGTCTGCGGCCAGGCGACGATCTATATTGGCCGCGACAAGCCGACCCTCGTGCGCTTCGTGTACCGCTACAACTCCGGCGACGCCGCGATCGAGACGCTTGATTCGGGAGAGACCCGCACGGTCCAGGCGCTCTGGACGCCGCTCTGTCTGCGCGGACGGCCGATCGAGTGAGGGTTCCGATCACCCTCGTCGTCGCCGTCGCCAAGAACGGCGTCATCGGCCGCGACAACGGCCTGCCGTGGCGGCTCTCGAGCGACCTGAAGCGGTTCAAGGAGGTGACGATCGGCAAGCCGCTGATCGTCGGCCGCCGCAACCACGCCGCCATCGGCCGGCCGCTGCCGGGTCGCGAGACGGTCGTGCTGACTCGCGACCGGAACTTCAAGGAGGCAGGCGTGCACGTCGCCCACGACGTCGCCGACGCGCTCGGCCTCGCCGAGGCGATCGCCGAGGAGATGGCGGCGGACGAGATCATCTGCGCGGGCGGCGGCGAGATCTATGCGCAGTTCATGCCGCTCGCGTCGCGCATGCGCCTGACCGAGGTCGACGCCGAGCCCGACGGCGACGTGTTCTTCCCCGAATACGACCCCTCGCATTGGCGCGAGACCTTTCGCGAGGAGCACCCGGCCGGCGGGCGCGACGACCACGCCTTCACCTATCGCGACCTCGTCCGGGTGCGCAGCGCTTAAGAGGACGTGATCGGCTCGGCGGCCGATCTCTGTTGACGGCCCGGCGGCGGCGCGTCACGAGCACGAGGCGGGGGAAGCCGGCTCGTTGAAGGCGGTCTCGGCTTCGCCTATATGCGGCGCCGCAATCCGGCGTCGGCTTTCGTGCGCAGCCTGCGCGCGGCTGAGGAGAAGAAATGCCCTGGAGCAACCAGAGTGGTGGCGGCGGCGGACCGTGGCGCAACAACCCCGGCGGTCCGTGGGGCCAGGGTCCTCAGAAGCCGTCCGGCGGTCCCCAGCCTCCCGATCTTGATGAAATGCTCCGCCGCGCCCAGGAACGGCTTGGCTCGATTCTTCCCGGCGGCGGCGGCGGGACGCGCGGCGTTCTCGCGCTGGTCGCGGTCGCGGTCATCGCGTGGGGGCTGTCCGGCTTCTACCGCGTCGAGCCCGACGAGGAAGGCATCGTGCTGCGCTTCGGCGAATATGTCCGGACCACGCAGTCGGGCCTGAACTACCATCTGCCCTATCCGATCGAGACCGTGCTTACGCCAAAGGTCACGACGCAGAACTCGATCGAGGTCGGCATGCGCACCACGACCGGCGGCCCGCGGTCGGTGGCGACCCGCGAGGTTCCGCAGGAAAGCCTGATGCTGACCGGCGACGAGAACATCGTCGACGTCAACTTCTCGGTCGTGTGGGTGATCAAGCCGGCCGACCCGGCCGCCGGAAAGCCGAGCGGCGCCGCGAACTACCTGTTCAAGATCCAGAACCCGGAAGGCACCATCAAGGCCGTCGCCGAGAGCGCGATGCGCGAGGTTGTGGGCCGTTCGCGCCTCCAGCAGATCCTCACCGAAGGGACGCCCGAGACCGACGTCGCCGTTCCGCCGCCGGTTCCGGGCGCGCCGCCGGTCGAGCCGGTCAAGCCCAAGGAGGACGTCCAGTCCGCGGCCGTCACGGCGGCGGCGGTCCGCGAGCTGATGCAGAAGACGCTCGACTCCTACGATTCCGGCGTCGACATCGCCCAGGTCCAGCTCCAGAAGATCGCGCCCCCCGGCGACGTCATCTCGGCCTTCCGCGAGGTGCAGGTCGCCCAGGCCGACCGCATCCGCGTGACCAACGAGGCGCAGGCCTACGCCAACCGCGTCGTCCCCGAGGCGCGCGGCCGCTCGACCCAGACGATCCAGGCCGCCGAAGGCGTCAGGGCGACGTCGATCGCCGATGCGCAGGGCCAGGCCTCGCGCTTCAGCCAGGTGGTCGCCGAGTACAAGAAGGCGCCGGACGTCACCCGCGAGCGGCTGTTCCTCGAAACGATGGAGCGGGTGTTCGGCGGCGTCGACAAGGTGATCATCGATCCGAAGGCCGGCGGGCAGGGGGTCGTCCCCTACCTGCCGCTCGACCAGCAGCCCGTTGCGCCGCGCGCGCAGCGTGTTCCGTAACCGAGGACGCTAAGCCCATGAACCGCAGCGTCTTCGGAGCCGCCTTCGCCGTGATCGCCTTCGCGATCGCGGTCGCGGCCTACAGCTCCCTCTACACCGTCAACGAGAACGAGCAGGTCATCGTGCTCCGGCTCGGCCAGCCGGTCGACACCATCACGAAGCCCGGCCTCCACGCCAAGATCCCGTTCGTCGAGAGCGTCACGCGCATCGACAAGCGCATCCTCGACCTCGACCTGCCCGAGCGCGAGGCGACCGCGAACGACCAGAAGCGGCTCGTGGTCGACGCCTTCTCGCGCTACAAGATCACCAACGCGCTGCGCTTCCGGCAGGCGGTCGGCACGGTCGAGCAGGCCAATCAGCGGCTCACCAACGTGCTGACCGACGCGCTGCTCGAGGCGATCCGCTCGAACAGCTTCCAGCAGATCGTCCAGGAACGCCGCGACCAGATCATGGCGCGCATCCGCGACCAGGCGAACCGCGAGGCCGACCGCTTCGGCATCCAGATCGTGGATGTCCGCATCCGCCGCGCCGACCTGCCGGAACAGAACTCGAAGGCCGTGTTCGACCGGATGCAGTCCGAGCGCGCCCAGGAGGCGGCGCAGATCCGCGCCCGCGGCGCCGAGCAGGCTCAGGGCATCCGCGCCCGCGCCGACCGCGACGCGCAGGTGATCATCGCCGAAGCGAACCGCGACGCCGAGATCCTGCGCGGCCAGGGCGAGGCGGAGAAGTCCCGCATCCTCGCGGACGCTTTCCAGTCCGACGCCGAGTTCTTCTCCTTCTTCCGCTCGATGCAGGCCTATGAACAGGCGCTCAAGACCGGCACGCGGGTGATCCTCGCGCCCGACAGCCAGTTCTTCCGCTTCTTCGAGCAGCCCGACGGCCGACTGCCGTCGGCCCCGGCCGCCCAGCCGGCGAGATGACGGACCTCTTCGCCGCGCTCGGACTGGCCCTTGCGATCGAGGGCGTCCTGTTCGCAGGATTTCCCGGCGCGGCGAAGAAGGCGGGCGAGAACATGGCGGCGACGCCGGAGCAGACGCTCCGGCTGGTCGGCATCGTCTCGGCCGTGATCGGCGTCGCCATCGTGTGGGCCATTCGCGGCTGAGGCCGCCCGCCCTTTCTTCAAGAATCTGGCGCGTTCATCCCTCCCCTTGCAAGGGGAGGGATAGCTCGCGTCCCCGGGGTGTCCGGCGCGGGCTGGAACACCATCTCCGCCTCGTGCTACACCGCGCCCCCTCACGAGAGGAGCTCGTCTCCCGATGGACGGCCTGTCCGACCCAACCCTGCTGATCAACCGTTCCTATCTCGACGGCGCCTTCGTCGGCGAGCCGGAGGTCGAGGTCACCGACCCCGCGACCGGCGAGGTCGTGGGCCGCGTCCCCAATCTCGGCGCCGACGCCGCGACCAGGGCGATCGAGGCGGCGGAGGCCGCGTTCCGGCCCTGGGCCGCGAAGCTGGCGAAGGAGCGCTCGGCGATCCTGCGGCGCTGGTACGAGCTCATCGTCGCCAACAAGGACGATCTCGCGCTCATCATGACGCGCGAGCAGGGCAAGCCGCTCGCCGAGGCCAAGGGCGAGATCGACTACGCCGCGTCCTTCGTCGAGTTCTACGCCGAGGAGGCCAAGCGCGTCTCGGGCGACACGCTGCCGACGCATCGCGCCGACGCGCGCATCCTCGTGCTGCGGCAACCCGCGGGCGTGGTCGCGGCGATCACGCCGTGGAACTTCCCCGCCGCCATGATCACCCGCAAATGCGCGCCGGCGCTCGCGGTCGGCTGCACCTTCGTGGTGAAGCCCGCGATGGAGACGCCGCTGACCGCGCTCGCCCTCGCGCGGCTCGCCGACGAGGCCGGCATCCCGAAGGGCGTGTTCTCGGTGGTGACGGGCGAGGATTCCTCCGCCATCGGCAAGGTCTTCACCACCCATCCGGCGGTGCGGGTCGTTTCCTTCACGGGCTCGACCGAGGTCGGCAAGATCCTGATGGCTCAGGCGGCCGCCGGCGTGAAGCGGGTGGCGCTGGAGCTCGGCGGCAACGCGCCGTTCATCGTGTTCGACGACGCCGATCTCGACGCGGCGGTCGAAGGCGCGATGGTCTCTAAGTACCGCAACATGGGCCAGACCTGCGTCTGCGCGAACCGGATCTACGTGCAGTCCAAGGTCTACGACGCCTTCGTCGAGAAGCTCGTGACGGCGGTCGGCAAGCTCAAGGTCGGCAAGGGCGTCGACGACGGCGTGACGCAGGGGCCGCTGATCACGCCGGACGCCGTGGAGAAGGTCGAGCGCCACCTGAAGGACGCCCAGGGCAAGGGCGCGAGGGTCCTGGTGGGCGGCAAGCGCCACGCGTTGGGCGGGACGTTCTTCGAGCCGACGGTCGTGGCCGACGTCACGCAGGACATGGCCGTCGCCCGCGAGGAGACGTTCGGACCCGTCGCGCCGATCTTCCGCTTCGAGCGCGAAGACGAGGTCGTCGAATACGCAAACGCCACCGAGTTCGGCCTCGCGGCTTACTTCTATGCGCGGGACGTGGGGCGGATATTCCGCGTCGCGGAGGCTCTTGAATACGGCATGGTCGGCATCAATTCAGGGCTGATCTCGACCGAGTTGGCGCCGTTCGGCGGCGTCAAGGAGAGCGGTCACGGCCGCGAGGGTTCGCAGCGCGGCGTCGACGAGTTCGTGGACATCAAGTATCTGCTCGTCGCTGGTCTCGGCCGCTAGGTCGGGGGCTGAAAGGACGGAACGTCTTGAGCACTGAAGATTTCAAACGCGCGGCCGCCGAGGCCGCGCTCGCCTATGTCGAACCCGGCATGAAGCTCGGGCTCGGCACGGGCTCCACCGCCGCCCACTTCATCGAGCTGCTCGGCGCCAAGGTCGCGGAGGGGCTGGACGTCTCCGGCGTGCCGACCTCCGAGGCCTCGCGCGAGCTCGCCGAGCGCCACGGCGTCCCGCTCACGACCCTGAAGGACACGCCGGAGCTCGACCTTACGGTCGACGGCGCCGACGAGATCGACGGCCGGCTCAACCTGATCAAGGGCGGCGGCGCGGCGCTGCTGCGCGAGAAGATCGTGGCCTTCGCCTCGAAGCGCATGATCGTCATCGCCGACGCCTCCAAGCGCGTCGAGCGCCTCGGCGCGTTTCCGCTGCCGATCGAGGTCGTGCCCTTCGGCAAGGAGTCGACCCGCCGGGCGATCGAGCGCCTCGCGCGGGACCTCGGGCTCGGCAGCGACGTCGCGATCCGCCGCGCCGAGGACGAGTGCCCGGTCGTCACCGACAGCGGCCACGTCATCCTCGACGCCAGGCTGGGACTGATCGACGATCCGGAGCGGCTCTCCGTGGAGCTCAACCGCATTCCCGGCGTCGTCGAGCACGGCCTGTTCCTCAGGCTCGCCAGCCTCGCGATCGTGGCCGACCAGAATGGCGTCAAGACCATCGAACCGGCCTCCGCGCAGGCCGAGCAGCAGCCCATGAGGAAGACCGCATGACGACGACGCTCCGCACACGCCTCGCCGCGGCGGCCTTCGCCGCGCTGCTCGCGACGCCGGCCTTCGCGCAGGCGCCCTCCGCGGAGCAGATCAAGGCGGCGCGCGAGGTCATCGAGGTCTCGGGCGCCGCCGACAGCGTCAAGGACATCGTCCCGATCTTCATGGACGAGGCGAAGCGCACCTTCACCCGCACGCGGCCCGAGATCGCCAAGGATCTCGACGAGGTCCTCAAGGCGCTGACGCCGGAGTTCACGCAGCGCAAGGAAGCGCTGATGACCGAGATCGCGACCGTCTATGCGCAGCGCTTCTCGCCTCAGGAGCTCTCCGAGATCAAGGCCTTCTACCTGACGCCGACCGGCAAGAAGCTCGTCGAGAACCTGCCCGGCGTGCTTCAGGCGAGCTACGAGAAGACCAGCGCCTGGAGCCAGAAGATGAGCCAGGACATCGTCGCGCGTCTCCGCCAGGAAATGCGCAAGCGCGGCCACGAAATCTGACCCTGGTCTTCTTATGATCGAGCGCGACGTCGACCTGTTCGTGATCGGCGCCGGGTCCGGGGGCGTGCGCGCAGCGCGCATCGCGGCCGGCCATGGCGCGCGCGTCGCCATCGCCGAGGAATACCGCATCGGCGGCACCTGCGTGATCCGCGGCTGCGTGCCGAAGAAGCTGCTGGTCTACGCCAGCCGCTTCCCCGACGCCTTCGAGGACTCGCGCGGCTTCGGCTGGAGCTTCTCCGAGCAACCCTCCTTCTCCTGGCCGGACCTCGTCGCGGCCAAGGACAGGGAGATCGCGCGGCTCTCCGACATCTACGAGCAGAACCTGAAGAAGGCCGGCGTGGCGATCCATCGCCAACGCGCGACGGTCGCGGGCGAGAACCTCGTGCGGCTCGCCGACGGCGCCATGATCGGGGCCGAGACCATCCTCATCGCGACGGGCGGCGCACCCCATGTCGGCGATTTCGCCGGCGCCGAGCTCGCGATCTCGTCCAACGAAGCCTTCAACCTGCCTCGTCTGCCTGAGAAAATCGTCATCGTGGGCGGCGGTTATATCGCGATCGAGTTCGCCGGAATCTTTGCCGGACTGGGCTCGGCCGTCACCCTCGTCCATCGGGGCGACAAGCTGCTGCGCGGCTTCGACGAGGATCTGCGCGATGAGGTCCGCATCGGCCTCGAGAAGCTCGGCGTGACGCTCGTTCTGAATGAGGAGGTCGCTTCGGTGGAGGCCGGCGAGGGCGGCGGCAAGCTGGTGCGGCTAAAGGGCGGCGGGGCGGTCGCAGCCGACGAGCTGATGCTCGCGATCGGCCGGGCGCCGAAGACCGACGGGCTCGGGCTCGACCAGACCATCGTGATGCGCGACCACGAGGGCGCGATCCTGGTCGATCCGACCTCGCGCAGCAACGTGCCCTCGATCTACGCGATCGGCGACGTCACCAACCGGATGAACCTGACGCCCGTGGCGATCCGGGAGGGCCACGCCTTCGCCGACACGGTGTTCGGCGGACGGCCGACCTCGGTCGATCTCACGAATGTGCCGACGGCCGTGTTCTCGACGCCCGAACTCGGCACGGTCGGGTTGACCGAGGCGCAGGCGCGCGAGAAGGGCGAGGTCGACATTTACAAGGCGCGCTTCCGCCCGATGAAGGCGACGCTGTCCGGCCGCGACGACAAGGTGCTGATGAAGCTCGTGGTGGACGCCGGGAACGACCGGGTGCTCGGCGTCCACATCGTCGGTGAGGACGCCGCCGAGATGGTCCAGATCGCCGCGATCGCGGTGAAGATGGGCGCGACCAAGGCCGACTTCGACGCCACCATGGCCCTGCACCCTTCCGCGGCCGAGGAGCTCGTCACCCTTCGGACGAAGTGGACGGGCTGAACGCCTCGCTGACGTCCCGGCCTTGCGCCGGGACCCATTCAACGTTGCGCAATCAGAATGTTGCGGCGGGCCGAGGTTCCCTTTCCGACCTCTTGCGCTTATGGGTCCCGGCGCAAGGCCGGGACATGAGCGCTCGACCAACCTACCCAGTCGACGTGACCATGGACGGCCCCGGCCCGACCAATCCGGCTTCTGCGCCCCTGACCGAAACCCGCAAGCGGCAGATCATCGTCGGCGTGCTGACCGCGATGCTGCTCGCCGCGCTCGACCAGACGATCGTCGCGCCGGCCATGACCACGATCGGCAAGGCCTTCGGCTCCGTCGAATATCTGCCCTGGGTGATCTCCGCCTATCTCATCGTCGCGACCGCGGTCACGCCGCTCTACGGCAAACTCGCCGACCTGCACGGCCGCCGGCCGGTCATCTTCACGGCGGTCGCCATCTTCCTCGTGGGCTCGGTGATCTGCGGACTTTCGCAGAGCCTCGGCATGCTGGTCGCCGGGCGGGCGGTGCAGGGGCTCGGCGGCGGCGGCCTCATCGCGCTCGCGCAGACGGTGCTTGGCGACCTCGTGCCGCCGAAGCACCGCGCCAGATACGCCGCCCAGATCTCCATGGTCTGGGCGACCGCGAGCGTCGCCGGCCCGCTGGTCGGCGGCGTGTTCGCCCAGCATCTCCACTGGTCGCTGGTGTTCTGGATCAACCTGCCGGTGGGCCTGGTGGCGATCGCCATGATGAACGGCCCGCTGAAGGACCTGCCCTTCATCAGGCGCGAGCATCGTCTCGACGTGCCAGGCGCCGCCTTGGTGGTGGCGGGAACGTCCGCCGCGATGCTCGCCTTGTCGCTCGGTCGCATGAGCGGCGTCTGGACCTCTCCCGAGGTGCTCGGCCTTTCGGCGGCCGCGCTCGCCGCAACCGCGCTGTTCGCGTGGCGCGTGAAGTCTTTCGCTGAACCTCTGATCCCGCTAGGCGTCCTGGGCGACCGGGTGGTGTTCTGCGGCGTCGGCGCCGTCGCCTTTGGCATGGCGGGCTTCGTGGGGCTGACCACCATCGTCCCGATCTTTTTCGAGACGCGAAACGGCGTTGGACCCGATGTCGCGGCGATCGGGCTGATCGCCATGGCGGCGGGTTCGGTGATCGGAGCTGCAGTCACTGGACGCGCGATGCCGAAGCTTCGCCGGTACCGCAACCCGGCGATCTTCGGCCATGTCCTTTCGACCCTCGCGCTTCTCGTCCTCGCGGCGACGATGGGAGGCGGCTCTTTCGCCGTGTCCGAGACGCTGCTGTTCCTCTACGGGCTCGGCCTTGGCCCGGTGTTCCCGACCGCGACCGTCAGCGTGCAGAACGCCGTCCGCCGCTCGGATCTCCGCGCCGCC
>NZ_RYFI01000014.1:77373-114342 GCF_004103825.1 Hansschlegelia zhihuaiae
TCACTCGGTCGCTCGGCTCGGCCTTTGGCGTCGCGATCCTCGGCGCGATCGTGCTGGGCGCGGGGTTCGGCGCCGAGGCGGGACAGGCGCTCGCGGCCGTCTCGCTTGACGAGGCCAGCTTCCGCATCGCGTTCCTGGCCGCAGCCGCCTCCACGGCCGTCGCGCTCGCGCTTCTCTGGGCGATGCCCGAGCGTCCGCTCAGGGACTCGTTCGAGCCCGTCCCCGCCCGGGGCTGAAAGGTGGCGTCCCCGTGTTCCCGGTGCTAGAAGCCGGCTGAACGAGCGGCCATATGATGGCCGGGCGACGTATCGTCGTTTCCCGAAAGAAGGGCTCGCAAGCGACGGGTCTGGAGCTGGAAGGTCATGACGGAGCGTTGGAGCCCCTCGAGCTGGCGCAAGCTGCCGATCGAGCAGTCGCCGGTCTATCCCGATCCCGCGGCGCTCGCCGCGGCGGAGGCGCAGCTCGCGTCCTTCCCGCCCCTGGTCTTCGCCGGAGAGGCGCGGAAGCTCAGGCGGCAGCTCGCCAAGGTCGCCGAAGGCCAGGCCTTCCTGCTGCAGGGCGGCGACTGCGCCGAGAGCTTCGCCGAGCATTCGGCCGACAACATCCGCGACTTCTTCCGCGTCTTCCTGCAGATGGCGGTGGTCATGACCTATGCGGCCGCCTCGCCGGTGGTGAAGGTCGGCCGCATCGCGGGGCAGTTCGCGAAGCCGCGCTCGTCGCCGACCGAAATCGTCGACGGCGTCGAGCTGCCGATCTACCGCGGCGACATCATCAACGGCACCGACGCGACCCCGGAGTCGCGTATCCCCGACCCGCGCCGCCAGCTCGAGGCCTACCGCCAGTCGGCCGCGACCCTCAATCTGCTGCGCGCCTTCGCGTCCGGCGGCTACGCCAATCTCGACTTCGTGCATCAGTGGATGCTCGGCTTCGTCAAGGAGAGCCCGCAATCCGGCCGCTACCAGGAGGTCGCCGACCGGATCGCCGAGGCGCTCGACTTCATGCGCGCCTGCGGCGTCGACCCCGAGAATCATCCGGAGCTCAGGACCACCGATTTCTTCACGAGCCACGAGGCGCTGCTGCTCGGCTATGAGCAGGCGTTGACGCGCGTCGACTCCACCACCGGGGATTGGTACGCGACCTCCGGCCACATGATCTGGATCGGCGACCGCACCCGCCAGCTCGACCACGCCCATGTCGAATATTTCCGCGGCGTGAAGAACCCGGTCGGCCTGAAATGCGGGCCGTCGCTCAAGCCCGACGAGCTGATGAAGCTGATCGACGCGCTCGACCCGGACAACGAGCCGGGGCGGCTGACGCTGATCATGCGCTTCGGCGCCGACAAGGTCTTCGACCATCTGCCGGGCCTCGTGCGCGCCGTGAAGACCGGCGGCCGCAAGGTCGTGATCGCCTGCGACCCGATGCACGGCAACACGATCAAGTCGCCCTCGGGCTACAAGACGCGGCCGTTCGAGCGCATCCTGCAGGAGGTCGAGGCCTTCTTCGAGGTCTGCCGGACCGAGGGCGTTCACGCCGGCGGCGTGCATGTCGAGATGACGGGCAAGAACGTCACCGAATGCACCGGCGGCGCGCGCGCGATATCCGACGCCGACCTTCGCGACCGCTATCACACCCATTGCGACCCGCGGCTCAACGCCGAGCAGGCGATCGAGCTCGCTTTCCTGGTGGCCGAGGAGCTGAAGCGCGAACGCGCGGCGCGTGGCCCCCGGCAGGTGGCGGCGGCGGAGTAGAGCGACCACGGCGGAATAGGTCCGGCCGAAAGTCGCGCACCTCTCTTGCGTCGCGTTTACGGCTAAGTAGCGTATTTCGAGTGACAACCACGGGCGGTAGCAAAGTCTTACCGCCCGTGGTCGATGGCTGTTTTCGCCGCCCTTTGGAGCTCCGCCGATCCGGCGCCTGAGCGCGAGCTTCCTGATCGTGAGCTCGCCGACCAGATCGTCGCGCTCACGAAGGTGCGGACGCGCGAGCTCAGGCTGCCGCCCGAAATCCTGTCGCTCTATCTCCACGACACCTGGCGGAGCCGCAGGAAGATCAACCAGGGCTGGATGATCTGGGCGGCGGCCGTGAACGCGGCCTGCATCGTCTTCGACCCGTTCATCGCGCCGCCGGAGCTCGTGCCCTACGCGGTCGCGGCCCGTGCGTCGGTCTCGGTCGCGCTCGTGGCCGCCGCGTTCGCGATGAGCTTCGCATCGCGGCCCGGGATCGAGGGCAAGCTGACGATCGCGGTATGCGTCTTCGCCTATGCGATCGCGGGCCTGTCCTGCCTCACGGCTGGCCCGGAGCTCCTCGAGAGATACGTGATCCAGGCGATTTTCCTCGGGGGCACGGCCGTCATGGCCTCGCGCATCGCGTGGCGTGACACCGTCGCGCTGACCGCCGTGGCGCTTCTGATGCAGACCATCTTCCTCGCGCTGCCTCCCGCCTCCGTGCTTTCGACGGCCGAGAAGCTCCAGGCCATCGTGTTCTTCGACATCGGGCTGATCGGGCTGGCGCTCGCCAAGGGCATCACGGAGCAGTTGCACTACCGCGTCTTCGTGCTCGGGATGAGCGACCGGCTCCAGCTCCGGGCGATCGCCGAGATCAACGGGCGGCTTCACGCGACCGCCCGCACCGACCCGCTGACGGGCGTCGCGAACCGCCGTCATTTCGAGGAGGCGCTGGAGGAGCTGCGGCGCCTCGGCGGGCCAGTCGGCCTGGTGATGTTCGACATCGACCACTTCAAGCTGCTGAACGACGCGCTCGGCCATCGCGCCGGCGACCGCTGCCTCACCGCGGTGGCGGGCCTGCTGAAATCCGGTTTGCGCGAGGGGCTCGACCTGCTCGCCCGCATCGGCGGCGAGGAGTTCGTGGCCCTGCTGCCCGGCGTGTCGAGCGCCGAGGCGCTGCAGGTCGCGGAGCGCATCCGCGCCGCGGTCGAAGCCCGCGCGCTGCCGAATCCGGGCGGCATCGACGGGGTCGTGACCGTGAGCGCCGGCGTTTCCGCGCTCGACGCCGATCGGCTCGACCGACTGCTCGGCCGCGCGGACGCCGCGCTCTACGAGGCGAAATCGGCGGGCCGCAATCAGGTCCGCCTCGCCCGGAGCGCGCCGGGCCGACGCGCGGCCTGAGGCAGAGCCTCAGCTCGATTGCCGGCCGCGCCGCGTCACGCTAGACGAGCGCCATGCTTCCGGACGGCCCGACATGACAGTCCTGCGTTTCGCGCCGTCGCCGACCGGCTTCCTGCATCTCGGCAACGCCCGCACGCTGCTGCTGAACGCCATCATCGCGCGAAAGACCGGCGGTCGCTTCGTGCTGCGGATCGACGACACCGACGCGGAACGGGTCGAGGAACGCTTCGTCGAGGCGATCCGTCAGGACGTCGCCTGGCTTGGATTGACGCCTGACTTCGAGGTGAGGCAGTCCGAGCGGCTTGCGCTCTACGAGGCGGCGTTGGAGCGGCTCGGCGAGCGCGTCTATCCGGCCTATGAAACCGAGGAGGAGCTCGATCGGGCGCGCCGTCTCGCGCGCGCCTCGGGCCGCCCACCGGTCTATGACCGTGCGGCGCTCAGGCTGACGCCCGAGAAGAGCGCGCTCTACGAGGCGGAGGGACGGCGGCCGCACTGGCGCTTCCGGCTGACCGGCGGGCGGGTCGGGTGGTCGGACGGCGTCAGGGGCCAGCAGGAGATCGACCTGTCGAGCCTCTCGGATCCCGTCATCCGCCGAGAGGACGGCGCCTTTCTCTACGTCTTCACCAGCGTCGTCGACGACGTCGACCTCGGGGTCACCGACATCGTCCGCGGGGAAGACCATGTCGCGAACTCGGCCGTCCAGCTCGACATGTTCGCGGCGCTGGGCGCCGAGCCGCCCGCGCTCGCGCACCACAATCTGCTGACCACGGCCGACGGCGCTGGGCTGTCGAAGCGTCAGGGAAGCCTGTCGCTCCGGACCTTCCGCGAAGAGGGGATCGAGCCGCTCGCGGTTGCGGCCTATGCGACGCTGGTGGGCTCTTCCGAGGCGGTCCACCCCGTGCAGAGCCTGGACGAGCTCGCCGGTCTCGTGGAGCTGAAAAAGCTGTCGCGCGCGCCGGCGCGGGTCGATCGGGAGGAGCTTGCGGCGTTGTCGACGAAGGTGACGCACGGCCTTCCCTATGAGGCTGTGGCGGAGCGCCTGGCGGCGCTCGACGTCGGGGGCGGGGAGGCGTTCTGGGCGACCGTCAGGGGGAACCTGAGGGTCGTTCGGGAGGCCGCCGACTGGTGGCGGATCGCGACGGGCGACATCGCCGTTCCGCGGCTGTCCGGCGAAGACGCCGCCCTGATCCGGCAGGCCGCCGACCTGCTTCCGCCGGCCCCGTGGGACGACGCGACGTGGCGCGCCTGGACGACGGCCGTGTCGGCCGTGACGGGCGCCAAGGGACGGGCGCTGTTCGCGCCGCTCCGCCTTGCCCTGACGGGGCAGTCCGGCGGCCCGGAGCTCGCGCGGCTGCTGCCCTTCATCGGACGTGAGCGGGCGCTGGAACGGCTGAAGGACGTCCGGTGACCGCTCAGGCGGCCGCGCGCGCCGCGAGCCACCGGGCGGCGGCGTCGCCCGCCGCGCGGCCGGTGGCGAAACAGGCCTGCAGCAGGTAGCCGCCCGTCGGGGCCTCCCAGTCGAGCATTTCGCCCGCGAGGAACACGCCGGGCCTCCGGCGCAGCATGAAGCCCTCGTCGAGCTCGGCGAACTCCACCCCGCCCGCCGTGGATATGGCGCGCTCGACAGGCTTTGGAGCGGTGAGCCGCAGCGGCAGGGCTTTGATGCGCCGGCTAATCTCCACCGGCCCTGGGGGGTGGGTGCCAGCCTCTCTCAGCAGCGCGACGGCGACGGGCGGAAGGCTGGCGGTCTTGGAGAGATGGGTCGAGAACGAACGCTTTCCGCGCGGGCGCGACAGGCGCTCGGCGAGCGCGTCGATGTCGAGGTCCGGCCTGAGGTCGAGCGAAGCGACCGCCTCGCCGTCGCGCTCGATCGCGTCGCGCAAGGCGGCCGCGAGTGCGTAGATCAGTCCGCCCTCGATCCCGTCGGCCGTGACGACGGCCTCGCCCCGCACGGTCTCGCCTTCGAAGGAGAGCGCCGCGCGCTTGAGCGGGGCCCCGGCGAAGCGTTGCGCGAAAACCGAAGACCAGCGGGTGAAGAAGCCGCAATTGGCCGGCTTGAGCGGCTTCACCGAGACCCCTGCCTCCGCGAGCGGCGAGACCCAGCCGCCGTCGCCGCCGAGCCGCGGCCAGCTGGCGCCGCCGAGCGCCAGGACCACGACGTCCGCGCCCACGGCTTCCGGACCGGAGGGCGTCTCGAACAGAAGGCGGCCATCATCGGTGAACCCTGTCCAGCGCCGCCGCGTCTCGATTCGGACGCCGAGCCCTCCGAGCCGGGCGAGCCATGCCCGGAGCAAGGGCGAGGCCTTCAGGCTTTTCGGAAAGATGCGTCCGCTCGATCCAACGAAAGTCTCGACCCCGAGCCCCGCGCACCAGTCGCGCAGCGCCTCGGCGGGAAAGGCGCCGATCGGCGCGGCGAGCCGTCCGGCGGCCTCGCCATAGCGCGCGAGCAGCCGGTCGGTCGGCTCGGAATGGGTGAGGTTGAGGCCGCCGCGGCCCGCGAGCAGGAACTTCCGCCCAACGCTCGGCATGCGCTCGAAGGCGCGGACCGAGACGCCCGCCTCGGCGAGACGCTCGGCCGCCATCAGGCCCGCCGGCCCGCACCCGATCACCACGGCGCGCGAGCGGTCAGACACGCGTCGAGGTCCGGGGCGAGGTCAGAAACCAATGAATTTCTTGCGAGATGTTCATCCGTAGGAAAACCAAGATTCGCGTTTCCTTAAGCTGCGCTTGCTACAGGGGAGGGACCAAGGATCGGCCAACCGCGCCCGGTTCAACCTGACCGCGATCACCGGGTGGGACGGCGGCGCCTGCGACTGAGCAAGGTTCGACGAGGAACATGGCGCTCATCTGCATCCTCGACGACCGCGTCACGAACCGGAACATCTTCGCGAAACTCGCCGCGACGATCGAACCGGACGTCACCGTCCGCACCTTCGCCAATCCGGTCGAAGCGCTGGCCTGGATGACGGACAACACGCCGGATCTGGTCGTCACCGACTACAAGATGCCGGATCTCGACGGCGCCGAATTCACCCGCCGCTTCCGGCTGCTTCCCGGCTGCGCGGACGTGCCGGTCGTCGTGCTCACCGTCTATGAGGAGCGCTCCTTCCGCCTGAGCGCGCTCGAGGCCGGCGCGACCGACTTCCTGCAGTCGCCTGTCGACCATCACGAATTCCTGACGCGCGCCCGCAATCTGCTGAAGATGCGGCGCCAGCAGCTCGTCATAGCGAGCCGCGCCGTCAAGCTCGAGGACGAGCTCCGGACCAGCGAGCGCTCGCGCGCGCAGGCGCTCCGGGACTCAACCGAGCGGCTCGCCCAGGTGATCGACACCGTGCCGGCGCTGATCAGCGCGGCGGATCGGCAGGGACGCTGCATCTTCGTCAACGCCCATCAGGCCGCGATCAAGGGCGTGGGGCCCGCCGACCTGCTCGGCCGCACCGCCATCGACCTGTTCGGACCGGAGCGCGGGAGCCGCAGCGTCGCGCTCGACAAGCTGATCTGCGAGAGCGGAGCCGCCCTGCCGAGTTTCGAGGAGGAGATCGTCGGAGACGACGGCGAGCGCCGCCACGTGCTGACGACCAAGGCGCCGCTGCGCGACGCGACCGGCGAGATCGTCGCGGTGCTCACCACCTCGCTCGACATCACGGACCGCAAGCGCGCGGAACGCCATTTGCGCCACCTCGCGCATCATGACGCGCTGACCGACCTGCCGAACCGCTCCTTGCTGCACGAGCGCGTCCGGCAAGCGATCGCCCAGGCGCGCCGCACCGACCGCAAGTTCGCCCTGCATTTGTTCGACCTCGACCGCTTCAAGGGCATCAACGACGTCCTCGGCCACCATTTCGGCGATCGCCTGCTGCGGGCCGTGGCCGACCGGCTCCGCGCCACCGTCCGCGAATCCGACACCGTGGCGCGGCTCGGCGGCGATGAGTTCGCGATCCTGCAGGACAACGTCACGAGCGTCGAAGACACACGCGACCTCGCCCGGCGCATCCGCGAGTCGCTCGCCGCTCCGTTCCGCTTCGACGGCGAGGAGGTGTCGACCTCGGCCTCGATCGGCATCGCGGTCTTTCCCGACAACGGCTTCGACGTCGACGAACTGCTCAAGAACGCCGACCTCGCGATGTATCGCGCCAAGGCGGACGGCCGCGACGGCTTCAAGGCCTTCGCCGCCGACATGGACACCACGGCGCGCGCCATCACCGTGCTTGAGAGCGACCTGCGCCGGGCGCTGGCGCGCGGCGAATTCGAGCTTCACTTCCAGCCGCAGGTCGCGCTGGGCACGGGACGCATCGTCGGCGCCGAGACGCTGATCCGGTGGCGGCGCGAGAACGGCGACATCATCGCGCCGGGCGAGTTCCTGCCGCGGGCCGAGGAGAACGGCCTCATCGTCCCGATCAACAACTGGGTGCTGCGCGAGGCCTGCGCTCAGGCGGCCGCCTGGACCCGGCAGGGGCTCCCGCCCTTGCGCATCGCCGTCAATCTGTCGGGCGTCCAGTTCCGCAAGGTGGACATCGAGAATCTCGTGGCGGAGGCGCTCGAGCAGTCCGGCCTCGAACCCGGCCGGCTCGAGCTCGAGCTCACCGAGACGATCCTGCTGCAGGACACCGGCACTGTCGTGAAGCAGCTCGAGGCGCTGCGCGCCAAGGGCGTGACCTTCTCGATCGACGACTTCGGGACCGGCTATTCGTCGCTCGCCTATGTGAAGCACTTCCCCGTCGACCGGCTGAAGATCGACCGGAGCTTCATCGGCAACCTCAAGAGCGACGCCAACGACGCCGCGATCGTGCGCGCCATCGTCAATCTCGGGCACAGCCTCGACCTCGAGGTCATCGCCGAAGGCGTCGAGACGGCCGCGCAGGTCGCGCATCTCAGGGCGGAGGGCTGCGACGAGGTCCAGGGCTTCTACTTCGGCCGCCCCATGCCGTCCGACATGTTCGTCGACCTTGTGCGTCGCGAGACGCTCCTGATGAGGACTGCGTGAGCGCGGTCGAGACCGCGGCTGACAAGGGCACACGCAGCCGGTGGCGGTTGCGGCCGATCGCTTTCGTGCGCGCGCGCCTCAAAAACAGGCCGGACGGCGAGCATGAGATGATTCTGAACAGGCTCGCGATCTGCAGCCTGTTGATCCCCTACCTCCTGATCTCCGGCCTCTTCGACCCGGCCGGCCACGGCGCGCCTTTCGTCGTGGCGGTCATCTTCACCCTCTTCGCTGTCGGCTTCTTCGCCCACGTCCTCTGGCGTCCGGGCCTCTGCGTGACCCGCCGGGTGATGCAGATGGTCACGGACATCACGGCGCTGTCCTTCGGGCTTCATTACGGCGGCGAGATCACGTCGATCCTTTATCCGGCCTATCTCTGGATCATCTTCGGCAACGGGTTCCGGTTCGGCGTTCCGGCGCTGTTCACGGCGGCGGCGCTCTCGCTCGCCGGCTTCGGGCTGGTCATCCCGACGACCGACTACTGGGCGGAGAACGCCCGCCTGTCCTACGGCCTGCTACTCGGCCTGCTGGTGCTTCCCGCCTACGCCGCGACACTGATCAAGAAGCTCGAGCGCGCCCGCCTCGCGGCCGAGGAGGCGAACCGCGCCAAGAGCCTGTTCCTGGCGAGCGTGAGCCACGAACTTCGGACGCCGCTCAACGCCGTCATCGGCATGACGGACCTCCTCGAGTCGACCGACCTCGACGCCGAGCAGCGCGACATGGCCCGGACCGCCGGCGCGTCCGGTCGTTCGCTCCTCGAACTGATCGACGCGCTGCTCAATTTCAGCCGACTCGAAGCCGGCAAGATGCCGGTCCAGATCACCGACTTCGATCTTCATGACCTGCTTGCGTCGTCCCGCGGCATGCTGGCCGCGCAGGCGCGCGGCAAACACCTCAGGCTCGGCCTGCACGTCACCCCCCGCACGCCCTATCGGCTGCGCGGCGAGGCGCGGCACATCCGCGACGTGCTCGTCAATCTGATCGGGAACGCGGTGAAGTTCACCGAGACCGGAGGCGTGGTCGCGAGCGTCGACCTCGTGGGCGGGACGCCGACGCGTCCGCGGCTTCGTTTCGAGGTCGCGGACACCGGCATCGGAATCGCGACCGAGGCCCGCGTCCGGATCTTCGAGAGCTTCACGCAGGCCGACGAGACCATCATCAACAGCCATGGCGGCACCGGGCTTGGGCTCGCCATCTGCAAGCAACTGGTCGAGCTGAACGGCGGCCGGATCGGCGTCGACAGCGAGCCGGGCGTGGGCAGCACGTTCTGGTTCGAGCTCGATCTGGAGCTCGCCTCCGAAGGCTTCGTGGCGGTCGAACCGGCGCCGCCGCTGATGGTGGCGCTCGCGGCCTCCGAAGAGCGCGCATTTGCGCTTGCGGCCGAGCTCGCCGCGATCGGCAGCGCGGCGGAAGCCGCCGTCGATCTCCGCTCCGCCCTGCGGCTGCTCCGCTCCGATATGGCCGGCGGCCGGCGCGTCGTGGTGATCGACGCCACAGGTTCCGCTGCGGACGGCGAGGCGATGGCGGGCGCGGTGCGCGCGGTCGACGAAGACCACAGCATCGAGATCGCCTTGATCGACCCCGCGCTCGGCGCCGGTCTTCCGGACAGCGACGTCAGGCTGCTCTGCGCCTCGAGCGCCGCCGCGCCGGACCGCGCGACCCTGGGAGCGATGGTGCGGATCGCGAGCGTCGGCGCCGTCGGCCGGACCGCGGCGCCCGTCCGGGCGGCGGCCGACGCGCCGTCGAGACGCCTCTCGATCCTGGTCGCGGAGGACAACCGCACCAATCAGAAAGTCATTACGAAGGTGCTGGAGCGCGCCGGCCATGAGGTGCAGATCGCCGAAAACGGCGAATTCGCTCTCGACGCACTGACCGAGCGCGCCTTCGACCTGGTGCTGATGGACGTCAACATGCCGGTGCTCGACGGCGTCGAATGCACCAAGCTCTACCGGTTCGCGTCGATCGGAAAGCCGCGCACACCGATCGTGGCGCTGACCGCCGACGCCACCTCGGACGCCCGCGAACGCTGCCTCGAGGCGGGCATGGACGCCTGCCTCACCAAGCCGATCGAGCCCGAGAAACTGCTGTCGATGATCGAGGAGATCTGTCGCGGCGCAGCCGGCGTCGCGGTCGCGGAGGCCGAGCGGGCGGCCGTCGAGAGCGGCAAGGTCGACGACGAGATCGTCGCCAACATCGCCCGGCACCCGGGCTATCGTCCGGCCAAGCGGGCGGTGGTCGACCGCAACACGCTGGCGGAGCTCGAACAGCTCGGCGGCTCTGATTTCGTCGCCGAACTCGTCGAGGAGTTCATCGGGGACGCCGCCGCGGTCCTGCGCTCTCTGCACGAAGCCGTCGAGTCCCGGCAGCCGAGCGTGTTCCGGGAGCAGGCCCACGCGCTGAGAAGCGGCGCCGCCAATATCGGCGCGCGCGGCATGTACGAGATCTGTCTGTCCTACCGCAACGCCGACGCCCACGACCTCGCGGCTCACGGCGCCGAGCATCTGCGCCGGCTGGAGAGCGAGTTCGAACGGGTTCGCAAGACCCTGCGACGGCGGTTTCCGGACCGGCGCATCGCCAAGCGCTGACGTCGGAAGTCTGCTTCCTCGAAACGTTCTGAGGCGCCCGGGCGCGAACGCCCGGACGCCTCAGCTCACGCCCGGCAGGGCTCGGAGAGGTCAGACCGCGGACAGCACGGCGTTGGCGATCAGGCGCTTGTCCTGGGCGACGGTGAGGCGCTCCATCTTCCGAAGGTCGGCCTCGTCGAGGCTGAGCGCGGCGTCGACCCAGATCTCGGTCACGTCGCGCAACTCCTCATAGGGCAGGGGGGCGACGCGCCGTCCGGCGCGGAACAGGGCCGAAAGGCCGTTGTGGCGCCGCAGGTTCCGGGCGAGCAGCCGATGCGTCTCGGCGACGCCCTCGCCGGGCTCCGCCAGCACCTGGACGAGCCCGAGCGCGTGAAGCTCCTCGGCCGTGTAGAGCTTCCCGCTCGCGATCATGCGCTCGGCCTGCAGTCCGCCGAGCCGGCGGGCCAGCATGCTGTAGGCCCCCATGCCCGGGAACAGGTTGAACAGGATCTCGGGCAGGCCGAACTTTGCGCCGCGTTCGGCGACGATGACGTCGCAGGAGAGCGCCGCCTCGAAGCCGCCGCCGAGCGCGTCTCCCTGCACGAGGGCGACGGTGATCACCGGCAGATCGAACGCGACCGCGTTCTCATGGAGCACGTCGATGCAGGCTTTGGCGTAGGCCAGCAGGCCGTCGCGGTCTCGGGAACGGATCCAGCCCGCGAACAAATCGAGGTCGCCGCCGAGATTGTAGATGCCGGGCAGCCGCGACGCGAACACGGCCTGCTTGATCGGGGCGGCGGCGCCGGCGGGCGTTGCGTCGAAGGCGCGCCTTATCGTGCGTTGATGCGCCGACAGGTCGCGAAGCAGGCCGGGCGTGAAGCTCGGCGCGCCGACCGGCGACATCCAGCACCAGGAGGTCTCCTGGGCGGCGTCGAGCTCGATCTCGATCTCTTCGTAGCGCGGAGCCGAGATCATCTCGACGGGGGACAGCGAGTGGTCAGTCTCTGCGGCCCTCGGCGCCGCGAGAGCGGTCCGGAATTTCTCGCGGGCCGCTTCCAACTGCCTGAAGGGTCGGAACTCCGGCACACTCATCGTCATCGCCATTTCGACGCTCCGCTCGACGTCACGTTGATGCGATCCCGATCCCCGCCAGCAGATTAATGTTTTGTTTACCTCTTTCAACTGGCCATGACGGCAAGCAACTGCGTTCAGGCGACGTTAACTTTAATTTCAAACTTGGCCATCGGCAGATAATCGCCAAATAGTTTTGTCCCAATGCGGGAACATTGGCCAGAAAATCAGAAGACTAGAGAATTTAATTTTCGATCGTCTTATCATTGAGGTAGGGCGTCGGTGGACGCCGGTCCGAACGAGACAAAAATGATGATTTGCAGTGCGGATTTCATGCGATCACTACGCCACAATATTGCCCAACAAGGCGGCGGATCGCCAACCTGCCGTCGACGCGGCGGGCCTACACCAGCGACGGCTAGAGGGTTCTTGAAAGGGACGCCGTTCCTATCATGCGGCGTTTTGTCGCGAAATGCGGTCGGCCCCTCAGGGTTTCCGCCGTAGGCCCGCCCACGCGACAAGCCGGACCGAAGGCGGTAGGAATGCGCCGAGGCGCCCTTGGCGCCGCGACGAGGAGCCGACACGATGGCGAACGCCTTGCGCTGGCTGATGGCGCCGATCTGGGCCGCGCAGATCTTCACCGGCGCGAAGTCCTTCTGCGACAACCGGATCCTTGGGAGCGCGCGGCTCAATGAGCGCGGGCTCCATGTCTGGCGCGTGAAGCTGGCCAACCGCCTGGCGGAGGCGCGCCGCGCGAAGCTCGGGAAGCGTCTGTCGGCCGCGGACCGCGAGGCCTTCGCGCGCGACGGCTTCATCCTGAAGCGTGATTTCCTGCCCGAGGCCCAGTTCCGGGCGCTGGTCGCGGAGATCGAGCGGACGCAGGTTCCGGCGCGCGAGATGAAGCAGGGCGACGCCGTCACGCGCCGCATCTCGCTCGACCCTGAGAATCTGAAGAAGCTCCCGGCCTGCGCGGCCGCCGTCGGCGATCCGGCGTTCCAGCATCTGACGCGCTATGTCTCGACCTATGACGCCGAGCCGATCGTCTACATCCAGACGATCTTCGCGCAGGTCGACAAGTCGGCGACCGACCCGCAGACCTCGGTCCACGCCGACACCTTCCATCCGACCATGAAGGCCTGGCTCTTCCTGCACGACGTCGAGGAGGATCTCGGTCCCTTCGTCTATGTGCCGGGCTCGCACCGGCCGACCAAGCGGCGGCTCGCCTGGGAGCGGCGGATGAGCGTCAACGCCTCCAGGCTCGACCGGCTGTCCTCGCGCGGCTCGTTCCGCGTCGGCCCGCGCGACCTCAAACGCATGGGCCTGCCGCAGCCGCAGAAATTCGCGGTGCCGGCCAACACGCTGGTGGTCGCCGACACCTCCGGCTTCCACGCCCGCGGCGCGAGCGCGCGGCCCTCGACGCGCGTCGAGATCTGGGCCTACGCCCGGCGGAACCCGTTCCTGCCCTTCGTCGGGCTCGACCCCTGGTCGCTGTCGCCGCTCAAGGGCCGTCAGGCGCCGATCTTCTGGCGGCTGCTCGACGGGCTGGAGAAGGCCGGGCTCGGCAAGAGCGCCTGGCGCGACGCCGGCGTGGTCACGGCCGCGTCGCCGCCGGCCGCCAGGGGCTGAGCCGCAGAGAGGCGGTTTACTCAGCCGTCTGAAATTCGATTCTCACCGCGCCCGTCGCGTCATCGCTGCGCAGCTGCGGCCGTTTCAACCCGCCGAGCAGCCCTTCGGCGGAAAAGACGATGCACAGTCTCGTTTCGGACAGCCATCGAGGCGAGGCGACCGCCGCACTGCGCCATCCGCGAGCGCGAACGACGCGCAGGGCGCGACGAAGACATGGTTCGTCGCGAGCTTTCTCAAGAGCAACGAACGACGTGAACAGGTCGCCCGTTCACCACTTGCCCGTATTCCCCATCGACTTCCACGGCTCGGCCGGCTCCTTGGCGCCGCCTTTCTGCAGGAGCTCGATCGAGATGTTGTCGGGCGAGCGGACGAAAGCCATGCGGCCGTCGCGGGGAGGGCGATTGATGGTCACGCCCTGGCTCATGAGCCGGTCGCACAGCGCGTAGATGTCGTCGACCTCATAGGCGAGATGGCCAAAATTGCGGCCCTCGCCATAGGTCTCCGGGTCCCAGTTGTGGGTCAGCTCGATCTGCGCGTCCGGCTGGCCGGGCGGCGCGAGGAAGATCAGCGTGAAGCGGCCCTGCTCGTTGTCCATGCGCCGGACCTCTTCCAGCCCGAGCTTGTCGCAATAGAAATCGAGCGAGGCGTCGACGTCGCTGACGCGGACCATGGTGTGCAGATATTTCATCTCACGTCTCCGGCTGGCGTGGTCGCGGAGGGAAGCTATGGAGCAGGACGACGATCGCAAGATCGCGGCGTTCAGAGCGCTGCTCGGTGACGCGCGCTCTGCGGTGGCGTTCAGCGGGGCCGGCATCTCGACAGGCTCGGGCATTCCAGACTTCCGCAGCCCCGGCGGGCTCTGGACCGAGAACCGGCCGATCGACTTCGACGCTTTCGTGTCATCGCCCGACATGCGCCGCGAGGCGTGGCGGCGGAAGTTCACGATAGACGACGCGACGCGCGGCGCGCGGCCGAACGCGGCTCATCTCGCCGTGGCGCGTCTCGTCGAGCAGGGCAGGGTGGCGGCCGTCGTCACGCAGAACATCGACGGGCTGCACGCGGCCTCGGGCGTGCCGGCCGACCGCCTGATCGAACTCCATGGCAACGGGACCTACGCCACATGTCTCGATTGCGGCCTGCGCCACCAGCTCGACGACATCCGTCTCGCCTTTGAGGCGACGGGCGATCCGCCGGCCTGCCGGGGCTGCAACGGCATGGTGAAGTCCGCCACCATCTCGTTCGGGCAGGCCATGCCGGTCGAGGCGATGGAGCGCGCCTATGCGGCCGCAGAGGAGGCGGATCTCTTTCTCGTGCTCGGCTCTTCGCTCGTGGTCTATCCGGCGGCGACCTTGCCGGTCGCGGCCAAGCGGGCCGGGGCTCAGCTCGTCATCGCCAACCGCGAGCCGACCGATCTCGACACTTATGCCGACCTCGTCCTGCGCGGCGACCTCGTCGAATTGCTTCGTCCCTATGCGGGACTGGCTTAACGCGGCTTTCGCCTTAATTCTCTGCCGCATGCCTTGATAGGGCCATTTTTCGCTTCCCCCCGACGGCTCGGATGCTATCGTCCCCGACGATCGAGTCGAGCGTCGGCTCTCCGTCGGTTCTGTGTTCGGGCGGTTCGTATGAGTGATGAGCGGGCGAAGGGCGCGGTTCCCGATACGAATCGGGGCGGCGCGGCGGGGACGGAGCCGGTCGAGCTCTACGAGGTCTCCGGTTCGATCAAGTGGTTCGACGTCGCTAAGGGCTACGGCTTCATCGTCCCCGACAATGGCGGCCCGGACGTGCTGCTTCACGTCACCTGCATGCGCCGCGACGGCTTCCAGACAGCGGCCGAAGGCGCGCGGATCGTCTGCGAGGCGCAGATGCGGCCCAAGGGCGCGCAGGCCTTCCGGGTGATCTCGCTCGACGAGAGCGCCGCGCGCCATCCCGGCGAATTGCCGCCTCCCCGCACCCATGTCACCGTCACGCCGACCAGCAAGCTCGAGCTCGTCGAGGTGAAGTGGTTCAACCGGCTGCGCGGCTTCGGCTTCCTCACGCGCAATGACGGCTCCCCCGACATCTTCGTCCACATGGAGACGCTGCGGCGCTTCGGCATCATGGAGCTGAGGCCCGGCCAGAAGGTCTACGCCCGCTTCGGCCCCGGCCCGAAGGGCCTGATGGCCGCGGAGGTCCGACCCGAAGGGCAGGGCGGCGCCCCGTCCTCGCACTGAGCCGCTCGTCGATGCGCGGTTCCGCCCGAACGACGCCGCCGCTGCGATACGCGGCCGCCGCCTTCGTGCTCGCCATTTCGGTCGCAGCCTCGGCCTTCGCGGCCGCGATGCTCGAGAAGCTCACTTTCGAGACGGCGGACGGCCCCCGCGTCTTCCAGATCGAGGTCGCGCTGACGCCCGAGCAGCGGCAGACCGGACTGATGTACCGCCGGACGCTTCCCGAGGATCACGGGATGCTGTTCGATTTCGGGAGTCCGCAGGAAATCACCATGTGGATGCAGAACACCTATGTGTCGCTCGACATGGTGTTTGTCTCCGAGGACGGGCGGGTGACCCGGATCGCCGAACGCACCGAGCCGCTGTCCACTCGCATCATCTCGTCCGGCGCGCCGGCACGCTATGTCGTCGAAGTGCTTGGAGGCACCGCTAAGCGCATCGGTCTGAAACCGGGCGACCGAGTGGTCCATCCGCGCGTCGGCGCGTAAAGCTCCTCGACACGAATCTCCAGAGCGGCCGCTCCGCGGCCGCGTTCTCTCGACGGGTCGCGGCTTCGCGCGGCGGCTCGGATCAGGCGTTCAGATCTGTTTGACGCCGCCGGGCGGCACGCCGAGGCGCTCGAGATCCTCGGCGGAAAGCGGCTGCAGCGGCGCGCTCGGCACCGAGGCGCCGTAGGGGATCGCCTTGCGGGCGGCGGCGCGGTCCGGGATCGCGGCCGCCCATGTGCCGCCCCGCGCGCGGTCCGCACCCTTGAGATTGGCGAGCGGCAGAGTGAGCCGCCAGCCGGCGGGCGTGATCGTCTCGTTCGACATCGACTTCGTCCTTTCGCTCAACCAGCGCCGTCGTCATTCTCGCCGGTCAGTTCTTCGACGGGGATCGAGCCATGGCCGGACGCCGCGGCGAGACGGCCGCTCACCGCTTCTCGAAGCGTCGCGTTGATGCGGTCCTGCCAGCCAGGGCCGTCCTCCTGGAAGATCTCGAGCACGTCCTGGTCGATGCGTAGCGTCACCTGTTCGCGCGCGCCGGGAAGCGCGGTCGCGCGCGGGGCGGGCGAGGGCGCGGCCGGGCGCTTCGCGAAAGCGGCCTCGGCGGCGGCGCGGGGATCCGACGGGCGTCTCGACATGGATGGTTCTCCTCTTTCCTGCACGACCCGCCCGGTGACAGGTTAACCAGCGCTAAACAAATAGGTATTTCTACTCATTAAATTGTCCACGCCATCGCTGCTAGCGTTTTCCTTCGCCACGCCGCGTTCGTCTGCGGCGCCGCGTGGCCCTTTTGGCGTTCCCGCAGCCCGAGCGTAGATCATGGCGAGCCTTGAGACAGACGTCGCGTTTTCACTTGACCTGCTTCTCTTCCAGGTGTTCGGCGAGAGCGCCTTTTTCTACAATGACGGCGCGCCCAAGAATGAGGGCGCCTTCTATGTCGCCGGCGAACGTCAGAACGGGGGCCTCGTCACGCCTTTGATCTCGGCTTTCGGTGAGGACTTCGCCTATGAGGGCGGCGGTCCCAATGGCGACGTCGCCGTCGGCGGCGAGATCGCGAACCTGCAGTTCGGCGCCTTCGTCGGACCTCAATATGAGTTCGGCTTCGAGGTGACGGGCCTCGAGCTTTCGGCTGCCGAATTCGCCGACGTCGTGATCTCCGAGACGCTGAAGGACGATAAGGCGCTCATCGCGAAGGTCTTCTCGGGGGACGATGAGTTCACCGGCAGCAGCAAGCGCGACGTGCTCGACGGGCTGGCGGGCAAGGACACGCTCGAGGGCGGCGGCGGCAACGACGTTTTCCGGCTCTCGCAGAAGGCCGGCGGCGCCAACGCCGACGAGATTCTCGACTTCAAGGTCGGCAAGGACGTCATCGAGCTGTCGAAGGTCGCCTTCGCCAAGGTCAAGTTCGACGGCAAGGGCGACCTCGCCAAGGGCTCCTTCGTGGTCGGCGAGGAGGCGGGCGATCTGAACGACCGCATCATCTATGACGACGAGACTGGCGACCTGTTCTACGACAAGAATGGCAGCGAGCGCGGCGGCCAGAAGCTGATCGCGACGCTCGACGACCATCTCGACCTGACGCGCGCCGACTTTGATCTGTTCATCCCCTGAGGAGGGCGCTCGCGGCCAGCGCGGCGCCGCCCGTTCTTTCAGGGCGGCCCCACGCCACGCGGGCGATACTGACTGGGGATGCTCGGCGAAAGTGAGAATAGTCGATCGATCACTTCAGTTCATAAGTATTCCTACCTAATGGCTTGCCCGATCGGGCGCTGATACCACCAAGGGGGTTACGAGCGAGGACCGAGGGCTGCGCGTAGCGCGTCCGTCCGTCGCCAAGCCATGGTGAACAAAATGGCGAAACTCACGGCAAACATAGCGATTGATCCGGACGATCTCGATTTCGAGCAGTTCGACGAGGGCACGTTTTCGAACAATGACGCCACGCAGGACGTCACGTTCCAGATTCAAGGCGACGCTGGCGGCATACCGATCACCGTCACGGTGACGGGCGAGGGTTTCGAATATCAGAACATCCCCGGGGTCGGCGAAGTGCCGACGACCGGATTCATCGACTCGATCAGCGTTGGCACCTTTCTCGGCACGGCATTCTCGCTGACCGACATCAGTCGCGACGCCGACGACGCGGGAGGGGCGTTCAAGCTTTCCGTCGAACAGGTTCTCGCCGTCGCCTCGACCGACCGGACGACCGACGACCTCGCGCTCATCCGCAAGATCTTCGCCGGCGACGACGAGCTGCGCGGCAGCGGCGGCGGCGACGTGCTTGCGGGCTTCGGCGGCTCCGACCTGCTGATCGGCGGCGCGGACGGCGACGTCCTGAACGGCGGCGCGGGCAACGACACCGCGTCCTACGCCAACGCCGACGGTCCGGTCACCGTCAACCTCGCCAACCCGCTCGCGAACGCCGGCCACGCGCAGGGCGACACGCTGATCGACATCGAGAACATTTTCGGCGGCAAGAAGGGCGACACCTTCGTGGGCGCCGGCGACGACGACCGCTTCAATGGCGGCCTCGGCAAGGACACGATGGATGGCGGCGGCGGCGAGGACATCTTCGAGTTCACCGGCAAGCTGACGAAGAAGAACGTCGACACGATCAACAACTTCGACAGCGGCGACGACACGCTGTTCCTCTCGAAGACGATCTTCAAGGACGTCAACGAGGATTCGGTCGGCATCGGCAAGAAGACCTTCGCGCTCGGCACGGCGGCGACCGACGCGGACGATCGCATCATCTACGACGAAAACAGCGGCAAGCTGTGGTACGACCGCGATGGTTCGGGAGGCGATTTCGCCAAGAAGCTGGTCGCGATCGTGCATTCCGACGACGGTCTGGTCCGCGGCGACTTCGAGCTGTTCTGACCCGCGGAGCTTGCGGCGACGCTCAGGATGACCGGCCCGCTCGATCGTCGAGCGGGCCATTCTTTTCTCTCTGGCGCGGCGCGTCGACGGTCGATCGCGCCGCGGCTCCGCCGCTTTCTCGGTGGGAGGGGCGCGCCGGCCATTGTCGGCGGCGCGGGAACCGGGCATAAGGCGCTGAACGCTGGCGGCTTCGGGGCGTAGCTCAGCCTGGTAGAGCGCCTGCTTTGGGAGCAGGGGGTCGCATGTTCGAATCATGTCGCCCCGACCAGCGTCGCCCTTGTCCGCCATACGAGGCCTCTGGATGACGACGGCGCGGATCTACAAGCCCTCCCGCAACGCGATGCAGTCCGGCGTCGCGAAGACGAAGCGCTGGGTGCTGGAGTACGACCAGGCCGAGGCCCGTCGCGTCGAGCCGCTGATGGGCTGGACCTCGTCGGGCGACATGCGCCAGCAGGTCAGGCTGTTCTTCGCGACCAAGGAGGACGCGGTGGCTTACGCGACCCGCGAGGGCCTCGCCTTCAGGGTCGAAGAGCCCAAGGCCAAGACCACGCGGACCATGGCCTATTCGGACAATTTCCGCGCAAGTCTGCCTGAGCCTTGGACCCACTAGGCTCCGGCCCGTTCGGCCCCGTAGCTCAGTTGGATAGAGCGTCAGCCTTCTAAGCTGAATGTCGCTGGTTCGAATCCAGCCGGGGTCGCCAAGGTCTTCTAAGGCTTCCCGTCGTCAGACGTTGCACGCGTTACACGCGCGTTGCACGCGGGCGTTCAGGACCCGTTCTTGGCGTTGGCCTCCCGCATGGCGGCCCGTAGCCGCGCGACCTTGCGGGCGGCCTCGAGCTGGTCGCGGTCGTAGACGCGGGCCGTGAAGTTCGGGTCTGAATGCGCCGCCTGCTTGGCGAGATCCGCGAAGTCGGCGCCGGCGAGCCGTCCTTCCGTGATGCCGCCCGACCTGCTGTCGCGGTTCCACACCGCGCGCGGCACGCCGGCGGCGTCCGCGACCTTGCGCCAGAGCTTGCCGAAGGCGTGCTCGACATAAGGTCTGCCGGTCCGCTCGTCGACGATCAGCGGCCCCATGCGCCGCTCGGCCGGCACGCGATCGATCTCGGCCTGCGCGAGCGGACAGAGCCCGAGGTCGATCTCGACGCCGCGCCCGCGCTTCGTGGTCTCGAAGCGGATGACGCCGTCCTCCCCGATGTGACGCCAGCAGAGCCCATCCTCCCAGACGCGGCCGTTCTGCAGGAGCCGGCCGTTCGGCTCCTCGCTGCGGTCGAGCGGACGCCAGAGGCCGACGACGTTCGACTGGCGGAACATGCCGTCGAACTGCAGCGCCTGGGCGAAGGCGATCGAATGCGCGCCGAGCTCATGCGCCTTGGCGATGATCGCGACCGCCTGGTCGTAGGTCGGCCGGTCCTTGCGGACGCGCGGGGTCTGGAACCGCATCTTCGACAGCACGAGGTCGAGCCGCTCGCAATGCGGCGCGTCGATCGAAACGCCATAGGCGACGACGACGCGCAGCATCTTCATCAGTCCATGGGCGGATCGCACCCGCGGCGGGCCGAAGACCGGAGGGATGTCCGGCTCCTCGCCGGGTTTCGGGGGCAGCGGTTTCGGCGCGAGCGCCGCGGCGTGCCAGCGGTGGATGTCGGCGCGCTTGACGCTTTCGAGCCGCCGCGCGCCCATGCCCTTCACCAGGCGACCGCAATCGTGGTCGTAGAGCCTACGCGTGTTCCACTTCACGGCCCGGTAGGGGCTCTCCTCGTCGGTCTGGTAGCGCCGCACGAGTCCCGCAAGCGTGCCGTCGAAGGGCGCGGGGTTCTGCTGCGCGTCGCGCCAGCGCAACGCGTCGGTCTGCAGCCGCTGCGCCTCATGGGCGATGGCGGCGCGTCCGACATCGGTCGCGTCGTCGCCGGCGACGGGGCAGAGCGCCGGCAGGTAGCCCGCCGCGACGTCGCGCTTCGGCGCGCGCCAGTAATAGCGCCGGGAGCCGTCCGCATTGGCGCGGCTGGTCAGTCCCGGCGCCGAGACGGGGGGCGGTCTTCGGTCTTGATCGTTTCGGTCTTGCTCAGAGGGCATCGAGGTTCTCCTCGCCGTCGATCATTGACGGCGAGGTCAGGCTAGCGAGGCCGTAGCGGCGATGCCAGAAGGCGACGACGGCCGGCCAGTAGCGGCGGCCGATCAGCGCGTCGCGCGGCGGGAAACCGTTCTTTTCGAGCGCGCCCACGATGCTGCGGAACTTGTCGGCACCGATCGACAGCCGCCTCGCGATCTCGGCGTCGCAGGGAAACAGGCCCTGGCGCTCGAGTGTGGCGCGGGCAGGGTCGACGGTCGGTAGAGCGCGCAGCGCGGCGGCCATATCAGCCCTCGCTCCGCTTGTTCGAAAGGCCGAAGGGCAACGGCGCCGTCAGGACCCAGAGGTGAAACATGTCGGCGCCGTCGATGATCTCGTCGCGCGGCGGATAAATCTCGATCGCCGTTGCGGCTTCGCCCGCAAGCTCGTCCTTGATGCGCTGCGCCTCCCACCAGCTGGGCCGGACGCCGGACAGCGACGAGATCCCGAAATGGCGGACGCCGCTCGTCAGCTGGCGCTCGAGCACCGCGAAGGCGCCGTTGCGATGCGCCTTCCGGAATTCGGCCGCAAAGCCGTGGCCGGCCGCGCCGTAGGGAATCTCGGTGGAGACCCATGGCCCCCAGTCTCCCGAGCGCCGGACCCGCGCCTCGGCGTCGAGCAGCTGGCGGCGCTTCTGGCGTGGCAGGAGCGCGAGGATGGCGGCCATCGCTCAGACCTCGACGAAGTCGAACGGCGCTCGGACGCCGGCGTTGAATGTCTCGGCGGCTTTCAGCGCCCGCTCGATCCGATTCCGTGCGGCGCCGCCGTCGCTCGTGAGAAGCGAGCCGAGCGCGACCTGCGCGCCGCTGCCGCAGGCGTCGAAGCCGTGCGAGCTCTCGCCGACCTGATAGTCGTCAGCGATGTGGAATAGCCGGCCCTCATAGCCGACCAGGAAGGATCCCCCGGCCTCCTGCTCTTTCTCTTTCAGCGCGTAGCCTGCGGCCTTGAAGGCGGCGCGGACGGCGTCGACAAACTCCGTCACCATGAACCGCATCACGTCCGTCTCGGGCCGCCGCGCCGGCGGCGTGAAGCCATAGGCGAGCACTTGGCCCATGCGGAACGACGTCGTGAAGCCCATGGCGAAGGGGCCGTTGACGAAGACTTTGCGATCCTCCCGGACCGTGAGGCTGTAGTTGCCGGTGTCGACGCCGGCTCGATCGCCGCCGATGATCACCCGGCCCGCATGCCGGAGTCCCACGATGCAGGTCATCGCCGGGCGCTCCTCGGTTCGCGGCAGCGCCATTGGCCGGCCGCCCTCGCCGGGTCGCCGTCGGCCCATTCGCTGACGATCGTCGGGGCCTCGGCGAGGCACTGGAACAGGCTCGCGGTCGGGGTCGCGATGATCTCCGTGCGGCAGACGCCGAGCGCGCAGACGAGGACGACGATCTGCATGGCTTCAGCCCCGCTCCTCGCCATAGACGGCCGCGCGGAAGCCGCCGAAGAACCCCGTGGCGCGCGACGTCGCGAGCCCGATATGGACGTCGTAGGAGAACTGCTCGATCTCGGCGTCGAGCCGCCGCAGGACCTTCAGATCGCTCGGCTTGACGTCGTCGGACGGGAACAGCGGCGCGCTCGCCAATCGATAGAAGCTCGCCGCCCCGGCGTAGAAGGCCCAGCGCGCCTCGCACTGCCGCGCGACGGGCGCGTCGTCCGGCAGGACTTTCCGCCGGAACTCGTCCCAGGCGTCGTCGAGCGGCCCGGGAACCGGAGAGCGCAGCGCGACCGCGGTCACGTGCGCACCGCCTCGCGGTAGCGCTTCGGCGCGATGCCGTAGCTGTTGGCGATCGCCTCATGCGGCGTCTCGCCCGGCATGGCGCCGAGGATGAAGCGCCGCCTCGTCCCGTCGGGCTCGAGCGAGCCGTTCAGCACCTCGACGACGCGGATCTCCTCGCCGCCCACATCGGCGCTCATCAGCCGGCGGAGATGGCCGTTGCCGTCGTGGTCCTCGGCGAGGGTCAGGGCGTTGCGCTCGTGGAAATAGCGGTCGAAGCCGTAGACCTCGAGCATGATGCGGCGGAGCTCGGCGTTCGGCTCGGCGTCGATCACGTCGGGGCTGAGCCTCGCCCTGTCGGCGATGATCCACTCATGGCTCACCGGCAGGCGGTAGCCGTGCCAGTGATAGATCCGGAAGCCGTCGGCCCAAAGATGCGACGGACCGTCGTCGCAATGCGGCCGGCGCGCCTCGTCGACCTTCAGGACGCGCGGCCGGTCCGAGACGATGCAGAAATCGGGATGCACCCAGCGGAAGCCGCCATGGATCGCGGACGCCTCATAGTGCCGCCACTTGTCGTAGATGGGCAGGTCGAGCTTCGCGACATGGCGGAAGAAGGACAGATAGGCGCAATAGGCCGACCACATATTGCCGCCCTGGTAGAAGCGCCAGGCGCTCTGCGCGCAGCTCAGCATCAGCGGCGCGAGGCTCGGATTGATCTGGCGCGCGAGCGCCACAGCCCAACTCGCCGCGTAGGTCGCCGCGTAGGTCGCCGCGCTGGTCGCCTCGATGGTCGCCGCGCTGGTCGCCGCGTCGGTCGCCGCGCTGGTCGCCGCGTCGGTCGCCGCGCTGGTCGCCTCGATGGTCGCCGCGCTGGTCGCCGCGTAGGTCGCCGCGCTGGTCGCCGCGCTGGTCGCCGCGTGGGTCGCCGCGTCGGTCGCCGCGTAGGTCGCCGCGCTGGTCGCCGCGTCGGTCGCCGCGTCGGTCGCCGCGCTGGTCGCCGCGTAGGTCGCCGCGCTGGTCGCCGCGTAGGTCGCCGCGCTGGTCGCCGCGTCGGTCGCCGCGCT
This sequence comes from Hansschlegelia zhihuaiae, assembly GCF_004103825.1. Taxonomy (GTDB): domain Bacteria; phylum Pseudomonadota; class Alphaproteobacteria; order Rhizobiales; family Methylopilaceae; genus Methylopila; species Methylopila zhihuaiae. The sequence continues at coordinate 101,201 of NZ_RYFI01000014.1, forward strand.
GGTCGCCGCGTCGGTCGCCGCGCTGGTCGCCGCGTCGGTCGCCGCGCTGGTCGCCGCGTCGGTCGCCGCGCTGGTCGCCGCGTCGGTCGCCGCGCTGGTCGCCGCGTCGGTCGCCGCGCTGGTCGCCGCGTCGGTCGCCGCGCTGGTCGCCGCGTCGGTCGCCGCGCTGGTCGCCGCGTCGGTCGCCGCGCTGGTCGCCGCGTCGGTCGCCGCGCTGGTCGCCGCGTCGGTCGCCGCGCTGGTCGCCGCGTCGGTCGCCGCGCTGGTCGCCGCGTCGGTCGCCGCGCTGGTCGCCGCGTCGGTCGCCGCGCTGGTCGCCGCGTCGGTCGCCGCGCTGGTCGCCGCGTCGGTCGCCGCGCTGGTCGCCGCGTCGGTCGCCGCGCTGGTCGCCGCGTCGGTCGCCGCGCTGGTCGCCGCGTCGGTCGCCGCGCTGGTCGCCGCGTCGGTCGCCGCGCTGGTCGCCGCGTCGGTCGCCGCGCTGGTCGCCGCGTCGGTCGCCGCGCTGGTCGCCGCGTCGGTCGCCGCGCTGGTCGCCGCGTCGGTCGCCGCGCTGGTCGCCGCGTCGGTCGCCGCGCTGGTCGCCGCGTCGGTCGCCGCGTAGGTCTTGCGATCGTGCCAGATCGCGGCCGCGAAGCCGGCTGCGATCTGGCCGACCAACGGCGACGGCACAAAGACGATGTTCCTGGGCGGCGCGAGGTCGGCCGCCTGATACATCCCGACGATCGCCGCGCGCATCTCGGCGCGGTCCTCGTCGTCCATCGGCTTGGTGGACATCGCGTTGGCGATCCAGCGCTGCGCCCAAGGGCCGAGCTGCGCCCGATGCTCGTCTGTCAGTCTGTAAAGCTCTCTCGTCATCACGGCCTCCTGTCGGGTCTCCTCCGCTGCCGGCCCGCATCGGGGCCGGCAGAAGAAGAGATCAGTCGGCGACCCGGCGCTCTTCCGCGCCCGCGCTCTCGACCTGGCGGCCGATATAATAGGAGCCGACCGGCAGCCGGACGCCGTCATGCTCTTCATGGGTGACGGTCATCGGTCCGTGCTCGACCACGAGGAAGCCGACGCAGAGGTCGGAGCGGGTGAGCACGCCCTTGCGCACCATGGCGTCGGCCGCGGCGCGGTCGCGATACATGCGCGCGGTCGGAACAGCGATGCGGCCGGCGAGCGCGTCGGCCATCAGGCCTTCGGCGACCTTGCTGGTGCGCATCGAAGGGCGGGTCGCCGCCTCGCCCTCGGGGCGCTCCATGAGCGCGATCGCGTGGTGATGGCCGGTGACCTCGCCCTCCTGCAGGATGATGCGGCCGGCGACGGGCGCGATCTCGTCGGTCCGCGCGATCGCGATCCCGGCCGGCACCGGGACAATCGCGACGTCGCCCTGGAAGGCCTGTCCGGCCGACGGATCGAAGTCTCGGATCTTGGGGGTCATGACAGTGTCCTTTGATGGGTTGGGGGCGATCGACGGCGGCGCCGGCGGCCGCGCTAGAGCCCGCCTTCGCGGTTTCCGGCCTCGTCGACGCCCTCGAAGGCCGGCAGGCCGGTGCCGCCCACGACCTTCTCGAGGTCGTTCTGGACCTGCTCGCGCAGCCAGAACTCCCAGCGATAGAGCTGGTAGAACCAGAGGATGTCGCTGCCCTTCACGCGGTAGCGGAGCCGGGCGGGGATGCGGACCTTCTCGCCGTCGACGAAGGCCTGGACCGACACGATGAAGGCGCCGGGGATGACCACCTTCTTGCCCTTGGCGTCGGTGTGTTCCTCGACGAACTCGATGCTCTGCTCGCCGGACTGCAGGCGGGTCTTGTTCTTGACCTTCTGCCCGACGAAGATCTCGAGCTCGCGGGACAGCGAGATGATGTCGGTCGGCGATCCGACCTTCTCCTTGAACAGCAGCTCGTATTCCTGCGACTCGCCCTCGAAGGGCGAGGCGAGCTCCGCGGCGTGCTCCTCGAGGAAAGCGGCGAACTCGGCCTGCGGCATCGCCATGCCGCTGTTCGCGATCCACGCCGTCATCTCGTCGGTGATCGGGAACTGATACCGGACGCGGTGACGGCCATGCGCCGGCTCGTGGTTCAGCCCGTGATAGTCCACGACGCCGGTCAGCTTCAGGTTCGGCCATTTGGTCTGGGCGAAGATCGCGCTGTCGTCGCCCTTGTGGCGGTTCATCAGCTCGATGAAGGAGGCGAGCGTGGTGACGGTCGCGACGCCCTGGCGGGCGTGGGGCTGCTGGCGGAACTCCTCGATCGAGGATTTCAGCGAGACGACCGCGCCGCTGCGGGAGTTGAACAGCACCGGCACGGCCGGAGGCAGGCCGTCTCCGAGGCCCCCGGTCGGGATGCTCAGCACCTGCGCCTCCGCGGCCTTGCGGGCGAGATCGGCGATAGCTTCGACCGCCGAGGCGGTCTTCGGGAGGTCGTCGGGCAGTTCCGAGCGCTGCGCCATCTGGCGGTCCTTTCGGCTTCGGGAGGGAAGAGACGCGCCGGTCAGGCGCGGTCGGTCGCAGGCTCGGAGCGCGCAGGGCGGACCTCGCGCGGCTCGAGCATGTCCAGCTGGTTCGGGTGCTGGGTCGAGAGGCCGTCCTCGACGATCCAGAACGGCGTCGAGCCGAAGCTCTGCCCCTCGGGCAGCTTCGACGCGATCTTCGGCGTGACGTTGGTCAGGCCTTTCTTGGACACGATCTCCAGGGTGATCGTGATCGTGGCTTTGCCCTCGCCCTTGGGCTGGTCGGACAGGGTCTGGAGGCTCTTGGTCAGATGCTCGTTGCAGGCGTGGGCGAAATCGCCCCGCTCGATAAGCCCGAGCAGTTGCAGCAGATTGTGGATCGGACGGGCGGACATTGGTCAGGCTCCGTGGCTGTGGAAGCGCGCTCGCGCTTCGGTGAAGGCCGCGGCCGCCGCGGCGGGCGAAAGGCCGAGCCGGGCGAACAGCGCCTCGGCCTCGAAAGGATGGTCGCGCGCCCAGCCGCGGATGAGCGGGCTGCAGTCGGGGGCGGGAGGCCGCCGCGGCTCTCCTGTCCGCCAGCCTCCCTGCGCCAGCGGCCGGCTGGGCCTTCCGCCGGCGTCCTCGCAGACGAACAGAGCGAGCGCGCTCATGGCCGGACCTCCTGATCCTCGCCGCAGCCCTGCGTCAGGCCGAGCTCGTCACGGGCGTTGAAGTTGGTGTGGGGAATCCAGCCGCGCGGGCAGTGAAAGCCCCAGAGCCGGGTGATCCGTCCGGTGACGAACAGCGTCCAGCACGGCCGCGGATCGAGGATCTCGAGTCGGTGCGCGGCGGTCGCGCCGCGCAGCACGACGTCGCCGGGCCGCCGTTCGGCCGGCGGTTGGCCGTGGCGGTGCTCGAGATAGCCGCCCGCCAGCACGATCGACATGTTGGCCCACGGATGGTCGTGCAGCGCGCGGTCGTCGTCGGAGCGGTGGATCGTGTGCAGATAGACGTTGAACCAGCGGTTCCGCGGGATCACCCACCAGCGCTCGAGATAGGGCTCCTCGCCCGCCGGCAGACGCGAGCCGGGCCTGGCGTAGTCGGTCGCGGTGCGCACGCCGATCGTGACGTCCGGCCGTCGCCGCGCGGCGACGCTGCCGATCAGCGCGTCGCAAAGCCAGCCGACGATGAAGCGAGGCAGCCTCACGACGCGCGCTCCATGCCGGTCTCGCCGCTGGGCTGGCGCTCGCCGCCCAACTCCTTCCCGCCAAAGTAGCCGGCGACGCCGGCGTGCCGCTCCGTGCCCTCGCAACAGGAGACCACGCCGATCCCGCGGCATTCGTCGCAGACCAGCCAGGACGCGACCCCGACCACGCCCTGAGCGACGCGGATCGGAGTCGCCGGGATCATCACGCGGCCGGTCCCGGCGCAGGGCTCACAGCGCATGGGCGGCCTCCGGGGTCGCAAGATCGGCCTCGTGCGGCAGGCCGAGCGCGTCCTCGACGATCCGCACCTGGGCGGCGATGAAGCGCCGGAAACGCGGATGCGGGTCGCGCAGCGCCTGGTCGAGGCCGATCAGCAGGCGGATGGCGGCGGCCCGCTCGCCATGGCGCGCCAGCACGACGGCCGCGACGCGCGCCTCGGAGACCAGCGCGACCTTGGAGAGCAAGGAGCGGCCGGCCATGGCTCAGTGCGCCTGGGCGTGCTCGAGGCGGCGCACGCGGGCGCGGGCCTCCTCGCCATGGGCGGCGAGCTCGGCGGAGGTGAAGCCCTCGCGCTTGAGGTCGTCCTCGGTGACGCAGTCCTGCCGGGCGCGCAGCCCTCGCAGGGACTCGGTCATGGCGTCCAGCGTCGAGACCTGGCGGACGCGGCGGCGGGGAGTACGGGTCGTGCAGAGCATGTCGGCCTCCGTGGGTGACGGAGGCAGAGGCTAAGTCGGAGATTTCCGACTGTCAATCCATTTGTCGGAGATTTCCGACTAGCGGTCTTCCCAGAGCGCCTTGGCGCGCGGCGCCTGCGTTGGGGGAAGGGCCGGCGGCGGCAAGTCTCGGCCGCAATGTTTGCAGACGATCGCTTCGGGGCGGATGAACTCGGCGCAGAAGGGGCAGCGGCGCAGGCCCTCCCGCTCGCGCTCGGCGTCGATCATCTCCCGGTTCGGCCGCATGATCAGCGCGTGCGGGAGGGCGACGATCAGGATCATCGCACCGTAGAACCACCAGAGGCCAAAACTCCGGCCCTTCGACCGTGCGATCGCCGCCGGGATGAGCCCGAGCAGCGCGGCAAGGATCAGGAGCTCCATCGCTCAGCCTTTCGAGAACGGCAGCGCGCCCATGCCGGCCGTCCTCTTGGCGAAGTCCCGCTGTCGGCGCGCCGCCGCGGCGCGCAGCGCGCGTTCATGCTCCAGCACCTGCTTGCCCGGCACGATCAGATAGATCTCGCCGATCCAGTCGAGCCGCGCGGCCTCGATCGTGCGGGCGTTGTGACTCTCGAGATTGTAGGTTCCCGGTGTTGGTCCGCGGAGCAGGGTCTTGACGTAGCGCTTGCCGTCGCGCGTGCGGACCACGACCTCTTCGCCGAGATAGGCCTTGGCGTCCATCCGCTGATCCTTCCAGACCAGCAGCACGTCGCGGTCGCGAAAGCGGGGCAGCATCGAGTCGCCACGGACCTGCAGGCCCACGACGCCGTCCGGCACCGCGAAGGCGAGCTCGACCTGGTCCAGCCCCTCGGGCGGCACCTGCTCGTGCTCGGGCATGACCTCCGACCCGGCGCCCACATAGCCCATGATCGGCACGATCGCGTGCGGGATCTCGGGCGTGACCTTTTCGCCCTCGCCGGTGGCGAGCCAGCCAGCCGTCGTCTCCAGGCCGATCGCGAGTTTTTCGAGGTTCGCGCCGCGGACCGACTGCTTCTTGCCATTCAGGATGTCGTTGATGAAGTTGCGCTCAAGGCCGCCGACTCTCGCGGCCTCAAAAGGGTTGAGTCCGGTTTCAGCGAGGCGCTGCGCGACACGGTCGGGGAAGCTCGACATGTCGGAATAATCCGACGGCCGGCTTTCCGACGCGAGACGGAGGTTTCCGATTGACGCAGTCGGAAATCTCCGACTAACCTCGGCGCCATGGAAGCCGATCTGAGCGCTCATCTGAGGACATGCGCCTCCGCTTTCGCGGAGGCCAAGGGCGTCGAGCTGGTCACCGTGGCGCGCCGCGCCTGCGGCGACTGGCGGTTTTTCGACCGGCTCGAAACGGGCGCGAGCTTCACGATCCGCAAATATGACGACGCGATGGCGTGGTTCTCGGACAACTGGCCCGAGGGTCTTGCCTGGCCCGTCGGCGTGCCGCGGCCCGCCAGGGCGGCGCCGCAGCCTGACGAAGCCGCCGAAGCCGAGGCCGCGGCGTGATCCCCCGCGCGCAGCTCGCCGCGGAGCGGCGCATGCTGGCGGGCTTCCTGCCGGCGGCCGAGTTCCGTGATCCGCCCGAGGCGCCGCTCGTCCGCGCGCGGCGGATGTGGCGGGAGCGGCGCTCGATCGCGCTGATCGCGGTCTGCACGGGGCTCGAGCCCCACGAGATCCGGGAGGCGTGCCGCGACATCGCGCGGCCCGCCATCCCAAACCGCTTGGACGGCCGCGTCCGGCTGTCCGAGGCGCCGCAAGGCGCAGCGCATGCCCTCCTGGGCGTTTCCTCCCTCACTTGCGGGCGGGGCTCCGGCCCCGCCCGTCCTTTCCCCGACCGTCACCCGCGCATCCCCCTCGACGTCACGCCGCCGGTTCTGGCGCCGGGCGCCGCGCGCGTCACTGAGCAAGCCGGGGGCGTTTGCGCATGAGCGCGGCGCGCCAGCTCCCGGAACGGGACTATCTCGCGCTGAAGGCCGCGACCCGCGAGCTCGTCAAGCGCTGCGGCGGGCAGGAGGCGGCGGCGCGCGCGACCCGGGTCAACCACCAGTCGCTGTCGCGCTACGGCTCGCTTGAGGACGCGCAGAACTTCTCGCCCGTCGACGTGATCGCCGACCTCGAGGCCGAGATCGGCGAGCCGATCGTGACGCGCGAGCTCGCGAGCCTGGCGGGCCGCACGCTGGCCGACGTCGCGTCCGGAGACGCGATGGCGCCGGCGCTCCGCCTGGTCCGGCTGATCAAGGAGACCGGCGAGGTGAAGTCGGCGCTGGCCGAGGCACTGGCCGACGGCCGGATCGACGAGGCCGAGCGCCTGACGATTCGGCGCGAGGCCCGCGAGGCGATCGCCGAGCTCGAGCGGCTGATCCACGCGCTCGGCGCGGAGGAGGGGCGGCCATGAGCGGGTTTCCGGAACGCGGGCCGCGCCTTCCGAAGGCGCTCGCCGACCTGCTCGGGCGGGAGCATGCTACGGGGAAGGGCTTCGAAGGGTTCAGCGCCGTCGTCGCCCGCCTCGCGGACGAGGACGTGCTGGCCGCCCTGACGCCGCATCAGGCCAGCCATATTCGGATGATGCGCCTCGTCCTTGTCGCCTTCGTCGAGGGCGGCAACGCCGAAGTGTCCGACCACGGGCGCACTCCCCTCGAGGCTCTTGTGGCGGTCTGCGACGCCGTTGCGACCGGTCTCGCCTCGCTGATCTCCGAACTCTCCGCCGACGGGGACGGACGGATCAACGCCAAGGCCATGCGCGAGCTGCGCAAGATCGCCGAGGGCCGGATTTCCGAGACGCTTCGACTCAATCTCCGAGAGTTTCAGCGGTCCTGCGACGCGACGGAGGTCCTGCAGTGAACCCGCGGCCCGCCCGTCGCAGCTGCGGCGACCGCGGCCCCGAGGCCAGCCGCCTCGCGGCGGCGTTGCGGGAGCGGTTCCCGACCCATCTCGCGCTGCGCGACTTCGGCGTGACGTCGGGCGTCGGCTACACGGTCGCGGAGCGCGCGCTCGAAGGCAGGCCGATCGCCGCGCTCGACCATCTGCGCATCTGCGCGGCGCTCGGGCTCGACCCGGCGACGCTGGAGCCGCCGTCCGCCGACGCGCCGCGCTTCGGCGGCGCGATCCTGTGGGTCACGTTCGGGGCGGCGCTGACCGTCGCGCGACATCTGAAGGGCCACGACCAGCGGACGGCCGCCATGGAGGCCAGCGTCTCGCTCGCCACGGTGAGCCGCGCCGAGCACGGCCGCGCGCTCGGGGCCGCGATCTATCTGCGGCTCTGCGCCTATGCCGGCAAACATCCGCATTTCTGGACCGTGACGCCCGAGAGGGCCGAGGCCGTGGCGCGGCTGGCGACGTCGGCTCCGGCCCCTGAGCCTGCTGCGGCGCGCGATTGTTTCACGGGGGACATGCCGTGAAACATGTTGATCCAAAACAGGTTTTGGCTTCGGCCGTGCCGGGCGTACGCGCCCCGGCCTTCATCACCTTCACGGGCGTCGACGCCAAGACGTCCATCGACGGCATGGCCGACCTCGCGCGGCGTTATCCGGTCGAGTTCGGCGTCCTGCTCAGCCCGCGCCGGCAGGGGCGGGAGGCGCGATATCCCGACGGCGAGACGCTGTCGCGCCTGTGGTGGAGCGGCCTGAGGCTCTCGGCGCATCTCTGCGGCGACCATTCGCGGGACGTGATGGCGGGCCGCGACGCGGGGCTTCCCGTCGATCTCGGCTTCTGCCGGCGTTTCCAGGTGAACAGCGCCGAGCCCGACGCGGACCGCATCGTCTATTTCGCGGATGGCTGGGGCGTTCGCCCGATCGCGCAGGCGCGTGGCGAGGCCTTCCCGGCCGACGACCGGCTCGACTGGCTTTACGACCCGCGCGGCGGCCGCGGGGCGCGGCCCGAGCGCTGGCCGCCGCATCCCGGGGGCGACCGCATGGTCGGCTACGCCGGCGGGATTGGTCCGGACAATGTCGCGGCGATCCTCACCGAGATCGGCGCGACGGGACCCTACTGGATCGACATGGAGTCGGGCGTCCGCAGCGGCGGGGGGGGCNACCGGTTCGATCTCCGTAAGGCCGAGGCGGTGTGCCGGGCGGTCTATGGCGATCGGGGGCGGGCGTGAGCGCGCCGGTCCGCGTTCAGCTCAGTCGCGCCGCCGGCTGGCGGATGCCCGACAACACGGTGAAGGTCGACCGCTCGACGCAGTGGGGCAACCCGTTCGTCGTCGGCAAGACCTATCCGGCGGTCGAAGGCGACCTCGGCGGTTCGCTCTGCGGCGAGGCGAAGATCGAGACCGCGGGCTGTGCTGTCGCCGCTTTCCGGGCATGGGCCGAAGATGAGAGCGCGCCGCTTGGCGACCTCACGCCTCTCCGCGGCAAGAACCTCGCCTGCTGGTGCGCGCCGGGAGAGCCCTGCCACGCCGACGTGCTGCTGGAGATCGCGAACCGGCCGGTCTGCGAACAGGTGACGCCGTGAGCCGGCTGTTCCGCCGCCTGGTCTGGCTGCTGGCCTCGGCGATCCTCGCGGTCAACGCCGCCCTGTCGGTCGAGGGCTGGTGGCTGGCCAAGCCGACATCGCTCTACGCGACGTTCTGCGCCGTCCTGTTCTCGGGCTTCGCGATCCTCCTGAGTTTCCTGCTGATGCGCTTTCGGGGGCGGATTTGAGCGCCTCTGTAGACCAGCTGGCCGGTGCGCTCGGGGCCGCACGGGCCGCACATGAGAAGCGCCCGGACAATCTGCGTCTCGAAAGCGCGTTCCACGCCGCGCGGGCGGCCTTCCTCGAGGCGACGCTGAAGGAGCGCGAGGAGGAGCTGCGGATCGAGCGCCGCCGGATGGCGGGTCTTCGCGCCGAGCTCGCGCGCCTCACCCGCGACTTCAAGGCCCGCGCCGCGGCGCTGATCCGCAAGGCACGGCCCGAACCGCGCCGCCGCGGCGAGGATCTTGGCGCGCCTCTGTTCGAAAGGGTCGGGGAATGAGCGCACCGCATCCTGCCTTCCGGATCGAAGGCCCAGCGCGCGTCAGTTTCAGCGGCGGCCGAACTTCGGCGTTCATGCTGCACGAGATCCTGCGCGCGCATGGGGGCTCGCTGCCCGACGATATCGTCGTCGTCTTTGCGAACACCGGTAAGGAACTGCCCGAGACGCTGCGCTTCGTGCACGAATGCGCGACGCGCTGGAACGTGCGGGTGCGGTGGGTCGAATGGCGGCGCGGCAAGCCGGGCTTCGAAGAGGTCGGCTTCAACAGCGCCAGTCGGGACGGCCAGCCATTCGCTGACCTCATGGCGTGGAAGCAGCGCACGCCGAACTGGACGGAGCGATGGTGCACGTCGTTCCTGAAGGTGCTGCCGATGCACGCGCTGATGCGCGAGCTCGGCTACGGCGAGCCTGGCGCGTATGTCGAGACGATCGGCCTGAGAGACGACGAGGGCCTTCGCATCATTCGGGGAAGGGTGCGCGCCGATCGAGAGGGCCGGCAGGTCGCCTATCCACTCGCCCGCGCCAAGGTGACGAAAGCTGACGTGCTGCGCTTTTGGGCCGGTCAGCCCTTCGATCTCGGACTGGAGCCATGGGAAGGCAATTGCGACCTGTGCTTTGCAACCGGGCGCGGCGTTCGGCTTGCCCGGCTGCGCCGTCGCCCTGAGATTGCCCGATGGTGGGCGGTTGAGGAAGCCAAATACGGCTTTTTCGATCGGCGCGACCGCGTGCCGAGCCTCATGGCTGAGGCTCATCGCTCGCCCGACATGCTGGAGCCCGCAAGCGACGAATTCGACGTCGAGTGCGGTGATGGCTGCGGATATGCCGAGGCCGCGGAATGAGCGCGCCGTCCGGTTTCCTCTCCGTCGCGCAAGGGCGGCGCTCGCCGCCGGACGCGCTCGACTTCTTTCCGACGCCGCCTTGGGCGACGCGGGCGCTGGTCGAGCATGTGCTGAAGCCCTTCTATGGCGAAGCGCTGATCAGGGCCGCGCGAGTCGTCGATCCGTGCTGCGGCGAAGGCCACATGATCGCGACGCTGGCCGAGGCGTTCGGCGAAGCGGTCGGAACCGACGTGTTCGACTATGGCCGCGGCTTTGCGGTGCGCGACGCGCTCGACGCCGGCCGGTTCGACGACGAGCTCGACAGCTTTGTGGTCACGAACCCGCCGTTCAACTTGGCGCTCAAGATCGCGCTGGCAGCGCTGGCGCGCGAGACGCCCGTCCGCTGCCTCGCGCTGCTCGTCCGGTCGAACTGGCTCGAGGGCGCCGAGCGGTTCGCGCGGCTGTTCTCCACGCATCCGCCGGTAGTCGTCGCGCCCTTCGTCGAGCGCGTTCCGATGGTGAAGGGGCGCTACGACCCGGCCGCCTCGACGGCGACGGCCTATAGCTGGATCGTCTGGATCCGGCCGCACAGCGGACCGCCGCGGCTCGTCTTCATCCCGCCCTGCCGGGTCGCGCTCGAGCGGCGCGAGGACGCCCGCCGCTGGTGCGCGGAGGCCGAGGCGCCGCTGTTCGCCGGAGCGGCGACATGAGCGCGCCCGCTCGTCCCGCGCTGCGCTGGCATGGCGGCAAATGGCTGCTCGCGCCGTGGATCATCGCGCATCTGCCGCCGCACCGGATCTACGTGGAGCCATTCGGCGGCGCGGGGTCGGTGCTGCTGCGCAAGACCCGCGCCTATGCGGAGATCTGGAACGACCTCGACGACGAGGTCGTCGGGCTGTTCCGGGTGCTGCGCGATCCGATCGCTGCCGGCGAGCTCGAGCGGCGTTTGCGGCTGACGCCTTTCGCCCGCGCCGAATTCCGCGATGCCTATGACGCGACGGACGAGCCGATCGAACGCGCCCGCCGGCTCGTCATCCGCGCCTTCATGGGGTTCGGGTCGAACGCTCATGCGAGCCAAGCCAAGGGGCATCGCTCGACCGGCTTCCGGTCGAACTCCTCGCGGTCCGGCACGACGCCGGCGACCGACTGGGCGAACTATCCTGACGCGCTCGCCGGCATGGTGGCGCGCCTCTCGCAGGTCGTCATCGAATGCCGCGACGCGCGCGAACTGATGGCGCAGCACGACGCTCCGTCGAGGCTATTCTATGTCGACCCGCCCTATCTCCCGGAGACGCGGGCGCAGGGCAATCCCTACGATTTCCGATGGCGGATGTATCGCCACGAGCTGACGCGCGACGACCACGCCGCGCTGCTGCAGCAGCTCGGCGCGCTGGCCGGCATGGTCGTGCTCTCCGGCTATCCCAGCGACCTCTATGACCAGCAGCTCGGCGACTGGCGGCGGATCGAGCGCGCCGCCCATGCCGACGGCGCGCGCGATCGGACTGAAGTGCTCTGGATCAATCCGACTGCCGCCGCGGCGCTCGACCGCGCGCGCGGCGCGGGGACGCTGTTCGCGGAGGCCGCGGAATGACGCGCCTCGGTCAGACCCCTTACTACAGATTGGCGGCGCCGGAGTCGCTCGAGGACGCGCAGCGCAGGGCGGCCGAGCGCCGCGCGCGGCTCGGCGCCGCCGCGCCGGCGGCCCCGCAGGCCGATGATGGCGCAGCGCGCAAGGCGCTCGCCGAGGCGCAGGCGCGGGCCGAGCGGCTGGAGCGCAAGGTCGTTGAGCTCGAGGCTGCGCTTGCGGCCCGGCCGCCTGTCGCCGACGCCGCCGCCCGTATGGCGGCGACGCGACATGCGGCGCAGCTCGAGGCCCAGCTCGCTGCGGCGAACGCGCTCTGGGCGCGTGAAAAGGCCGCTGACGCCGCCGAGATCGAGCGGCTGTCGGGTGAGCTCGCCAAGGCGAGGGACGTCGAGACCTCGATCGCCGAGGCGGTGACGGCGCGCGTGCTGGTCGCCCTGGCCGGCATGCAGGGGAGCGCACCGCCGAACCGCGCTGCGCCGGGCGCGCCGGCCGAGAAGCCAAAATTCCTTTGGAAGAACTGGGGCGCAAGATGACCCGTCGTTCCGCGCCTCCCGCCCAGCGGTCGCCGTCCGAGCCCATGATCGAGCGCGGCGCGGTGACGTTCCGCAGCCTTCATCCGCCGCGGCGCAGCTGGGTGGACAATGTGCCGCCGCCGCTGACGCTCGACGACTACATCACGATCTCGGTCGCGCGGGTGCGCTGGGCGGAGGGGCAGTGCCCATGACGCTGCTCGAAGAGCCGCGCACGCGCGAGGAGATGGCGGCGCGCCATCGCGCGGCGCGCGACCGCATGGAGCGTGCCGGACGGCGGCATGTCGCGGAGCGGCGCGTCCCGCCGTTTGCGCGCATGAACGCCGCCGGCGGGCCTTACGCGCCGGAGGACGTGCTGGACCTCGTCGCGGGCGCGCTGGCTGGCGGGCGGTCCGATCCTCAGTTCCGGGCCGCGGGCGCCTATTGGCTGTTCGGCTTCACCGATCTCGCGCCGCTTTGCGTCGCGCAGGCGCTCGGGCTCCGCGGGACGACCGAAGCGGTCGACCTGATGCGCGCTTATGCGCGGATGAGCGGGCTGCCGGCCATCGATCTTCGGGGGGAGACATGAGCGCGGGACCGAGGCTTTCAATCATTCCCGCAGGCGCCGTGACCGACGGGCGGCTGGAGGGGCGCGACCTGCAGGTGCTTGCGCTGCTCGGCACGCACACCAACCGCAAGGGCTGGTGCTGCCGCAGCCAGGTGGCGATGGCGCGTCAGATCGGCTGCGCGCGCTCGACGCTGCAGGCCTGCCTCGCCCGGCTGCTCGACGCCGGCTGGATCGAATGGCGGGCGCTGACGGCGCAGCATGGCGGCGATCGGGCGCATGAATATCGCGTGGTGCTGGACGGCGAGGATCGCGCGCCGCCGTCGCCCCCTGACGACGGCGTTGACGAGGCCGAATCCCGAGAGGAAGAGGCCCTGACCCCTGCCGACCTGTCGGCAGGGGGTGCCGACAGGT
>NZ_RYFI01000014.1:114434-128589 GCF_004103825.1 Hansschlegelia zhihuaiae
ATCGGCACCCATAAGAACGACTTCTTCTGAACGAGAAGGAGAGAGAGAGGCGCGCAAGCGGGAGGAAGACGACGGGCTCGACGAGGACGGCGAGCCGCTCGACGCCTTTCTGGCGATCTGGCCGACCGCGACCGTCGACGACCCGGACCGGACGGCCGCGGCCTGGGGCCGGCTGACCAAGGGCGAGCGGACGCAGGCGCGGAAACGCGCGCCGGCCTTCCTCGCCGAGCTGAAGGCGCACAAGCGCAGCCATCCGCCGGCGGCGGCGACCTATCTCGGGCAGAAGCGCTGGGAGGGGCTGGCGCGGCGGGAGGGGCCGAGCGCCGCGACGCCGTTCGCCGGCGCCTATCTCGACCCATGGACGAAACTCTGGTGGGCGGCGTTTGTGCTGGTCGCCGAAAGCGACCTGCCGACCTTCGATCGACGCAAGATCCTGAGGCTCTCCGAAACGCGGGTCGGGTACAAGCCGTCGGACCGCGATGCTGTCGAGCGCGTCGCCGAGACGCTGTCGCCGATCATGACCGACAACCCGCACGCCAAGCGCTGGGCGGACTGGTTCCGGGAGCGCGGCCTCGACCTCGACATGAAGTTCGCGGGCAAGCCTTTCGCTGTGTTCCTGCCCGCGCACGACCCGCCCTGGGCGCGAGATGCGGACGACGACGAGCGGCTGGCGGGGTGAGCGGGAGACGGGAGACGGGCGATGGTGAAGGCGAAGAAGCCCAAGGGCTGGTACGGCAAGGAAGCCAAGGCGGAACGCAAGGCCGCGCGCGAGGCGAGGGCGGAGCGGCGGCGCATCGAAGGCCGGCTCGCCGAGGCGCGGAAGCGTCGCCGGGAGGACGCCCGCGCCCTGGTCGAGCGGCAGGCGGCGGCGGTGTGCGAGACGGCCGAGGCGAGTCGGGCCGCACGCGCCGAGCGGGACCGGGCCTATGATCGGCAGGCCAAGAAGCTGAGGCGCGAGCTCGAACCGAAGCTCTCAGGCGTCGACCGCGGCACGCCGCACACCCGGCGGCAGCACCGCAAGACGAGCTTCGAGCGGCTTTGCGACGAGCGGGTCGTCACCGGAGAGATGGCGCAAGCGGCGCTGGAGATCGAGCGCGTCTATCTCGCGGTCTGCGGCGCGGTGGTGGTGCGGGCTCAGGCGATCGAGCCGAGGGGCGGACGGGGCGGGACCGGTCCGATGTCGGACGAGGTCGCGATGGCGCACGCTTCGCGCTACCGGCCATGGGCCGACGAGATGGCGCGGCTGCGCAAGGCCGGCGACTGGCCGATGCTCGAGATCGTCATCGACGTGGTGGTGGACGGCCGGACGCTGCGCGACGTTGAGATCGACAAGGGGATGCGCAACGGCTCGGCGCGCCATGCGCTGTGCTGGGCGCTGCTGAAATACGCCGTCATGGCGAGATGGGCGGACGCGGCGCTGCTCGTCCAGTACGAGGCGCGCCACGATGTTCACAGGCGCGCCCTGCAGGCCGCTTGACGGCGGGGACAGAATAGGGCCTCTTTTCGATCAAATCGCGTTGTGCGCCCGCCCCGGACCTCCGAGGCGGGCGTTTTCGTGAACGGCGGTCATCCGCAGCCGCGCCGAGCGGGTCCTTCCCCCGCCTCCACACCAATGCGGCAAGCTTTAGCGCTTTGGTTTTCTAGGTTTTGGTCCGGCCGACATCGTTGACCGGGTTGACCTCACTTGGGTGACGCGGATGACGCGGCAGGTTGACGGCCAGAAGGGGCTCGTCACCGCGGCCGAATACGCGCGTCTGCGGGGCGTCTCGAAGCAGGCCGCGTCGAAATGGCCGCTGGTGAGGGTCGAGGATCCGGAACGTCCGGGCCGCTTCCTGGTCGACGTCGCGGCGACCGACGCCCGCCGCGGGATCGAGCAGAACCCCCTGAAGCGCCAGGCTCCTACGCCGGCCTCTCCGCTCGCCGAGCGGGACCGGCAGACGCCGGCCCCGAGCCTGGTCCCCGACGAGGCGCAGCGATTCGGCCGCCAGAGCCGGATCGAGCGCGAACACTGGGCCGCCAAGAACGAGCGGCTGAACTATGAGGAGCGAATCGGCGCGCTGATCAGTCGGCCTGCGGCCGAGCGCGCGCAGACCGAGATGCTGAAAGCGATCCGCGCCCGCGTCATGGGGGCCGGCGCCCGGATCGCCGAGCGCGCCGCGGAGCTGAACGACCCTCGCGCCGTCCGCGCCCTGATCGACGAGGAGAACCGCCGCGCCCTGACCGCCGCGGCGCAGGACATCGACGATCTCGCCGAGGCGCTCGAAGCCGAAGACGCGCCCGCTGCCGACGACGAAACCGAGGCCCTCGATGCTTGAGGCCATTGACCCGCGACTCGAGCAGATCGCCGATCTCTGCCGCGCAGGCGCCCGCGCGATCCGGCCCGACGCGCCGATCGCGGTGTCGGACTGGGCGCTCAGGCACCGCGTGCTGTCGCCCGAGGCGTCGAGCCAGCCCGGCAAGTGGACCCATGACGCGATGCCGTATCTCATCGACATCATGGACGCGCTCGGCCCCGAGGACCCGTGCCACACCGGCGCGCTGATGAAGCCCGCCCAGTCTGCGGGCTCGGCCGCCGGCGAGAACTGGTTCGGCCACATGATGCACCGCGAGCCCGGTCCCGCGATGTACGTCCAGGCGACCATCAACGCCGCGAAGGACTGGAAGACCGAGAAGTTCGACCCGATGATCCGCGACTGCGCGGTCCTCGCGCCCGAAAAGGGCGGCGTCGTCCGCGCCCAGAAGTCGCGCGACGGCTCGGGCACCAAGGGCAACCGCGTCGTGTTCGCCGGCGGCTTCATCCTGCTCGCCGGCGCGAATTCCGGCGCGACGCTCCGGCAGCATTCGATCCGCTACATGTTCAAGGACGACATCGACGCCTGGCCCGAAGAGGTCGTCGCCAAGGGCGGGCGCTCCGAAGGCGACCCCGACCGGCTCGCCGACGGCCGCATCAAGACCTACAAGCGCTTCGGCCTGTCGAAGGAGTTCGCCTGCTCGTCGCCGACGCTGAAACGCTTCTCGCGCATCGAGCGCAAATACGAGGCCGGCGATCGCCGCCGCTGGTACATGGGCTGCCCGCACTGCCTGACGCGGTCCGACTTCGACTGGGAGGACGTCGTCCGGGAGGCGAAGCCGCCCTATCGCTGCCGCATCGTCTGCCCCGGCTGCTCGGCCGAGCTCCGCCAGAGCGACCGCGACGCGCTGAACGCGATCGGCGGATGGATCGCGACGGCGCCGGACGCCGACGGCGTGATCCCGGCCAAGAGCCTCACGCCGGCGGATTTCGAGATCTGGCGCGCCCGCACCAGGGCCCTGATGTCGCCGGTCAAGAGCTGGGCGATCACCGGCGTCATGAACTATCTCGACACATGGGACAGTCTCGCGGCCAAGGAGGACGCGGCCGGCTCCGATCCCGTCGCCCGGCAGGTCTTCGAGAATGTCGATCTCGGCCGCGCCTATGACGCCAAGGACGACGTCGTCGGCTGGGAGACGCTGGCGGCCCGCAAGGAGGCGGATTTCCGCATCCGCCGCGCGCCCCACGGGCCGCTGGTCTTCACCGTCGCCTGCGACGTGCAGGGCTACGGCATCTATGTCGAGACCGTCGGCTGGGGGCCGAACCGCGAAAGCTGGACGATCGACGCGCAGCTGCTGCCGGGCGAGACCGACGCGCCGGGCGAGGGGGCCTGGCCGAAGCTCGCTGCGCTGCTCGACCGCGGCGTGTCGCTCGCGACCGGCGCGAGGGTCGAGCCGGACCTGGTGCTGATCGATTCCGGCTACAACGCCGAAGCCGTCTACGGTTTCGTCAAGCGCCGCCCGAACGCCGTCGCGGTCAAGGGCGTCGACGGCTGGAACAAGCCGGCGATCGCGCGCGCCGAAAGCGCCGAGGTCCAGAAGTCGGGTCTCTCGGCCGGCAAGGCCAAGCGCCACGGCGTCAAGGTCTGGGTCGTGGGCGGCTGGTCGCTGAAGTCCGCGATCATGATCTATCTCTCGCGCGGCCTGAAGGAGGCCGAGGCCGGCCAGGCGGTCCCGAAGGGCTATTGCCACTTCCCAGCCGATCTCGGAGAGGACTATTTCCGGCAGCTCGTCGCCGAAAGCGTCGTGGTCGAGACCATCAACGGCGAGCCCCGGCGGCGCTGGAAGCGCCACGGCGAGAACCACTTCCTCGACTGCCGCACCTACAACCTTGCGGGCACGCATTTCCTCGGGCTCTGGAACTGGAGCGACGAGCGCTGGGCCGCGCGGGCGTCGGACCTCGCAAGGCTCAAGGCCCCTGTCCAGACCAGCATGTTCGGCGACGCCGCGGAAGCGACGCGCGAGATCGTGGCGACCGACCCATCGGCCGACCATGCCGCCGGGCCCGTCGACGAGACGGCTCCGCCGCCGACCGAGCGTCCGACGCGTGTGCGCGGCTCGGTCTTCGCCGGCCTGTCGGATCTCGCAAGCCTCAATCGTTGAGAGAGGAGACCACCATGTCGAAGCGCAGGGCGCAGGGCGCCGCCGAAATCGAGGAAAGCGACGCGCCCGCGGTGGGCGACGTGGTCAAGCTTGTGGCGGGCGGCCCGAACATGACGGTCCGCGAGGTCCGGCAGGGTCTCGTCGCAACGGAATGGACCGACGGGGCCAGACAGGCCCAGACCGCGTCGTTCCCGTCGGACAGCCTGCGCCTGGTCCGACGCGCCGGCGCAGCCGACACGAAAGCCGACGACGCCTCCGCCGAGACCGAGACGGCCTGACGCCCGATGACGCTCGCCGAACTCGACGCCGCGATCGCCGAGCTCGAGGCGGCGAAGCGCGCCCGGCTGACCGGCGTCATGGTCTCGAAGGTCTCCTATGACAGCCGCGTCGCGACCGAATTCGCGGCCGCGACCGTGGCGGAGATCGAGCAGGAGCTGACGCGGCTGCGCGTCGAGCGCGCCCGGCTGACGGGATGTCCCTCGCCGGTCCGTCCGGTCTATGCGGGCTTCGGATCGCGATGAGCGCGACGAAGCCCCGCATTCGCGTCGCGGCCGGGTCGCGCCCGATGGCGGCCGCTTCCCGCAGCGCGCATCAGTCGGCCGATCTCGGCGCCCAGGCGGTCGCCGGATGGGTCCCGCCTCTGCTGTCGCCGGACGCCGAATGGCTCTACGAGCGGGATCTCTCGGTCGCGCGCATCCGCGACCTGGTGCGGAACGACGGCTGGGCGCAGGCCGCGGTCGACCGCATGGTCGATATGACGGTCGGGGCGACGTTCCGGCTTTCGGCGAAGCCCGACGCCGCCTCGCTCGGGATCAGCCAGGCCGAGGCCGACGCGCTCGCGCTGAGAATCGAGGCCAGATGGCGCAAATACGCCAATGACCCGACGTTCCGGGCGGACGCTGAGCGCGCCTTGCCGGTCGTCGGTCTGTTCGGCCTCGCGGCGCGCGAGCTGGTCGCGACCGGAGAGGCCTGCGCGGTGCTGCGCTGGCTTCCAAAGGCCGGATGGCCGTTTGCGACCGCGCTGCAGATGGTCGACGCCGACCGCCTGTCGAACCCCCATGGGGCGCCGGACGACGAGACGATCCGCGGGGGCGTCGAATGCGACGCCAATGGCGCGGCGGTCGCCTATCATTTTCGCGACGGGCATCCGTCCGACTGGTTCGCGAGCGCAAAATCGCAGGCCTGGACCCGGATCGAACGCTTCGAGCGGCTGGGCGACTGGGAGCGGCCCAAGGTTCTGCATCTCTTCGAGAAGCGCCGCCCCGGGCAGCGCCGCGGCGTGTCGCGGCTGACCGCGGCGCTCGTCAAGCAGCGCCTGCTCGCAAAATATTCCGAGGCCGAGGTCAAGGCCGCGGCGCTGAACGGCTCGATCGTCGGCGCGATCTACACCCAGATGGGGTCGGAATACGCCGCCGAGGCGCTCGGCTCGACCGACGGGCAGCAGGATTGGGGCGCGTTCAACGCCGCCCGCACCGATTTCTACGGCGAACGCCGCCTGATGGACGAGGCGCGCTTCGTCACGATGTTCCCGTCCGACCGGCTCGACCTCAATTCGACGCCGCGGCAGGTGTCGGGCTATCCGGCGTTCCAGAAGGCGTTCCTGCAGGGTTTCGCGGCCTCGCTCGGCATCTCCTACGAGCAGCTGTCGATGGACTGGACGTCGACGAACTATTCTTCGGCCCGCGCCGCGCTGAACGAGACCTGGCGGACGATCCAGCGGCTGCGCGCCGTCATCGTCTGGGGCTTCGTGCATCCGTTCTACGCCGCATGGCTGGAGGACGCGATCGACACCGGCGAGGTCGAGCTGCCGGCGGGCGCGCCGGACTTCTACGACGAGCCCGCGGCCTACGCCCAGGCCGAATGGGTCGGTCCGGGCCGCGGCTATGTCGACCCTGTGAAGGAGGCGCAGGCCGCCATCCTGCGCATCAGGGGCCGGAT
Source organism: Hansschlegelia zhihuaiae (assembly GCF_004103825.1). Lineage (GTDB taxonomy): Bacteria > Pseudomonadota > Alphaproteobacteria > Rhizobiales > Methylopilaceae > Methylopila > Methylopila zhihuaiae. Next base: position 120,825 of record NZ_RYFI01000014.1, read on the forward strand.
CTCGACCTATGAGCGCGAGGCGGCCGAGCAGGGCGGCGACTGGATGCTGAACCTGCAGCAGGCCGCCCGGGAGGAGGCCGCGTTCCGCGACGCGAACGTCGCGCTGCCCGACGACACGGTCGCGGCGCCTTCGGCGCCCGCGCGGGAAACCACGGACGCGGACCAAGACGAAGACGACTCCAAACAACGCGAAGCAGCCTGAGCTGAAGGAATAGCCATGACGACCGTCCAGAGCATGTCCGACGACCGGACTGTGAACAACGTGATGCGCCACGCTTACCGGGTGCTTTCGGACGAGGAGAAGCGGGCGATGCAGGAGATCAAGGATATGGGTCTCGCCTTCCATGATCGCATCGCTTTGCTTGGCTCCAGCCGAGAGGTGTCGCTCGCGAAAACCAAGGTGGAAGAGGCCGTCATGTGGGCCGTGAAGCACCTCACCGCCTGAGGGGACGGCTCTCATGAACGACCTCGACCTCGCCCTGCGCACGCCGGGACGGGCGCTGCTGCTCGAGCCGCGCGCGGCGCGGGCCCAGGCCTCCCGGCTGCTGTCTGGCGAGCGGCCGCGACGCCGCGGGCTGATCTCGGCGCTCGCCGGCGCGGTCGGCCTCGCTCCGCAGGAGGAGGCGCCGGCGAAGCCCGAGGCCTTCCGTCCGCTGGTCGACTGGGCCGCCGAGGTCGAATTCGGCGCGGGCTTCGCGCTCATAGGGCCGATCGCCGTCATCGACGTATGCGGCGTGCTGACCCCAAAGGGCTATTACGACTGGTGGACCGACGAATGGAACGGCGGCTATCGCCAGATCGGCGCCGCGATCCGCGCCGCCCGCGCCGATGATCGCGTCGCAGGAATTTTGCTGCGTGTCGACTCGCCCGGCGGGCTCGTGGCCGAGAATTTCGACCTCTGCGACGAGATCTATGAGGGCTCGGCGCGCAATGGCGGCAAGCCGATCTGGGCTCATGCCGCGAGCCTCGCCTGCTCGGCCGCCTACGGCCCCGCGGCGTCCTGCGACCGCGTGCTCGCCGGCCGCGAGGCCGAGATCGGCTCGATCGGCGTCGTCATCGTCCATGTCGACGAGAGCGAGATGCTCAAGGACTGGGGGCTGAAGGTCGAGGCGCTCGAGTCCTCGCCCGGCAAGACCATGGGCGCGCCATGGAAGCCGCTCGACGACGCGACCCGCGCGCATTGGCAGGCCGACGTCGACGAGCTCGCGCGCCGGTTCTCGGGCGTCGTCGAGCGCGGCCGCGGCGTCTCGGCCGACGCCGTCAAGGCGCTCGACGCCCGCTACTTTCTGGCCGATCACAGCGACCCGGCGCTCTCCGCCAGGGCGCACGGCCTGGTCGACGAGATCATGACCGAGCGGGCGGCGGCCGCCGCCCTGATCCAATCCCTGTCGCCTCCCGACGGAACCGGGACGCCCGCTGCGGCAGGGGCTTCGCGCGCGGCGTCCCGGTCATCGAAGGAGATACACATGGCGAAGATCGACGCCGCCATGATCGCCGCGCTCGAGACGCAATCCGAGGGCGGCGACGAGGAAGAGAAGGCCGCTGCGGACGACAAGCTGAGCCGCATCAAGGCGATCCTCGAGGAAGAGGATGACGACGAGGGCGACGACGAGGAGGCGTCCGACGCCGATGCGCCGGCGGCCGGATCCTCCGGCAAGCCCGCTGCGAAGCCCGACTGTCTCAGCGCCGCCATGGCGGTCCTCGACCTGCCCGAGGCCAAGGGTCGCGAGAAGCTCGCCCGCAAGCTCGCCGAAAAGGCCGGCAAGGGCGCGCTCTCGGTCCAGGACGCCAAGGAGATGCTGGCCGAAGCGCCGAAGGCCTCGCGCCTCGGCGAGGCGATGGCCGACCGCGACAAGGGACTCAACCCGTCGAGCGAGCCGGACAAGCCCGGCGCCGGCCTTGGCGCCGCGATCGACCGCATGAACGAGGCCCAGAAGCGCCGCGCCTGAGCGCGGCGTCTCAATCAAACCCTAACCGGCGCCGCCGCGCCTGAAACAGGAGGCAGTCCATGCTGCGCACGCACACCGCGTCGGCTCCGAAGGTCGAGACCGACGTCCTCAAATGGGAGATCAATCCCGTCTGGAGCCGGGAGACCGGCACTCTGCTGGCCGGGTCAGGAAGCGACCGCGAGGTCGAGATCGGAACCGTCCTCGGCGCGATCACCGGCGACGGCGCCGCGACCGCGACCGTCGCGGCCGACGCCGGCAACACCGGCAATGGCGTGCTGACCATGGCGACGCCCGCCACCACATCGACGGCCAAGACCGGCGTCTATGTGGTGACCTGCACCGAGCCCGCCACCAATGGCGGGACGTTCTCGGTCGAGGATCCGGACGGCGTGACGATCGGGACCGCCAAGGTCGGCGTGGCCTACGCCAAGCAGGTGCGCTTCACGATCGCGGATGGCGCGACCGACTTCGTCGCGGGAGACCTTTTCACGATCACGGTCGACAAGGAGGCCCCGTCCGAGAAGCTCACCGCGATCGACTTCTCGGCGACCGACGGCCGCCAGAACGCCTGCGGGGTCAGCCTGATCAAGACCGTCGCGCTCGACGGCGAGGACAATGTCGACGGCGTCGTGTTCTCCAAGCGCGGCTCGGTGGTCCGCCGCCAGGGCCTCGTCTGGCCCGCCGGCGCGACCGACGACCAGATCGCGAAGGCCGTGAAGCAGCTTAAGGATCTCGGCGTCCTGGTGCGCGTCGGCTACTAGGCCGCCCGCCGCCTCCCATCCGATCGACCCGCGCGGTTCAAGGACCGCGCGGGCTTAGCCGTCCCGCGCCCCGGACCTCTCCGGCCGCGCCGTTCCCACGTCCTGAGAAGGAGAGGCTCCAATGGACGAGATCGTCTTCCCCTATACCTCGATCCAGCTGACCGAGCAGGTCAACCGGGTCCCGAACCTCTACGGCCTGCTGAACGCCCTCAATCTGTTCCCGACCGAGGGCGTCATCTCGACGCTGGTCGAGATCCGCCGCGAGGGCGACACGCTGACCGTCCTGCCCGCGGTCGAGCGCGGCGGCCCGCCCACGGTCGCCGACCGCGAGCCGGGCAGCGCGATCTATTTCGAGATCCCGCACTTCCCTCACATGGACCTGATCACGCCCAAGGACCTGCAGAACATGGTCACGGTCCTCGGCCGCGCCGGCGTCCGGCCGCGGACCATGGACGACGAGATGGCGAAGAGGCTCAGGACGATCCGCGGCAAGCACGCCATCACCCGCGAATATGTCCGCATGGGCGCGCTCAAGGGCCTGATCAAGGACGGCGCGGGCCGGACGCTCTACGATCTGTTCGCGACCTTCGACATCACGAAGAAGGTGGTGGATTTCGCGCTGAACAACACCGCGACCGACGTCAACGCGAAGTGCGAGGAGGTGCTGGCCCATGTGCAGGACAATCTGCTGGGCGAGACCTCGTCGGGCGTCGAGGCGATCGTGAGTCCGAGTTTCTTCGGAAAGCTCGTCGGCCACCCGAACGTCGAGAAATACTGGCTCCAGACTCAGAACGCCGGCCAGCTCGCCAGCACCGAACGCCAGAATCTCGGCGGTCAGTGGGGGCGGGTCTTCGAGCTCCAGACCATCATGTTCCGCGAGTATCGCGGCACGGCGCCGCTCAAGAACGCGATCGGCGAGCTCACCTCCGAGCCCTTCGTGGCCGCGAACAAGGGCCACGCCTATCCGGTCGGTACCCAGTCGGCCTTCGCGACCTATGACGCGCCGCCGAACGACGTCCGCTACATCAACATTCCGGGGATCGAGGTGCTGATCTCGCCCAAGATCCTCGACCATGGCGCGGGCGTCGAGCTCATGACGCAATCAAACCCGCTGGCGATCCCCCGCCGCATCGAAACGCTGGTCGAGCTCACCACGAGCTGACCCTAAGACGTCGGACGTCTCGCGACGGGCCGCCTTCGGGCGGCCCATCGCGTTTGAAGGAGCCGCCATGCGCCAGGACCTCGCCGACAAGGCCGTCGACGCCGCCTTCTGGGCGATCGCGGCGCCGGCGGAGTACCGGGCGCCGAGCGCCTCCGGCGGCGTCCCGTGCAAGGTCGTCGTGGTCTCGCCCGACGAGGATCTCGACGTCGGCCAGTCGCGCGTGACGACGCGCACCATGCGGCTCGACGTCCGCGGCTTCGACGTGCCCCAGCCGGTCAAGGGCGGCGTCTTCACGCTGCTCGACGACGCCGGCGCCCCCGCCGGAAGCTGGCGGGTGCTCGGCGATCCCCAGAGGAAGGATTCGCTGCGGCGGATCTGGACCTGCGTCGTCGAGGCCGCCTGAGATGGTCGGCCTGCGGCTCGACTGGTTCCTGGACGGCGGCGGGAACCTGAAGCAGTTCTATGAGGGCAAGCTCGCGGTCGCGGAGCGCGGGCTCTACGGCGCGGCGGGGATCGCGGCTGGCGTCGGCCGCGACCGCTTTCGCGCCGACGTCACGGGCGCAGGCCTTGGCCAGCGCCTCGCCAACAGCGTGCGCGGCGTGGTCTATCCGCGGCCCGGAATCCGCACGCTGTCGCCGGCGGCGTTCATCTTCTCCAAGGCGCCGCGCATCATCTCGGCCTTCGAGAGCGGCGCCGTGATCCGTCCCGTCGGAGGCCAGAAGTTCCTCTGGATACCGACCGAGAACGTGCCGCGCAGCGGCCGCGGGCGGATGTCGCCCGGCGCCGTCGAGGAGCGCTTCGGCGACTTCGACTATGTGCCATCTCTGCTCAGCCGCGGGACCTTCCTCGCGGTCGTGAACGCCCGCCGCAGCGCAAAGACCGGGCGGGCGCGCTCGGTCCTGGGGCTGAAGCGCGCCCCCCGGAAGGTCGACCGGCTGGTGATGTTCGTGCTGGTGAAGTTCACGACGCTCCGGAAGCGCCTCGACATCGCGGGCGTCGCCCGCGCGCTCGAGGCCGAGTGGCCCGACATCGCGGCGCGCTCGCTCGCCCAGGCCCTTGCGAACGAGGAGCGGAGCTGATGGCGTCGATCTCCGAGGCCGCCTATGCGGCGCTCGCGGCCGTGCTGGCGCCGGCCTTCGTCCCGTTCGGCGTCGACGATTTCCGCCGCAATGTCTCGGCGCTGAGCGACATGAAGGCGCTGCCCGCCGGCGGCGAGATCTTCGCGACGCTGCGCGACGCCGGCGTCGAGATCGACGTCGAACTGCTGTCGCCCCGCAGCTACGAGCTGATGATCCGCGCCCAGATCGAGCTCGTGGTGGCGGACGCCGACGATGCGCGCCGCGACGCGACCTTCGACGAGGTCCTGATCGCGATCGACGACGCGCTCGACGCGGACCGCGCGCTCGACGGCGCCGTGACAGACGCGGAGATCGAGCGGCTCGATCCCGTCGATCTCGCGATCGAGGGCGCGGAGGGATCGAAGGCCGCGCTCGTCACGATCCGCATGCTGGCGCGCAGCCCGCGCCCGTTCTGACCCATCCGAACCCGTGAGGACATGACCCATGTCGACGCTTGACACGCCGATCGGCAAGACGCTCGAGCTCGGGCTCGGGACCGAGGACGACTATGGCGTCGCGCCCGACGGCCCGATCGCCAGCACCCGCGTCTACACGTCGAGGATCTCGAGCCAGAAGCCGCTGGAGAACGACCCGATCCTCGGCGGCGGCGCGAACAACGGCCGCGACGCCACGGCCCCCGCTCCCGGCCTCGTCGCCGCCAACGGCTCGATCGAGGTCCCGCTCGACTTCAACCATATCGGCCATTGGCTGCATCTGTTCTTCGGCGCGGCCTCCGTGTCCGGAACCACGACCAAGACCCACGTCTTCACCTCCGGCAAGCTCGTCCTGCCCTCCAAGACCATCCAGCAGAAGCTGACGGGACGTCTGTCGCACCATCTCGGAATCGTCGGCCGCACCCAGCGCTTCCAGCTCGGCCAGGCGGCGGGCTTCCGGCGCGTCACCATGGAGGTCGGGGGCCGCGACGACGCGGTCTTCACGGGCGCCGACATCGCCACGAATGAGATCGCCCGGGAAGCGGCGCTCGCGGCCGCGCCGTTTCCAGCCGCCCGCGGCGAGCTGCTGCTCGACGGGACGCCCGTCGCCTCGCTGATCAGCTTCGACGGCACCTACGACACGGCGCTCGCCGAGGAGCGTTATGTCGACAATTCCGACGCGGTCTCGGGCTGGGCGCCGGGCGATCGCGAAGCGTCATGGACCGGCTCCATGACGGTCCGATGGCTGAACGCGGACCTCGAGAGCCAGGCCCGCGCCGAGACCGACCTCGCCATGACGGTGCGCTATTCGGCGGGCGCCGGCCTGTCGCTCGCGCTGTCGGGACTGATGCGGCTGGAGCGCGCCGGCCTGCAGATCGAAGGGCCGGGCAAGCTGCAGCAGCATTTCAACTTCCGCGGCCAGCAGACCGCCGCCGCCCCGATGCTGACCGCGACGCTGGTCAACGCCGTGACGGCCTACGCCTGATGCTGCGCCTCCGGACGTCGGTCGGGCGGACGCCCGAGCGGCTCGATCTCGACGGAAACGCATGGGTCGAGGTCCGCTGCGCGTCGCTCGCGGACTATCACGCCGCCGTCGCGCACGGCGCGGCTGTCGCGCAGGCGATCGAGGAGGGCGGGCTCGCCCTCGAGACGCTGGGGCTCGCTCTGCCCGACTCGGTGTCGGGCAGGACCGCGCACGCCGCGATCCGCGATTGGGCGTTCCATCTCGAGATCGGGGCCGCCTGCGTCGTCGCCTGGGGCGGGATCGGCGACCAGGAGGGTGTCGCCCTCGCCGAGCCGACGCCCGAGACCGTCAAGCTCCTGATGGCCGACCCGGCGGTCTCCGGCCGGATCGTGCGGGCGGCGCTGCGGCGCGTCCATGAGGTCTTCGACGAGGGGGAAGGATCGGCCGTCTCGCCGACTGGCGGGCGCGGGACGGCCTCTCCTACTGCCGCGCCTGCCGCGACGAAGGCGAGCCCTGCGCCGTCCTCGGACGGTCTTCGGACGGCCGGCGATGCCCCGAGCGCGAGTTCGCGCCAGTGACGACGGAAGGCCGCCGCGCAGCCGACATCCTGACATTGCCGGGCATGTGGCGCCGCGCCGGCCTCGAGGGCCGCGTCACGGGGCTCGACTATGGCGCGGCGATCGCCGCCTCGCCCTCCTGCGATCCCGCCGCGCTCGGCCACTGCCTCGAGCGCGGCGAGGCCGCGACGCTGAGGGCGCTGTCCGAACGCCGGGAGACCTCGCATGGCTGAGCGCACGGGCGGCACGGTCTCGATCCGCCTCGCGGTCAAGGACGGCGAGGTCGTGCGCCGTGCGCTCCGCGAGGTCGGCGAGGAGGGCCAGAGGGCGCTCCGCGCGCTCGACGACGCGTCCCGCGCGCCCACGCAGGGGGCGCTCGCGCTCTCGGCCGCCGTGCAGGAGGTGAGGTCGAGCGTCGAGGGTATGGCGACGGCGTCGGGCGCGCTCGGGCCGGGGCTGACTTTGTTGCGGGGACTTGGACCGGCGGGGATCGCCGCCGGCGTCGGCGTCGCCGCCGGGGCCGCGGCGATCGTGGCGGGGATCGGACAGGCGCGCGAGGCGATCGAGACCTTCTCGAACGTCGTCGACGACGCCGCCAACGCCGGTCTGTCCACCGACGCCTATCAGGGCGTCGCCGCTGCGGCTCTCACGGCCGGCGTCAGCACCGAGCAGCTCAACGCCGCGCTGGAGCGCTTCGCGGTCAACGCCGGCCAGGCGGCGGCCGGGCAGGGCGATCTCTACGAGAAGCTCGCGGCCTACAATCCGGCCGCCGCGGAGGCGATCCGCAACGCCACGACGCAGGCGGAGCGGGGCCGCCTCC
>NZ_RYFI01000014.1:128608-140884 GCF_004103825.1 Hansschlegelia zhihuaiae
CCGCATCCTCGCCAAGGCGCTGGCCGAGGCCGCGACCGCCGAGGAGCGGGCCGCGATCGCGGTGGCGGCCTTCGGCCGGAGCGGGGTCGCGATGGGACGGGCCTTCGCGGAGGCGGGCGGCGACGTCGAGAAGATGGTGCGTCAGGCCAAGGATCTCGGCCTGCTGGTGCCCGAGGACGTGCTGCGGCGGACCGAGGAGCTCGGCGACAAGCTCGACGTCTCGGCCGCGATCATCAAGACGCAGCTGCTGGTCGCGGCGTCCGACCTCGTGCCGCTGATGAGCGATCTGGCGGGATGGGCTGCGACCTTCGCGAGCCATCTCGCCGAAGCCTACAAGGCGCTGTCTCTCGGGCCTCACCTGTTGGCGCAGATGGCGGCCGCGCCGCAGCCGATCGTCGGCGACGCCGTCACGCAGACGACGCAGGCGTTACAGACGCTGCGGAGCCAACTCGCGGAGGCGGAGCGCACCGGCAACGCCGCCGTCGCGGCCGACCTCCGCAAACGGGTCGAAGTCCTTCAGGCGCAGCTCGAACGGGAGCAGGAGGCGCAGCGGGAGCGCAATCGCGGCCTCGGCATGAACCGCGAGCCCCCGGCTCCGCCGGCCGTCCCGAGCGACGGAGACACGGCCCCCGCCGGCGTCCCGGTTCCCCGCGCGCGTCCCGAACCGACCGACGCCGAGACGAAGCGCGCCGACGCCGCCCGCGAGGCGCGCCGGCGCGAGGCCGAACGGGTCGAGCGCGAGGCGGCGCAGGTGCGCGCCGAGCTTGGCGACGTCTCCGGCCTCGTGGCGATCAAGAAGCGCGAGCTCGACGCCCTGGTCGAGCGCGGCGCGCTGACGACCGAACAGGCGACCGCCGCGCTGGAGAAATATCGTTCCGAGCAGTTGAAGGCGGTTTCGGCCGACACGGACGCCGCCCGGGCGCTGCGCGAGGCCGAACGGGTCGAGCGCGAGGCGGCGCAGGTGCGCGCCGAGCTTGGCGACGTCTCCGGCCTCGTCGCGCTCAAGCAGAAGGAGCTGAACGAGCTGGTCGCCAATGGCGCGATCAGCCAGGAAATGGCGACCGCCGCGCTCGCGAAATATCGCGACGAGGTCGAGAAGTCGAACGCGGCGACGCAGGCGCGCGCCTCCGCCTATTCGGGCCTCTCCCGGCTCTCTCAGCAGGGCGGCGACCTGCGCGGCCTCTATGACGAGGGCGCGACCGACATCGTCAACCGCCTGACCGACGACCTGATGAAGCTCGACGACACGGGCGGCAAGGTCGGGGCGACGCTGAAATCCATGGGCCTCTCGATCGCCGAGATGATCCAACGGATGATCTATGCTCGCCTCGTCGCGAAGCCGCTCGCCGACGCCTTCATGCAGCTCGGCGATAAGCTCTTCCCGCCGGCCCCGGGAGCGGTCGCGCCCACGCCCACGCCAGCGACGCCGGCCGGCGCGGTCGCGCTTGCGGGACCGGGCGCGATCGTCCGCGCGCCGCTGCCGAACCTGACGCCAGCGACGCCGGCTCCTGCGTCCGCCGCCTCGACGTCGCCGGCGCGCGTGGCGGAAAGCTGGTCGCAATTCGCCGCGACCTCGCCCGCCGATCCGAGCTACCGCGCCGACCTCGCGGGCGCGATCCGCCACCTCGAGGCGACGCGCGGCGTGCCAGCGGAGGACGCGGCGACGATCTTCTCCTACGAGACCGCCGGCACCTTCGACCCGTGGAAGAAGGGTCCGACGACGCGCTGGGGCGAGCATCGCGGCCTGTTCCAGGCCTCGCCCGACGTCCGGGCGAGGCACGGGATCTATCGCGGCATGCCGGTCGGCGAGCAGGTCCGCGCCTATGGGGACTATCTCGAGGATCGCGGCTGGCGACCCGGCATGGGCCTGATGGACCAGTATTCGACCGTCAACGCCGGCCGGCCGGGACTCTACAACCGCTCCGACGCCGCGGCCGGCGGGGCCTGGGGCACGGTCGCGGACAAGGTCAACTTCCAGATGGAGGACGACAAGGTCGCGGCCTCCCGGCTGCTGGCGGCGAACGACCGGCTCGCCGCGACCGCGACCGCGGCGAGCGACAAGATCACGACGCTCGGCTCGAGTTCGGGCGAGGCTGCGGGAGGCGTCTCGGGCTTCGCCCAGACGCTCGGCTCGGCGTTCCGTGCGGCGTCGGTCCCCCAGGTCGCCGCGCCGGCGGCCGGCGTCCCGGCCGGCGGCGCGCAGGGTGGCGGGCTGTTCTCCTGGCTGCTGTCGCTGTTCAGCTTCGCCGAGGGCGGCGTGATGGGTCCCGAAGGGTCGATGACGGTCGGCCGCTACGGCGCCGGCGGCGTCGCCTATGCGCGGATGTATTCCGAGTTCGGCGAGGGCGCGACCCCCGAGGCCTATGTGCCGCTCGCCGACGGACGGTCGATCCCGGTGCGGATCGCGCAGGAGCGCCAGGCGGAGCAGGGATTGCGGATCATGGCGTCGGACCTCGTCCGCCAGCCAGCTCAGGCTCCGGCCGGCGGCGATCTGAAGGTCGAGATCCACAACAACAACGGGTCGAGGGTGACGACGGAGCGGCAGGATGACGGCCGCGGCGGTCGGTCTCTGCGCGTCATGGTCGACGAGATGACGGCGGACGCCGTCAAGCGTCCGGGTTCGGCCACCAGCCAGGGGCTGAGGAGCAGTTTCGGCGCGCGGCCCGTCGTCAGGAAGTTCGGCTGATGACGCTTCCGCTCTGGCCCGCGGAGCTGCCGCAGAAGATGCGGGAGGAGGGCTTCAGGCGGGGCTACCCGGACCTCGTGCATGCGAGCCGCATGGCGTCCGGCGTCCACAAGACGCGCGCGCTCGCCTCCATGGGCGAGCAGCCCGTCCAGTGCATGATCCGCGTCGACCGCGGCGGCCTCGCGCGCTTCGACCGGTTCTTCTTCGAGGAGACCCGCAACGGCAATCTGCCCTTCCTGATCCGCGACCAGGTCTATGACGGGGTCGAACTCGCGGCCCCGGACGGGTCGGCGCTGATGGTCGACGACGACAGTGCGCTCGCGATCTCGGCCGTCTGGCTGGTGAGGTTCACGCCCGGCTCGCCGCCCGAGCAGGCGCAGCCCTCCGGGGTGTTCTTCCGCGTGCCTTTCTTCCTGACGATCCTGCCCTGACATGCCGAAGAAGCTGCCGCTCTACGCCGCGCGGGAGATGACCTCGCAGCACTCGGCCGCCGTGAAGGTCGGGCTGCTGACGATCACGCCCGTGGTCGGCGACCCGATCCTGCTTTGCACCGACGCCGCGGTCCGGCTGAGCGTCGACCCGCTGCGCTATGGGCTCGTCTCGCGCGGTCAGACCTACGATTACCTGCCGATGCGGGTCTCGCTGCCGGGCGTGAACATGAACGCGCTGCCGGCCGCCGCCATCGAGACCGACAATGTCGATCCGGCGGTCGTGGCGGCGGTGCGATCGTCGATCAACCGCGCCGCGCTCGACCTCGAAACAATCTTCACTACGCGGCCAGACGAGGTCGTCGAGTCGTGGCCCGGTCTCGAGGTCGTCGAGGCCACATGGGATGACGACGTCGCCTCGCTGAAGATCGGCTACCCGACGCTCGAGAACATCCCGCTCGTACGCCACCGGCTTACGGTCAATGTGAGCCCCGCGCTCCGGAACATGGGCTGACCATCATGAAGCTGTTCTACTTGGGCATGGCGCTCGGCGCCGTGGCGATCGCGCTCGCGCAGACGATCGTGCCGCATCTGATCTGGAACGATGCGGTGGCGGCTATCGCGATCGGCGCCGCCGGGTGGTTCTTCGCGGGCGACCCGTTCGAACCCGACGAGGTGACGGTCAACGTCTATGGCGCGCCGGCAGGAACAAGGGTCGTGAAGCGCGAAGGTGACGGCGGCCGGTCGATCGACGTCATCCTCGATGAGAAGGTCGGCGACGCGCTCCGTCGTCAGGGCTCAGCGACGTCACGCGAATTGCAGAAGGCCTTCGGCACGCCGTCCGGTTCGCCACGCCTCTGATGACAGCCTGGGCTCTCGACTATCGCGGCGTCCCGTTCGCCGAGGACGGATTCACGCGTGACGGTCTCTGCTGCCGCGGGCTCGTCTGGCTGGCGTTCCGCGAGGTCCAATCGATCGAGGTCGAGACGCATCGTGGGCGGCCGTCGTCCATGGAGCGCGCCGCCGCAGAGGCGCTGTTCCGCGGCGCGTTCGGTGTGGGGCCCTGGGTCGAGGTCGAGCGCGGCGCCGAGCGCGAATTCGACGTCGCCTGGTTCTACGAGATCCGCGAGCAGAGCATGACCGCGACCCATGTCGGCCTGGTGATCCGGCCCGGCCTGATGCTGCATGCGAGCCGCACCGCCGGCGTCGTCACGCCCGAGCCTTACGACAAGGGGCTGTGGTCCAAGCTGCTGATCGGCTTCCAGCGTCACGAGCTGCTGGCGGACCGTTATGCGGCTTGACGGTGGGCTGAAGGCGCCGCGCGCAGACGTGCGGGTGCTGAAGCGCGCCATGATCGACGGCAAGCGGACCGAAGGCGTCGATATCAAGGCGGGCTGCACGGTCGCCGAGGCCGTGGCGGCCCGCACGCCGCGGCTGACGGAGGCGGAGCGCGCCAGCCTGCGCGTCGTGCTGCATGGCCGCGACACGAGCGACGTCCTCGATCCGAAAGACTGGGGCCGGATCAGGCTGAAGCCGGGCGCATTCCTCGTCATCACCGACCCGCCGACCGGCGGCGGGCTACGCCAGATCCTCTCGATCGTCGTCTCGATCGCCGCGCTCGCCATCGCCGGGCCGCTGGGTGGTTTGCTCGGCGGCTTCTTTGCCACCTCGCTCGGCACCGGCCTGCTCGCCGCCGGTCTCGCGATGGCCGGCAACTTCCTCGTCAACCTGCTCGTCCCGCTCCGCAGCGACAGCGACAAGCAGTCGACCTTCAACACGCTGGAGGGGTGGAAGAACGTCCTCGACATCGGCGGCCCCGTCCCGCTGCCGACGGGCCTTCGGCATCGCTATGCGCCGAAGCCGCTCTTCACGCCCTACATCGACGTCGAGAACGACGACGTCTATCTCACCTGCGCCTTCATCTCCGGCTATTCGCCCTCGGCTTACTGGAACGAGAAGATCGGCGACCGGCTGCTGTCTCGCTTCGACAGCCGCTTCTACCAGATCGAGCGCCGCGGCTTCTGCGAGCTCGACGAAAACGGTGTGGTGATCGGAGAGCCCGACCACTCGCCCTTCACGCTGTGCCAAGAGACGGTGATCCAGAAGGGCCACGGGATCCGTCTGACCGAACGCGAGGCGGCGGCTGTCGAAGGGGACGATGGGCCGCTCTCCGAGCCGACGGTGCTGGAGACCGAGCCCGACACAGAGCGCTTCAAGGTCATCTTCAGCTTCCCCCAAGGGCTCAACCGCCGCGCGGGCAAGAAGAAGAAGCTGTCGCGGCAGAACTGCCGGGTGCGGATGCAAATCCGGCCGATCATGCCCGCGGGGGAGCCCGAAGAGGATTGGATACTGCTCCCCGACTTCTACCTCGAGCGGCAGGAGACGACCCCGTTCTTCTCCGAATATGAGCAGTCGGTTCCGGGGGCGCGGGGCGCCTATGAGATCGAGTTCCTTCGCACAAGCTCGGACGACGATGCGGACTCGAACTCCGTGGTCGAGATTGTCGCCCTGCAGTCGATTCTGCCGGAATACCCGATCAACCAGCCGGAGGACGCGCCCTTCGCCATGACGGCGATCCGGATCAAGGCCAGCAACCAACTGAAGGGCACGCTGGACGAGTTCAACGCCGAATACGCCTCGCTGATCGACGCCTGGGATCAGGAGACCGGGGCTTATCTGCCTCGGCGCGAGACCGGCAACCCGGCGGACATCCATCGCTGGCTCAAGACCATGCCGATGAACCTGAAGGCGGTCGCTCCGGAGCGGCTCGACCAGGACATGCTGGCGGACTGGCACGCGCACAACGTCGCCAACAACCTGACGTTCTCGAAGGTCTACGACGCGGTGGTCTCGGCCGACAGCGTGCAGCGTGACGTCTGCGCGGTCGGGCGGGCGGTTCCGATCGCCGACAAGCAGGGGCTCCACAGCGTCTCGATCGACCGGGCGAAAGACCCGCTCGCCGCCTATCCGCTGACCCCGCACAACACATGGGGCTATGAGGGCAGCCGCGACTACCGGGAGGGCGAATGGCACGGCTTCCGGATCAAGTTCCGGGACAGGACCAACGACTTCAAGACCGCGATCCGCGAGGTCGTCAGGCCGGACCTTCCGGAAGGCGTCGAGCCGGTCAATTTCGAGGAGATCGAACCGCCCGGCGTGACCGACCCGGCGCAAGCCTATGTCTGGGGCTACAAGCTCATCCTCGACATTCTGCACCGGCCCGACACGCACAATGTCATGCTCGACTGGGAAAGCCGGATGTTCGAGCACGGGCAGCTCGGCGCGCTGTCGCACCGGCTGATCCACGGCGCCCAGCAGAGCGGCAAGGTCGCTTACGTCGACGGGAACGCGGTCACGCTGACCGAAGCCATCACCATGGAGGCGGGCAAGCTCTACGGCGTGAAGTTCCGGCGCGTCGTGGTCGACGAGGACGGCAAGTCGGGCAAGACGATCGTGCTGGTCCGCCCCGTGCAGACCATGCCGGGCGAGACTCGGACCCTGCTGCTGACCGGCTCGGGCGATCTGCCGGAGATCGACGACCTCGCCTGGTTCGGCGAGACCTCCATGGAGGACCTGCTGCTCGTCGTGCAGGGGATCGAGCCGAACCAGGACTTCGAGGGCCGGCTGACGCTGGTCGACCAGGCGAACCACATCTTCGATATCCTCGACGATCTCGAGGTCCCGCCCTGGTCGTCACGCATTGGCTCGATCCTGCCCGACGATACGCGGCCGCCGCCGCCGCCCGTCATCAAGCGGGTCCTGTCGAGCGACAGCGTCTATGACGACGACGAGCCGATGCCGGTGTTTCCACGGCGCGTGGTGGTGTTCGCGGACCAGGGCGTCGGCCTGCCGAAGGCGACGCAGTTCAAGGTGCGGCACCGGCCGCAGGGGTCTTCGATCTGGGCCGAGACCGACTGGCGCGACTTCACCACGAACGCGCTGGCGATCGAGGGCGTCTACGCCAAGGGGGATCCGATCGAGCTTCAGCCGCTGGCGCGGACCCGGCTCGAGGTCGAGAGCCTCACATGGGGCGAGCTCGTCGAGCATGTCGTCGGTCAGGCCGATCCGGTCGGCCCCGTGGCGTCGAGCTTCAATGTCCAGCACCGGACCGAAAGCCAGCGGCTCCGCTTCTCCTGGGTCGCGCCGGCGCGGACCGACCGCGCGGTGATTTTCCTCGGGCCGTCCACCGCGACCTCGCTCGCCGACATGGAGCCGCTGCACGAAGGCTATCTGACGTGGTCGCCGACCGAGTTCGACGTGCCGGCGGCGGGCTCCTACAAGGCCGCGATCGTGCTGACCGACGAGGACGACGTCGTCGGCGAGCCGGTGTTCGAGGCGTTCGAGATCGAGGCGGAGGACGCTCCGATCGAGCCGCAGGATGTCTCGGCCACGATTGTCGGGACCACGGTCGAGCTCTCGGCGCGTGCCGCCAATGACGATGTGACCTGGCGGCTGATCTTCAAGCGCGGAACCACGGCGCAGAGCTTCGCGGCCGCGGCTCAGATCCTCAACGTCCGCTGCCTGCCCGGCGACGTTCGCGACTTCAACGATGTCGGGCTCGCGCCAGGAACCTACAAATACTGGTTCGCCTCGGCGAACAGCGAGGGCGCGCTCTGCGACAGCCCAGTCTCCCTGACCCGCACAGTCTCCTGACCGCTTGAGCCTTATCGCATCGATCGACCTGTTTAGCCCGCCGGCCTCGCTGCGCGGGCTTTTTGCTGGAGCGCCGCATGGGCACTGTACACTCGACCGATCTACAGAGTCTGTCCGCAGCCGACGATCTGCTCGGCCATCAGGACGTGGGAAGCGCGCGGCAGCTCGGCCGCGTATCCCGAGACGTGCTGGCGGCGCAGCTCGCAGGTTCGGGGCCGCTCGCGGACCGCATCAACGAGGTCGCCGTCGGCGGCGGCATTCTGGTCAAGCTGCTCTCCGAGCTCAATGCGATCGTCGCGCCGCCGCCGAACACGCCGGCGGAGATCAGGACCAATCCGCCCGGGGGCCCGAACGAGGGTCACTGGCGCAAGACAGGCGCCGTCGGCGTCGAGGGCTGGGAGTTCGTCGCGCCATTCGACAGCGCTCTCGAAGCTTCGCTCGGGCTTGTTCGCAGCCGCGCGCCCGTCGCTGTCGAGTGGGTCGGGATCGATACCTACGTCCCTGGCGTGACTGACACATCGAGCCGCGATCGCATCAAGATCACGTTTCCGCTCGACGACGATCGCACGGCGCAGCCTGGCACGAGTATCATTCTTAGGGTTCCAGACGGCGTCACCAACACTTACGGCAACCCGCGCATCGGCGTCGAGGCCGACGACGACTGGCGGCAGATGCGCCGGCATGACCTGACGTCCATTCAGGCGGGCGAGATCAAGCCTGGCGTCTATATCCTGACGGCCGTCGAGGATGTGAAGTTCCCCGGAGGCCGGGGCTACGTCTTCCCCAAAGGCACACTGCAGGCTGAAGAGGAAGGCGACTTCGGCGTCATTGACGCCAAGGCCGATGAAGCGCTGGCGCTTCGGACCGACGTCTGGGGGCTCAAGGAGCCCGGGCGGCCGGGCGGTGAGGGCCGCTGGAGCTACACGGCCGACTGGAGCGGCGTGAACCCAGAGCCGATCGCGCGTGGCATCGTCGTCCGCAGCCCGAAGGGGCTCGGGGATGTCCTGCTCCTGCGCGGCCTTGAGGCTGCAGGCGGCAAGATTGATCTGGTCCAAGGGCGACCGCAGGCTTTGGCGCCGGGCCAGATTTACTCCTTCGACGTGACGTTCGACCGCGTGGTAAATCCGTCCGGATCGGAGCCGGTCGAGGTCAGGCTTCAGCGCCTCGACGGCGACCTCGCGCCGCTCGGCGGCGGGCCGGTGCTGGTCGCGGCCTACAACCCTGTCTCGGCTGACGCGCCGAAGCGCGTGCGGGTCTATCTCGGGCTCGACGGCGTCGCATTCCCGACGCTCGGCCAGGATGAGGTCGCGTTCGCGGTCGCCAGCGGGACGGCCTTCGTCAGGGCCGGTCTCGTGCTCAACGGCACGACGCATCAGACCCATGTCGCGGAGCTGACCGAGATCCGGGGCGCCCCGGAGGCGACCAAAGCCCCGATCGTTCACAGTCATTCCGCCACCGACATCGACGACGCGACGGCGCTCGGCCGCAGCGTGCTCATGGCGGGCAGCGAGGCGGCGGCCCGAGCTGCGATCGGTGCGGCTTCGACGGACGCCGCCACCACGCTCGCGGCGGGCCTCATGTCCGGCGCCGACAAGACGAAGCTCGACGGCGTCGCGGCTGGCGCGACGGCGAACGACACTGACGCGAACCTCAAGAACCGGGCGAACCACACCGGCTCTCAGCCGATCTCGACGGTCACGGGCCTGCAGGCGGCTCTCGACGCGGAGGAAGATGCGCGGTTGACGGCCGTGACGGCGCTCGGGGAGGGACTCGCGGAAGAAATCTCGGAGAGAGAGACGGCGGATGACGCGCTGTGGGTTCGCGCGGGTCGCCTCGTGGTCGAACAAAGCGAGAGCCCCTGGGCGTTCACCATCCGTGACGCCGCGACCAGAAAGATCGTCTTTGCCCTCAACCGCAATACGGGTCAGGTCTTCGGCAAGCTCTCAGATTTGAGCGTCGACGCCCTCAACCTTCTGGCCAATGAGGGGTTCGCCGATGTCTCCGCCCGCGCATCGCGGATCACGCTCGGCGACAGCGACAGCGGGACACGTTTCGGACTGCGACAGTCGGACGGTTCCTACGTCGTGCGCGTCGGATGGGACAGCGTTCTCGAAGTCGTCGGTATGCGGGTAGGAACGCGCTCCGACGCGCCGGTTGAGACGATCGTCGGGCGTCGCAAGCGCCGCGGGCTGCCGGCGCAGTCCTATATCGGCGTCGAAAAGCTGACCGGGCACACACGGCTGCGGATCGCGGAGACCTCGCGCCCGCAACTCGCGCAGGACCTGATCGCGACGGGTCTGTTCGCCGGTGTCGGATCGGCTGCGGAGCCCGGCGGGCCGGTCGAGTTTCTGATGTCGGAAGGGGACTCCCGCAGCGTCGGCGGCTCGGGCAGCGCCGATGGCCAAGCCGCGGTCTACCCTGACGCGATCGATGAGCTCCTCGGTTTGATGTTCAACGTCGGCGCCTCGCCCAACGGCGACGTGGAGCGGCCGCCCTCCGAGTTCATATCGCTCGAACCGCTGCACGACAGCCTCAATCCCAACATCCCGGCTGTCGTCACGACGCAGCTCACGGGCGCACTCGCCTGGCGCCGCGCGCGGGACGTCGAGGCGGGGCGCATGAAGGCGACGACGCTGTCCTACTCCAACGGCTGCGGCGGCGCGACAATTCAGGACATTGGTCCTTCCGGCCCAAGGTTGTTTGAGAACGGCACGATCGCGACGCTGGCTGCGAAGCGGCTTGCCGCCGAGCGCAACCGCACCGTCGTCGCACCGTACGTCTTCCTGAAGCTCGGCATGAACAATCGTTCGACAGCTCAGGCGACGATCCGCTCGCTGATCGAGGCTCACATCGCGGAGCGCTCGACGCAGATCATGTCGATCTTGGGTCAGGCTGTTCCTCCTTATTTCATCCTCTCGCAGACCGAAACGCCGGCGCAGAACGCGGGGCTGGCGCGAAACCAGATCGCCATGGCGCAATACGAGGTCGCCGAGGCGAACCCAGGCGTCGTGCTTGGGATCTGTCCTTATTGGTTCAAGGATGATTTTGGCATGCCGGCGGACTCCGGGGAGGACCGGGTCCACAACTACAGCAAGGGCTACGCGCTGGAGGGCGAGTGGAACGCCGAGATCAAGCTCGCCGTCGATCTGGCGCGCGTCGCGGCCGATGACCCGGCGCTCCCCGCAGGCGACGTCTGGAAGGGAATTAAGCCGCAGAGCGTGACGCGCGTCGGCGCGGAGCTTCGGGTCTCGTTCTGGCCCAACCAGATCGTAGCACCGCTGGTGTTCGACACGACATGGTTCCCGGCCGCCGATGACTTCGGCATCCACCCCTACACGGCTGACCTCGCGAGCCGCCTGACGATCTCCGGCGCCGGCTGGGACATCGACGGCCTCGACCTAGTCTGCACGCTGTCGAGCGATCCCGGCGGTCCTGTGATGGTGACGGCCGGCTACACGCTGGGGGCCGGCGCCATCGACCGCTCCGGCACATGGATCAACCTCCGCGACAGCGCCGAAATCCCCACGGCGATCGTCCCTGGCGGCGTGCGGCCGCACTGGTCGCAGTGCTGGAAAATGCTCTCCAATTAAAGGACCTCGCCCATGACGAACGTTGCAATCGAGATCGACGGTGTCGGAAGCTTCGAAGGCTTCACCGACCCTGACTACACGGTGAGCATCGGGCAGAACGCCAAGGTGGTGGCGTGGCCCGAGGCCGACGCGTCGGCGATGACGCTGGTCGACGGCAAGATCAGCCAGATCGCCGATCGGTCGGACAACGGCCATCCGGCCGTTCAGGCGACGGCGGCCAACCGCCCGGTTGTCGGAGTCGACACGGTCAATGGCTGGCCCCTGGTCCAGTTCGGCACGACCGAATGGCTCGCCGTCGCAGACGGCCTCCCCCCCGGCGGCGCCTTCTCGGTCGGCATCCTGATGCTCCGCGACGCCGGGAGCACGCAGAACTTCCTGATGTCGTCGTCTGGCGGGACGTGGGTCTTCTCCATTCAGGTCACGACCGACAACCGCATCAGGCTCACCATCGGCGACGGGGCGGGAAGGTCGGCTCAGGCGCAGACTGCGGCGAGCTTCGTGAACGGCCAAGCGGTCTATCTCATCGCCGCCTTCGACCCGGTGGCCAAGCAGATCTGGCTGACGGTCGACGGCGGAGTGACATGGCTGTCGACGGCGACCTCGCCCAACCTCGGCACGTCGCCGGCGGTCTCCGCGACGCCGGACTGGACGTCGCTGCGTTGGGGCGCTGCCGACATCGCAGCGACTCTCGGGCTCAATGGTCAGGCGTCGGCGCCGCTCACGCTCAACGTCAACCTGCATGATCCGGCGCAGTCGGCGATGCTCGATCTGCTCGTCGAGTATGCGCAGACCCGCTCCCGGCTGTTGGTCGACTGATCTCGCCACGCGCCTCGCCGCCGCGCCATCATGTCCCGATTGTGCTTTTTTCCTCAAAGATGCAGGATTACCCCGCCTTCAACGGTGGCGGCGGGGGGGGGGG
>NZ_RYFI01000014.1:140945-144004 GCF_004103825.1 Hansschlegelia zhihuaiae
AAGGCCTTCACTATCGCCGCTTTATGCGCGTAATCACTTCCGCGATTGCTCCTAAGAGTTATCTCGAAGTGGGAACGAATGCGGGGCAGTCGTTAGCGCAGATCAGGTGCGCCTCGATAAGCGTTGATCCGCGCTTCGCCTTAACTGCCAACATCATGGCGGGGAAGCCTGAGTGTCATCTTTTCCAGATGACAAGTGATGAGTTCTTTGAAAAAGATCGAGTGACGCAAATCTTTCCAAAAGGGATCGATTTGGCATTCCTTGATGGAATGCATTTGTTTGAATATCTTCTTCGAGACTTTATTGGAGCCGAACGATATTGCAGTTCACGATCGGTTGTCGCGCTTCACGATTGCCTCCCTCCACAAGCCGTGTGGGCTGAGAGAAAGCCTCAGACGGTTGGTTGGACCGGTGACGTATGGAAAGTAGTGTTGGCCATCCGTGAGTTCAGGCCAGACATACGCATTACATGTCTTGATTGTCCCCCTACGGGGCTGGTTCTTTGCACAGGACTAGACAGTAGCTCTACGATTTTAAGAGACAACTATGAGACTGTCCTGGACAGATTCAGCTCCATGCATTTGTCTCCTGACATGCACGAACTATATGGGGCGATAGAAATCACTAGCACGGATAGTCTCAAAAGCCGCGAGGCGATCCTCAATAAAATCTTTTCAAGTCAGGGCGCGAACGGGCGAATCAATGACGCTAGTTAGCCTCCTAGACATGCCAAAAGGCGAATACACTCGAGAACTTAATCGACTTCCATATCGAAGTGAGCCTCCAGCCGCTGCCAATCTCGATATATTCCCTCCGTCTGTAAGGAAGAAACGCGAGGAAGTGCTTAATCGAAAGAGCGCTCAGCTTCCTTCTGGGCGCATCGCGCGTCTGGCGAACGCGGTAGTGTTCGGAAGCGGCGGCGTTCTGACAGAAGATGGATATCTTATTTCAGAGACAATTCGTGGAACTGCCGAACGCGGAAACGCACCAATCAAGCGGATTTCTGGGCCGGTCGCGCTGTTACGAAAACCCGGAGATTCGAATTACGGGCATTGGCTGGCTGAATGTGTGCCGCGAGTTTACGAATTTCGTGCAGCTTATCCGGATCTGGAGTTTAAATTTGCTGTTCCCAAAAGTCCGGATTGGATGCGGAAGTTAAGACTGACGTCGCTGGCGTGGGCCGGGGTTTCGCAAAACGAGATTATATGGTTGAGAAATTCTTCGACATTATTTGAAGAACTTTTTGTCATGTCAGGGAATTCAATTCATAGTCATACACACGACGCATCTGGAATATCTAAGATCGTGGAGGTTGCGGAAAAATCTCAGAGAAAGGGGCGCCGACTTTTGGTTCGACGCCCCGGTGCGCGCCGCCGCCGGCTTGTTAACGAAGACGAAATTGTACGTATTGCTCACCAGAATGGCTTTATTGATATTTGGCCAGAGCAGAGAAGTCTTCAGGAGCAGGTGGAAATATTCTCAGAGGCTGAGCTAATAGCGGGTGTGACTGGTGCCGCCATGACAAACATATTGTGGGCCAGTTCAGATTGTAGGATTGCGTGCTTGACATCATCAAGCCACGCTGAGTTTTTCTTTTGGGATTTAGCAAATATTCGCAATCAAGAGTTTTCATATTGTTTTGGTGAGTCTCTGAATGCAGAATTGCGCGCTCATAGCGACTTTCATGTAGATCCATCCTTATTTGAGCGGTGGATTCTTGGATGAGGGAAATCCTACTGAACGCTCGCCGTTGCGACCGAAAACTACGCCGCCTCCGGGCGGCTTTTTTCATGCCTGGAGACCTGAATGCCAGCCACCCTCACATCCGTCAGCGCCAGGGCGCTGATCGCCCTATGGATCGGGCAGTCCAACCTCGGCGCGCAGGGCGGGCTAACCGGTCCAGAGACCGTTCCGGCCCGAGGCGAGAAGATCGCTCGCACCTTCATGTTCCGGAACTATGGGAGCGGGCTCGAAGAGCTCGTCATCGGCGAGAATACGGCCCAGCTCCCTTACGAGATCGATGTGAATGATCATCGCTTCGGCCCAGAGGTCGGGTTCTCGCAGCGCGATCGGACGATCAATGCAGGCAAGGACCGCCTGAACCTCAAGCACTCGCTCGGCGGAACATC
The DNA here is from genome assembly GCF_004103825.1 of Hansschlegelia zhihuaiae. Taxonomy (GTDB): domain Bacteria; phylum Pseudomonadota; class Alphaproteobacteria; order Rhizobiales; family Methylopilaceae; genus Methylopila; species Methylopila zhihuaiae. The sequence continues at coordinate 143,075 of NZ_RYFI01000014.1, forward strand.
GCTCGTCACGAACAAGGACGGCGATCCGAAGCTGACATGGAACCCGTTTGTCACGGACGTCCAGACACTTTGGATCGACGCGCTCGACGATCTCCGCAATCTGATTGAGATCGCCGGCCCCGGAGCTTATTTCGACACCCTCGCGATCCTGTCGCAGGAAGCCGACCGGACGCCAACGAGCGGCCATCCAGCCGTGGCGCGCTCCATCCGCGAGATGATCCGGCAGGTTCGCGGCATTGTCGGTCATGATCAGTTCCGCACCGTCATGCCGCTTCTCCGCCAGAAGGATACCGATCCGCCGGAGATGGTCGATGAGACCAACAGCTATAGGGCTATGCAGGCCGATCTCGTGTCGGATTCGCCCCTCAACTTCCGGACCTACAATATCGACGACCTGACGATCCTCGAAGGGGATTCGCAGGGCGTCCACCTCGACGGGCCGTCGCTCATCACAAGCGGCCAGAGGGCGCACCAGACGTCGATGGCGGACTGATCATCGACCCATACTGACGCCTGATCCGCCCGGCCCTCGCGCCGGGCTTTTTCATGTCCTGGAGAACGCCCATGACCGTGCTGGACATCCAGCGGCGCCTGATCGCGCTCGGCTTCAATCCTGGGGACGCCGACGGCGTCTGGGGGCCGCGGACCCGCGCCGCCGCGATCGCCTTTCAAAAGGCGAGGGGGCTGGAGGCCGACGGCGTCGTGGGGCCGATTACGACCGCGGCGCTGAACAAGGCCGCGCCGACGAAGCCGGCGCTGACGGTCGGCGAGCCGATCTGGGTTCAAGAGGGCCGCCGCAAGATGGGCCTTCACGAGAGCAACCCGGCGCTGAAGGCGTTTCTGAAGTCGGACGGCCGGACGCTCGGCGACCCGCAGATCCTGCCGTGGTGCGGGGATTTCGTGGAGACCTGCGTCCGGCTCCCGCCCCCC
>NZ_RYFI01000014.1:144077-145211 GCF_004103825.1 Hansschlegelia zhihuaiae
CTTCGGCGTGAAGGCGCCAGAGCCGGTCGTCGGCGCGGTCGCGGTGTTCTGGCGCGGATCGAAGGCCGGGACGCAGGGGCATGTCGGCTTCGTGGTCGGCGCCGACGCCTCCTACCTCTCGATCCTCGGCGGCAACCAGTCGAACACGATCTCGGTCAGCCGGCTCGACCGCGGCCGGCTGCTCGACTGCCGTTGGCCGAAGACCGCCGGCGACATCGTGGTCGCGCCGATGGCGGCCGCGACCGGCGAGATCACCACCAACGAAGCTTGAACCGCGCCGGCCCCAGGCCGCGCCATGGAGACCGCTATGGAAGCCTTTCTGAACGAGGTCTGGGACGCCGTCCGACCGGGGCTCCTGCTGTTCATTGCCGGCCTCGTGCCGGTGCTCGCGACCTGGCTGACGGCGAGGATCGTCGGCGCGCTCAAGGTGCAGAAGGACGGCGAGCTTGCCCAGAGCCTTTACCGCACGATCGACAACACGTTGCGCGCGCTCGTCACGACGCTCGCTGCGCGCGGCGGAAAGCTGGACGGGCTCCCGGCCGGGTTGATCGACGACGCGATCGAGATCGTGAAGCGGGACAACCCGAAGGCCGTCTCGACCCTCGGCCAGACCGACGACCAGCTGCGCACCAAGATCATCGCCAAGCTGCCCGGCGTCCAGAACGACGTGGTGACGACGAACAGCTCGATCGCCGGCACGGAAGGCGCCGCCAAGGCCGAGCGCGTCGCGCAGTAGCATGATGGACCAGGTGATCGTCGAGCTTCTGAAATATGGCCTTCCGGGCCTCGGCCTGCTTGCGCTCGGCTGGGCCTATCTCCAGGAGCGGGCCGACCGGAAGGCCGCGGAGAACCGGCTCATCGAGTATCTGAGCAAAGACCGCGACGCCGTGCTGGCGGTGTCGCATAGCGCCGTCGCCGCCATTGGCGAGGCGACGCAGGCGCATGCGGGGACCTCGCGCACCCTTGAAGCCATGACGCGCGCGATCGAGCGCGGGGTCTATCCGATCGCGCCGCCGAGGGCCGCCCAATGATGGCGATCGGTGAGGTGCTCATCCGACTTTTCCGGCGCCGCCGCGACCTTCCCTGTCGCGCGGCGTCCGACGAAGAGATCGACGCCGCCGTCAAGAACGTGGA
>NZ_RYFI01000015.1:0-168 GCF_004103825.1 Hansschlegelia zhihuaiae
GGGACAAGCCCCTCCCCGACACGGCTCGCCTCGCCGGCCCGGCCTACCGTTTGCTCGATCGCGCCGGCGGCGCGTTCGTTCATGTCCGTAGCTTCCTCGATCGGTGCGGTCGCGTCGAGCGCGAGAAGCGTGAGGCCAAGCGCCCCGAGATGGAGCGGCGGGGGGGGC
>NZ_RYFI01000015.1:216-17495 GCF_004103825.1 Hansschlegelia zhihuaiae
CGAGGTCGGACCGGACGGGACGCGCGAGACGCCGTTCCTTGACTTGGTGCCGGACTATTTCGAGTTCGTGCCACGCGAGGCGCGCTTCTTCCGCGATTGGGAAGATTCGAGCGCCCGCGCGCAACGCGTCTTCGCGCACTGGGCGCTCGACGTCCGCGACTACGCCTACAAGGGCGAGCGCGAAGTCGGTTTATCCCGCGACCGCTGAAGATGCCGCGTGAGCGCCTGTTGATTTCGGCCGAGACCTCCGTCCATCAGCTGATGGATCGCATTGAGGCGATTGATCGCGAGGTCTCCCTGACCTTCGGCTGGTTTTTTCTGATGACGCATGGCCACTGGGTCGAGGCCGATGTGGGTCTCGCCATCGCGGACGGTCTCAAGAAGCAGCGCGTGCGTCTGCCCGATGCCGACGCGGTCGTGCTTTTGCGCTGGGCCGAGCAGACCTACGGGTTCTGAGGATCGCCATGGATGATATCGTCAAAGGTCGCTCTCTCGACGCCGAATCGCGACGCGCTCTTGAGCTCGACACGCTCTCGGCCATTCTCCCGATGGATCGGCGCGACCGCCTGGCGCAGCTGCTCACCGACGACGACGTCGCGACGCTGAAGCATCTCGCCAAGGAAGGCATGGGTGACAACAGCCTTCGCGCGCTCACCTCTGACCTTGCCTATCTCGAAGCCTGGGCGTTTGCGGCGACCGGCGAGGCGCTGCCGTGGCCGGCGCCTGAGGCGCTCGCCCTGAAGTTTGTCGCCCATCATCTCTGGGACACGTCCGAGCGCGAGCGCGCTCTCCGTCACGGGATGCCCGCGGAAGTCGATGCCGCTCTGCGCGCGCAGGGGCTGCTGCGCAGCGAGGGGCCACATGCGCCGAACACCGTAAAGCGGCGGCTGGCGAGCTGGGGAACACTGCATCGCTGGAAGGGGATGAAGGGGTCGTTCGGCTCGCCCGGCGTTCGGTCGGCGGTGCGCCTCTCGGTGCGGGCTTCGCCGCGGCCACGCCGGCGCAAGAGCAAGCGCGCCGTCACGCGGGACGTCCTCGACAAGCTCACTGCGACCTGCGCGACCGACCGGCTGGCCGACACCCGCGATCTCGCGATCTTGCTTGTGGCGTTCGCCTCCGGCGGGCGGCGCCGGAGCGAGGTGGCACGACTTCGCGTCGAGCAGCTGGGTGAGGAGCAGGACGTGCCACTCGATCCGCGCGACCCGAATTCTCCGACCTTGCCGTGCATCTCCATCCAGCTCGGCCGCACCAAGACTGGAGACGCCAACGATGAGGGCAGGGTGTTCCTGGTCGGGCCGCCGGTCGAAGCATTGCGGGAGTGGCTCTTGCGAGCCGATATTCGGAAGGGCCCTGTCTTCCGCGCGATCGACCGTTGGGAGGCGATCGAGGAGCGCGCGCTGACACCGCAATCGATCAACCTGATCGTTAAGCGTCGCTGCGCGATGGCCGAGCTCGACCCCAGGGAGTTCACCGCGCACGGATTGCGCGCTGGATTTCTGACCGAGGCGGCACGACAGGGGATCGGGCTGCCGGAAGCGATGCAGCAGTCCCAACATCGGTCCGTCCAGCAGGCGTCGAGCTACTATAACGAGGTAGAGCGTGCGCAGGGCAGGGCGGCTCGATTGGGTCTCTGACGCCGGTCATCGGACGAGACATCGGGGTTGACCGGTGTCAACTCGCGACTTCACCCGAAAGTTGACACCGGTCAACTCGCCGCCGGCACCCGTTCCGTGGGCCGCGGCAATCTTTGCGAAGCCATGCAGCGTTAAGATCTCGTTAACCCTTAATTTGTTGCGGAACACGGTAGAATCGGGCTTACTAGCCACGGTTTATAACCGTAAGAGCCCCTCGAAGGCGTAACTACACGAGCGGACCGTGGACAACCGGGTGGACGAAACTTTCCCAGTGACGCCGGACGCGGGCCGCCTCGCGATTCATGAGCTTATTGCAGCCGATGCAAGAGAGCTATCCGCGAAACTTCAGCAGCACCGCTTAAAGCTCTTTCCCCCGAAAGCGAGAAAGAAACTGAGACCATTCTCGTCGGGCGAGGCGGCAAAGCTCATCGGCGTCAATGACGGCTATTTGCGCCAGTTATCTCTGGAAGGGAAGGGGCCGCAGCCGGAAACGAGTTCATCCGGACGTCGCTCCTACTCGTTCGATGACATTCAGGCGCTACGGACCTATCTTGACGAAACAGGCAAGAGCGCTCGCCGTTATCGCCCATGGCGATCTGCGGGGGACCATCTTCAGGTCGTCGCTGTCGTCAATTTCAAGGGCGGCTCCGGAAAGACCACGACGGCCGCCCATCTCGCACAGCATCTCACGCTGCAGGGATACCGCGTCCTCGCGATTGATCTCGATCCGCAGGCGTCGCTCTCTGCGCTCCATGGGTATCAGCCCGAATTCGACGTTGAGGAAAACGGCACATTGTACGGCGCAATCCGGTATGACGCCGAGCGCAGGGACCTAGCCGACATTATCCGTCCAACGTACTTTTCAGGGCTCGACATCATTCCTGGCAATATCGAGCTCATGGAATTCGAGCACGAGACGCCCAAAGCGCTCACGTCACGAAAAACAGACGATCCACTGTTCTTCGCGCGTGTCGCGCGGGCGCTCGGCACGGTCGAGAGCAAGTACGATGTCGTCGTCATCGATTGTCCGCCGCAACTGGGATTTCTCACCATGTCGGCGCTTTGCGCTGCGACGGCTCTGCTCATTCCCGTGCATCCACAGATGCTCGACGTCATGTCGATGTGCCAGTTCCTGATCATGACTTCGGACCTGATGTCTGTCGTGGCGAAAGCCGGCGGAGCCACGAACTACGATTGGATGCGCTATCTCGTCACGCGATACGAGCCAAGTGACGGGCCGCAGACACAGATGGTGAGCTTCATGCGATCGCTCTTCGCCGATCGCGTCCTCACGAACATGGTTCTGAAAAGTACCGCGATTTCCGACGCCGGGATCACCAAACAGACGCTGTACGAAGTGGAGCGGCAGCAGTTCACGCGCTCGACCTATGACCGCGCGATCGAATCATTGGACAGCGTCAACGGCGAAATCGAGAGCCTCATCCGGGCGGCCTGGCGGAGGACCTGATGGCACGGAAGAACCTTCTCGCTGACCTCATAGAAGGCGGTCATTCCAGCCTCGCTGGCGAAGCAGCGGCGGCCGCGCCGGAACAACGCGTGCCGACGCTTGGTTCGCGTGGGGCCGTAGGCGCGATGAGCCGCTCTCTTGAGCAGCTATCCGCTGAGCGCGATGCGGCCAAGGTTCTTTCCGAACGCTTGGTCAGCGGACAAGACGTCGTCGAGATTGACGCAGATCTCGTCGATGACTCGATCATCCCCGATCGCATGAAGGGTTCGGATGCAAACTTCGCGTCCTTCAAGGAGTCGATTAGAACGAGAGGACAACTCGTCCCAGCCCTTCTGCGGCCCCACCCTACTCAACCGGGCCGCTATCAGACTGCTTATGGTCACCGGCGGGTTCAAGCGCTGCGGGAACTGGGTCGCCCCGTTCGCGCGGTTGTCCAAGATCTCTCGGACGACGAGCTCGTGGTCGCGCAGGGCAAGGAGAACGGAGAGCGAGAGGACCTCTCGTTCATCGAACGCGCGCGCTACGCGACATTGCTCGAGGATCGCAACTTCAAACGCGATACGATCATGGCCGCTTTATCCGTCGACAAAACGGAATTGTCGCGCCTGATCTCCATCTATCGCGCGATCCCGGCCGAGCTGAGCGATGCCATCGGTCCCGCACCGAAGGTTGGACGCCGTCGATGGCTGGAATTCGTCGAGCATCTCGGCGACCGCAAGCCTGCCAAGACGCTTGAGGCCTTGCTCGGCAATCCGAAATTTCTCGCAGGATCGTCGGACGACCGCTTTCGCATGGCGCTGTCGATCCTGACCGCGCGCGAGGGAAAAACCGCAAAGGCCACGGTCTGGACTGCAAACGACGGGAAGAGAATCGCGAAAATCGACAGAAGTCCCAGCCGATTCATCCTCAGCGTCGATGAGAAGGCAGCCCCTTCGTTCGGCGATTTCGTCCTAGATCGGCTGCCGGATCTCTACGAGGCATTCCGAAAATCCAAGGAGGGCGCATGACACCTCCTTGCAACCAAGATTGCAGCAGCTGCCCTCGCACAGCGCGAGGCGGCCGCCGTAATGCGTGAACCGCGTTCCACCCACTGAAGGATTGAAATCGGCAAAGAAAAAGGCCCCCGAAACGTCACCGTCCCGGAAGCCTCTGTCTTAGTTTGGCGACTGATAGAGAATCACTTCCGCGAATCGCAGTCAAGTCTCAAGTGAGAGACGGCGCCGTTTCGGCGAGCAGCTTTCCTTTGCCCGGATGAGGCAAAGATATGGAACCGCATACCCCAACGACGCCCTTCGGGCGGCGATCACTGACGCTTGCCCATGTGGCAACGCAGATCGCCGCATCGTCTCGGCCACCTGACAAGGTCGTACACAAGTGGAAAATCTTTCACGCCATATGTCTGGCGCGGCCGAGCCTCGGCGTGACGGAGCGCGCCCTCTCTGTTCTGAACGCGCTTCTCACATTCCATCCGGAGACTGCGCTGACGGGCGAGGACGATCTTGTCGTTTTCCCCTCGAACCTTCAGCTCTCTCTGCGCGCCCACGGCATGCCGGCATCGACGCTGCGTCGCCACCTCTCCGTCCTCGTCGACGCGGGTCTTGTCATCCGGCGGGACAGTCCTAACGGCAAGCGCTACGCCCGCAAGGGCGCGTCCGGCGAGATCGAGCTCGCCTTTGGCTTCGATCTTTCGCCGCTTGTCGTTCGCGCGGAGGAGTTTCAGAGCCTTGCGGCTGCCGTAGAGGCTGAAGCGCGCGCCATAAAGCTGGCCCGCGAGCGCATCACACTGTGCCGACGCGACATCGCCAAGATGATTGCGACGGGGATCGAGGAGGGCGTTCCGACGCGCAGGGGAGGGCAGGGGCCCGCAGACTGGGCGGAGGTGCATGCCGGTTTTCGCTCGATTGTCGAGGGGATTCCGCGCACGGCGACGCGCGGGCAGCTGGAGGCCGCGGCCGAAGAGTTGTCGCAACTGGCTGACGACGTCCTCAACCTGCTGGAAAGTCACATCAAAACACAAGATATGAGCGCCAATGAGTCCCGAAATGAGCGCCATATACAGAATTCAAATCCAGACCCCTTAATTGATCTTGAACCTGGCTTTCGAGGAAGCCGGGCGGGGAGGGCGGTGCCAGAACCACGAACGCCGAGGGTTGCGGAGACGGCCTATCCCCTTGGGATGGTGATGAACGCTTGCCCCGACATCGCGGAGTACGCCAAGGGCGGAATTTCGAACTGGCGTGACCTGCTGGCCACCGCGGTCGTGGTGCGGTCGATGCTCGGGATCAGTCCCAGCGCCTGGGAGGAGGCGCAAGCGATCATGGGCGAAATGCAGGCCGCGGTGGTGGTCGCGTGCATCCTGCAACGCGGCGCGGCGATTCGCTCCGCTGGCGGGTATTTGCGTGGCCTGACGGAAAAGGCCAAAGCCGGTGAATTCTCGCTTGGCCCGATCCTGATGTCGCAGATCAACGCGCAACTTCGCGCGAAACGATCCGCTTGATGGCGCGGGCGGTGTCGTGGTACGGCTTGGCCTCCTCAGGTGGTTCGGCAAGGCGTCGGCACCCCGGGGCTCCGAGCCCGCTGTGCAACGGGCGGAGCTCGGTTTTTCGCCCGACGTTCGCGCTGCGGTCGTGCCGTCGGACCCATCCCGTGAAAGGTCGCAGCTGGCGCTCGTTCGGGTCCATGGCCGTTTTCCTTGGTCGATGCCAATCCGTGCGGCGCCTCTTCCCACGCCTCCTCGTCCTTGGCGAGCAAGCATCGACATCGCTTTTTTCTTCGTGCCCACGGTGTTAGGCCCGCCGCGCGGTCGTGGTGGCATGGCGACGATTGCTCCTCTCTCCCGGTCGGGCAGCGCTCCCGGTTGCGTGGCTGGATTCCTATGGCCGTCGCCCGCACGTCGGTCCCTCCGCCCGAGAATTTTCCCCTGCCGGATCACCCCGCAAGCGGGGCCCCGATCGGCATTCCTCGCGCCCGCGCCTGCGGCGCCAAAATTCACGGCCTTCCGGGACGCAGCGCTACGCTCGCCCTTCGCCCGCGTCTCGCGGGCTTCGGCTCTGTGCCGGCTTCCCGGCCATGACGGATCGCCATCGCAACGGGGCGCAGCCCCACAAGATGGAGAGAGACTATGCGCAACATCGCCGAATTCACCCTCATCGGCCACGTCGGGACCATCAAGCAGGTCGGCAAGACAGTCCGCGTTACCGTCTGCGCCAACTATCCCTTCAAGGACCAAGGCGGCGAGTGGCAGGACGACCAGCACTGGAACGAGGTCACGATCTTCACCAAATCGATCCAGGGTTACGTGAACGAGCACGTCAGCAAGGGCGACTTGGTCCACGTGCGGGGCCGCCTTCGGCAGAACAGCTACGAGCGCGACGGCAAGCGGATCTACACCGTCGACCTGATCGCCCTCGAATTTGGCCGGCTCGCCCAGGCCGCTGAGCGCTCAGCCGCATAATCGATCCAGCTGGGGAGGCCAGACCTCCCCAGCTTCTCGCCTGAGCCAGAACAGCGATTGCCGCACTGGTCGCGGTTTTTCAGGAGGGAAGCTTCCGAGATCGTGTCTGACGCGCCAGGGCGCGATCGGCGCGATTCTTTTTGCTAATCGCCGATGTCAGATCGTCGTAGTCGACACCGCTCTTCTTGAGGGCGCGCCGCGCATCGGAGACCTCGAAGCCGAGCAGTTCGAACACGCTCATATTGAGGCTTGAACCATTAAACGCCAGTCGATCGCGACGGTGACAGTGCCGACGCGCCTTGCCATTCCCCATTCGACAACGCCCTGGGCGAGCTCGAGGAAGGGGCTATTGCCGCGTGGTCTCAATTCCCGGTGGCCTTGAGCGACACAAAAGCGCGTCCACTCGAAGACGCGCGGCCCGCGCGGCGGCGCGCGCCGGCACAGATCCGTGAGCACGTCGGTCAGGAGGTGCGGCCGGGTGGTCGGCAGCAAGCGCTGGTAACCGACAATCTCTTCGCCGTGCAGGCAGATATGATGAACGGCATGCGCGTCGTCGAACCGGTCACGCTCGCAACCATCGGACTGACGCAGTTCCTCCCAGCCCTTCTCGTCGACGAAGATACTGTGTCGAAAGCGGTGAGCGCGATTCATCAGCGCGCTGTGCCGACCGACGTCCGAGCCGTGGATGACCATGAGCATGTTGAACCCCTCGGCAATGAAGAAAGCCGAGTTGCGCACGCTGCCTGCCCACGTTGTATGGGCACAAAGCTCCATTGCTTTTTCGGGTGGCGGGGATCGCGCGGGACGCCGCCGAGACTCGCGGACGAGCGTTCGGAAGGAACAACCCAGATCGTGCCGCTGCTCAGGTCGTGATTTAAGCAGCGGGCGGCGGCGATCGCAAGAGCAGACCTTGATCTGGGTTAAAGACTTGGCGGTTTCTAATGTCAGCGTGGTCAGCGTCACCCGCATCTGCAAGTCAAGGAGTACGGAGGGTCGTGACAGACAGCCCGCAAAACGAGAAGACTCCGCCTCCCGCCGCCAAGGATGTTCAAGCCGCAAAACTTCATGATAGCGCGGTGCAAAACGCGTTGGTCGAGGCGCAGAAGCAGATACTTCTATTTCTCCAGCGCCGCCTCGGCGATCGGGACGCCGCCGACGAGGTCTTGCAACGGTTCTCGCTGCGGGCCCTGGAACGAGCGTCGCAGCTTCGCGATGTGGGAATGGTGCGCGGCTGGCTAGGCCGGATCCTGGCGACGACAATTGCCGACTATCAACGAGAAGCGGCACGACGGCGTCGACGCGAAATCGTAATCGATCAGGCGGACGTCGAGAACCACCCCGTCGATGAGGAGCTCGATGCGGCGATCTGCAACTGCCTCTATCGCATATTGCCGACACTGAAAGCGGAATACGCCGATATCATCTGGCGTGCGGATATCCTCGGGGAGCCACGTGAGCGCCTGGCGGCAAGTCTCGGGACTTCGTTGAACAATGTGACCGTTCGATTGCATCGCGGCCGGCAGGCGCTGCGGAAACGTCTCGAGGAGATGTGCCGAACCTGCCCAGTGCACGGGTTCCTGGATTGCCATTGCGAAAAGGCCGAACAATTTCGCAAGGCGTTCGCCGATGCCAAAGCCAAGGCCGACCCTTGAACCGACGCCCCGGCCGTTGCCGATTTGAACGCCGACAGTCTGGCTGCACCGACCGCTGCTAGTCTGGCCCGTGAAACTCGCGCGTCAAACGGTATTACGCGATAAACCAGTGTTCTCCCAAGCGCAGGCCACGTCGCTCAGGGCCATCAACCGTTTTCACTCTTCCGGGCCATGGCCGTTGAGCGATAAAACGCGTGCGTCATCACGAGCTCGACCTATGCCGTGGCCATTCGCCTAGCGCGACAAACCAGAGGCCAACCAGGTTGGCCAGCGGCACGAACGCGAGGATTGACCAAAATGGCGAGTAGCCAATTCGAGCGAGGATGCGCCCGACGGGGTAAAGAACGAGGGCGGCGAACATAACAAACGCAAACCAGTGCCAAGGTGACCAATAACCGGTCATCATATAAGAGTGGTCCATCATCGGAGCATCCTTAGGAAACAAGCTGCGGGTCATACTTTGCTGGGCGACGATGGTAGCGAAAATCGTCGGATGGATAGGGCATCAGTTACTCCGCAATTAGGCCGTTCGTCAGCGCCGCTTTGTCGTACGGGAATACGACGTTCGGATCCGGTAGGTCCCGAGCGCGATCCTTGCCGCCGAAGTCGAAGCGCGTCAGAAGGTCTCGGATGACATTGAGCCGGGCCTCTGATTTGTCATCCGCGCGGACGACGGTCCATGGCGCGAATGGGGTGTGCGTGCGAGCCAGCATCTCGTTCCGGGCTGCGCTATAGTCGTTCCAATGTTTTGTTGCGGTGTCGTCGATGGGACTGAGCTTCCACTGCTTCAGTGGATCATCTCGTCGCTCCTTCAGCCGACGCTTTTGTTCGGTCCGGGAGATGTCCAGATAGTATTTGAGGATGGTGACGCCGCAATGGGCGAGCAACTGTTCGAAGAGTGGCGCCGTTGTGAGGAACTCATCATATTCCGCGGTGCTGCAGAATCCCATCACCCGCTCGACGCCGGCACGGTTGTACCAACTGCGATTGAACAGCACGATCTCTCCGCCTGCCGGGAGATGCGGCACCCAACGCTGGAAATACCAGGACTTTTGATCGCGGTCAGACGGCTTGCCCAGCGCGACCACGCGCGTCTCGCGCGGGCTGAGATGTTCGACGACCCGCTTTATCGTTCCATCTTTGCCGGACGCGTCGCGGCCTTCGAAAAGCACGAGAACTTTCGTCCCGGATTTGATGACGTGTTTTTGAAGGCCCGACAATTCCACCTGAAGCTCGTGAAGTGCCTTGCCGGCGGCTTCGCGTTTTTCCTTCTTGCCCATCTGCAATCCTGTCATGAAGTCGATAGCGCATCCTGCCGTTGCAGGCGTTCGCTCCGGCCCGAACGGTTTCCAGGTCGAGGCGTCATTCCTCTGAACTGACCTTCGCCGAGCCGACATAGAAGCAGCCGGCGGCGGAAGCGACAGCTGTCGGCCGACATAGGGCGCGTTTTCAGCGATGGGCGGACAGAAAGCATCTCGGCGGTCATTGGCGAAGCCGTCTCCGCTGCCAAATCGACGCGAGGCCCGATCATGCCCTCCTCCTCCCGCCCTATCACCCGCCGCTGCAGCAGCTGGATTTCTTCGCGGGACGGCCGGCGCTGGACGGCGCGCGACCCTGATCATCCGGGGACACGGCCGTTATGGCATGGTCAGCGGTACGGTCGTGGGTTGCGCATGAGGCGTGGCCATGCGCTTTCTCGGAGGCTTCCGTGTTGGCATGGCCGCCGCAGCAGGACGAGGCATCTGGGGTCGCGTGCTCAGGGGTCTTGGTCTGGTCGACAGAGGGGGTGCTCATTACGATGGCTCCTGCTCGAGGGCATGACGATCGGGGGCGTGCTGGTGCTTTCGCCTCATGCGTTTCCTCTTCGCCAACTATCAAGGCTAGCCGCTGGCAGGTGGACCATCTTTAATCTCGATCAAGCGTTTCCTGCATATCCGGGGATCGCCATTCCTTCGCCGACCGGACGCTTCACCAGCAGAATGCCAAGGATCGCGACCGCGACGCCGGCCCCAGCGTCGCAACAATGGCTTCGATTCTCCGGCGGACCCTCGGGACTCCGCCGACCGGGCTGCTTTTGATTCAGCCAAACTAGGCCCAGGGGCGTCGCTCAAGCCAGCCTATCGCCGTTTCGGGATCCACACCGGCAACCTCAATAAGTCGATCTGGGTTCAGTATTCGCAATCGACGATAGTGGAATTGAACGATCCCTTCTTTGCGCATGGCGCTCAGGACGCGGTTGACATGGACGAATGTCAGGCCGGTAGCATCGCCAATCTGCTCCTGCGTCAACGGTAGCGTCATCTCTTCGATATGATTGCCGGGCCATTGCGCCCGGTAGCGCGTGAACAGCTCCAGAAGCAGGTGAGCGACCCTCTCTCGCGCCGAACGCCGTCCGATGCTGGTAAGATGGTCGAACGCGAGGCTGCAATCGCGGGCAAGCGACCGCACGAGTCGGAGGCAGATCTCCGGTTCGGTGCGCGTATGGGCGGTCAGGACAGACGTCGGGATGACGCAAACGCTCACATCCGTTAAGGCCTGCGCGCCCACCGTGGCCGGTCCCCGCCTGGACGGCAAAATCCCAAGGATCGCACCTGGCAGCGCGAACTGAACGATTTGCCGCCGACCGTCTTCCAAGAGCGTGTAGACGGCCACCCAGCCGTCGAGCAGGTTGAAGACCGATTTGCCCGTCCAGCCGATGCTGAACAGGTCGCGGCCAGCTTCAATTTTGCGATCGCCCGTGTGATAACGGGCAAGCAGACGGTGCTGCTCACCCGGCAACGCTCCGCCGACCGGCGCGCTTGCCGGCGGACCATCCTGCGACTCCTGGCGCCCCCGGCGCCGGATCAACTCATCGCCCCGCGCACAGCCCCGGCGGCTCGCCTCAGCCAACGACAATTCACGTAACACCAGTCCATTCCGCTCGCGCTCAACGGTTTCCCAATCGTCGCGGCGGAGCGACCGGGCTGTCTTTTCTGTTAAAGACGCTCGATCCAAGCTCACATTACACCTCCCGGGCGCGGAGCCCGTTCCGGCAGCTGCTTACGCAGCCGAACAAATTCTTTGATGGGAGTGTCCTGATGCCCGCTGGCGCGCGCGCCAGGGCTCTCAGCCGGGCCTAGCCGAACTCAGCCAATGCCCCGCGAAACAGGGTCACAGACTGGCCAGGATGCCCTTAGAGGTCGCGAGGCCGCGGGACTGGAGGGTCTCTGCCGAGCAGGACAAGCCGGGCCAGATCCTCGCGCGCAGGCTGCATTGCGGAGGATTCGAGCCGAAGGGTCACAACCCCTTGGTGCTGCGGTGGCATGGGCAGATAACACATGGCACACATGCTTTTGCAGCAGCGTCCATGCTGGAACGGGCAATCGCCCTCATTGGGACCAGAAACCCGCAACTCCGGAATGTTCGCGTGGCTCTGCTGGCTGACCTGGCTGGCATGACCCGCATGAGCCTGCGCCGGCGCCCCTTGCGCTAGCAAGGACACCGTGCAGAAGATCAGCAAGGCCAGGACCCTGAGCATACGCTCGCACCTTCAGGCTTTCCGTTGGCGGCCGCGCCGCGTCCGCTGCGCGAGAATGGACTATATCCCTCCCGCGTCGCTGAAAGAAGCCGACCCGTAGAGTCGATCATACTCTAGGCCAATGCGTATTGATTCAGATCAATCAGGTGAGCTCGACCGGGAGCCAGAACTGCCAAGCCGACACCCTTTCCGATGCGAGTTCATGGCATTCGTCGCCGTTCGATCTATGTTTGATCGAGATTAAAGTGCGGAATCCCCGGCCATGTTTTCTAAATGTCCAAGGACGTGTCCTGCGGATCGGAAATGGCAACGATAGACCCGACACCGGCAGAACGAACGCGCTGGATCGCCCTGCTCGTCTCGCGCAGCCGGCAGAGAACCCTTCTGTGTCCGTTCTTCGCGAAATGCGATGGCTTGCTCCTGATTGACCCGCTCTCGCCGCTTCGGGAATTTTGGCCGAATCGCGAGCGGACCAGCGAGTCCACCTGCGAACTCATCCTCTCCAGTGGCGCCACAAAGCTCGTTTGCGGCTTTATCGGTGGCGCTGAGCGTGAGCGCCTTGCCGCGTCTGGCATCGATATCCGAGTTGGTTCGTGCGCACGGTCGGTGGCAAGCCTGGTCCGAGACTTCAATGCCTTGCCATCCGCTTCTTTGCTTCGCGGGGACGATGCGCTGCTCGGCCCCGACGCCTCCTCCCGACGCGCGAGAGGCCTTCCATACGCGCCGGCGAACACGGCTCCCAGGCCGCGAAAGCCGCGACGCTCAAACAGACACTAGGCCATACCGCGCCGCGGCGCCTTCGGGGCGGCGTCGCCGGCACTTTAACCGAGATTAAAGACTAGGCCGCTGCGGGCGCTCAACGTTCGCACGAGAGCAGAAGCGCGATTTGCCAAGCCTCTCGCGGCAGCGGCCTCCGATCCCTCGGGAAGGACAATGCCCTTACTCTCTTGGCAAGGTCACTAACCCGGCGAGCCCCTCATGGAACCGCACACCGACCACATGAATCACGAGCAAAAACCGTCGAACCGCTTCAGCGCAGCGAACATTGCTCTGTACGGCTTTCTGGCGATCGCGGCATTCTACCTGATCACGGAACATCGCGCGCATCTGCTGGGCTGGCTGCCCTGGCTTCTCATCCTTGCTTGCCCGCTCTTGCATGTGTTCATGCATGGAAAACATGGTGGGCACGGTGGGCATGGCGATGATGAAAGCTCGTCGTCATCACCGCCTGGCCAATCCCCGCACCAGCATTGATGATTTCAGCGGAGCGCCCCATGCACGACAGTATTCCAGCCTATGGTCTATGGTCCCTCGTTGTTCTGAACTCGATCGTGTTTATTTTCTTCGCGTTCAGTTTCTTCAAGCCGGCGACCGCTCGGGACTGGCGCTCTTTCGGAGCCTTCAGCGCCTTCATCGTCGCGCTCTTCACCGAGATGTACGGCTTTCCCCTAACGATCTACCTGCTCTCAGGCTGGCTGCAATCGCGCTATCCCGGCGTCGACTGGTTCTCGCACGATGCGGGCCACCTGCTCGAGGAATTCTTCGGCTGGCGTGCCAATCCCCATTTCGGCCCGTTCCACATTCTCAGCTTTGTCTTCATCGGAGGCGGCTTCATTCTGATCTCTGCCGGCTGGAACGCGCTTTATCGGGCGCAGCGGCAGCACAAGCTCGCAACAACAGGCATCTACGCGCGGATCCGGCACCCGCAATATGTCGGTTTCGTCCTGGTCATGTTCGGGTTCTTGCTGCAATGGCCGACCCTGCTGACGCTCGCCATGTTTCCCATCCTTGTATTCATGTATTGGAGGCTGTCCAAGCACGAAGAAAGCGAGTCCCTTGCCGAATTCGGCGACGCCTATGCGCGCTATATGCGAGAGGTCCCGGCGTTCATTCCCCGCCTCTCGGCTCAACGCGCCAATGTCAGCGGATGAGTGCAATTGTCGAAGCCACGTTCAACTCCCATCATTCGTGATCTCGCCGGCGCGTCTATTCAATCCACGTTAAAGTTTCCTGCCCGCTCGCGCGCATTCTAGTCGGGTTTTTGCGTCAATCGACTGAGAAAGCGCGGTCATGAATGCCCTTGTCTTCAGAACCCTTCGCCGCCTGATCAAGAAGGGTACTCTCACAATAATGACAGCCAATGGCGTCGCCAGAACGTTCGGTGATGGTGGCGGGGCGCCGGTCGCGATCCGGTTCAGAAACGCCACTGCGCAGCGACGGGTCCTGTTTGATCCTGAACTTCGCCTTGGCGAGGCCTTCGTCGACGGCGACCTCATCGTCGAGCAGGGCACCATCACGCAGTTGCTCGAGCTGCTTTTGTCCCAGGAGCACACCGGCACCACGCCGATTGCGACAAAGATGCTGGCCGGCCTGCGCTTCGTCGTCCGGCGGCTTGCGCAGACAAACGGCCGCAAGCGATCGAAGCGAAACGTTGCCCATCACTACGATCTCAGCGCAAAACTCTACGAACTGTTCCTCGACGAGGACATGCAATACAGCTGCGCTTACTTCGAAAATCCAGACATGTCCCTCGACGAGGCTCAGCAGGCGAAGAAGCGCCACATCGCAGCAAAGCTCCGCGCCGATCGCCAAGACCGCGTACTTGACATCGGCTGCGGTTGGGGAGGCCTGGCGCTGTACCTTGCCGAAGCCTTCGACGCCCGCGTCACCGGAATCACGCTGTCGACGGAGCAGCTTGAATTCGCCCGAACTCGTGCTGCCGCGTCTTCAGATCCGGCGCGTCTCGACTTTCGGTCTCAGGACTATCGCGACGTCACCGAGCGCTTCGATCGCATCGTCTCTGTGGGTATGTTCGAACATGTTGGCGTGAATCATTACGACGCGTTCTTCCGCAAATGCCGCGATCTGCTGGATGACGATGGCGTGCTTCTGCTTCACTCTATCGGCCGTTCCGATCCACCAAGTTACACAAATCCGTGGATCGCAAAGTATATATTCCCCGGCGGATACATACCGGCGCTCTCCGAAGTCCTTTCGGCGATCGAGCGGTCCGGGCTCGTCGTCACGGATATCGAAATCTTGCGGCTGCACTATGCGGAGACGCTCAGACACTGGCGAGAGCGATTTCTAGCACACCGCGCGACGGCCGTTGAACTCTTCGATCAACGCTTCGCGCGGTTGTGGGAGTACTACCTTGCCGTTTCGGAGCTTGCTTTCCGCTATCAGGGGATGATGGTTTTTCAGATTCAGGTCGCTAGACGGCAGGATGCGGTTCCCCTCACGCGCGCCTATATCGAGCGCGAAGAGCGCCGTTTGCAGAACCTCACAGCCGAAGAGCCAGAATGCGGGCGGATATGCCAGCCGACTTTCGTGACGGTCAGTTGACCGGCTGCGCCCGGGCCGAGCATTCGCCCTCTCGCGAAGCCGAGGGTGATTGCGACCCGAGCCGAGGCTCATAATCCGAGCCAGTCGCACAGAATGCGCGGGAAGCGTCGATGAAGGAGGAATGCCGCCGCGATCGAGAAAACGCTGATCGCGCCGAGATGCCATAGCAAGACCATCGCGCCCGTATCGAGGCCGTGAAGCAGATGCAGCATGGTTGCCGGTAAAGAGAAGGCGGACAGAGCGGCGATAGCAATGACTGGTCCTCTCCACACAATGAGGCCGACCTGACTGAGGCCGAGGAGGCCGAAAAAAACGGGGACGCCGACAGCCCCGATGATCAATGGACATTGCGGGCTGCTCTCAAAGGCCAAGGCACGCCGACCCTCCTGGGAGAGGTCGAGGGCGATGGTGGCTGACTCCGAAACGATCCAGAGCCCGTAGGCGATCAGCGGCAGGAGAAGCCAGAGCCACGATCGGCCTGGGACGCGCAGCATGAGGACCGTCAGGAGACCTGTGGCGAAAATCATCGCAGAGGTCATGATCGAAGCGACGAACATCTGATCCGCCAGACGCGAGGCGAGATCGGGACGAAGAGGCTGCGCGAGCGCCAGCAGCGGCAGTGCGATCGCGAGAATGGCAGCCGCCCAGTGCCGGCGGGCCTGGATACGATTTTCGATCTGTCGAGGCCGCAGGTCGGCGACGAGCCTGTCGATCAGCTCTTCCGTTCGCGGTCGTTGCCATGCCATCCGCCGGCCTCCAGTAGGAGATTCGATCGTGCCGGCCTGGCCTTCGCGCACCGAACAGGACGTGTCGTAGCGGCACCGGCCGACTTGGTGGTATTGTGCCGACGCGTGCATCCGCCACGGCCCCACCCCTCTCTTTCGTAAACAGACGGCTCTTTGTTACGGCAGTCGTGCGTCATGACCTCGAGTTGATCGAATTCGCATGATGGCGGCCGGTGCCCAAGGCCTCGCGCCTATGTTCCTACTGAACGTGATCGCTGGAGAAAGTCACCGAAACGGCGCGCGAAACTCCCGGAACGATGATGACGACGGTGATGTCGTAGCGATCGTTTCCAGGAAGAATGACAAATCCCCCGTATGTGACAGTGTTCTCGATCGTCATCGGATCGAGCTGAACGGTTTTCTGGCCAACATGACCGAGGCCGCCGATCGTCGCGGACACGCGCGCATTCTCGACGCGGGCGCCAGTTTGCGCATTGAACACGGCAACAACGATGTGTTGCTGATGGCGCGCCGTTCCGGCGCCGCCGTGCATCGTACTCTCCGAGTGAGTGGTTGGATGGCCTCGAACGACCGCCGCCGGCATAAGGCCAAGGTAGACGGCCAGGCCATCCGCCTGCCGATAGCCATCGTCCGCGATCGCCGCGCCGGTCGCCAACAGCATTGTGATGAGGATACCAGCGCGTTGCAGCCACGCCCGCACATCCATTTGATCCGCTCCGGTCACGATCACATCTCAAGCTCAACTATGTTGGAGCTCGACGTCAGCACATCCGTCCGACTTACTCGCCGCGTCGCCGCAACCACTCACGCATCCGATCGATTTCGGATTGCTGGCTCGCGATGATCTGCTGCGCCATGGTCTTCGCGGATTCGTCGGATCCGAATTGAAGCACTGCTCGCGCCATGTCGATCGCGGCCTGATGATGCGGTATCATTCCTTTGACGAAAGCCAAATCCGGGTCTTTCGCTTGCATCGCCTCCATCATCGGCATGTGCATGCCCATCATCGCCCGCATGTAAGCCTGCGACGCTTGCGGCAAGGGCGCCAGGCATGCCGACATGTGCTCGCCCATCGTGTCTTTGATCATACCCGTCATCGGCCCGCATGGCTGCGGTGCCGCCGCGACTGCGGGAGGAGAGGGCTGGTCCCCCACCCCGCTGTCATGGTGCGCGTCGTGCTGCGCAAGAGCGAGCGTCGGCGGGAACAGGAACGCGAATACCAGCATCGCTTTCAGCTTGGGCTGCATGGGCAGGTCCTCGTCGTCCGTTCCGTCGAGCGATCGGGGTGCGCGACCGTCGGCGCTCATTTGCCGAAAGCGCTGGAGCAGACCGCGACTTCCATTCCAACAGTAGAACAGGCCACCATGGATGAACTTAACTTCGATCAAGGATCGATCAGCGTCGGACCTCGACATTTGAAGTCCTGTCGCCCAAACCAGACGACCTGCCGTATTGGCTCCCGC
>NZ_RYFI01000015.1:17565-38186 GCF_004103825.1 Hansschlegelia zhihuaiae
CATCGGTGACAGCGGCGCGTTTATCATTTGACGGGCTGAAAGTGGCCGAAAGCATAGGGAGAGAGTACTTCGCAACTGCCGTTTCGCCGACCGGAGGCATACCTTTCCCAGTCGAGACCGCGGCTTCTTTGCTTCCGTTCGCCGTTGGCCGCTTGGAGAGTTGACGATGCGCATTGTTGTTGCACTTGGGGGGAATGCGTTGCTGAAACGCGGAGAGCCCATGAGCGCCGACGTTCAGCGCGCCAATGTGCGACAGGCGGCTGCGGCCCTCGCCGATCTCGCTAGAAACCACGATATCGTCGTCGCTCATGGAAGTGGCCCGCAAGTGGGATTGCTCGCCCTTCAGGCCGCCGCGTTGACGGAGGTTCCACCCTATCCCCTGGATGTCATCAGCGCCGAAAGCATCGGCATGATCGGCTACATGATCGAGCAGGAACTCGCCAACGTCCTCCCTCCGGCCACTCGACTGGCCACTTTGCTGACCCACATCGAGGTGGAGCGCGACGATCCCGCGTTCAGCCGTCCCGAGAAGCCGATTGGTCCGATTTATACGGCCCATGAGGCCGAAAATGCCCGCGCGGCGCATGGCTGGCCCGTAGCTGAAGAGGCGCCGGGCCGGTGGCGGCGCGTGGTTTCCTCGCCGTTGCCGAAACGGATCGTCCAGATCGAGGTCATCCGCATGTTGGTCACCGCGAAGGTCGTCACGATCTGCGCTGGCGGCGGCGGAATTCCCGTTGTCCGCGACGCTGCTGGCGACCTTCAGGGGGTCGAGGCCGTTATCGACAAGGATCGCGCCGCCGGACTGCTTGCCGCAGACCTCGCCGCCGATGCATTTCTCATGCTGACGGATGTCGATGCCGTGTATCTCGACTGGGGTACACCCCAGCAACGTCCGGTTCGACGAGCGCGGCCCGCTGAATTTGCGGCCCACCGGTTTCCGCCCGGCTCCATGGGTCCGAAGGTGGAGGCAGCCTGCCAGTTCGCTGCGACGCCCGGCCGGATTGCGGGCATCGGGCGACTGCAAGACGCCCGGGCGATCCTCGAGGGCAACGCCGGAACGACCGTCATATCAGATGAGGCCCATTCGTGATCCCTTCTCCGAAGCCCGTGACGGAGGCTCCTCCCGTCCAGCTGAGGCGACGCGCAGACTGAACTTGATCTGGATTAAAGATTTCAGGGCGCGCGGCAGCGAGGTTCGTGATCAGGACGTTGTCGCTTCCCGGTTATGATCAGTGCGGCAGAGACACCGATTGCCCGCCATGGCGAAGCTCTGGCCGGACCACCTGACGGACGAGGACGCATGAGCTCACCGCATTCCCATCACGACCACCACGATCATCAACAGCACGCGGGCGCCAAATCCGGGCCTGATGCCGATCAGGGTGGCGCCAAGATCGTTGCGGCAGCCGGGTCCAGCCATTCGGATCACGCCGGTCACGACCACGGAGCCATGGTCGCCGACTTCCGGCGCCGATTCTGGGTCACCTTGGTCCTGACACCTCCGGTACTAGTGCTCTCGCCGATGATCCGGGACTGGCTCGGCCTCACCGATCTTCTGTCCTTCCAAGGCGACGGATTGGTCCTCTTCGTGTTGTCGACCATCGCCTATCTCTACGGCGGCTGGCCGTTCCTGACCGGCTTCTTCTCCGAGCTGCGCAAGGGCCAGCCGGGAATGATGACGCTCATCGCACTGGCGATCTCGGCGGCCTATTTCTTCTCCGCAGCAGTCACCTTCGGTTTCCCAGGGGAGGCATTCTACTGGGAGCTCGTCACCCTCATAGCCATCATGCTGCTCGGTCACTGGGTGGAGATGCGCTCGGTGATGGGCGCTTCGCGCGCACTGGAAGAGCTGGTTCGTCTCTTGCCCGACAGTGCGACCCGAATCGACGCTGACGGCACGACGCATGAGGTAGCGATTTCCGATCTCAAGCCGGGCGACCACGTCATCGTCCGCCCGGGCGCTAAGGTGCCGGTCGACGGCGAGATCGTCGAGGGATCGTCAGGCTTCAATGAGGCGATGCTGACGGGCGAATCGCGTCCCGTCACCAAGACCGTCGGCGCGACGGCGATCGGTGGCGCGATCAACGGCGCGAACGCGGTCACCATAAAAGTGACCAAGACGGGCGATTCGACCTATCTCGCTCAGGTCATTGATCTCGTGAAAAAGGCGCAGGCAACGCGCTCGCGCACCCAGGACATCGCCAACAGGGCGGCTGCTTGGCTGACCTATATCGCCCTTGTCGTCGGCTTCGGCACGCTGTTCGTTTGGTGGATCTGGCTCGGCGCGCCCCTTGAATTCGCGCTTGAGCGCATGGTCACCGTCATGGTCGTGGCTTGCCCGCATGCCCTCGGCCTCGCCGTTCCGCTGGTGGTCGCCGTCAGCACATCGCTGAGCGCCAGCAATGGCCTTCTGATCCGCGACCGCGCAGCGTTCGAGCGGGCACGCAATCTCGATGCGGTCGTGTTGGACAAGACCGGCACACTCACGGAAGGCCGCTTCGGTGTCAGCGACGTCGTGCTGCTCGCAGGGGGTGACGAGAATGCCGAACTCGCCTTTGCCGCCGCGGCCGAGAACCAGTCTGAACATCCGATCGCGCACGGGATCGTCGCCGAGGCGAAGCGCAGAAACGTCGCCATTCCGAAAGCCAGTGAGGTGAGCAACATCACGGGCGAAGGCATCGTCGCGAAGGTCGACGGGCAGGACATTCGCATCGTTAGTCCCGGACATCTCGCCCGGCAGGGCAAGCCCATCACCCACGAGAAGCTGAAGCAGCTCGAGACGCAGGGCAAGACAGTGGTGGCGCTGCTGCGCGACGGTGAACCGCGTGCGCTCTTCGCGCTCGCCGACATCATCCGCCCCGAATCCAAGGAAGCGATCGACGAACTGACGCGGCTCGGCATCAAAGCCATCATGCTGACAGGCGACGCGAAGGGCGTCGCTGAAAGCGTGTCGAAGGAGCTCGGGATCGCGGAATATTTCGCGGAAGTGCTGCCCGACCAGAAATCCGACAAGATCAAGGAACTCCAGGCCCGCGGCCTCTCCGTGGCGATGGTCGGAGACGGCGTCAATGATGCGCCGGCGCTCGTCCAGGCGGACCTCGGCGTCGCCATTGGGGCAGGCACCGACGTGGCCGTGGAGTCGGCGGACGTCGTCCTCGTCAAGAGCGATCCGCGCGACGTCGCCGCGATCCTCGGCCTGTCGCGCGCCACCTATCGCAAGATGGTGCAAAACCTAATCTGGGCGACCGGCTATAACACGGTCGCCATCCCGATGGCCGCCGGCATCACCTTCGGAACAGGCTTCCTGATGACGCCGGCCATCGCTGCAGTTTTCATGTCCGCGAGCACGATCATCGTCGCCATCAATGCCCAGTTCCTGCGCTTTTACCGCAGACACGGCTGACGAGCGCTCACGGTCGCTGCGACCGCGGAGACCGGAAGGGCGGGCCGGTGCTGTCCTTCGGCGGTTGTGCGATCGTAGAGCAGAGAACTTGGCGGCTGATGTGGCCGGCGCTTCGCGCCCAGGCGGATCGTCTTTAACGTCCGTCAAGGACGGGAACGCCGGCGCGGCGCTGGATCCGGTGCAAGTTCAGCCCGTCATGCTTCAAAGGAGCATCCGATGCCGGTCACCAGCCCTGCGCAACGCGACGAAAGTGGTTCAATGCCCCCGGCACCGCTGGCGCTTCCGGCGCTGGCTTCTGCGCGATCTGACATGCGTGATCCGGCCTCGGCCAGGCACGCGGCAGGGATGCTGTTCGACCCTACGGGGCTATGGGCCTATACGATCGATGCATGGCAGCGATCGGTGCTGTTTTGGGATGTGCTGAGGAAGCGGGCGAACGTCATGCTGGAGCACGAGGAGGCTGGCATGCCACCGGTGCTCACCTTTCAGTACGAAATGCTGTTCGATGCGAGGCGGTTCGAGCGCCCCGCGAATTATGCGCTGCTTCGCATCACGACCGCCGGAACAGAGCATGCGGACGTGTGCGTCGACGAAGCCAAACCTCCCGTCATCGTCATGGACCCCCGCGCCGGGCACGGGCCCGGCATCGGCGGCTTCAAGCGGGACTCGGAAATTGGCATCGCGTTGCATGAAGGCTTTCCGGTCTACTTTGTGAGCTTCTTTCCGGCGCCGAGCCCCCACCAAAGGCTTGTCGATGTCCTGCACGCGCTGCATCGCTTCGTCGACGAGGTTGTCGCAAGACACCCCGGTAAGACGCCAGTCCTCTACGGCAATTGCCAGGCCGGCTGGGCCGCCATGCTGGTCGCGATCCATTGCCGGGCGCCCGTCGGCCCGATCGTCCTCAACGGCTCTCCCCTCTCCTATTGGGCGGGAGAATCGGGTGCGAATCCGATGCGGCTTGCCGGCGGCCTGCTCGGTGGAAGCTGGCTCACGCATTTCGTTGGCGATCTCGGCGATGGCCGCTTTGACGGCGCCTGGCTCATCCAGAACTTCGAGACCTTGAAGCCCGAGGCGGCGATCTGGGACAAATACGCAAATCTGTACCTCGATGTCGATCGCGAGGAGGAGCGGTTCCTGGAATTCGAGCGCTGGTGGAATGCCTGGTATAGCTTCAGCCGGGAAGAGATGGTCGAGATCGTCGACCATCTCTTCATTGGCAACGAACTCGAGCAGGGCACGCTCGACCTCGGTGACGAGGTGACGATTGATCTGCGCAGCCTGAAGAGCCCGTTGGTCGTCTTTGCCTCGTATGGGGACAACATCACGCCGCCACATCAGGCCCTGGCTTGGCTAAAAGCCGTCTACAAGACCACGAATGCGTTGAAGGAGGCAGGCCAGCGGATCGTCTACCTGACGGATCCTCGCATCGGCCATCTCGGCATCTTCGTCTCCGCGTCGGTCGCGCGCCTTGAGCACCGCGCCATCCTCGATAGCCTTGATGAGGTCGCCAGTCTCGCACCCGGTCTCTACGAGATGAAGATCTCCAACCCGACCAATGATCCCGACTGCCGCAAACCCCAATACAGCGTCGCCTTCGAAGAACGGCGTGTTGAGGACCTGGCCTTCAACAACCCGCGCAAAGCCTTCGAACGCGTCCGGCAATTGTCACAGGCGAACGAAACTCTTTATGGCAATTTCGTCAGCCCGTGGGTGCAAGCCATGGCTACGCCATGGTCGGCCGAGGCGCTCCGATGGCTGCATCCGATGCGAACCAGCCGCTATCTGCTGTCCGAAAAGTTTTCGCCCTGGATGCATGTCATAGCGCGGCTCGCGAACGACGTCCGCACGGCGCGCATGTCGGTTTCACCCGACCACCCGGCGCGCGCCGCTGAGCGTGCGTTCAGCGAGCAGATGGAAGCAGCGATCGAAATCGCCCGCGAAGCTCGGGACAGCGCCGAGGAGCAGCTGTTCCGTCGGCTCTACAGTTATTAAGTGTCGCCGACGCCATCGCCCTGGGAATCTGACGGGAGGCCGACCGCCGCCCTGCGGTGGGCGCAAGCCTTCGCTTGATCCCGGTACTTTCAGTTGCGACATCCTCGCAAAACTTGATGCGAATTAAAGATTCAGACGGGATCACCGCCTAGCTCTGGCGAGTAATACGCAGCTTTCGGCAGGTGAGAATGGACGATGATGACGATGCGAGCCCATCAACGTTCGCTGCCCGGGTCGCGATCGGCGCTGACGTCGCGTCGCGTTTGGCGGACCATATTCTCCTCATCCGCAGTCGGCACGGCTTTGCCGCTTTCCCCGGCGCGGAGCATGTCTTTCATCCGCAATATTCCCACGGCCGTGCGAGAGACGACAACAAGGTGGCTTCGCGTTCCGAAGGCATTCGGCCAGTCGTTTATTTGTGAAGATCTTCGAATGTCGCCCGTTCCTGTCCGATCAGCCCGCCAGTCTAGTGCCAGGCCAAATCGGCATGGCCGTGGCTGAGCCGGCGCGGCTAACCTGGACCGCGCTGTCGGCGGTGCTCGTCGCGATGTTCGCGATCACGGTCGGCTATGGTGTCGCCTTGCCGATCCTGCCGTTCCTGATCGAACAGGTCGCCGGGAAGACCGCGCCTCAGGCCTTGTCGTGGCATACGGGGCTGCTGACAGGGGCCTACATCATCGCCATCTTTGTCGGCGCTCCAGTCTGGGGACGAATCTCGGATCGCTGCGGACGCAAGCCGATCATCCTGCTGGGCCTGGTCGGCTTTGCAGCGACGACGGGATTTTTTGCCGTTACCGAAAGCCTTCCGCTTCTCTATCTTGGCCGGTTTCTTGCCGGACTTTTTGCCGCCGCCATCACCCCGGTCGCCTATGCTCTCATCGGTGATCATGCGCCGTCAAAAGAATGGCGCGCCCACCGCTTCGCGCTGATCAATATCGCCGGCACTGCCGGGTTCTTCATCGGTCCGCTGCTCGGCGGGCTTGCGGTGCGCGTCGCCGGCAAGCTCTGGGCGCTCTCGCCTGACCGATCGCTGGCGATGCCTTTGCTCACAGCGACAGGCCTGGCGGTCATCGCAGCAATCCTCGTGGTTCTTCTCCTTCCTGCAGGGATAGAACGCAACCGCGTTGATGCGCCACCCGACGCCGCACAGATCGAGCGTCGCGCCATGGTGCGGCTTCTCGCGATCGCGCTCGTGGCCGCTCTCGCGATCGGCGTTTTCGAGGTCGGGCTGGCATTGCGCGGCAAGGTTCTCGGACTCGATGCCGCACATATCGGCATCATGTTCGCCGAATGCAGCCTCGTGATGGCCATCGTCCAGGCCTTGGTGTTCTCGCCTCTCATCAAACCAGAACTCACGCGCTGGTTCATTGCGCCCGGGCTCGCGACCCTGTCCGTCGGGCTCGTCGTCGTCTCGCTCGTGAGCGGCTCGGTCTTGATGTCGATCGCCGTTGCGCTGGTGGCGGCAAGCGCCGGCATGCTCTCGCCAGTTGCCACATACTGGGCGTCCCTCGGCATCGCGACCAGCGAGGGCGCGCAGCTCGGCCGCATGACAGCCGCAGCCAGCCTCGGTCAGGCGCTTGGATCGGTCGCGGGCGGCGCGTTGTTCGATTTGCCAGTCTTGCCCGATGCCAGCTTCGTCCTCGCCGCTCTGCTCGTCCTGGGAACGCTGCTCGCCAGCATGCGCCTGCCCCAGCTCCTGATGCCGGACACGCCCGCGAGCAAATAGCTGCTGGAGACGAATGTGCGCAACCGCGCAAGCCTCGTCGCACCCTTGAACGCAACTCCTACGACTGACGCGACAACATCGCCTTGAAGCGATAAAGCGCAAGCGTAACGAAGGCCGCGCCAAGCCCAGCCATGATCAGAAGATCCCGCCAAACAACGGCGATGCCCGCGCCGCGGTAGAGGACCGCTTGGGCGAAGCGCACGAAATGGGTCGACGGTGAGAGGTCCATGATCGCCTGGAGGGCCCGCGGCATGCTCTCGAACGGCGTGAACGAGCCCGACAACAGAAACATTAGGACAAAGACCGGAATCGAGAGCAGCGCAAATTGCGGCATGGAGTTCGCGACCGTGGCGAGCAGAATGCCGAGCGACGTCACGGCGAAGAGGTAGATCGCCGTTCCAGCGAGAAACAGTTCGATCGAACCGACGATCGGTGTGCGCAGGACGACCTCGACGACGACATGAAGAGAGAAGGCGGCCGCGAGAAGAATGACCAGGCCATTCGCCCAGACCTTCCCGGCGATGATCTCGCTGGCGCTCACCGGCATGACGAGGAGATGTTCGATCGTGCCGTGCTCGCGCTCGCGCATCACCGCGGCGCCAACCAGAATGATGGCGAGAATGGTGACGTTGTTGATGACGCCCATGCTCGCGGTGAAGCTGATCGCTTCGAGATTCGGATTGAACATCGCGCGGATCACGGCATTGACCGGAGCGAGGGTCTCGGCGGGAGCTTGCTTGAGGAAGCTGGTCGTTTCCTGCGCGACAATCTGCTGGATATAGGCCGTGCCGACACCGGCCTGAGAGATGCTGGTTGCGTCGACATTGACCTGGATCGCGGGGCTACGACCGGCCAGGAAATCAGCTTCCAGCCCGTGCGGGATATCGATGATGAAGGTGAAGGCGCCCTTGTCCATCAAGCCGTCGAGGCTCGAGCGGTCGATTTCGACCGGAGGCCGAAAATAGGGTGCCCGCAGCGCGTCCTTGATCCGGCCCGAAAGAGTCGAGCGATCGCCGTCGATGACGGCCACCTTTGCGTCATTGACGTCCGTTCGCATCGCTGTCGCCTCTGAATAAACAGCGAAGGTGAAGACGTAGGCGATGAGCACCACCATCACGACGTCACGCGACAGACTGGCGAATTCCTTGACGCCGAGACGGAAGGCATTTTCGATCCAGCGGCGCATCGCTACGCCCCCTGTTTGCGGATCAGCAGCCGCGCGAGCAGCAGGAATCCCAGCCCGAAACCGGCCAGCACAATGAGCTCGCGGGTGAAGGCGGGTGTGTCGAGTCCCTTGGCGAAGACCCCCAGGCTGATCGTCTGGAACCAGAGCGGGGGGAAAGACAGGCCCATGATGCGCCCCGGGCCCTCCAGCGAGGAGGCCGGGATCAGGAATCCGGAATAATGGGCCGCGGTCATCGCGGTCAGGATCGCGGTGCCGAAGATCGCTGCCACCTGGGTCGAGACGAAGGCCGAAACCAGGAGGCCGAAGGCCGTAGCGGCGAAGACATAGAGGACGGCCGCCAGAGAGAGCGCCAGCAGCGAGCCCTTCGGCACGACGCCGAGTACACCGCCGGCAAAGGCCAGCAAGCTCAGATAACTCAAGATCCCGATCGCGACATAGGGGAGCTGCTTGCCCAGCAGATATTCACCCACCGTCGCCGGCGACGCATAGACGTTCGCGATCGAGCCCATCTCCTTCTCCCGGACGACGCCGAGGGCCGTCAGCATGGCCGGGAAGATGATCAGCAGGAGCATGATCGATCCGGGCGTGATCGCAAAGACGCTGCGGAAATCCTGATTGTAGCGAAAGCGCGGTTCGACCCGCAGCGTCTCCGCCGGCGGCCCGTCTGCCGCGCGCGAGGCGCGCGCGAGCTCGCCGGCATAGGTCTGAAGCGTCCCCAGGATATAGGCGCGAGCGGTCTCGGCGGGGAAGGTGTTGCCGCCGTCGAGCCAGAAGCCGATTTCGGGACGATGCCCTTGCAACAGGTCGCGCCCGAAGCCAGGCGGGATGTCGATGGCGAACTTCAGCTCACCGGCGCGCAAGCGCCGATCGATGTCGATCTCCTCGCCAAGGCGTTCCTGCTCGACAAAATACCGGGAGTTCGAGAACTGATCGAGAAACGCACGGCTTTCCAGCGACTGGTCGCGGTCGAGTACGGCGTAACGCAGGCCTTCGATATCGAAGGAAATCCCGTAGCCGAACGCCGCCATGAGTAGGAGGGGGCCGACGAGCGCGAAAGCCAGCCGAATGCGGTCCCGGCTGAGCTCCAGCGCCTCGCGCCGTGCGAACGTCCAGATCCGCTTCGCCGGCGCCAGGAGCGGCCGTGGCGGCGCAATGGCGTCGTCCTTGGAGGCTGGCGCAGCGGGCTCGGTTGACCAGGCACCCTCACTGGGCGTCTCCGCGTCGGATCCGGTCGCGGCGGCATCCTCCAGGTAGGCGACGAAGGCGTCGTCGAGGCTCGCAGCCCCGCGCGCGGTCTGAAGCTCGTGTGGCGCGCCGACGGCCAGCACCCGACCGGCATGCATGAGAGAGACGCGGTCGCAGCGCTCGGCCTCGTTCATGAAGTGCGTCGAGATGAAAATCGTCACCCCGTCTTTGCGCGACATCTCCACCAAAAGGCTCCAGAAGCGGTCGCGCGCCGCCGGGTCGACACCTGACGTCGGCTCGTCCAGGATCAGGACGTCCGGCCGGTGCAGACATGCCGCCGCCAGCTGAAGCCGCTGGCGCATGCCCAACGGCAATGCGTCTGGCAGCGTCTCGGCGACATCAGCGAGTTCGAAGCGCGACAAGCCTTGTTCGACACGCTCGACGAGCGTCTTGCCGCCAATGCCACAGAGCCGCCCGTGCAATTCGAGATTGCCGCGCACGGACAATTCTTCGTAGAGCGAGAAGGTTTGCGAGACGTAGCCGATCCGCGTCCTAGTCGAGATATCACGGGCGTCCACGGGCTTTCCCAGAAGCTCGGCGCGTCCTTCCGTCGCCGGCAGCAGCCCGGTCAGCATCTTCATCGTGGTCGTCTTGCCGCAGCCATTGGAGCCGAGGAAGCCGAAGATCTCGCCTCGCTCGATGCGGAAGCTCACATGGTCGACCGCGGTGAAATCGCCGAAGCGCATCGTCAGGCCTTCGGCCACGATGGCCGGGGGCCCGCCATCCGGCACAAGACGTGGCACGGACGACACTGGGCGCGCGCCGCGCCGCTCTGGGCGCTGCAGCTCGATATAGGCTTGCTCGAGCGTGGCGGCGCCGGTCCGGGCGAGAAGCTCCGCCTTGCTGCCGTCGGCGATGATCGCTCCATCATCCATGGCGATGATGCGATCGAACTCGCCGGCCTCCTCCATATAGGCGGTCGCCACGATCACCGTCATGGCCGGCCGCTCGGCCTGGATACGCGCGATCAGCGTCCAGAACTGGCGGCGCGACAGCGGATCGATGCCCGTCGTCGGCTCATCGAGGATGAGAAGATCGGGATCATGCACCAGCGCGCAGCACAGGCCGAGCTTCTGTTTCATCCCGCCTGACAGCTTTCCCGCCGGCCTGTCGGCAAAGGTAAAAAGCCCGGTGACCCGCATGAGCTGATCGATCCGTCGACGTCTGCGGCCGTCCGGCTGGCTGTAGAGTCGGGCGAAAAAGTCGATATTCTCCATGACCGAAAGCGTCGGATAAAGATTGCGTCCGAGCCCTTGCGGCATATAGGCGATCCGCGGCGCGGCCGCGCTGCGGTGGGACGCCGAGGCCATGTCACCGCCGAGCACGCGAACCGAACCGCGCTGGATGCGCCGCACCCCCGCGATCAGACCCAGCAAAGTCGACTTCCCAACGCCATCTGGACCGACAATCGCAAGCTTGCAGCCCGTTGATATCAAGAGCCCGAGATCGCGAAGCGCGATCACCTTCCCATAGGCCTGATGGATCGCCGAGAGGCTGACGGCTGCTGCTGACTCAGCCTCCATCGGGCAGCCTCGGCGCAAGCTCGGCCGGCCAGTTCGCGTTGCCCGTCACCGGGACATAGGCGTTGCCGGTCATGCCCGCCTTCACATAGCCCCGCTCGGAGGCCACAAGGGCCGGATCGAGGTGCAGCTTGACGCGATACATCAGCTTCTCGCGTTCGTTCGCGGTCTCGACGAATTTCGGCGTGAACTGCGCGTCGGCGGAGACGAAGGACACGGTCGCCGGCAGGACAAAACCGCCCGGGCCATCCAGCACGAGGCGGGCTTGCGAACCGACGGCCACACGACCAGCGGAGGCCGTCGGCAGATAGATGGTCATGTGCGCATCCGAAAGATCGAAGACGGTGAGGACCCGCCCTCCGGCGCCGACAACCTCTCCGGTTCGCGCCAGCCGGTACTCGACGCGGCCGGACACCGGCGCCCTCAACGTCATGTCGGCGATGGCGGCTTCGATCTGGCTGACCTGCGCCTCGGCGACCTCCACCGAGGCCTTGGCGTCCTCGACTGCGGCTTTCGCGGTCAGCAGCGAGGCTCGTGCGATGTCGCGCTGTGCCGTCCGCCGATCGAGCTCGGCCTGCGTGGAGGTATTCGTCCGCATGAGATCCACGACACGCTGGAGCTCGATTTGCGCGAGATTGAGTTCCGCCTCGCGTAGCGCGACGCTGGCTTCAGCGCTGGCCACGCTCTGATGGCTGCGATGGACAGCAGCTCTCGCCGCCGTCAATTGCGCCCGGATCTCGCTCGTATCGAGCCGGGCGAGGACGTCGCCCTTGCTGACGTTGGCCCCCTCGTCGACCATCACTTCGGCCAGACGGCCGGCATATTTGCTGGTGATGTCGACCCGCTCGACCTCGATCCTTCCATTCACCCGCGCTAACCCCGCAGGCACCTGGTTCTGCGTTCGTAGCCAATAGACGTAGGCGCCGGCCGCAGCGGTGGCGACCAGCACGGCGACGACGACAACGGACGATCTACGCACCATAGATACCCCTGAACAGCGAGCGCCCGCCGAGCAGGCCAATCTGGCAGTTTCCGATCCGCATCATTCGACCAGAGCGAGACCGGGCTTTCGCCGCACCTCGCGCTCGAGCCCCGCGGTCAACGTGGCGAGTTCATCCGGGCCGAGCGTCTCGCGGGCGAGAAGCTCGCGCGCGCTGGCGTCGAGCATTGACCGGTTGCGCTCGAGGATCGCGCGGGCCTTCTGGAAGGCGCTGCTGATGAGGTCCTTCACCATGTGATCGATCGCCTCGGCCGTCTCATCGCTATAGGTACGTGGACGCCAGACCGGGGTTTGGCCGACCAGGAAGCTGCCTGTCTCCGGCTCGTAGGCGACCTGTCCCAGCTCCTTCGACATGCCGAACCGAACCACCATGTTGCGCGCAATGTCCGTCGCTTTGACCAGATCGTCGGCCGCGCCGGTCGAAATCTCGTCGAAGACCAGGCTTTCGGCGGCACGGCCGCCGAGCAGCACCGCCATGCGATCCTCCAGCTCGGACTGGCTCATGAGAAAGCGATCCTCGATCGGCCGCTGCAGCGTGTAGCCCAGCGCCGCGATGCCGCGCGGGATGATCGAGACCTTCTGCACCACGTCTGTCTGCGGCAGGGCCATGGCGACGAGCGCATGTCCCATTTCGTGATGGGCGACGATCTCACGCTCGCGCGGAATGAGAATCCGGCTCTTCTTCTCGAGTCCGGCGACGATACGCTCCACAGCCTGTGTGAAATCGTCGAGAACGGTGGCGCTCGCGCCACGGCGCGTGGCAACAAGCGCAGCCTCGTTGACGAGATTGGCCAGATCGGCGCCGGTAAATCCCGGTGTGAGCGCCGCGACCGCTGCGACGTCGAGATCGGGCGCCACACTGATCTTCTTCAGATGCACGTTGAGGATGTCGATCCGGCCCTGCCGGTCGGGACGGTCGACCAGAACCTGCCGATCGAAGCGCCCGGCCCGCAAAAGCGCCGGATCGAGGATCTCGGGCCGGTTGGTTGCTGCGAGGACGACGATGCCGACGCTGGGGTCGAAGCCGTCCATCTCGGCGAGCAGCTGATTGAGCGTCTGCTCCTTCTCGTCGTGTCCCCCGCCTGGCACATCGATGCCACGCGCGCGGCCCAGCGCGTCGAGCTCGTCGATGAAGACGATGGCTGGCGCCTGCTCGCGCGCCTGCTGGAAAAGGTCGCGCACGCGCGAGGCGCCGACGCCGACGAACATTTCGACGAATTCGGAGCCCGTGATGGAGAAAAAGCGAACGCCCGATTCTCCAGCGACGGCGCGCGCCAACAGCGTCTTGCCCGTTCCGGGCGGTCCGACGAGAAGCAAACCTTTGGGAATGCGTGCGCCGAGCCGGCCAGAGGTTGCCGGGTCCTTGAGAAACCCGACGACTTCGGCGAGCTCCTGCTTTGCCTCGTCGACGCCCGCGACATCCGCGAATGTCACCTTCACGCCCTTCTCCGCATAGACCTTGGCCCGGCTGCGACCAATGCTCATCAACCCGCCATGCTGCCCGGCCATCATCGGGCGCAGCAGAAACATCCAGATCAGCACGAACATCGCGGCCGGCATGAGCCACGACAGCAGGTTTTCGAAAAGGCCGGGCGCCGGTTGCCCGGAGAAGGAAATATTGCGGCGGGTGAGCACATCCGCGATCTGGGGGTCGACGCGAACGGTCGAGAAATGCTGAGGCGCGTCCTTGTCGACCGGCGGCTTATAGGCGCCGGTGATCTCGGTTGGACCGACAATCAGGTCGGTGACACCGTCCTTTTCGATGAGGTTCTGGAATTCGCTATAGGGGATGACCTTGACGTGGTTCTGGCCGACCAGCAGATCACGAATCAGCAGAACGGCGAAAAAAACCGCGATGAAGTAAAGGATGTCGAACTTGAAGACCCGCTTGGCGGGAGCTTTGTTGTCAGTCGCCATCAGCCGCCTTCCCGTACTTCCCTCGTCCGTGACGGGCGCGATCCGGTTGAAATCATCAGCCCCGGAACGTAACCGATCACCACGTCTAATGAGCATCAGGGCCTAGAGAGCTCGCCGACAACGGCGAACCCGTGCCCCCTCCTCGGCGGCGACGATGCGCGTCCGTGCCGGCCGAAACTTTAACTCAAATCAAGGTTGCGCCCGGAAAGTCGCTGCCGGCGAGACCGTCTACCCAGGCATTGAGCGCGACGGGAAAGGCGATTCCACGAGCCCGGACGGTCGGCAGGGACCCGGACAGAACTTAATCTCGATTAAAGAATTGCGGCGCCGCGCAGCCTTATCAGGAACCGAGTCTTCGCCTTCGCGACAGAAATCACGAGCCGACGCCGGGTCCTGCTAAACGCCGAGGCGAGACGACGAAAGATAAAGAATGGCCATTGTCCCCGTCTCGAAGAATTTTCCGCACATTATCATCCCCTTGCCGGGCAATGAGGCCTTCGCGCGCGATCTTGCAAGCGCCGGCGCCGGCGAGGTCGGCGCCATCGAGACGCGCAACTTCCCCGATGGCGAGACCTATGTGCGCCTCGCCTCCGACGTGGCAGGACGAGCGGTTCTGCTGGTTTCGACCCTCGCTCGACCCGACGAAGGTTTCCTGCGCCTCATCTTCCTTGCCGATGCAGCACGCTCCCTCGGCGCGGCCGAGGTGACGCTGGTCGCCCCTTATCTCGCCTATATGCGGCAGGATCGCCGTTTCCAGCCGGGCGAAGCCGTCACGTCGCGCAGCTTCGCGCGCCTGATCTCATCCAGCTTCGACCGGCTCGTCACTGTTGATCCTCATCTTCACCGCTATCCGGCGCTGTCCGCGCTCTACGACATCCGGACGCTGACGCTGCATGCCGCACCGTTGCTGGCCGACTGGATCGCGGCTTCGATCACCAAGCCGCTCGTCATCGGTCCGGATGAGGAAAGCGAACAGTGGGTGTCGGCGATCGCGGCGCGGATCGGCGCGCCGCATGCCGTGCTGCGCAAGATCCGCCATGGCGACCGCGATGTCGAAGTCGCGCTGCCGGACCTCTCGCAATGGAGTGATCTACAGCCCGTACTCGTCGACGATATCGCCTCGTCCGGCAACACTCTCATCGAAGCGGCGCGCCAGCTGCCGTCGCAGGGTTTTACCCGCCCCGACGTCGCGGTGGTGCACGGCATCTTCGCCGGCGACTCCTATGCGCGGTTGGCGCCGCTCTGCGGCAGGATTGTCTCGACTAATTCCGTCAGCCACGCCAGCAACGCGATCGGGCTCGCCCGGCTGATCGCCGATGCGGTCGCTGCCGCAGACACGCCCGGTCCTGGGCCGATCCGCCATCGGCGGCCACCTGAGCCGATCGACGACGTGGAACGGGCGGGCATCGATTCCTTTCCCGCAAGCGACCCTCCACCCTGGACCGGCGGGGTCGAATAGGACAGCCGACACAGAGAACTCAAGGAATGACAAGCGTATGGTCGCAACGACATCATCAGCCGTCGAACACTGGCGCAGCGGCTACGGCCCGATCACGCACGGCGACGAGACGGTGGAGCGCATTCGCACGCTTGCGCAATCGGGGAGATTCGACCCGGAAACGTTTTATCGTCGTCTCGCCGCCGCTGACCGGCTGGCATGTGCCGCGATGTGGACGGTCGTGCACATGACCTATGCCAAGCGAGTCGATCTATCCGGAGCGCCTTTGCCGGCCGACGCCTTCAAGACTGCGCCGGAAGGGCACACCGGCGGATCGCTGAACATGGTGCCCGCCTTTGTCGGCTATCTGACGGCGAACGCCTTGTCGGCCACGACTCGCTCCTGGCTGATGGGACAGGGCCATTGTGTCGCCGCGGTCGAGGCGGTCAACGCCCTCACCGGCGATGTCTCCGACGCGCAAAAAGGCCGCTATGACCGCAGCGAGAAGGGCCTGTCCCAGCTTGCCGCCGATTTCTATTCCTACGCGATCGACGCCGACGGCCGGCCGGCGGTTCCGATTGGCAGCCATGCCGGGCCAAACACGGCCGGCGCTATCTCCGAGGGCGGCTATCTCGGCTTCGCCGAAGTCCAGTATGTCCACGCACCGCTGCCGGGAGAGAGCCTGGTCGCCTTTCTGAGCGACGGCGCCTTCGAGGAGCAGCGGGGCTCGGACTGGACGGCGCGCTGGTGGCGGGCGGAGGATTGCGGCCTCGTCGTTCCCATCATGATCCTCAATGGGCGGCGTATCGAGGAGCGGGCGCAGATCGCGCAGCAAGGCGGCGCGGCGTGGCTTGCCGATCATCTCAGGCTCAACGGCTTCGACCCCTTCGGGATCGACGGCCGTGATCCCGCAGCCTTCGTCTGGGCGATCCTGACGGCGGAGGAACGCCTCGGCCGTTTTGCCGCCGATCCCGCCCGCAGCTATCCTGCTCCCATCCCCTACGCCATCGCCGAAACCGTGAAGGGCTTCGGCTTTCCCGGCGCGGGCACCAATGCCGCGCATAACCTGCCGCTTGCCGCAAACCCGTCGCGCGATCGGGCCGCGCGCGATGCGTTCAATGAGGCGGCGCGGGCTCTGTTTGTCGCGCCAGCCGACATCGCTGCGGCGGTCTCCGCCATCGCCGTCCACCAGGAGCAGAACCGGCCCGCGGCGAGCCGGCATCCGCTGGCTTCGCGCCATCCGCCTCAGCCGATCCAGCCGCAGCCGCAATGGACCGATACGAACGCTCCGCCCGATTGCGCCATGCATGCGCTCGATCGCTGGTTCGTCCGGCTTGTCGATGCCAATCCGGGGCTCAGAGTGCGCGTCGGCAATCCGGACGAGCTGAGCTCCAACCATATGAGCGCGACCCTCGAGCGCCTGCGCCATCGCGTCAACGCGCCGGAGACAGGCGTGGCCGAGGCCTACGACGGCGGTGTGATCACGGCGCTCAACGAGGAGGCGGTCGCCGCCGCGGCACTTGCGAACAAGGGCGGGATCAATCTCATCGTCAGCTACGAGGCCTTCGCGATGAAGATGCTCGGCGGCCTGCGACAGGAAATCGTGTTCGCGCGCCGCCAGCGCGAGGATGGCAAGGAGCCGGGCTGGATTTCGGTGCCGCTCGTCGTCACCTCGCATACCTGGGAGAACTCCAAGAACGAGCAATCGCACCAGGACCCGACCCTCGGCGAGGCGCTGTTTGGCGAAATGTCCGATACGGCGCGTGTGCTGTTCCCTGTGGACGCCAACAGCGCGGTCGCCACGATGGTCTCGGTCTTCGACGGACGCGGGCAAGTCGGCTGCGTGATCGTTTCGAAGCGAGACATGCCGCATCGCTTCGACGGCGAGGCCGCGACCCGTTTCGTGGCCGACGGCGCCGCCCCTGTTTTCGGACAGGCCGGGAGCGCGGAGCTGCAGATCGTCGCGATCGGCGCCTACCAGCTCGAAGAGGCGCTCAAGGCCGCCCGTCGGCTGAAGGCGCGCGGACGGCATGTCCTGGTGACGGCGATCAATGAGCCCGGCCGTTTTCGGATCCCACGCGATCCGATCGAAGCGCGCTTCGTGGCGACAGACGATACGCTCGCGCGCCTCTTTCCGCCCGGCGTCCCGCGCCTGATCGTGTCGCACACCCGTCCGGAGCCGATGCTCGGCCTGCTGCGCCGGCTCGACGAGGGCCCGAAACGGACCGGCGCGCGCGGCTATATCAGCCGGGGCGGCACGCTCGACGTCGCCGGGATGCTGTTCGCCAATCGGTGCTCATGGGCGCATCTGATCGACGCGGCGGCTCCGCTCGCCGGCTGGTCCCGCCACGACCACCTCACGCCTGACGAACGCAACGCCATCGATGGGAAGGGCACACCCGCCGCTCTGTCCACCGCCACGCAGTGAAGGACGACATGCTCACACTCACCTCCCTCGGCGGCGCAGGCACCGTCACCGGCTCGAAACATCTCCTCGCCAACGGCGACAAGCGCATCCTGGTCGACTGCGGTCTGTTTCAGGGCCTCAAGAACCTGCGCGAGTTGAACTGGGAGCCGCTGCCGATCGCGCCGTCGAGCATTGACGCCGTCATCCTGACGCATGCCCATCTCGACCATTCGGGCTACCTTCCGAAGCTCGTGCGTGATGGTTTTCGTGGAAGGATTTATGCGACGTCCGCGACGCGCGACGTCTCGGAGCTCATCCTCAAGGACAGTGGGCACCTGCAGGAAAAGGATGCCGAATACGCCAACCGGAAAGGCTTCTCGAAGCACAAGCCGGCGCTCGCGCTCTACGGCATCCGCGATGCGGAACGCAGCCTCGAGTTCTTCTCGACCGTTCCGTTCGACACACCGACCCAGCTGCCCTTTGGCGCGACCCTGACTTTCCGCCATGCCGGGCATATCCTCGGCGCGGCCACCGCCGAGATCCAATGGGGCGGCCGGCGCGTCGCATTCTCTGGGGACCTCGGACGCTATGACGATCCGGTTCTGCCCGATCCAGCGCCGGTGCCGGAAGCCGACTACGTTCTGATTGAATCGACCTATGGCAATCGTGTTCACGATCCGGCCGATCCGACCGAGGCGCTCGGCGCCGTCGTCGAGCGGACAATCGCGCGCGGTGGGACGGTCGTCGTCCCGGCCTTCGCCGTCGGTCGCGCCCAGTCACTGCTCTATCATCTGTGGAAGCTCAAGACGGCAGGGCGCCTGGCCCAGGTTCCGGTCTATCTAGACAGCCCCATGGCGATCGACGCCACCGACCTTTTGCATGCCCATCGCCAGGATCACCGCCTGACGCCCGAGCAATGCAAGGAGGTCTGCGCGATCGCGACCTACACGCGCGATGTCGAGGCTTCGAAGGCGATTACCGCAAGCCCCTATCCCAAGGTGGTGATCTCAGCGAGCGGCATGGCGACCGGCGGGCGTGTCCTCCATCACCTGAAGACCTTCGCCCCCCATGCCCGCAACACCATTCTTTTCTCGGGTTTCCAGGCAGCAGGCACCCGCGGCCGCGCCATGCTGCAGGGCGCCCAGGAGACCAAAATTCATGGCGAGTGGATTCCCGTCCGCGCCGCTGTCCAGGAACTGTCGATGCTCTCGGCTCATGCCGATTCCAATGAGCTGTTACGATGGCTGTCGGGGTTCCGGCATGCGCCGACCCGCATTTTCATCGTGCATGGCGAGGATGAGGGCTCCGAAGCCTTGCGGGTTCGCATCGACCGCGAGCTCGGATGGAACGCCGTCGTTCCGCGTCAGGACCAGGCTTTCAAGCTATGACGTCTTCCGTCGCGACGATTCCTGCTCAGCCCACGCTCCGAGTCAGGCGCATCCGGCTGCACACGCAGCATCAGGCAGTGGCCGTCATGCGCAGCGATTGCCACGTCTGCCGATCGGAGGGCTTGTCGGCGCGATCGCAGGTGCTCGTGTCGAACGGCAAAGGAGAGGTCCAGGCGACCCTGTTTCAGGTCGATGGCGATGGCCTGATCGCCATCGACGAGGTCGGCCTTTCGGAGACCGCCTGGGAACGGCTCGGGCTCACCGACGGCGATGCGGTCCATGTCAGCCACGCGCCCGCGATCGATTCTCTCGCCAGTGTGCGTCAGCGCATCTATGGCAATCGGCTCGACGCCCACGCCTTTGCCGAGATTCTGCGTGATATCGTTGCAGGGCGTTACACCGAAGTCCACCTTGCGGCATTCCTCACCGCCAGCGCCGCTCTCCCCCTCGACGAGAACGAGACCGTCGATCTGACAGGCGCCATGGTCGATGTCGGGGAGCGGATGCGGTGGGACGCGCCGATTGTCGTCGACAAGCATTGTGTGGGCGGCCTTCCCGGCAACCGGACGACGCCGATCGTCGTCGCGATCGTTGCCGCGAACGGGCTGGTCATGCCCAAGACCTCCTCGCGCGCCATCACTTCCCCGGCCGGCACCGCCGACACGATGGAAACGCTGGCGCCGGTCGAACTCGATCTCGCTACGTTGAGACGCGTCGTCGAAAGCGAAGGGGGCTGCGTCGCCTGGGGCGGCGCCGTGCATCTGAGCCCCGCTGACGACATCTTTGTGCGCGTCGAGCGCGAACTCGATATCGACACCGAAGGGCAGCTCGTCGCCTCGGTTTTGTCGAAGAAGATCGCAGCGGGCTCGACCCATGTCGTCATCGACATCCCTGTCGGGCCGACGGCGAAGGTGCGGGGCGACGACGCGGCCAACCGGTTGGCTTCGCGCCTCGACGCCGTCGCGAAGCGCTTCCGCCTGGCGACGACCTGCGTCCAGACCGACGGCTCCCAACCTGTCGGCCGTGGAATCGGACCGGCGTTGGAGGCTTACGACGTCCTCGCCGTGCTGCAGAACACGCCGGAGGCGCCGGACGATCTGCGCCGACGCGCGGCGGCGCTGGCCGGCGCAGCGCTTGAGATCGGCGGCAAGGCTGCGCGGGGAGAAGGTGTGAACCTCGCACTTGAAACGCTCGCAAGCGGGCGGGCATGGGTGAAGTTCGAGGCGATCTGTCAGGCGCAGGGTGGCTTTCGCACGCCGCCGAAGGCGTCCTACGTCCATCCGTTGACCGCGGCGCACGCCGGTCGCGTCGTTCACATTAACAACCGCAAGCTCTCCCGGCTCGCCAAGCTCGCCGGCGCCCCGGAGGCGAAGGCGGCGGGCCTGCGCATGGCGGGGCG
>NZ_RYFI01000015.1:38242-60406 GCF_004103825.1 Hansschlegelia zhihuaiae
CATCGATCGCGGGCAACCCCTGCTCCATGTCCACGCCGAAACGACGGGCGAGCTCGCCTACGCGCTCGATTACGCCGCGCGGGCCGGGGATATCGTCGAGGTCGAGGCTTGAGGTGGCTCGGGCCAGGATCGATGCGCCGCGCCGCGCCGCCGGATGGATTTCCCCTCGCCCATCGCCTCATGCATTGGACGGTGCTGGTCTTGTGCCTGGTGCAGGTGCCGACGGCCTGGGCGATCCAGCGCACCCACATGATGCACCTTTTCATGAAGCCGCGCCCCTTTGACCTGTTTCTGCATCAGGTCCATGCCTGGAGTGGCTGGGCCATCCTTGGTCTCGTTCTGGCGCAGTTGGTCCTGCGCTTCGCTTATGGCAGGCCGGCACCTGTCGAGGGCATGTCGGTAGGCGAGCGTATCATCGCCGCGGTCATGCATGCCGCTCTCTACGGTGTCCTGATCGCGCTTCCGGTGACCGGCACGATCGCCATGTATGTGTCGTTCAGGATCGCGCCGCTTCACAGCCTGCTGAGCTGGACATTGCTCACGCTGGTTCTCCTCCATGCAGGTGCCGCGCTCTGGCACCATTTCTGGCGCCGCGACGCGGTCCTTTGGCGCATGCTTCGGGGCGCGCGATGAGGCCCTGTTCGCCCCGTGACCATCGGCTATCGGCAGGCTGGTGATGGAGTCTCTCATCGCCAAACTCGGGCTGGCGCTCGCCATCGGCCTGTTGGTCGGCCTCGAGCGTGGCTGGCGTGAACGCGATGCTCCGGATGGCGCACGGACCGCCGGTATCCGCACCTACGCCATTACAGGACTGCTGGGCGGTCTCACGGCGTCTCTCGCCCTCAGCCTGGAGGCGCCCTCCCTGCTGATCGCAGGGCTCTTCGCCTTCACCGCCGTATTTGCCTGGTACAAGAGTCGCGAAGCCCTTCACGATGCAGATTTCAGCGTCACGGGCGTGGTGGCAGGCATGAGCGTCTTCATGCTCGGCGCGCTGGCGGTCACGGGCGATCAACGCGCCGCGGCCGCTGGCGGCACCGCGCTCGCCGTCATTCTTGCGAGCCGCGACCTCCTCCATGGGCTGGTCAAGCGAATCTCATGGGTCGAGCTGCGGGCCGCGCTCGTGCTCGCGGTCATGACAGCGATCATCCTCCCGCTCCTTCCGGCGCAGGCGGTCGATCCATGGGGCGGCTTCAATCCGCGGCAGGTGTGGATTTTCACGGTCCTCACCGCTGCGATTTCCTATCTTGGCTATATCGCTGTCCGCGTCTTCGGCGCCACGCGCGGCGTGCTGGTCGGCGGATTGGCGGGCGCGGTCGTCTCATCCACAGCGGTTACGCTTGCGCTCGCGCGCACGGCGGCCGCTGGCGGCAATCCATGGCCGCTTGCGGGAGCGGCGACGCTCGCGGCAGCGGTCTCGGTGCTGCGGGTCACCGGAATCGTCGCCATCGTCGCGCCTTCCGTGCTTGGCGTCGCGGGCATTGCAATTCTCGCAGCGGTCGCCGTCTTTGCGATATGCGGAGGCCTTTATCTCACGCGCGGTAATCTCGCGGGAACTGGCGATGGTTCTCCCCGAAATCCGTTCGAGCTCGGACCGCTCCTCCTCTTCGCGGTTGGCTTCGCCGTCGTCTCGACCATCAGCGCTGCCGCCGCTTCGGGACATTCCGCGGGAATGGTGGCGACATCTGCAGTCTCCGGCGTCTTCGATGTCGACGTTGCAGTTCTGAGCGCGCTGCGGCTTCTGGGAGCCTCGGCCGATGTCGAGGCGGTCGGCCACGCCGTGTTGATCGCGCTCGCGACCAATGCCGTTGGCCGCTTGATCGTCGCCGCCGCCACGGGGCCGGTGCGTTTCTGGCTTCCGCTTGCCGGCGCCTCCGCCCTCGCGGGTGCTGCCGGCGCCGCGGCCTTCGCGGCACTGCCGCACTTTACCTGGCCTGGAGCGACACCGATCCTTTGATAATCAAAGCTATCGCCATCTGGGATCATGTCCGATTCTCAACAACACGAAAGCTCAAACAGATTGATCCCGATCAATCGAACACGGGGCGTGGTAAGATAGTCTCGTGAAAACAGGGTTCTCCGCGCAGATGTGGTTACTGACGAGTGTTGTCGGCTCCATGAGAACGGCCTTGGTCGCCGTGCTCGTGCTCGCCTGGCTGGGCATGTCGATGGCGAGCGCGCACGTGATGCCGTGCTCCCATGCAACGCCCTTTGCAGAGCACGTCCGCAGCGTTGACAGCGCGAATCATGACGCCGTCGTCCATTTCGCGGCGAACGCCATCGACAAGCGAGCCGACGCCCGCCCTGCTTCCTGTTGCACGTCGATGTGCAGCCTTTGCAATGCTCCCGTCGCTGCAGGCTCGGGCGAACAGCCCCAGCCGATACTCGTCAAGCATCGGCTCCACCGGGGCGACTGGGTCGCCGGCATCTTTGTCGGCCAGCCGCACGGACCTCCTCGACGCTGATCCAGCCCAACCTCCCCAGTCGGTGCGCGTCGCCACGACGCGCTCAATCAGCTCGCCTGCCCGATGCAGGCACGATGAGGAATCAGCACCATGAACAGACGTAGTTTTCTCAACTCGATGATGGGTGGCGCAGCAGCGCTCGGTGTCGGCGCGCTTGCGCGTCCAGTTACCAGCTGGGCGCAGGCGCCGGGCGATCGTCCGCCAATCAAGCTCGCGGCCACGAGCCGGACGATCGAGGTCAATGGCCGCGCCGCGCGCGTTTTCGGCTTGCTGCAGCCCAATGGCGTGCACGGGCTGACACTGGATGCCGATGCGCACTTCGACGTCGAGCTATCGAACCAGATCGACCAGCCGACGATGATTCACTGGCATGGACTCACGCCGCCCTGGGAGGCCGATGGCGTTCCCGACAATCCGATGCCCTTGCTCAAGCCGGCAAGCAGCCATCGGTACACATTCCCGGTCGGCGACGGCGGCACGCACTGGATGCACGCTCACACGCTGCAGGAGCAGAATCTGTTGGCCGCCCCGCTCATTGTCCGCCGCGCGGCAGACCGCGCGCGAGACGAGCAGGAAGTCGTGATCCTCCTTCACGATTTCTCCTTCACGCCCGTCGAGGAGCTGCTCGCCCGGTTGAAGCAAGGTCAGGATCATGGCGCTGCCATGGACCACTCGGCGATGGGAGCGGGCGGAATGGCGGGCATGCCGATGATGGATCATTCCAAGATGGGTGCCGGCGACATGGCCAAGATGCCCATGGCGGGGATGCCCGGCATGCAAATGGGCGGGATGGACCTTAACGACATCGAGTATGACGCGTATCTTGCTAATGAGCGGACCCTCGACGACCCCGAGATCGTGCGGGTCGAAAAAGGCGGCCGCATTCGCCTTCGCATCATCAATGGCGCAACCGCGACGGGCTTTACCGTCGATACGGGCACTCTTCGGGGCACCCTCGTCGCCGTCGACGGCCAAGACGTTGAACCAATCGTCGGAGCAAAATTCCCGATCAGCATGGGACAGCGCCTCGACATCGCGCTGTCGCTCCCGTCAGGCGGAGGTTCCTACCCCATCCTCGCGATGCGGGAGGGCGCTGTTGAGCGCACCGGCGTGATCCTCGCCACAGCCGGATCCACGGCAAAGCGCGTC
The DNA here is from genome assembly GCF_004103825.1 of Hansschlegelia zhihuaiae. GTDB lineage: Bacteria > Pseudomonadota > Alphaproteobacteria > Rhizobiales > Methylopilaceae > Methylopila > Methylopila zhihuaiae. Next base: position 41,854 of record NZ_RYFI01000015.1, read on the forward strand.
GACACTGCGAGCGATGCGCCGGGCCCGATCGTCGGTACCGACCTCGAGATGCGTCTGCGGGCGCGCCATCCACTTGCATCGAGACCGCCCGATCGACGCTTCACGGTGACGCTCACGGGCCAGATGCAAGGCTATGCGTGGGCGATCGACGGCGGCGACGAGCTGCGCGCGCGGCGGCGCCAACGCATCGAGATCACCATGCGGAATGCATCCATGATGTCGCATCCGATGCATCTGCACGGGCACCATTTCCAGGTGACCGCCATCAACGGCACGGAGCTGGGCGGAGCGTTGCGCGATACGGTGCTGGTTCCGCCCGGCGGCACGGTGACGATCGTCTTTGATGCCAATAATCCGGGGACGTGGCCGCTGCATTGCCACCATCTCTACCATATGGCGACCGGCATGATGGCCTACCTCACCTATGAGGACCTTGGCTAGACCACGACAAGCCTGGTGCCGGCATCGCAGCCGGCATCAGGCGTCCGAAGCCATGCGGCCCAGCCGGTGCCGCCCGGATGACTGACCCCCTGCGTTGCGCCCACCACATCGATGGGTGGTCAAAAGCATCGAGCCAAGCAATCCGCAGGCTCCATGCTGCGCTTCATCGACCACTCCTAACGACCAAAAGAAACGCTGTGCAGAGCGCCAACGCGAACGCCGCCGCGATCAGCCAAAGGAAGTTGGAGCCCAACACGATATTGCTGAACAGGAAGCGTCCAAACGCAAGCACGATGCCTGCCGAGGAGCCGAGATAGAGCCAGCGCAGGCGCCCCGTGAGCAGGAAGACGCCGACTCCCACCAACAGGCAGCCTAAACCTGCAATGAATCCGCCCCAGGTGCGAAAAACGATGCGAAGCCAATCGTGAAAGGCCTCTGGCAGCGCACTTGCGTCAACGCCCGTATAGGCAAGGTCCTCGGGTAGCAGCGACGGGCGAAGCACAAGGAAGAATGTCGCGATACCGAGACTGACGACCCCTAGAGCGACAAGCAAGATCCCCGAAAGCGCATCTTTCCTTGGTACCATTGAGAACAGCCTTCGGTTCAATATCTCGCTTATCAGACGGCCCCCAATCCCTTGCCAGGACAATGCCCGCAGACACTCGGCGCTTCGCCGCTGGCGAGCAGTCATAAAGCTAGGACCCGGAAACGCGTTTCCTTAACCTCGATCAAGGATGACTTGCGACGACGCGCGCAGGCTCATGCGGCGGCAACAAGATGATGTCGAGGCGATTTCCACCGATCGACAGGACTGGCGGTGGTCCCTAGGTCAGGCAAACTTCACGAAGGGCGCTTCAATGATAGGACGCAGTCCCGTCCGCGTTGCGGTCAATGGCTATGGCGTGATTGGCAAGCGCGTCGCCGATGCCGTGCGTTTGCAGGATGACATGGAACTCGTCGGCGTATGCGATGTCGCCAGTGACTGGCGCCTGCGCTCGTTGGACCACAAAGGGATTACACTCTACGGAGCCTCCGAGGAGACGGCCCGCAGCATGAACCAGGCTGGCCTTGCGGTCGCCGGCACCCTCAAGGCGCTCGTGCAAGCCGTCGACATCATCGTCGACTGCACACCCAAGCGCGTCGGCGCCGCCAACGTCCAGCATTACCGCGCCCGCGGCATCAAGTTCATCGTGCATGGCGGCGAAAAGCACGCCGTCACAGGGCACTCCTTCGTTGCAGACAGTTCCTTTACGACAGCGGTCGGCCGGGAATCGACGCGTGTCGTGTCGTGCAACACCACCTCCATCGTCCGCACGCTGTCAGCGCTGAAGCGCGCCGGTCTTCTGAAGCGAGCGCGCGGCACGCTCCTCAGGCGCGCCACCGACCCCTGGGAAAGCGATGCGGGCGGCATCATGAACACGCTCGTTCCCGAGGGGGAAATCCCAAGCCATCAGGGCCCGGATGCACGAAGCGTCGATCCGGAGCTCGATGTCGTCACCATGGCCGTCAAGGTGCCGGAAACGCTTGCGCACCTCCATTACTGGGTGGTGCAGCTGACACGCCCGGCAGAGAAGGAAGAGGTGCTTCAGGCCTTCAGGGAATCGTCGCGGATCGCGCTGATCCGAACCGCGGACGGCCTCACCGCCATTAACACCGTCAAGGAGCTGATGGCCGACCTCGACCGCCCACGCGACAATCTCTACGAAGTGGCGCTTTGGGAAGACATGCTACGCACGGAAGGCGACGAGCTGTTCTATGCCTATATGGTCGACAATCAGGCCATCGTCATTCCCGAGACGATCGACGCGATCCGCGCGCTGACCGGTCTCGCATCGGACGCTCACAGCTCCATCGCGCGCACGAATGCCTCCCTCGGCATTCGGCAGCGGTTTTTCTGACGCGATGGCCGGAGTCCGTGATCAATACGGGCCGCCCCCTAAGTGATAGCCCGTTTCTTCAAGATCGTTGCCTCAGCATCCTCGCTGATCCTGCTCTATCTGGGCGCCGTCGCGGCGTCAGCGCCGATGCGTCGGCCCTGCCGCTGCGCCTGCGCCGGGCGCTCGACGATCTTGGCGCGACCTTCCTCAAGGTCGGCCAGGCCCTCAGCATGCGGCCAGACCTCCTCCCGGAGCCCTATCTGAGGCAGTTGCGGGACCTGCGCGAGCATGCCCGGCCGTTCTCGGCGCAGGAGGCCAAGCGCGAGCTGGACCGCGCCCTGCGACGCCCGCTTGACGAGGTCTTCCGGACATTCGAGAGCGAACCTTTCGCCGCTGCCTCGATCGCCCAGGTCCATCGCGCCACCTGCGCGACGGACAGGACGTGATCGTGAAGATCCGGCGCCCGCAGATGCGCGAGCGCATCGACGGCGACATGCGCATTCTGACTGTCGTTGCCAAATGCGCCGGCGCATTGGTTCCCGGCCTGCGCCGCTTTCAACTCCAGCGCCTTGCCGGCGAGATGTGGGACAATCTCATTCGCGAGACGGACCTCCTACAGGAAGCCCGCAACATCCGCCGCTTCGGCGAGGCCTACAAACAGCGCTCGGACGTCTATGTGCCCGCAGCGTTCGAAGCGCTGTGCAGCGAGGCGATCCTCGTCCAGGTGATGAGCCATGGCCGATCGATCGAGGATCCAGTCGCGGTGCGGGACGGTCCCAGGATCGCGGGCGTTCTGGTCGATTTCTATCTCGAGCAGCTGTTGAAGACGGGCTCTTTCATGGCGATCCGCATCCCGGCAACCTCTTCCTGATGGAGGACGGTCGACTCTGCTTTCATGATTTCGGGCTCGTCGGTTATCTCGATCGCACGACTCGGCGCAACCTCGGGATCTTCCTTCAGGCCTTCGTTCAACAGGACGCCGGATGGATGCTCGACGCGGCAATCGAGCTTTCTCTGATCGACCGCAAGGCGGAACGAACGCCTTTCGTGCGGGGCATCGAAGAGATACTCAGCGACTATTCATCGCTGCCGCTGAAGGATTGGTCGATCGCCGATGCCTTCCTCAGAGTGATGCGGCTCGGCGATGGCGCCCATGTCGCCGTGCCCTACAATCTCATGGTCCTGGTGCGCGCGCTCTTCCTCATCGAGGGTTGCCTGCGCCGGCTGGATCCGGACTTCAACGTCCTTGACAACCTCATCGCCAAGGGCGAGGCCGCTATCGCTCACACCCTGGGCGGCCGGCCCGATCGCGCCGCGATGGCGCGTCTCAAGACCGAGCTGGCGCTTTCAGCCCAGGACCTGCCCGCGCTGCTGGCCTCGCTCCTGCATCGCGCCCATGAAGACGGAAAAACACCAGCTTTCGGCCTGCGCGTCGAGCATTCGGAAGAGATGGAGCGGGGGCTTGATCGACGCGCGGGACTCATGGCGCTGGCGCTCCTGGCGATCGGCATCCTCATCGCCTCCGCGCTGCTCGCGCTGGCGCGCGTCGGACCGGTCGTGCTCGGCGTGCCAGCAGCCGCCCTGGCCGGATTAGCCGTGGCGCTCTGGCTTTGCCGTCGCGTCGTGCGATCGGCGAACTCGCTCTGGCGGCGCTGAAGCTCCCGCGCGATCACGCCAAGGCGGGCGTGGGCCGCCGCCGGCGCCACATCAGCGCCAGCAAATAGGCGGAGATCACCGCACCGCCAAAGCAGAATACCGAAATATAGGCGAAGGAAAAGAACACATAGGTGACGATGAGGACGGCAGCGACGAGCAGGCCGAACACCTTGATCTCCCAGCCGCGCACCAGCAGGAACGGGACAATGATGACGCTCACGTAGACCGCGTAGGTCACGGTCCGCGACACGAGCCCGTCGAGCAGGTTGATGTCCTGGTAGCGGACGGCCCAACGCAGGAAGGTCGTCGTCAACCAGCCGTCGTGAACAAAGTACGGAATGAACTGCAGGCCGCCCAGCATCGCGCCGGCGATGACGAACAGCAGGATGACGTTCCGCCGCGCGCCGCTTTCGAGGAAATAGGCCGAGACCGGCACCCAAATCGGCCAGGCGATCCAGGTGAAAAACATATAGAGGAGCGAGTATTGTGCGACGTGATGCGCATTGCCGGCACGGCCCTCAATCCAGATCAGCCCTTCCACCAATTGCTGCAGTCCGAAGAGAAAAGGCAGAGTCGCGATCATCAGGTAGCGGCGATCCCGCCGCCAGGCGGAGGCGGCGGCAACCGCCCCGGTCGGGATGAGAACGGCCGCGGCGCCCAGACTGACCTCTGCGGACAGGCACATCTCAGCCAGCCTGGACCAGGTTGACGGAGCGACCCGCCGCGAACCCTTCGATGTTGGCGATAGTGGTCTCTATGATCCGCCGGAGAGCAGAGTCGGTGTTGTAGGCATTGTGCGGCGTGATCAGAACGTTCGGAAATCGCAGCAGCACATGGTTGGCGACCAGCGCCTTGAGATCGGACGCATCAACCGCCTTGTCCTGGCGGAAGATCTCGGCTTCTTCCCGGATCAGCGGCTCCTGGGGTAACACGTCGAGACCAGCCGCCCGCAGCTTGCCGCTTGCCAGCGCCCGCACCAGCGCCTCGGTATCGACCACGTTGCCGCGCGCCGTGTTGATGAGGATGGCGCCATCCTTCATGGTTGCGAACTGCTGGTCGCCGATCAGTCCCACGGTCGTCGGCGATGACGGCACATGCAGCGTCACGACATCGGCGAGCGCCAGGATTTCGTCGAGCGCGCCATAGGTGAATCCCAGCCGCGTCGCGGCCGCGTGGTCCTCGACTTGGTCGAAGGCCAACACCTTCATGCCGAAGCCGCGCGCGATCTCAATCGTGCGGCGGCCGATGCGCCCCGTCCCGACGACCGCGATGACCTTGTCGCGCAATTCGAGACCGCGCACTCCAGCCATCGAGAAGCCGCCACGGCGGGTCAGCGCAACGCTCTCGACAATGTTGCGGGCGAGCGCCAGCAGGAGCGCGAAGGCATGCTCGGCGACCGTCGCATCCCCATAGTCCGGGACATTGGCAACGGCGACCCCCTGTTCGCGGCAGGCGTCGAGGTCGATATGATCGTATCCCGCCGATCGGGTCGCAATGAGCTTCAGATCGGGCAGTCGGTTGATGATGCGGGCATCGAGGCGCGAGGCCACGAAGGGGCTGATTGCCTCGGCATCCTTGAAGTCATCGACTGTCGAGATGTTGAGCGGAACTGTCGTGCAGCGGACATCGTGCAGGCGCATCAGTGTTGCGCAAGCCTTCTTTTCCCAATCCTCCGCCTCGAACAGAACAACCCTCATTCACGCTCCTTCTCGACCGTCAGTTCGTCCTTAAACCCCGATCCGACGACGCTGTCGACCACCATCCGCACGACCTCGAGCTCTGCGGGCGATCCCATTGCGCCGGCCACGCGCACCCTGCCAGCCTCGACGTGAAGTTCCGGCTGACGGCTCAAGACGTTCCCGGCCTCCGCGAGGCGGGCGTGTAGCGCGCGGCGGACCGCCTCGTCGCCCCTGATTTCGGCGTCCGGCCCGCCCGTTGCGATGACCTTGAGCAGATCCGCCCGGCTGACGATGCCCACCAACTGCGGGTCGCGGACAACCGGCAGGCGCTTGATCCGGTGAACGCCGAGCAGCATCGCCGCCTTGGATAGCGGGGCGTCTTCCCCGATCGTGAGGACTGGCGACGACATCAGCGCGCCAACCTTCCAGCTCCGGCTTTGGACATAGGCACGGGCGCGCTCCGGCGCCCCTCCCTCGCCGAGCGGTGTTCCAAGCTCGGAGCGTCGCAGCAGGTCGCCCTCGGTCACCAAGCCGACCAAGGCCCCGCCGTCATCGAGCACCGGCAGGCCGCTGACATGTTCGGCGAGCATGATCTGCGCTGCGTGCCAGACGCTGTGCTCGGGGCTGATCGTCACCAGCCGGGTCGACATCACATCGCGCACATACATCGCTCGTCCCCCGTCAACGCAGATAGGCTTCGGTGACGTAGCGCCGCATCATCCGATGAGAATTGAAGGACGGGCCGATCTTGCTGATCGCCTGCTTCATCATCCAGATCCAGCGTCCACGATCACTGTGATAGAGCGGGAGCACCACATCCCGCAGCTTCTGGTAAAGCGCGCCCGCATCGCTCGCCTCGGCGCCGTTGCCGGCGATCGACCAGCCCGTCACGCCGTCGACGCATCCCTCGACCCACCAGCCATCAAGGACGCTCAGATTGAGCGCGCCGTTGATGGCCGCTTTCATGCCGCTGGTGCCCGATGCCTCGAGCGGCGGCTGCGGCGTGTTCAACCACACATCGCAGCCGGCCACCAAAGCCGCGCCGATGTCGAGATTATAACCGGGTATGAACGCGGCAGGGATCACGCCGTCGAGCGCATCGATATGCGCTCCAAGCGCCCGGATCGCCTCCTGCCCGCCGCCGTCGCTCGGATGCGCCAGGCCGGCGAGAACGATCTGGAACGGTTGACCTTTGGCGATCTCGCGCAGCCTTCCCATGTCGGAGAAAATGAGTTCGGGGCGTTTGTAGGCCGTCATGCGCCGCGCATATCCAATCAGCGGCAGGTCGAGACGCAACTGCCTCCGGTTTGTCTGAGCGATCCGCGCCAGCAGATCGCTCTTGGCTTCCTCGTGGGCCGACCACAGTGCCCCATCGTCGATTTGATCGGCGAAGGCGAGCACTTCCGGCTCATGCGCCCAATTGGAAAACTGCTGCTCGAAGAGCCTGGCGATTGCGCCATGCGTCCATCGATGCACATGAACGCCGTTGGTGATCGAGGCGATCGTATAACCTGGAAAGAGCTTTCGCGTCGTCTCGGCGTGCCGGCGCGCGACGCCGTTCACATAGCCGCTGAGGTTCATCGCCAAACGAGTCATGTTGAGCCGATCAGAGCCGGCGAGGCGCGTCAGGACATCGCGCTCGACATAGTCGCCAAGCACACGCTGAACGAGGTCATAATCGAACTTGTCGAAGCCGGCTTCCACCGGCGTGTGCGTCGTGAACACGCACCGCTCCCGGACTCCCGGGATGTCATAGCCAAGCATCGGGTCCGCGGCGCGGCCACCGTCGAGTTGCTGGGTCGCGCGCAGCAGGGGCAAGGTCAGCAGGGCCGCATGACCTTCATTGAGATGATATTTCTCGATGCTGAAGCCGAGCGCGCGCAGCACGCTCTGACCGCCGATCCCGAGCACGATCTCCTGCTTCAGTCGATAAGCTTGATCGCCGCCATAGAGCGCATCGGTGATCCGGCGGTCCTCGATCGCATTCTGATCGAGATCGGTGTCGAGCAGCAGAACTGGAATGACATGCCCGAGGGGGCATTCCAATGCATGAAGCCACGGGCGCACCCAGACGGAACGCCCTTCGATCGATACGGCCACCATCTGTGGCAACGCCGTCGCAAAGTCCTGCGGCGACCACGGATCGGGATGACCGACTTGCGCATGGCGCGCGTCGATCTCCTGCCGCACGTAACCCTGGCGGCTCACGAGCGTGACGAACACCATAGGCAGATCGAGGTCCGCCGCCGAGCGTGCCGAATCCCCGGCGAGCACACCCAGCCCGCCACTGTAGGTGTGCATCTCGGTGCGAAGCGCGATCTCCATCGAGAAATAGGCAAACCGCGCGCGACGGATCGATCGATCGAGGAAATTCAACTGTGCACCTCCGGCATGAGGCCGGCCCCACGCGTCGGCGCGCTTCGGTCGGACGACGAACTATTTCTTCTTCTTGCTTGCCACGGCAGCTTCGTCCGTCGCCTCCGGGCTAGGTCCCTCTCCGACGATCTCGGATTCGGCGCGCAGCCAGTGCTCCAGATCGTGGCCTTCCGGACAGCCCTCGTGCACCCAGATCTCATAGGCGCGCAGCTCAATCTTCGGCCGAAGGATATCCTGCTCGGCAGCGGCGTGGGTTTCGGACATGATCGTCGGGCTCCTTCTTCAATGTCTGACCTCACCAGGCGCCCGGCAGCATGGGCCTGAGGTGGCCGGTCATCGTTGATGGATGTTAAAGATCAGCGCCCGCCGCACCTTTCAGTAGCGCGCAAAGATCTGCCGCCCGCGCGCACCAAAGAGCACCACGTCGTATCGGTCCGGTGGACCGCCGGTCTCCATGCCGGGAGAGCCGATAGGCATGCCGGCGACCGCAAGGCCTGTCGCAGTCGGCCGTTGGGCAAGAACGCGCAAAATCTCCTGCGCCGGAACATGACCCTCGATCACGTAGCCCCCGACCATCGCTGTGTGGCAGGATTGCAGATCGTCCGGCACGCCGAGCCGCGCCTTGAAAGGCGTGAGATCGTCCAGCAGCTTTTCCTCGATGGAAAACCCAGCCCGACGAAGATGGGCGATCCAGGCCGAGCAGCAGCCGCAGCTCGGCGAGCGCGTCACCTCGATCGAGGTGCCCGAAGCCGACACGGATGTGCTGCCAATCGTGACGAGCGATGCGCCAAGTCCCGCGGCAAGGCTCATGAGTGTCCGGCGGCTGAAGTTCACGGTGTTCTCCTTCGGTGCGAATATAATCTGAAGTAGCGTCATGGCGATCGATCGATGGCGCCCCGCGAACGCCGCGGCTTGGCGAGCTCGCCCTGTTCCAGATCCGCAAGGATCGGGCAGTCGGGCCGGTTGTCTCCCGAGCAGCATGACGCCAGATGCTCCAGCGTCGCCGCCATGTCCTCCATCTCCTGGATGCGCCGGCGCAGGTCAGCAATGCGTGCGAGCGCGATCCGTTTCACATCGGCGCTTTGCCGGCTGCGGTCCCGCCACAGCTGCAACAGGTCCTCGATCTCCGCCATCGTGAAGCCGAGGTCGCGCGACCGCCTCACGAAACGCAGCATGTGCACGTCGGTGGCTGAGTAGTCGCGATAGCCGGCCGTCGTTCTGCCTGCCTTGGGGATAAGCCCACTCTGCTCATAGTACCGGATCATCTTCGCGCTGACGCCTGAAGCGCGCGCCGCCTCGCCGATATTCATGCCGCGCTCCTTTCCAACGCCGCAGAAGAGCGCGATGCGCGTCCCTCGCCGTCGTCCGATTTGTGATGGGCGCCAGGCACGACTCCCGGACGGAAGCGCCGCAGCCGCAACGCGTTGCCGAGCACGAAGACGCTCGAGAGCGCCATCGCGCCTGCAGCCAGCACCGGCGACAGCAGGATGCCGAACGCCGGATAGAGCACGCCGGCGGCAACCGGAATCAGCAGGATGTTATAAGCGAACGCCCAGAACAGGTTCTGCCGGATATTGCCGATCGTGGCTTTCGACAGGGCGAACGCATCCGCGACACCCTTGATGCTGCCCGACATCAACACCACGTCGGCTGCCTCGATCGCAATGTCGGTGCCTGTACCGACCGCGAGGCCGACATCCGCCTCCGCCAGCGCCGGCGCATCATTGATGCCGTCGCCGACGAAGGCCAGCCGACCATAGGCTTGCTTGAGGCGACGGACCGCTTCGACCTTGCCTTCCGGCGGCACTTCCGCGACGACCTCGTCGATGCCGAGCTGGCGCGCGATAGCGTCGGCGGTGCGGGCATTGTCGCCGGTGATCATTGCCACCTTCAGTCCGAGACCATGCAAGGCCGCGATTGCATCGGGGCTCGAGGCCTTGATCGGATCGGCGACCGCGATGATCGCGGCCAGCCTTCCGCCGATCGCGGCATAGAGCGGCGACTTGCCCTCGTCGGCGAGCTGGCTGGCAGTCGCCGCAAACGGCGCGACATCGATGCCCAGCGAGCGCATGTAGCGATCGGCGCCGATCTCCACACGGACCCCGCCCGCCTCCGCGGTGACGCCGAAGCCGGTCAGTGACTCGAACCGGCTGACGTCCGGGAGGCGAAGCCTCTCATTCGTTGCCATATCCACGATCGCCCGCGCAATCGGATGCTCGGACTTGGCCTCCACAGCGGCGACCAGCGCCAGCACGTCGCTACGCTCGAATCCATCGGCCACGCCGAGATCGGTGAGGACCGGGCGACCCTCCGTCACCGTGCCCGTCTTGTCGAGCGCGACGACCTTGGCATCCTTCAGCAATTGCAACGCCTCGCCCTTTCGGAACAGGACGCCCATCTCGGCGCCGCGGCCGGTGCCGACCATGATTGAGGTCGGCGTGGCGAGTCCCATCGCGCAGGGGCAGGCAACGATGAGAACGGCGACCGCATTGACCACGGCAAAGGTCAATGCCGGATCCGGCCCGAAGATGAGCCATATGGCGAATGTCGCGGCGGCCACCGCCATGACCGCCGGCACGAACCACATCGTCACCCGATCCACCAAGGCCTGGATGGGCAGCTTCGAGCCTTGCGCCTCCTCGACCATCCGAATGATTTGCGCGAGCACAGTCGCATCGCCGACGGCGCTTGCCCGCACGCTCAGCGCGCCCTTCTGGTTGACGGTGCCGCCAACGACGTTGCTGCCGGCAACCTTCACCACGGGGATCGGCTCGCCGGTGATCATCGATTCATCGATGTAGCTTTCACCCTGGATGACCTCGCCGTCGATCGGCACGCGCTCGCCGGGTCGGACCTCGACCACGTCTCCCGACACCACCTCGGCAATGTCCACGTCGACAACGCCGTCGCCACGCCGGACATGCGCGATTCTCGGCTGCAACCCGACCAGTCGCTTGATCGCCTCGGACGTCCGTCCCTTCGCGCGCGCCTCGAGGAAGCGACCGAGCAGGATCAGAGTGACAATCACTGCGGCAGCTTCGTAATAGACGTTCACGGTGCCAGGCGGCAGAAGGCCCGACGCGAAGGTGGCCACGAGAGAATAAAGGTAGGCCGCAAGTGTGCCGACGGCGACCAGAGAGCTCATATCGGGGGCCAGCCGCACCAGCGCCGGCAACCCCTTCGCGTAGAACCGCCGTCCGGGGACGAACAGGACCAACGTCGCCAGCGTGAACTGGATGTACCAGCTCGCCTGCATGCCAATGGTGCGCATGATCAGGTCGTGGATCACTGGAACCAGGTGCGACCCCATCTCCAGCACCACGATGGGCGCCGTCAGCAGCGCGGCGATGAGGAGATCCCGCTTCAGGCCGGCGGCCTCCGCCTCCTTGCGCGCCGCCGTCGCCGGGTCGGGGGCGCCACCGCTCACCACCCGCGCGTCGTAGCCGGCCTCCTCCACGGCCTGGACCAGCAAGGCAGCGTCGATCGATCCCTCGACAGTCGCGCGCTCGGTGGCCAAGTTGACCCGCGCCGCCGCGACACCCGGAACCGAGGCGAGGGCGCGCTCGACCCGCGCAACGCAGGAGGCGCAGGTCATGCCCTCGATGGCGAGCTCCGTCCGGGTAGCCGGAACGGCGTAGCCGGCTTCCTCGACTGCGGCGACCAACGTCCGATAGGCGATCGGGCCGGAGCCCCTCACCTCTGCCTTATCGGTCGCGAGATTGACGCTGGCGGTTTCGACGCCGGGCACTGCCTTCAGCGCCTTTTCCACGCGTCCCACGCAGGACGCGCAGCTCATGCCGTCGACCGGCAAGATGACCGCGTTTCGGGCGGCGGAGCCGTTCCTGACCGGTGCGTTCATGACGATATCCTTCCGCAACTATTCTCGTCTGGAGCGAAAGGTGGGGCTTCCAGTCGTTGGAAGGTCAAGGCCAAAAAAAGATTTCGGCAGCCCCTTGACCTTCCCACGCTGGAAACCGCCATCTGAGTGGGCATGAGAGCCAAAAGGAGATCCTCATGCAGTTCCACATCAAGAACATGACCTGCGGCGGCTGCGCCCGCAGCGTCACCAAGGCGATCCAGAGTGTGGACGCCCAGGCCAAGGTCACCATCGATCCAAACATCCGAAAGGTCGACGTCGCATCCCAGCGGCCGCGCGTCGATTTCGAGGCAGCCTTGCAGCGCGCCGGCTATCCGGCAGCGGCCGCGGCGTGAGACGGAAAGGCGCGGCCCGGCCCCGGCGCCTGGCCGCGCTGCTCTTGCGGTTTAGTTTGGTGGCCTGCCCGGTCCGGGATTGATTGCTTCTCGCCCCTCCGCCGCAACGGGCGGCTGGGTCGCCCGAAACAATCATCCTTGCGATGCGTTCCCTTGGTGCGCCACAAACACGACAGCTGACCCGTACAACCAACCAGAAGAAGGTAACGGCCGATGGGCGAGACGCATCATCATCAGGGACACAGTCATTCTGGGGCGCGCGCATACTGGATGCTCGGCCTCAATCTGTTGTTGAGCCTGATCGTGATGTATCTGGTCATGTACACGATGATCGACGGCTGGCCCGATTACCGCAACAACATCAATATGCTCTACATGGCGCTCACCATGTGGGCGCCGATGGGCATCCTGATGATCGTCACAATGGGCAGCATGTACCAGAACGCGCGAACGAACATCGTGCTTTATGCAGTCTTTGCTCTGGTGACACTCGGCTCGTTCTGGGCCACGCGCAGCCAGGCATTGGTCGATGATCGCCAATTTATCCAGTCCATGGTCCCGCACCACTCCGGCGCTATCCTGATGTGCCGCGAGGCCAAGCTCGTGGACCCGGAACTGGTCAAGCTGTGTCAGGACATCTCGCAGGGACAGCGGCGTGAAATCGAACAGATGAATGCGATCGCCGCACGCCTACGCTGAAGCCTTATCCACGGCGTAAAGCTGGCTCCTGCCGATCCCTCGTGGCGCTACGTGGGCGCGTGGAATGCTAAGCTCCAATTCCAACCTGCCGATCATGATCCATCCTCGTCGTCGTTGCGCTCGACCGAGGCGCTGCACGCCGTTCGGGTGCAAGTGACCACAAGACGCCGCTCAGCCGGGCGCTGGCAATCGACTTTGAAGACGGAGATCCCATCTGATTTATAAGCCTGCTCGATGTTGGCGACCGGACATCGCGCGGCCAGCAGGGCTGCACTGAGCTGAGCATCGCTAGCAATTCCGGCGTCGACCGTCGCCGTCGCAAAAAGGGCGATCCAGACGCAAGAGTTGACCGCCGTGATGCAACGGGCAGGTCGCGTATAGACGATCGTCTTCATGATTGATCTTTCGAAAAGCGGCGTGTCCTGCGACGCTCCACTGGTGCGTGCAGGCATAACGTCCCGACCGCCGCGCCCCATGGGACAGGGCATGAGCAGCACCGCGAGACCGCAAGACCGGATGGTGTCTGAAAGGAACCTGCGCCGCTACAAGCGGCGCACATTCCCGCGCTATGTCGTTTCGAGCGCGGGGCCACGTGGCGGGCGCTCAAAGGCCAGTGGCCCGAGACCCGCGCCATCTTCGTCAGGGGCGCGCAAAACGGCTTTCACATCCCGGAGAATGACGATGGCTTGGTTTGACAGTGGCGAAACCCACAATGTGCATGTCGGGCTGTTGCACTCATGCCCATGCATCATCGCGGATCGGGGTTCTCCGGATACCATCCCGCCGTCCCCGCCGACCGAATGAACCACCGGATGCGAGGCTGATTGAACTGCGAGACCAATCTGCACATGCGCCCCGGCAAACGCCGAGATCCATGCGATGAAGACCCAGCTCAGCAGCCGGCGTCCCCAATCGGTTGGAAGCAGGCCGCCAAGCAACGCCATCCGAGCCTCGATCGATTCGCAATCATCTGTGAGTATTGCGGTAGCTGTGTCCGGATTGCGGCAAGCCCGAGGCCGGGTTGTCACCATGGTCCGTGGCAGCATCGGCACCAGGCACGCGCCGCACGCGCCTTCTCACACCAAACACCGCGCTCACGCATCATCCGACTGCCGCACCATGCGTCGCGCTGCCGGACATGACGGCGCAGAAAGCGCTATGCCTCGACCTTCAGGCACATAGCCGAGCTCATCGCAGAGATCCCGAAATGCAACGCGGCGCCGTTCCTTTTCAATCTCGGCGTTGTGGCAGCGCCGTTCATGCTCCTCGACGGTGAGCCCTTCCGGCCGACAGATCGGGCACGAGGCCATGTGGAAAACCTGCTCCCAAGCCGCCAGCGCCTCGACATAAGCGCGATGAGCCGAGACCGCCTGCAACTCGAGCGACGATCCGCATTCTCCGTCCTGAACCACCCGACCTTCCCCGCTGGGATGTGTCTGCGGTGCGCCCCCGCAAATGAACCCTCTCTGACTCTTGGTGATCGGGGAGTTCGAAACCGTACCAGACGGCCCTGTGGCCTTTAGCTCGGAAAAGCCTGTTGCATACGCCACAGGCTCCCCGACCATAAGGTCAAGGAGTGCGGTGCCGTCACGGCCGGCACCAACCGCTGGTAGGGGTTTCGACGCCCCAGGGCAGCGCGTACTGCCCCACACGACTCATAACCGCTCGTTCGCGCGGCTTCTAGCTGTTTTCGGTAAACCTTCGATGCACGTCCGTTGAGCGGTATGCCCCTTCGGGCAAAAACCGGGGAACATGCCCCTCGAAGCAGACGCGACCACAGGGGTCGGTTACCCAGCTGCGGCCTTCGTCCCGGAATGCGCGCGACGGCGGGGATTTCGGGCGCAAGAGGCGGTAATACTGCGAATTGGAATGCGACAGGCCTGGGATGCCGCCAATGCGCTTTCGTTTCCGGCGAGGTCGCGTCACCGTCGACGACGGCCAAAGCGCAGGAGCCGCATGCCTTGTCGAGTTTGACGATGGCGTGACCGTGATCGCCGCGTGGGACCACGCTGGCGATGCCATCCAGCTTTCTGTCCCCGCCTATCGCACGGCGAAGGGCCCACGGGTGCTCTCACGAAGGTGGCGGACCGCTCAAAGCGATGACGGTTCATGGCGGTCCGAGCGTATCTGGTGATGCCCGCAGGCGGAGACCGACCAAGCAATTCCCGCTATTCTTTACCGCGCCGCACCGTCTCGACATCGAGTGAGCCCGCTGGCAACGGTCGCAGAAGTTCACCCTCCGGCTTCGTCAAGTAGATCCACGCACTCCAATCCTGCGGGCGGAGCACGACGACCTGTCGGTCATGGATGGGTTCGACATCCGGTCCGGGTGCTGTCGTCAACATAGCAAACGAAGGTGGATGGTTGCCCTGCCCCTCACGCCAGATGCCGGCGATCGCCGTGATCGCAGACCCCCTCAGCGTGAATCGATGCTTGGCCTTTGGATATGCCTTGCCGGTGAATTCGAAGAACGCTGAGGCCGGTATCAGACAGCGATTGCTCTCCTTGAAGCTTCGCCCTTCCGAACGGAAGTTGAAGATCGGCTTTCCTGCTGACCGCGCAGGCGGGAAGCTGAAGGTCATCGGCAGGAGTTCGATCAGGTTGCCCGTCGCGCACATCACCGGGCCGACATCGTTGATGCGGATGTCGTCGGCAAGAGGGAGATCGAGCTCCGACTGCCGAGTGGGAACGCCGAGTTCCAACGCCTGCATCATCTTGCAGTATTCGGCCCAGCGGACATGTTGCTCGTAATCGTTGCACATCCGTCCCTTATAGCGCTGATCACGAAACTTGCGCAGAGGGTGTGGCGTCTCCCCTGCGGGGCCGGGCTGGCGGCTACGCGGAAGCCCCGACGGCGGGTCTTCCCCCATCCGGGCAGCCATCCCTGACGCAGAAAAGGAAGCCTAAGATGCCGAGGCTTCAGGCTTGCGCTTGCGAACGGCGGCCACGCGACGTCGCGGCGAAGCGCTCTTGTCCGTCGCGGCCGCGTAACCTTGCCGGTTGTTCATCGATCTTCGTCCGTCATGCGCGCGACGGTCAGTCAGGGAGTACAGCCTTGGGAATGTGAGCACCGCGTCGGGACAATGGGGTCGTCAAGTGGGCGCCTCCATGCCCGGCGATGACCATTTCGCTCTCAAGACGGCGTTCCTGGTTCTGCAGCGACCTTCCACGATCAACCCACGAGGGGTTCGCTACGCATGCGTGCGACCTCTGCGGCTGTGCCTGCGAGGTGACCGCGGCCGCCCCCGAACCTGTCGGCGCCTGTCGAGCGGGGATGGTCCCCGCCGCAAGACGGGAGCCCACCATGTCGACCAACCTCGCCCTCGCGCAAGACCACGCTCACAATCTCGCCTGCACCCTGATGGTCCCTGTCACCTTGTTCGAAGTTGACGGGTCGTTCGGCGTCATGCCGACGGCCGATCTCGACGAAGACGACGTCACCGTCATTCACGAATATGATCCCTGGTCCCCGGCTCGTTGAGCCGGGCGACCGATGCCGCTGGCGCGGCGCCTGATGCAAGGGAGGCTGCGCCGCGGCCGAGCTCTCATGACGCGACGGCTTGTCAACACGCCCTTGCATCCGGCACGCTTCGCGGCGGGCGGGTGGCGTGCCGTCGCGATAAGGCGAAGGAACGTCAACCGAAGAAAGGACCGGGTATGCGAGAGGCGCGCCCGGTGATGGCTATGGAGAAGAAAGAAATCGAAGAATTGCGAAGCAGGGTGGGTTGCGCCGCGCTGCTTCAACAGGACGGCTGGAAAATCGATTTGAAGGAGAGCACGCGGCGCGCCGTGAAATTCCGCCGCGACGCCAACATCATCATTGTCATCCACAATGATCGCGGTTGGTTCGACCCTCTCTCGACCGCCAAGGGTGACGTGTTCGATCTGGCCGAGCATCTCGGTGCTCAAGGTTTTCCGGAAGCCTGCGCCCGTGTCGCATCGCTGGTCGGGTTCGTTCCGAGCCCGCCCGCGTGGCAGCGCGAGATCCGCTCCTGCCCGCCCAGTTCGGTCGTCGATCGCTGGGCGCGCCGCCGCGTCGCGCAGGCAGGTTCGGAAGCCTGGCGCTATCTCACCGAGACCCGCGCGATACCCGACACCGTCGTCGCCGTGGCAGTGGGCCAGGGTGTTCTCCGCGAGGGGCCCCACGGCAGCATATGGGCGGCTCATCGCAGTCAGGATGGCGCCCTACTCGGCTGGGAGGAGCGCGGCCCTCAGTGGCGTGGTTTCGCGACCGGCGGCAGCAAGGAGCTCTTTCGGCTGGGCCCGTCCGCCGCCTCGCGCATCTGCATCACCGAAGCTGCGATCGACGCCATGAGTCTCGCTGCGATCCAGGTCATGCGTCCTGACACGCTTTACGTCAGCACGGGAGGCGGCTGGTCTCCGGCAAGCGAGGAAGCCATCCGCCGCTTGGCGGCGCGGGCAAACACTCATCTCGTCGCCGCGACCGACAACAATCGGCAGGGCGATGTCTACGCCCAGCGCATCCATGCAATCGCGGCCGAAACGGGCGCCACCTACGCACGCGCGCGGCCGCGCGCAGGCGATTGGAACGAGGACCTCATTGCCCTGCTCGCCCGGATCGCGGCGGAGCCGCTCGCGGCAGCCAGCTGACACTCTATGGCTGGGAGAAGCGAGCAAGGAATGAAATCCGCCAACGAGAGGAAGGTCGGCGCTGCCGCATGCCCGGTCCGCGCGTCAAGGGAGGCTTCGCCCGCGTGCGCGGCCCTTGACCCGCCGGACCGGAGAGGCGGCCGCCCCAAGGGTGTTTGCAACACCTGAAGGGAAGGACGACAACGATGCCCATCTTCACGATCGAGACCACCTATCGCCTGCCGGTCTATCGGCAGCGCACCTATGAGGCCGCGGATCTGGCGCAGGCCTGCCGCCTTGCCATCGAGGATGACGACTGGGAATGCGCGAAGCAGGACCACGAATCGGCCGGCGAGACCTATGTCACCGGCGCCTGGCAAGGCCGCGACTGCGCGTATAGCGGCGCGGCGCTGGCGGTCCCGGCGCATTTCGATGAGACGGTGCAGCGCAAGGCCGATCATTTCGAGATCCTGCTCGGCCTCGTCAAGGTGCTGAGTGGCACGGGCGGCGCGCAGCGCAGCGCTTATTGGGCCGGCCGCGCGGTCTCGGCCATCGCCAAGGCAGAGGCGATCCTCGCCGGTGCGCGTGATCCCGATCCGGATGCTTCGATGCCGCGGCCGCACATCCTGCTCGCCTTCGACGAGAGCGAGGTGCGCGCGACCATCGGCGAGATCATCGCAAGCGATGAGGCCCTCGCCGCGCTCCCGGCCGATGCAATCGGCGACGACGTCCATGCCGCATGCGTCGCCGTCGCGGCCGCGGCTGATCTTTCGGAGGAACGCGGCTCGGCGGTGTTCAAGGCGGCGCTCGCGGCGATCCGGTCGGCCGAGCGGCGCCGGATTGAAGGGAGGAAAGAAGGGGAACGGGAAAAGGAGGAATGACGTGCCGCATGCCCGGCCGGCGCGTCAAGGGAGGCTTCGCCCGCGTTCCGCGGCCCTTGACCCGCCGGACCGGAGAGGCGGCCACGAAGGAGGGGTCAGAAGGGCTGAAGAGGATGGCGAGCCGAAGGGGGGAGCCGCGCTC
>NZ_RYFI01000015.1:60482-88146 GCF_004103825.1 Hansschlegelia zhihuaiae
ATCCCCTCTTCGATCCGCAAGGTCTATCAAGGCGCCGCCGACCGCCGGCAGATGTTTCGCATGTTCGATCGCCATGCGCAGCGGCCGAACCGCACGCACGGCGACGCGACCGCACTCTATTCTGGTGAGTGGTTCGAGATCGGTCAGGTCGAGCACACCTACATGTTCGAGGTCCTCCCGCCGCTGTGGATGCCCGGCGATATGTTCGCCATGCGCGAATTCCTCACCGGCAGCGTCACGAGCGTCTTCTTCGAGCTGAAGATCGACGAGCGCGTCCGCTATTTCCACGGCTATTGCGACCTCACCGACCGGCAATCGCCGGAGTGGATGCGAGCCGCAATCGTGGAACGTGAGTCCAGGCCCGTCCGGGCGATGACGCGCGAGGAGCGCCTCGAGCACATCTGGTCGAGCACCCACGACCCCTATCGCAGCTATGCCGATTGGCGCTTTCCCCGCGTGGACCGCGGCAAGCGCACCATCATCGTCTACGGCGCGGATCGAAGCCGGGATTTCCGCCTGCTTGACCGGCTCACGGACGTGGAGATCGCCGCGAAGCTGCCGGTGCAGCTGCGCCACCTGCCCGACGCGCTCGCCGCATGAGGGAGGCGGTCATATTCACCTTCTCCGTGACGGCGGTACGCGCCGTGATCACGCGCGGGCGCATCGACGCCTTCCTGAATGGCGGCTTCCGCAACCCGCATTACGGCCTTGCCCCCGGCAAGGACGAGAAGCCCGGCGTCTGGCTGGTGGGCGACGAGGGCGTCTACATCATGTCCAACGGCAAGCTTGCCGAGGGGCAGAAGCATTCGCTCGTCATCTACGCCGAGGAATGCGACCCGAAGACGAACCCCGATTACTGGCACTACAAGCGTCAGTATTTCGGCGGCGATGACGGCATCGAGTTTCTCGACGCCGAAATGCTCGTGAAACTGATCGCTGCGGCTCCCGCAGCCACGCATCTCACGATCGCAATGACTGACGACGGCATGTCGATCACACCGATCCGCCGCTGACACCCCCGGGGCCCCGCAGCCCGTTTCCGCAACCTTCCGCGACCATCGCTCCCGCCGGTATTCGCCGGCAGGTCGATGCCGCGCGCCTTCATCACAAGGAGACATCACGATGGCGCAAGACGATCCTTTCACCCTCGACCTATTCGGCAACACCGCGCTCGCGTCGGGCCTCGGCCTTGGCGTGACGGCGTTTGGCGGCACGTTCACGCCTGACGACGACGAACCGGATTCCTCGACGCCCGCTCCTGCGCTTCCCTCCGTGGCGGCGGCACGAGCCCCGCAGCCGCCTCGCTCCACGCGCGGCACGAACTTTCACCTCGCCGGCGATCGAAGGCTGGCGACGACATGGAAGGATCGTGCGCGCGACAACGTTGCCGCCATTCGGCTTGCTTCCGAAATCGAGGCGGATCAACGCCCGGCCACGCGCGAGGAGCAGGAGCGCCTGATCCTTTTCACCGGCTTCGGTGCCTCCGATCTTGCGAACGGCGTTTTTCGCCGTCCCGGCGAGAACGATTTCCGTGAAGGCTGGGAGGAGCTCGGCGCCTCACTCGAGGATGCCGTCGGCGAACTCGACTATGCCTCGCTCGCGCGCTGCACCCAGTACGCCCATTTCACCCCGGAACTGATCGTGCGGGCGATCTGGACGGGATTACAGCGACTCGGCTGGCGCGGCGGCCGCGTGCTCGAGCCCGGCATCGGCACAGGGCTCTTTCCGGCATTGATGCCGGACGGTCTGCGCGACGCGTCGTATATCACCGGGATCGAAATCGATCCCGTCACGGCCCGCATCGTGCGCCTGCTGCAGCCGAGGGCCCGTATCGTCAACGGCGATTTCGCACGCACGCAGCTTCCGACTGCCTTCGACCTCGCCGTCGGCAATCCACCCTTCTCCGACCGCACCGTCCGATCGGACCGGGCATATCGTTCGCTGGGACTGCGTCTGCACGACTATTTCATCGCACGCGCCATCGACTTGCTGAAGCCCGGCGCGCTCGCCGCCTTCGCCACCTCGCATGGCACGATGGACAAGACGGATTCTTCAGCACGTCAGCACATCGGCGGATCAGCCGACCTCGTCGCGGCTATCCGTTTGCCCGAAGGCAGCTTCCACGCTGCCGCCGGCACCGATGTCGTGGTCGACCTTCTCTTTTTCCGAAAGCGGAAGGTCGGCGAGCCCGCGGGGGATCTGGCTTGGCTCGACACCGAAGAGGTGCGGCCCGCAACCGATGACGAGAGCGCGATCCGCGTGAATCGCTGGTTCGCGCGGCATGCTGCCTTGGCGCTCGACGTCGCCGATAAACGAGCGTGCGATGTTGGCTTCGAGCGCGAGCTTTTCTTGCGACCAGCCGCGCGCGGCTCGCAATCGCCGGATGTTGTGGGCGAGCAGGGCTCTGAAGTCGTTGGGATCGATGGTCTCCACCACGGCGAGTGGAGACCATCCCTGTAAGCAGCTCGACCCGATTTGCAGGTCAGAGCGACAGGTGTGATCTTTCGGACCCACCCCGCAAGCGCTCTATATTGAGACGGTTCGCAGACCTCAAACCAGGCCGGGTTGGAGTTGATGAATCTCAAACAGGGCGCTGAGTTTCAGCGTGGCAGGCGGCTGGGTCCTCTGAGGCGGTAGAAGCGGTTCAGGGTGCGCGCCCAGCTTTGGTCGGCTGACATGGCGATCAAGGCGCTGGTGTAGACCAGTCGATCGTCTTCCACGGTCGGATGACCCGTCACCCGCCCGATCAGCGCGACGCCGTCTTCGGCGGACACAATCAGCCAGTCTCGTAGCTCTGGTGCGTCGCGCAGGTCCGGAGACGCTCCCTCAGCGACTTTTCGAAGCGATCTCAACGCGCCACATAACGTCTGTCTCGTCTTCTCGTCTGTCATGGGGCCGTCTCCGACGGTGAGACGGATGACCGTTCGCCGAAGCCGCCGCCAAGACAGCCGTGGATCTCGTTGGCCAAGACGACGCGATGTCGAACGAGCCGGGCCGCCAGCGCGCGGATCGGCTGCTCGAGCCGTTCGACATGATCCCTCGCCTCGTTCATGAGTCGCCGAAGATCCTGTTCGACCATCGAGCGAAGATGTGGATCTAGGCTCAGATGTGCGGCGTCGATCGACTCGCGCGATACGAGAGTGTCGCCCAGTCCGAGACGTGAATGAATGTCGAGGACGAGCGCCGTCGATTTCCAAAGGTCGCTCGCCGCGCCTGACGTTGGACCGCGGGACAGACGCTCGTCGCAGGCGCGACCGGCGAGGATCGCGACCGCCCGGCATTCGAGCTCGCGCCTGGAAAAGATCGAGCTTCCATGGCCAAGCTCCGTGACCCCTCCGGACGTTTCCGTGTCGATGATCGACGCCGAAATGACCTCCAGTCCCAAGGCGCAGGCGACCACCGCGTGCGCGGCCTCGTGCAGCGCCACCTCCTCGATTTCCTGAGGCGAACGTTTGTCGGCGGGAGCGATGATCGCAACGAGATCCGAAAACGAGAGGATGCGTTGATCGCGTCTCGCTTCGTCCCGGGCCCGGCTGACCCAAGCTTCGATGATCGCTCCAGTCGGTTTGCCGGCCAGCCGGATCGCCGCAGTGAGGTCGTCGTCGACAAGGTCGTCGCCGAGGTAGTGGCGAAACACACCCTCGATCTCCTTTTCGGTCTGGGGTCCGCGGATCTGGATGTGCAGATCGAAACGTCCCGGCCGAATGAGAGCGCTGTCGAGCTTGCTCTTGTGGTTGGTGGCGGCGATCAGCACCACGCCGCGGGACCGGGCGCGAAGCTGATCAATTTGCACGAGAAGTCCGGTGATGATGGGCGTCCACCAGCTTCTGTCGCGATCGTCCATGGTCTCGCGGTTCGGAATCGCGTCGATTTCATCGATCAAAGCGACTGACGGAGCCAAAGCCGTGGCCTGTTCAAAGAAACGTTGCGCCGCGGATGCTACGTCGCCAAGATGTCCTGCAGACGAAGTGAACCATTCGGCGACCGACGTCTGTATCAACGGGGCGTTGACTGTGCGCGCGAACGATCTGGCGAGTGTCGTCTTTCCGGTTCCCGGAGGACCGTAAAGCAAGATGTTGGGCAGAACGATATTGCCGCCGATCTCTCTTTGGCTGACGAAATCCAGCGCGATCAGCCGCATACTTTGCGCCGCTTCCCCAAAACCGGCCAGTTGCGACAGTTCGGCGGTTCGATCCGTTGGCGTTGCGCTTGCTCGACTGCGGATCGCGCGATGCATGCGTTCCACGCATTCTTCGGGCGTAGAGTTCGGCCGCATTGCGAATGCGAGGTCTGTGAGATCGAGGCTCGCGTAGTCCGAAGCAGTGACCTGACAACTTTTCCGGCCGCAAAAGCTCGCGATTGCCTGAGCGACGGAGGCTGGTCGCACCTCCAGACGAAAGCTGAAATCGGCAGCCGCTACGGCGGCTGGCGACAGCCATGATCTATTGGGGGTGACGGCCAAGATCGGCGAAGTCGGCGGCGGGCAGTCCGGCGTCGTGCCTCGCGCGGGGGGCTTGGTCGCCGAGATGACCCGGACGCCGGGAAATAGCACGGAAGCCTGCGCGGCGATCGCTTCCGTCCAGACGACGGTGGGGGCGTCGACGAGAACGATGATCGGCAGACGAGCCTTGAACGCCTTCTTGACCTCTGACGGGATGGCGGCGGCAAGAACGGCTTTTGCGAGCAAGATGCGCGGCGTTCCCGCGCCATACTCCGGGATCGCATCGAGGTATTCGAGATCGTCGTCGTCATCCGTGCGTTCGGTCCGCCGGACATGCCGTGCTGAAATCTTCAACGACGCCGGGCGCTTGGGGCGCAGGCGCCGTTTCAGTCTGGCGGCAGGTGAGGTCGGTCGGCGCCTGATCATAGCGAAGTCCGGCGGCGTCGAACCGACGCTCGGGAGATCGCAGCTCAAGCAGGAGCGCGTGGACAGGCCATAACTCGATTGGTTTGACCCGTAAGATGGTCTTTTAGACCAGAGCGATCGGGCGGGTCAATCGGAGGTCGCGCTGGGGCGTGTCACCTATCTCCAGCAGATCAAAGATCGCTTATCAGGAATTAGCGGATAAGGCTCGGATCGAGTAATTCTTGGACGCAAGCACTTCGTTTATGGATAGGACCATGGCTAAATCCCTTATTGCAAAGGATTTGATAGTTTATAGACGATCTTGGATCGGTTGACGCGGAATGCGGGCGCAGGGCGGCCGTGTAAATGCGGAGCGATCTATAAAGCCGGCTGATTGGAACGACTCGACGATATTGACAGCCCGTCCGTATGGCGGCACTTTTGTCCCGTATAGTGGGTCGTCGACTGGTTTGGCGGTATAGACGGCCTGTCTCCGTGCATCTCTTTCGAGATGTGACGAATCTTGGTGCGCATGACGCACGCGACCGCTGAAGCGCGGGGGATTCGTCAATGGCCAATGACAGACTTGAACCGGTTCCCGTCACCGCGCGCGAGCGGCGGTTGCACGACGGGGGCAAAGAGCTGCGCGACACGTTGACCCGCGCGATCTGCGTCGCTGCGGGCAAGGGACCGAAAGGTCGAGACAACGTCATCTGCGAAGCCAGAAACAGGCTCGCGCCGGAACTGTGGGGCGTCATTTCGGAAAATCTCGAACTGAACGACCGCCACTGGATCGTCGTGACGGCGCCGGGCGAGATGTTCTACGGCTTCAGGAAGTTGGATCTCGCATCCCTATGTGCTGCCGTCCACACGCCCGAGCGCGCCGTCCTGATTTTGCAGACCAGTATTGTTTACAAGCTCGCTGACTTGTGGAGGCCGCACAAAAACTATCCGAAACACGAAGATCTTCCAGATCAGCTGAAGGCCGAAGTTGCGCCTTTGTATGCATGCGAAACAACTGAATTCCATTGGTCGGCCTTCGCAAACACACTTTCAGCAATGCGGAGATTTTGAGGTGAGCTCGTCGACGAAGGCTTCGACGAAGACGCGCAAGTCCGCGGTTGCGCGGGCCGCCCAAGCTTCATCGCCCCGTCCGTCGTGGCGAGAGCCGCTTTCCTTCGACGAGCGCCATCGTCTCGGGTTGGTCGAGATGCTTGAGGCCGTGGACCTTCGAGCCGAGCCTCGATGGGCAAGGGCGGCGCGAGGCGATGCGTCGTGCGCGATAAACTTGGCTATCCGGGTTGTGCTGATCGGCGAGGATGCTTTGGTCCCGTTCCACGACGTCATCTTGATCGCGCTGTGGCGCTGCGCCGCCGAGGGAGATCTGACGGCCGGACTGGTCTTCGACTGGCTCACCTGCCACCGCGCCTCCAGCGTGGGGGGCTGGATGAACTGACTGCCAGCCTCCTGGAACGACGTCAGTCGTTCCAGGAGGCACCCATAGCGTTTGCGCAAATACGCTTGTTCTATTTTTGTTCTCGTGAAATCCCTTCCTGAAGCGAAGGAGGGTTGGATGGCGAGGAGCAATGAAATTCCGTGGGGAAATCGGCCGTCCGGCTCGGCGCCGCCGAACGTGATTCTTCTCTCGAACCACGTTTTCAGAATGATCGGCATGGCGCCGGCCAATCGAGCAGGATCCGGCACGAGCGTCTTCAGGACCGGCCGATCGCTGCGGCGGCTCACCTCATGATCGTCCGCAACCCTAAGGGTGTGGTGCTTGGGGACGAGCTGCTTGTTCCGATGTTCGCGCATGCGATCTGCGCCGGCTTCCCATCGCCGGCGGACGATTTCCTCGAGGACGCGGTCGACGTCGCGCGGCTGCTGATCACCAACGCACCGGCCACGTTCCTCTGGCGGGTCGACGGCGCCAGCATGACCGGCGTCGGGATTTTCGACCGCGACATTCTCGTGGTGGACCGCAGTCTTGAACCCCGGGATGGCGACGTCGTGGTGGCGATCGTCGACGGCGAGCGATCGCTGAAGCGACTGACCCTGGGCGCGCGGCCCAATCTCGCATTCGCCAACAGCCGCATGCCGGTCTACGAGCTCCCTGATCTTGTCGACGTCGAGATCTGGGGCGTGGTCACCTGGAATCTGCATCGGCTGCGAGCGATCCGGCGATGACGCCCAAGGCCTTCGCCCTGATCGACGGCAACAGCTTCTACTGCTCGTGCGAGCGCGTCTTTGATCCTGGGATCGCCCATCGACCGGTCATCGTGCTGTCGAACAATGACGGCTGCGCCGTCGCCCGGACGTCTGAGGCCAAGGCGCTCGGCATCAAGATGGGCGACCCATATTTCAAAATTCGAGATCTCTGTCGGGCCGGGCGAGTGGCGGTCTACAGCTCGAACTACACCCTCTACGGCGATATGAGCCGGCGGATGAACGCGGTCTATGACCAGTTCGCGACGGACGTGGAGATCTACTCCATCGACGAGAGCTTCCTCGATCTGTCGGGCTACGCCCCGGCTGATCGGCGGGAGTTGGCGCAGGATCTGCGCTCGACGGTGAGAAAGTGGACTGGGGTGCCGACCTGCGTCGGCATCGGACCGACGAAGACCCTCGCCAAGGTCGCCAACGCCATCGCGAAGAAAGAGCTTGATCTCGCCGGCGTCTGCGACCTGTCGGATCCGGTCGAACGGGCAATACGGCTGGATCGCTTCCCTGTCGAGGATGTCTGGGGCGTCGGCCGCGCGTCGACGGCGAAGCTCGCAGCCCTCGGCGTCAACACCGCAGGCGACCTGACGCGGCTGGATCCAAAGCTCGCGCGAAAACCGCTCACAGTCGTTGGCGAACGCATCATCCACGAACTCCGCGGCATGGCTTGCCTCGATCTCGAGATGGTGACGCCCCAGCGCAAGGGGATCGCGGTCACGCGCAGCTTCGGCCGGCCGGTCACAACGCTCGACGCCTTGCTTGAGGCCGTCTCGGCCTATGCCTTCCGCGCCGGCGAGAAGCTGAGGCGTCATGGCCTTGCGGCGTCGCATCTCACAGTGTTCGCCCATTCCAACTTGTTCAACGGCGATGCCCCGTTCTCGGCTTCCATGACCGAAGGGATGATCGAGGCGTCGAGCGACAGCCTGGTGTTGATTGCGGCCGCGTCGCGCGGAGCGCAGCGACTCTGGCGGCCAGGCGCGAAGCTCGCGAAGGCCGGCGTGATCCTGGACGACCTCGTGCGAGCCGAAAACGTTCCGGCTGCTCTGATCGGCGGCCGAGACCGCGAGAAGGCAGCTCGAATGATGGCGGCGATCGACGCCGTAAACGCCAAGCACGGCCGCGGCTCCGTCACGTCGGCGGCAGTTGGGATCAGAAAGGCCTGGCAGACGAAATTCGAGATGAGGTCGCCGCGCTACACGACGCGGGTGGACGAGCTGCCAGCAGCGCGGACAGGGTGAGCGGATCGCCAGACCGACCTCAGTTCTTATCGGGCCACCAATAGTGGAGCTCGCCGAACCAGATGTCCTTCGGGTCGATTTCGCTCGGTCCAAGGCTCAGCGATAGATCGGTTGTCCATCGCCCCAACGCCCCTTCACGGGCTGCGACGGACCCAAGCAGCGCATCTCGCTCATGTTCGGTTCGAGGCTGAGGTCCGTCCAGGCCGAACGTCGACGCGATGTCGTCCCAATTGCGAAGGTCGAGAGCTTTGAGAAGGGCTTTCGGGTGCGACTCGGTGATTGGCAATGTGGGAAACGACTTCCGCGCCATCATCGCCAGCATGATGCCTTGAACGACCACAGCGCCTTTAAGGCTGTTGACGGACTGAACGGTTCCGGACGCGATGTTGTATGTTCTCCGGATCCACCGGTCCGCGACCCGACCACCGCCTTCGCCGGAAGACCACCACAAGGGACAGTCGATTCCCAAACCAGCGGGTTCGACGATGTGGCTCATAGCGCCGTCGACCGACGAGCAGATCCACGTCCTGAAAGACCCGTCACCCTCCAGGGCGGCGAGGCCGAATGCGTTGATGCCGCCGGGGTCAGCGCCGTACCAGGTCATGGTGGTCCTCTATGCCGACGCCGCGGCGCCGGTATAGTCCGGCGTATGTGCAACCTCTATAGCCTCACCAAAGGCCAGGCTGCGATCCGCGAGCTAACGCGCGCCATGATCGACCGCTCCGGCAACCTGCCTCCGATGCCCGGGATCTTTCCGGACTACCCGGCACCGATCGTTCGTGTGACCGCCGGCGAGCGAGAGCTCGCTCTCGCGCGATGGGGCATGCCGAGCTCGCAGAAAGCTCTGCTCGACGCCGCCACGAAACGGGCTGAGAAGCTGCGGGGCAAGGGCAAGGCCGTCGACTTCAACGCGCTTTTAAAGGTCGAACCCGATGGTGGGACAACCAACATCAGGAACATCGCAAGCCGTCACTGGACGAGATGGCTCGGCCCGCAAAACCGCTGCGTCGTGCCCTTCACCTCGTTCTCGGAATACGATGTGCGAACCAAGGAAGTGACGTGGTTCGCTTTGAACGAGAGCCGGCCGTTGGCTGTGTTCGCCGGCATCTGGACGACCTGGACCAGCGTCCGAAAGGCCCGCGAGGGCGAGGTCACCACGGACCTCTTCGGGTTCCTGACGACCGAGCCCAACGCCGTCGTCGCGCCCGTGCATCCGAAAGCCATGCCCGTGATCCTGACGACGTCGGAGGAGGTCGACGTCTGGCTGCGGGCGGACTGGATCGAAGCCAAGGCGCTGCAGCGACCGCTACCGGATGATGAGCTGGCGATCGTCCTGACGGGGTCCAGGAAAGACGAAGGCGCGGGTTGGAAGACGGAAGTTGAGGTGAGCAAAACGCCAGCGTATCCGGGAGAGGCTTGATAAGATATATTTACGACTCGACGAGGGCTCAAAGTTGCCAAAGTGGCTCATGTCTTTCGGAGTGATATTGATGGTGAACGTTTCAGGCGAAATCGCTTTCGCTGGCCAGCCGGCACAGGTGTCTGTCCCGAGCGACGCCAAGGCCCACTACTTCGTCCTAGACGTCCGCAAAGTAGGCCCAAATCTCATCCAGATGTCGTCACGGCGCGAGGGGCCATCTGGCGTCTCGTTCGCCAAGCGTGAGATCGACTGCGCAAAAGGACAGGCGCGGTACATCTCTGAAGGCGACACGATCGAAGAGCTGGCTCGGCTCAACCCGGTCTCGAAGATGGGCCCTTTGATCGAGGGCTCAATATCGACCGTTATGTCCCGCGCTGGATGCAGGATCGCCGGCGTCGAGCTGCGCGGCGTGGAGCAATAACGGGGTCGGCGTTTTTCGTTGGGCCGACGCACGAGTTGCTATGTGACTGGCGCAATGCCGGATGCCTCCCCATGGATCTTCTCATTGCGACGAGGTCGGCTTGCAGAGCGAAACGAAGCTGGTGACGAACAGCTGGGCCAGCCGAGAGTCGTGTCGCCGGACGACGGTATGGCTGACGACCGACGCGTCCACGGCGTCGCTCGAGCGCTTTATCTCGCGGTTTCGATACGGTCTTGGCCATCCGCGATGGATCGCAGCCTGCGGTTAGCACGGGTGCAGGCTTCGGTCTGCTCATCGGTTCCATGATGACAGCACTGCTGTGAAGGCGACATTGACGGTAGCTACGACCGCAAGGGCGGCCAGTGTGCCCGTCGCGCCAACGGACGTGACGCTGAGCCCCACCACGAACGGTGCCAACGCCTGCACCACCAGGTTCGGCGCCGCGAGCCGTCCCATCACGACCGGGTACCGTTCTGGTCCGAACAGCGCGAGCGGGACGGTGCCGCGGGCGATCGACCACACTCCGTTGCCCGCGGCGTAGAGCACGACCGCGACCGCCGCGGGTCCGGCGTCGAGCGCGAGCAGCAACACGCCGACGGCGACCAGCGCGCCAGCGTAGAGCAGCGTCGCCGTCGGATGTAGGCGATCGCCGACCATCATCTCGACCACGCGGGCGCCGACCTGTGACGGACCGATGAGCGCACCGATGGCGACGGCGGCTGCGAGCGACATGCCCTGTCCCTGCAGAATCGTCAGGAGATGGACCGAGATCGATGTTTGGACCGCTCCGTTCGCTATCAGGATCCCGGCCAGCAGTAGGAAGGTCCGGCGCTTGCTGGCGATCGTCGCGCCGGCGCCGGCGCGGTTAGCCGGAGCCGGGAGCTTGCGCGCCTCCCGCGGCAGGAGGAAGAACAGCGCCGGAGCCATGACCAGCACCTGAACGGCCGCGTAGGCGAAGCAGGCGCCGCGCCAGCCGACGTGCTCGACGGCGAGCGCCGACATCGGCCAGCAGACGGTGCTGGCGAAGCCGCCGAACAGGGTGAGGTTGGTGATGGCGCGCCGCGCCGACGCCCCGAAGATCCGGCCGAGCGTCGAGAACGCCGCGTCGTAGAGCCCCGCGCCCATGCCGAAGCCAAGCACCGCCCAGCCGAGCAGATAGGTCGCGAGCCCAGTCGACGATCCGACCGCGGCAAGGCCCGCTCCCATCAGCAGGGAGCCGGCCGCCATGGTCTGCCGCCCGCCGAAACCGTCGATCATGCGGCCCACGAAAGGCGAGGCGATGCCTGAGCAGAGCAGGCCGATGGACCCGCCGCCGACCACCCAGGCGAGCGGCCATCCGGTGTCGGCCGAGATCGGCGCCGCCAGCACTGCGAGCAGGTAGAAGCTCGAGCCCCAGGATACGATCTGGCCGATCCCGAGCAGCGGGACCGCAATCCTGCCGCCGGGCGGCACCGACGCCGTGTCCACGACTCAGACGGCCTGCTTGAGGTTCACCCTCGCCTCGAGCGCAGTGGCGCTCTCCTTCCGCTCGCTGTAGCGGTCGGTCAGGTGGTCGGACACGTCGCGGGTGAGGAGCGTGAACTTCACCAGTTCCTCCATCACGTCGACCACGCGGTCGTAATAGGCCGACGGCTTCATCCGGCCGTCCTCGCCGAACTCCTGGAAGGCTTTCGCGACCGAGGACTGGTTGGGGATCGTGATCATCCTCATCCAGCGCCCGAGCACGCGCATCTGGTTGACGGCGTTGAACGACTGCGAGCCGCCGGAGACCTGCATGACCGCAAGCACACGGCCTTGCGTCGGCCGCACCGAACCGACGGCGAGCGGGATCCAGTCGATCTGGGACTTCATCACGCCCGTCATGGCGCCGTGGCGCTCCGGGCTCGTCCAGACCTGCGCCTCGGACCACGTCGACAGCTCGCGTAGCTCCTGCACCTTCGGATGGTCGGCGGGCGCATCGTCAGGCAGCGGCAGGCCCGCGGGGTCGTAGACGCGCGTCTCGCAGCCGAGACGCTTCAGCAGGCGCTCGGCCTCAAGCGTCAGCAGGCGGCTGTAGGAGACGGGCCGGAGCGAGCCGTAGAGCAGCAGGACGCGCGGCGGGTGGGTCGAGCGTGGGCCGTGGAGCCGGGAGAAATCGGTCGGCTGGAAGCTGCCCTCGTCGAGGCTCGGCAGATCGCTCACGACGCGCGTCCCGCCTTCACGATCTCGCCGTCCTCCTTGGTGAAGCCGTCCAGCAGCGATGCGGGCAGGATATCCAGCACGACCTCGGACGGACGGCACAGCCGCACGCCGCGGGACGTGAACACGAACGGGCGGTTGATCAGGATCGGGTGGGCCAGCATCGCGTCGAGGATCGCGTCGCCGGTGACTGACGGATCGCTGAGCCCAAGCTCCGCGAATGGCGTTCCCTTCTCCCGTGCGGCCTCGCGCGGGCTGAGCCCGGCGTCGGCGATCGCCTTCGCAAGCTCCCCGCGCGTCGGCGGCGCCTTCAGATACTCCACCACGGTCGGCTCGATCCCGGCCGCCCGGATCATCGCGAGCGTGTTGCGGGACGTGCCGCAGTCGGGGTTGTGCCAGATGGTGACGGCCTCGGTCATCGCGGCCTCCTCAGGATCGGGGTTCGGGGGCGGCCGCGCGCACGCCGCGGGCCTCGTACCAGGGTTTTGGGCGGTTCACGATCCAGACGACCGAGAGCATCACGGGCACCTCGATCAGCACCCCGACCACGGTCGCGAGCGCCGCGCCGGACTTGAAGCCGAACAGGCTGATGGCCGCGGCGACCGCGAGCTCGAAGAAGTTCGAGGCCCCGATCAGCGCCGACGGTCCGGCCACGCAATGGGCCTCGCCCGTGGCGCGGTTCAGCAGGTAGGCGAGGCCGGAGTTGAAGTAGACCTGGATGAGGATCGGCACGGCGAGCAGCGCGATGACGAGAGGCTGGGCCACGATCTGCTCGCCCTGGAAGGCGAACAGCAGCACCAGCGTCGCGAGCAGCGCGGCGAGCGAGAGCGGCTGGATCCTCGCCAGCAGACGGTCGAGCGCGCCTTGTCCGCCGGAAGCCAGAACCTGACTCCGCAGCACCTGCGCCGCGATCACTGGCACGACGATGTAGAGGCCGACCGAGAGGACCAGCGTGCTCCACGGCACGGTGATCGCCGACAGGCCGAGCAGCAGGCCGACGAGCGGCGCAAAGGCCACGATCATGATCGCGTCGTTGACCGCGACTTGGGAGAGCGTGAACAGCGGGTCTCCCTTGGTCAGGTTCGACCACACGAAGACCATCGCGGTGCAGGGCGCCGCGGCGAGCAGGATCAGCCCGGCGATGTAGCTGTCGATCTGGTCGGCAGGGAGCCAGGGCCGGAACAGCCAGCCGATGAACAGCCATCCGAGCAGCGCCATCGAGAACGGCTTGACCGCCCAGTTGACGAACAGCGTCACTGACACGCCTCGCCAGTGAGCCGCGACCTGGCCGAGTGCGCCGAAGTCGACCTTGACCAGCATGGGGATGATCATCAGCCAGATCAGCTCCGCGACGGGCAGGTTCACGCTCGCGACCTCGAGGCTCCCGATCGCCTGGAAGAGCCCGGGCGCGGCGTAGCCGAGCGCGATCCCGACCACGATGCAGAGCGCCACCCAGAGGGTGAGCCAGCGTTCGAACAGCGACATGGTCAGGCCCTCGCGGCCGGGCCGCAGCAGCCCTTCTCGAGCTGTTCGAACACGGGCGCGCAGACGTCCGGATGGCCTTTGCAGCAGTCCTCGAGCAGGTAGTTCACGAGGCCCCGCATGCCGTCGAAGTTGGCGGCGTAGAGAATTGAGCGCCCGTCGCGGACGCCGGTGATCAGACCGGCCCGCACAAGGATCGCCAGATGGGTCGAGAGCGTGTTCTGGAGGCAGCCCAGCGCCTCGGCGATGCCGCCCGCGGGCTGTGGCTCCGGAGCGGTCGTGACGAGATGCTTGAAGATGCGAAGCCGCGTGGACTGGCCAAGCGATGACAGGGCGTCGAGGGCCGCCGTCTCGCGGTCACGGTCGGCGGACTGGGCGCGTACGGGCATGTCGCCTCCTGCATCGGGAGGCTTTTGATATCAATAAATCGACGATTGTCGATATGAATCACCTTTGTGGATGGAGTTGCCCTGTCTGTTCCCGTCACAGCGCAGACTGGCCGCGCTGCGTTCGTGACGCCGCGCGACCAGCCCCACTTCACATCACGCGCTTCATCGCGGCGAAGTCGCCGTTGACCTTCAGCGTCACGGTTACGTCGGCCTTGCCGCGGTTGCGCCAGAACCAGCCGTGTTTGCCGTCGAACGCGGCCTCGAGCACGCCTTCCTGGCTCGGCGCGGCGCGGCCCTTCTCGTAGCTCGTGGACTGCTGGCCCGCGCCGTCGGCGTGCATATCGAAGTTCACGACGCCGCCCTCGACGGTCCACGTGAAGTTCGCCTTCGCGCCCTTCTTCA
Organism: Hansschlegelia zhihuaiae; assembly: GCF_004103825.1. Classification (GTDB taxonomy): domain Bacteria; phylum Pseudomonadota; class Alphaproteobacteria; order Rhizobiales; family Methylopilaceae; genus Methylopila; species Methylopila zhihuaiae. The sequence goes on from NZ_RYFI01000015.1 coordinate 75,076, forward strand.
TGTCGAGCTTCACCTCGGCGCCCTCGCCGGGCTTGAGCGTGACCTTGGTCTCCTCGCTCTTCATGGCGGCCTCCTGCGCCGCGGCCGAGCCCATCACCAGTTCGGCGAAGATCGAGCCGAGCAGGCTGGAGCGCTGGTCCGGGGCCGCGGGCGCCGGGGCGGGCCGCGCCTCGTCCTTGATCCGGTCGGACTCCGCCTCGGCCGCGAGCTGGGTCTTGATCTCACCCATCTCGGCGAGGCCGATCGCCTTGCCGATCCCCGTCGGGTCGATCGCGTATTCGGCGGGAAGCACGATGGTGGTTAGGATCACGCCCGCCGAGACGATGGCGATCGCGGTGGAGCGCAGGAGCTGCTTCGTGGTCGGCAGCTCGGCGCGGGTCGGAATGTCGGTATTGTACATCGGTTCTGTCTCTTCGATCTGGGGATTGGGTCAGGAGACCGCGAAGCCGGTGAGCTGGTAGCCGACCAGCACGAAGCCCGCGGTCATCATCACGACGTTGGCGGTGTAGGCGTGCCGCCAGAACCCGTCGGTCCGGCGCCAGAAGCCCATGGCGATCAGGATGGCGGCAAGCGCCAGAAGTTGGCCGATCTCGACCCCCACGTTGAAGGCGAGGAGGTTCGGCACGAGGCCGTCGGGCGAGATGTCGTACTCGATGATCTTGGTCGACAGCCCGAAGCCGTGGAACAGGCCGAAGATCAGCGTGGCGGCCTTGGTGTTTGGCTGAAAACCGAACCAGCGCTGGAACGCGCCCATGTTGTCGAGCGCCTTGTAGACGACCGACAGGCCGATGATCGCGTCGATGAGATAACTGTTGATCCCGACGTTGAGGTAGACGCCGAGCAGCATGGTCGTGGAGTGGCCGAGCGCGAACAGGCTGACGTAGAGGCCAATGTCCTTCATTCGGTAGAGGAAGAAGATCACTCCGGCCAGAAACAGCAGGTGGTCGTACCCGGTCACCATGTGCTTGGCGCCGAGATACGCGAAGGAGATCAGGTTCACGCCAGAGATCTCCTGGATGTAGCCCTTGTCGCCCTCCGCGACCGCATGGGCGAGCGCGGAGGCGGGGACGATCAGGGCGGCGGAGACGCCAAACAGGCGCGCGAGGGCGAGGCGGCGCGACGCGTGCGCGTTTGGCCCGCCCCCTCTTGGAGGTAGGTGCATGTGAGGATCCGTTGTTCGTCGATGGGGCCGGCCGCGCTGCGACGGCTGGAGCTCAAGCGGCGAAGGACGGTCTCGGTGGACGCTTCAGGCCGGAGGTGAGCGAGTCGCCCCCGGTCTGAGCGACGGCTGACAGCGTAACCGACCGGGTCGCGGGCAAGGCCTGGGCGAGGAAGGACGGGGGCGCGCCCGCCTTGTCGTGGAGGTGGTCGGCGGAGTCGTGCCCGTGGGTGTGTCCCGGGCTCTGCTCGTCGGCGTCGCCCTCTTCGTGGGCATGGCCGTGCTCGGCGATCTCGGCGGCGAGCGCCGCGTGCCGTTCGGCCTCGGCGGCGGCCAGCGCCAGCGGGTCGTGCGAGGCGGAATGCCCGGTCGGCGCCGACAGGACGGCCAGCGCGATCGCGAGCACGGTCGCGATGCGCAGCGTCCGGTCGAGGAGGCGCTTGATCGTCATCGGGCCGGACCATAGCTGCGTCGCCGTCCGCCCGTCGAGGCCGCGCCCCGCGACGCGTTGCCATATCCCCTCCAGGGGGATAGGACAGAGTTCATGTCCGAGCCGCATCTTCACGAGAGCCACCCGCAAGTCGTCGCGCGCCTGAAGCGGGCGCTGGGGCACCTGCGCAGCGTCATCGAGATGATCGAGTCCGGGAAGCCGTGCGTCGATGTCGCCCAGCAGCTCTACGCGGTCGAGAAGGCCGTGGCGCAGGCCAAGCGCGCGCTTATCCAGGACCACGTCGACCACTGCCTCGAGGACGCGGCCGGGACGCAAGGCCGCGAGCAGCGCCGCTCGCTCGACGAGTTCAAGGCGATCACCAAATACCTGTGAGCGCGCCGTGCTGAGCGTACTGTCGAACCGCACCTACCGACGCCTGTTCCTCGCGCAGGCGATCGCTCTGATCGGGACCGGGCTCGCCACGGTCGCGCTCGGGCTGCTCGCCTACGAGCTTGCGGGCAAGGACGCGGGCGCCGTGCTCGGGACCGCGCTCGCGATCAAGATGCTGGCCTATGTCGTGGTCGCGCCGGTCGCCGCAGCCTTCGCCTACCGCCTGCCGCGTCGGACCATGCTGGTCGCGCTCGACCTCGTGCGCGCCGCGGTCGCGGTCTCGCTGCCGTTCGTGACGGAGATCTGGCAGATCTACGTCCTGATCTTCTGCCTGCAGTCGGCCTCCGCCGCCTTCACCCCGACCTTTCAGGCGACGATCCCGGACGTGCTGCCGGACGAGCGCGACTACACCCGCGCGCTGTCGCTCTCGCGGCTCGCCTACGACATGGAGAGCATCGTCAGCCCCATGCTTGCGGCCGCGCTGCTGACCGTCGTCGGCTTCCACGCGCTGTTTGCAGGGACCGTGGTCGGCTTCCTCGCCTCGGCCGCGCTGGTGGTCTCGGTCGCGCTGCCGACGCCCAAGTCCGCCGAGCGACGCGGGATCTACGACCGGACGACCCGCGGCGCGCGGATCTACCTCGCGACGCCGCGGCTGCGTGGATTGCTGGCGCTGACGCTCGCGGTGGCCGCGGCGAGCGCCATGGTCATCGTCAACACCGTCGTCATCGTCCAGGCCGGGCTTGGCCTCGGCCAGTCCCAGACCGCGCTCGCGCTCGGGGCTTACGGCGCCGGCTCGATGGCGGCCGCCCTTTCTCTGCCCAAGGCGCTCGACCGGATGCCTGACCGGCCGGTGATGCTGCTCGGCGCCACGCTGCTCGCCATCGCCCTCGCGCTCGGCCCGGTCGTCCAATCCTTCGGCGCGCTGCTGGCGCTCTGGTTGGCCCTCGGCGTCGGGACCTCGGTGACGCAGACGCCGGGCGGTCGGCTGCTTCGCCGTTCCGCCCATGCCGAGGATCGCCCCGCGGTGTTCGCCGCGCAGTTCGCCCTGTCGCACGCCTGCTGGTTGCTAACGTACCCGGTCGCGGGCTGGGTCGGTGCGAGGGCGGGAATGTCCGTCGCGTTCCTCGCGCTCGCAGGCGTCGCTGCGGCCGCCGTCGTCGCGACGTTCATCCTGTGGCCCAAGGCGGAGGACGACGCGGTCGAGCACGCCCATCCCGGCCTCGACCCCGACCATCCGCATCTCCGCGAAGCGCCGGCCGCCGGGCACACCCACGTCCACACGCACCCGATCGTCATCGACCGCCTGCATCCGCAATGGCCCGACGCCGGGCGCTCCTGAGCCGTGGCCGACCTCGTCGCCTATCTTGGGCTGTTCGCCTCGGCGTTCGCCGCAGCCACCATCTTGCCCGCACAGTCGGAAGCGCTGCTGGTCGGGCTCGTGCTGTCCGAAGCGCAGCCCGTCTGGGCGCTGGTTGCTGTCGCGAGCGTCGGCAACGTCCTCGGCTCGATCGTGAACTGGATCCTGGGCCGACAGGTCGAGCGCTTCCGCGGGCGGCGCTGGTTCCCGGTCTCGGACGCGGCGCTCGAGCGCGCCAAGGGCTGGTATGGAAGATGGGGGCGCTGGTCGCTGCTTTTGAGCTGGGCGCCGATCGTCGGCGATCCGCTGACACTGGTGGCGGGCGTGCTGCGCGAACCGCTGTGGTCGTTTCTCGCCCTCGTCACCCTCGCCAAGGTCGGCCGCTACGTCTCGCTCGCCGCGATCACAACGGCCGTCGCATGAGCCGCCATGCGCCTGTCACGGTCGTGGGCGAGGCCTCATCCATGGGATCGATCGTCGAGCGCCAGAGGTGGCTTTACGGCGAGGTGGTCGCCGCGCTGAACGGCCTCGCGACCGAAGGGCTGACGGGCACCCCGTTACTGGTCGCCGCCGCGTTCGGCTTCGGCTTACTCCACGCCTTCTCGCCGGGCCACGGCAAGGCCGTGATGACGGCGCGCTACGCGGGCGAAGGCGGCGCGCTCGGCGCGATCGCGTCGACGGCGTTGCTGATCCTCGTCCACGCAACCCATCGAGCTGAATATTCGCTTCTAACGCGGCACTGAACGTCGGCTTTCGGGTCAAGAGCCAATTTCAGCTGATGGTACGAATGGGCGGCCTGCGGTCGTCGCGGCGCGCTCAGCCTCGAGCATCAGTTGGCGTCTGTAGAAGGCCGGGCCGGTGAGAGCCGTAGGAGCTTGCAACACGCCTACTGGGGCGTCGAGCGCGAAGCGTCAAGCCTGGAGAGGTCGGGCGGCCGAACGACAAAGCTGGGCCGGCGAACGTCATTTTGGTCTCTTTCTCGTCAGGCCGCTACGCCGATACGGGCGCGACGTCTATACTCTAAAAATTGAACACTGAACACATACACCCCATATAGAGTTCGCTATATGGACACACCAAAACGTTCACGTCAGATTTTCGGCGCTATCGCTATTGCTGATTGGCATTTGAATTTGAGTATCCATATACAAAAACCAGCGAAAGGCCCGCTAATCGCCGAATTGGCCATTGGGGCTCATAAAATCTGTTCTTCCCTCTGGAAATTGAAAAAGTTTGACGCTCATACTGCTGATAGCTGGCATGTCACAAGCGACAGAGAAGAACACATTGTTGATTTTTTATAACAAAGATATAAAAATACATTTTCGAAATGTTACGGCATAAAGATATTATAGAGCGCCTAAACATAAATTGAAATGGCTTTTCAGAAGCTCGACGAAGCGGAATATACTTCTAAAACTTGACCCGCGGCTCCTGAGCGCATGCCTTCTGCCTCGCTTGGCGACTTGACATCGCATCTGGAGAGGCGAACGATCACCTCCGCTCAGTCGGGCTTCGCAAAAGCGTGGTCCCTTCGTGCGTCTGGATACAGGCGCTACGCCCTTCCGAGCGCGGGTAATCCGCGCATCGTTTAGCGATCCGGAAGACGGGCTGTCCCTCAGCAAGAAGCGTGTGGAGATCGGTTCGAGAATGATCGCCGCCTGCGCGGCGTATCCCTCGATCGATTTTTCCGCCTTTCCGATCGGCAAGGATTCCGCAACCTGCGGAGGGGTACGCTTATGCCTACACCACCGGTATTGCCCGGCCGAGCGGCTAGCCAGACCGCCTATTCGTTCAAGGCCAAGCGACAGCTGATGTCACTTCCGCAAACCCTCGTCAGGCGCATCCGTTCGGTCGCCAACGACGAAGCCGTTTTTGACGCCGCGCTGATGCGCGGAGTTTCGATGCCGACAGGCTTCGTCATGCTCTTCGACAGTGACTTGGTTCCGATCACGCCGGCGAACCAATTCATGCGCAATCGCTGCGTTCAAGCTCATAAGGGGGAGCGCTGGAAAAATACGCAGGCGGCATACGCCGACGATCTGGCTCAGTGGTGGACGTTTTTGGCGGTGACGGAGATCGCCTGGAACGCCGTCGAGAAGGACGAGGTGGCTTTCTATGCCTCCACGCTCGAGGAGGCGGTTTCGCAGATCACGCGCGTTCACTACGCGGGGAAGACCATCGCCCGGCGGGTAGGGACGGTTCTCGAATTTTATCGATGGGCCTTTCGGCAGGGCCTCACCCATTGGGATCCCGGTTTCGTGCCCCGGCGATTGCTTGGAGCAGGATCAAATCATGATCCATCCAGAGGCGAATTGGCCGACGCAGTGTCGGGGTTCGCCAAACGGACAAAGGACCAGACGTTGATCGAGCCGGAGCATTTGGTCGCGCTCCGCAGCGCTCTCGGTCCCTCTCCCTACCAGGACTGTGGTGAGAAGCCGACCCGCGACAGGCTCATGGTGGAATGTGCTCTGCAGTCTGGCATGCGAGTCGAGGAGGTCTGCTCTCTGACGATCCATCAGGTCGAGCATGCGTTTCAGAAGGCCTCCGGAAAGGACGACTGGGAGCTTGTCGGAATATTTTTGCCGGTAACGAAAGGCAACAAGAGCGGCACGATCCTCATGCCGGTGATCCTTGTCCGGGCGTTGCATTCCTTCATGCTCGGACAGCGCCAGGAGATCGTGAATGCGGCCCGAAACCTTGGGAAGTTCAGCAAGGCTGAGCCGACGGCGTTGTTTCTCAACGACCTCCACGCCAACAGTCGTGACATAGGTAGCCCCATCAAGACCGACACGGCGATGCGCGCCTTTACGAAGGCGGTTCGACGCGCCGGCCTACTTGTGCCTCGCGCCAGGTTCGTCCTCGATCCCGAAACCGGTCATCCGATCACAGACGAAAAAACCGGCGAGAACGTCATCGAGACCGTGCTGGTCCCTGCGTATTCGTTCCATCAGTTGCGCCACACCTTCGCGGTGACTTCCTACAGCGTCAACAAGTCGGTGAATCCGAGCGCGGCGATCCGCAAGGTTCAGTCTCGCATGAGACACAGCACCCGCGGGACGACGGAGAAATATTTGCGCGGCTTGCAATCACAAGAAGCAGAGATGGCCGATAAGTATCACGCGTTCATGTTGGGGTTGGCGGATGAGCGTCGCTAGTAATCAGGCTCGAAAGATTGTCCCGGGAGCTCATTTTAAGCGGGCGGCTTCGGCTGTAGCTCTTCGCAGAGCGGCGGTCTCACCCGATCCGTTTATATCGCACGTGGAAGCGCGTGACGGTGTTGCAGTTTGCAAGATACGCGATATTAACGGCGTCCTGTTTGAAGCATTTCTAACGCGAAGGCTTGAGTGCATGTCACTTGCGCAAGCTTTTGGAGACTACTTGTCCAAAGGCGGCACTCGGGCCCGACAGCAGTCGTCTATTCACAAGATGGCTGATTATTTTGAGTTTTTTACGAACTTTATTGTCGATTATTATGGCGGGACACAAAGCGATTTCGGCGTATCTCATCTTTCAGTGAGCGTGATGAGAGATTATGAACGTTGGCTGCTGGAATACAGATACGAAGACAAAGCGAAGATCGTCAAATCTCTTTCGCCGCAAACTGTCGGTATTCGATACAACGCGATCCGTCAGTTTCTCAGGTGGTGTCGGTCGGAAACCAGGTTCGAACTAAACCCTACGATCGATCTCAACCGAACTGTCGCACGGCTTCGCCACCATAAGATTCAGCCCAGAGATCCGCTTTCCATCAGCCAGCTCGCCCTTGTGCGATCGGCGTGTCTACAGGAGATAAGATCGACTGTCGCTTTGCTGAAGCGAGTTCAAGATATCAAGATCGACAATTCTATAAGTGTGCCGCCGGCCAACGCGCCGATGACTGCCTATAAGGATATAAAGACCGCTATCAAAACCATTTTCGTTGCATATGGTGGGCTTATTATTGCCGGTGAACAACTTAAGAAAGAGCGCCCGGGTCTCGAAAGAGCGATGCGTCACTACTACTCGACGGACGACGTGACTGCATATCTGTACTTTAATAGACGCATGATTGCGCCTTTTGTAATCATGATCGCTATGGACACCTTCTTCAACGCGACCACCGTTCTAAGTTTGAAGTGGAGCGATATTCGGGAAGACCATGTCTTTTTCGGAGAAAGGCGTTGGGTGGTCGGAGGCGAGAAGCCCAGAGCCGGGAAAAGGCAGGAGCGGTCATTCGCTTCGGGGTTGACTGATCTATCCAGCCCCGTTCGTCTGTTGCTCATACTTCGTGAATACAACAATACAGTCTATAAGCGGCTACCCGCATCTCAGAATGACTATGTCTTCGCCTATGAGTCGAAGACCCGATATGCGGCGACGTTTCTGCATGACGGCAACCGTCTCAATAATAAACATTGGCCTGGAACTCTTCAGGAGTTTTGCGACCGCCATAAAGGGATTGAAAGTTTTGGTCTGTCCGGCCTGAGAAAAAGCGGCGCTGAGATTACCTACTTTCTTTCAGGGGGTGACATGCTCGCTGTTCGGGATGTCATGAACCACAGCTCGGTCAACACCGCATATACACATTATAGCTCTGATGGGTCGCGGAAGCTGGCTTTGGAGGCGTTGGCGCGCGCGATGGAGTGGCGGGAGCGGTATCTCGCCTCAGGAGGTAAGTCGGACGCGCGAAATCCGGTCCATATGGGCGGCCCGCGCAGCGCAGCGACGCTCGGGTTCAATTGCTTGGAACCAGCATATTCGCCGGTCGTCGGACAAGAAGAAGGAAAGGCGTGTTCAGCCTACGGGTATTGCCCCGCCTGCCCATTGAGCTGGGTGGATCTCAATGACCCCGTCGCTTTGGTGCGGCTGCGGCAGCTGCGGCAGAGGATTGTCGAGGCGCGCTCGGAAGTCGCGCCCCAGCGCTGGCTCGTCGAGTGGGCGCCCCAGCTGAAAGCTTTGAATGAAGGGTGGTTTCCCAAGTTCAACGCTCATGTCGAAGCCGAAGCCGACAGCATGTTGCTGCCGTCTCTTCCCACGCTCGATTGAGGCGCTCCGACATGACGCAAGAACAAGCTTACTCAGGCGGCAGCGCCATTGAAAGCTGGCCTCAGCAGGTCACCAAATTCAGCGCCTGGTCTGACGACGTCTGGACTTATGTCGTCGAGACGGCAGGCTACAAATTTACTGCCGTCAACTGGAAATTTCCGATGACGGACGGTTCCTGCAGCACCGATGAGCAGTGGCGAAACATTGTCGAAAGCTGCAAGAAATTCGTTTGGAGCTTGATGGTTCAGAACAGTCGTGGAGCGCCACCGAAGGCGTTGACGATGCCGAAGATCTCGATCGCCCTTCGCGCTGTCATACAATGGATGGCTGAGAGCGGCACGCCAAACTTTGCTGCGATTGATGATCTCGCGGTCGTCGATTTCAAGTCGTGGCTGACTGAACGAAAGTTCATGCAAACGTCGTCGGTCAAGACTACTCAGAACGTAGTCAATTCGTTCGATATATTGCCGCGAATATACGAACAACGGTTTGCGTTGTCAGGGAATCCTGAAGACGTGATGCCACGTCACCCTTATGGCGGAGAGTCGACCCATAAAGTCGTGCGGGAATTGGGCGCGACACGTCCGTCACAAAAGCGCCGATTGACGCCTGACGACGTCGTGCTTGCGGTGCTGAACCGGGCCTGTTCGTGGCTTGAGGCGCCGGCGCGCGACCTGCAGCGAGTTCTGGATCTGTACCTGTTGGCGATCGGAAGCGCCGGGAAGCAGGACAGATACGAGGCGGGCGATGACGCAATCCGAGACTTTGTCTTCGATGACGGCGGATCGTTGCCCGAGCCATGGCGACCTGGTTTCGCAGACGAGACCTATCAAGATCGCGGCGGCCTGCAGAGGCCCGACAATTACAAGACGAAGGCCACGCCCAGACGAATACTTTTTGGGTTGATCAAGGAATTTACGATCGCATGCTCGCTGGTCCTTCAGGGATTGATCGGGATTCGTAGCACTGAGATCTGCGGGCTGTGCTCCGAGCCGCGCGACTCTGACGCAGGTTGGCCAGCCTGCCTCACCATGGAGACCTCCGACACTGGCTTGCAGGAGATTTTCTACCTCAAGGGGCGCGTCTACAAGAGCGAGAGCAGTTTCCGCGAAGTCCGATGGATTGCAGGAGCACGAGCGGCAGGGACGGAATACGTTCCGCCGGCGGTCGGCGCGATACTTGCGCTCGATAAGATCCTTGGTTCTTGGCGCAACGGCCAGGAGGCAAAAGAGCTCTTTCTGTCGCTCAATGAGTCGAACTCGCTCCGTGATTTCAAGTCAGGTCCGTTCCAGATTTGGGCGCTCTTGCGCGGACAGAAAGCGTTTGTCGCGAAATACGTGGAGATACCTGGAGAGAATAGCGATTGGAGCATCATGCCTGCGCAATGGCGGCGAGCTTTTGCGATGTTCATGGTGCGGACGGATGAACGGTTGTTGGCTGCCGTCTCGGATCACTTCAAGCATGTCAGCATCGCCGTCACCGAGCAGGGATATCTGGACACGGACCCGGAACTGCTCGGCATTATCGACGACGTCGACGCGATGATGGGCGCGCGAAGATTGGCCGGTATTTTTGACGGCGACGCCGTCGCGGCCGGCCCGATGGCCAAGATGTTCACCGAACGGAAAAATGAGATTGAGGCTTATCTGGCGACGTTTATAGAGGCCAAGGACCGGATCGAGGCCTTTCATCAGCTCATTCGGCAAGAGAACCTTCGCCTCTATCCAGCAGAGTGGGGGGAGTGTTTCTTTCGTCCTGAGACGGCCCGTTGTCATTATCAGGCTGAAGGAAGCTTCCAGCTGTCACAACGCTCACCAAACTACGTCATTCGGCGTCCGGAGATTTGCTCCGGCTGCGCAAATCTGATGGTGACACAAGATCAGGTCGAATTCTGGCGCAAAAGACATCTCAAAAATCTCGAAGTGAAGCGCGAACACGGTTCTGCAGGTGGAGGCGGCATGGTCCTGGTCGCGGAAGAGCGGCTGAAGACATCGTCGGCCGTGCTGCGCAAGCTTGGCGTCGATGTCGCGGCTCTCGAAGCGAAGGAGGTTCCTCATGGCTGCTGACGAAAATGATTTCATGGCGGCGTTGGCGCGGCTGGAGGCGGGCCGGCCGACCAACAGGGCTCTGATTCAGCGTGCGGCGCGCGGCAGATTGAAGATCAACATCGTATCGGTCGCCATCGAAGCGGGACATAGCAGGACTTTGATCGGTCACGCCGGCTGTCGATTTCCTGCGGCGCGCACCGCGATCCTGGCAAGTATGGCTCGGGTCAAGAAGTCGCCCGCTGGCCGTGTCACTGCTCTGGACGCGATCAAGGCACTGCGGGAAACCAATGGAGAACTCGAGGCGGAGAATCGTCTTCTGGCCACAAAACTGGTCGAGGCGATGGGCGTCGTCACAAAGTTGCGGGAAAGGCATCAAATCGAGCTCCGTCGGCTCGAGGGCAGGCTGAGGAACCAATCGGCTGTCGACGGTGCGGCGCGAGCCTGATCGACAAGTCCGCCAATATGAGAGTGGATTTGGTTCAGTCGTCTTCCCGCGGGCGGAATTTTGGCGCATGCTCATCGGCATGAATACGCGCGTCTGGTTGCGGCGATTGCTGGTGTTGATGCTGATGATCGGCGTCGGCGCGGTTTCGCTTGCGCCGCAGACCGCCGTGGCCGGTGCTGCGATGTTTGCCGCTATGGTCGCCGTCGAACCCGGCGTGGCCGAAATGCCCTGCTGCCCGGACGACGCTCCGGTGATGCCGGACTGCCAGAAGAGCTGTCCGTTGCTCGCGACCTGCATGACGAAGTGCGCCCCCGCCGCGCCGATGGCGGCCATGACCAGATCGCATCAGACCTTGGCTCTGTCAGTCGTCCGCCCTGGTGACGACGCCGCCCGCGCCGGACCGGTTCCGGGACCGCCGGCCCGACCTCCCCGAATCTGAAGTCCGTCCGCGGCGCCTCAGGCGCCGTATCGCGCCGTGCGGGTTTGAAAGCCCGCGCGGTCTCGAACCTGTGGCCGCAAGGCTACGGGAGACAAGTCCGGCCGAACGCCGGACGCCGACGCACTTCGGATTTCAGCAATGTCCAGGCTCCAAGGTCGGCGCTCGCGCGCCGCGATGCTGGCCGCCGTCATCTCGGCCGCCTCTCTGTCTCCCGCGCTCGGCGACGCCGCCGATTATGAGTTTCAGCTCGTAGAAAGCGTCGCCAAAGTGGGTGAGGCCGTTGTGGCGGTGCGCCTCGTCGACACGCGGACCTCAAAGCCCGTTCCGGACGCCGTGATCTACGCGACCCGGATCGACATGGCGCCGGACGGCATGCCCACCATGTCCTCCGCTATCGCCTCCACGCCCTCCGACCAGCTCGGCGTCTATCGGTTCAAGACCAAGCTCACGATGGAGGGCGGCTGGCGGCTGTCGCTCGCGGCCAAGGTGCAGGGCGAGACCGGCACGGTCGAGGGCAAGCTCGTGCTGCAGGCCAAGCCATGAAGGCGGCGGCCTCCGTCGGCGGGATCCTGCTGGCCGCAGCCCTCGCGGGCGGCGGCTACTGGGCGGGGCAGCGCGGCATGGCGCCGGGCGCAACGATGGTTCAGGCGGAAGATCGATCCGCTGCGACCGCCGCGGCCGGCCCGATCCTCTACTACCGCGACCCGGACGGCCGCCCGGTCTACTCGGCCGCGCCCCGGACAACCCCGGACGGCAAACCGTTCGCCGTCGTGCGCGTGGGCGAGGACGTCGGCTTCGATCCCTCCACGGGCGAGACCGTCGCGGCGACGTCGGCGGCGGCGCCCGCCGCCGCTTCGGGGCCGTCCGGGGACCGCATCCTCTATTACCGCAACCCGATGGGCCTGCCGGACACCTCTCCCGTTCCGAAGAAGGACTCGATGGGGATGGACTACATCCCCGTCCGGGAGGGCGAGGACGATGGCGGCGCGGTCATCGTCAGCCAGGGCAAGCGGCAACGCTCGGGCGTGCGCACGGAGAGGCTCGAGCGCCGGACGCTCGGCGCGCCGCTCCGGGCGAGCGGGTCGATCCAGCTCGACGAGCGCCGTGTGTCGGTGGTGTCGGTTCGCTCCCAGTCCTTCGTCCAGAAGGTCGAGCAGGTCACGACCGGCGAGCCCGTCCGCAAGGGCCAGGTCCTGATGCAGGTCTATTCGCCCGAGGTCGCGGCGGCCGCGGCGCAGTTTCTGTCCGTGGTCGGCCAGCCCTCCGGGGCCGGGCGCGCGGTCGTCGACGGGGCGCGGCGCCGGCTCGAGAACCTCGACGTGCCCGCCGCGGTGATCGACGCCATCGCCGCCTCCGGAAAGGTGCCTGCGACGATCGCCTGGCCGGCCCCGCGCGACGGGCTGATCCTGTCGCGCAATGCGGTCGACGGCATGCAGGCGATGCCAGGCGACGAGATGTTCCGGCTCGCCGACATGTCCGTCGTCTGGGCGCTGCTCGACGTCGCCGAGCGCGACCTGTCCAAGGTGGCGGTCGGCCAACCGGCGAGCGTCCGGCCGCGCGGCGCCGACGGGACGATGACCGGGCGCGTCGCCCTGATCTACCCCGGCGTCAACCGCGAGACCCGCACCGCCCGCGTCCGCGTGGAGCTCTCGAACCCGGATCGCGCGCTGTTGCCCGACATGTATGTCGAGGCCGAGATCGCGACCGGAGACGGCGGCGCGGTGCTCGCGGCGCCCGACAGCGCGGTCCTCGACAGCGGAGACCGGCAGGGCGTG
>NZ_RYFI01000015.1:88228-101533 GCF_004103825.1 Hansschlegelia zhihuaiae
CGGTCTGAGGAGCGAGGGCTTCGTCGAGATCAGGGAGGGTCTTGCCGAGGGCGAAACCGTCGTGGTCGGCGCCAACTTCCTCATCGACGCCGAGAGCAACCTCAAGGCCGCGCTTTCGGGCCTGACCGCGCCGGAGAACCCGAAGTGATCGCCCGGCTCATCGCGTGGTCGGCACGCAACCTCGTGCTGGTGCTGGTCGCGACCGCCTTCGCCGTCGCCGGAGGTCTGTACGCGCTGAAGACCCTGCCGCTCGACGCCATCCCGGACCTCTCCGACGTCCAGGTCATCGTCTACACCGAAGTCCCCGGACAGGGGCCGCAGGTGGTCGAGGACCAGGTCACCTATCCGCTCACGACCGCCATGCTGACCGTGCCGAAATCGAGGGTCGTGCGGGGCTTCTCGTTCTTCGGCGTGTCCTTCGTCTACGTCATCTTCCAGGACGGCACGGACCCCTACTGGGCGCGCTCCCGGGTGCTGGAGTTCCTGAGCGCCGCCGCCCCGCGCCTCCCATCGAACGTCACGCCGACGCTCGGGCCGGACGCGACCGGCGTCGGCTGGGTCTACCAATACGCCGTCATGGCGAAGAACCAGACGCTCGCCGAGACCCGCTCGACCCAGGACTGGCAGGTGCGCTTCGGGGCGTCGGCCGCCGAGGGCGTCGCCGAGGTCGCGAGCGTCGGCGGGTTCGCCAAGCAGTACAACGTGGTGGTCGACCCGCAGCGCCTGCGGGCGCTCGGCGTCCCATTGTCAAAAGTCCGCGACGTCGTCCGCGGCAGCAACATGGACACGGGCGGCCGGACGCTCGAGCTCAGCGAGTTCGAGTTCATGGTCCGGGGCCGCGGCTACCTGAAGAGCGTCTCCGACATCGAGAACGCGGTCCTGAAGGTCGACGGCGGCGCGCCGGTCCTCGTGAAGGACGTCGCCCGTGTCGAACTCGGGCCCGACGAGCGGCGCGGGATCGCCGAACTCAACGGCGAGGGCGAGGTCGCGAGCGGCATCGTGCTGCAGCGCTTCGGCGCCAACGCCCTCGACGTCATCGACAACGTCAAGGCGAAGATCGCGGCCCTCATGCCAAGCCTGCCGGCCGGCACCGAGATCGTGCCGGTCTACGACCGCTCGCAGCTTATCGAGGCCGCGATCGAGACGCTGAAGTCGACGCTCGTCGAGGAAAGCATCGTCGTCGCGCTGGTGACGATCGTGTTCTTGGCTCACGTCCGCAGCGCCTTGGTCGCGATCCTGATGCTGCCGGTCGGCATCCTGATGGCGTTCGGAGCCATGAAGGCGCTCGGCATCGGGGCCAATATCATGAGCCTCGGCGGCATCGCGATCGCGGTCGGAGCGATGATCGACGCCGCGATCGTCATGATCGAGAACGCCCACAAGCATCTCGAGCGCGCGTCTCCGGGCAAGCCGCGGGTGGAGACGCTGATCGAGGCGGCCCAGGAGGTTGGGCCGTCGCTGTTCTTCAGCCTCCTGATCATCACGGTCTCGTTCCTGCCGATCTTCACGCTGGAGAGCCAGGAGGGACGGCTGTTCGGGCCGCTCGCCTTCACCAAGACCTTCGCGATGGCGGCCGCAGCGCTGCTGTCGGTCACGCTCGTCCCCGCGCTGATGGTGATTTTTGTCCGCGGCCGCATCGTGCCTGAACACAAGAACCCCTTGAACCGAGCGCTGATCTGGCTCTACCGGCCGGTCATCCGCGGCGTGCTCCGGGCCAAGACGCTGACGATCCTGCTCGCCGTGGCCGCGCTCGGCGCATCGTGGTGGCCTGCGATGCAGCTCGGCTCGGAGTTCATGCCCCCGCTCGACGAGGGCACGCTGATGTACATGCCGACCACGCTGCCCGGCATCTCGGTCTCGCGCTCCACGGAACTGCTGCAGACGCAGGACCGGATCATCAAGTCGTTCCCGGAGGTCTCATCCGTCTACGGCAAGGCCGGCCGCGCTGCGACCGCGACCGACCCGGCGCCCAGCGAAATGACCGAGACCATCATCAACCTGAAGCCCAAGGCCGAATGGCGGCCGGGCGTCACGACCGAGAGCCTCAAGGCCGAGATGGACAAGGCGCTGCAGTTCCCCGGCGTCTCCAACGCGTGGACGATGCCGATCCGCGCCCGCATCGACATGCTCGCGACCGGCATCCGCACGCCGGTCGGGATCAAGGTGTTCGGATCGGATCTCGTCGCGATGGAAAAGCTCGCGCGCGAGGTCGAGCAGGCGGTCAAGACCGTGCCGGGGACGTCGAGCGCCTACGCCGAGCGCGTCATCGGCGGTTACTATCTCGACATCACGCCTGACCGCTCGGCGCTCGCCCGCTATGGGCTGATGGTGAGCGACGTGCAGGACGTGATCGCGACCGCGCTCGGCGGCGAGACCGTGACCACCACCGTGGAGGGCCGCGAGCGCTACGCCGTCAACATCCGCTACCCCAGGGATCTGCGAAGCGACCCGCAGTCGATCGGCCGCGAGGTGCTCGTGCCGATGGCCTCAGGCGGCACGGTGCCGCTCGCTGAGGTCGCGAGCATCAAGCGCACCCGCGGACCGACCTCGATCCGCACCGAGAACGGCCGGCTCGCGATCTACATCTTCGTCGACATCGTCGGCCGCGACCTCGGCGGCTATGTCGACGACGCGCGGAAGGCCGTGGCGGAGAAGGTCACGCTGCCGACCGGATCGTCGGTCGAGTGGAGCGGGCAGTTCGAATATCTCGAGCGCGCCGAGGCGCGGCTGAAGATCGTCGTGCCGCTGACGCTCGGCCTCATCTTCCTGCTGCTCTACCTCAACTTCCGCCGCCTGACCGAAACGCTGATCGTCATGCTGTCGCTCCCCTTCGCGCTGGTGGGCGGGCTCTGGCTGATGTGGTGGCTCGGCTTTAACCTGTCGGTCGCGGTCGCGGTCGGCTTCATCGCGCTCGCGGGCGTCGCGGCCGAGACCGGCGTGATCATGCTGATCTACCTCGACCACGCGCTCGCGGAGCTGAAGGCGCGTCGCGCCGCCGAGGGCAAGGCGCTCACGCGCAACGACCTGACCGAGGCGATCATGGTCGGAGCGGTCGAGCGTGTGCGTCCCAAGCTGATGACGGTCGTCGCCATCATGGCCGGGCTGCTGCCAATCCTCTGGAGCACCGGGGCCGGCTCCGAGGTCATGCAGCGCATCGCTGTCCCGATGATCGGCGGCATGGTCTCGTCGACCGTGCTGACGCTGGTGGTGATTCCCGCGGTCTATGGATTGGTGAAGGGGTATGGGCTCGCTACGGAGGCTGGGCGCATGACCCATCTGCCTCAAGGATTGGATTAGACGTCGCCGTCGGCGGCTGGGCTTCGTCCGGCGACCGCGTCGAACAAGACCAGGCACACGCCGAGGGTGATGAGGACGTCGGCGAAATTAAACGTGAAGAGGCTGACGTCAAAGGGGTGAAGGTGAAGGAAATCGGTCACCGCACCGTTCGCGATGCGGTCGACCAGATTTCCGATCGCCCCTCCGACGATCAGCGAGAAACCGAGGCGCTCGGGCGTGGTGGTCGCCCTTACGAGAAGCCAGCCGACGAACAGCGTTCCGGCGAACTGGACGAGGATCAGCAGCAGGAGGGCGCCATTCGCTTCCGCCGGAAACAGGCTGAAGCTGATCCCGGTGTTCTCCTGCAGGTGAAGACTGAGGAATGGCAGGAACGGCGTCGACCCATCGCCGATCCCGGCCTTCGCCACGCCCTTCAGTAGCAGGTCCGAGGCGGCCGCGGCGAAAACAGATCCGACGATCTTTGCATGCCGACGTTCGAACGCGTGCGCTTTCCGACGCCCGTCAATCCCCATCGATGCGGCTCGCCGGATAGCTCGCGAACACCTCGGCGTCGCCACCTCGCTTTAGCAGCAGGACCTCATATGCCTCGGCCTTCCCCGGCATGCCGGGCGAACCTATCGGCATGTCCGGGACCGCCAGTCCAAGCGCATCCGGACGCTCGGCGAGAAGGCGGCGCACCTCCCGGGCGGGCACGTGTCCCTCGACAATATAGCCCCCGATCCTGCCCGTGTGGCACGAGGTCTGACCGACCCGCAGTCCCGCCGCGAGCTTGTCCTGCATCAAGGCGCCCATCGGCACATCTTCGGCCTTCACCGTGAAGCCGTTCTCCTCCATGTGGCGGATCCAGCCTATGCAGCACCCGCAACCGGAGGTCTTCTTGACGGCGAGTTCGTCGGCGGCCGCCGCGGCATGATTTAGCGCGGCCGCAACCACCAAGCCCGCGATCAATCCACTCCGCTTCATTGCAGCGCCCCTGTCGTCCAGTCGGCGATGAGCCGCCGCAGCTTTTGGATCTGAATTTCCTCGGCCTCGTGCAGGTCGAGCGAACCCATGAAGGTCTTTTCGGCGTTCACCCTCATCGAGCCGGCGCCGAGGGATCGAAGCGCAGCAGACGGAGCGCGTTCGCGGTGACCAGCACCGTCGCCCCGGTGTCGGCGAGGATCGCCATCCAGAGCGGGGTGGCGCCGATCAGGGTCGCGACCAGGAACGCGCCCTTCAGCCCGAGCGACAGCGCCACGTTCACCCAGATGTTCGACAATGTGGCGCGCGAAAGGACGACGAGCTCCGCAACGCCGCCGACTCGATCCTTGAGCAGCGCCGCGTCCGCGGTCTCGAGCGCGACGTCCGTGCCGCCGCCCATCGCCACGCCGACCGAGGCTGCGGCGAGCGCCGGGGCGTCGTTCACGCCGTCGCCCACCATCGCGAGCGGACCGCCGACCCTCAGGGAGGCGATGGCCTTGAGCTTAGCGTCCGGAAGGAGTTCGGAGCTGTGGGCCACGCCGAGGTCCGCAGCGATGGCGGCCGCTGCACGGGCGTTGTCGCCGGTGAGCATGACGGTGTGCAGGCCAAGGTCGCGCAGCCGCGCCAAGCCTTCCCTGGCGTCCTCGCGGGGGCGGTCCTTCAGCGCGATCAGGCCGAGCGCCCGCTTGCCGTCGCTGACGACCACCACGGTCGCACCCTCGGTCTCGAGAGCTGCGACGCGTTCGGTCGCCTCGGGGGTCAGGAGCCCTTGCTCGGAGGCGTGCCGAGGCGAGCCTACCGAGACGAAGCCGGACGACAGCCGGGCAGTCACCGCCTTGCCCGGGACCGCGGTCCCGCCACCGAAGGCGCGGGGGATCTCGATCGCCCGCGCCTCGGCCTCCTCGACTATCGCAACCCCGAGCGGGTGGCTGGAGCTGCGCTCAACCGCCGCGGCCTTGGCGAGGACCGTCTCCATCGCGCCATCCAGCGCCACGACGTCGACCACCTTCGGCCTTCCCTCGGTCAGCGTGCCCGTCTTGTCGAACGCGACCGTCTTGACGCGCCCAAGGGCCTCGAGCGCCACCCCTCCCTTGATCAGCAGCCCGCGCCGCGCGCCGGAAGCAAGACCCGACGCGACCGCCGCAGGCGTCGAGATCACCAGAGCGCAAGGGCACGCGATCAGCAGAACGGCAAGGCCGCGGTAGATCCAGGTCTGCCAATCGCCGTCCACCAACAATGGCGGAACCACGATGACGGCGAGCGCGAACGCCATGGCGGAGGGAGTGTACCAGCGACTGAAGCGCTCGATGAAGCGCGCCGTCGGAGCCTTCGATCCTTGCGCCTCCTCGACCATGTGGACGATGCGGGCGATCGTGTTGTCGGCGGCCGCTTTGGTGATCGTCACGTGTAGCTCGCCGTTGGCGTTGACGCTGCCCGCATAGACGTCGGATCCAGCCTCCTTGAGGACTGCCCGGGACTCGCCCGTGATGGGCGCCTCGTTCACCTCGGAGGTCCCGCTCGCAACCGTGCCGTCCGACGGGATGCGGTCACCGGGCCGGACCAGCACGAGGTCGCCGACCTCGAGGTCGGAGGCCGGTACCGTCTCGATCGCGCCGCCGCGGATGCGCCGGGCGGAGCGCGGGATCAGGTCGACGAGCGCCCGGACGCCGGCCCGCGCGCGGCTCGCCGCCACTCCCTCGAGCAGCTCGCCGACGGCGAACAGGAACACCACGACGGCGGCCTCCGGCGCCTCGCCGATCGCGATGGCGCCGATGGCAGCGACGGACATGAGCGTCTCGATACTGAAAGGGGTGCCGTTGATCGCGCCCATGACAGCGCGGCGGACGATGGGAACGAGGCCGAGGGCGGCGGCCGCCACGTAAGGCCATTCCGCCCAGCCGGGCTCGGCGAACGACAGGCCCCAGGCAGCGGCGAGCAGCGCCCCGGCCGCGAGCACGAGCCTCCCCTTTGAGGAGGCGTGCCAGGCGCCGTCGTGGCCGTCATTTTCGCTGGAGGTCTCGCCAGGAGAGGCCGAGTCGGACGCCTTGAAGCCAAGGCTGTCGATCTTGGTGCGAATTGTCTCGCGGCTGGTGCGGTCCTCGTCGACGGTGATCGACATCGTGGAAGCGGCGACGCGGACATCGACCTCGGCGACCCCCGGCAGGCGACGCATCGCGGTCTCGATCTTCGAGGCGCAGGATCCGCAGTCCATGCCCTCGATTCGGAGCTTCAACGTGCTGGCGGCCGCCATGTCGTCACCTCGACAAACCTGATGTGACGCCCGATATGGACCCTGTAGCAGCTACAGGGTCAAGCGATGTCGGACATCCTCGCGATCGGCGAACTGGGTCGGGCCACCCACACCAAGGTCGAGACCATCCGCTACTACGAGCGCATCGGTCTGCTGGCGGCCCCGCGCCGCACCTCGGGCAACTACCGCGCTTACGACGGATCCCACCTGAACCGCCTCAGCTTCATCCGTCGCTCTCGCGATCTCGGCTTCTCGCTTGAGCAGGTGCGGGCCTTGCTCGGTCTCGCGGACCAGAAGGACCGTTCGTGCGAGGCGGTCGACCAAATAGCGCGAGGACACCTCGCGGAGGTCGAGCGGAAGATCGCCGACCTCACTGCGCTAAAAGGCGAACTGGAGACCATGATCCACCAATGTGGAAGCGGCGTGGTCCGCGACTGTCGCATTATCGAGACGCTGTCGCCGGACCACGTCGCCGGAACTGCAACCACTGGAGGGACCTCTGATGCGAGCCATTGACCGAAGAACGTTGGGCGTACTCGTGGTTGGCGCGTCCTTCGTCGTCTCTGGCTCAGTCCGCGCGGCGCCGATTATGACCGTCCACAAGGATCCGACCTGCGGCTGCTGCGAGGCCTGGGTCGCGCACGTCCGTGCCGCGGGCTACGAGGCGCGGGTCATCGAGGTCGCGGCCATCAACGCCATCAAGGCGAAGCTCGGCGTGCCGCCGGGCCTGAGGTCCTGCCACACGGCCGAGATCGACGGCTACGTGCTCGAGGGTCATGTGCCTGCGACTGCGATCGCGAGGCTGTTCGCTGAGCGTCCGAAGGTGCGGGGTCTCGCGGTGCCCGGGATGCCGATCGGCTCGCCCGGCATGGAGGTTGAGGGTCGCGATCCTGAATCCTACGACGTGATTGCTTTCGGCGACGGTGAACCCAGGGCCTTTATGAGATTCAGCGGAGGCGTCGCGCACTTGCGCTAAAGGACGTCTTTATGGGCTAAGGCCCAACTTCGGGTACCAGGGCCGACGTACAAGCCTCTTGTACCGACAAGCGTCCCGCGTCGACACAGCGCGGCTGCGACGCCGCCTGAGGCCCATGAAGAGGCGATCATGTTTTTTGTGATTTCGAAGCTCGTGGAGTCTTTGTTGTTGCCGTCGAACATCGTCGGCGTGTTCGCTCTTTTTGGGCTTGTGATGTTGGTTTTGAGGCGTCGCCGGCTCGGCGTCGGTGCGCTTGCTGTCTCAGCGACTTTGCTTCTTGCGTTCGGTTGGGCGCCGGTCGGCGCTGCGGGCGTACTCGTGCTCGAAAACAGATTCCCGCAGCCGCGGATCGAGGAGCCGATCACGGGCGTGATCATGCTCGGCGGCGCAGTCGACACGCATATTTCAGCCGATCGTCGGGCCGCCGCCTTGAATGAAGGGGCCGAGCGTCTGACCGCCACCGCGGCGCTCGCGCGCCTTCATCCTCAGGCGAAGATTTTTCTGTCAGGCGGCGCCAATCATCTGCTTCAGTCGCAACCGCTGACCGAGTCCCGGATTGCGCGTGAGCTTCTTGTCGCGATCGGGGTTCCACCCGACCGGATCTTTTCGGAAGAGCTGTCGCGCACGACTCTTGAGAACGGCGCCAGAAGCGCCGAGGCGCTCAAGCCGGTCTCTGGAGAGCGCTGGCTGCTGGTCACTTCAGCCTCCCAGATGCCTCGAGCGGTGGCGTCGTTTAGGGCCGCCGGGTTCGCTGTGATCCCCTATCCCGTCGACTACCGGACGCAGGGTTCTGCGGACCTATCTCGGCCGACCCGGTCGATTTCGGAGGGCCTTGAGCTGTCTGATCTCGCCGCCCATGAGTGGGTTGGATTGTTGGCGTATTGGGCCTTGGGCCGGACCAATGAGGCATTTCCCACGGCCGATGAAGCCATTGCAAAATAAGGAGATTTCAGGCCATATACTAAAATCGCAAAATTAGTATAACGATCTTGATCCGCACCAAAAATCGAGTTATATTATTTTCGCGAAACTAGTATAACGATCTTCCAGTGAAAACCATCGGCCACGTTTATCGGACACTCTATTCCGAGCTCGCCCAACGCAGCCTCGACGCGCGTTTTGCGAGCGACTTCCCGGCGGACGGACGTTTCGTGCCCGTAACGGTCAAAGACCGGAAATACTGGTACTTCGATCGCCCTGCGGCAGACGGATCAGGCCGGCAGGACCGCAGTTATGTCGGACCAGCCGACGACGAGGAGATCAGCAAGCGCGTCGAAGCCTTCAGGGATCTGAAGGCGGACGTCCGTGAGCGAAGAAAAATCGTGTCGACCCTGACGCGAGAAGCCTATCTGCCGCGCCCCGACAAGATGGCGGGCGACATCGTTCAGGCGTTGGCTGACGCCGGCTTCTTCAGGCTGAGAGGCGTTCTTGTCGGGACCGTTGCGTTCCAGGCCTATTCAGCCATGCTCGGCGCTCGGCTCGACAACACGGCCATGCTGACGTCCGACGCCGACTTCGCTCAGTTTCATTCGATCTCGGCGGCGGTGGGAGACCAGCTTCCGCCCGTCGTCGACGTTCTGAAAGCCGTCGATCCGACCTTTCGCGAGATCCCCCATATGAACGATGGGCGGATGACGACCCAGTTCGTCGCCAGATCTGGATACAAGGTTGAATTCCTGACGCCGAACCGCGGATCCGACGACAATTCCGGCGGGCCGGCCCCCATGCCGGCGCTTGGCGGAGCCTCTGCGCAACCGCTTCGTTTCCTCGACTTTCTGATCTACCAGCCCGAGCGTGCGGTGCTCCTGCATGGCGCAGGCGTGCCGATCCTGGTTCCGGCGCCGGAACGCTTCGCGATCCACAAGCTCATTGTGGGTTCACGGCGCCGCGTCGATCGAGACGGCACGGCGAAGAGCGCCAAGGACCGCCTGCAGGCGATGACGCTGATGACCGCGATGATCGAGCTCCGCCAAAAGGAAGATCTAGCGGAGGCCTACATGGAGGCCTGGGACCGCGGGCCCGCCTGGAAAGAAGCGATCCTCGCAAGCATGAGGACATTTGACGCCGACTCAGCCGCTCACTTGCGAAAAAACCTTGGCGCAGGCGTGCGCGCTCTCGGCGGTGAGGAGACCGAATATGGCCTGGAGGACCAAGGGCGAAGGCAGATCGAGCCGGTGACGCCTGCTTCAAACAAAGGCGACGGCGCCGCCTAGAATCCACTTTTTGTAATCGCAGTCGCTCGACCTGTCGAAGGCGCAGACCCGGCATCTGGTAGCAAACGCACGGTGCATTGCGCCCCTCATTTCTGCTGATGGCGCTGGCCGAGATCGGCCACAAGCCGTCAGCGATCTGGAAGGGCTACTTGCAGAGATCAAAATCGAGAATTCCGCCCAGACCGTCCTAAGCGCCGGCACCTGAAGATTGACAATCGCCGTTTTGTAATACTATGTATTACATTATACGCAAGGAGCGATGACAATGGCTAAACCCGAGCTGTCCGATCCCATCACGCTGCGGATCCCAGTCGACGTATTGGCTCAGATCGAGTCGATCGCAGAGGTCACCGACCGCTCGCGCAGCTGGGTGATGGTCCGAGCACTTCGCATCTACCTGGCCAACGAAGGCGGCAGCATTCTTGCGGTGAAGCAAGGACGCGAGCAAATCGCCCAAGGCGACGTCCACGACTTCGATGACGTCCTCAGCGAGATCACCGACATCGTCAGCGGCAAGGCCGCGTGATGAAGGTTCGCATATCGGAAATGGCGCGCACCTATCTGCGGAAGGAAGCTGCATATCTCAAAAAGAACAGCTCGCAGGCCGCAGCTGAGTTCCAAGAGAGAATGAATGCCGCTCGCCGTAATTTGGCGCAGTTTCCGAACATCGGTCACGAGGACACGCGTTGCAGGCGAAGGGCTCTCAATGCCTCATCACTGGCGATTATTTGATTAATTACGATGTTGCAGCCGACGAAATATTCATCTCGTCGATAGAGCACGGCCGGAACCGGCCTCTAGATCCCGCTATTGAAGACGATTTCGATTTTGAAGAGAATTCATCAGACAAGCCGGGACCATAGACCTAGCCAAGTCTGACCTGATCTCAGCGTTCGACCATAGCAGGTTGCCGTTCTCATCCGGAGCCGAGCGCTCGCGGCCAGCGTCCCTTTGCTTCCGCAAGGCCTTTGACGCCCGGCGGAGTGGCCTCCGACAGAAGCCTCCGATCGCGAGCGTCGTCGCCGCGCAGCGAGATCACGGTCTGGGCAAGCTCTCGAGACGTCATCGGCCCGCCAGCGTCAGCGATCGTGCGCATCAAAGCCCTTGTGAGCTCGCCTGTTCCAAACATGACCTGTCGCTTCTGACGCGGCATGACGGCGTCCAGGTCGCCCATGTAGCCGAACGACCCTAGCGTCCGATCCAGAGCATCGATGTCATTCCAGATTTCGGCCATCCGATCGCGGATTCGCTCGGCCTCGTTGAAAAGCTCCGCACGCTTTCTCAGCAGTCCGGAAATGGTGTGGTCGCAGCCGTCCGAGATCGTCGTTTCCATGCCCTGAGGATGCCTCAGAAGTCTGGAGCCTGGAACGGATCACGAGGTGCGTTTGCTGCCGGATGCCGCGCAGACCTATCCCCGATGGCGATCAATTCCCGATGTAGGAAAACTCGTCGTCAGGCTCGACCTCCAGCGAGGCGCGCACAGCCTTCGGGTTTCGGGCGATCGTCTGAAGATAGGATCGCGCCGCTCGGTCCGGCGTAGACCGGGCCTGTTCCCAATTTCGC
Organism: Hansschlegelia zhihuaiae; assembly: GCF_004103825.1. GTDB lineage: Bacteria > Pseudomonadota > Alphaproteobacteria > Rhizobiales > Methylopilaceae > Methylopila > Methylopila zhihuaiae. Next base: position 99,489 of record NZ_RYFI01000015.1, read on the forward strand.
ACTGTCGCCACGTCCAGCCCGTACTGGATCGCGAACGCGTCCTGCGACAGTCCGAGCTCCGTGCGAAGCTTTCGCACGTTCACCGCGGTCGGCTCGTACACCTTGGCTGCGACGCCGACCTCGGCCAGGTCTCGGATCACAGCCCGCATGTCCTCGACGACCGGCAACTCGATCCAGATCTGCCCGCTGCTCATGAGCTCAGTGAGCGCCGCATGCGCGGCCCTCAACGGAAGGTGCCGCCGCGCCATGGCGAGCGCCGCCTTAGGACTGTTCGTTCCAGGACGAAGACGCAGCACGAACCGCACGGGTGAACCTGAGGGAACGCGGTCGACGTCCCGGATTTGCACCCGTGGTCCGAACCGCTCCTTCAACGATGATTTCATCGACATCGAGCTGCTCCATGATAGACCGGACCAGATCGCGCAGGCTGGCGTGCCCAAATGAATTGGCGCCGACGCCGCCGATATGGAGGCCTTCCAGGCGAATGCTTCGGTCCGAGATCTCGACATCGGCCATCACGGAGAGTTCGCCGAATGGCGTCTCAATGTGAGCAGTGACGACGGAATCTTCCGTTCCATCGTCGTCTATCGTGATCTCGACACGCATATTATATGCGCAAATTGCGTATAGACACAACTGCGTCGATCATTGAAACGCTCTGCTCATCAGATTCTTGTCGCGCGAAGCCTCAGGGCGTTGCCGATGACGCTCACAGACGACAGCGCCATGGCTGCGGCAGCCACGATCGGCGACAGCAAGAGGCCGAAGATCGGATAGAGCACGCCGGCGGCGATCGGCACGCCTGCAGCGTTGTAGACGAATGCGAGCGCCAGGTTCTGCCGGATGTTCGACATCGTGGCCTTGGAAAGCGTGCGCGCCTTGACGATCCCCATAAGATCGCCGCGCACGAGCGTCACTCCTGCGCTCTCGATCGCCACGTCGGTTCCGGTTCCCATCGCAATCCCGACGTCGGCGGCCGCGAGCGCTGGCGCGTCGTTGACGCCGTCGCCGGCCATCGCGACCACGCGCCCCTCGCGCTTCAGCCGTTCTACGACAGCGTGCTTCTCGTCGGGCAAGACGTCGGCCACGACCTCATCGATCGAGAGAGACCGCGCCACGGCCTCGGCCGTCGTCCGGTTGTCGCCGGTCAGCATCACGATCCGAATGCCTTCTGACTTCAGCGCCTTGACGGCGAACAGCGTACTCGGCTTGATCGGGTCGGCGATCGCGACGACGCCTGCGACGCGACCATCGACGGCGACGAAGATCGCGGTTGCGCCGGAACGACGGAGCGCTTCGGCTTTGTCCGCCAGCGCGCCAAGGTTGACGCCGGCGTCTTCGAGATATTGAGCCTTTCCGAGCAGGACTTTGCGGTCACCGACCGTACCTTGAACGCCCTTTCCGCTCGGCGCGTCGAAATTCTCGACAGGCGGGATCGTCAGGCCCCTCTTTTCGGCCGCCTCAACCACGGCGCGGCCGAGCGGATGTTCGGAGGCGCGCTCGACTGCGGCCGCCAGGCAGAGCAGATCGGTTTCCGAGACGCCGTCAGCCAGGGCGATTTCCGTCACTGCCGGACGGCCTTCGGTAAGGGTGCCAGTCTTGTCGACGACCAAAGCGTCGACCTTTTCGAGGCGTTCGAGCGCCTCGGCGTTTTTGATTAGAACGCCCAGCGACGCGCCCTTGCCGACGCCGACCATGATCGACATCGGTGTGGCGAGACCGAGCGCGCACGGACATGCGATGATCAGCACAGCGACGGCTGCGACGAGCGCATAAGCGAAGCGAGGCTCGGGGCCGAACGCAGCCCAGGCGGTGAAAGAGAGCGCCGCGATGGCGATCACGGCCGGGACGAACCATCCGGAGACCTGGTCCGCCAGCTTCTGTATCGGCGCGCGCGAGCGCTGCGCTTCAGACACCATCTGGACGATGCGGGCGAGCATGGTGTCGCGGCCGACCTTCTGCGCTCGGATCGTCAAAGCGCCTGATTGATTGATGGTCCCGCCGATGACGGCGTCGCCGGCCGTCTTGGCCACAGGCATCGGCTC
>NZ_RYFI01000015.1:101576-125876 GCF_004103825.1 Hansschlegelia zhihuaiae
CGCCCGTGACCATCGACTGATCGACATTCGATCTTCCGTCCGTAACCTCCGCGTCCACGGGGATCCGCTCGCCGGGACGAACGCGCAGCTCGTCGCCGACCGCGATGTCGTCAATGGCGACCTCCTCTTCAGCGCCGTCCGCACGCGTGCGGCGCGCGGTCTTCGGCGCGAGATTGATGAGCGCGCGGATCGCGCCGGAGGTCTGGTCGCGCGCGCGCAACTCCATCACCTGACCGAGCAGCACGAGCACCGTTATGACGGCGGCCGCTTCGAAATAGACCGCCACGACGCCGTCCTGTCCGCGAAAGGCCGGGGGGAACAGTGAAGGCGCGAGCGTCGCGACGATACTGTAGGCATAGGCGACGCCGACGCCCATCGCGATGAGCGTGAACATATTGAGGTTGCGCGAAACGATCGACGCCCAGCCCCGCTGAAAGAAAGGCCATCCGGCCCAGAGCACCACCGGCGTCGCCAGGGCGAACTGGATCCATATGGAAGTCGCAGGAGGCACGACATGGTGGATCGCGGGGAAGAGATGCCCGCCCATCTCCAGGACGAGGATCGGCGCGGCAAGCGCCAACCCGATCCAGAAGCGCCGGGTCATATCCATCAGTTCGTGGTTCGGCTCGGCTTGGGCGCTGACCAGCTCCGGCTCGAGCGCCATGCCGCATATCGGGCAGGAGCCCGGTCCGTCCTGCCGGATCTGAGGGTGCATCGGGCAGGTGTAAGTCGCGCCCGCCGGCGCTTCTTCGCGGTCGGCTTTGCGCCCCTCGGAGTATTTCGCGGGATCGGCCTCGAACTTCGCCTTGCAGCCGGCGGAGCAGAAATAATGTGAGCTTCCGCCTGCCTCCGACCGATGCTTTGCTGTCGCGATCTGGACCGTCATGCCGCAAACCGGATCAATGGCGGCGCCGGCGCCTTGGTCATGTTTTTCGCTCGGATGGAGAGGCGCGCCGTGTGCGCCCTCGACCTGAGCGGCCTTTTGACGACCATCATGGCCTCCGCAGCACGATCCTGACGAGTGATGCGCGTGGTCCGCCATCTTAATCTCCCAGATACCAAGGTGGGGTATATGTGGTGTTGCTCTCTATACCCTGTAGGGGTAGGCTGGCAAGCCACTGGATTCGGACCGCGCCACGTGCACGCTGTTTCATCTTCACGTCGGATTGGAAAACGCCGGCCGGCCGGCATTTTCGCTTGCCTGGCGCGGGTGTTGTTCGTGACGTTCATGGCGATCGGTCTTATGGGACTGCACGCGAACGCCGGCGTCGGGGCGGTCCACCATGACGAGAGCGCCGAGGCCGCGTGTTCTTCCTCAGACGGCGCGGGATGCCAGAGCGAGGCGAGGGCCGGAGCGACCGAGCTTTGTGGCCCTTCCGTCTGCGCAGCGATTCCGGCGCCAGAGCTAAAAGTTTTGATGCGTCTCGCTCTGACCCACGCGCTGACGTTTACGGTCTTGGAGACTGACGCGCTTGGCGCGATGACGGATCGCGCGACGCCGCCGCCCCGGCGCATCTGACCGCAACAGTTCGCGCAGCCGACCAACCCCTCGGGTGGGGCGGCGAGGTCATCCTTTTTGGGGCGGCGACAGCGTCCAAACGCGATCGCGTTTCGCGCGCCGTCAGTGGTTTCAGTCATGATTCAATCGTCACGCATCGCGGCGGCGGCGCCGCATCGCGTCAACTTCATCCCGGATCTGCTCGAGCTTCGTGCGGCCGAACTCGGCGCGCGCAGGCGCACTCTCCAAAGAGGCCAGTCTGTCGACATACCTGACGGCGAATGCTGCGTGCTCATCGTGATCAAAGGAATGCTCTCCGTCGTCACGCCGACAGTCGATGGCAAGGAAGCGTTCTTGTCCGACGTCCGCCCGGGCGAAATGGTCGGCGAGGCCTTCGCATTGGGTAACGATAGCGTTCCGCTTGCGGTGACCGCCGTCGAGCAGACGGAAGTCTGGGCGTTGCGAAGGACGGCATATCTGCGCGCGCTTTCAAGCGTCCCCGAGTTCACGGTCGCGGCGATGGACGCGATGTGTCGGCGCCAGTGCCGCACAAACCTGCGCATGGCCGAAAGCGTGACCATGCATGTCGCCGACCGTCTCGCGGCGGAACTGCTCAGGCTGGCGCAGTCAAGCGCCGACGGAGATCACATCGACGACCTCCCGACCCACCGGGAACTTGCGGTTCGAATCGCCAGTCATCGCGAGGCCGTGACCAAGGAGCTCAGCCGGCTGGAACGCGTCGGCGCAATACGCAGGAAGGGACATCGGCTGGCTCTGGTGGGGCCGTCCTGGTCCAAAGATGCGCTGTGACTGCGAGGGCCGCGACAGTGGGGGTTGCCGCGGCCCTCTTTCTCACAAGATGAAGATTAGTTCTTCACCCAGTGAGAAGCTCCACTGGCGCTTCTGATCGCGTCGATCTCGCCAGTCGCTTCAGACGACGCCTTGGCGTGCTCCCAGCTCTTCGTGGGCAATTTGTTCGGCGGGATGGTGCGCATCACCCAGCGGCCATCGGCGTCGGGCGTCGATAGCCAGGTCTGCGATGTGGTCAAAGGATGCGCGGAGACGGTCGCGGCCATCGCGCTTGCCAGAAAAAGGCCAAAACCGAAAGTCCTGAACATGATCCTCTCCTCGAGCTGCCGGCTTTGCGCCGGTGTGGGGGGAGAATCTGACGGATCACGCGTTCGGCATGTGGCGATCGCCACATGCCCCATCTTTTTCTCTCGATACCTTGGCCTCGTTCCTTGGGCGATCTCGCGGTCTCATGCGATGGCCTGATTGAGGCTGCGGGACGCCCAAGAACAGACGCCCCTGGTGGTCAGTCTCGATGGTTCGGGACGACGCCTACACGGGGGAGCAAGCAAAGCGCCGAGCCGGCGATCAAAGCGGTTCGCGTGTGTTTTAACAGTTCTGATCCAGGAGTTTGACGTGTTTCACCTTAATCGTGCGGTCCTTGGCGCAGTGTTCGCTATCGGCTTGGCGACTTCGTCGGCGGCGTACGCAGAAGACAAAAACGCGACCCAGAACAATGGGCCGGCTCGCGAGTCGGGGAGCAATTCGACCCATGTCGAAGTCCCGTCCTCCAAGGCCGGCCCTGCTCGACAGGGAGCGAATGACAGCCGGCCCGCGGACCAGGCGGGCGACGGCAAAAAGGTCACCCCGACACAGACAAGCGGTCACGATCACTGACCGCCCCTGGACCGGGACGGATGCGCTGCGGCGGCCGTCCCGGTCCAGTGGAATGACGTTGCATTGATACCCGGACTGGGTATTATGGGGACGATGATGGCGGCTACCAAAACCTCCTGCGCAAAGCGCCTGAACCGGATCGAAGGTCAGGTTCGCGGAATTGCGCGCATGGTGGAAGAGGACCGCTACTGCATCGATGTCGTCACCCAGATCACGGCGGTGCGCGCTGCGCTGAAGAAGGTCGAGGAGGTCATCCTCCAAGATCACGTGGGTTGTTGCGTGGAGCACGCCATCGAAAGCGGCGACAAGGACGAGCAGCGTAAGAAGGTAGCAGAGCTCGTCGATGTGCTCGGAAGAGTGCGCGGATGAGCCCCCAAACGCTGCTCCGCCTGTTGGCTGGTCTGGTTTTGGCGATGACGTTGTTTGTCGGCTGGACCACGCCGAGCCAGGCTCATGGCGGCCACGACGCCGCCATGGCCTCGCAGCCGCATCAGGAGCCGGTGAAGGCTGCATCATTCGCGGCGCAAGACGTCGCCCAAGGCGACCATCAGGCCCCGCCGACAGTAAGCGCGGCCGAGCCGGACTGCGCCGGACACGCTTCGGCTCCGGACGGATCCAGCAAAACCTGCTGCAGCAACACTTGCCACGCTGTCTTGGCGAGTGATCTTGCGCTTCCCGCAGCCCTGTCGGTTGTCTTGGCGGTCGTGTCTTCGGCGACCGAGCCGTCCGAACTGCAGGGCCCGACGATCTTCATCAAGCGCCCTCCCAGACGTCTCGCCGCGCTGGTCGGCTGACGCCAAGAGAAGGTTCGCGCCCGGATGATCATCCGGACATCGTGAACTGTTCCCCAGACGTCTGATCGACCGCGCTCGCCGGCGCCGCAAGCGCCATCGCGTCCGTTCGTCAGATCTCGGGGTACTAAATGAAGCCGCTTGTCCCGGCCGTTGCAGCATCGTTCGCTGCGCTCTTGAGCGCCTGTTCGGCGCTGCCGCCATCGCCCATCGCAGGCCGAAATCCGGCCGATCCATCCGCCGCTGCGCCCTCGGCCCGATATGTGCCGGTCACAGCCGGAATGGCTGACTACCGCCCTGTCGAGCCCAAGCCTTGGCTTGAGCAGAACAAGGCCGTGACCTCCAAGCCGATGGAGGGGATGTGATGAACCTTCCTCGCTCCCGCATCTTGCGTGTCTCGGCCGTCGTCGCCTTGTCCGCCACGCTCGGCGCCTGCGCCTCGATTTCCGCCGACCGCGGCATGACGCCCGTCGTCTCGCGCGTCTCTCTCGATCTTGGAAAGGAGACGGCGAAGATCGTGACGCCGGCCGACGCGGCCGCCGTCCAATCCCGCGTCGCGCGCTTGCTCGCCAAGCCTCTGACGGCTGACGCCGCAGTCCAGATCGCGCTTTTGAACAATCGCGGCCTTCAGGCGGAATACAACGCCCTGGGCGTGTCCGAGGCGGAGTATGTGGAGGCCAGCCTCCCGCCGTCGCCGACGGTCTCGATCGAGCGTGTGACCTATCAGGGGGAGCTCGACATCGAGCGCCGGCTGATCGCCGACCTGTTGCAGCTTCTCACGCTGCCGAAGCGCGCCAAGATCGCCGAGACCGAGTTTCGCGCGGCGCAGTACAAAACGATCCAGGCCACCTTCCGGACCGCGACGAAGGCGCGACGCGCTTACTACCAGGCGGTCGCGGCGCGTGAGACGGCCGCCTTCTTGGAGACGGCAAGGGCCTCCGCGGCGGCGTCGGCCGAACTGACCAAAAAGCTGGGCGAGACCGGCGCGACCACAAAGCTCAATCAGGCGCGCTCCGGGGCGCTTTATGCGGAAGTCGCGACCGAGCTCGCTGAGGCGCGGCTGGACGCCGCGAAGGAGCGCGAGGCTTTAACCCGGGAGCTCGGCCTGTGGGGCCGTGAACTCGACTACAAGCTGCCGTCTCGGCTTCCGGGGTTTCCCAAGCTCAGAACTCAGGGCGACGTCGAAGCCGTAGCGCTTCGCCGGCGGGTTGATCTCATCGGCGATCGGTTCGAGCTCGACGCACTGGCGCAGAGCTACGGCCTCACGGAGCAGACCCGTGCGATCTCGATGCTCGAGGTCACCGGCATCGCCAACCATTCAAAGTCGGCGGAAGGCGACAAGGCCAATCCGAAAGGGTTCGAGGTCGCGGTCCAGATCCCGATCTTCGACTTCGGAAAGGCGCGTTCGGTCAAGGCCCAGGAAACCTACATGGGCGCGGTCAACCGATTGCTGGAAAAGGCTGTCAATGCACGCTCTGAAGCGCGCGAGGCCTATGCGACCTATCGCGGCCGCTACGACATCGCGCGAGCGTTTCAGACCCGTGTTCTTCCGCTTCGCAAGATCATCACCGACGAATCGCAGCTCCAATACAACGGCATGCTTGTCGACGCGTTCGAGCTGCTCACCAACGCCCGCGAAAACGTCGCTTCCAACGTCGCGGCGATCCGGGCCAAGCGCGACTTCTTCATCGCCGACGTGGACTTCCAGGCGGCCCTGATCGGCGGCGCCGCCGCCGAGGAGGCTTCGCCCGAGCCCAAGCTCGCTTCAGCCGCTTCGGCGTCTGCAGCATCACCACAGTGACCGGGAGAGGCACCATGACCGTCTCACGCAGATCGTTCCTGTCCGCCTCCGCGGCGGGCGCTACGTCGCTCGTCGCGGCGTCCGCCGTCTCCGGCCGCGTCCAGGCCGCCTCCATCCCCGAGGCTGCGACCATGAAGGACGCGACGATGCAGCCGCCGCTCGTTCCGACGACCGGCCCCGATTACAACCCCGTCGTCACGCTCAACGGCTGGACCGCGCCCTGGCGCATGAACGGCGACTGGAAGGAATTCCACCTCGTCGCCGAGCCTGTGATCCGTGAGCTCGCACCGGGCATGGTCGCGCATCTCTGGGGCTACAACGGCCAGTCTCCGGGCCCGACCATCGAGGCCGTCGAAGGCGACAAGGTCCGGATCTTCGTCACCAACCGCCTGCCGGAGCACACCACGGTGCATTGGCACGGTCAGCTGCTGCCGTCCGGCATGGACGGCGTCGGAGGGCTCACCCAGCCGCACATCAAGCCCGGCCAGACGTTCGTCTACGAGTTCCAGCTCCGGAAGAGCGGGACCTTCATGTACCACCCGCACGCCGACGAGATGGTCCAGATGGCCATGGGCATGATGGGCTTCTTCGTCGTTCATCCGAAGGATCCGGCGTTCCGGCGCGTCGACCGCGACTTCGTGTTCTTGATGTCGGCCTACGACATCGATCCGGGAACCTACGTGCCGCGCGTCGCGGAGATGACCGACTTCAACCTCTGGACCTGGAACACCCGGGTCTTTCCGGGCATCGACCCGATCGTCGCGGGCAAAGGCGACAAGGTGAGGATCCGCTTCGGTAACCTCACCATGACCAACCACCCGATCCACATGCACGGCTACGACTTCAAGGTGTCGTGCACCGACGGCGGCTGGGTGCCGGAGGCGGCCGCCTGGCCCGAAGTGACGATCGACTGCGCGGTCGGGCAGATGCGCGCCTTCGACTTCGTCGCAGACGTTCCCGGCGACTGGGCGATCCACTGCCACAAGTCGCACCACACCATGAACGCCATGGGCCATGAGGTCGCGAACTTCATTGGCGTGAACAAGAAGGACATCGCGAAGAAGATCAAAGCGGTCGTCCCCGGCTACATGCCGATGGGCAGCGCTGGCATGGCCGACATGGGTGAGATGGAGATGCCTCTCCCCGACAACACGCTGCCGATGATGACGGGCTTTGGCCAGTTCGGTCCCATCGAAATGGGCGGGATGTTCACGGTGGTGAAGGTCCGCGAGGGGCTTGTGCGCGGCGACTACAAGGATCCGGGCTGGTTCAAGCATCCCGAAGGACAGGTCGCCTTCGAGTGGAAAGGACCGCAGCAGGCCGCGACCAGTCAGCCGGCCGCCAAGGCGAAATCAGGCGACATGGAAATGAACGTCGTGAAGCCCAAGGCGGGCGCCGGCGGACACGCAAATCACTGATCCCCAACAAGATTGGACCATAGGGCATGAAACAGATGTTCAAGTTCGCCGCGGTTCTCGGCGCGACGCTGCTTCCGACGTTCGTTCTTGCGGACGCCGGTCACGATCACGGCGGTTCGCGTGCCTATGGCGAACCCGGAGATCCGAAAAAGCCGACTCGAACGGTCGAGATCGTCATGAAGGAAACCGACGACGGTAAGATGCTGTTCGAGCCCAACTCGGTTTCGGCGAGCAAAGGCGAACAGATCCGCTTCGTTCTCAAGAACGAGGGTCAGATCGACCACGAATTCATGCTTGCGACGCGGGCGGAAAACGACAAGCACGCAATTGCGATGCAGAAAGCTCCCGACATGGAGCACGACGACCCGAATGGACGACGCATCGCTCCGGGTAAAACCGAGGAAATCGTCTGGAAATTTTCAAAGTCTGGCGAATTCAACTTCGCCTGCCTGATCCCGGGCCATCGTGAATCCGGGATGGACGGCTCGGTCGCCGTCAAGTGAACCCAAGAATCCGAAGGAGAGAACAATGAAGACTTTCAAGATCGTCGCGGGCGCTTTCGCGCTCTCGTTGCTCGCTGCGACCGCAGCGTCGGCGGCGGAAGGCACCGTCAAGAAAATCGATGAGAGCGCAGGCAAGGTCACGCTTGAGCATGGTCCGATCAAGAACCTCGGCATGGACGAGGGAATGACGATGGTCTTCAAGGCCGGCGATCCGACGATGCTGAAGTCGGTCAAAGTCGGCGATAAGGTGTCATTCGAAGCTGATCGCGTGAACGGTCAGATCACCGTCACCAAAATCCAGAAAAAATAAGTTGTCATGGGCGGGCGCGGCCACTGCGCCCGCCCTGAAAGCTTTCAGGAGAAGAACATGCTTAAACTCGTGCTCACGGCGGCCTTCATCCTCACGACGGCGGCTGCGATGGCCGAAGATGCCAAGTCGCCTCCGCAGGGAACGGAAAGTCTCCCCAAGGCCTGCCAGGTTGCTTCTCCAGGCCAGGGCGTGACGGGCAAGGCGATGGAGATGGGCGACATGGCGGCTCACTCGATGTCGGACATGGGCGAACCCCAGATGGCGTCGATGAAAGCTATGCAGGAGATGAACCGGACTATGAGGGCGACGCACGGGATCAAAGACCCTGACCTCGCTTTCGTCTGCGGGATGATCGCGCATCATCGCGGCGCGGTGGCGATGAGCAAGATCGAGCTGCAGAGCGGCAAGGACGATCAGGCCAAGACCTGGGCCAAAAAGATCATCGAGGACCAGGAAAAGGAGATCGCGGAGTTCGAGGCCTGGGCGAACAAGCGCGGTCAGTAAAGCCGCTCAGAGACCGCTGGTAGGGAGGGAGTCATGGTCGGTTCGACGGCGCGAACGCCAGGACAATTCCGCCGTCGAAGCGTCATCATCGGAGCTTCCCTGATGGCCGTAGGGTTGACTGGTCCAGCCGGGGCGACGGGAACGGGTCCGGCAAAAAGCGCGGTCGACACCGACGTTCTCGCCAACGTGCTGTCGACCGCGTTCCTCGCCGCAAATCTGAGCCGTGTCTGCGCGGAGCAGAACCAATGGTTTCTGGAGGACACGAAAAGCGCTGCGGGCGATGGCCGCACATTCGCCGAGCACATCAAGGAAGAGGTCCTCTCGAGCTTGAACGAAGGCGACGCCGGCGTCGTCGTCATCAGAGCCGCCAATGCTGCGCGAGCCGTCTCGCTCGGTCTGATCCACGTCATGCAAGACGAGTCCACGGCGGCTGAGGAGCAGCGCATGGCCGCCTGGTGCGAGACCACCGCCAAACCGCTCGTCAGGGGCATCTTGGCGCAACACGACATCCGGCATGATCTCTATGACCGGATGCTCTCCCGAGCCAAGCAATAGCCCGTCGGGTCGCGTCCCGTCTGATTAGCGCAAAGACCGGTCTGCGAGTCGAGACCGGCGGCTGCCTGATCGGGCGCCCCGCGGCTTGCCCTCGGTGGAGGTGGATGGTTCGAACCGCTGTTGGGTAAGCTTGTGCGGATTAAGGGCCGACCCCAATCGCGGCCCGCGTACCGAGGCGCTCAAATACAGTCATGTCTGAAAAGGCTATCGGACCGCCGTCACCATTAGCAACGTTGAAAAATATCATTCTATGATATAAATAGCTAGGAGTGAAGGAGCGATGAATGCCGATTGACGCATCGATGATAGAGGCTCTCTTCGCCGAGATCGGCGCGGCGCTGAAAACCTCGGCGACACTTTGCGTGATAGGCAGCACTCCTGGCATCGCTACCGGCCAGAAGGAGCGTCAGACGCCTGACATCGACGTGTGGTTCGCCAGCTCTGATTTCGACGCGGCTGAGCTATCCCGCGTTTGCGCTCAGATTGGCGTGCTCTACGATCCAAAGGGAGAGGTGGCTCCGGATAAGATATATATCCAGATAATTAGACCTGGTGTTGTTCAGTTGCCGAAGGAGTTCGAGACGGAAACTATCGGTAGATATGGAAATCTTACAGTTTTGATGCCGACGCCGGATTTACTTGCTGCGGCAAAGCTTGTCAGATCAAGCGCCACTGATGTCCAAGACGTCGTATGGTGGGTTAATCAAAGAGGAATTGATCTGTCCGACATTGAGATGGCGATCAAGAATTTGCCGCGACCGTCTGATAGAGAGGCTGCAACGGAGAACCTCATTTTTGTAGAACTTACTGCTGGCCGCGAACGAAAATGAATAGGTCTCCAAGAGAACTTTATGTGTCTGCGCTCGACGTTCTATTGCGCGGTGAAACCGCTCGGATCGCCCATAGTCGCGATTGGGAGCTGCTTCGTGAAATCTCTCGGCTCGCGGCCTCCGATGCCCCGATTGAACTTGCGGCGACCGATCCTGCATTGTTCCAAAGCTGGCGAGCGGCCGTTACGCGATTTCATGTCGCCGGCTGGAGCGCAATGACCCCAGAACGCATTGATCAAATCGTCCGGCGTCTCAGCGAGCAGCATGCCACAACTCTCTGAGACGCAGCGCTTAAGTGCTGACCACGCAAAAAGTAGTGGTCATTCGCGCATTTGCCCATCAACCGAAGACGCATTCCCAAAGCGATGACCGCGCCGTCGAGCGAGGACGTGCTAAGAGCGCTTACGCCAGAGAACTGCAGGCTGATTGCTCTCATCCACAGGCATCGGCCATCCAGCGTCACCGAGTTGTGCAGCCTGGCAGGACGGCCCCAGTCGAACGTCTCGCGCTCGCTTGCAGCTCTCGGGAAGGTCGGACTGGTGTCACTGGTCGGGGGAAGGCCGAAACGACCGCATCTTGCTACGGCCTGTGTCACGATCAGCTTGCATGACTTGAAGGCCGAATAAGACGTTCGCAGTGCGCGGGCGCTTGCGTAAAGACGGTGTTACGCGACGCCCAGTCGATGAAGCTGGTTTTGGAACATCGTCGACAAGCATCACCAGCGGTGAATGTCGATGTGGCGACCGCCACATCGCAGAACCGTGTGATGCCTTAACTTCACTCCAGCTCAGTTCGAGCAGAACAGATGGAGTGAATGAAATGAAGACTCTTCTGGTGGCGAGCTTGGTCGTGATCAGCTCAATGGGGGCGGCGCTTGCGGACGACGCCACCATCCCGAACTCCACCAACCAGCATGGTCGAGACCGGGCGGACTTTTACGCCAGTGTTCCCGATTTTTCGATGCTGACCGGAGAGTCGCAGACCCGCGACCAGGCGATCGGTCAGCTGTCCGAGAACTCTCATGATCATCGCGGCGTCGTCACTCGCTGACGCGGACGACGGTAGCGCTTCGGCCTGGTGCGACTGGCCGGGCCGGAGCCGATCTGGAGACAAGGGAATGCGCGATAACGCAGGTATGCCGCTCAGGATCGCCGCGGTGGCGGCCAGCTTGGGGCTGTCGGGTCTTCTTCTCGTCGCGCCGACACAGGCGAATACGCCGGCCGCGGCGACGGATGGCGCCGCGGCAGCTCAAAAGCCGGCATTCAGACGGATAGGGCTGACGCCTCCGTCGTGCGACGACTCCAGAAGGGTAGTGGTGAAGACGATGACCGACGACGCCGCGGTCCGCCACGAGCAATCGGTTCACTGGATTCGTCACAACTTCAAGGGGTATCAGATGAAGCCAAAGTGCGCCGTGATCCAAGTCCGTGAAGCGACGCCGGTCCCGCTGGAGCGACACTGGCGCCTCAAGCCGTGAAGCCTGGCCAGCGGTGACGCCTTAAACACGCATGAGCGAGCGCCCGTCCGCCATCGAATCGAAGCCGTGCGCCATGTTCACCCGGCTCTTTTTGAAGGGTGCTCGCGTTGATAGCGATAAATTGGGCTGCCTGGGATGACGGCGGCGGCGAATTTCCATCCGGCCGCTCATGTCACACTGTCGTGATCGCCTTACGTTGCGATCATCGTGGGCGCAGCGATATTTGCTGTCGATCAAGTTAAATTAAGACAAACAGGCCAAGTTGAAGCGCATAATATTCGTTTCTTTCGATCAATTGAACGAATAGCTAAAGATTTAGCTTAATTCATGCGATAGCGATGTCAGGCTATACTGTCGAGAGAATTTCACGGCGCGCTTGGCGGCGGGGGTTACGGCCCGCGATGGGCGGTGATCGGCGGAACATCTGCCGGGCGCCGAAATCGACGGTAAGTAAGGTGCGCATCGATCCTGGATGATAGCCTATCCAAAGATTGCAAACCCTAGAAATTTCCCTTATCTGATCAGAACAAACAGAAAACAGGAGCTTTCCCATGCCCCCTGTCAGTCAGACCGCCACGCAGCCCGAGGACGCGCTCAAGATCGCTGTCTTGAGGAGCCAGTCGGTAAATCCGGCGATCCAGCGGCTTCGCAGCCGTGTTCTCGCCAGCGCCGAAGCGAGCGAAGTGATCACCAGCTACGACCGGATGCACCACCGGCACAATCGCTCCTGAGTCCAACCCTTGGCGGCGGCTCGGATCACGTCGTTCCTGGTCAAGGTCGCCTCCCGGTGCAACCTCGATTGCGACTACTGCTACGTGTATCACCACGCCGACCAAGGCTGGCGATCGATGCCCAAGACGATGTCGGCCGAGGTGCGAAACGCATTCGCATCTCGGCTTGCTGATTATGCGCGAGAGGTCGACCTCAAGCGCGCCGTCGTCGTGTTTCACGGCGGCGAGCCCTTGCTTGCAGGCGTCGAGCCGCTCGTAGAGTTCGCCCGCGAGCTTCGTGCGGCTGTCGGGCCGGACGTCAAGCTCGACGTCGCGATGCAGACCAACGGGCTGCTGCTGGACGAGGATGCGCTCGACGCTCTGGAAGAGGCCGACATCTCGATCTCCCTGAGCCTCGACGGTCCGCGGGAGGCCAACGACCTCCATCGCACCAGCAGGAAAGGGCGATCGAGCTTCGACCGCGTGATGGCGGCTTACCGGCGGCTCCGGGAACGGCCGGCGATCTTCGCCGGCGTGATCGCCGTAATCGATCCTTCGATCGCACCGGACGACCTCTTCGCCTTCTTCGACGAGCTCCAGCCGCCCAAGCTCGATTTTCTGCTACCCGACGCCCACCACCTCCGGCCTCCGCCCGGTCGCGACGCCGAACCCGAGCGCTACAGCGCCTGGCTGATCCGCGCCTTCGACCTCTGGTTCGATCGCTATCCTCACCTGCCGCTCAGAACGTTCGAGTCGCTTCTGGATGTCGCGGCCGGCCTGCCGTCGGCGACCGACGCGTTTGGGTTCGGGGACGTCAACCTGCTGTCGATCGAGACCGACGGCAGCTATCATGATCTCGACGTGCTCAAGATCGTCCGTGACGGGGCGACCGCGCTGTCAGGGACGGTGCGTGACGCCGCGATTTCAGCGGTGGCTGCCTCGCCTGGACTGGAGGCGCACCGGGCCCTGTTGCGCAAGGACGGCCTCTGCGCAAAGTGCCTGAGTTGCACGGTCGTCGACATCTGTGGCGGCGGATCCGTCCCTCACCGTCACGGCGAAGACGGCTTCAAAAACCCCTCGGTCTATTGCGGCGAGCTTTACGCGCTGATCTCGCATGTGAAGGCGCGCCTGGAAGACGGGCTGGCAGGGGAACGGGAGAACCTCAGCTCGAGGCTGCCGGCGGATTTTGATCTGGCGCGGTTCGAGCTGGCCGAAACGTCAGCCGAGGCCACGCGACTGCTGAGCGAGGATGCGCGCGCAGGCGCGCTGGCGCGGTTCAGGTCGGCGCTCGAGGCCGCCTCGGGTGTCGGCGGATCGGTCGCGCAGGCTGTCGAAAGCCTTGCAGGACGCTCCGATGCAGAGCTTGCGGATCTGGCGATCGAGCCGGGCGTCGCCGCCTGGACGCGGGCGATGCTCGCGCAGGCGGCAGGAGGACTGGTGCACGACGTCGACGGCAAGCCGCTGCGCGCCGACGCCGCCTATCTCATCGTGCTTGCCGGCCGCGAGCTGTCCGGCGAAAACATCGTCGTGGCCGGCGACGACGCCTGGCTTAGGGGGCCCTTCGGAGACCAGATCTATTTCGAGGGCGAGGACGTCGCCAGCCGAGCCGCGCCCGTCGTCGAACAGGCGCTCGCCATCGTGCAGCGGTGGCGGCCGGCGCTTTACGAGGAAATGCGCAAGACCTGCCGCGCGATCCAGTTCGTGCGCGATCCATCCGCGGATCCCGCAAAAATCGTGTCGTTCAGCGACGATTCTGTGCCCGGCGCGCTGTTCGTGTCGGTCTGGCAGGGCGAAGGCCTGATTGACCCTTACGACCTCGCCGACTCGCTGATCCACGAATATCGCCACCAGAAGCTTTACCTGCTCGAGCGCTTCGGCCCGACGGTGAGCCCAACGGCGCCGCGCGTGGTCTCGCCGTGGCGCGCCGATCTCAGGCCGCCGTCCGGCCTGCTGCACGCGGTGTTCGTGTTCGTCGAACTGAAGCGCTATTGGGCTCACGTGCTGGAGGCCGGTCCGCGCCACATGCGCGATCGGGCGCTCAACCAGCTCAGGGACACCGAGCGCAATCTCGAGCTTGGTTTTTCGACTTTGCGGACTTGCGAGATGACGCCGCTCGGCGACGCGTTGATCGAAACGCTCGACCGGGCGAGGCGCCAGCAGCCCGTCGCCGCCTGACGCCATGCTGGTCGCGGCCGACCTCCTGCCCGAGGACGCGGCCGAGCGCCACGGGCGGCTGCGCGGCTATTTTTGCGACAAGGACGCGACGGCGACGCGCACGCTCGAAGGGTGGGCGTTGGAGCTTGCTTGGCCCAGCGACCCCGAGCGACATGTCGACACTGCCCTCGACGAGGGGCTCGCCTGGTGGGGCGGGGATTTGCGTCGCCAGGAGATGGCGACGGCGCGTCGGCGATCATCCAGGCTGCTGCGGTGTCTCTACGACAGCTGGACGCTTGCGAGCTGGGCCGAATGGCTCGAGCGTAGCGGCTCCGGAGCGCTCGAACATGTGACGATCCTTCATGTCGACGATCACCGCGATCTCGACGCTCCGCGGCTGTCCGTAGGCGCAGACGGGTGGCGCGACCTGATTTCGGGCGCCGCCTGCGACTTGAACGATCCGCGCTCCGTTATGGCTGCGATCGAGAGCGGCGCGATCGGGATGGGCAGTTTCATGACGCCGTTCCTCGCCGCTGCGCCGCAGGCTGAAGTCCGGCATCTGATCCAGCCTCCGAAGGGACAGCGGACGCTCGATTTCGAGATCCGACACGGCGTCGTCGGGGACGATCTCATCGAGCCGGGCGCGCCACGGCCGGCGGTAGAGCTCGTCCCAACCGGGGCGGGGACGGGACCTCGCCGATATCGGATGACGCCCTCTCTCGACGACTGGCTGAGCGATCTCGACGGCCGTCGTCTGCTGCTCCATGTCGACATGGATTACTTCTGCAACCGCTACGATGGCGACAGCGACTGGCGGAGCCGGGTTTTGCCTCTTGATCCGCCCATGGAAGCGATCGAGCGCCGTGTAGACGAGGTCGTGGCCGCGCTTAACAAGCGCGGGCTGATTGGCCGGCTCGAAGACATAGTGGTCGCGTATTCTCCCGGCTTCTTTCCAGCCGAGTTCTGGGGGCGGACGGACGAGCGGCTGACGCGAGGCCTCGGGCTCGATGCCGGCCGCGGATGACGCCCGAAAGGTCGCGGCGAAGCGCCGGCGCAAGCAGCGCTCGTCGCCCAAGCCCGCATCGACCAAGACCACGACGCCCAAGCCGAGGGTCGCTAGAGACCCTGTGTCCGCGCAGGATGTTCGGCTTGTGTCGACGAAGGGAACGAAAGGACGCGGCGGTGGCGCGGACGGCGAGGCTTGGCGCATCGAACATAAGGGGCGACGCGCCGGCCAGGTCTTCATCAACCGGATCGATCAGCCGCCGGTTGGACCTCACGCCTCGATCCAGATCTATCTGAATCAGGCGAGCCAGGGGCGCGGCATCGGACGTCTCGGCTATCATCTCGCCTGTGTGCAAAGCCGTTACGACGTCATCTATGCGCACATGCAGAAATCCAATCTGGCGTCCGCGCGCGCCGCGGAAGCGGCCGGGTTCGTCGACGCGGCGCTTCCCGAGGAACGGCAGCGGCTTCTCGTCTGGCGACGTCAGTCGGCGGCGGCTTCAGTCGAGCCGCCGACCGTCGAGCTGCAGTCTTCGCAAACCAAGTCCGACGCTCAGCGGGCTCCTGAATCACCGCCGACCGAACCTGAGAAGTCCTGACCGGCATCTTCTGCGATCCGACGGATGGACCGGCATGCTGACGGTGATCGTGATCCCCTGCTTCAACGAGCGCGACGAGATTTTCCTTGCCGCGAAATCGTTCGGTTTCGGGCTGGGCGAGGAGACGACGCCGAAGGACACTCATCTCGTGCTGGTCGACAATGGCTCGACCGACGGCACGCCGGCGTCGCTGCGTGCGATCAGAGGGTTCTCGCGCAAGGGCGCCGTCGTCGTCACGAGCGAGGCCGAGCGAGGCTATGTCCCGCCGCGCGCCAAAGGCGTGACCGTCGCCGCGCGGCTGACGAGATCGATGGGCGTTTCGCCTGAACGTGTTCTCATCTTGCAGGCCGACGCCGACACGCGATACGAGCCGGGTTACGTCGATGCGTTCCGGCAGGCGGCGGAGAGCGCAACCGGCCCTGCTCTTATTGAGGGGCTGACGCATGCCCCGGGCCGCTTCCTGGACGGCCATCCCGGCTTTCAGCGTCTCGCGGACACGGTCGACGCCGAAATGGCTCCCTTTCTCGTCGACGACTCTCTCGACGTGATCGTCGA
Source organism: Hansschlegelia zhihuaiae (assembly GCF_004103825.1). Taxonomy (GTDB): domain Bacteria; phylum Pseudomonadota; class Alphaproteobacteria; order Rhizobiales; family Methylopilaceae; genus Methylopila; species Methylopila zhihuaiae. Next base: position 117,973 of record NZ_RYFI01000015.1, read on the forward strand.
CGACAAGGTCAGCGGCTATTTCCTAGCGAGTTACGTGGCCTGGGGCGGGCACCAGCGGCAGTATCGTGCCGACGGCAAGGAGATCCACGCCGAGACCTCAAGATTGTTTCTGCGGGGAAAGCGCATGGGAGCGGCTCATGTGCGGGCGCCTCTCGCTCAGGCTATGCCGTCCCGACGCAAGATTCTCAGGAACTCGATTCGTCATTTCGCCACCGCCGGATTTCCACGTGACGAGGCGTGGTGGCGGAAATGGAGCCGGGACTATCAAGGGCCGCGCGACCTGGCGGCGTTCGAGGGGCCGGATCCGGGACCGCCGCTCGATCGCGCCATCGCCACGCGCAAGGCGCATCTGCTTGCGTTGATGTCCGCCCTGCCTCTCTTGGTCGCCGGGCCGCAGCAGGTCGAGATCGAGCGACGGCGCGCACGGCTTCATCCGCTGGTCGATACGTTCTTTCTGGGGCTTCACGCCCCGCCTCGCGCCGACGACGTCGCTGCCGTGTTCGATCTTGCGTTGGGCGCCATCGATGGCTGGGACGCGCTGCTTTAGTCTGGACGGCGGGTTTGGCCAGGCGGTCTGATCTGAAGGAATGGCGTTCACCGCGGCTGCGGCTCGGACGAAAATGACCTGGCTGAGCTTTACGGATCGCGCGTTGTCGAACAAGGCGCGTGTCGCCTGAACTGTCGGCTGCCATCAAGCGCGCGTCTGCTCCGTAACACGCGGTAGGCGCGCCAGGCGTTCCCTAGGCGATTTTGGCAGGCCTGAAGGCTCAGCCGGCTCGGCCGGCGCTGACGCGCCGTCCGTGGATCGTATGCGCGCCGCTGAAGCGCAGCCGGGTCGAGCCTTAAAACGAATTGAGCCCCGTAAGGGGCCCAAAGCTCGTGCGATTTGTTTAGACTCCCGACACGTCCTCACGAGTGAAGGCACAGCCCCCCAAAGGGCATCGCGACCGGAGTGATCAGAGTGTGGCGCTTGCGGCCGGCCTAGTCAAGACTGATAAGGCTGACTGTCTTTCCTGGTTGCGTCCCTATCATGCCCTCTCGCGAACGTTCGTTAACGGCCTACGTCAAAGCCGATCTGAACTGCGAACTGTCTCGGCCGAATTTCGAGGCGATCCTCGCCTTTATGCCCGGCGCGAACATCGAGCTGCTGCGGCATTCGTTAAAGGAAGTGCGGGGCGCGGCAAAGAGAACGGATACGAGCCGACTGCTCGAGCAGCTGCACCGCAGCTATCATCGCAAGCTTGCCGAACAGGCGAGCCTCTATCCCGTTTTTCACATTCTGGAATCAGCCTACCGGGCCAAGCTCGGGTTCTGGCTGGAGAACCACTACGGCGTCGATCGATGGTGGGAGCCGATCCTGGCGGAACTTCGCCATGATCGGGACTTGACCGAGGTCAATGGCGTCGCGGTCACGCACAGCGCTCTGCGGGCTCTCCAGAACCTGATCAAGAACGTCGAGGGTGACCGCTATGACCGTGGCGTGCTCGCCCAGGCGGACGGGCACGGCGTTCTCGCCCGGGCCAAAATGTCGGACATCGAAGAGCTGATTTTCGAGCATTGGCCAAACTTCAAGAAGGAGCTCCGCGGGCAGTTCTCAAACGGTTCGCCTGTCGAGCCGGCCACGTTCAAGGCCAAGTTCAAGCGTGTCAGAGACGCCCGCAACGAGGCCTATCATCACCGCGAGGTCGGCCGCCGCGCCGAGATCGTCGCGCTGGCCGAGGAGCTTCTGGACCTGATTGACGTCCATCTCGGGTCGGTCGTCGATCACGCCGCGCAGCTGGCGCCCAAGGTCCAGGCCTCAGGCGTCAGGGTGGACGCGCGTCATCTGGCGCTCTGCGCGGTCGACCGGTCGTTCCGTATCGAGACTGTCCAACAGGGGCGCGATCCCGTGGAAGCGGAGGTGACCGCGATGACCGGAGGCGATGCGATCGCTAAATCGATCGCCGGCATGTCAGGCGAACGGCGGGCCAAGCTGCAGGCGGTGCGACTGACCGACCGCGACGCCGAAGCCGGCTCTCCTCAGCATGAAGGGGCGCGAGCGCCCTAGCGCAAAAGTGGCGACGCGGCCCGGCTCTATCGAAAATCAAGGGCGCCGGACCGGCGTCTTCGCCCGCCGGCGTCGCAAACGGAGAACGTGCGTTCAGCCGGCGGAGCTGTCGGCATTGTCCTCGGCGGCCGCGTCGGGGGCGGTGGAGCGGGTCGCTCGCGCCTGATCGAGCCACGTCGCCATCAGGAACTTCGCCATCGATCCCGCCAGATTGACGACAAGCTCGGCGTGCCGGGGCTGGGGGCGCACCGGCCGACCTTTCTGAGCATGAGAATCGCCCAGCCGGTTTCTGAGCGTGCCAATCGTGTTCACGACGTTCTGGCAGCTCCCCAAGATGGTTTTGAAGGCGACCTCGGTGTGTTGGCTGGGGGCGAGGTTGAGATGCTCCGCGGCAAGGGCCCAAAGTCGCGGCAAGTCGTCCTTGTCGGTGTAATCGAGGCGCGCTTCATCGAGGATATGCTTGCAGCTTCGCTCAAGCAGGGTTCGGGCTATCGTGATTGCGCCTTCGGGATCGCTGGTGCGGCGCTCCAGCGCCTTCGCCCACAGCCTGTCGACGCCGGCGTTGTCGAGCTTCTGGAACTGCGCCGTCAGTTCTCGATCCGCCGGCGACTCGCCGGTCGCTGAACAGAGCCTGACGGCATAGACCGCGTAACCCGAGACCTTGCGCGTCTGGGCGAGTTCATAGCCGTCGCGCTGCAGAAATTCGTTGAGCCTCTCTACGATCTCGGCCTGCGCCTCGTCCGCTCGCACCATCGGATCGACGATCCGTTCCAGCAGGGCGAAGACGCGCCGGCGGGAGCACGTCGTCACGCCGAGATGGGTGAGGAGTTCGGCGTTGGTCCAGTCGTCGTGCTCGACCCGGTGCCGCTCGATATCGGCCCTGAGCGTCTTCTGGGACCGGCGCAACTCGGGATAGATCGTCGGCATGTCTTCGAGCGGAAAGATCGGCTCGAGCAGCTCGAGATCGTCGCGAAGCTGGCCGGCGAGATCAATGGTCTGGAGATAGTCGATCAGACGACGCCGTATAATTTGGGTCAGGGGCCGCCCGACCTCCTCGTCGATCGCGGCGGCGCACTCTTCGAGGCCGGGGCTCTGAAACTCGTTCAGGACGCGTTCGGCGACGGCCAGCAGCGCATCCCTTTCAAGTCGCAGCAGCCGGGTGTGGACGTAGGTGAACTTGCTCGAGAAAGCTTCCTCGCTGGATCCCTCGTCGAGACCGACACGGGCGCACACGGTCGGCAGGTCGTATGCCTTCACCTCCGTAAGAGTGCTGGCGATCGCTTTGCGTAGATCACCGAGCTTCGGGCCGGCCATAACGACGTCCTCGATCATGCCAGTCGGCAGAGCGGCTCTACTGCGACGGAGCAGATACGACCTGTAGCAGCGCCTGCGGTCATCATCGACCGGAGCCGGTCGATCGGCTGTTGAACGCGTCCTTCCACGAGCGTCGACAGGTGGCCGCGTCTGCGCGATCCTGGGCGCGGACGGTGGCCGAGAGCATGCGATGACGGACAATGTCGACCTGTTCGCCGACGTCGCGGCGGCGCTGTTTGTCAGACTCCGGGCGGCGTTTCCGGTGCCGGTCGACGTTGAAGTCGACATGTTGGCCGACGAGGCCCTCGATGGCGCCAATCCGACGGGCGCAACCCCGGAGGCTTTTGTCGAAGCTACGGTGCTTTGGCTCGGCGCCGCGGGGCTGATCGTTTTCGAGGCGGGTCAGCTTGGAGCGCGCGTGATCGAGCGGGTTGGGCTGACGGCGCGCGGCTTTCTGGCGTTGCAGGCGCGCGACGCGGACGCAGAGCCGATCGGTTTTTACTTGAGCGATCATCCGTCGCCTGAGCTGCGCCGCGACCTTGTCGGCCGCGCGCTCGCGGCCGTGAGGTGACGTGCCTTTGCGCGGCCGGCGTGTCAGGCCGCCGACCATGCGCGATAGCGTTTGCGCCCGGTCGTTTCCCGCAGGCCGAGTTCGAGCGCGAGCGTTGTCGCCGCTCGCTGCGTCACGCCCAATCGGGCGGCGATCAAGGATGCGGTGACGACAGGCGTCTCGATCGCCAGCGCAAGGAGGTTTGGCAGGCTCGAGCTCGACCGCCGTCCGCGGGCCCGTAACGACAGCACATTCTGCGCCATCGCCAGACGGTCGTGTTCCTTCAGTCCGGCCTCGGCGGCCGCAGAGAGCGCCGCAAGACCGACTTCGATCTGGATCGCAGGATCGCGCTTCCAGCGCTTCTCCTGGGGCGTCGCCTTGAGGCCGATGCTGAGGCCGACGTTGAAGGCGCGCGTTTTGGCGCGTGCGCGCAACAGCTCCGCCGCGAGCAGCCGCCCTAGATAGGGTTGCGCCTGCAGCGGCTCGATATGGTTCCAGGCGTCCAGAGCGATGGCGGCCGCGAGCGTCGGCGGCAGCGCCGACGTGGCGTCCACAGTCTGGCGCCATTCCGCCAGTCGGGCGTCCTCGTCCCAGTCCAGATCGTAGATCAGGCTGGGACGCTCGCTCCTCGCTCGGGGCTCGACGCGCTCGCCTGAAAGCAGCTTTTCCGAGCGCGCCACAACGGCGTCGATCGCCGCCAGGCTTTTGGCCCATTCGTCGTCCGCGTCAGGCTCTTCCCAGTCCTCGTCGATCCCGAGTTTGCTCTGAGGCGCGTCGTCGATGGTCGCGCGTCCTCGCAGGACGTCCAGGCCGGACGGCTTCAGCGCCCAGCCCGACGTGGCCATCTGGATACGGCGCCTCGCCCGCAGCACGGCGTGGGCGCGCACCAGTTCGGCGGTGGGCGCGCGCACGTCCATCATCGCGTCATGCAGGACGAGATCTTCGACATGCACGAGTTCGCCTTCGAGCCAGAGACTGGCGCAGGCGTCGGTGAAATCGGCCCGCGCGATCCAGCCTTGGCGGAGCTCGCTCTTGGCGAGCCGCTCGTCGAGCCGCGCCAGGGCGTCCTCCGCCTTCGCGGTCGGGCCAGCCAGCCGGCTCCATATCAGGCGTTCCGACAGTTCGTAGCGCGGTTCGCTCTGCAAGACGGTCAATAGATCGAAGCCTTATAGGCGGTCTCGTAGAGGGCCTTTGCGAGTTCGCCCGGATCAAGCGTTTCGATGAGCTGCCGGGGCACCCATCGCGCCGGTCCGTCGTGACGAAAGAACCGGCCAAGCCCCGGCTCGATCCGAAGATCGGTGAAAGCAGCCTCGATTGCGAACGGCCCACTCACGGTGTTGTCGGCGAAGAGCTCGACGAGCCCTTCGAAATAGCGCGTCAGTTCCTCTCGCATTTCGTAGAGCGCCAGCCGGCCCTCCCCTTGGGTCGAGTAAAGCGCGTGGACAATCGAGGCCTGGACGAACCAGTCGTCGGCGACGAACAGGCGGTGATAGTTCGCGCCGTTCATTGTGGGCGTCAGGATTTCATATCCGCCCGGAGCGCCGCGAAAGACGTCTGATCGACCGCTATAAGTCGGGCCTGGAAACAGCCGGCCCCTCTCCTCGACGCGCAGCGGCGCATGGTCGTCAAAATGCTCGCGCGGCAGGATCGAGATCGTGAGCCGCGGCGCGCCCTCGACCATGACGCCGCGTTGCGCAAGCGCCTCGCTCTCGCGCTGCGACAGGTCCGACAGTGTCGCGCGATAGTCCTCGAAGCGCTTGAAGTAGGCGCCGATCTCGGTGCGCGGCAGAACCTTGTTCTGCTTGTCGGTCCGGACCCGGAACGCGCCGTTGAGGCGGTTTTGATAGGGCTGCATCCGGTGCTCGGCGATCGCCACGACAAGCGCATATCCGTCGCCGTCGAGCGCGATCTCATAGGTTGACACGCCGAGCGGCGTCGGGTCGACGCCGGTTTGAACAAGGCTCTGGATTTTTCGACCGAGCTCGTCGGGATCGGCGTGGAGCGGGCGCCAGTGCTCAAAACCGCCCTTCTTCTCGGCGACGCCGACCACGAGAGCCCCGCCACGCGCGTTCAGGAACGCCACGATATCGTCGAGAAACCCCACCCGGGCCTTTTCGTCGGCGAGATCGATCTCCCGCTTGAAGTCGAGCTCCGGGCCTTCGACGACGGCCCGGGATTCGATCATCTCACGCGTGATTTTATCTGGCATGCGACTGTCCTGGAGCGGTGTGCGGAGCCGCGGTCAAGAACCTGACGGCTCCAGATCAAGCAGCCTGGCGATCTCCGCGACGGCGTCGTCGCGGCGGACGTCGAGGCGCAGGCGCAGCGTGGCTTCGACCGGCGTCCTGAGATTGTTCGCGGTGACGCGGACGCCGATCTCGCCCGTGATCGGGCCGTCTTCGGCCAGCATCGCGACCACGTCGAACTCGAACGGTTCGGGATCGGCCAGGTGCGGGAAGCTTTCGCATTCATAGTCCCAGTAGGATCCCCCCTTGCGGTTCTCGTGCGGCATGCGCCGGTAGAAGGCCTGAGGGTCGCGCGGCTCCGCCGATATTGGCCGGATCGGCATAAGGGTGTGGCGCGAAAGTGAATCGAGATCGCGCATCGTGTGGGATTGGGCGATCACCTGCTCAAACGCGGAGCGGCGGCGGGCCGACGGATCTTCGTAATCCTCGAGCCCTTCCAGTTCGCTGAGGTCGAAGCCTTGACCCGGGACGCGTTTGCGCGTCGGTCTTGGCGGTCGCGGCGGGTCGCGGAACGCCGCCGGTTCGAGCGGCGGCGGCGCGGTTTCGGTCGGCTCATAGAGTTTCAATCCGTCGGACGCCTGGATGACCACGCGCATGTTCTCGGCGGGCTCGACGCCGAGATTTTGAACCGTCAGCGTGAGACTGACGCGGGCGACAGCAATTTTCGAGCGCTGTCCGCGGCGCTCGATCTCCGCCCGCAGCTCGGCGCGCCAGCGCTCGTAAGCTCCGGTGTAGGCGGCGATTGTTTTCTCTGACGGCGGATCATAGGCGTCCGGATCGGAACCGTGAGGCGTGTCGAACTGTGTCGCCAGGGGCCTGGCCGCCGTCGCGCGCGCCAGAACCGTCTCGATCTCGGTTTCCGTGAGCGCATCCCGTCGGGTGATGATCAGCGACAGGAAATTCTTGATCTCAGCGTCCGCATGGGTGAGGGCGCAGTCGACCGCCGGGCCGCGACGCTTGAGGTCGCTCACCTCGCGCGTCAGCCGGGCGATCTCCCTTTGCTCCGTCGTGGCCTCGGTCGGGAGCTCCCACCGCGTCGGAGGCCGCAGCACGGCGATGTTGTGGGCGTAGGCGACCGCCATCACTTCCGCGTCGTCGCTCAGCACCGCGATCGAGGCGTCCGGATGCTGGACGCGATAGGCGAGAGCGTCCGCCACGAGCTGATCGTCGCCCCAGCCTTCGGCGAGATCGCGCGGCGCCGTCCATCCGACCGGACGCGCCACGTAGTCGAGCACAAGCCGAGGACCGGCGTCGCGCAGCAGCTCCGGCGCGCCCGCGGCGACGATGTCGCCGAGCGCCTTGGCGTAGCGTCGCGCGCGATCCTGCGACCGGCCGCGAAGCTCGTGCCTTTTCTTCTGAAGCTCTTTCTGGACCGTCCGTCCGGCGATCAGCGTGACAGTCGGATCCGACGTGACGTCGCTCCATTCCAGCTCGCGCAGGTCGCGGAAATGGATGAACAGGTTGGTGTCGGGGAAGATGATCATGCGTTGGTCCGTCGGACACGTTCGCCAAGCGTCGGCGGATGGTCGTGGCGGCCGGCCGAGGTGGCGAATTCTTCGGCGAAATGCGCTCGGCCGAGCGTTTGCGCGATCGCGAATCAATCAAGGATATCAAGCTATCCCTCAACGTAACGGAAGCAAACAAGGATTACGCTTCCGTCACTGCGAATCCTGTTGTGGCCTTCTGCTGATCATCGATAACAAAAGTTTATCGATGCCTATCGACAGGAGCCCGCAAATCAGATCCT
>NZ_RYFI01000015.1:125969-128623 GCF_004103825.1 Hansschlegelia zhihuaiae
GGATTGGAGGGTCGCCGATGTCGCAATCCTTGGCCCCGCCTCACCCGATCTGGTGCGACGAGTCCGGGTCGACCGGCAACGACCTCACCAACACCGATCAGCCGATCTTCACCTACGCCGCGCACGACCTCACCGCCGACCAGTCGGCCGCGCTCGTCGACCGCATCCGCTCGACGCGCGTGCGCCCGATCCAGGCGGTCGAGCTGAAGGCGCGCGGCAAGACCGGCCTGCGCAAGCGCGACGACTGGCCCGAAATCGCCAGGCTGACGCTAGAGGCCCTCGACGGCCATTTCCTCGTCACCGTCATGGACAAGCGCCTCGCGCTCGCCGCCAAGGCGTTCGAGTACATCTTCGAGCCCGTTCTCGAGGACCGCAGCAGGATCTTCTACGACCGCGGCCTGCACATCTTCGTCATGGAGGCGATCGGGCGCACGATTCGCGACGCCGGCGGCCCGGCGGAGGCGGTCGCGGCCGAGCTTCGAACCTTCATGACGTCATTCAAGCCGGCCGACGCGCCGTTGCTGTTTCGCAATGAGCCGACGCTGCCGCCAGACGCCGCCGTGCTCGGGCTCCTGTTGCGCTTCGCGCGCGGCTACCGCGACCAGATCGCGGCCCGATCGGTTCATCTCGAGGCGAGCGGGATCGCCCATTGGATACTCGACCTCGCCGCAACCTCGTTCCAGTCGCTGCTGGCGCGCGGCCTCGGCGGCCGCCACGGCAAGGTTCAGGTCTACTGTGACGAATCCGAGCCTCTCGAGGCGATGAACGACTATTTCGAGGCCTGGATCGACCGTCCGGACGCCGTCCCGATTCCAGGACCCGGCGGGCGGTTCGTGCAGCTCAAGCTCGATATGGCCGGGCCGATCCGCTTCGAACGCTCGATAGACCATGCCGGGCTCCAGCTTGCCGACGTCGTGGCCGGCGCGACCTACGAGATCTACGGCGATCCGGCGAAGAACCGGCTGGGCGAGCTCGCCCCGCTCGTCGCCCGGCATCTTCATGAAGATCACATGCTGCCCGACGCGGTCGCGCCAGATCCGAGCAATCCGATGGTTCGCACGCACATGCACATCCTGCGTCTCCTGGCGGCGCGCGCCGAACTGCGCCAGGATCCGCTCAAGGGCATGGACCGCGAGTATTACGCCGCCCTGAAGCGGTTTTCGCGACCGGCCGGACGCGTCGGCCGGAAGCCTCGTCAGGATGGCCCCGGCGGTCCGAAAGGCCGGGCATGACGGTGCTGGCGCTGGAAACCACGCCGATCGAGGAGCTGACGGCCGACGACGTCCGCGATTTTGTCGCCGGTCGAAACGTCGCGGAAAGCCAGACCCTCGAGTTCAAGCAGGAGGCGTCGAGTTTCGCCCGTCGCCGTTCGATCGCGGCCCTCGCCAACGCCTATGGCGGTACGTTTGTAATCGGCGTGGTCGAGGAGGCGCATGTCGCGGTCGCCCTGCAGCTCGTGCCCGACTGCGTCGAGGAGGCCAACCGTCTCGGCCAGAGCGTCGCCGACGCGTTCACACCGCCGCTGGTCGGGTTGCGGATCCGCGGCGTCCCGGTCGAGGGCGACGCCGGCGTCGTCATCGCCCGCGTGCCGGCCTCCCCTCGCCGGCCGCACGCGACATCAAGGCAAGGTGAGAAAGACGGGCTCTTCGTCTTCGTCCGGCGCGGTCTGGAAACCCGCGCGGTCGGCATGCGGGAGGTCCAGGATATGACGCTTGCGGCCTCGAGCCAGGCGGAGCGGGTGTTTGCGCGGATAGCGGCGCTTCGAAGCCCTGTTCAGGAGAGCAGGCTGAGCGAGCCGCTTCAGAGGCGCCGCCCGCCTTTCCAGATCCATTTGTGCGCCGCGCCTGTCACGCCGGTCTCGCTTGGCAGGCTCGACGCGGATCGCACGCTGCAGGCCGGCGAAATCAATTTCGAAGGTCCGTTCGGCCCGGTTGTGTTCCGGCATCTCAACGGCGACTGGCGGCCAATCTATCGCGGCCTCCAGATGAAGTCGTCGCGCAAGGACCTTGAGTGCATCTCGACGCTGCACGCCGACGGCGCATGCGAGATCCATTTTCGCGCGTCGCCGCTGACGATCGTCAGGCACGACGCCGGCGAGGACGTCTCATTCTATCTGAACTGGCTGGTTGGCCTTCAGGCTGCGCGCATCCTGTGGTGCGAGAAGATCCGCGCAGCCGTCGCAGAGCCACAGCTCGAATTCGCCCTGGGCGATTTCCTGGCCTGTGACTACGAGCGTGTGACGCTCAACGCGGGGCAGCGCTACGAGGGCGACATCGGCGCCATGAGCGTCGGGGCCCAGGCCCCTGATCCTGGACTGTTCGGGGACGCCGGCGACGTCGACCGTCTGCTTAACGCGGCGGTCAGGGATTTCTACAATCTTGGGGGACAGGCGGGACCGACCGAGGACGTCGTGTTCGATCTCGCGCCGGCGCGTCGCGCCTGGGGCCTTTAACGATGGGCGCGTCTCCCGGAGGGGGCTTTTCGGGCGGCGGCGCGGACGCGCAGGCCAGCGACGCCACGGCGATCAGGGTTTGCCGGTGACCAATCTTCCAGCCCCGCTCCAGCCGCGCGATCATGAGCCGTCGCGGTCGATCGCGCTTGATACGCTGTCGGCGATCCTGCCGCTCGATCGGCGCGAGCGGCTGGCGGGAAAC
>NZ_RYFI01000015.1:128695-139353 GCF_004103825.1 Hansschlegelia zhihuaiae
CGCTGCGCCACCTCGCGCAGAAGGGCATGGGCGCCAACACGCTCCGGGCGATGGCGTCCGATCTCGGCTATCTCGAAGCCTGGTCGCGCGCCTCTGACGGCTTCGCCCTCCCCTGGCCGGCGCCGGAAGCGATCGTTCTTCGGTTTGTGGCCCACCATCTCTGGGATCCGGCCGAGCGCGCGCGGAACGCCGGACACGGCATGCCCGACAGCGTCCGACAGGCTCTCGCCGCGACCGGCCGGTTGCGCTCCGACGGCCCCCATGCGGTGGCGACCGTACGGCGCCGAATGGCGCTCTGGGCGACGTTTCATCGCTGGCGCGGCCTGGAGGGGCCGTTCTCCAGCCCCAACATCCGCAACGCCATGCGACTTGCGGCCATGGCGACGGACCGGCCGCGTGGCCGCAAAAGCGCACGCGCCGTCACGCGCGACATCCTCGACAGGCTGCTGACGACCTGCGGCGGGGGGCGGCTGATCGACGCCCGCGACCGCGCGCTCCTTCTGATCGCATTCGGGTCCGGCGGACGTCGGCGATCGGAGGTCGCGAGGTTGACGGTGGAGGACCTGATGGAGCGATCGCCGGTTCCGGCGCGCCGCGGCGACGCTCAAGGCGTCATGCTGCGTTCGCTTGGATTGAGGCTTGGCCGCACCAAGACCGCGGGGGCCGACCAGGACGAACGCGTCGTGGTGGTCGGCCGGCCGGTCGACGCCTTGCTGTCATGGCTTTTTGCGGCGGACATCGCCGCCGGGCCGATCTTTCGTCGGATTGATCGCTGGGATCGGATCGGGGAGGGGGCGATCGACGCGCAAAGCGTCAACGCGATCCTCAAAAAACGCTGCCGTCAGGCGGGACTGGACCCGGCCGCCTATTCGGCACACGGCCTGCGATCGGGCTATTTGACCGAGGCCGCGCGGCGCGGCGTGCCCCTGCAGGAAGCCATGCGGCAAACCCGGCATCGCTCGATGCAGCAGGCCTCATCGTATTACAATGAGGTCGAGATCGAGCGAGGCGAGTCGGCCAGGCTTGGCTGACAGTTGCCGTCCGGCAACTGGCGTGGGAATTGCGGGGGAGCCACACGAGTTGCCGGCCGGCAACCTCCCGACTAGGGCGGTTGATGGATTGGCTGATCGCGACCCGAGGATCGGACAAGCCGCGTTCCCTCGTCTGAGACTTACAATCCACGGGACACATGGATTGCAAGTCGAGCAGGTAACGTCTCGTTAACCCTTTATTTCTTGCGCAGAATCGGGAATCGGGCACTCTAGGCACGGCAAAAGGGCGAGAACGCGCCGTTTGCCGTGTTTACGCGAGAACCACGTGGATACAGCCACAACCTTGTCTTCGGCGCCGCGGGCGATCCACGAGCTCGTGGGCGCTCATGCTCGCGAGCTGTCAGCGAAGCTCCAGGCGCATCGCCATCAGCTGTTCCCTCCGGACTCGCGCAAAACGCTTCGACGGTTCTCCTCCGGCGAAGCGGCCAAGCTGATCGGCGTCAACGACGGTTATCTGAGAAAGCTCTCGCTCGACGGCAAGGGGCCTGCGGTCGACGTCGGCGCGCACGGACGCCGCTCCTATGCGATCGAGGACATTCATGCCCTCAGGGCTTTTCTCGACGCCAGCGGGAAGTCGGATCGGCGCTACGTGCCTAAACGACAGGGCGACGAGCGCCTCCAGGTCATCACGGTCGTGAACTTCAAGGGCGGGTCCGGCAAGACGACGACGGCAGCCCATCTCGCGCAGCACTTAGCGCTTCGAGGCTACCGTGTCCTGGCGGTCGACCTCGATCCGCAGGCTTCGCTGTCGGCGCTGCACGGCGTGCAGCCCGAGTTCGACGTCGGCGAAAATGAAACGCTCTATGGCGCGATCCGCTACGGCGGCGGGCGGCGCGAGCTCAAGGACATCATCCGCAAGACCTACTTCGCCAATCTCGACCTGGTCCCGGGAAACCTCGAGCTCATGGAGTTCGAGCACGAAACGCCGAAGGCTCTTCTCGACCAAGGCGCCGGCGGCGGCATGTTCTTCACGCGCATGGACGCGGCGCTGGCGTCCGTCGCGGACGATTACGACGTCGTGGTCGTCGACTGTCCGCCACAGCTCGGCTTCCTGACCATGTCGGCGCTGTGCTCGGCGACGGCGGTTCTGGTCACGGTGCATCCTCAGATGCTCGACGTCATGTCGATGTGCCAGTTCCTGATCATGACCAGCGACCTGCTCAGCGTCGTGGCCAACGCCGGCGGGCAGATGGGCTACGACTGGATGCGCTATCTGGTGACGCGGTTCGAGCCTGGCGACGGACCGCAGAACCAGATGGTGTCCTTCATGCGGTCGATTTTTCGAGACCACGTGCTGAACTATCCGATGCTCAAAAGCACAGCGATCGCCGACGCCGGCATCACCAAGCAGACGCTCTATGAAGTGAGCCGCGACCAGTTCACCCGCGCGACCTACGACCGCGCGCGCGAAGCCGTCGACAACGTCAACAACGAGATCGAACAGCTGATCCGCTCGGCGTGGGGGAGGGCGTAAATGGCGCGCAAGAACCTGTTCGGTGGCCTGCTGGACGGCAAGCCTGACGAGGCGCCGGCCAACGTTTTGCCATCCGCCAGCGTGATGCCCCGTACGCTATCGAATTCCAGTGCGATCGGCGTGGTGAGCCGCTCCTTCGAGGAGGTCAAGGCGCTGACTGTCGTCGATATCGCCGTCGACAAAATCGATCCTTCGTTCATCACCGACCGGCTCGATGACGGTCCGGAAGGGCACTCTGACCTTGTCGCGCTCATTCGTGAGCATGGGCAGCAGGTCCCGATCCTTGTTCGCACCCATCCCACGGAGATCGGCCGCTACCAGATCGTCTACGGCCGCCGACGCTTGCGCGCCGCAGCCGAGCTCGGCCGACCCGTGAAGGCTGTGGTCAAGCCGCTGACCGACGAACAGCTCGTGGTGGCGCAAGGCCAGGAGAATTCCGCCCGCGCCGACCTGTCCTTCATCGAGCGTGCGCTGTTCGCGGCCGCGCTCGAGGAGCGCGGCTTCGGTCGGGACACCATCATGGCGGCGCTTGCGGTCGACAAGACCGGGCTGTCGCGTCTGATCTCATCGGCAGTGAAGATCCCTCGGGATCTCATCGAGGCGATTGGCCCGGCTCCCAAGACCGGGCGCGACCGTTGGGTGGAACTTGCGGCGCGCCTTGAAGGCGATGGCGCCGCCGCGCGGGCGCGCGAACTCGCGGCGAGCCCGAGTTTCGCCGCCCGCAAATCCGACGAGCGGTTTTCTTATGTGTTCGGGCGGCTGACGCAGAAGGAGACCGGGCGAAGCGATCGGACGGCCGAGGCCTTCACGCTGCCCAACGGGGCGCGTGCGGCGACGCTCAAAGACGACGAGACAGTCCTGACGCTCAAGATCGACAAGAAGGCGTCTGCGGCCTTCGCCGCCTATTTCGCCCAGTCGTTTCCCCAGATCTTCGCGGACTGGAAAACCCGCGAGGGTGCGTAACCCGAGTTCCGATCAACCCTGAACGGAGAATCCAAACAAAGAAAAAGGCCCCCGAAACGCGTCCGGAAGCCTCTCTCTCAGTCCTAAGCAACCTGAGAATCCCACTTCCGCGAATCGCAGTCAAGCGTCCCGGCTCGATAAACGCCGTTTCGGCGAGCAGGTTTTCTTTGCCTGGATGAAGGCGAAGACATGCAACCCAGACACACGACGACGCCCTTCGGGCGGCGATCGCTGACGCTCGCCCATGTGGCGACACAGGCGCTGGCGAACGCGCGGCCGGCCGATAAGGTCGTGCACAAATGGATCCTCTTTCGGGCTATCTGCACCGCCAAAGCGCGGCTCGACGTCTCCGATCGGGCGCTGGCGGTGCTAAACGCCCTTCTGACGTTTCACCCAGATACGACGCTCGGCGGCGACGCGTTGATCGTGTTCCCGTCGAACGCCCAGCTGTCGCTGCGGTCGCATGGCATGGCTCCAGCGACGCTACGGCGTCATCTCGCGGTGCTGGTGGACGCGGGTCTGATCTGCCGGCGCGACAGCCCGAACGGCAAGCGCTACGCCCGTCGCGGAAACGGCGGCGAGATCGAAACCGCCTACGGCTTCGATCTCGGTCCGCTGGTCGCGCGCGCCGACGAGATCGACAAGATTGCGGACGAGATCACGGCCGAAGAGCGCGCCCTGAAGATCGTGAGGGAGCGGATCACGCTGTGTCGGCGCGATATCGCCAAGATGATCGAAGCGGCGATCGAGGAGGATGCGCCCTGCCGGGCGGCCGGGCGCGGGTTTGCGAGCTGGACGGAGGCTCACGTTCGATTCCGCGAGCTCGTCGGGCGCATACCAAGAACGGCGTCGCGTGGTGTGCTCGAGCCGTTGGCCGATGAGTTGGCGGCGCTTGCCGAAGACATCCTCATCCTGTTGGAGGCAAAGGCGAAAACAAAAGATTCAAGCGCCAATGAGTCCCAGACTGAGCGCCACAAACAGAATTCAAAAACCAATACCCCTATTGATCTTGAACCGGGCTTTTCAGAAAGCCAGGCGGCGAAGCCCGAGCAACGGATCCGAACGGCTGGGAAACGGGAGGGATCTTTCCCACTAGGGCTCGTCCTTGACGCGTGCCCGGATATCATCGACTACGCACGGAGCGGAATTTCTTGCTGGCGGGATCTCATGGCGACCGCCAGAGTGGTTAGATCCGTGCTGGGGATCAGCCCAAGCGCCTGGGACGATGCATGCGAAGCGCTCGGCGAATATGACGCCGTCACGGCGCTCGCCGCGATCCTGCAACGGGGGGAGGCGATCAGCAGCGCAGGAGGATATCTCCGAGAGCTGACCCGAAAGGCGGTGGCAGGAGAGTTTTCGGTCGGGCCGATGATCATGGCGCTGCTTTCGGTGCGGCGGCGGGCGCTCAGCGCATGATCAGACAGGAAGGGCGGCAACAAAGTGGCATCCGCTTACGCCTCGGAGTCGTCTTCGCCTTCCTCCCTGACGGAGGCAGCGCCGCCGAGCGCCTCATATCGGCGGCTGGCGAGCCAGGCCAGGCGTCTGGCCTGCGTCAGCATCACGCGTCGGAGGCCGCCTTGGACCTTGCGTTCCGAGATGACCTGGGCGAGCCGCGAAATGATCAGGGACCGCCGCGCGATCCGGAAATCGGGATGCGAGCGCAATTCGAAGACGCGATCGGAGACGATGCGGTCGCGAAAGGACGGCGGTGGTTCGACCACCAGGTCGCCGGGCGGCGGATCCTTCTCGTTGAGGATCGCTTTGAACGTCGATCGCTCGACGGCCTGGCTCGTGATGATGCGCTCGAGCGCATCGAGATGCCGGCGCGCGTCGACGTCGGAGCGGCTCGCCGTCTCATATTGCGGGAGCGGCCAAACTTCGATCTCGAACACCTCGAACGGATCGAGCACCGACATCGCCACGGCGTCGGTGCGCTGGTTCGTCAGGTGACGGCGTATCCGCGTCCGCAGGCGTTCATTGGTCTGACCGACATAAATGGGCTCACGGTCGTAATCGAAGAACGCATAGACCCCCCAGCGGAAATTCCCGACGCGGCGCCCGACGCCGGACGGATCGGTGAAGAGCGTGTCGAGAAACCGTGTGAGGTTGGTCCGAAGATCTTCGGTTTCGAATGGCGGAACGTTGATAGCGTCGCTTGGCGGTCGATTGCCGAAGTCAAACACGACGGATCGCCGTCGGACCCGATGCCCGCGCCACGTCGCCGGCGCGCACCACCGTGGTCGCGCGCTCGATCATGTCCCCGGTCTGCGTCAGCTCGAACGCGACATGGTTGAGTTCGTCCTCGCGGCCTTTGAAGCACGCGTTGAACGCTGCGAGCAGCTCGACGTCATCGAGCGCCTGAGCGACGGCGATCGGACGATCGCGCGTCGGAGGAGCAGACGGGAAGAGGTAGATACACGGCGGCGGCGTCCGAAACGATCCGAACTCGCTCGAGCGATCGCCGGCGTCGGCCGCAGCGAGTTTCGGGCAACGGCGCGCGACGGTTCCGCAGATCATGTCCCAGATGACGACGCCGTCGACACGTTGACCGCGGCTGACCATCTCGGCGCTGAGCCGGGTATGAATGCCGGACCAGGCGTTGCGCCGCGGATCGGCCCCGGAATTGGTGCAAAGGCTCCAGATCACGAACTCGTCGGCGTCGCTTGGACGTTCGAAGATGTTGGTGTTGTTGCCGTCGAGGCATCCCTTGAGATCGATCACCGCGGTTCGTCCGCTGCTCAGCCGCACGACATAGTCATTGCGGGCGGCGTCCTCGCTTTCGTCCCAGCCTGCAATGAAACCGGCGTCCTCCATGTGATTGAGAACATGACGGACGAACTCGCGTTTGCCGCGCATCGTCGCCGAGAACTGGCCGCGGACACGTTCGATGGCGCCTCGAAAGATCGGACTGTCGTAGAATTCGCGCTCGTCGAGCCCGTGATCGCCGAGCTTGTGCGCTTCCGTCTTGAGCGTCTCGGCGAAGGCTTCGATCTGCGCCCGAAGCCGTTCGTTTCGAGCGCAGGGAATGACGCTCACGCAGCAGCCCGCTTTTTTGAAGCAGCAGGGTGAAGCAGCGGCTCGAAAATGTGCGCCGCCAGATGCCTCACGACCGGGACCACGACCCCGTCGCCCGTGAGATGATAGGCCTCGTTGTAGTTGCGAGGAAGCTGGTACTCTTCCGGCAATCCCATCAGCCGCGCCGTTTCGCGGGACGAGATCAGTCGCGATCGAACGACCGGCCCGTCGACCACGAGGATGACCTGTCGGCTTGATCCGCCGGCCGGCGTCCGCAGACAACCCGCGACGTCGTCGAACCGGACCTCCGCCCGCTGAACCTTGACGCCAACCTCGTTGAGCCGCGTGCGCTTGTAGACGCCCCCGACCATGCGCCGCCCGGCGCGTTTGGCCACTTCGACCTTTGCGAGATTGATCGCCGACATCATCGCGAGCAGCTGAACGGTCTCTGCCGGGCTGTGCCATGAGACGCTGTCCGGCGCCTCCTCGATTTCATGCGCGAAAGTGCGCGAACGGCGCTCCGGCGTCGGCAGATTCCACCACAGCAACGCCTCGCGCGCCTTTTGCGAAATCCCCTCCACAGCACGGCGAAGGCCGCGGGTATGGAAGGGATCGAGCGGCGCTGGGGCGAGCAAAGCGGGGTCGATAGCAACGTCGTCGCGAACGCCGATCATGAACAGGCGTGGCCGCGACTGCGGAACGAACAGATCGGCGTTGATGATCAGCGAACCATGGCGATAGCCGGCGAGCGCGAAGGTTTCGCAGATGGCGCCGAAGTCGCTCCCTCCATGGGAGGTCAGCGTCCCGCACACGTTTTCGAGCGCGATCAGTTTCGGTGCACGACCGTCGCGCCGAAGATCGCGGATGATGTCCCAGAACGGGTAGAACGTGCCCGATCGTTCGCCTCGCAGTCCGGCGCCTCCGCCCGCGAGTGAGAGATCCTGGCAGGGAAAAGAGCCCCAGACGAGATCCGGAACGCCGCGCATCTGATCGAGCGTGATGTGACGGATGTCGCCGCCCTGAAAACCCCCGACCCCATGATTGCGCTGATAAACGGCGCCCTTCTTGAAGTCGAAGTCATTGGCGAACAGGCAGGTCCACTCGTCGCCGAGCCCGCATCGCGCCATGCCGGCGCCGGCAAAAAACTCATAGAAATTAGCCATGAGCTGACCGATCATTGTCCGGGACAAGCGACTTCGTCGTATCGCGCAATAGCTTTTCTTGGACTGCTTCGGTTATCCAAGTGTTACGCGAGACGTTGCCGGGCCGAACGGCGCACAGCGCATCGATAGCGGCGAGGGTCTCGTCCGCGACGCGAAGCGTGAAGCGGTCGAGCTCCCGAACCGGCACGGTTTTCGATTCGCTTTTCATGACGTCACGGTGGCGCCTCCGTGGCGCCACGTCAATTCTGTTTCTATTTTGTTCCTGTTCGTGACCGTGTCAAGACGGGAGGCCGGCCGTGAAGTGGCGCGCTAACGCCTATGAAGCCGATCTGCTGCAGGTCATCGATGTTCGTCGCCTGGCTTGGCCGACGAAGACGGAGATCGAGGACGCCGACGAGTCGGGCTACTTCGTCGGCAATTGCGCCTATCAGGACCTGGTGGGCCTCAGCGCCCAGCATCTCTCGACGGTGCTCAAGATCGAGCGCGCGATTGTCGAGCGCTTCATGGCGGCGGACGACATCAACGCCGCAGCCGAAGCCTTTGATGATGAGCGTTTAGAAGCCGATTCCCCTGAAGATGAACTGTTCGGCCTTGATGTCGGGGTCGCGTCGGCCGTTGTCGCGGTGTCGGCGCTTGGCGGCATCCCGGTTGCGAGCTGCAACGCGGGCGGGTTCGGCGGACTGCATCAGGCGCAACAACCCTATGTCGCGGCCTTCCTGCCTGTAGATCATGGGCCGAAATTTGAACGCCTGGCCGTCGCCGCCGCGGTCGGCGTCGTGGTCGGCGACGACGGGCTCGTGCGGGTCTACGGGCGCTCGGATCTGGATCTCATGCGTTTCGCGGAGCTGGCGCTCGCGGCGATGAAGGACGTGGAGGTGCAGGCGTCGGTTTGAGAGCGACGTCAGATTTTGGCGTCGCCGCTCGGGAGAAAGTCGGCGAGGCCTGGCGCCCGGGCGCTCTCCTCGGTGATCATCGTCTGCGACCACAGGATCGACGTTTCGTGAACAGAGCTGCAGGTGAGGTCGCCGTCCTGGTCGAACCAGTGGGCCGCTTCAGGAATAAGTTCGATCGGAACGCGATGGCGCGCGAACGGGTTATGAAAAACTTCGAGCTCGGCTGACCAGGGCTCGTATCCGTGAGGCCAGAGACCGCGATATTCAGCGCTCGTGACGTCGTGGCAGAAGGGAATGCCCGCGAGCGCGCCGGGGGTGCGGTCGAAGAACATTCCGACCCTGGTGTACCGAAGCCCGGTTGGCGCTCCGAGACCCGAGACCGCCACGCGGTTCAGCTTGGCGATGGAGCAGGCGTTGGAGAAGATGATGGCCGAAAGCTCGCTGCAGCGGTCGTCGGTGAACAGTCCCGCCGGAAAGGCGCTGGGTCCCCGCAGGCGCTGCGACGATCTCGCGACGGCCTGTGGCCGACCGTCGACCTGCGCCTTTTCTGCGCTCAATCCGTAAAGATAGCCGATCAGCCCTTCCCGGCTCCAGATCATCGAGGCTGGCGCGTGAAAGTCAGCGATCGCGATCATGAAGGGATCGCCGTCGACGTGAGGCAGTCGATCTTATCGATAGTGTCGGACACCGCCTCGCAGATCGGCGATTCTGGGCGTCCTCAGCCCGGACAATCACCACAGCCGGGCCTCCCATCGACGAAAGGACGCCGCCGCTGCCAGCCCCCTCCCCTCTTCCGGACGCATCCGGCCGCCGTCGGCGGCCGTCACTCGGTCCGCGGCACGCTCCGGTGCGGCGCGCTGGTCGCGACCTCGCCCCGGGCGATCGCCACGAAGCGGCGCTTGACCTCCGCGAACAGGCCGGGCGTCAGTGCGCCGTGGTAGCCGCTCTTGGTGTCGACGGCGCGCAGGTCCGGTCCCGGCCAGGTGAAGCGGTTGCTTTCGGTCAGCACGATCCAGGAGCGTTGGCCGTCGAGCCGCATCCGGTTCTTCACGTCGGCTGGGATCTCGATGGCGTCGGCCGGATGCGCGGGCGGCGTGTGCGTGATCGGCAGGACGCGCACGATCGTCGCGCCCTCCTCCGTCGTCATGACGATCGCCAGCACGAGGCAGGGACGGTCCTTGTCGCCCTCCTCCCGCCCCTCGCGGTGCTGCCAGTCCCAGAGATAGGCATAGCGAAAAATCCAGCCGACGCGGACGTCAGTCGGCAGCATGTGTGCCGGCAGGAGTGTTGAGATGCTCGGGATCGGCTGTCAGCTCGGCCGCCTCGACGGCAGCTATCTCTGCCTCGCTCAGCTCGGCGGTGCGCTGGACCCGGCGGTCGCGCTTCGAGAGCCGGATGAAATCCTCATAGGCCATCAGCACGGTGCGCGGGCGGCCGTTCTTGGTGATGATCACCGGCTCGCGCACGGCGGCATCCTGGTAGGCACCGAAGTTCTTCGAGACCTCGGCGGCGGTTACGGTGGAGGTCATGATGCGTTCTCCTTTATTCCGTAATATACGGAAATCCCGCTAATCCCGCAAGAGGTTCGGTTATGACCCCCTCCCCTGTCCGCCTGCCTGATGCGGCCTCACTGGAAGCGCTCTTGGCGAAACTTCCGGCCGATTCCGCGGACGCTGATCTTGTCCCTGCCCTCGCTGCCGTCTTTCCGGGATTCGACTTCAGCATGGTCCGGGTAGACGATGACTACTGGCGCGACACGAGGTCGATCATCCGGCCAGACGGCACGCGCGTCAGCGAACTGCGGCCGTGGATGACGGCAGAGATCGCCAAGGACGCCGGCGACGTCAAGGCGACCTGGGCGCGCCTTAAAGACTCGGACCTGCAGATCACAGAGTGGCGCGGCACCAGCGCTTTCGTCTTCGCGCCGACCGGTCCCGGGGCGGCCGACTATATCCAGATCGCGCTCGGCCGCGAGATCGAATGGCGTGCCGGGCCGGTCGTCAACCCGGACTACCGCCCATGGGGCGAGGAGGAATTGCTCGATCCCGGCTGGCCGCGGGACAAGCCCCTCCCCGACACGGCTCGCCTCGCCGGCCCG
>NZ_RYFI01000016.1:0-79843 GCF_004103825.1 Hansschlegelia zhihuaiae
CACGCCTCGACGGAATCCCAACGCAGAATCGGAAAACCAAGGACCCGCTCTAGGCAACTGCAATCGCTTGATGATCGTCGCCATGCGGAAGGGGCCGAATGCATAGCTGGACGATAAGTCGGCGCCCCTGCCCTTCCATGTGACGCTGCGGCGTCTTGGACCGGAGAGCGTTGAGCTGCTTGGTGGCGGCCTGACCACGACGCTGCACGCCGGATCTTCAGCCGCTCTGCCAACGATCATCCCCGGCGCGAGACGCCGCGCCGGGAATGACGCTCGTCGATCAGACGAGCAGGAAGTCGTTGGCGTTGAGCGAAGCCTCGGTCACGCCGATGAGCGTGACGGATGTGGCGCCGTCGACCGTGATGACCGCGTTGCCGCCGACGTCGTTCGTCGCCGCGAGCACGGCGGCGAAATTGGCGAACTGCGACGATGAGAACTCGATGACGTCGCCGACCGCGGCGCCAGCCTGGAAGTCGGTGATCTGATCGTTTCCGAAGCTTCCGGAGAAGACGAACGTGTCGTTGTTCGCGCCGCCGGTGAGCCTGTCGGAGCCTGCGCCGCCGATCAACCGGTCGTTGCCGCCGCCGCCGCTGAGCGTGTCAACCGCAGCTCCGCCGCTCAGCGTGTCGGCTCCGCCTGCGCCGTTCAGCGTGTCGGCTCCGCCTGCGCCCGTCAGAGAGTCGGCGGCGCCGCCGCCGGCGATCGTGTCGTTGAACCCGTAGCCGCTGAACGTGTCCGCGCCCGAGCCCCCTGTGAAGTTGATCGCGTTGGCGGCGAGATGGGTGTTCAGGACCGCCGTGTTGCCCTGCATCGTATCGTAGACGAGGTTGTGCACGGCGTTGCCGGAGCCGGAGCCGCTCAGGCCGAAGCCGCTGACGCTGACGTCCGGCGTCGTCGTGAAGTCGTCGGAGCCCGAGGAATAGCTGAGCCCCGCGCCGAACTCGATCGAGTCCAGCGTCCCGGCGAGCACGTGGGTGGCGAAGTCGTAATTCAGGCTGCCGGCCGACCCGGAGTCGAACACCGCCGCTTGCCCGTCGGCGATGGGCAGGGTGATGTCGGAGCTGTCGGACACCGCGAACTCGTCGCCCGAGAAGTCCGTCGGATTGTCCACGTCGACGCGCGACAGCAGTTCCGGGTCGACGAAGACGAAGGCGGTGGAGCCGTGGCCGGCCTGCTGGAAGTTCTGGCGGGCGCCGTCGATCGTCATGTTCACGCGGCCCTGGTCCTGCAGGCCGCGGATGTTGACGTTGACGCCCGGGTTCTGGCGGTCGATCGCCGTGTTGACGCCCGACACGCCGCGCAGGATGTCGGCGGTGTTGCGGGCCCCGCCGCGCTCGTCGATCGCCTCGCGGCCGACCTGCGCCACGCTCGACGGCGTCTCGTAGACGGCGTCCGAGGCTCCCTGCCAACCGCGCAGCATCCGGCCGATCACCTCGATCTCCTCGAGGGCGGTCTCGTCAGTGGCTGATTGGCTTTCGGCGGCCTCCTGCGCCTGGAGTTGGCCTTCGACCGGCCCCAACGCCAAGACGCATGTCGCGACCGCGAGAGACGCGGCGGCCCGCCGCTTGCGACCGTTCGTCATGACCACCAGCCCGCAAATCCACGAATAGTCTAAGTGGAACAGTTCTATTTACTTAGCCTATACGCAGACTTTATACATCTAGGCGCAGATCATTGGCAAATTCGACAATAGACGATGACAACAAAATGTTATTTTAGTTTTTCTAGACTTAGACTCTGAGCATCTCCTTAGGTTGTCGAACTGAAGAGATATCGTCGACCGGCAAGGCGCAGCCTCTAATCGGGCGCGGGGATAGCCAATATGCTCAAGGTCCCGACGACGGCCGCTCGAACAGAGCCGGCGGGCGGATGCGAAAAAAATCGACGGAGCGGGAATAGAGGCAGGCGCCGCGATGTCCTTCCTCCGTGACCCGCAGCATTGGAGGATCCCATGCGCAGCGTTTCGCTTCTGCTTGCAGCCGCCATCACGAGCGTCAGCGCAATTGCCGCGTTGGCCGCCGAACCCGCCAAGACCGCCGAGACGTCGAAGGGCAAGACGCTCGTCGATGCGCAGGGCATGACGCTCTACACCTTCATCAAGGACGCCGACGGCAAGTCCGCCTGCAACGGTCCCTGCGCCAAGAACTGGCCTCCCCTCGCGGCCTCTGGCGGCGCGGCGGAGAAGGGATGGTCCGTGGTCGTGCGCGACGACGGCTCCAAGCAGTGGGCCTACAAGGGCAAGCCGCTCTATACCTTCGCGAAGGACGCCAAACCCGGCGACGTCACGGGCGATGGTTTCTTGAACGGCGCCTGGAGCGTCGCCCAGCCATGAGGCTCGCGAGCGGCGCCGCGCTGCTTCTGGCGGCGGCGATCGGCGGCGCGTGCGTCGGAACGGCCGTCGCTCAGGAGGCGGCGTGCCCGACCTGCGGCGCGCCTATGGCCAAGGACAACGCCGACGAAGCTCCGTTCCTGGCGGAGAACGCCGCCGCTATGGACAGAATGATGGCCGACATGGCCGTGAAACCGACGGGCGATCTCGATCGCGACTTCGTGGCGATGATGTCGCCCCACCACCAGGGCGCGATCGACATGGCCGTCGCCTATCTCCGCTACGGCAAGAACCCGCGCCTCATGCGCCTCGCGCAAGAGATCATCGTCACGCAGCAGCAGGAGATCGCGGCCATGCGGATCGCTATCGGCGAGGCGCCTGGCGCTCCCGCCCCGGCGCCCACCGCGCCTGGTCGCGAAGCTGCGCCAGACGCCTCCCGCCACCGCCCTCATATGTCCTCCGTAACAGAGCCTAAGCCATGAAGCGCAGCCTGATTTTCCCCGGCCTTCTCGCGGGATCGAGCCTTCTCGGCCTGTCCCCCGCACTCGCCGGACAGGCTCCGGGCGCAGCGTCCGCGCCGGACGTCGCCGTCAGCCATCGCGACCGCGTCTACGCCGCCGAGCAGTTCTCGAACACGGTGTCGGTGACGGATCCGGCGTCGAACAAGCTGCTCGGCGTCATCCGTCTCGGCGATCCGCAGCCCGGCAACCTCAGCCCGCTCTACAAGGGCCAGGTCCTGGTTCACGGCATGGGCTTTTCGTCCGACCACAGGACGCTCGCCGTGGTCTCGATCGGCTCGAACTCGGTGACGTTCATCGACACCGCAACCAACGCGGTGAAGCGGACGACCTATGTCGGGCGTTCGCCGCATGAGGCCTTCTTCACGCCGAACGGAAAAGAGGTGTGGGTCACCGTGCGCGGCGAGGACTACGTCGCGGTGCTCGACGCCTCGACCTTCGAGGAGAAGACACGGATCAAGGTCGCGGCTGGCCCCGGCATGACCATCTTCTCGCCGGACGGGACCTATGGCTATGTCTGCTCGTCCTTCAATCCTGAAACCGCCGTCATCTCCGTCGCCGACCACAAGGTGATCGGCAAGATGAAGCAGGATTCGCCGTTCTGCCCGAACATCGCCGCGACGCCCGACGGCGCCCAGATTTGGCTGACGTTGAAGGACATCGGCCGGACGATGGCGTTCAACGCCCGCCCGCCGTTCAACGTGCTGAAGACGATCGACACCGGCCCGATCACCAACCACGTCAATTTCGCCGCGACGCCAAAGGGCACGTTCGCCTATGTGACGGTCGGCGGATTGAATCAGGTGAAGGTCTTCCGCACCGACGACTTCAGCCAGGTCGCGACCATCCCGGTCGGCGCGCTGCCGCATGGCCTCTGGCCCTCGGGCGACGGGTCGAGGATCTATGTCGGACTTGAGAACGCGGACGCGCTCGCGGCGATCGACACCGCGACGAACGCGGTCGTCGCGACCGTGCCGATCGGCCAGGCCCCGCAGGCGCTCGCCTATGTGCCGAACGCCGTGCCGGAGGGCGATGGTCTGCAAAACCTGCAGCCGCTCGCCGGCGCCGGCGGAGTGTTCCATTTGACGCTTGCGCGGGCCGGCGAGAAGACGATCGCGCAGACCACCGTCTCGCTGTTCGACCAAGGCCTGACGCAGGTGCTTCAGGGCGCCGTCACGGGGCTCGAGCCGAAGAAGCGCTATGTGCTCGCGCTCGCCGAAAATCCGGATGGCGGCGGCGACCGGCAGCCGCTCGCGGCCTTCATGACGAACCCGGCCGGCTCGGCGATCGTGAACGCGGTCGGGCCGATCCGGCAGATCGTCAATGAGAGCCAGACGGACCGCCGCCGCTATCTCGTGATCGCCGCTGACGACCATGGCCCCGCGATCCAGTCCCAGGTCGAGTGATTCAGCAGCGGCCGGAGGGCGAAGGCGCCGACGCCATGCAGGACATGATCGTTCTCGTCGAGCCGCTGATCCCGGCGCTGCGCCGGTACGCCCGCTCGCTGCTCCGCGAGCCGGCGGCGGCCGACGACCTGGTCCAGGACTGCCTCGAACGGGCGATCACCCGCTGGGGGCAGCGTCGGTCGGATTGCGACGTGCGGTCTTGGCTGTTCGCCATCCTGCACAATCTGGCGATCAATCAGATGCGCCAGGCGGCGCGGCGCGGCGTCCACGTCGCGATCGAGGACTCTGACGAGACGGCCTTCTCTCGCGCGCCGACGCAGGAGGACGGGATACGGCATCGCGATATTCACGACGCGCTCGAAGCTCTCCCCGAGGAGCAGCGCAGCGTGATCCTGCTCGTATCAGTCGAAGGCCTGAGCTACGCCGACACCGCGAAGGTCCTGGGCGTGCCGATCGGCACGGTCATGTCGCGGCTGTCGCGTGGCCGAGAACGCCTCCAGCGCAGTCTCGACACCGGCGTCGTCGTCAAGACGCCCAACCTGCGGAGAGTGAAATGAGTTCGGTTCGTCCGATTTCGGAGGACGACCTCCACGCTTATATCGACGGCGCTCTGGATGGCGCTCGGAGGGCCGAAGTCGAAGCCTATCTCGCGGAGAACCCCGAGGTCGCAAAGCGTGTGCAGGGTTTGGCCGAGCAGCGGACGATGCTGAAACGAGCGTTCGACCCGATCGCTCAGGAGCCCGTCCCGCCGGAGCTCAGCATCTCGCGAATGATCGAAGCCCGCCGCCGGCCCGCGTCCTTCTCATCCTGGCGCTCCATGGCCGCCGCTGCAGCGCTCCTCGCGGTCGGCGCCGGAGGCGGCTGGTATGGCCGCGCCGCGGTCGACGGCGCGCCTGTCGGGATCGCCGCGCTCGCGCAGGAGGCCTCCGACAGCTTCGCGACCTTCGCATCCGACCGCGGCCGCCCGGTCGAGATCAAGGCGGAGGACAGCGCGTCGTTGATCCGCTGGGTTTCGAACCGCCTGAAGAGGCCCGTCTTGGCCCCGGACCTCGCCTCTTCCGGATATCGCTTCATGGGCGGGCGGGTCGTGCCGACGCCGCACGGGCCCGCAGGCATGTTCATGTATGACGACGACCGCGGCTCGCGGATCGTCATGCTGACGCGGCCGATGGCGGCGGAGAAGGACAGGCCGGTCGCGCGCCAGCCCGGAGGCGATATTGCGCGCTTCGCCTGGGCGGAAGGCGGAATGGGCTACAGCCTTGTCGGCGATGTCGCGCCGGACGTGCTGAGCCCGCTGGCGCAGCAGATTAGCAAGCAGATTAACGAGACGTGATCTGCGTTTTTCGAATGGCGCTTATGTCGTATTGCAGGATAAGATAGGAATAGGAAGACTCTTCGAATTGTCTAACCCATACGATCAGTTCAGATCGATGGAGAAAGACAGATGAAGACCTCAGTCATTCGCGCCGCTCTGGCCGCCCTCATGCTCTCCGGTCCCGCGGCCGCCTTCGCGAACACGGCGTCTTATTCGGGCGCCGTCGGCGGCCCGGTTGAGCTCGCCTACGCCCATGATGCTGGCGCCCGCAAGGCCGACGATGCGGTCTACGGCCAGGATCGCTGGGGTCGCGGAACGGGACCTCAGCGTTCCGAGGACGGCTCTCAACACGGCCACTCCTCGTTCATTCCGCGGAGCGACGCACTGACGAACTGGAGCGGCAACGACAACCAGGGCTGAATTTCCGGCGATGCGGCGACGGGATCGGACGGAAGGGATCGCCTTCCGCTCCGACCCGCGTCGACCTCGCTCACTCCGGTCAGCTCTAGACTTCGCTTCAACGCGCATCCCGCCGAAGAAAAAGTCCATGACTTCTGATAGCGTTCAGAACATCCGCGAACCGGCGGGCTGACGCCTCATTTGATGATACGCGAAAACGGAGGCGATTAGCCCGGTCGAAGCTAGGTCCGCGGCCGGCTCGGGCCGTTGATGTCCGCCAGCAAGTCGTTGGTGTAGAGGCCCGCGGGATCCACCGCTTTGTCGAGCTGACCGGTCGCGAGCATGTAGTCGACGACGGCGGTCCACGCCTTCGGATCATAATAGCCCCAGGGCTGGCCGTCGGGCTTCGGCGCGTCAGCGAGGAAGCTCGCGAGGACGCGCTCCTGGTCCTTCGCCGCCTGCTCATCCGACACGCCCGGCGGCAGCGTCTCGGGGAATTTCTTGTAATAGGCCGCGATGCAGGCTTTCGGCTCCTCGCGGCAGAACTGCTGGCCGCGGTTGAAGGCGCGCGCCATGCCGACGGCCTCGGCGCGGTTCGCCTCGAGATAGGCGGAACTCGTCATCATGCTCCAGCCGAAGATCGGCGCCACCTGCGGCGACATCAGATAGCGGAATTTCGCTCCCCGGTTCTCGAACCCGGCGTAGTTCAGCGTGTTGGTCGCCAACGCCGCGACCTGTCCGGTCTGCAGCGCCTTCAGCGCGGCCGGTCCGGCGCCGACGTCCACCAGCTTGAAGTCACGGTCGAGCTTGAGGTCGGCGGAGGAGAGGATCGCCTGGGTCGTGTAGAACTGGACGGCGGTCAGCGAGTGCAGCCCGATCGTCTTGTCCTTCAGGTCGGCGATCGTCTTGATCGGGCCATCCTCGAGCACCGCGAGCGGAAACGGGCTGCGCGAGGTGAAGCCGAAGAAGAACTTCAGGGGCGCGCCCTTGGAGTAGGCCACCACCGCGTTCTCGGGCGGCGGCATGCCGTATTGCGCGCTGCCGTTGACGATCTGCTGGATCAGGACGCTCGCCCCCTTCACCGTCTGGATCTGGACCTTCAGGCCCTCCTCGGCGAGATAGCCCTTCTGCTCCGCGACCGCCCAGGGCGCGTTGCGGATGTCGATCTGCGGCACGGGCTGCAGCAGGGTCACGGTCTTGAGCTCGGCCGCGGAGGCTCCGCCGCAGGCGAGCAGAACGGCCGCGGCGGCCGCGGTCCAGAGGGCGCGGATGGGTGTCATGCTCGTCTCCTGATCGGGATCGTCCGTGAAGGTCATGCATGCGCCGGCGACGCGACGCGCAGCGGCAGCGGCTGTTCGGACAGCATCGCTTCGAGCACCGCGGCCCGGACGTCGTCGAGCCTGAGTCCGTGATCGGCCGCCAGCTCGGAGACGTCGGCCACGATGGCGTCGACGTCCTGCATCAGCTTGAGCCGCTTGAAATGGTCCTCGCGCCTCAGCCCCATGCTCTCGCCGACGAGTTCGAGGAAGTTGACGACCTCGAAGGGCCAGTCGCGCTCGTGGCTGCAGAGCTCGCGATGGCAGGCGTGATAGACCCCGGCCAGCGCGTCCACGCCGGCGTCGGCCGCCGCCTCCAGAAGGCCGGCGTGCACGGAACGCTTATAGTCCGGCAGCGGCTGCAGCATGTTGCACATCCAGCCGACGCGCGGCTGCGCGAGATCGACGAAGTCGAGCCCCGGCACGGCGCGGAGGATGCGCTCGGCCGCGGCGCTTACGCCCGCGACGCCCGGATGCTCATGCAGGCCGACGCGCTTGTTCACGGGCCGCGTCAGATGCGGCTTCAGCCTGTCGAGATGGCGGTCGAGGAACACCACGAAGGCTTCGAGCTCGGGCGTGAGCCGGGCTTCGCCGGAGCCCGCCATGCCGGGCATGACGTTCTCGCCGAGCTGAACCTGGCAGGTCGGGCACCAGGAGAGGACCGCGCCGGCCCGGAAACGCGAGAAGCGCTCGACCGTGCGGTAGCCGATGCGCTCGGCTCCATCGAGGTCGCCGGCGCGGAACTGCAGCACGCCGCAGCAGTCGCCGGGCCCGCCCATGACCGCGTAGGAGACGCTCAGCGCGTCGAGGATGTCGAAGCAGAGCAGCGCGATATGCGGCGTCTTCAGCAGATTGCAGCCGGTGTAGAACAGGACCTCGGGAGCGGTCTCGCCCGGGTCCTCGCGCTCGAACCTCGCGAGCACCGCCGGCGGCAACTGGATGCGGGACAGGATGCGGACGCCACGGCTCATCGCGCGGAAGGCGACGGCGCCGGCCTTTCGCTGCGCCTCTTCACCCCTGCGCTGCGCCAGCGTGAGCTTCGCGAGCGACAGCATGAAGCGCGGGTTGACGCCCGCTCCGCAGGCCGGAATGCAGGCGCCGCTGCCGGAGCAGGCGCTCGCCCAGCGCTCGGCGGAGGGAGACCCCTCTCCCCCGGAGACGAGATCCAGCGCGCCATCGACGGTCCCGGCCGGATCGGCCCGGTCGAGCCCTGCCGGTCCGGTCATCGGGCAGACTTCGAAGCAGCGCGCGCAGCGCGTGCAGCGGTCGAGGACGTCCCGCGCGCGCAGCGCAAGCGCGGCCGCGAAGGCGCCGCCGGTCACGGGGCGTCGCCCCGCCGCGCGACCCAATAGGTCACCTTACGCTCGACGGCCCGGACCGTGACGTTGATCGTGAGCCCGATCGCGGCCAGCATCACCAGGATGACCAGCATGCCGGCCGTGTCGAGATTGGTCTGCGCCTGGAGCAGCAGCACGCCGAGGCCCCGCTGCGCCCCGACGAATTCGGCTACGATCGCGCCGGTCAGCGCGAGGACGGCGGCGACGTTGAGGCCGGCGAAGATCGCGGGCGCGGCCGAGGGCAGCCGGACATAGCGAAAGGTCTGCCAGCGCGTCGCCCTGAACACCCGCATCAGGTCCATGCGCTGCGGGTCCTGGATGGCGAGCCCGCTCATGGCGTTGATCAGCACCGGGAAGAAGGTGATGAGCGCAACCAGCAGGACCTTGGACTCGACGCCGAAGCCGAGCCACAGGATGACGAACGGCGCGACCGCGACCTTCGGCAGCGACTGGATCGCCACCAGGTAGGGAAACAGCAGCCGGCCCGCCCGCTCGAACTCGCTGACCGCGACGGCGAGCAGGAAGCCGAGGCTCGCGCCGATCGAGAAGCCGGCCACGACCTCGAACACCGTGACGCCGAGATGCTCCCAGTAAAGCCCGCGTGAGACGCCCCGCATGAATGCCTCGAGGACCGCGGAGGGCGCGGCGAACATCAGCGGCGAGACGTCGAACAGCCTGACCAGGGCCTCCCAGGCGCCGATGACGCCGACGAACAGCGCGGCCGACAGCGCCCGGTTCGTCCAGCGCACGCGGCCCCTGGAGGCGGGACGGCGACGCGCGGCGGGCGCGACGGCGAGCGGAACGGCTGCGTCGGTCATGGCGCGTCCCTCATTCGCTCCCGCCGTCCTCGAGGAAATGGGCCCTCGCCCGCTCGCACACAGCGGCGAAGTCGGGGGACGAAAGGGTCTTGGGCGTGCGCGGCCGCGGGATCGGGACAGGTATCTCCTCGGCGATGCGGCCCGGGCGCGGGGTCATCACCACGACGCGGTCGGCGAGGAAGGCGGCCTCGGCGATCGAATGGGTGATGAGCAGGACCGCGACGCGGCTCTGTTCGGCGATGCGGGCGAGCTCGAGGTTCATGCGCTCGCGCGTCAGCGCGTCGAGCGCGCCGAAGGGCTCGTCCATCAGCAGCACACGGGGCTTCGTCATCAGCGCGCGGACGATCGCGGCGCGCTGGCGCATGCCGCCGGACAGCGAAGACGGCCAGGACTGCGAGAAGCCCGTGAGCCCGACATTCTCGAGCAGCCTCTCGGCCTCGGCCCGCGCCGCCGACATGTCGCGTCCCGCGAGGCGCGCGGGCAGCGTGACGTTGTCGATGACGTTGAACCAGGGGAGCATCACGGCGTCCTGGAACACCACGCCGATCTCCCCGCGGGGCTCGACGATCGGCGCGCCGTCAAAGGAGGCCGCCCCTTCCCTCGGCGAGATCAGTCCGGCCGCGATCCGCAGCAGCGTGGATTTCCCGCAGCCGGACGCCCCGACGATCGCGACGAACTCGCCGGGCGCGACGTCGAGGTCGACGCAATCAAGCGCGCGAAGCGGGCAGCTCTCGGTCCCGAAGACATGTCCGACCCGCTCGAAGCGCAAGATTGGCCTCGCGCCGTCGGGGCGGGCGGCGTGAACGTCGGCGAGGGCTGCTGCTGCGGACATCCGGGCTCCTGGACCTGGCCGTGAGGCTCGCAAGCGGCGTGCCATGCGAAAACGCCTCCAATCCCAAGAAAGCGAGGAAGCAGGCGCTTACGCGATGGCCTTCCGCCGGCGCCCTCCGTGCATCAACGACGTTTTCTCGACAAAATGCTTAGGACGCCGCGCGGCGGGGCGCCGCGTGCTGCAAAAGACAAGGCCGAAGGACGATGCGGACGGCGGCGCAATGAACGACGATGAGAGCGCCGCGGGCCGCCCACCCAAGACGGGCCGCACGCTCGAGGCTTTGCGGCGCGACATCGGCGCGCTCGCGTTGGCGCCCGGCGCGAAGCTCGCGACCGTCGCGCTCGCCGCCCGCTACGGCGTCGGCCAGGCGCCGGTGCGCGAGGCGCTCTCGATCCTCGCCGGCGAGGGCCTCGTGCTGCGCGAAAGCCGCCGGGGCTTCCGCGTCGCGCCGATGTCGCTCGCGGCGCTCGACGAACTGACCGAGACGCGCGTGACGCTGGAGCTCGCCTTTCTTTCGCGGGCGATCGCGGCGGGCGACGGCGGTTGGAAGACGCGCGTCAGGCGGGCGCTCGATCTGCTGCTGCCGGCTCTCCAGCTGGTGGGCGATTCACGACGCCTCGACCCCGCCTGGGAGGAGGCGCATCGACGCTTCCATTTCGCGCTGATCGGCGCCGACGAGGCGGCGACGCTGTTCGGCCTCAGTCGTGCGCTCTACGACCGTTACGACCGCTATCGCCTCGCCGCGGTTCCGCGCCGCGCCTTCCTCGCGGGGATCGCGGACGACCATGCCGAAATCGCCGAGGCGGCGCTCGCAGGCGACGCGATCCGGGCCTCGGCGGTGCTGCGCCGACACATCGAGGACGCCTCCCGAACGCTCCGCGACAACATCGTCGCGCTCGGACTCGCAGTCGAGAACGGCCAGGTGCGCCTGCCGCTGGCCTGAGGCTTGCCTGACGGCGGCGTGCAACGCTCAGAGAGGCGCCTGATGTCCGAACCCGTCTTCTTCATGATCCCCGACGCGCCGACGCCGGTCGCGCCGTTCTCTCACGCGGTCGAAGCGGACGGCTGGGTGTTCGTCACCGGCCAAATGCCGACCTGGCCCGACGATGACGACCGGCCGCCGCCGGAGGGCGTCGAAGGGCAGACGGCGCGGGTCATGGAGAACCTCATCCTCGTGCTGAACGGAATGGGGCTCGGCCTCGAACATGTCGTGCAGGCACGCGTCTTCATCACCCGCTTCAAGGAGGACTATGCGGCCATGAACGCCGTCTACGCCTCCTACTTCCCGGCCGACCGGCGCCCGGCGCGCACCTGCGTCGGCGTCACGGGCCTCGCCCGCGACGCCCTGGTCGAGATCGACTTCATCGCCCGGCGGAGCTGACCATCCGCCTCACTCCGCCGCGCTCTTGAGCCGTTCGCCGTAGAGCCGGGTCGGGGCGGGAAAGCCGCAGGACGTGCCGTCCGTGACCCTGACCTCGTCCTCCCACGGAAGCCGGTACTTTCCCGCCACCATGTCGCGCATGAAGGTGTAGGGGCAGTCCTGCGCGCCGCCCTTGACCGCGACATAGGCGCGGTGGCCGAGCTGGTAGATGTTGTTCTCGACGCCCCAGCCGATGCGGGCCTCGCGCACGAGGTCGGGCCGGACCTCGGCCGTGATGATCTCGTCCGGCCGGCCGGTGGTTCCGTGCGCGATCACCGTCCCGTCGAAGTTGACGATCATGCCCTCGCCCATCGAGTCGAAGGAGCCGTCGGAGCCGCACATGCAGACATTCGCGGTCACCATCAGGTTCTGGAAGGCGTTGGCCTGGTTGGTGAAGCGCCAGCTCTGGCGGATCGGCGCGGTGTAGCCCGCGGTGCGGATCATGATCTCCGCGCCCTTGTAGGCGCACTCGCGCGCCATCTCGGGGAACATGCCGTCATGGCAGATGATCAGCGCGATCTTCGCGCCGTTCGGCCCTTCGATGACCGGTATGCCGAAATCGCCCGGCTCCCACGGCTCGACGGGCGTCCAGGGGTGCATCTTGCGGTAATTCAGCCGGATCTCGCCCTGGTCGTCGATGATCAGCCCGGTGTTGTAGGGCATGCCGCCCGGGTTGAGCTCCATGATGGAGAAGCAGCCCCAGATCCTGTTGTCGACGCAGGCCTTTTTGAAGGCCGCGACCTCCGGCCCGTCGACCCGGCACATGATCTCGGGGTTGATGTCCATCGACAGGCCGTGCAGCGCGTATTCGGGGAAGACCACGAGGTCCATGGTCCCGAGGTTCCGCCGCGCCTTGCCCACCATCTCGACGATGCGCCGGGTCTGTTTCGCGAGATCGTCGGGGGTCGCGACGACGGGCAGCTGCAGCTGCACGAGGCCGATGACGACGCCATTCTGCGATTTGTTCAGTCCGCCAAGTCCGTTCATCGTCGTGATCTCCAACCTTGCGTTGCGCCGGCCAGAGTCGGCGCATCCTGTTGCATTCAGGATGGATGAGAAACCAGGGAGGACACAGTCTAAATTCTATTCGCCCGCAAGCCTAGTGAGCGGGCCCGAGTCTCTGATCTCGTCATTAGAAATACTAATCACCCCATAGCTTCCCAGCGCCCGCATTTTACATGGGGAGCCGCGCGAAGGTCTGGCACGATGGTTGCTGATTGGCGGGCCGAAACCGCTCACGCCAAGGACGCAGCCACATGAACGATCCGGACCGGGCCTCGGGACTGAGGCCGAGCTGCGCCTGCGGCTGCGGCGGGGCGATCGACGAGCATCGTGAGACGCTCGGCGCGGGAATGCGCCGCGGGGCCTATGCCGGCGTCGAAAACTATGTCGACCGGGTGGTCGAGACGACGCTGCTCAACGCGATCGCGCCCGATCCGACGTTCCGCCGCGCCTTCCTGAAGGCGGTCGGCGCCTCCACGGCGCTCGCAGCAATCTCGCAGCTTCTGCCGCTCACGGCGGCCCGGGCCATCGCGCAGGAGGCGGCCAAGCCCGAGAAGACGAAGCTGAACGTCGGCTACGTGCCGATCACCTGCACGGTTCCGCTGCTGCTCGCCCACGCCATGGGCGAGTACGGCAAGGAAGGGCTCGAGGTGAACCTCGCCCGCACGCCGGGCTGGGCGATCGTGCGCGACAAGCTGCTGTCGGCCGAGTTCGACGCCAGCCATCTCGTGCTCGCCATGCCGATGACCATGACGATGGGCGTCGGAGGTCCGGCGCTCAACACCTACGTCTCGTCCGTGCAGAACGTGAACGGCAACGCCATCACGCTCGCGGTCAAGCACAAGGACCGGCGGGATCCGAAGGACTGGAAGGGATTCAAGTTCGGCATACCCCACCAGCATTCGATGCACGCCATGCTGCTGCGCTACTACCTCGCCGAGAACGGGCTCGACCCTGACCGGGACGTGGAGCTCCGGGTGTTCCCGCCGCCGGACTCGGTCGCCAACATGGCGGCCGGCAATCTCGACGGCATGCTGTTCGCCGAGCCCTGGGGCCAGCGCGCGGTGTTCGAGGGTGTCGGCTTCCTGCACATGCTGACGCGCGACATCTTCCCGAACCATCCGTGCTGCGTGGTCTCGGTCACCGACAGGTTCATCCGCGAGAGCCCCAACAGCTACGGAGCGATGTTCCGCGCCGTGGTGCGGGCGACGGAGTTCGCGGACAAGGCCGAAAACCGCAAGCAGGTGGCGGAGCTGCTCGCGCCCGCGGCCTATCTCAACCAGCCCAGGACGGTGCTGGAGCAGGTGCTCATGGGCCGCTACGCCGACGGACTCGGCAAGGTGGTCAACGAACCCGACCGCATCGGCTTCAAGCCGTTCCCCTACGAGTCGACGGCGGTCTGGCTGCTCACCCAGCTGCGCCGCTGGAACATGGTCCCGGCCGACATCGACTACCAGGCGATGGCCAGACAGGTGTTTCTCGCGACCGACGCCGCGAAGCGCATGCGGGAGATCGGCTTCGAGGCGCCGAGCTCGGGTTCGGTCACGCATGTCATCATGGGCAAGGCGTTCGATCCGTCGACGCCGCAGGCCTATGTCGATAGCTTCGCCATCAAACGCGCCTGAAGGCATCGCCCATGACACGCGGCTATCACGACATCGGCGGCGACGCCGCCGGCCCCATCCCCATCGTCGAGCTTCCCTGGCTGCATTGGGAGAAGCAGGTCGAGGCGATCCGCAACCTGCTGGGCGACGGAACGCGCCGCATGATGTCGCTCGACGAGCTTCGCCGGGGCTTCGAGTCCTTCGGGGAGGACAAGTACAGGACGCTTTCGTTCTATCGCCGGCGCATCGAGGCGATGATCGACGTGCTGATCGAGAAGGAGGTCTTCACGCGCGAAGAGCTGGACGCGGCGATCGCGGACGCCCGCGCGCGCTGGGAGCCGTCCCCGCCCTGCCGGTCATGAAACCGCGTTTCGACGCAGGCGACCGGGTGTCGGTGCTCGAGCTCGGCAAGGCCGGGCACATCCGCACGCCCTTCTACGTCCGGCATAAAAGCGGGGTGGTGCTGCGACGGTGCGGCGCCTTCCTGAATCCGGAGGACCTCTCGGTCGGAAACGTGGGAGGCCCGGTCGTCCCGCTCTACCGCGTGGGGTTCGCGATGACCGACCTCTGGGACGAGTACCGCGGCTCGCCCGCCGACATGCTCTGCATCGAGCTTTACGACCACTGGCTCACGCCGGCGGCGCCTGAGGGAGCGGGCTGAGCGCGTCGCCGGCGACGCCTCAGCGCCGATGAACAAAATGCATCCATGGAGGGCGCCGTGAGCGGCCACGATCATACTCACGACCACGACCACGACGCCCACGAGCCTCTCGTGATCGAGGACGAGGCCGGCAATATCGAGGGGCAGATCCTGGCGGACGCCCTGCAGACGCTGCTCGTCGAGCGCGGCCTGATCGCCCCGGGCGAGGTGCGGCGCGAGATCGAGCGGATCGAGTCGCCGGGCGTCCATCTCGGCGCGAAGATCGTCGCGCGCGCCTGGGTCGACGACGCCTATCGCGAGCGCTTGCTGAAGGACGGCAAATCGGCCGCGGCCGAGCTCGGCATCGGGGTCGGCGAGGCGCAGCTGATCGTCGTCGAGAACGACGCCGAGACCCACAACCTCGTCTGCTGCACGCTCTGCTCCTGCTATCCTCGCTCGATCCTCGGGCAGCCTCCGGCCTGGTACATCAGCAAGGCTTATCGCGCCCGCGCCGTGCGCGAGCCGCGCGCGGTCTTGGAGGAGTTCGGGCTCGCGGTGCCGGACGACGTCAGGCTGCTGGTCCACGACAGCAACGCCGACATGCGCTACCTCGTGCTGCCGCGGCGGCCCGAGGGCGGCGAAGGGCTGAGCGAAGATCAGCTGGCGGCGTTGGTCACGCGCGACTGCATGATCGGCGTGTCGGTGGTCGCGCCCGTCGCCTGAACGGCGCGGCGATCCCTGAGATGGGCGGGCGTGTAGCGCATCAGCTCGTCGGCCATCCGGATGTCGTCCGCAACCTCGATGAACGCCCGCACGGCCGGCGGCTGCGGATCGCGTTCGAGCACCATCATCCCGATCGTGTTGGTGATGGTGGGTTCGACGAGCGGGACGGCGCGGGTCTGGCTCCAGTCGCCGATCATCAGGAAGAAGGTGTTCGGCACGACCGCGAACCAGTGCCCCGGCCGCACATGGGAGCAGAGCGCGAGCGCGCAATTGGTCTCCAGCACTGTGCGGGGCGAGGCGCCGACGCTCGAAAAGACGCGGTCCAGGATGCGGCGGTTCTGCATGTCGGGCGTCAGCATGCAGAGCGGCAGCCGGCCCGCTTCGGTCCACGTGACCGACGTCCTCCGGGCGATCGCGTGCTCGGCCGGAGCGATCAGGAAATAGCTTTCGTCATAAAGGAAATAGGGCCTCAGTCCCGTCGACGCGCCGTGGTCAAGATAATTGATGCCGACGTCGAGGTCGAAGTTCTCGAGCCCTTTCTTGAGGTCGGTGAAGTTGAGCGAGGTCACCGCCACGCTGACCTCGGGATGGAGCTGGTTGAAGGCCGTCGTGACGATCGAGATGCCGGGCATCGCCACCGGAATGACGCCGACGCGCACATGTCCGCTCAGTTCCTCGCCGGCCGAGACGATGTCCTGGACGAGATGTTCGTGGCGGTCGAGCGTGCGCCGCGCGAAGTCGAGCACCATCGCGCCTTGCGGCGTGAAGCCCTCGAAGCCCTGATTGTGCCGGTCGACGATCGGGACGTCGAAGGTGGCCTCAAGCTGCCGGACGGCCTGGGACAGCGCCGACTGCGTGATCCCGCACTCCTCCGCCGCCCTCCCGAAATGGCGATGGCGCGCCAGCGCGACGAGGTAGCGGAGCTGCCTGAAATTGAGCGCCATGGCGTTGGTCGTCCTCGATCCGGCCGCGGAGCGGCTGTCATCCGGGACTTAAGCAAGGCGAATACCAAGCGCTTCCCGAGCGTTGAGAACGGCGATCCTGCAGCGCTCGGGCGGTCGGCGACGGGCGCCTCCTGATCGCCCTCGCGCTGAAATCGGCGGGCAGGAGCGGTCACATGGTTGTCCCGCGGCGGAACTAAGCCATCGTTGGATCACTGCGAACGGGCGCTGCCAGCTCCATCTGCGTACTGGTGGTCGATGACGACCCGGGCATGCACGACGTTCTCTCCACCACTCTCGGCAAGGAGGGCTATAGGCTTCGGCGTGCGCAGGACGGTGTCGAGGCGATCGAGATGATGAGCGCCTGGTGGGGAAGCAAAGCAGCGGAACGACAAAAGAGCCCCACCCGCCGCCCGGACGAAGAGCTCCAGATTTGACTTTGATCAAGTCCAATCTGACCGCGGCGTGGTAGTGAAACAACCTCCGTAGGGGCTAGCGCATGAAGCTTGAGACGGCGACGACTCCTGCCGACCCCTCGAAGCCGACGCAAGCCGCCAAACGCCGAGAACTTGTCGTTTTCTGCACTCTGGCCGTTCTGATCTGGCCGTTTTTGGCCGTGGCCGTCGTTGGCGGATATGGCTTCGTGGTGTGGATGTCCCAGCTCGTATTTGGCCCTCCGGGGCCTCCACACTGAGTGGCCGATCATGCGCGATGAACCGGCCGACCAATCTCGCCGCGGCTTTCTGTTTGGCCGACACGCCAGCGCGACTTTCAATGTTCGACCGCCGTGGACGCGCGAGATGACGGTTCGTTCCGCCTGCAACGGATGCGGCGAGTGCTCGATAGCTTGCCCGCAGCAGATCGTGAAACTCGACGCGAACCGCAGGCCCCTCGTGATTTTCGGCGACGAGTGCACTTTCTGCGGCGCCTGCGCCGATGTCTGTCCCGAACCGGTCTTCGACCGCAGCGTCGAGCCTTTCACGCATGTCGCCAGGGTCGGTTCGGACTGCTTCCCGAAGCGGGGGGTCATCTGCTGGAGCTGCGGCGACGCATGCCCTGAAGCGGTTATCCGCTTTCGCCCGCGCGCTGGCGGACCGGCGCTTCCGACGATCGACGAGAGCCGCTGCACAGGCTGCGGCGCCTGCGTCGCAATCTGTCCGGCGCAGGCCGTGATGGTCGAGCCGCTCCTCGAAGCGGTCGCATGACGGGCGCCGCCGCCCCCCGTCTGCATCACATCTCGAGCGCCGTGGTCTCGACGCTTCCAGAGCGGGTGGACTCGGTGTTGCTCCAGATCGAGCCGCTGCCCGACGTCGAGGTTCACCGGGTGGAGGGCGGCAAGATCGTGGTCGTCCTCGAAGGCGCGAATGTCGGCGAGATCGGGAGCCGGCTTGTCGCCATCGGGCTCATCGATGGCGTTCTCTCGGCCAACCTGGTGTTCGAGCAGATCGAAGAACTCGACGATCCTGGAGTTGATCCATGACCCTTTCCCGTCGCGAGATGCTGAAGGCGCAGGCGGCGAGCGTCGCAGCCGCTGCGGCCGGCATGAGCATGCCTGCCGGCGCGCAACCCGTCGCGGGCGGCATAGAAAGCCTGGAGATCAAGTGGTCGAAGGCGCCTTGCCGGTTCTGCGGCACAGGGTGCGGCGTCATGGTCGGCGTCAAGGGCGGGCGCGTCATCGCCACCCATGGCGACATGAAAGCGGAGGTCAACCGGGGCCTCAACTGCGTCAAAGGCTACTTCCTTTCGAAGATCATGTATGGCGGCGACCGGCTGACCCAGCCGCTGCTCCGCAAGAAGAACGGCGTCTACGACAAGGAGGGCGAGTTCACGCCGGTTTCCTGGGATGAAGCCTTTGACGTCATGGCCGGGAAGGCCAAGGAGACCCTGAAGGCGAAAGGCCCAACCGCGCTAGGCATGTTCGGCTCGGGCCAGTGGACGATCTTCGAGGGCTACGCCGCCACCAAGCTGATGCGTGCGGGGTTCCGCTCGAACAATCTCGACCCGAACGCGCGCCACTGCATGGCGTCGGCGGCTTACGCCTTCATGCGCACCTTCGGCATGGACGAGCCGATGGGATGTTACGACGATTTCGAGCAGGCCGACGCCTTCGTGCTGTGGGGCTCGAACATGGCGGAGATGCATCCGATCCTCTGGACTCGGATCACCGACCGCCGCCTCGGCCAACCTCATGTGAGGGTCGCGGTGCTCTCCACCTTCACGCACCGCAGCTCCGACCTCGCCGACATTCCGATCGTGTTCAAGCCCGGCACGGATTTGGCGATCCTGAACTATATCGCCAACCACATCATCTCGACCGACCGGGTGAACAAGGATTTCGTCGAGAAGCACACGACCTTCGTGAAGGGCGCGACCGAGATCGGCTATGGCCTGAGGCCGGACGACCCACGTGAGGTCAAGGCGCGCAAGGCGCCCGACGTCGCGGCGACGACCCCAATCGACTTCGAGGCTTTCGCCGCCTCGGTCAAGGAGTACACGCTCGAGAAGGTGTCGAAGCTGACCGGCGTTGAGCCCGGCTTCCTGCAGCAACTCGCCGAACTCTATGCCGATCCGAAGCGCAAGGTCGTGTCGCTCTGGACCATGGGGTTCAATCAGCATGTGCGAGGCGTCTGGGCGAACCAGCTCGTCTACAATCTGCATCTGCTGACCGGGAAGATCTCCGAGCCCGGCAACGGCCCGTTCTCGCTGACGGGCCAGCCTTCGGCCTGCGGCACGGCCCGCGAGGTCGGCACCTTCGCGCATCGCCTGCCCGCCGACATGACGGTGACGAACCCCGAGCACCGCAAGCATGCGGAAGAGATCTGGCGAATCCCGCACGGAGTGATTCCTGAGAAACCCGGCTATCACGCCGTGGAGCAGGACCGGGCGCTCAAGGACGGCAAGCTCAACTTCTACTGGATCCAGGTCAACAACAACCTGCAAGCGTCGCCGAACAGCAGCAACGAGGCATACCCGGGCTATCGCAACCCCGACAATTTCATTGTCGTCTCGGACGCTTATCCGACGGTGACCGCCATGGCGGCCGACCTCGTCCTGCCGGCGGCGATGTGGGTCGAGAAGGAAGGCGCTTACGGCAATGCGGAGCGACGCACGCACGTCTGGCATCAACTCGTCGAAGCGCCCGGAGAGGCCCGCTCGGACCTGTGGCAGCTCATGGAGTTTTCCAAACGCTTCACGACCGACGAGGTCTGGCCTGCCGACATCC
The DNA here is from genome assembly GCF_004103825.1 of Hansschlegelia zhihuaiae. Classification (GTDB taxonomy): domain Bacteria; phylum Pseudomonadota; class Alphaproteobacteria; order Rhizobiales; family Methylopilaceae; genus Methylopila; species Methylopila zhihuaiae. Next base: position 19,824 of record NZ_RYFI01000016.1, read on the forward strand.
TGGACGCGAACCCGAACTTCCGCGGCAAGAGCCTGTTCGACGTGCTGTTCAGCAACGGCAAGGTCGACCGGTTCCCGGCCACCGAGGTCGAAGCCGGCTACGACAACGTCGAGGCCGGACATTTCGGCTTTTACGTCCAGAAGGGGCTGTTCGAGGAATATGCCGAGTTCGGGCGAGGCCACGGGCACGACCTCGCGCCCTACGACACCTATCACCAGGTCCGCGGACTGCGCTGGCCGGTCGTCGACGGCAAGGAGACGCTCTGGCGTTATCGGGAGGGGCTCGATCCCTACGTAAAACCCGGGAAGGGCCTCGAATTCTACGGAAACAAGGACGGCAAGGCGCGCATCATCGCGGTTCCCTATGAGCCGCCGGCCGAGTCTCCGGATTCAGAATACGATCTCTGGTTGGTCACGGGACGCGTTCTGGAGCATTGGCATTCGGGCTCCATGACGATGCGCGTTCCAGAACTCTACCGCGCCTTCCCTGGCGCCAGATGCTTCATGCACCCGGACGACGCTCGAAAGCGCGGCATCAACCAGGGGGCCGAGATCCGTCTGATTTCACGACGCGGCGAAATGCGCACGCGCGTGGAGACGCGGGGACGCAATCGGATGCCTCCTGGCGTGGTGTTCGTGCCGTGGTTCGACGCCAGCCAGCTCATCAACAAGGCGACGCTGGACGCGACCGACCCGATCTCGAAGCAGGCGGATTTCAAGAAATGCGCGATCAAGATCGCTCTGGTTTGAGGCTGACGCCTTCATGGGCTGCTTTCGGCGCGGCGCTCGGGGGCGTCTGCGTCCTCGCCTTCGGCGCCGTGTCCCAGGAGGCGGCGCGGATTGAGATCACGCCTCGTCTGACGGGAACGTCGCAGCCGATGTCGCTGGATCGAGTTCCGCCGCTAGGCCGACCCGTAACCGACGACGTGCGACGTAAGCGAAACTATCCGGAGCAGCCGCCCGTCATCCCGCATTCGATCGACGGCTACCAGCTGACGCTTAACACTAACCGCTGCATGGACTGCCACAAGCGCGAGTTCACCGAAGGGTCTGGCGCGCCGATGATCAGCGTCACTCATTTCCAGGACCGCGACGGACAGGTGCTCTCCGACGTCACCCCCAGGCGTTACTTCTGCACCGCATGCCATGTCCAGCAGACCGACGTCACGCCACTGGTTCCCAACTTGTTCCAAGACGCCCGCGATATCGGGCGCAGACCGTAGCGGATCGGCGCGCATGGCCACGCTCAGATCAATCTGCGCTTCGCTCTGGAGCGTCGCTTTATCCTTTTGGCGCGTCGTCAGTCGCCCAAGCGCCTATCTCAGCCTTGGTTTCCTGACCTTGGGAGGTTTTGTCTGCGGCGTGATATTCTGGGGCGGCTTTAATACAGCGCTCGAAATGACCAACACGGAGAAATTCTGTATTTCATGCCACGAGATGAAAGATAACGTCTACCAAGAACTTACTCAAACCGTGCATTTCTCCAATCGATCCGGCGTGCGCGCAAGCTGCCCCGACTGTCATGTGCCGCATCAATGGACAGATAAAATCGCGCGGAAAATGCAGGCGTCGAAAGAAGTGTGGGGCAAACTGTTCGGCACGATATCGACGCGGGAGAAATTTCTCGACATGCGGCTGGAGCTCGCGAAGCACGAGTGGGCGCGGCTCAAAGCGAACGACTCTCTCGAATGCCGCAACTGCCACTCCTCGGTGGCCATGGACTTCACCAGGCAGACCCGCAGAGCGGCGGAGATCCATGGACGATTTCTCGTTTCGGGGAACAAGACCTGCATCGATTGCCACAAGGGGATCGCTCATCAGCTGCCGGATATGACGGGCGTCGAACCAGGCTGGAAAGAAGCTCCCGAGCTGCAGGGAAAGGACAGCGCGTCCTGGCATGGACCCGAGCGCGCTATCCGGGACTATCTGGCGGAGATCGACGCCCGTTGATGGTCCGGCGCGAATGGCCGGCGGCCGCTTGACCTCGGTCAAGGATCGCGCTGGCCCTGTCGTTAGGCTTTCCCGCGGGCGAGGCTAGGCGGCGTCCGGCGTTCGCAAAACTCTGGGGGGCTCATGATTGCTCAATTGACCATCCAAGAGCGTCAGTCCGCCCTCATGATCTTGGGCGGCCTGGCGCTTGCCGGCCTTGCGCTGGCGGTCGCGGGCGGCCAGGACCTCCTGGCGGCCCATGGCTGGCTGACGGTCGTCTGCGCGCTCGCCGGACTGTTCTATGTCATCTCGGGCTATTTCGAGCCTGAGCCGTCGCCTGAACGGCTCGCCCGCTACTACGACGAGCCCACAAAGGCCGGCGTCGTCATCGCAATGATCTGGGCGATCGCCGGACTGTTCGTCGGCGACTGGGTGGCCTGGCAGCTTGTCTTTCCTGATCTCGCCTTCGAGGGCGCCTGGTCGAGCTTCGGCCGCCTGCGGCCAATCCACACCTCGGGCGTGATCTTCGGTTTCGGAGGCAACGCGCTGATCGCGACCTCCTTCCACGTGATGCAGCGCGCCACCCGCGCCCGGCTGCCTGACCAGATCACGCCGTGGTTCGTGTTGCTCGGCTACAATCTGTTCTGCGTGATCGCCGCGACCGGCTATCTGATGGGCGTCACGCAGTCGAAGGAATACGCCGAGCCGGAGTGGTACGCCGACATCTGGCTGGCGATCGTCTGGGTCACGTATTTCCTGCTCTTCCTTCGTACGCTTGCGCGCCGCCAGGAGCCGCACATCTACGTGGCGAACTGGTATTATATGGCGTTCATTCTGTTGGTCGCCGTTCTTCACGTCGTCAACAACCTCGCCGTGCCGATCTCGTTCGGCAGCGCGAAGAGCTACTCGGTCTTCTCGGGCGTCCAAGACGCCATGACCCAATGGTGGTACGGCCACAACGCCGTCGCCTTCTTCCTGACCGCCGGCTTTCTCGGGATGCTCTACTACTTCCTGCCGGTGCGGGCGGGCCGACCGATCTATTCCTATCGGATGTCGATCATCAGTTTCTGGGGCATCACCTTCATGTATATGTGGGCGGGCTCGCACCACCTGCATTTCACCGCGCTGCCGCAATGGGTTCAGACCCTCGGCATGACCTTCTCGGTCATGCTGCTGGTGCCGTCCTGGGCGTCGGCCAGCAATGCGCTGATGACCCTGAACGGCGCCTGGACCAAGGTTCGCGACGACGCGACGCTACGTTTCATGACGGTGGCCGCGATCTTCTACGGCATCTCGACCTTCGAGGGATCGTTCATGGCGATCCGCGCGGTCAATTCCCTTTCGCATTACACCGACTGGACCATTGGTCACGTCCATGCTGGCGCGCTTGGCTGGGTCGCGATGATCACCTTCGGTTCGATCTATGCGCTCGTTCCCAAGCTTTGGAACCTGGACACGATGTATTCCGGCCGTCTGGTCGAGCTTCATTTCTGGCTCGCCCTCTCCGGAACCCTCGTCTACGTCTTCGCGATGTGGAACTCCGGCATCATCCAGGGCCTCATGTGGCGCTCCTATACGGAGGCCGGGACGTTGTCGTACTCATTCATCGACTCTCTGGTGGCGATGCATCCCTATTACATCGCACGCGCGGTGGGGGGACTGTTGTTCCTGCTGGGCGCGCTTGTCGGTTTCTACAACATCGTCATGACCATCCGAACCGCTTCGGCCGCGCAGGATGAAAGCGACGCGCCCGTCCTCGGCGCCGCGGTCCAGGCTGGAGAGTAAAAGCGATGTTCGGTTTCCACTACCGCCTGGAGCGCAGCGCCATGGGTCTCGTGCTCGCCGTCATCGCGGCGGGCAGCGTCGGCGGGCTGATTGAGATCGCGCCGCTGTTCACCATCGACGAAACGGTCGAGAAGGCGGCGGATATGCGCGTCTACACGCCGCTCGAGCTCGCTGGCCGCAACATCTACATCCGCGAAGGCTGCTACGCCTGCCATTCGCAAATGATCCGGACGCTGCGCGACGAGGTCGACCGCTACGGGCCATACTCGCTCGCGGTGGAGTCGCAATACGACCATCCGATGCTCTGGGGCTCGAAGCGGACAGGGCCGGACCTCGCGCGCGTCGGCGGAAAATATTCCGACCAATGGCACGTGGCGCATATGATCAACCCGCGCGACGTCGTTCCGGTCTCCAAGATGCCCCGCTATGGCTGGCTGGCGCAGAACACGCTCGAAACCGAAGATCTGGGGCTGCATCTGAAGGCGCAGCGGCGCGTCGGGGTGCCCTACACGGATGAGATGATCGCGAACGCGCAGGCTGACGCTTACGGCCAGACCGCGCCAGACTCGGAGCACGCCAAGGGCGTCGCCCAGCGCTATGGCGAGGCGACGCAGGTCAGGGCGTTCGACGGCGACCCCGGCCGGGTGACCGAGATGGACGCGATGGTCGCCTACCTTCAGATCCTGGGGCGACTGACTGACGCTGCGCATTCTCCTGCCGACAAGACCGCGGAGGCCAAGCGATGAGCTTCGATCACGACTCAGTCGTCGCCTTCGCGAAATCCTTTGGACTGTTTTACCTGCTGGCGCTTTCGGCCTGCGTGCTCGTCTACGTGTACTGGCCCTCGAACAGGCCGCGTTTCGACAAGGCCGCCAAGACAATTCTTGAGGGCGAGGACCGACCATGGCGGTAGAAGAGCGCGATCCGCACTCCGGCTACCTCACCACTGGCCATGAGTGGAACGGAATCAAGGAACTGAACACGCCAGTTCCGCGTGTCGTTTTCGTTTTCCTCGCCCTTACGTTCGCCTTTTCGCTCGTCTACTGGCTGCTGATGCCGTCGTTTCCGGTGGGAACGACCTATCTGAAAGGGCTGCTTGGCGTCGACCAGCGCACGGCCGTGACGGAAGAGCTGCGCAGGGCTTCGGCCAGCCGGGCTGCGTGGGCGCGCCGCATCGAGACGGCCGACTATGCCACGATCCGGGCCGATCCGAATCTCATGGGGCTGGTCCGGGAAACAGGACGGCCATTGTTTGGCGACAACTGCGCCGTGTGCCACGGAACCGACGCCAAAGGCGGCCCCGGCTTTCCCAATCTGACCAGCGGCTCGTGGCTCTGGGGCGGCAAGCCCGAGGACGTCGCCAGGACGTTGCAGGTCGGAATCAACGCCGCGCATCCCGACACCCGAGCTTCCCAGATGCTCGCCTTCGGGCGTGACGGAATGCTGTCGCGCGAAGACGTCGACGCCGTCGCCGCCTACGTCCAGTCGCTCTCCGACCGGTCCGTTTCAAGTGGGCCGGACGCCGCCTCGGCAGCCGCCGGCGCGAAGGTCTTCGCTTCGAAGTGCGTCGCGTGCCACGGCCCGGCGGCTAAGGGAAGCACGAGCATCGGCGCGCCCGACCTTACCGACGCATTCTGGATCTACGGCGGCGACCGATCGTCGATCCGCGCCTCGATATGGGGTGGCCGGCAAGGTCACATGCCGTCCTGGGAGGCGCGGCTGACGGACCTCGATCGCAAGATCCTGACGCTCTACGTTCTCGACTTAGGAGCGCGTGCGCCGTGATGAACTGGTCCACCTTCTTCCGCGGTCGAGAGACCGGGCTTGGCAGCAATTCCAGGCGCGCCGTCATCCTTTCGATCGGCGTCGGAGTCACGGCGCTCGTTCTCGCCAATGTCCATCTGGTCTATGTCGCCGTGACGTCCCGGCCGGACTGCGTCGCCCACCTCAAGGAGCGTGGCGATCCTGCTGTCGGCGCCTTCAGGGCGGCGCGCCCGTCATGCTGACGACGGTCCGCGGAAACGCCGCGCGCTCGCCGTGGGAGAACCGCATATGACCCTTCCAGCGCTTTCGCCTCGGATCGGGGGTAAAAGCCCCTATGCGCGCGACCTGCCGACGGACGCGGCCTTCACCTGGCTGAAGGAGGGCTGGCGGGACCTCTGGGCTCAGCCCGTCCTCAGCCTCGGCTACGGCTTCGCCGTGTTCGCGATCTCGGCGGCAATCGTCGCCGGCCTGTTCGTCCAAGGCTGGGATTCGGTCCTCTTCCCCGCCCTCGCCGGCTTCATGGTCGTCGGCCCGATCCTCGCCGTGGGCCTCTATGAGAAAAGCCGGCGGCTCTCGCTTGGCGAAACCGTGTCTCTTGGAGATATGCTCATCGTGCGCCCGGCTGCCGGAATCCGCCAGATGCTGTTCGTCGGCGTGCTGCTCTGCATGTTGATGCTGCTCTGGATGCGGGCCGCGGTCCTGCTTTATGCGCTGTTCTTCGGCTGGCGGCCTTTCCTGGGGCTCGACCATATCGCGCCGGCGCTGTTCGGGACGGCGCCCGGGCTGGCGCTTCTCGTCGTCGGCGGGCTGGTCGGCGGGCTGTTCGCGGCGTTCTCCTTCGCCGTCAGCGCCTTCTCGATCCCCATGCTGCTCGACAAGCGCGTGGACGCTTTCACGGCCATGGGCGCCAGCATGGCGCTCACATGGCGCAACCTGCCGACCATGATCGTGTGGGGCGCGGCAGTCCTCGCGCTGTCCCTCTTCAGCCTGGCGACCTGCCTGCTCGGCCTGATCGTCGCTTTCCCGCTGCTCGGGCACGCCACCTGGCGGGCCTACGAGGCCGTGCGGCGGTAGCCGTCATGTCATCTGGAGACCGCCACGCGGCTTCCTCCCCGACGGGCTCCGGCGCGCCGTCGGGCGACGAGTTGCTGCTCGCGAGCCGGCCCGTCCCGGGCGGCCTGCGGCAGGTCGAGCTCGCCGTGCCCGACATACATTGCGGCGGCTGCGTCAGGCGGATCGAACTCGCGCTCGGTCGGCTCGACGGCGTCGAGCAAGCACGCGTGAACCTGTCGACGAAGCGCGCAGCCGTCCGCTGGCGGGCGGACCGCTCGCCGCCGCCGCTGATGGAGACGCTGCGGGAGCTGGGCTTTGCGGCCCATCTCAGCGAGCCGGCCGAGACCGCTAAGGACGTCACGCTCTGGCGGCTCATCCGGGCGCTCGCCGTGGCGGGCTTCGCGTCGAGCAACGTCATGCTGCTTTCGATGTCGGTCTGGTCGGGCGCTGATCCGGCCGCGCGGGATATGTTCCACTGGCTCTCCGCCGCGGTCGCGCTGCCGGCGGTGGCTTACTCCGGCCGCGTGTTCTTCGCCTCGGCGTGGGGGGCGCTCAAGCGTGGACGCGCCAACATGGACGTGCCGATCTCGATCGGCGTCCTGCTCACCGTGGCGATGAGCCTCTACGACACCGTCAATCACGGGCCGCACGCCTATTTCGACGCCGCGACGTCGCTGCTGTTCTTCCTGCTGATCGGCCGCACGCTCGACCATGTCATGCGCGAGAAGGCGCGCAACGCCGTCGAGGGGCTGGCGCGGCTCGCGCCGCGGGGCGCGCTCGTGGTCGACGCAACGGGCGCGCGCCGGTACCTCGCTGTCGACCTGATCGAACCTGGAATGCGCCTGCTGGTCGCCGCCGGCGAACGCATCGCCGTCGACGGCCATGTCGCCCATGGCCGCTCCGACCTCGACTGCTCGGTCGTCTCCGGCGAGAGCGCGCCGCAGCCGGCGGCGCCGGGCACGGCCGTCCAGGCCGGCATGCTTAACCTCACCGGTCCGCTCACGGTCGTCGCGACCGCGCGCGCCAAAGACTCGTTCATGGCAGAGATGGTGCGCCTGATGGAGGCGGTCGAGGCCGGCCGATCGGGCTACCGGCGGATCGCCGACCGCGCGGCGCAGGTCTACGCGCCGGCGGTGCATGCTGCGGCTTTCCTCAGCTTCGTCGGCTGGCTCGCCGCGACCGGCGACGTTCACCGCGCGGTGACGATCGCGGTCGCGGTGCTGATCGTCACCTGCCCCTGCGCGCTCGGGCTCGCGGTCCCGATGGTGCAGGTGATCGCGGCCCGCCGGCTGTTCGAGAACGGAATCATGGTCAAGGACGGCGGCGCTCTGGAGCGCCTGAACGCCGTCGACTCCGTCGTGTTCGACAAAACCGGGACGCTGACCCTCGGCGACGTCCGGCTTCGCGACGCCGCGGCCATCGGGCCCGACGCGCTTGCGGCGGCGGCGGCTCTCGCAGCGGCTTCGCGCCACCCTTATGCGCGCGCGATCGAGACGGCGGGGCGGCATGTCCGGACGCCGCTGGCCTTCCGCGAGATCGCAGAACGGCCGGGCCTCGGCATGGAAGCGGAGGCCGGCGGAGCTGTCTACCGGCTCGGCCGTCCGTGCTGGGCGCTCGAGGGCGGCGCGACGCCCTCTGACGACGCCGATGTGATTCTGTCGAAAGACGGACGGCCGCTCGCGGCGTTCCGATTCGACGACCGGCTGCGGTCCGGCGCGCGCGAGACCGTCGCCGCGCTCTCCTCGGCGGGCTTCGACCTCACCATCCTTTCGGGCGACCGGCCGGAAGCGGTCCGGCGGATCGCGGCCGAGGTCGGAATCGCTCGCTTCGAGGGCGGACTCACTCCTGCCGGGAAGACCGAGCGGCTCGCGGCGCTGGCGGCGGAGGGGCGCAAGACGCTGATGATCGGCGACGGCCTGAACGACGCGCCGGCGCTCGCGAGCGCCCACGTTTCGATGGCGCCCGCCACCGCCGCCGATGTCGGCCGCAACGCCGCCGACTTCGTCTTCCTGCGCGAGAGTCTCGAGGCGGCGCCGGCCGCGATCGCGATCGCCCGCCGCTCCGCCGTTCTGATCCGGCAGAACTTCGGTCTCGCCGCCGTCTACAACGCCATCGCGGCGCCGGTCGCGATCGCCGGGCTGGTCACCCCGTTGGTCGCGGCCATTGCGATGTCGCTGTCGTCCATCGTGGTTGTGGCCAACGCGCTGCGCCTCAAGAATCCCGCGTCGGTCCGCGACGACGCGGCCGGAGCTCGGGCCGGCCTGACGGCGCGGCTGAAGGCGGTTTCATGATGGACGCTTTCCTCTACCTTGTGCCGCTGTCCCTTATGCTCGGCGCGGCCGGGCTCGCGGCATTTCTGTGGTCGCTGTCTGACGGCCAGTACGAGGACCTCGACGGCTCCGCCGAGCGCATCCTGTATGACGAGGGGCGGCCGACCGACCCCAGAGACCGAGCCGTGGCTCAACCAGGCGAGCGAGAATCCCGAGCGGACTTCGCGTCAGCGGAATAGAACTCGACGAACATCCGCACCGCTCCGACCGGATGCACCTCATGCGGCTGCTCCGGGCGGACGACGCCGGGTTGGTCCGGCGTCAAATCGTGCTCGCTGAAGGGCTCGAGGATGCGGTAGAGCAGTCGTCCCTCCAGCACATGGATGAGGGCCCATGCGCCGGCCTTGGTCCGGTGCTCGCGCTGGAGCGCAGCCGGCAAAGAGCGCTCGTCGAAGGTCGGCGAGCGACTGTAAGCCGTCAGTCCTTCGGGCAAAGTCTCCATCGCCATGTTCTCGCTCGCGTTCAGTCTGGCTTCGCCGCCACGATCGAGATCGCATGCAGCGAGCCTTCGTAGCGCCTGAACGTCCGGCGCATGGCGAGGATCCGTTTCCGAGCGGTCCGGTTGGAGAGGATCCTCGCCAACAGCAGCAGCGTCCGCGGCAGGCCTTCATCGGCGACCATCCGGGCAGGCTCCAGCAGATGCATAGGCGCAAAGCGGACCGTCCGTACCGAGAAGCCGGAGGTTTCGAGGAGAGCACGCCACTCGGACTCGGTGAGCGGGCGCGCGCCGACATGAATCGATTGCGACAGCGCCAGTTCGATCTCTTTCTTGACCTTCTCCGGCGCGTCGTCCGGGACGATGGCGAGCTCATGGAGGCCGTACCGGCCGCCTTTGCGCAGGATGCGGGACGCCTCGGCGACGATGCGCTCCTTGTGAGCCTGCGTGTTCATAGTCAGCATCGCCTCGCCGACCACGACGCTCGCCGACCGGCCGGGGATCCCGGCATTCTCGGCCGATCCGACTCGGATCCCGACATTCGCGGCGTTCGGCAATCGCCCGCGGGTCCAGCGCGCCGCGTCCTCGTCGCGCTCGACGCCGAGATAGCTGCGCGGCCCGGCCTCGACCAGGCGTTTCGCCGTCCGCCCGAGGCCGGGCGCGAACTCCACCACGTCGTCCCCCGCCGCGACCGCGAGATCGCCGAGCAGCGCCTCCGTCAGTTCGAGCCCGCCGGGGCGCAGCACGCGCTTGCCAAGACGCGCGAGCAGCCAGTGTCCCGGCATGCGCTCGACCGTGAGATCAGTTCCTGGAACACGGGCTGCGGCGCGGGTCACGGTCTCGCCCTCCGCGTCCTCGGCATGTCGCTTACGCCGCGCTTTGCGCGACCGTCGCGCGCGGCGGCAGGCGCAGAGCCTTCGGCCCGATGTTCAGGCCGATTTGCAGGCTGTCAGCGATCCGATGCGCCCGGTCGATGAAGAGGGCGGCGGCCGGCCCCTCGCAGAGATCGACGACGGTCGCCTCGAACAGGCGCAGCCAGCGTTCGAAATGCTCCGGCGTCACTCCAAGGAGCTGATGCGCGACATGGGGCTTGCCGTTGTAGCGGCCGCTCGTCAGTGCGACCGATGACCAGAAGTCCGTCATCGTGGCCAGGTGCTGGTCCCAGCGGCCCTCCAGCCGGCGTTCGAAGATGGGGCCGAGCACGGCGTCCACACGGACGCGGCAATAGAAGGCGTCGACGAGCCGGACGACGAGTTCCTCCGACAATTCCGCTGATCGACCGCTCGACATGACGCCGCCCCTAAAGAAGTATCCAGGCGCCTGTTTTCTTACGCTCGAAAAGAGGTATTGTAAATGCCTCTTTGGAGCGGACGATGCGCCTGACCTTCCATACGGACTACGGGCTGCGCGTGCTGATGGCGCTCGCGGTCCTCGACGACCGTCTCGTAACGATCGAGGAGCTTGCGACGCGCCACAGGGTATCAAAGAACCACCTAATGAAGGTCGTCCAGACGCTCGTCGGCCTCGGTCTCGTCAAGAGCGTTCGCGGGCGCCGCGGCGGCCTCGCTTTGGCGAAGTCCCCCGACACGATCCGCATGGGCGACGCGATCCGCGCGCTCGAGGAGGATGTCGCCCTGGTCTCCTGCCTCGGCTCCGGACAGGTCGATTGCGTGCTGAGCGGGGCCTGTCGGCTGACCGGCGCGCTGCGCGGCGCTGTCGACGCCTTCTTCGCCGAGCTCGACCGGCTGACCCTGGCCGATCTCGTCGCCAATCGCCCGGCGATGCGTCGAAAGCTGGAGGTCGTATGACGACGCGGAAGACGATCGGCGGAACAGACGCGGCGATGCGGTTCGAACGGGACGGAAGCGGCGACTTCGTTCTCAGCGCCGCGGAGGCGGCGTCTGCCCTGCGGCTGCCGCTCGACGAGCTCCGCAGGCGCATGCGGCTCGGGCGCGTCGCAAGCCTCGTCGAGGCAGGAGAAGGCGAGGACGCGGGGCGCAGTCGGCTAACCTTGCGCTCGGGGGCCCGGACATGGCGGGCCGTCCTCGACAAGGATGGGCATGTGATCGAACAGCGGCTTTCGGATTCTGGCGCGAGACGGCGCCTAAGTCGGTGCTGGAGATCGGCGCATTAGTTGCGCCATGGCGTTTCGCGCGGCGTCCGCTTCCCCGACGGCGCGCACAAATCTATGTTCGGCGCCCTCCTCGCGGATTCGCCTTCCCTTCCAGCCCGTCGACGACCTCACAGAGGGGGCTCCGCTTGCTGACTAAAGACGACTGGCGGACGATTAGATCCTGCCTGCTGCTGCGGAGCATGGAGGAAGAGGACCTTCTGGCGCTCATCGACGAACGCATGGTCTTGTCGCTGGAGAGAGGCGAACAGCTGTTCGGTCAAGACGACCCGGCGCGCGCGCTCTTCCTGATTCTCGAGGGCCGGATGAAGCTGAGCCGCCTCGATGCGGACGGCGGCGAGGCCGTGGTCCATATCTTCGCGAAGGCCGAGACCTTCGCTGAAGCCGCAATGTTTCTCGACAAAAAGTACCCTATGTCGGCAGTCGCCGTGACGCCGGCCAGAGTTCTCGCAATCGCAAGCACGGCGCTCCGCGCCCGGATCGCCGCGAAGCCGGATGTGGCCTTCGCCATGCTCGCCTCCATGTCGAGCCATCTCAAGGCCTTGGTCAATCAGATCGAGACAATGACTCTCCTGACGGGAGAAGAGCGGATCATCCGCTTCCTGATCGATCTTATCGGCAACCGATCCGGCGCGGTCACCCTGACCTTGCCCTACGAGAAGACGCTGATCGCGAAACGGCTTGGCATGAGGCCTGAAACATTCTCGCGCTCCTTGGCGCGTCTCAGGGTCATAGGCGTCGAGATTAAGGGGGCGACGGTCGCGGTGACAGACGTGCAGAGCCTTCGCGATCGCCATCGATAATCAACTTGCCGTTCTATGGTCTAGGACCTCCCGGCGCAGCGCTGTTTCTGCTTGATCGAATGGTCGGGCTAAGCGCGAGCGGCGGAGGCGTCTTCGTCGAGGCCGAGCCGCTGCGCCATGACCCGCCTGTTCGGGCCGCCGATCAGATCGGCGAGAGTCTTTCCGTCCAGGACCGCAAGGAAGGCGGCCAGCGCCTCGCCCAGAAGGCCTTGCAGCCGACATGCGCCGATCAGCGCGCAACTCGCCGATTCGCCCTGGAAGCAGACGACGAGCGCCATGTCGTCTTCGGTGAAGCGAACGACGTCGCCGACCCCGATTTCCTCCGGCGGCCGCGCCAGGACAAGCCCGCCGCCCTTCCCGCGAATGGTGCGCACGAAGCCCCCCCGGCCGAGATTGTGGATCACCTTGATCAGGTGGTTCTCGGAGATGCGGTGCGCCTCCGCGATCTCGCGGATCGAGATGCGGCGGCCGGACCTCAAGCCGAGATAGATCAGCGCGCGCAGGGCGTAGTCGGTGTGGAGCGTCAGTCGCATCCAGAAGATATATCCTCTTTACACCTTTTGACCAAGACCGTAGAAGGTGCATTGTCCATGTACCTTATGAGGGCGCGATGCCTCGAGAACTCAGCGAGTCGACCATCAGCACGGTCAAGGCCACAGTCCCGGCTTTGGAGGCCCACGGGCTCGCCGTCACCCGCCGGATGTACGAGCGGATGTTCCAGAACCCGGACATCCGGGATCTTTTCAATCAGTCTCACCACGGCGAGACCGGCTCGCAGCCGCACGCGCTCGCGGCCGCGGTGCTGGCCTATGCCCGGAACATCGACAATCTCGACGCGCTCGCCGGCGCCGTGGAGCGCATCGCCCAGAAACATGTCGGGCTGAACATCCTGCCCGAGCACTATCCTTACGTCGCCGACGCGCTGCTCGCCGCCATCGAGGACGTGCTGGGCGACGCCGCGACGCCAGAGATTCTCGCGGCATGGGGCGAGGCCTATTGGTTCCTCGCCGACGTCCTGATCGGCCGCGAGGCGGAGATCTACGCCGAGCACGTCGCGGCTCCGGGCGGCTGGATCGGCTGGCGCGATTTCGTCATCGCCGAGAAGCGGCGCGAGAGCGACGTCATCACCTCCTTCGTGCTGAAGCCGGCGGACGGCGGCACGACGCTGCCGCACCGCCCGGGTCAGTATCTGACGCTGTGGCTGGAGCTTCCCGATCGCACGCCGCTGAAGCGGAACTACACCATCTCGTCGGCCCCGGGAGACGACGGCTACCGCATCTCGGTGAAGCGTGAGCCGCAGGGCGTCGCCTCCAGCTGGCTGCACGATTCGCTTCAGCCGGGCGGCCGGCTGAAGGTCGGCGCCCCGGCCGGCGAGTTCGTGCTGCCGGAGCCGTCCGAGCGGCCAGTCATTCTGGTCAGCGGCGGCGTTGGCCTGACCCCAATGGTCAGCATGCTGAGCGCTCTCGCCAAACAAGGCGCCGGACAGGCCGTCCACTTCGTCCACGGCGCCCTGTCAGGCGCCACCCATGCGCTCGGGACGGAGGTGCGCGCGCTCGCCGAGGCTTCCGGCGGCCGCATCCGCACGACCTTCTTCTACGAGAAGCCGCGCCCGCAGGACGTGAAGGGCGAAGCCTATGACGAGGCGGGACTCGTGACGCCCGAATGGCTCGCGAAACACACGCCGCTCAGCGACGCGGAGTATGTCCTGTGCGGTCCGCGCGGCTTTCTCCGCGCCTTCGTCGGCGGCCTCGTAAGCCTCGGCGTGCCGTCCTCGAGGATCCACTACGAGTTTTTCGGTCCGGCGGACGAACTGCTCGCAGCCTGACCTCTTTTTGCAGACGGCCCCGCCCCGTCTAAGGGAGACGCGGGTCCGTCGAGGGCGAGGCCCTTGGCGGACCCGCGCCTCGGGTTACGTCGGAAATCCTCTTGCGACGCGCTCTGCGCCGCTGACGGCGTTTCGATCCGACGCGTCCTGACGCACGGCGACGATCAGCAGCCGCCTTAGGTCGCCGGAGGTGGTCATCCAAGGCATCGTCTGTCCAGGAGACAGGCCCAGGAGCGCCGTCCCTATCGGCGTGAGGACGGAGACGCGCCCAGCGTCGATGTCCGCCTCTGCAGGATAGACGAGCTTGACCGTCCGCGCCGCCGCTTCTTCGACCTGGTACGTCACTGTCGATCCCATCCTCACCACATCGTCCGGCAGGAGATGGTCGGCGACCAGCTTGCCGCGAGACAGTTCAGTTTGCAGGGCGTCGGCGATGTCGGGGCTGCGACGAGAGATCGTGGCGGCGAGCGCCGACAGACGATCATGGTCGGTCGTCGAGAGGGCGATCTTGGGCTTTCGGGTGACTGAGCGTCCGGACACGATGGCTCACAAGTTTGGCGTCCACGCGCCAAGCCGGCGCGTCATCCGTCGCCCGTCGCGTGGATCGGAGAGTTGACTGGGAAACCGGCGACGAACGCCGGTGGACGGCTGTGGCAGGCCCTCCCGCGGCTCAGACGCAAGGCCTGACCGCGAGCTATGTTCCTGCGATAGGGCAGCGCCGCACTGGGCGGCGCGATGCAAGGCACGTCCTCATCGTAGAATCAATTAGGGCAGGGAGCGCTCTTCCGTCAATCCGGACCTACGACGCCGAGGCTGGCCTTGCTTCGCCCGCGGTCGGCGGCGTCAGAAAGATCTCAGCCGCGCTTTACGAAGCCCGGCCCGGGTCGCCTTCGGCCGAGCTCCATCTCCAGTCGCGCACCTCGGGCAGGTCCAGGCCATGGGCGCGGATGTAGCGCTCGTGCTCGATCAGCTTGTCGCTGATCGCTTGCTTCACGGAGACGGCCGAGGCCCCGAGCGCCGGCGTGCGGTCGATCACGTCGGCGACCAAATGGAAGCGGTCGACGCCATTGCGCACGACCATGTCGAAGGTCGTCGTGGTCGAACCCTCCTCGCGATACCCGCGGACATGCAGGTTAGCGTGGTTCGCCCGGCGATAGGCCAGCCGGTGAATGAGCCAGGGATAGCCGTGATAGGCGAAGATCACGGGCTTGTCAGTCGTGAACAGCGCGTCGAAATCGGCGTCCGTCAGGCCGTGCGGATGCTCGGATTTCGGCTGCAGCGTCATCAGGTCGACGACATTGACCACCCGGACCTTCAGGTCCGGGAAGTAGCCGCGCAGCAAGTCGACGGCGGCGAGCGTCTCGAGCGTCGGCGCGTCGCCGGCGCAGGCCATCACGACATCGGGCTCCGAGCCCTTGTCCGTGCTCGCCCATTCCCAGACCCCGATCCCCCGCGTGCAGTGCTTGATGGCGGCGTCCATGTCGAGCCATTGCAGAGCCGGCGCCTTGCCCGCCACGATGACGTTGATGCGGTCCCAGCTCCGCAGGCAATGGTCGGCGACGTAGAGCAGCGTGTTGGCGTCCGGCGGCAGGTAGACGCGCACGATGTCGGCCTTCTTGTTCACGACATGGTCGATGAAGCCCGGGTCCTGATGACTGAAGCCGTTGTGGTCCTGCTGCCAGACATGGGAGGTCAGCAGATAGTTGAGCGAGGCGATCGGCCTGCGCCACGGCGTCTCCTTCAAGGTCTTTAGCCACTTTGCGTGCTGGTTGAACATCGAGTCGACGATGTGGATGAACGCCTCGTAGCAGGAGAACAAGCCGTGGCGACCGGTGAGCAGATAGCCCTCGAGCCAGCCCTGGCAAAGATGCTCGCTCAACGCCTCCATCACGCGGCCGGTCGGCGCGAGGTGGTCGTCCTCAGGGATCGTGCGCTCCATCCAGGCCCGGTCGGTCACCTCGAACAGCGCCGAGAGCCGGTTCGAGGCGGTCTCGTCTGGACCGAAGACCCGGAAGTTCCGGCTCGCCTCATTGGCCTTCATGACGTCGCGCAGGAACGCGCCCATCACGCGCGTCGCCTCCGCCTTCACGGCGCCGGGCCTTTCGACGGCGACCGCGTGCTCGGTGAAGTCCGGCATCCTGAGCGGCCGCTTCAGCGCGCCGCCATTGGCGTGCGGGTTGGCGCTCATGCGCTTCTCGCCGCGAGGCGCGAGCGCGGCGATCTCGGGCAGGAACGCGCCCGCCTCGTCGAACAGCTCCTCGGGCCGATAGCTCCGCAGCCAGTCCTCGAGCAGCGTCAGGTGCTCAGGCTTCGACATGTCGCTGAACGGCACCTGATGCGAGCGCCAGAAGCCCTCGGCCTTCAGCCCGTCCACGAAGGCCGGGCCGGTCCAGCCCTTGGGGCTGCGGAACACGATCATGGGCCAGCGCGGACGTCCCGCGGGCGCGCCGCCGCCGCGCGCCTCGTTCTGGATCGCGCGGATCATGTCGAAGGCGCCGTCGAGCGCCGCCGCCATCGCCTCATGCATCGGATCGGGCTGGTCGCCCTCCACGAAGATCGGCTCGTAGCCATAGCCACGGAATAGGGCGCGGAGCTCCTCGGGGTCGATGCGGGCGAGGATGGTGGGATTCGCGATCTTGTAGCCGTTGAGGTGCAGGATCGGCAGCACCGCGCCGTCGGTCGCAGGGTTCAGGAACTTGTTCGAATGCCACGAGGCCGCAAGCGGGCCGGTCTCCGCCTCGCCGTCGCCGACGACGCAGGCCGCGATCAAGTCCGGATTGTCGAGCACGGCCCCGAAGGCGTGGGCGAGCGAATAGCCGAGCTCTCCGCCCTCGTGGATCGAGCCCGGCGTCTCAGGCGCCGCGTGGCTCGGGATGCCGCCGGGGAAGGAGAACTGGCGGAACAGCTTCCTGACGCCCTCCTCGTCGCGGGAGATCTCGGGGTAGAGTTCGCTGTAGGTGCCGTCGAGATAGGTGCTCGCGACGACGCCCGGCGCGCCATGGCCGGGACCCGCGACGTAGAGCACGTCGACGTCCCTCGCGCGGATCACCCGGTTCAGATGGAGATAGATGAAGTTGAGCCCGGGCGTCGTGCCCCAATGGCCGAGTAGGCGGGGCTTGACGTCGCCGATCTCGAGCGGTCGTCGCAGCAGCGGATTGTCGAGCAGATAGATTTGGCCGACCGAGAGGAAGTTCGCGGCGCGCCACCATACGTTCATGGCGGCCAGCGTCTCGGCGTCGAGACGCGCGTCAGGCTGCTTTTCAACGGTCATTGAGAGATCCCTCGACGTGCTTGCGTTTCGTGATCGCCGCCGGCGAAGACGTAAGAGCCGTCGTCGGCGCAAACGACGGAGCCGATCTTGGACGTGGCGCAGATCCGACGTCCGGCCGGAGGCCCGCGGGGCCGATGGCGGAACGCTCGTCCTCAGTTCATCTGCAGTTTGGTGCGCCCGCCCCTCCTCTCCATTGTAATCGAGACGCGTCGTCTCCGGATGCGTTTCGGCGCGGCCTCACCTGAGGAAGGCGCGGAAACGGCGCAGGGCGAGGACGAACAGGATCGAGCCGATCATGATGAGCGCCGCGAACTGCGGCCACACCACGTCGATCCCCGCGCCGCGGAACAGGATCGATTGCGCCAGAATAACGAAATGCGTGTTCGGCGCCGCCAGCATGAGCGTCTGGATGATCTCCGGCATGCTTTCGCGCGGCGTGGTCGCGCCGGAGAGCAGCTGAAGCGGCAGCAGCACGAGCATCAGCAGCAGCCCGAACTGGGGCATGGTGCCGGCGACCGTCGCAAGGAACACGCCCATGCAGGTCGTGGCGAAGAGATGCACCGCCGTCGCCGCCAGAAAGAGCGCGACGGAGCCTTGGATCGGCACGGCGAGCAGCCACTCAACCACGAAGACGATGGAGACGGCGGAGGCGACCAGCACGACGAGCCCCATGGACCAGATCTTGCTGACCATGATCTCGACCGCGGTCACGGGCATGACCAGCAGATGCTCGACCGTGCCGTGCTCCCGCTCCCGGATCAGCGCGGCGCCGGTCAGCACGATCGACAGCATGGTGATCGACAAGATGACGTCGCTGATCGCACCGAACCAGCCTTTGTCGAGATCGGGATTGAAACGGGCTCTCAAGGCGAGATCGACCGGTGGGTTTTCGGACGCGCGGTGCCGGTCGAGGAACCCGGTCACCTCGCCGGAGACGATCGACTGGACATAACCCCCGCCGGTGAAGGCCTGCGACATGCGGGTCGCGTCGATGTTGAGCTGGATGGTCGGCGAACGACCTGCGAGCAGGTCGCGCTGGAAGTTCGGCGGAATGTCGAGCGCGAAGGTGTCGAGGCCCGCGTCCATCCGCTTGTCCATCTCCGGCTGCAAGATCAGTTTTGGAGGCGTGAAGAAGGGCGGATAGAAGGCGGTCACGATGCGCGACGACGCCGGCGACTGGTCCTCGTCGACGATCGCGATCGCCGCCCTGTTCAGCGTCTCCGGCAGCGCGTGCGATTCGGTGTAGATCGACAATGTGAAGGCGTAGACGACGAGGCCGAGCAGCATCGGGTCGCGCCCGAGGCCGCGCAGCTCCTTGACGCCGAGGTCGAAGACGTTGGCGAGGCGCATCAGGTCACCTCGCCTGCTTGCGCAGCAAAGCGCCGGCCAAGCCGATCAGGACGGGGATCGCGAGCGCCAGCGGAACGAGGGAGGGCCAGAGCTCGTCGAAGCCCAGCCCCTTGGAGAAAGCTCCGCGCGATATCGTGATGAAGTGGGTCGTCGGATAAATCTCGCCGATGAAACGCCCCGCGCCCTGCAACGAAGACACCGGATCGATCATCCCGGAATACTGCGAGGCCGGGATCAAGGTCAGCACCGCCGTCCCGAAGATCGCGGCGATCTGGCTGCCCATGAAGGACGAGATGACCAGCCCCATCCCGGTCGTCGCGCTCACATAGAGAAGAGCGCCGACCGCGTAACAGATGAAGTCGCCGGTGAACGGCACCTGGAACACGAATATCGCAAGCGCCGTAAGCAGCACGAAGTTCAGCATGGCGAGGGCGACGTAGGGCAGTTGCTTGCCGATCAGGAACTCGAACCGCGTCACCGGCGTCACATAAAAGTTGATGATGGAGCCGAGCTCCTTCTCCCTCACGACGCTGAGCGCCGCGAGCATCGCAGGGATCATGATCAGCATCAGCGGGATCACCGCCGGCGCCATGGCGACAAGCGAGCGGACGTCGGGATTGTAGCGATAGCGGATCGCGAGTTGAAACTCGCCGACCGTCGCCGCCGAGCCGTAGAGCAGCCGCGCCTTCCCGGCGAGCCAGTTCGCGTGCATGCCCTGCACGTAACCCCGGACGGTCTCGGCGCGGGCGGGCATCGCCCCGTCGATCCAGGCTCCGAGTTCGACGTTCCGCCCCCGCGCCACGTCGCGTGCGAAGTTCGGCGGGATCTCGAGCGCGAAACTGAGCGTTCCGTCGCGCATCCGTCGGTCGAGATCGGCGTAATCCTGCAGCGGTCTCTTCTCGATGAAGTATCGCGACCCCGCGATCTGTTGGACGTAGTCGCGGCTGACGGTCGTGTCGTCACGATCGAGGACGGCGAAGGTCAGATCCTCGACGTCCATGTTGACCCCATACCCGATGACGAACATCAGGATGAGGCTGCCGACGACGGCGAGAGCCGCTCGGATCGGATCGCGCCGCAGCTCGATCGTTTCACGACGGCTGTAGGCGAACATGCGTCGGAGGCTGAAGCTGCGGCGGACGGACGGGACGGTGGGTTGCGGGACCGCCCCGTCCGCCGGGTCGCGCGGAGCGGGACTGGGCGCAGGCGACGCCGGAGGCTCGCCGATGGCGTCCTCGAGACAGGCGACGAACGCCTCCTCGAGGTTCGATGCGTTTCGGCTGCGCACGATTTCCGCGGGCGTGTCGCTGATCAGGACCTTTCCCGCATGCATGAGGGAGATCCGGTCGCAGAGCTCCGCCTCGTTCATGAAATGGGTCGAGACGAAGATCGTCACGCCGTCCTTGCGCGACAGCTCGGCGAGAATGCTCCAGAAATTGTCGCGGGCGATCGGATCGACGCCGGAGGTCGGCTCGTCCAGGATCAGGATTTCGGGCGCATGGATCATGGCGACCGCAAGCGACAGTCGCTGGCGCACGCCGAGCGGGAGCGCGTCGGGCCACGAGTCCATGACGTCGTCGAGACCGAAGCGGTTCGCCATCTCGGCGATCCGGCCGGGGATCGCTTCAGGATCGAGGCCGAACAGCCGCGCGTGGAGATCGAGATTCTGCCGGACCGTCAGTTCGCCGTAGAGCGAGAACGCCTGGCTCATGTAGCCGACGCGGCGCCGCACGGCCATGTCCTTCGGATCGACCTCGCGTCCGAACAACCGGGCCGTTCCCTCGCTCGCCGGCAGGAGGCCCGTGAGCATCTTCATCGTGGTGGACTTCCCGCAGCCGTTCGAGCCGAGGAAGCCGAAGATCTCGCCGCGCGGAATGCGGAAGCTGACCTGGTCCACCGCCGTGAAATCGCCGAAGCGCATGGTCAGCCCCTGCGCCTCGATGGCGATCATCTCGTCCACGCCGGCCGCGCGGGGCGGAATGACCACCTCCTCGTGGCCGCGGCGCTTCGCTTCCGGCAAGAGCGCGATGAAGGCCGCGTCCAGCGTCGTCGCCGATGCGCGAGCCTTGAGTTCGTCCGGGGAGCCGGTCGCAAGCACGCGCCCGGCGTCCATTGCGACCAGAAAATCGAGCCGCTCCGCCTCCTCCATGTAGGCGGTCGCGACGATCACGCTCATGCCGGGCCGGTCACGGCGGATGTCGTCGATGAGCTCCCAGAACTGGCGGCGAGACAGCGGATCGACGCCGGTGGTGGGCTCATCAAGGATGAGCAGGTCGGGATCATGGATCAGCGCGCAGCAGAGGCCGAGCTTCTGCTTCATGCCGCCCGAGAGCTTCGCGGCCGGACGCTCCGCGAAGGCCTGGAGCTCGGTTCGCGCGAGCAGCCCGGCGACGCGGCGCTCCCGCTCACGCCTGTCATGGCCGAAGAGGCGACCGAAGAAGTCCACATTTTCGAAGACCGAGAGCGTCGGGTAGAGATTCTTGCCGAGCCCTTGGGGCATGTAGGAGATGCGCGGACATGTCCGCCGCCGGTGCTCGGCGTCCGACATGTCCCCGCCGAGCGTCTCGACGACGCCCGTCTGGACCACGCGGGCGCCGGCGACGAGCGACAGCAGGCTCGACTTGCCCACGCCGTCCGGGCCGATCAGCCCGACCATGACGCCGGCCGGCAGATCGACGGAAACCATGTCGAGCGCCCGCGCGGCGCCATAGACGAGCGCGACGTCCCGGAGACGGACGACCGGCGGCGTTTCGCTCATTCGACCAGCGTTCCCGTCAGGCTCTTCGGCCATTCGGCGCCAGGCGAGAGCCGCACATAGGCGACGCCGGGCAGCCCGGTCTTCACGTGGGTGATGTGCTTCTTCAGAAGCTCCTGCGGGATCTTGGCCTTGACCCGGAACATGAGCTTCTGGCGCTCCTCCTCCGTCTCGACCGTCTTGGGCGTGAACTGGGCGACGTCCGCCACATAGGTCACGCGCGCGGGAATGAGATATTTCGGCGCCGCGTCGAGCACGAGCCGCACCTCGGCGCCGAGCGCCACGCGGCCGGCCTGGGCGGTGGGCAGGAAGAACGTCATGTAGACGTCGCCGAGGTCCACGAGGTTCAGCACCCGTCCGCCCGCCGACAGGACCTCGCCGGGCTGGGCCACGCGATACTGCACGCGGCCGTCGCGGGGCGACACGAGCGTGCTGTCTGCGAGATCGGCGTCGATGCTCTCGATCGCGGCCTTCGCCGCGTCCACCGCCGAACCGGCGTCCACCACCTGCGCTTTCGCCGCTCCGATCGCGGCGTCAGACGCGGCCATCTGGGCTCGGGCCGCCGCGACGCCGGCGCGGGCCCCCCGTTCGGTCGCCCGGTCGTTGTCCAGGACCTGCAGCGACACGTTCTCCGTCTTCGCGAGCTGTTCCGAGCGCGCAAGCTTTCGCTCGGCGGCGTCGAGCTCGGCCTCACGCTGGCCGACGACCGCTTCCGCGGCGGTCCGCTCCGCCTCACGCTGGGTGACGAGGCTCTTCGCCGTCTCCACGGCGATCATCGCGCGCTGCATCTGCGCGGCGGCCTGACGCCGTTGCGCCTCGAGTTGCCGGGTGTCCATGTGGGCGAGCGGCTGCCCCGCCGTTACGAACTCTCCTTCGTCGGCGAGAATCTCGCGGATCCGCCCGGATGCTTTGGTGGAGACGTCGATCTCCACCGCTTCGATGCGACCGTTCCCTCGGGCGATCCCATCCGGCAACCCGCTCCCGACCAACTTGCCCCAATAGAAATAGGCTCCAGCCGCGGCCACGATGACCGATGCGACAGCAAACCAGCGCTTCGATGCCGACATCTCCCGCCCCTCGTCAGACAGCCGACTGCGCGGCGCTATCTCTGGTCTAGGACAGGAATCCGCGCGGTCCCAGCATTGAACGAGCGCCGCGCCGCCTCCAACAATCGGGCGGAATTGGTTCGAACCCACTCGCCGCCGCAAGCGAAAATTTGTGCGCTACGCTTATAATTTCCCACACTTTTGAACAATTCGTCCTGATTTAATGATACATCTGTTAGAAACGGCACAAATCCAGTATATATACCTTTGTTAAAACCGCTTACGTTATCGATATAATGTTCGGCGTCGAAATTCTGTGGGCGCGCCTCTGAAAACTGATTGCCGTCGGCGCCACCTACGCTCGTCGAATGCTTTTCAGCAACCATTCCGCCCTCCTCCGCGCCGCGGTCGGCCATTGGCCTTTCAATAAGGTCATCACATCAGGCGCGCGCGCCTTGACTTATGTCAACTCACGTTGACTCAACGGCGTGATAGGAGAAAGATCTTCGATGGCGATTGCTTTTTGGACAAGCCATGGGCCGACACCCGCCTGCCTCCACGGTCACGCCATCGGCGCGTCAACGCATCCTCGACGCGGCGATGCGGCTGTTTTCGGCATCCTCTTTTGACGACACGAGCCTGCGGGACATAGCGGCCGAGGCGCAGGTCGACGTCGCCTATGTCCATCGCTGCTACGGCTCGAAAGAGAAGCTGTTCGCGCACGCGCTGAACGTCTCGCTGCAGCCCGGCCGCGTGTTCGACGATGTGGGAAGCGACATCGGAAAGGCCTTGGCGCGCGAGGTGTTCTCCCGCGACGCGGGGAACCCACAGGACGTCAGAGCCCTCGACATCGCCGTACGTTCCCTGTCGAGCGCCGCTGCGCGCAACGTGCTGAAGGACGTGATCGGAGCCGATCTCATCGCGCCTCTGTCGGATCGCATCCCTCCCCCGAACGAAATGCGCGCGGTGCTGACGATCGCCGCGATGGCCGGCATCGGCCTGTTCCGCAACGTGCTGGCGTTTGAGGCGTTGCAGGAGCCGGCCGGAGGCGAGCTGGAGGCGGTCGTCGCGAACCTGCTCACGGACATCATGCGACGCCCCCGGCGACGGCTTGGCGACGAAGGCCTGACGAACCATGACTACGATGAATAGCGGACCCGTCTGGTCTACGGACCGATCCGGCCGGACGGAGGAGCCGCTCGGCGGCGAGGCCTTTGCGGCGATCGATCGGATGAGCGAGGCGCTTTCCGCCCGAATGACGGGCGGCCTTTCGCCTATGGCCTGCGCCCTGGCGCTGTTCGACTGGTCGATCCACCTCGCCGGCGCGCCCGGCAAACGGGCGGAGCTTTCGGATAAGGCCGTCCGAAAGGCGGCGCGATTCTGGATTCACCTCCTCGCCTCCGTCAGCGACGGCGATGTTCCGCCCTGCATCGAGCCGCTGCCGGGAGACCGCCGTTTCGCCGCCGACGCCTGGAAAAAGCCGCCCTACAATTTGGTCGCCCAAGCATTTCTGCTGAACCAGCAGTGGTGGCACAACGCCACGCACGACGTCCCGGGCGTGACGCCTCACCACCAAGAGGTCCTCTCCTTCTCGGCCCGGCAGTTGCTGGACGTGTTCTCCCCGTCCAACAATCCGCTCACCAACCCCGAGATCGTGTCCAAGACCGTCGAAACCGGCGGCGCCAATTTCGCGCAGGGCTTTCGGAACTGGCTCGAAGACACGAGCCGGCTCGTCACCAACAGGCCGCCCGTCGGAACGGCAAACTTCACGGCCGGGCGCGACGTCGCGACGACGCCCGGAAAGGTTGTCTACCGCAACGACCTGATCGAGCTGATACAGTACGCGCCGCAGAGCGAGACCGTCGCGGCCGAGCCGGTGCTCATCGTGCCGGCCTGGATCATGAAATACTACATCCTCGACCTGTCGCCGGCGAATTCGCTGGTCCGGCATCTCGTCGCGACCGGGCGCACGGTGTTCTGCATTTCCTGGCGCAACCCCACCGCGGACGATCGCGACCTCGCCCTAGATGACTACCGCCGGCTCGGCGTCATGGCGGCGATCGAGGTGATCGGCGCGATCGTCCCGGACGCCAAGATCCATGCCGCTGGCTACTGCCTGGGCGGCACGCTTCTGTCGATCGCTGCGGCCGCCATGGCGCGCGCCGGCGACGACCGTCTCGCCTCGATCACGCTGCTCGCCGCGCAGACGGACTTTACGGAGCCGGGCGAACTCGCGCTGTTCATCGACCACAGCCAGCTGCGCTTCCTCGAAAGCATGATGTGGAATCGCGGCTATCTCTCGGCCGACCAGATGGCCGGCGCCTTCCAGCTCTTGCGGTCGAACGACTTGGTCTGGTCGCGGATGGTCCACGACTACATGATCGGCGAGCGGACCCCGATGACCGATCTGATGGCGTGGAATGCGGACTCCACCCGCATGCCCTACCGCATGCACGCCGAGTACTTGCGTCGGCTCTATCTGGACAACGAACTCGCCGCCGGCCGCTTCATGGTCGAGGGCCGGCCGGCGGCGCTGCAGAACATCCGGGCGCCGCTATTCGCCGTCGGCACGGAGCGCGACCATGTCGCGCCATGGCGCTCCGTGTACAAGATCCACTACCTCACCGACACGGACGTCACCTTCGTGCTGACGAGCGGCGGTCATAACGCCGGCATCGTCAGCGAACCGGGCCATCCCCGACGCCGCTATCGCTCCGCGCTCAAGCGCACGGCCGATTCCTGCCTCGGGCCGGATGAGTGGTTCGCGGCCGCCGCTCCGAAAGACGGCTCCTGGTGGGTTGAATGGTTCGATTGGCTCGACCGGCATTCGACGTCCGAACGCGTCGCTCCGCCCGCGATGGGCGCCCCGCAAAGAGGCTACGCGCCGCTTGCGGACGCGCCCGGCGCCTACGTGCTCGCGCGCTGAGGATTCCGCATGACCGAGACGCTGCTGAAGAACCGCACGTTCGACGAGCTCGCGATCGGCGAGTCGGCGTCGCTCGTGCGCATCGTGGGGCGTGACGACATCGACCTGTTCGCGGCCGTCTCGGGCGACGTCAACCCGGCCCATATGGACGCCGCCTTCGCGGCGACGGACCTGTTCGGCCATGTCGTCGCGCACGGCATGTGGACCGGAGCGCTCGTCTCCGCCGTGCTCGGCACCAAGCTCCCGGGCCCCGGCACGATCTATCTCGGCCAGGACATCCGCTTCCGCCGGCCGGTCGCCCCGGGCGACACCATCACCGTCACCATCACGGTGAAGGAAAAGCGGCCGGAAGGCCGGATCGTGCTGCTCGACACGGCGGCGACGAACCAGAAGGGCGACGAGGTCCTGACCGGAACCGCGACCGTGATCGCGCCCGACAAGACCATCACGTGGCCGCGCGCCAAGCTGCCGGACGTCAGGCTGAGGCGGCACGACCGGTATGACGGCTTCGTGGCGGAGGCGCGCGGCCTGCCCGCCATCCGCGCCGCGATCGTCCATCCCTGCTCGTCCGAGGCGATCCTCGGGGCGGTCGAGGCCCGCGACGAGGGCCTGTTCGAACCGCTCCTGATCGGTCCGGAGGCGAAGATCCGCGCGGCCGCCGAGGCGGCGGACGTCTCGCTCGACGGGATCACGATCGAATCCGTGGAGCACAGTCACGCCGCCGCCGCCCGCGCGGTCGAGCTTGCGGTCTCCGGCGCCGTGGAGACGCTGATGAAGGGCAGCCTCCACACCGACGAGCTCCTCGGCGCCGTGGTGGCGCCGGACTCCGGGCTGCGCACCGAACGGCGGATCAGCCATGTCTACGCCATGGACGTTCCGGCCTACGCCAAGCCGCTCGTGGTCACCGACGCCGCCATCAACATCCAGCCCACCCTCGAGCAGAAGCGCGACATCTGCCAGAACGCTGTCGACATGCTGCGCCTTCTCGGCGTCGAAGAACCCAAGGTCGCGGTCCTGGCGGCAGTCGAGACCGTCAGCGCCAAGATGCCGTCGACGCTCGACGCGGCCGCCCTCACCGTCATGGCGGCGCGCGGCCAGATCACGGGCGCGAAAGTCGATGGTCCGCTGGCCTTCGACAACGCCATCAGCCCCGACGCCGCCAGGACCAAGGGCATCGTCTCTCCAGTCGCCGGCCAGGCCGACATCCTACTGGCGCCCGACCTCGAAGCCGGCAACATGCTGGCGAAACAGCTCATCTACTTCGCGGGCGCCGACGCCGCCGGCCTCGTCCTCGGCGCGCGCGTCCCGATCGTCCTGACCAGCCGCTCGGACTCGCTCAGGACCCGGGTCGCCTCCGCGGCGCTCGCCAAGCTCATCGCCTCCCGCCAGCCGCTCGCCGGAAGGATGCCGCGATGAGCGAGCGGCTGCTGATCACCTTCAACGCGGACGTCGGCGAGAACCAGCCTCGGATCCGCGCGGAGATCGCAAAGCGCCTCGCATGGCTCGGCCCTACGATCGACGAGACGGCGGACGCCGCAATCCGGAGCGCGTCAGCGCCGTGGACAGCAAGGTCATGGCCTTCGTCATCCCGACCGACGAGGAACAGGTGATCTCCGACGAGGCGGCTGGTCTCATCCCGACTGTGAAAGGCTGACGCGATGCCCAGACTCACAGAACTCGCCGGCAAACGGGGACTCGTCGTTGGAGTCGCCAACGAGCACAGCATCGCGGCCGGCTGTGCGGCTGCTTTCGCGGAAGCCGGCGCGGAGCTTGCGATGACCTATCTGGACGACAAGGCGAAGCCTTACGTTCAACCGGTCGCGGAAGCCGTGGGAGCGACGATATTCTCTCCGTGCGACGTCCGAGTCCGCGGCCAGCTCGTAGATCTCTTCGAACGCATCGAGCGGGAATGGGGCGAACTCGATTTCGTCCTGCATTCCGTCGCTTTCGCGGATCGCGACGATCTCCGCACCAGCGTCGTCAACTGCTCGCAGGAAGGCTTCGCGCTAGCGATGGACGTTTCTTGCCACTCCTTTCTGCGCATGGCGAAACTCGCTGCGCCGCTCATGACCAACGGCGGCTGCCTTCTCACCGTCAGTTTTTACGGAGCGGACAAAGTGGTCGAAAACTATAATCTGATGGGACCGGTGAAGGCGGCGCTCGAGGCGAGCGTCCGCTATGTCGCGGCCGATCTCGCGGATCGCGGGATCCGCGCTCACGCTATCTCGGCCGGGCCCGTAAAGACGCGCGCCGCATCCGGCATCGGCCGCTTCGACGAACTCATGGACGCGGTGCGCGCACGAACGCCGGCAGGCCGACTGGTCACGATCGAGGAAATCGGCTGCATCGCCGCCTTCCTCGCAAGCGACGCGGGCGCGCCGCTCACCGGATCCGTGGTTTATGCCGACAACGGATTCCACACGATCGCCTGACGAGGTGACCGCCGCTGCCAATCGTCGAGGCTCATGTTCCCCTGGAGGGGCGGATATGCTGGGTTGGTTCGTAAGACTCTCGCTTGCTCTGGCGAGTTGGGTCACGGCGCTTTTCGTCGCCCGGGACGCCGTGAATTTCGGCATCGTCAACGTCTTCGTCGCCATCCTCCTTCTGGCCCTCGGCATCGGGGTGCTTGCGTTCTGGCCCATGATCCGGGAGGTCTGCCAAACGCTCTACGGAAACTTGCGCCGAAAGCCATGACGGCGTCGCGGATAGCGCATGCGTGATCCAAGTTGATCCGCCCGCGATCATCCGCCCAGACGGATCGCGCTAGATTGTCGCCCTCCCTTGTTGAAAGGGCGATGAAATGGCGTCTATTCGAGACGAGGTCATCTCTTGGCTATTGGGCGCGACGGCGTTAGCTGGCGCCCTCATGCTGATCTGCCGAGCTGCGATGCTGTCCGAGCCGCAAAGGCATCTCCTGCTGAACGCGCTCGCGGTGTCTTCGCTCATCGCGCTCATAGGCAGGCTTTGGCCGGCAATCGCATGAAAACGGCCAAAGCGAACGGCGGGCCTTGAACCGATCAGTAGCGACTATACTGATCGCGCCTATAGTCATTATCATAACGCCTACGATCATCTGGGCCCCACCTCCGGTCATCTCGATAGTCTCGGTGACGCGCATCGCGCCGCGTGTCATGCCGTTCATAAACAACTGCCTTAGAACGATAACCGCGATCTGTGTGAGCGCAGCCAGCGAGTACGACGGCGAGGCCCCCGATGACCAAAGGCGCGAGCCTCATAATTTCGAATCCTCTATCCACCCCACAGCACCCTACTGAACGATGCTCAGACCGCAAAGCGCGCCAGACGTCGCTTCGATCTCCCTTGTTCGGGTCCTGGCGACCTGCCAGAAATCTGCTAAGCGCCGCGGCCGCCCATGGGCCGCCCGCCCTCGGGCGCCGCTTCAGAGGCGAGGCTCGGATCGTTCGGGCGCCGGCGCTCATGCTCTGCGCGTCGGCGAGCCTACGACCTTTTGGCGGAGCGCCCCACTTCGCCCTCCATCTTTTGCGCCCTGGCCCAGTCAGAAGATGATGCGATAGCAAAATACTAGCCATTTTCAGTCGTTGAGGACCCTCCACCTAAATTCTAATCTATTTTGATCAGCGTTTTCAGGAACGGGGAAAGGCAATGTCATACACTGTAGTCTCTCACGCCAAACGAGATCCACAATCAGTTGTAGTGATAACTGTAATGGATGCATTGATATTGGCCAGAGAATTGTTGGAAGAGGTGGACGAACGAGTGACCATTATGACGGACAGCGGCTGGATACTCACGGTCGATGAACTTGAGGAATTGGCCAAGAGTTGATCGTCCGGCCGCGCCGCGCCTCCGCAGAGCGTCGGTCTGTTTGGTGGTAGCGCGGAACCGGAGATCAACCGCATCAGCGGACTTCGGCGCGCCTCAAAAGGCCTTTCGCCGAAAGAACGCGCGCAGCGGCCGCGACCTCTTCGAACGGTCGCCCCGCCCGCTCGGCGATGTCGAGGAGCGAATGTCGGGCGTCGGACAGATTGAGCACCCAAAGCAGCGTCTCGGTGGCGAAGGGCTGCGGGTCATCAGTGGGGGAGAAATAGAGACCGCGCGGCCCAAGCTGGGGCTCTCCATAGGGCATGGCGTTCACCGGACGATGGTCATCTTCAGCCATCGACAGGATGCGATCGAGGCGGCTCAAGGAATCGGCGAGCGCCGCGGGCGTCACCAGAGACAGATCGTCGGCCGAAGTGTGATACTCGGGAAACGCCCCGCTCGGAGAACGCATCAGGCAGCCGACCGGTAGATCGAACCCCGGCGAGCAGTATTGCCGTTCGTCGTAGCCCCATGGCGTGAACGGCAGGATCCGGTCGGCGAATCCCTCGTCGGAGAGCACGTGCGCGGCGCAGCGGTCGATCAGACTCGCGCCCTGCCGGGAGCGCTTGTAGGTCGGCGGCCCAGGGTCGCCGAGGCAGGTCAGCACCAAGCCGTGATGGATGCGGGCGCGGGCGTCGCGGTTCTGGTGCAGCCACGCGACGGCGCCGATCGTGCCAGGCATGAACAGGAAGCGGTAGCCGAAGCGGCGCCGCCTTGCGGTCAGCTTCTGCGCAAGGGCGATCGCCACCGCGATGCCGGAGAGGTTGTCGTTCGCGAGCTGCGGATGGCAGATATGGGCGGAGATCAACACTTCGCCCGCCTCGTCGCCCGGAAGAAAGGCCTCGCCGAGCGAGAGGCTGCCGGGTGCTAGCGTCGTGTCGATGCGGACCCGGTAGGCGGGGTCCCGCAACCGCGTCCGCACCTCATGCGCCAGGCAAAAGCCCCAGCTCTCCTTGTAGTAGGAGGTCCGGTAGGGAATGAGCGTCGGCTGATCGGGCAGGCTGTGCAGATGCTCCTGCAGTTCATCGAGCGGCACCAACCTGTCGATGGGCTGGCTATAGTGCACGAGATGCAGGCCATGTTCCGCGAAATCGACCACCGTCCGGCCGTCCCGCGTCTCGATCGTCGCGCTTCGCACGGACCATTCCGGCGGGACCACCCAATCCAGAACTTGCGTGCCGCTTGGGATTTCCTGGACCCGAAGAGGTATCTGACGCCCGATATAGTCGAGCGTCTGACGTAAGCCTGGTCCGGTGATGCTCCTAAATATCGGATACAACGCCCCGACATGAGCATAGAGCTCTTCGCCGATCCGAGTCATATTTGCCTCAGCCTTCTCGATTCTGAGAGCGTCTATGAAGTTCCAGAGAACCGATCTCGCCGACGTCGTGATCGTCGTGCTCGAATCTTACGAGGACGAACGAGGCTCGTTCGCCCGAACGTTTTGCCGCAGCGAATTTGCTGCGGCGAACCTCCCGGTCGACTTCGTGCAGGCAAGCCGCTCGTCCGCGCGCCGGGCGGGCACGGTTCGGGGCCTCCACTTCCAGCGGGCGCCGCACAGCGAGGGCAAGCTGGTGCGCTGCGGCCGCGGCGCCCTCTACGACGTCGTGATCGACCTGCGGCCCGGCTCCGTCAGCTTCCGGCGTTGGCAGGCCTTCATCCTCAACGCCGAGAACATGCTGTCGCTGTACATCCCGCCCGGCTGCGCGCACGGCTTCCAGACGCTCGAGGACGACACGGAGACGCTCTACCAGATGACGGTCGCCTACGCGCCCGATCATGCGGCCGGCGTGCGCTACGACGACCCGTCGCTGTCGATCCCCTGGCCTCTGCCCGTGAGCGTGATTTCGCAACGAGACCTCGCCTTGCCGAGCCTTGACGCCGAGTTCGCTCGGTGAGCAAGGCCCCGTAGCCCTCCGCGTGCGGCCGCCGCATGCAGCGCGTGTTTGCGTTTAGTGCAGAGACACGCCGTATTCCGCGACGGCCTCTGGTTTGGCGTTGAAAGCCGCCCAGCGCAGATTGTGATCGAGCTGGCCCGCGTCCATTAGCGCTTTCAACGCCTTGAGGCGCGTGAACGGCGCCGCTTCGAAGGTCTCACGCGTCATTCCGATCTGATTGAAGACGCGCCACAGTTCTCGCGCTCCGTCATCGGCCCGCCAGCGGCACACGAACTCCGGCAGCGCGGCGTGGATCTTCGCGAACGACACGCGGTAGCTGCGATTGTCGGGGCTTGGCGGCCCAAACAGCGTCGCGCAGCCCGGGAATGAACGCGCGACGATTTCAGCTATGTCTCGCACCCGGTAATTCTGCGCGTCATCGCCGACGTTGAAAGCCTCGCCGCGGATCCGATCCGGCGCGGCGGCGAGCATCAGGTCGACCGCCTGGCAGATGTCCTGCACATGGACGAGCGGTCGCCAGGGCGAGCCGTCGCTCGACATGTCGATCACGCCGCGCGTCGCCGCCAGCCCGGACAGATTGTTCAACACGATGTCGAAGCGCATCCGCGGCGAGGCCCCGAAGGCCGTGGCGTTGCGCAGGAAGACCGGCGTGAAGGTCGAATCCGCGAGTTCGCTCAAGCCACGTTCGCAAAGAACCTTGCATTCGGCGTAGGCGGTCAGCGGATTGACGTCGGACGCCTCGCTGCATACGCCGCTCGCGCCGACGCCGTAGACGCTGCAGGACGAGGCGTAGACGAAGCGCTTCACGCCGGCGCGCTTCGCCGCGTGTGCGAGGCCCAACGATCCGTGCAGATTGATGGAGTATGTCGTCTCGACGTCGTTATCGGCGAGCGGATCGTTGGACAGTTCGGCGAGATGGACGACAGCCTCGAAGCCTGCGAGGTCGTCAGGCGTGACGTCCCGGGTGTCTCGGGTGATCGTTCGAGGGCGCGGCTTGTCGTCGTGGAACAGCAAGCCCGCCCTGTAGAAGCCTGCATCGAGACCCGCGACCTCGTGGCCGTGCTGCATCAGGTAAGGGGTCAAAATGCAGCCGATATATCCATCGGCGCCCGTCACAAGAACTTTCATGACTTATTCCTCCATTTGCGCCGGGATCGATCGAGCGAACGGGCCTAACGACGGCATTCTTGCAGCGTGACCTCACATGATTTGCGCGGACGATTGTGGAGAGCTTTTCAAACGCCGATATTCGCGTGGGTCGCCCCGACCGTCCGCGTCGAACGCGGCCGCGCCGAACTCCGCCGCATCTGCGAGCGCGCGCAGTCTGCTCTTGCGTGCCTCCAGCTTCGGATGCGGCTCAAGTCCGCCGACGCGCAGGATCCGCTCCCAGCGATACGCCCAGTCGTGGCGCCGAAGCGCCTGGATCGCGTTGGTCCGCCGTAGGCGATCCATACGATCTGTCTGCAGGTCGAGGCTGGACAGAAACGCTTTGAAATCCCGCGGATCCGCGGGCACGTCGATGACTGCGTCCGGCCAATCAAAATGTCTTTTGAATTCCCGGCAGCGCGGCGCGAAGCCAATGATCGCGGCGCCGCCCGCGACGCCCTCGAAGAGACGCCCGGGCAGCACGCTTTCGCCGTTGATGACGCTGGACCGCGGCGACGTCAGCGAGGCGGGGTCGAAGGCCAGGAAGTAGCGACTGCGCCGCATCGTGTCGGCGAGCAGGAAACGATGCTCGCGCCAGTTCCGCATCCGGGAGTCGGTGCTCGACAGCGAGTCGTAGACGTAAAATATCTCCCGTTTCGCAACGAGGTCGATCAGGTGCTCGTGCAGATCCACCCGCCGGCTGCCGAAGGAGTAAAGATCAATGACCCGTTCGGGCAGATCGGGAAACGGCGTCGCCACGAGCGTGTCCGAGGCCGACGGGAGCGCTTCGCACGGCTTCCCAAGGTGGCTTTGAAGCTTCTCCGCGACGGACTCGCTGAGGACGAAGACATGATCGAACCGGTCGAGAAGGCTCAAATACGTCCTGTTGCTCGCAAGCTCGGTCGACCACAGCTCGTGGATCGCGACGACGGCCTTCGAGCACCTTTCGCGCCAACCTTTGACGCGGGACAACTCGACCAGGGAATTGATGTCATAGGCGATGTAAACGAAGAGCTCATATTCGCGATCGACCTCGAATGGCTCGATCGTCGGCCCGTCCCTCATGCCGATGCGCCGGCGAACGCCCTTGAGCAGCCGGTTGACGTCGCGCTGGACCCTCTCCCGGTCGATGTGGTCGGCGATGACATTGTCGACAAAGGGCACGATCGACTGCCGGAGCTTTGGGGCGACGAGGTGAGCGTCGTCGCACTCGGCGGCGACTTTGCAGAACTCATAGGACAGCGAGCTGTAAGCCGCGTCTCGCGCGCCGTAGTCCGAAGCGATCAAGACGCGGCGGTTCATCGGAGGCGGCTCCCTGTCGGCCTGCATTTGGCGTCGCGGCGAACTCGGCTTGCACATCAGCTCAGGCGCGCCTTTCTCATGTGGAACGCCTCGGCCGTGCGCTCGGTCGCCCTGCACTCGTTCCCGCGGAGCTGCGCCAAAGCCCGAAACGTGTCGGGCTCGAACCAGTGCTTGGAGCGCTGCGTCGTAAAATGGCGTTGCAGCAACTCGATCTTCTTATTGAGTATTTCCGACGACAGCGGGACGTAGATATTCGGTCGCCCAAGATCTCCGTCCCATTTCGGGATTTCGTATTCCAGGATGAAATGGTCGCGAAAGGTGTTCCAGGTCAGTTGCTGGACCATGCGGTGGTCCTGATGCGCGTCGTCGCCGGTGTGGGTCAGGATCAGGTCCGGATCGACACGGCCCTTCAGATCTTCGAACCATTGCTTCAGCTCGCGACCCTCCTGCGGCAGGAAGCCGTCCGTGAAAGACGCCATTTCCAGCGACGACCTGGCCGCGCCTTCCAGGAACGAAGCCGCGGACTCGGTCGCCTCCGCCGCGCGCGTGCCGGCCGCGCTCAGCACGCACCACGTCACGTCCAGTTGCAGGCCGGACGCGATCCAATGCAGCAGAGCACCGCCGGCGCCGATCTCGATGTCGTCGGAATGCGCGCCAAGGCACAAGATCGAGAGCCGGCCCTCCCGCGGCTCGAGGAGGCGCAAAGGTCTCATGGCGCGCCGACAGCGATCTTCCGGTCGGAATGGAGACCGTCGAGCTGCCAGGGAACGCGGCCGGTCTCGACAAGGCCTTCGAGCACCTGGCGGTCCTTCAACGTGTCCATCGTCCGCCAGAAGCCCTCATGCTTGTAGGCCATGAGCTGATCCTCCTGGATCAGACGCTCGAACGGCTTCAGGACGAGCTCCTCTCCTTCGCGCATATAGTCAAATATTTCGCGCCTGAAGATAAAGTAACCACCGTTGATCCATATGTCGAACGCATCGGCGGACTGGAACCGCCGAACATGTCCGGCTCCGTCGATATCCGCCAAGTGAAACATCAGCGGCGGGCGCACGGCGAGGAAGCACGCGATCTTTCCGCTCGCCTTGAAGCGTTCGATCATTTCGTCGAGGCGGACGTCCGTCAGGCCGTCGCTATAGTTGGCGAGAAACATCTCGTCGTTGACGTATTTGCGCACGGCCCACAGTCGTTCGCCGATGCTGCGCCAGATTCCCGTGTCGATGAGCGCTACCCGCCAATCGTCCTCGACCGGAGCGATCAGTTCGACCTTGGCGCCGCCGTTCGACACAATGCAGTCGGCAAAGTCATGAGGGCGCTTGTTCAGAAAGAAGTTCTTGATGACGTCGGCCTTATAGCCGAGGCAAAGAAGAAATTCGTCGTGACCGTACTGGCTGTAATAGTTCATCACGTGCCAGAGGATCGGTCTCTGGCCAATCGGAATCATCGGCTTCGGCACGATGTCCGAATATTCCCTGATGCGCGAGCCGAGACCTCCGCAGAACAGAACGACCTGCATCACCACTCTCCCTCTGGATCAATGATGGCGAGCTCTGGAATGGGAACGACAAGCTTGGAGCCGCTCTCGGCCAGGTGACGAAGTTGCCGCGCGATCTCGTGCTTGAGGTTCCAAGGAAGGATCAGGACATAGTCGGGCCGCGCCTCATAAAGCGCTTCGACGGCGCGTATGGGGATGTGCATCCCAGGCGTAAAGCATCCGTGTTTGTGCGGGTTGCGATCCACAGTGAAATCGAGAAAATCGACACCGACGCCGCAATAGTTGAGCAGCGTGTTACCCTTGCCCGGAGCGCCATAACCACAGATCGTTTTGCGATCGTTCTTCGCCGCGATCAGGAAAGACAGCAGCTCGCGCTTGATGCGGCGCACATCTTCGGTAAACGCCCGGTACACTTGCGTTCCGCACAGGCCGAATTCGCGCTCGCGGTCCAACACCCTCTCTACGGCCTTACCTGCTTGGCGGCGGGCTGCCGCAGGACACAGGTGGACGCGCAATGAGCCGCCATGCGTCGTCGGCTCGTCCACGTCGACGACGTCTAGACCGTGCCGGGCCGCGATCAATTGAACCGTGGTCAAAGAAAAATACGAATAGTGCTCGTGGTATATCGTGTCGAACTGGCATTCACTGAGGAGTTTTTGAAGATGAGGAAACTCGAGCGTGATGGTTCCGCCGGGTTTGATCAGAATCGCCAGACCGGACACGAAATCATTCAGATCGGGCACCTGGGCGAGCACGTTGTTGCCGACGATAAGGTCCGCCCGGAATCCCGCCGCGACGAGTTCTTCCGCCAAATCGCGTCCGAAGAAAGCGACCTGAGTTCTAACGCCCTTCCTGATCGCGGCCGCTGCGACGTTGGCGGCCGGCTCGATGCCGAGAACTGGGACGCCCTGCGCAACAAAATGCTGCAGAAGATATCCGTCATTGCTTCCGACTTCGACGACGAGGCTGCGAGGTCCGAGAGCCAGGCGGCTGCGCATCGCGTCACAGTAACGGGCGGCGTGAGCGACCCATGACGTCGAATAAGATGAAAAATATGCATATTCGTCGAATATGTGTTCCGGCTCAACGTATTTAGCGATCTGAACCAAGAAGCATTTTGTACAGACCCAGACCTTCAGCGGATAATATGCTTCTTTATCTTCGAGTTGCTCAGGTCGAAGAAACGCCTCGCAGGGCGGCGACATGCCAAGATCAACGAGGTCGACCAGCAACGGCTCGTCGCAGAAACGGCAGCGATGAGGCGCGAAATGATATTGGGCTCCGAGATCGAGTTCTCTTTGGTTGTTGGACGAGTGAAGCAATAACGTCATCGCCGGGTCCCGCCAATTGTTCCGCGGCGCGATTAACCGCCTCCGCAAGTCGGGTCGGTGAAAGGCGCGCCATCCATGTTGAGAGCGTAACAGCATCGCGCAACGCTTTCGGAGAGCATTGGTGTTACTCCACTAGGCGTCCGGTTCGGCGGCGCTGACGCCCGATTTAGCCGAGCGCCCACTTTGGGAGCAGCAATGGGCCAGACCCTGCGGGGCGCTGCGCAACCACGCGCGTCGTCGTGGCGATACAGAAATCGAGGGTGGCGGAACTAACGGGGACACGCTGTCGCAGGCGCTCGCCGGAGGCCAATTCATCCAACGAATGCAAACGGCAATCCGTTAAGAAATGTCGATGCGATCAACCGTAGAGCGAAACCCGCGAGGACCGAGTTCCTAGTCGTCTGTCATCCCGCGGGGTGGCGAGAGGTAAGTCGGGTCGAACGCGGCGAGCGCCATCAACTGGTCGATGTCATGGATCGCTATCCGTCCGGATTGCAGCGTCATCAGATCGGCTTCGCGCAGTTGGCGAAGGATCCGGTTTACGTGGATCGCAGTCAGCCCGAGCGCATCGGCGAGAACGCCCTGGCTCACGGGAAAGTTGAACGAGTTGTCCGTCTGAGCCCCGATAAGACGAAGACGGAGCGCGAATTCCACAATGAGATGCGCGGTGCGCACGAGCGCGCTACGACGCCCCACGCTGACGAGATGCTCCGTCATCATCGCCCGATCCTGCTCCATCGCCCACAGAATGCCTTGCGCCACTTTGCTGTCGGACGTCAGGACGCCATAGATCGCCGAAGCCGAGATCGGCGATATGATCGTTTCGCTCAGACACTCCAACGAGGTCGTAGCCTTCCCGACCACCAGGTTCGAAAATCCGACAATATCTCCCGGTAGAGGGAAATATATAATCTGCCTCGCTCCGTCTGACAAAATCTTGTAAGCACAAGTCCAGCCGCGCTGGATAAGGAATACGTCACTCACTGCATCATTCTCGTAGAAAATAACTTGATGCGCCTCCATACGGCGTTGACGCGAACCCAGCATTTGCAGCGTCCTGGCTTCATCATCCGTCCAGGGCGCGAAGGCGCTGAGTTTTCGCGATAGCGCGCTGTTGATCTCGCCGCCGACAATCCCTGCGCGGTCCACAATCAAACCTCTCGATCACACTGCGTCAGATTGGGTCCAATGAACTAACCGAGTTGGACGCCTTCCATCCTGACAAGCTCCATGCGTATACTTGTCGAGTGATCTTCGACATTTTCGCGATTGGACTTCGCCTGTTGGGGGCGGGATCAGTCTGCGCCTCTGATGTCCCACGCGACCTCAGAACCGACGCCAGGTCGTACGTTATCCCTGCGCACGTCAGCCGATACTCGAATTTGCTATTAGAGCGACCTCCGTGCGATTCTTGGCGTTTAGCTTCTTCATGATATTCCTCACATGCACTTTGACGGTGCTCTCCCGCATATTCAGTTCATAAGCGATGATTTTATTCGCCTTGCCCTTTCTAAGCGCTTCGATGACTGCGGCTTGGCGAGCCGTGAACACGCCGCCCGCGATGGGAGCGCATCCCTCGCGCTGAGCCGAGCTGCATGACGACCTGAGGCTGCTCGCCGGAATGAACGTTCCGCCGACGCCTACCAAGATCATAGCGTTGACGGCGACCTCCAGGGACACGCTGGTCGGGATGTATCCGCGCACGCCCAGATCGAGCGCATCCAGGATCTGTCGCGCCTCCTCGCCGTCAGCGAGCAACACGACAGGCACGCTGGGACACGTCTCCTGCAGCGTCGTAAGGGCGGAGACGACATGCGGATCCTCCGCAGCCTTTCCACCTATGCTTAGAATGACCAGCGCCGCGTCGCCTTCTTCATGAAGCGACGCTATCCAGTCGATGACGCTTGGGTAGGCGACGACCTGATCCAGCGGACGACTATTCTGGAGGCAGCGCGCCAGACACTCCGCCACGAGATGACGGTCATCTATCACGGCTATGGTGTAACGGCCGTGCGCGATCGACGTGGCGCCTCCGCGATCCTTGATTAATCCCTGCAACATAGCATCACCCTTACCCTAGGCTGCGGCGTGGCGCTGTTGTCGTGCGATCAACTGTGCCGCCACGGCACACTCGGTGCGAAAGATGCAAAGCCAGATCAGATGTACGTCTTTTTACGTATCGATTATTTCCATTGTCCCTATAAAGAACGATGACATTCTCCTTGTGTCTCAAATAGGGCCAGATCTTTCTTAACATGACTAATTTAGATTAATATCCTGCGAACTTAATTTTCGACGAGCTTGTGAACGAATCGGCGGAAACGGCGATCAGGTCGGCGGGGCCGACTTGGCGCGATCCGCGGACGATAGGCTGGACCTCCGTCGCCGAGCGGACCGCTTATTCGTTGCTTCAATCCGATCGGACGCGTCAGAAAGGAGCCGGCTGTCGTTGGGGGACGACGCTGACCCGGCTCCGATGAAGCGTCATTGGCCGGCACGATCGGCATAGAGCCGATCGTGGACCGAGCGAGCGCCGATCGGATTGCGCTTTGCGATGGCGGCTAAGGAAAATCGTCGCTGAACGAGGCGAGATCAATCAGGCCACATGACCGGCCCGCATCGTGACCAGGTGGCGTTCGCTGAGCTCTGGAAGCACGCGATTCGAGACCACTGGCGGTGCGTCGACTGACGCCAGCAACGCGGCATGCGGGGCCGGAAACTCGACGTCACGCGTTTCCGACCGCGCGTAGCCGGCTTCGCTCGCCTGGCCATTGTTCATGGCCCAAATCGCCGCCTGAGTCCGATTGCGCACGCGGACCTTGCGGAGAATGGCTTTCACATGAACCTTGACGGTAGCCTCCGCTATATTCAGCTTGCGGGCGATGTGCTTGTTGGAGTCGCCCGTGACAAGCGCCTGAAGGATCAGCGCCTCTCTCGCGGAAAGCGTCGGGAGGTGCGACCGATCGCCGGCGATCGGCGCGAGGACGGCGACCGGGTGATGCGCGACCTGCTCGGCTGTGGCGCCTGATCGGGGGGCGCTCTCGCCGAAGAGCGGAAGCGTCATCGACGGCAGCACTATGCCGTCGGCCATCACGACGTCGAACGACTTGACGAGCGCTGAAGCCGTAATGGTGTTGATGAGGTATCCAGTGGCGCCGAGGCGGAACGCCTGGATAAGATCGTCGCTGTCGCAGGCGGCCGCAAGCACGACGATCTTCGAGGACGGAAAGTATTCCTTGATCGCCCTGACCGTGACGCTTGAGCCTCCCGTCTGTCCGTCCACGAACACAATGAAGAGCAGCGGCCTGGTGTCCGGCGGGCTGGCGCGCAGAGATTCGAGACAGCGGTCCGCGCCGGCGACGCGATAGGACGTGTCGGCTAAGATACGTCGCATTCCGTCACGGAGCAGCGCCGTCTGACATAGTATGTAGGTCGTCGTGATCCGAGACATATTGCGACCTCGTTGGAGTTGCGACCGACTTGCGTCCCAAGACTTCCAAGCCGTTCGGAGCATTGGAGGGCTTGGAGAATTTGGATTAGTATTAATGATGTCTTAACATCTCGGCGCGCGTGTCGTAAGCGTTCAAAAGATTTAAGACTTCTGGAAACTTGAGGCCTGATGGTATTAGGCCTTCCTCTGAAAGTGGTATGCGCGCGATGGTTGAGCGACCAAACCACGGCCTTTAGGAACATGGCGGTCTCGGAAGGCGGGCCCCGGCCAATTCGAAACCTCCTGAGCGGCCGCCCGCGCTCGAGGAAGCCCTGTTGAGGGTCCGGGCGTCTATGCGGCTCGCTTTTTGGCTGGCCGATCGGGACCGAGGCTTCGCGGGGGCTCGTCAGCCCGGCGCGTCCGGGCGGTCGTTCTCGTCCAAAAGGGCGAGCTTGGACAGCAGCCCGGCGAGGTTCCTGGCCATGACGGCGGCCTCCGTCCGGTTCCGGACGTTGAGCGTCCGCATCAGGGCGGCGACATGGACCTTTGTGGTGGGCTCGGCGATCCGTAGCCTCTGCGCGATTTCCCTGTTCGACAGGCCTTCAACGATCAGAGCGAGCACGTCTCGCTGACGGCGGGTGAGCCGGGTGGGACGAAGGCGCCGGCCGCCGCGGGCGAACGTGGAAACGCCGGCGAAGCCTGGATCAGACAGCGCTCGCGTGGCGGTGAAGGTCATTGCGGACGGCGGAATCATTCGGCCTGAAAGGGTGGCGGCCCCAGCGAAGACGATGTCCTCGTCGGTTTGCCCCTTTGACGCGCGACCATGGGGTTCGGTCGTCAGGGGCTGGAGCGCCGCCTCGGTCAGGTCTGCGGCTGATGTGACGATGAAGCGGGTCGCCGAAAAAGTGCGGCGAAACTCGCAGAGGAGACCGAGCGTCTTCAGACCTGGCAGTTCCAGATCGAAAAATGCGATGTCCACGCCGCCGACGCCCGCCAAGATCGCGAGAGCCGCGTCGAGCGTTTCGACCGCGTGAACCTCCGCGGCCGGCATCGCGTCCTGTAAAGCGATGCACAGATCGCGGCGATGCAAGACATGATCGTCCGCGACCACGATCCGGGTCATGACCGCGTGGCCCGCATCCGCTCCGCGGGCGAGCGACGACCGCAGCGGGAGAAAGGCGTCCGCTCCGAGAAACGCATCTCAGACTTCCCTGAGCGGCCACGGGGAAGGCAGCCTGCGCTGTCCGAGTCCCGGGCGCAGTAACAAAGAAGAGAGGACTCGGTATCTTTCGGGCTAGCCGTTTCGGGCTCCCGAGCGAGGACCGTAACCCCGAGGATTCGTTGCGATGGCGGCGTTCTGCGCGCTATGGCCGATAGGCGGAGCCCACGCGCGCTCCTGGAGCCCGGTCGCATGTACCCCAAGCCACAGCCTTTGCTTCGACCGAACAGCTATGCGTTCGAGACGCTCCCGCTGGTGCGGCCCACAGGGTTCCGAGAATACGACGCGCGCTGGCGCTTCCCGGACGAGATCAACTCGATGGGCGCGCACGCGCTCGGTCTCGGACTTGGCACGCTCGTTCATGAACTCGCGGTGCGTCCGGACGTCGTCGTCGGCCATGATTTCCGCGCCTATTCGGCGTCCATCAAGCACGCGCTGGTCACGGGGCTGATCCAGGGTGGAATGCGCGTCCGCGACATCGGCCTCGCGCTTTCCCCAATGGCCTACTTCGCGCAGTTCGAGCTCGACTGTCCCTGCGTCGCGATGGTGACGGCCTCGCACAACGAGAACGGATGGACCGGCGTGAAGATGGGCGCCGACCGACCGCTGACCTTCGGGCCCGACGAGATGGCGCGGCTGAAGACGATCGTGCTGGAGGGAGCCTTCGTGGCGCGCCCCGACGGGGCGTACTCGCACGTTCCGGATCTCGCAGACCGGTATCTCGCCGATCTCGCCAGGCGTCCGCGCGTCTCACGCCGGCTGAGGGTGGTCGCGGCCGGCGGCAACGGCACCGCCGGGGCTTTCGCGCCGGGGATTCTCGAAGCGCTCGGCTGCGAGGTCGTGCCGCTCGACTGCGAGCTCGACCACAGTTTTCCCCGCTACAATCCGAACCCCGAGGACATGGCGATGCTGCACGCCATCGCGGACAAGGTGCGGGAGACGGGGGCGGACGTGGGGCTCGGTTTCGACGGCGACGGCGACCGCTGCGGCGTCGTCGACGACCAGGGCGACGAGATCTTCGCCGACAAGATCGGCGTCATGCTCGCGCGCGACCTCTCAAGGCTCCATCCCGGCGCTACCTTCGTGGTCGACGTCAAGTCCACCGGGCTGTTCGCGACCGACCCCGAACTCCTCCGGCAGAAGGTCCGGGCTGATTACTGGAAGACCGGGCACTCGCACATAAAGCGCCGGGTTCGCGACCTCGGGGCGCTCGCAGGCTTCGAGAAGTCCGGCCACTTCTTCTTCAACGCGCCGATCGGGCGCGGTTATGACGACGGCATGCTGACCGCGATCGCGGTCATCGAGATGCTCGACCGCAATCCCGCCCGCTCCCTCTCGCAGCTCTACCAGGACCTGCCGCGCACCTGGGGCTCGCCCACCATGTCCCCGGCGTGCGACGACGACGTGAAATATGGTGTGGTGGACCGCGTGATCCGGCGCTTCACAGAGATCCGCGCCGCCGGCGAGACCGTGGGCGGCATGGCGATCCGCGACCTCGTCACCGTGAATGGCGTTAGGGTCGTGACCGAGGACGGCACCTGGGGGCTGGTCCGCGCCTCGTCGAACAAGCCCGAACTCGTCGTCGTGGTCGAAAGCCCGGTGTCGGAGGCGAGGCTCCACGAGATGTTCGAGGGCGTCGACGGAGTGCTGCGCGAAAATCCCGAGGTGGGAGCTTACAACCAGACGATCTGAAAGCCACGACGCGCGCCGTCAGCGCCGGGTAAGAGACCCGGAGCGCTCGAACCCGGTCGCTTTTTGGAAGCCCCCAAGGGTCTCGAAGCTGCGCGAGCCCGGGCGCCACGGGGCGCCATAGAGGAAAGGCGAACTGTCGCGCGGCGCGGAATAGATGTTTCGGTCGATCGTGAGGCCCTGTTTTGCGGGATCGAGCGCGCCGCTCGCCTGCCCGCTACTGTCGGCCGCCGCAACGCGCGGCCCAGTCTCGCTGGGATGGCGGCCGAAGAAGGCGTTGTCCCACCAGAAGGCCAGCTGGCGGCCTTTGTTGCCGGCGACCACGTTCCTGCTGACCACGTGACCTCGATTGTAATAGTCGATCGCGACGCCGTCGAACTCCACGCGGCGGGGTCCCTGCTCCCTCAGCGCGACGCCGTCGCGGTTGTCGCGGATCAGGTTGTTGCGGATTGTGGCGCGGATGCTTTCCGCTACG
Source organism: Hansschlegelia zhihuaiae (assembly GCF_004103825.1). GTDB lineage: Bacteria > Pseudomonadota > Alphaproteobacteria > Rhizobiales > Methylopilaceae > Methylopila > Methylopila zhihuaiae. The sequence goes on from NZ_RYFI01000016.1 coordinate 63,055, forward strand.
GCGATCCCGCCGACCGCCCAGCCCGACGAGGGCGAGCCGACCGCTCCGGCTCCGTTGCCGATGAGGACGCTGTCCCTCACCGAGATGTCCCGGCTGATTTCGATGAACACGCCGCTGCCCTCGTTCTTCGAGAACAGGCTCTGGGTGACCTGAATGTCATGCGCGTCCAGATCGAACCACAGGCCGGGGCCGCCATTGCGGACGAAGGAGCACCGCCGGAACGCGCCGGGGCCATCGCGTGTCACCTTGACGCCCGCCGCCTCCCAGTCCCGGGAGAGCGGCTTCCAGGAATTACGTTCCCAGACCGTGTCTTCATTCAGGAAGTTTCGGCCTTCCGCGGAGCCGCCGACATGTCCGTTGTCGCGGATGACGCAGCGCCGGACCACGCCATGAACCGAGACGCCGACGCCGTTCATGCGTTCGACGGCGCAATCCTGGAGCAGATTTCGCTCGCCCGTGAGATCGATCGCCGGACGCTGCGGAAAATTGGCCGCGAAGCGGAACACGAAGCCGCTGAACGTGACGTCGGTGACGCCACGACCCCTCCGGATCGGATGCGGACCGACGAGGACCGGGCGGGTCGAAGTTTCGATCCGGCGTGTGGCCGGATCAGCGCCGTCGGCGAGCCAGAGGTAAAGCCGGCGCGCCTTGGCGTCGACTGCGAATAGGCCGGAGAACGGGCCGCCAAGGCGCGCGACCGGTGGCCGGAGCGCGGCGTCGCGGTCGCTCCAGCCTCGCCGCAGGCTGGCGAGGTCGGCAGTGGGAAGCAGCAGCACGCCGTCGGCCGCGACCTGTTCGGCCCGCCCCCATAGCGGCTCGTCGTCGGGGTAATGCTCAACCGGCGCTCCGTTCTGCGTGCCGATCGAGAACCGATAAGGAAATGGAGCGACATAGATGGGCTCGGCGCCGGGCGCGCGCTCGAAGCCGGAGAGCAGGTCGGCGCCCGTGACGGTGACAGAGCCCGGCGGCTCCGCGCGAAAACGGATCGGCGCGTCCGCGGCGCCGCTTCGCGGCAACAGCACAGCCTCCCGGTAGAGCCCCGGACGGACGAGCACCGTGTCGCCTGGCGCAACTCGCGTGGCGGCCCGTCCGATGGTTCGCAGGGGCCGCTCCGCGTCCCCTGGTCCCGCGTCGTCGGCGCGGACGCTCGAGCCGTCGACGACCCAGGTCGCGGCGCGCGCTCCGCTCGGCGAAGAGAGCGCGACGGCGGCTGAAAAAAGGGCGGCGGCGCCAAGATGCATCCGCCGACCGTAGCGCGGTCTGGCCGCCGGGCCGCCGTCTCTTCGGGATTAGACGGAGCGCGCGATCGAGCCGCGCGAGGATGCGGCGCCGGCCCGCCGATGTCGCCCTGGTCGCACGGGCCTAGAAGATCAGGATGTCGTTCGCGTCAAGGTCGGACAGCTTGAAATCGAGCAGACGGACGGAATTGCGGCCGGCCTCGATCACGACGTCGGAACCGACCTTGCGGGCGGCGTCCAGAACGTCCTCGTCGGTGGCGAAGAGGTTGGACGAGAAGCGGAGTCTGTCCTCGCCGGGCCCGTCCGCAGGCACGAAGTTTTCGACCCTGTCATCGCCGAACTGAGCGCCGAAATTGAAGGTGTCCTTTCCCCGCCCGGCGACCAGATCATCGTCCCCCCGGCCGCCGACGATCCAGTCGCGGCCGGCCCCGCATATAATGAGGTCGTCTCCGCCACGCCCCACGAGCACGTCGTTCCTGCCACCGCCACGGATCACATCCGCGCCGCCGCCGCCCATAAGCAGGAGCGTCAGCGTGCTGTCCGCGTCTTGGCCGGACACGTCCCGGTAGTCCTTCCAATTGTAGAAGCCACCCCAGGCCCAGCGGTCCCCGACCACGTCGGGCACGTAATAATGGTTTTCGTCAAAAATGTTGCGGCCGGCGAGAAGCCCCCTCAGGTCGTGATCGGCGACGGCGCCGAACGAACCGGAATCCCGGGCCAAGAAGATCGCGTTGCCATGCACGTGGTTTCCGGTCGTCACGTAGGGCCCGAAGAGACCGTCGCCGCGATCCTGCTGAATGAGACCAATGCCATTGCCTGACCCGGTGAGGTCGATGGCGTTGTCGTAGATCTCGACGTTGCTCGAGTTCTGCAGAAGGATCGCGCTGCCCCATAGCCAGCCCTGCCCGGATCCGTTTCCAACAAAGGTGTTTCCGCGGATCGTGGCGTCATAGCTGATCTCGTGGTTGATGCCTCCGCCGAGGTTGAATTCAATGCGATTTCCCTCATAGAGCGTGTTGATGTTGTCGATGTCAGTCCACAGTCCGAAGCCGTTGTTGTGGTGCGAGTAGTTGTTCCGGACGACAAGACCGTCCGTTTGCGCGAATTTGGAGCCCCCGCCTTCCCAGGAAGGATCGATGCCGGCGAAGTACCCGTTCTTGGCGATCTCGTTGCGGGCGACGAGGATGTCGTCGCCATTGCCGCCAATGCCCATCTGGCCATTGTTGTGGACATCGTTGCCGACGATCCGGGAGTCGGTTCCCGCCGTGACGCCGACCCCGAAATTGAGCCGCACCTCGTTGTCCCGGATCACCCAGCCTTCCGGCGCGCCGCCGCCGCCGATCGCGCCCTGCTGCACAGGATTGGCGTATTTCTCGACGATGAGGTTTTCGACCCTGACGTCCTTGGCGTTGCCGAAGAACGCGTAGGTCGCGACGCCCGCCTCGACCTTGTGGCCGGTTGGATCGTCGGCGAGGTGGATGCGGTTCTTGGCGTAGTCGAAATAGAACGTGCCGGGCGCGAGATCGTCGATCGAGGCGACCGGCTTGAGCGGCTTGTTGTCCATAAAGACGGTGTCGGGAAACCCGCCGCGATCAAAGCCGTCGACCACCTCATCGAGCGCTCGACGTTCGCCCTGCTGGGTCTGGCCGCCGATCGACCAGCCATCTCCGTCACGCGAGAAGTCCGTGAGCAGACGTGAACCGTTCAGGATCGCGCCCTTTTCGCCCAAGAACTGTTGACCGTCTTTCGGCTGAATCGACTGGAGACGATGCGTTCCCGCCTCCAGCCAGAACACGGCCCCCGGCTTCGCCGCATCGACCAGGGCCTGGATGTCGTCGCCGGGAGAGACGGCGATCGATCCCGGCGGACGATCGATGCGGGCCTGGCCGACATCAATGCGCGTGACGGCGTCCTCGGCGACGCCTGATCGTTCGAGGATCTTGTTCAAGACACGGCCTTCCCTCCACCTCAGGAAGACACTTTATCCAATACTCTGCAGCACGCGCTAACTTAGGATAAATCTTCAATAGCAAGAACTAAATACCGTATACCCATCATGCTACCATGCATATAATAAAATGTGATTTGATTGACATCATTTTTGTTTTCTGAAGCATCAATATAATTTCAGAACTCAAACTAAATTGATTAAATCAGATGTATCATGGTGACGTTTGGGCTGCTCTCGTGCTGTTTGTCGTGAACGATGTCGTCGGCTTGGCAAGGCGAGCTGCGCGTCGAAAACCATCACCGCGCCGATCCCTAAGCCGAAGATCGACCAAAACCAGATGCCGAGCATGGGTCCTTCCAGCGCGACGTCGAAGGACGCGTTGATGAGGGCGCCGGACGCATAGCAGATCAGCCAGATGAAGACGCAGGCCCATCGCTCCAGCCCCTGGCGACGGGCCCGGACGATGGCGGCGCCCAGCACGACGTACCAGGCGACGCCGGTCGCGATCCAGAGAATGAGGCCCGGAACTCCGGCGCGCGCGAGTATCGACATGTGTCCGTTGTGCGGGCTCCTGAGGGAGGATGCGCCCTTTTCGAGCAGGAAGCCGTCCGACTCCGCAAGGTTCACGCCGAATCCCTTGCCGGTCCAGAAGTAATCTCCGTGCAGCGTATAGTTGCGGATCGCCTCCCACCATCTGAGCCGCCATGTCTTGGTGCCATCGAGGTTCGAGGCGTCGCTGCGGCCGAACAAGCTCGCGACATTGTCGACCATCTGGGCCGGACCGACGCTTCGGCCGAGCGGCAGCTCGACTTCGAGATTGGCCGCATAGGCGACCGCGAGCAGCGCGCCCCCGGCGGCGAGACCCGGAAGGACCCGCCGGATCTTGCCGCCCAGGATCACGGCGAGCGCCAGGGGCACGAGGCAGCTCAGCATCGCGGCGCGGCTCGGCACCACCATCACCACGCTCGCCAGCAGGAGCAGCCACCAGGTTCGGCTCGCCCGGCCGAGGCCGAGCAGCATGAATACGGCGGCGCCCGCAAGATGAACTCCCGCCTCGCCCGCCCTCACTTGGGGAAGCTGGAACGGCACGACGACCGTCAGGAAGCCGGGATTGGTAAGGTGGTAGATGGGGCCGCCGGCCCAGCCGAAGAACCAGGCGAAGCGGGAATAGGAAGTCAGCGTCCGGATCAGCGAGGTGGGCTTTTCGACCAGAAGCCCCGTCACGATCAGCGCGAAAAGCCCGTACATGACGATCATGCTGTCGCGCGGGGCGTCGATCCCGTATTCTCGGACGTATGGCAGAGTCCGCGCCATCACCCAGACCATAAGGGTGAGAAGCAGCAAGTTCGGCAGGCTTGTCGCGATCGCGATCCAACATCCCGAGACCAGCAAGGACGCCAATCCAAGGATCAGGACGATCTCACCGATGAAAAGCGGCGGCACGCCCAGATACGCGAAGCCCTTGCCAAGCGTCGCGTAGCCGACGAGCGTGAAGAACAGAAGCCCGACATAACGGTCGTGAAGATCTGGCCGATCTCGCTTGAGACGCCGGCCGGCCGACGCCTCCGTCAGAGCCCAGTTCGCGCCCACGGCGAGCGCCCCTTCCAACAGGCCGGGCTCAGAAATACGCTTTCTTCTGAAGACCAAGCCGATACTGGGCCGCGCCGGCGAACTTGGCCGCCATCCAGCCGGGATTGCGGCCGTTCATCCAGGCCTTGAGCACGGCGCGCCACATCATCCGCTCGATCTCGGAGCGGGGACCGAGGGCGCTCCTCACCGACCGGTTCTCGGCGGAGGTTCTGGCGGTATGGACCGCGCTGTTGTTCTCGCCCGTCCGGCGGAAGCAGGTGAGCGGCCGGGCCACCCGCTCATAAGGAGCTCGAGCGAGCGCCCGCGCGAACAGGTCGTAGTCGCCGGAATCCCTGAATCGTTTGTCGAAGCCGCCGAGCTCCGTGAAGAAATCGCGCGTGATGTATGTCGACATGTGCATGATCGGGTTCCAGCCGAGGCAGACATGCATGCGGGTCGTCATCCACGAAGGCGGCGCGGCGAGTTCGCCAAGGCGGGCGCCTTTGTCGTCGATCCAGCGGATCCCGCCGACGATCCAGCGCCGCCCGCGCCGACGATGAGCGGCCGTCACCGCGGCCAGGGCGCCGTCCAGCATCACGTCGTCGGCGCCGAGGAACCCGAGCAGGTCGCCTTTCGATTCGAACGAGCCCTTGTTGATCGCGTCAAAAATGCCGTCGTCGCGGCCCTCGCGGACACGCGCTCCCCGCTTGCGGGCGAGTTCGACCGTTCCGTCGGTGCTGCCCCCGTCGACGATGACGTGGTCGACCTCATAGCCCGGTCCGTGATTGCGCTTCACGGAGTCGATGCATTCCGCGATATACGCGGCGCCGTTCAGGGTGGGCGTAACGACGGTCACGATCACTGGAATGTCCTCCTCGGCCGAGACGTCCGATTGGTGCGGAACCCTATCGCCGGGACAACTGCGATTAGGGGTTAGGCCGGCGGCCGCCGTGACGGCTGTGACGCCACCTTCGAGACGGAGACCCTGCGGACGGAAGGCGCTACCGGACATCACGCGCGATCATCCGTGAGAGAAGGAAGCAGGACGCGCCGAGCCGAACCGCGTTCGAGATGGCGACCACCGCGCAGGCGCCGTCGACGCCCCCAACCCAGATCAACGGGAAGGCGAGGATTGCAGACGAAGTCGCTCCCGCCGCATTCGTCAAGAAAGCCGCGCGCGGCCTGTCGACGCCGTGGAAGAACGAGCAGATCAGTTCTGTCGAATAGGCGAGCGCCGAGCCCACCACCAGGATGCGCACCGCGTCGGCCAGCGTCACATAGGGCGAACCATCGCCGTAAATCAGCCGAAGCGTCTGCTGCGGCAGCGCGAAAGCCAGGCCATAGACCGTCGCGATAAGCGGCGCCCCGAGAAACCCATAGATCCGCGACGCTCGCCAGGCTCGCGCGACCCCATGCTGACTCTCGCGGGCGGCCGTTTGCGGAATGATGTTGCACAGGCCGGTGACGATGGGGTTGGCGACCGCGACGATGTTCATCGACGCCTGAAACAAGGCGTTGGCCGCCGGGCCGTAGAGCCAAGCGAGCGCCCAGGGGGAGACCAGCAGGCGGACGGACGAGACGACGTTGCTAAGCAGGGACCATCGTCCCGTCGCCCAGAACGCCTTGGCGATGCGCCTGAAATGCAGTGGGCCCCGATGAGGAACGCCGAGTTGCGCAAGATGCAGCCCCGCCCCCGTCAGAAACAGCATCGAGGCGCCGGCGAGAAGATGTGCGAGGGTGAGTTCTCCGGTCATGGCGAGGCACATCGCCAAGACCGCCTGGCCGGGATAGGAGACGGTGTCCCCGAGCGCGGCGGCGCGGAACCGCAATTCGGACAAAAGATTGCGGCGCGTCGTCTCCTGAAACTGCCAGGCCAGAAAGAATGCGAGCGCCGGGGCGAGAAGATCGGCCCGTCCGGTGAACAGCAAGCCGACCGCAAGGGCCGTCGCAAGCGGCGCGCAAACGACGCCCGCGAGCACGATGCTCGATCGGGTTATGTTCGCGCTCTCGTCAGGATCGGCGACGCTTCGCAGGATCGAGAGAGGGTGAAACACCAGTGAGGCGAGCACCATCTGCAAGCTCAGAACGGCCGCCAGCAGCAGCGCGTAGGCGCCATATTCGCCAGGCGGCAGGTGGCGCGCCAGCATGACGTTTACGAGAAACGCGCCGATGCTGACGGTCGCCTGATTGAAGAGCGTCCAGAAGGCGGTCTTCACCTGAGGCGCCGCGGCCACGGCGCCGCCGATGATCGCGGCGCCGCCGCGGGCTGCGATCCGATCCGCGAGGCTCACTGCGCAACCGCGACAGGCCGATTACGAAGCGCATGCGCGTCATCATGAGGCGAGCGCTCGGCTAAGGTCGTCTCATACCCTGCGAAAGCCCGCTCTGCCGCCTTCTCCCAACTGAATTCGGACTGAACGCGCCTGCGGGCGCAATCGCCCATGGCGCGCAACCGGTCGGGCTGCGCCGCCAGTCGGTCAATGATCCTCGCAAGCGCCAATGCTTGGCCGGGCGGGACCAGAACTCCGCTGCCCGCGTCGATCTCGTGCGGGATCCCGCCCACGTCGGACGCCACGACCGGCAGTCCGTGCGCCATGGCCTCCAGCACGACGAGCGGAAAGGTGTCGGCGAGAGTCGGGAAGACGAAGAGATCGGACCGCCGAAACAGCGCGCCGAGCGCATCATCGTGCAGCCGGCCAGTGACGACGACCTGACGCCCGGGTCCGCAGGCCCGCTTCACGGCTTCGTAGTCGACGCAGGTCCTGGTCTCCCCTCCCACGATGAGCAGACATGGCCGCTTCAGCTTGGCGAACGCCTGGAACAGAACTGGGAGCCCCTTATTGGGCGTGTGATTGGCGAGAAACATGCACGTGATCTGGCCGGGCTCCCGAACCGGCGGGACGCCAAGCGAGGCGCAGATGCGGGCGTCGTCGTGCGGGTCCGACGCAGGCGGCCGGGCGACGCCGTTGCTGACGACGATCGTTCGTCCCCGAAACCCCATGGCGCGCACGATGGGCTCGTCTGCAGGCGACAGCGTCAACACGGCCGCCGCGCCGGCGACGGCGCGGCGTACCGGCTCCACCGCGTATCGTCGCCAGACGAGCCTTCGAACCGGCCCAAAGTCGTGGATCCGTTCGCCGTTCGCCACTTCGTTGAAGCCGTGGGTGGAGATCACGTAAGGGATGCGCCGCGCCCGGCATGCGCGGGCCGCCCGCTCAAGCTCCAAGGCCGGCATCGGATTGTGGAGATGGACGAGGTCGTACCCTCCCATAGCGATCAGGTCCGGGATGTTCGAGCGGTAGAACAACGTGCTGAAGCGCTGCGGAAGGCGCGACCAGGGCGCCAGCGGCGGCAGGCTCGTGGCGACCGGCGCCCGGCGCGCCGGCCTGCCCCAGGGAGACAGCGGCGGGACGGATTTCATCATGTTCGCGACCGTCACGTCGCAATGAGCCGTCAGGGCTGCGCTCAGCTCCTCGCCGGCGCGGGCGGCGCCGCTGGCCGAGAGATGCGGCGGCACGATGATGGCGGAGAGGATACGCATGCGCCGCGCGTCGTCGTTCGCCGGCGCGCGGCTCGCCACTGCGGCGTTCATGTTACGCATCGACTGGTTGCTCCCGAAGGCCGGACAGCGAAACGGCGGGTGATCAAGTCCGTCCGACGGAACGACTAAGTCAGATCAGCGGACCGAGCGGCAACGGCTCAGAAGACGTGGGGGACGTGATCGCGAAGTACCTCTCTCGGGTCGTGGGCGACCCGAGAGCCTCGAGCGTGGATCGCCTAACGTCCCCTTGGAGACGGCTGCGCTACCCCGTCCGCTTTCTGGATGGCTCGCGATCGCGCCGACATACTTCGCTTCGGATCCGAGGCTGGCGCCGCCCTGACGCTCGCCGGGCAGCGGGTCTCGCGCGCCTCCTGGGAGGTCGCGACAGGGCGGGAGGAGGCTTCATGAAGATCGCAAGGATCGGGGCGGGCTATGTCGGCTCTGCGCCCGCGGCCTGCTTCGCCGGCCGATCTGCGACAGCCCCCTGGCCGATCGAGACAGGCTGGCGGACGGCCGCGGAGTGAAACACCGCCGAGGATATGCGTCGCGTCGCCGCCTCCGGCACGAGCCTCGCTCGTCGGAATGAGACGCTCTTAGGTCACTCGGAGGAAGCGCATGTCCAAATCACGACGCGCCGATATCCAGTGGCTTCGCGCGATGGCCGCGGCCAGCGTCGTGCTTTGGCATTCGGATCTCATCGTCAAGCACATGTCCGACGCCAAGATGACGGACAACTGGATTTATAGTCTCCTTGGCGGCTTCGGGGTCGAACTGTTCTTCATGCTTTCGGGCTATTCGATCTGCATGCAGGTCGAAAAGGTCAAGGAAGCTCGTCGGTTCCTCATTTCGCGGGCGTATCGAGTCTACCCGCTCTATTGGCTGTTCACAGGAATGATGCTGATCGCCTTCGTGATCCATCCGGCCTGGCCGCTCAGCGCGCGAGCTGAACAGGGCGCTCTCTTCGTCTTGATGTCGTTTCTCGCCCTGCCCCAGGGTCTGATGCCTCTGCTGCCGCTCGGGTGGACGCTCGAGATGGAGTTCATTTTCTACGTCATGGTCGCGGGCCTGATCGCTTGCGGCGGCCTCGAAAAGTTCAAGGGGTGGTTCGGCTGGACGCTGGTCGGCCTCGGTCTCGCCGGAGTGGCGATCGGATCAGATCCGATCGGAGGCTGGTTCATCTTCGATCTGATCAACCCGTTCATGCTGGCTTTCGCGTTCGGATGGCTGCTGAGGCACAAGGAGACCTCGTCGGCGAGACCTTTGGTGTTCGCCGCCGCGGCCGTCCTGTCTTTCCTCGCCTTGGCGCCATGGCTCCATGAGCGAGAAGCCGGGTCCATCTTGAGGATGGCTCTGTCGGGAACGGTTCTGGTCGGAGTCATGCGGCTCGAGCCGCTGTTCGAGACGCATCCGACCTTGGCGCGGCCCGGCCGCATCGTGGGCGACGCCTCGTTCAGCATCTACCTGTCGCACTGGTTCGTGCTCTCTGTCTTAGGAAAGCTGATCGCTCAATCGCCTTTCCTGGCGCTGCCGAGCGCGACGCTCCGCGGCATCGGCGTGCTGACCTGCATCTTCGTCGGAGTTCTCGTTCATTTTCTCGTAGAGGCGCGGCTCAGTCGCTGGTTCACCGAAGCCCCACGTCCGATGGCGCCACGACAAGCGCCATCGCAGTGAAGTCAGACGGTCGCCATTGAGGCGAACGGGCCGCGAACAGAAGGCTCCATGTAGGTGAGCCCGCAAGTCGAGCAACACGTCGCACTTTTGCCATCGGATGTCTCCGCATCGACGCGGAGGCGAGCTCTCGTGCTCGCAGAAGGCTTTCGGCTGCAATATCGCGTGCTTCGATGCGCGGCAGAAACCTTCAACGATGTCTTCGTGTTGGGAACGCGCAACGCGGTTCCCCTGCGGCTCTCGTCGTTCTGCCGACGGTTCATCCCACTTGTCGGGACACGCTTCTCGGACGGAGACGACCGCCGGATCAATCAGGTCTGCGACGAGTTCGGCATCACATTCGTGCTGCCGTCCTGCTTGGCGAGCACACGCTTCCTCGCCCGACATCGTCATCTGATCAACGCAAGTTGCTTCCCGGTCCCCTCTCCCGAGGTGTTTGACCAGTTGGACGACAAATGGCGGTTCGTGGCGTTATGCGGGGAGCTGAACGTCCCGCATCCCTCGACCCAATGCTTCGCGACCCGCGATGACCTGCTGGCCGCTGCGGCAAGCGGGGAAGCGCCTATGCCGGCGGTCGTCAAACCGCTCGCGATGTGGGGCAGCGCTGGCGTCCTCAAGATCGAGGCGACGGACGAAATCGACAAGCTCGAGATCGACTACCAGCCGATTCTCCTGCAGGCATTTTTTCCCGGCCGCGACCTTTCAGCATTCTATTGCTGCCGCCAGGGCGAAGTCGCTTCAAGCGCGATCTATTGCAAGACGAGCCGAGAGCTCGAGTTCATGAAGAACGCGTCCATCGATCAGCATGCCCGGCGGATCATCGGTTGGCTCGGCTACGACGGCGTCCTGGGTTTCGACGTTCGCCAGGCGGACGACGGATCCATCGCCTTCATCGAGTGCAACCCGCGCTTCTGGTATAATATGAATCTTGTGATGATCGCGGGACTGAACTTCGTGGCGATCGGCAGCGACGAGTCTGTGTCCGCCGGCGATCATCCGAACGATCTCACTGCCGAAAGCGTCACGAGGCCCTGGGCTCTGCTCGGCAAGCTGTCGACGCCTTGGACCCTCACCGCATCCGACTGGAACGCATTGAGCCATCATTTGCGGGACCCGCTTCCGATCGCCTGCATGGCGATCCAGCGCCTCATGGGGCTCTACGACATCGCGAACGGCCTTCAGCTCTAGGCGTAGCGGGCGATCAGGCGTTCGGACAGGTCGGGGTTTATCCAGAGATCGGCCAGCGCCTCATCGATGGACAGCCGCGGCTCCCAGCCGAAGAGCTGTTGGATGCGGCGAATGTCGGCCGCGAGATGGGGCCGGTCGACGGTCCGGATCCGGCCTTCGTCCTGTTCGATGGTGAATTTGACGCCGGCGATCCGCCGCAGCTTTCGCAGGACCTCCGCGACCGAATAGGAGCGCGAGGTGCCGAGGTTGACCGTAATCGTCTCCGCGGCCTCCACCTTGCTGTTCAGCGCCGTCGCCACAAAGCCGCGGGCGGCGTCGCGGACGTGGACATAGTCCCGCTTCGGCCAGAGATTGCCGAGCTTGATGGTTTTCCGGCCGGAGCGCAGCTGCGCCACGATCTCGGGCACCAGATGGGGGTTGGTCTCCCCGGGGCCGATGACGTTGAACAGGCGGACATTGACGGCGCTGAGGCCGCTCGAACCCGCCAGATGACCGACATAGGCTTCGCCCTGGAGCTTTGTGAGCCCGTAGACGTCGTTCGGCCCGATCCGGGCCCGCGCCTCGTCATGGGGTTCGGAGGCTGGCGCATAGACCGCGCCCGAGCTCGCGAACACGAAGCGGCAGCCGCTCGGGCAGACCCGCAGCAGGTTGACGGTGCCCACCACGTTGGTCCGCACCGCGGCGGACGGATCAGCCTCGCATTCCGGTATGTAATGGATAGCGGCGAGATGGATCACGGCTTCCGGCCGCACGTCGCGGGCGAGTCTCGCCATCGCTTCGCCGTCCTCGATATCCTCTTGCTCGAAGCGGATGCGCGCAAGGATCGCCGGCGCGATCCGCAAGGGCCCGGCGCGAAGGTTGTCGACGACGCAGACGTCATGCTCATCCGCGAGGAGACGCACGACCTCCCGTCCGACATAGCCGTTTCCTCCGGTGATCAGGACGCGCATTTGGGCCCTCCTCAGGACAGGCTGACGGGATCGGCGTGACGTCGGAAATAAATTGAACGTCCCTTGGCGTCGTGGCCGCGACGGCCTTCGTGGTCGTTGACGCGCGATAGGACGACGCCCACGACGTCGACGGAGGACTGTGTGAGGCGCTCGAGGCACTCCGCGACCGCGGCGCGGCGCGTCTTCCGCCAGCGGACCGCCAGGACGACCGCGTCGGCGCTGCGGCCAAGGATCAGGGCGTCCGCCACGAGGGAAATCGGCGGAGCCTCGACCAGGATGGCGTCGTAGTGCCGCCGCGCCTTCTGGATCAGGCCGTCGAACGCGCCGCCGAACAGTTCCTGGCCCCCTCCGAGCCCCGACGCCCGGCGCACGACGCGGACGCGGCTGGCCGGTTCGGGCGCCTCGGGCAAGGAGCGTTCGCCTTCAAGCAGGCGTTCGAGCGTCGCCTTTTCGTCGGCAAGGGTTTCACCCGCCGCCGCGGGGCTCGCATCGATGGCGAGCACCCGCTGCCCGGCGTCCGCGAGACAACGCGCCAGCGCGACCATCAGCACGGACTTGCCCTCGCGGGGCTCGACAGACGTCACCATGACGACCTGCGGCGACGCGGGCGGGCCAAGCAGGCCGGCCGTGGCGGCGATCTGCCGGACGCTTTCCGAGAACAGCGCCTTTTCGACCGGGGGCGCGCGCGGCGCGATCTCCGGCAGCGATCCGAGACACCGCACGCCGCCGTCCGCGAGCTCGGACGCGCTGCGGAAGCCGGTGTCGCGACGCTCAAGCAATAGCGCGGAGACGACGCCGCAACCGATCGCTCCCAAGATGCCGCCCGCGATGATCATCGGCGGGTTCGGCCCCGACGGAACCGTCGTGGCCTGTGCCGGAAGCACGACCTTGGCGGTGGTGGTCCTGAGTTCGGAGAGCGCACGCGCCCGTTCGAAGCTCTCGGTCAGGGTCTGCGCCCGCTCCCGCAGCGCGGAAGCGTCGGCCTGCAGGCTCCTGAGCTTGGCCTCGAGAAGCGTCGTTCGGATCAAGGAACCTTGGAGCCGGTCGACCTGTTGCGTCAGCGTCGCTTCGGTCGCGCGCGCCGCGGCGACGCCGGTCTCGATCCCCGCCAGGATCCGCTTCGTCTCGACGTCGAGCCGCATCTGCGCCTCGGCCAGCGCCGCCGTGGCGCGCTCGACATTGGGATGACGGGCCCCGTAGGCGATGCGAGCGTCATTCACGGCGGCCTTCGCGGCGGCCTGCGCCTCGACGAGGCGTTGCATCATTCCGGCTTCGGCCTGGTCCGGAACGGAGGGCGCGAAGCCGGCCGCGATCGCCTCATGGGCGCGCTTGAGACGGCTTTCCTCCGCTATGCGGGCAAGCGTGGCGTCGCCGCGCTGAACCATGGCGTCACGAAGCTGGCCCTGGTCGACGCCGCCGCCTTGGGGACTTGCCTCCAGCAGCCCGTTCTGAGTGTGGAAGGCGGAGATCGCGTCCTCCGCGCGGGCCGCCGCGTCTCGCGCGTCGCGGACCTGCATTGCGAGCCAGTCCCGGGTGCGCTCGGCCGCCTCGATGCTGGCATCGATGCGAGCGCGGAGATATTCCTCCGCAAAGGCGTTGGCGAGCCGGGCCGATCGGTCCGGATCGGTCGAGGAGTACGAGACGGCGATCAGATAGGAGCGGGTGTCGTTCTTGACCGTCAGGCCCTTGAGGAGCGCGACCGCGATGGCGTCGGCGCGGGCGCGGTTGCTGGACTCCTGCTCCGTGGCGAAGGGAGCTGTCAGGCGCGACAGAAATGTTTCGCGCGGCGCGAAGGCCGCGTCCTTGTCGAGCGCGAGGCGTTCGATCACGCCACGTGCGACGGCCCGCGACCGGATCAGCCGGGCTTCATCCTCGACGAGCGCGCTGGGGTCGATCTGCACGCCCGCGGCGGACTGGGCGACGGAGGCTGGCTGCTCGCGGCCGAAATCGACCTGGATGAGGGCCTCGGCCATATAGGTCCGGTCAAGGACCGCCAGCGCGACCCCCGCGGCGGCCGCGCCGAGAACGGCGAGGAGGATGATCAGCCAGGCGCGGCGGCGGAGCGCCAAGAGCGTGCTCCAGGCTTGCGCCTCCCGGTCGACGCGCAGCCCGGACGGCGCGACCCGGATGACATCCTGAGGAATCCAGTCCATCGCGCGCGCGTCGCCTCGTCTGCCCGCCTGGCGCGCCGTCCGCGCCGGGTGGATGTCTGGGCCGGAGGAACGGTCCGGGCTGGTTGCGGCGAGGCCGCTCATTCGGCGGCGGCCGCCGGATGCGCTTCGCGGCGGTACACGTCCTCCAGCCGGACGATGTCGTCCTCGCCGAGGTAGGTTCCGTTCTGGACCTCGATCAGTTCGATCGGGCTGTTGCCGAAGTTCTCCAGCCGATGGACCTCGCCGAGCGGGATGTGGGCGTGCTCGCCGGGTCTCAGGACCCTGACCTCCGAGCCCACGGTGACGTGGGCCGCGCCCCGGACCACCACCCAGTGTTCGGCCCGGAAACGGTGTGTCTGAAGCGACAGACGGCCGCCCGGTTCGACGAAGATGCGCTTGACCTGAAAGCCTTCGCCCGCCTCAAGCGACTCGTACCAGCCCCATGGCCGTTGCACGCGGGCATGGCTCACGGCCTCCGGCCGCCCGCGGGCCTTCAGCGCGTCGACCACGAACCTCACATCGCCGCTGCGGCCGCGATCGGCCACCAGGATCGCGTCCTTGTTGGCGACGACCACGAGGTTGCTGACGCCGAGCAGCGAGGTCACCGGCCCGTTCGAGGAGACGTAGCAGTCATGCGCGTCGACGAACTCGACGGCGCCGTGGGGGACGTTGCCGTCGTCGTCCTTCGAGGAGAGCGACCACAAGGCGTCCCAGCTGCCGATGTCGTTCCAGCCGCAGGACAGCGAGACCACCGCGGCGCGGGCGGTGCGCTCCATCACGGCGTAATCGAACGATGTCTTCGCAGCCCGGCCGAAGCACGCGGCGTCGAGCGCCACCGCGCCGGACTGTCTGTCCGCCCGCGACAGAGCCTCCCGGACGGCCGCGAGCGTCTCGCGGTCGAGGCGGTCGTACTCATCGATGACGGCCTTCGCCTGGAACAGGAAGTTGCCCGAGTTCCAAAGCGCCCCGGCCGAGATCAGGCGAGCCGCGTTGGCGGCGTCGGGCTTCTCCACGAAGCGGTCGATCGTCCGGCCTCCCCCCGGCAGTTCGCGGCCGGGCTCGATATAGCCGTAGCCGGTCGCCGGGCAGTCCGGCTCGATCCCGAAGGTGACAAGACGGCCGCGCCGCGCCGCCGTCAGCCCGACCTTGACCGCGGCATGGAAGCCGGCGACGTCGGGCATCGCGTGATCGGCGGCGAGCACGAGGACCGGCCCCCGGGCGTCCTGTTCCGCGATGAGGCAACAGCCCGCGAGAACCGCAGGACCCGTGTTCCTGCGGACCGGCTCAAGGAGCAGATCCGCCACGGCTTCGATCTCGGCCAACTGCCGCTCGACGAGCATTCGGTGCGCGGCGTTCGTGACCACGATCGGGCGATCCGAGAAATCCTCGCCCCGCACCCGCAGGACCGTCTCCTGGAAGCTCGATCGCTCGCCGATGAGGGGGACGAACTGCTTCGGCATCGTGTCGCGAGAGGTCGGCCAGAGCCTGGTGCCCGCGCCCCCGCTCAGGATCAAGGGCCTGATCGCCGCAACCATGTTGTCCTCCGGTTGGAATCTTCGAAGCTCATCCAGATATTTTTGAATTTATTCTAAGTGTTGTTGTCAAAATGATACGCAGCCGGATTACGAAGTGGCGATTATGGATTAATCATCGTACCCACCGCGGCCGGACTACTGTGGCGATGTCTGTATAGGAGTGAGCGCGAGGCGCTTGGCCTGCCCCGACGCAGGCAGCGCGTAATCCAGCGGACGGCGCGAGACATCCACGATGTCGCCGGGCTGAAGCAGCGTGTCGGGACCGGCCTCGACGGTCTCCCGGACGCCCCCTGACGTGCGAACGACGACGATGCGCCGAGCGGGATCCGCCTGGTCGGCGGCGACGAGCGATCCGCCGCTCGTCTGGGCCCGCGCCTCGCGAAGCTCGCGCGCCACCGGGATCTGCCAGTCAAGGTCGCGCAGCCTCAGCCGCACATCGGCGAGATCGCCCAGGACCTGACGGAAATAGCCGTCCTTCGTCTCATTGATCCGAATCGCCACCTCGCCGATGCCGATCTCGAGCCGCGCCACTTCGGCCGCGAAGCGGGCGATGTTGCCCTCGTTGCGAGCCTCCTCGCGCTGGAGCTCGATGCCCGTGTATCGACGCGCCAGACCGCTCGCGAGCAGCTTCGAATAGTCGACCAGATGCGACCGGATCAGTTGCAGCTGGGTCCGCTCGGCGTCGGCCTGAGCGGTCACGCCGGCGATCTCGGCTTCGAGCCGCGGCTTTTGGGCCCGCAGAAACTCCAGACGTTCGGCGAACGACTGTCTCTGGGTCCGAAGCAGCTCCGTCTCCTGGCTGACGATGTCCGCGATCTCTTTGGACCGGGGGTCCAGCTCCTCAGGAATCTTGAAGCCGTCCTGGTCATCGCGCTGCGCTTCCAGACGGGCGCTGCGGATCAGGAGTTGGCGGCGACTGGCTTCGAGCAGGCGAACCCGCTCGTCCGCCATCAGGAACTCCGCCCTCGATGCGACCTGCACCGGCTCCGCGGCGCC
>NZ_RYFI01000016.1:79901-124332 GCF_004103825.1 Hansschlegelia zhihuaiae
GCCATAGCGGAAGGGATAGCTTCCGGGCGTGCGCACCCCGCCCATGACGTAGACCGGCCGGAACTCGACGATCCGCACGGTCACGATGGGCCGCTCGAGATAGCCTTGGCTGAGCTGGCCGGTGATCAACTTCTCGGCTTCGAGCGGCGTCCGATCGCGCAGATCGATCGCGCCCAGAAGCGGCAGACCCACGCCGCCGCCGTCGCTGACCAGCACGTCGCCGGACAGCTCCGTCTGACCGAGCACCACGACGCTGATCCGGTCGCCCGGAGCCAGACGGTAGGGCGCGGACGCGGTCTGCGCCCTCGCCTGACCGGGAAAGACGGTCGCTGCGGGGGCCGCCAGCATGACGGCGGCCGCAAACGCCGCCATCGGCCTCGTCGCGCCATTCAGGCGATGTCGCTCCCGTGTCATCGATCCTCCGTCGGCCGGACGGAGCGCGCGGTCGCGGCCGGACGATCCGGCCCGACCGGGCGCCGCCCGTTCGCGAGGGAAAGACTAATTCTGCCGACGCGATCGGCCCCGCGCCCATCGGGAAGGCGGCGGCGCGCTTTGGGATTACTCCAAAGCTCTCAGACGGGACGAGCCGGGCAGGTCTGTCCGGCGTCCAGGACCAAACGGCGCGACGGGGAGGGGTAATTCGAGCGTCTTCGCCGGCGAGGCGCGACTGTCCGCATGAGCAATTGAGGCGCGCCGGCCCGCATGCGCCTGCTTCAGTCCTAATCGACGTGGAGCCGTGCCATGCAGAAGCGCATTCTCGTCACCGGCGGCGCCGGCTTCATTGGCTCGCATCTGTGCGGGCGGCTGCTGGGCGAGGGACACGACGTCCTGTGCGTCGACAATTTCTTCACGGGCTCGCGCCGCAACGTGCAGCCTTACATGCAGTCGAGCCCCGGCTTCGAGCTGCTGCGGCACGACATCACCCTGCCGCTCCATGTCGAGGTCGACGAGATCTACAATCTCGCCTGCCCGGCCTCGCCCATCCATTACCAGCACGACCCGGTCCAGACGATCAAGACGAGCGTTCTCGGCGCCATTCACATGCTCGGACTGGCGAAGCGCCTGCGCTGTCGGATCCTCCAGAGCTCAACCAGCGAGGTCTATGGCGATCCCGAGATCCATCCGCAGACCGAGGACTATCGCGGCCGCGTCAGCGTCTTCGGGCCGCGCGCCTGCTACGATGAAGGCAAGCGCTGCGCCGAAACGCTGTTCTTCGACTATCGCCGCCAGCACCATCTGGCCGTGCGCGTCGCGCGCATCTTCAACACCTACGGCCCGAACATGCATCCGAACGACGGCCGGGTGGTGTCGAACTTCATCGTCCAGGCGCTCAGGAACGAGCCGATCACGATCTATGGCGAGGGCGAGCAGACCCGCTCGTTCTGCTATGTGGACGACCTCGTCGAGGGCCTCATGCGCCTGATGAACGTGCCGGGCGACGTGCCCTTGCCGGTCAATATCGGCAACCCGACCGAGATCACCATCGGCGAACTCGCGCGGCTCGTCATTGACCTCACGGGCTCGCGCTCGCAGATCGTCCGCCGGCCGCTGCCGGAAGACGATCCGACGAGGAGGCGTCCCGATATCGAGCGGGCGCGCGAATTGCTCAAATGGCGGCCGAAGGTGTCGCTCGAAGACGGCCTCGAGCACACCATCGCCTATTTCGACCGGCTGATCGCCGGACAGGCGGACCCGGTCCTGCCCTTGCCGAGCCTCGCGACATGACGCCCGCACGCGTCGACCTGCTGGGCGTGCATGTCAGCCTCATCCGCATGGACGACGCGGTCGACGCCATGGCGAGCTGGATCGCGGAGCGGAGCCGGCGCTACGTCTGCATCACCGGCGTCCATGGCGTGATCGAGAGCCGGCGCGACCGATTCCTGCAGGCGCTGCACAATCGCGCCGACATGGTGACGCCGGACGGGATGCCTCTGGTGTGGCTCGCCCGGCGCCTCGGCCACGACCACATCGAACGGGTCTACGGCCCCGATCTCATGCTCGCGCTGACCGCGCTCTCGCCGGCGCGCGGCTACCGCCACTTCTACTATGGCGGCGCGCCCGGCGTCGCGGAGCGGCTTCGCGACCGCCTGAGCGAAGCGCATCCCGGCCTCCAGGTCGTGGGCCTGATCTCGCCTCCGTTTCGGGAGCTCAGCGCCGAGGAGGACGAGGAGACGGTGCGCACGATCAACGAAGCGCGTCCGGACATCCTGTGGGTCGGCCTCAGCACGCCCAAGCAGGAACGCTGGATGGCGGCGCATCGCGAACGCATCGAGGCGCCTGTGATGGTCGGCGTCGGCGCGGCGTTCGATTTCCTCGCGGGCGTCAAGAGCCAGGCGCCGGAATGGATGCGGAAGCGCGGCCTCGAATGGCTGTTCCGGCTCTGCTCGGAACCCCGCCGCCTGTGGCGTCGCTACCTTCACATCGTGCCCGCCTTCCTGGTTCTGGCGGCCGCCCGTCTGGCGTCCGCCAAGATCGGCCGGCAGAGCCAAAGGGAGGACCCCCGAGCGGCTTGAGTTACCCCCATATAGTATTGGAGCCCTCATCACCTCCTGAATATGCTGCTATTTGCTCTATATACGGGAGATAACGATGAGTAAAAAGCGAGCACTGGTGACGGGGGCCGGCGGTTTTATCGGTCATCATCTCGTCAAATACCTCGTTAAAAAAGATTATTGGGTGCATGGCGTCGACATCAAGGCGCCTGAATACGAAGCCTCGGCGGCCGACAAATTCACCGTCTGCGACCTTCGTCTCGCAGAGAACTGCCGAGCCGTGATCGGCGGCGTTGACGAAGTCTACCACCTCGCGGCCGACATGGGCGGCATCGGCTACATCAGCGGCTCGCACGCCGAAATCTCGATCAACAACACGCTGATCAACGCCCATATGATCCACGCGGCGCGCGAGGCGAAGATCCCGCGCTTCCTGTTCTCGTCTTCCGCCTGCGTCTACCCGATGTACCTCCAGCATGAGCCGGACGTGACGCCGCTGAAGGAGGAGGACGCCTTCCCGGCCGAACCGGAGGAGGGCTACGGCCTCGAGAAACTCTTCATGGAGAAGCTGTGCCAGTACTTCCATGAGGATTATGGGATCGAGACCCGCTCGGTCCGGTTCCACAACGTCTACGGCCCGCTCGGAACCTATGACGGCGGTCGGGAGAAAGCGCCGGCGGCAATTTGCCGAAAGGTCGCCGGCGTGAAGGACGGCGACACGATCGAGATCTGGGGCGACGGCAAGCAGACCCGATCGTTCATGTATATCGACGACTGCGTCGAGGGCATCTACCGCATCATGCAGTCGGACCACGCCGCGCCGCTTAATCTCGGCACGGATGAACTCGTCAGCGTCGATCAGCTGGTCGACATCGTCGCCGGCGTCGCGGGCAAGACGGTCGTGAAGACCCACGACGTCTCCAAGCCGCAGGGCGTGCGCGGCCGCAACAGCGACAATTCGCGGCTGCGGTCCGTGCTCGGCTGGGAACCCAAGACGCTGCTGCGCGACGGCCTCGTCTCGACCTACGCCTGGATCGAGGCCTGCGTCTCGCAGGACGCCGAGCGCGGCGCGCCGCCGGCTACGCCCGCCATCGCGGCCGAATAGCGGTCCCGGATCCGCCTGGCCGCATCCATCGCGGCCGGGCGCCCCCATCCTGATCAGGTCCGGAGCCCCTCATGGACATCGCTTCGCAGCGACTGGCCATCCCGCCGACCGCCGCTCCTCTCACGACGTCGGTCGCGGCGCTCGCCGCAGGAGATGGGCTGGCTCGGGCGCGCGCGATCGCGGCGCGAGCCGGGCGGCGCGCGGCCGTGTTCACAGCCCTCGTGGCCGGCGACCTTGCGATCGCCTTAAGCTGCGAAGCCGCCGCGCTTCGACTCCTGCCTGCGCTCGGCTTGTCGGAGGCGTCGGAGGCGCTCCCGATCCCGGCCGCCGGCTGCCTGGCGGCGTTCCTTGCGCTCAACCTCTACGCCGAATGGGGACTCGATCCGGTCGCCCGGCTGAGGCTGCGCGGCGTCGGCATCGCGCTGTTCGCCTGCGTCAGCCTGACGGTCGCGGCCGGCGGCGGATCGTTCTCGCTCTGGGTCGCGCTCGAGGTGGCGTGCGTCGGCCTATTGATGTTCGTGGTCGGACATTATGGCGAGGAGCTTCTTCGCGGGCTGCTCAAGACGCGGTGGTGGTGGGGCGTTCCGACCGCCTTGATCGGAGCTGGCCCCGCAAGCCGCGACCTCGCGCTCGCGCTTCTCGCCCATCCGGAGTTCGGACTGCGGCCGATCGGGCTCATCGGCGCGCCCGACGGCGCGGACCCGGCGTTCCCGCTTCCTTTGCTCGGCGACCTCGGCGACGCCCCCCGGCTTTGCCGCAGCGTCGACGTCGCGATCGCGCCGGCGAGCGAGAACGGACATGGCGCGCACGCAGACCTGCTGCGCCTTCCGTTCCGCCATGTCGTCATCTCACACGGCGTAGGTCCAGGCTCGATCTCCTGCCCGCGGATCCGCGCTCTCTACGGCGCGATCGGCTTCGACGTCCGCCGCGACATCTATCGACGCTCAAGCCTCGCGCTAAAGCGGGGACTCGACTGCCTGATGGTGGCGCCGATGCTGCTCGCGGCGGCGCCCATCGTCCTGATCCTTGCGATCGCGATCAAGAGTCTGAGCCCCGGGCCCGTCTTCTTCCGGCAGGTCCGCGTCGGGCGAAACGGCAGGACGTTCAGCGTGCTGAAGCTGCGGACGATGTATGTCGACGCCGAACGCAGGCTTCAGGAGCACCTCCTTCTGCACCCGGAAGCGCAGATCGAATGGTCGCGTTTCTTCAAGCTGCGCGACGACCCGCGCACACTTCCCGGCATCGGCGCCTTCATGCGCCGCACGAGCCTCGACGAGCTGCCGCAGCTCCTCAACGTCGCGCTGGGACAGATGAGCTTGGTCGGACCCCGGCCGTTTCCGGACTACCATCTTCAGAGTTTTGACAAGGAGTTCCAGGAGCTGAGGTCAAGCGTGCCCCCCGGCCTCACCGGCTTTTGGCAAATCTCGTCGCGCAGCGACGGCGATCTGGCCGTCCAACAGATGCAGGACTCGTTCTACATCACGAACTGGTCGCTTT
The DNA here is from genome assembly GCF_004103825.1 of Hansschlegelia zhihuaiae. GTDB lineage: Bacteria > Pseudomonadota > Alphaproteobacteria > Rhizobiales > Methylopilaceae > Methylopila > Methylopila zhihuaiae. The sequence continues at coordinate 84,996 of NZ_RYFI01000016.1, forward strand.
GGTTCGATCTTTACATCATCTTCCGCACGCCGCTTGCCGTACTTGGCGCGAAAGGCGCCCGCTGATCCGGCGCAGCCACACATCCTGGGCTCATCTCACAGTCCGCGACGCGCCGTCTCGATCGCTGACTTGAGCGCGACGGCGACGCGTCTCTGCAATCGTTCGGACATGGTGGCGAACAGCGGCAGCCGAAGGCAATGACCCGCCGTATTTCTTCCAGCCGGCGAGGCCCACGGGTCCGCCGCATGGGCGTAGGTCTCGCCAAGATCGACGCGCGGCGTGACGAAATGGCCCGTCGTCACGCCATGCGCCTTCATGGCTGTCACGACGACGGCGAGCGAGACGTCCTCAGGCAGGCGCACGCAGTAACCTTGCCAGTTCGATTGCGCCCAGGCCTGTTCGTCGGGACATACGACCTCTAGGTCAGCCAGGAACACTTTGTATCGCGCCGCGAGCGTGCGCCGGGCGATGACGACGGCGTCAAGCCGGCGCAATTGCTCTCGTCCGATCGCCGCCTGCAGATCGGTGAGGCGATAATTGTAACCGGACCAGCGCTGCGTCTCGACCGGCGGCGCGCCGACCACGTCCTCGACGCCGTCTTCTGCGCCAACGGCGTGTCCGCGCAACAAGCGAAAGAGGCGGTCCCATGCCGACCTCGCCGTCGTCAGCATGCCTCCTTCCCCAGTGGTCAGAACTTGCTGGAGATTGAAAGAGAAGCAGGCGATGTCGCCATGCGGCCGTCCGACCAGCTCCCAGTCACTGTCGATGAGGATTTTCGAGCCGAACGCGCATGCCGCGTCCTCGATGACCAGTATGCCGGCGGCTCGAGCCATCGGCAGAATGCGCGGAAGATCGCAGGGCATGCCCATCTGATGCACGCAAAGGATCGCTCGCGTCCGGGGCGTCAGGGCTGCGGCGAGAGCAGTCGGATCCATGTTGCATGTGGGCTCGGTTTCGACGAACACCGGCTGGCCTCCGCACATCCGGATCGTGTTCGCGCAAGCGATGTGGGTCTCGCCTGGCAGGACGACTTCGTCCCCCGGCGTGATCCCCGCGGCCAGAAGCGCCAGGTGGAGCGCAGCCGTGCAGTTGGCGACGGCGCATGCGTGCAGCGCCCCGACGCGTTCCGCGAACTCGCGCTCGAACGCCGCCACTTCGCCGCCCTGCGGCAGCCAGTTTGAGCGGATGACGCCGGCGGCGGCCGACGCTTCGGCGCTGCCGAGGAGCGGCCGGCTCACCGGAATGATCGACGGTGAATGTCGGATGCCGGGCCCTCCCCCTGGAAGGAGCGGTGGGAAGCTACGATCGTCCCTCATGGCGAGCCGGCGAGACCACGTCTCGACGTAGCGCGGGGCGCTGGCCGTCACGGCCTTCCTAGAGAGAGAACGGATCGCGTCGTCGGCACAAGACCGGCAAATGGCGATTGAGGGAGTAGCGCCTTTTGAGCGGCGATCTCCCATGATCCCATGAGCGCCGATCGACGCGATGTGGGCCTCGCCCGCCCGGTGGCGCATGGCCGCGCGGGATCCGACGCTCGCCCGGCCGCGGCTGGCCAGTCCCATTGTCCCAAGCGCGCGGTAGTTCTACGTTGGTACGCGACTTAGCGGACGCTTCCGGCCTTTGGCGTTCCTCGGCCGCGAGCGGCCCTAGACGACCATCTACAGGTCGATCAGGTCCCGCCCATCCGCAGTTTTTTGGCGGCCGGGAGTCGGATCATGGCGTCAGAAGCGCACCTTTTTCCGATCGCGGGCATCGGCGCGTCGGCTGGAGGCGTGGAAGCGCTGCAGGAGTTCTTCGAGGGGATGCCGGTCGACACAGGCGTCGGCTTCGTCGTCGTCACGCATCTCAGCCCCGACCACGAAAGCTTGCTTCACGAGATCATCGCGCGCCGCACGTCGATGCCCGTCCATGTCGCGACAAACGCCGCGGAGGTGCTCCCCGACAACGTCTACGTTCTTCCCGCCGGCGCCTTCCTCGGTTTCCGCGCGGGTCGCCTCCAGCTCCGGACGCCGGCGAACGGCGAACGGGAGCGCCGGCCGATAGACATTTTTCTATGCGAACTCGCTAAGGACCGAAGGGACTGCGCGGTCGGCGTCATCCTGTCCGGCGGGGACGCCGATGGCGCGCTCGGCGTAAAGGCGATCAAGGAACATGGCGGCCTGACGATGGCCCAGATCGTGACCGGCAGCGCCCACGACTATTCCGAGATGCCGGAGAGCGCGATCCTGACGGGCATGATCGACCTCGCTGTTCCGGTCGGAGAGATGGGTGGAAGGATCGCCGAGTTCAGCCGCAGCTTTGCGGCGGTCGAAAGCCTCGCCGCCGCCGGCGAGTCCGGTCAGGAAGACGGAGGCGAATCCCCGCGGAGCGAGATCTGCGCTCTCCTGAGAAGTCAGACGGGACACGATTTCAGCGGCTACAAACCGAAGACGTTCCTGCGGCGCGTCCAGCGGCGCATGCAGGTGACGCATCTCGAAGCGCTGCCGGAATATGTCGAACTGCTCCGCAAGGAGCCGAAGGAGGTTTCAGCGCTCTTCCGCGACCTTCTCATCAGCGTGACGAACTTCTTCCGCGACCCGGAAGCATTCGAGGCGCTGGGCAAGGCGGTGATCCCGAAGCTGTTCGAGGGCCGTGGGGCCGACGACGCCATCAGGGTCTGGGCGCCAGGCTGCGCCACCGGCGAGGAGGTCTACTCGATCGCGATGCTGATGCGCGAGCACATGGATGGCCTGCGCAACGTGGCGCGCGTGCAGATCTTCGCGACCGACATCGACGAACGGGCGCTCGCCGTGGCGCGGGCCGCGCGCTATCCGTGCGCCCTGCTGGAGGGCGTTTCAGAGAAACGGCGTAACCGCTTCTTCGCGCGTGACGGCGCCAGCTTCGTGGTTTCCAAGGACGTCCGGGACCTCTGCATTTTCTCGCCCCACAGCGTGCTCCGGGATCCCCCGTTCTCCCATATCGACTTGGTGTCGTGCCGCAATCTGCTGATCTACTTCGGGTCCGACGCGCAAAAGCAGGTGATCCCGACCTTCCGATATTCGCTTCGCACTGGCGGCTATCTGTTTCTCGGATCGTCCGAGAACGTCGCGCAATTCAAGGAGCTGTTCGCGCCGGTCGACAAGAAGAACAGAATCTTCCGGACGCGGGACGACGGCGCTTCGGTCCCGCGGCCGAATTTGCCTGGGCTCTACTGGCCGTCTCAGGTGTCGGCGAGATCGCCGCGCACGCTCCCGCCGGGGCTATCGCCGCTGCGCCAAACCGTGGACGCCTGGGTGATCGAGCACCACTCGCCGCCACATGTCGTGGTGAACCAGGATGGCGACATCGTTCATTTCTCAACGCGCACCGGAAAGTATTTTGAGGCCCCGGCCGGGGCGCCCATTCGCCAGCTCATTCCGATGGCGCGAAAAGGTCTTCGTCTCGCCCTTCGCGCCATCTGTCAGGAAGCCGCCAACAGCAACGAGCAGGCGCGACGCGACGGCGTCGAGTTCGAGAGCGACAACGGTCGCGTCCAGAGGGTCTCGATCGCCGCCGAGCCGCTGCCGGTCGGTCCGGAGGAGCGGCTTTTCCTCATCACTTTCACAGACAACGGGCCTCCCATGTCGCTCGAAGAGGCGCAATCCCGCCCCGCCGACAAGGATGGCTCCGGCGCCGAGTTGGAGGGCGATCTGCGCGAGACGCGCGAACGACTTCAGTCAATGATCGAAGAATACGAGACCGCGCTCGAAGAGCTGAAAGCGTCGAACGAGGAGTTGCTCTCGGTCAACGAGGAGATGCAGTCAACCAACGAGGAGCTCGAGGTTTCGAAAGAAGAGCTCCAGTCGGTGAACGAAGAGCTCCACACCGTCAATGTCGAGCTGAACGCGAAGGTCGAGGCGCTCGATCACGCCAACTCGGATCTACACAACCTTTTCGAGAACACGGACGTCGCGACGATCTTCCTGGACAGGAACATTACGATCCGAAAATTCACCCCAGCGGCGACGGAGATCTTCAAGATCCTGCCGTCCGACGTCGGTCGGCCGCTGACCGACCTGTCGAGCCGGCTCGCCTATCCTGAAATGGGCGACGACCTCCTGAACGCCCTGGGCTCCGACGACGTCTTCGAGCGACGGACCGACGCCGTCGAGAACGACGCTCACTATCTCACCCGGATCGCCCCCTACCGCGACAGCGACGGTCGTAAGGCCGGCGTGGTGATGACTGTGATGGACGTCTCCGCGCTCGCTCAGGCGGAACTTCATCAGCGCATGTTGATCGCGGAGCTAAATCACCGGGTCAACAACATGCTCACCGTGGTGTTGGCGATCGCCCAGCGCACCAAGCGCACGTCGCCGTCGCTTGACTCGTTCTATGAAACCTTCTCGCGACGGCTCGAAGCGATGTCCCGTTCGTACGCGCTGCTGTCTCACGAGAGCTGTGGCACGGCGGCGCTTGAGGACGTCGTCCTCCAGGCGCTGTCGCCTTTTGGGATGGAACGGGTGGAGCTGAAACTCGAACCCATCCGGCTCAACCCGCGGCACGGGCTGTCGATCGGCATGATTCTGCACGAACTCGCGACCAACGCCTGGAAGTATGGCGCGCTGACTGGCGAGGAAGGAAGGATCGAGTTCCACGCCGCTCGCGAAACCACCTCGTATGGAGATGAGATCGCGCTCGTCTGGCGGGAGATCGGGGGACCTCCGGCCGAGCGGCGGAGCAGCAACGGCTTCGGACTTCAGCTTATTGAGCGGGAAGCGTCCTACAATCTACGAGGCGGAGCTTCGCTCGAGTTCCTGACGAGTGGGCTCGTCGTGCGCCTCCGGTTCCCAGTCGGTCCAGACGCCGGCGGATGACGATCAAGGACGCGCGCCGTTCGCCTGCTCATCGTCGCGGACGAACAGGTCGTCGCAGCCGTGATCGACGCGCGCCGGGACTAATCCGCCATAGCCGTAGCCGGCTGAAGTCGCTTATGGCGGAGCGCCCGGCTGGGCGCGCGGCGTCCGACCTGACGCGCGAGGCCCCGGTGAGGCCGACGACGAGGAGGCGGCGGCCGCGGTCGCCCTGACCGGGGCCGGACGTCACGGCCCGAGGATCGCGGTTCCGCTGCGCCCGTCAGGCCGGATCGCGCATGTCAAGCGATCGAATGGATCTGGCCACGCCAGCGCCTGAATGCCGCCACAAACAGATGTCCGAGCCGTTTGGCTGGTGATCTGCCGACCACGAGAGACAATCATGGGCCCTATTGAAACACGCACTAACTTATGTCACATTTTTAATTACAAGAGTTGGAGTTTGATATCTCGCTCGTTGCTCGGCTTCTGGGGCTGCTCTTGCCTGCGCCTGTATATCTGAATCTATCGGTTGCTTAGCAAGCGCCTCGCCGACGTTGGCTCCTAGCTGTCTGCCGACAGCGCAACGTGTGGTTGATCATGGTTGAGCGATGTTGCGCCACAATATACCGTCGGGTTCTCGAATGGAAACCAGGCTGCGACAAGCCTGAAAGTTGGATTCTGAAAGGCTATCGCTGTGGGCGGTTAGCTGGAGAAACCGGCAGGTGCTGGCAACATGCAGACGTTGCGGATCATAAGATGGCGACGCTCTCGCCGTCTCGACGAGGCGTGAACCTGCGGCCCGCCGATCTGGATATGACAGACGAATTTGCTCCAACGATCGAAGAGATCGTGGACGACCGGTTGAACGGCGTGACGTCGCCTCGCGATGACAGGCCATCTGTCAACCGCACGTTTTCCGATTTCGCGCTAGTTTCGGATGGGCGCGAGGCGGAAATCCGCGCGCTGTACGAGACTGGTCAGCAAATTTTCGCCAAGAACGAACGATTGCGACGCGTTGCTCACGTCTTGTTGAGCGATATAGCACAAACGAGATCAGAAATGATGAATGTTATTCGAGACACACGGATGGCGATCGCTCAATCTCGAAGATTTTGATTGACGTCTCTGCGGTGAGTATGAATATTTATTGTTATTGATTTCGACGATACTATGTATATTTTGGACTTTTTGCGAAGAACTCATGCACTCAGCCGGGGAGCGCGCGAGCTGCGCCCTCGTTGAGATACAAGTCTCCTCCCCCAGATCGTCGAGCACGCCATTGGCGTCGAACGCCCTAACGGGGGTCCGCGCCAGCCTCGAATTCGTCGCAGGCCGTCATCGCCGCGATTGGCGCGGCACGTCGTAACGGGTCGAAGACGCCCCCCCGTCGGCCGGCGTTCTCGCCCCGACATACGAGCCGAGGGTCGGCGACCACAGAGATAAGCGCTTTCGACCACGGCGCGGTTCGAAGCACCAGCTGTGGGAAGTCGAGTTCAAGCGCTCCTCAGCCGACGAGGCGTTCAAGCGCGGCGATCCCGGCCTCGCGCATCCGCACCGGCCCGAGGGCGCCCGATGCACCGACATCGGTCGGCGTCCTCGCCACAGCGGAGGCGCGCGATCCGACTGACGATTTTCGAAGAGGAGTACTCAACTTTCCTCCATTGCCGCCTCCTCCATGACGGTCGATCCTTGATGGGAAGAAACAAGACCGGCGGCATGCCCTGTCTAGGAGCCCACTGGCGCACGAAGGGAACAGCATGCCCATCCTGGCTCATCCTCGCGTATCGCAGATCGATGCTTTGACATCACTCCGATTCGGAGCAGCCTTATATGTCGTCTATTTTCACTATTCCGTGCTGTTTTTTGAACGCGACGCCTCGCCGCCAGCGGCGTCGCTCGGATATACCGGCGTCACTTTTTTCTTCATGCTTTCAGGATTTATTCTTTCATATAATTATAAATCAGCGGACTTGTCAAGTATATATGGCTATCTTTTGGCCAGAGTTGCGCGAATATACCCGGCTTTCTTGTTTTCACTGCTGATCGGCTTGCCTTTTTTTATCAAGGCCGTCGCGCAGATCGACGAACCTGATCAAAAATTGCTGGCGGCGAGCGCTGTCCTGCTCGCGCCGCTGGGACTACACGCCTGGGTTCCGGGCGCGGCATGTTCCATAAATTGTCCGAGTTGGTCGGTCTCGACGGAGTTCTTCTTTTATCTGCTGTTCCCGTTCATCTTTCTGAAAATCCTGAAGCGCCCCACGAGATGGCTCGTCGCAACGACCCTCTGCTGGGTCGTGACGGTATACGCTCTTGACGTGTTATGGTCCCTGAAAGGTCATGGTTTCGCGCTGACCAGCCACGAAGCCCATGTCAACCCCGCCACAGATCTATTGTCCCAATTTATAATGTATTTTCCGCCGTTGCGGATCTCTGAATTCTTATTTGGCATTATTCTCTTCGCCTACTGGTCGCGTGACAGGCGGCTCAAAAGGCCTTTGATATTTTTTGTAACTTTTGTTTTATTGATAACGATCGTCGTCCTGATGGAGGGGGAGATATCGGACGTCGTCTTGCACAATGGCCTGACCGTCATCGTCTGGGCTCCGCTCATATTGGCCGGAGCGTCTATGAATCGCGGCCCGTTGAACTGGCCTCTGTTCGTCTTTCTCGGCCGGCTGTCATTCTCGTTTTACTTAACGCACATACCGGCCGCGCAAATAGTCCTCGCTTTGAATAAATATCTTATCGGCAGTGATATCTCGTCATCTCCGTGGTCATGGGCTTTGGGAACGACTATTTTAGCGCTCGCATTGTCGGTCGCGATGTACGTTCTGATCGAAGCGCCGGGGCGCCGTTACATCATGTCCCGCTGGAGCGGAAGACGTAGCTTGGCGCAAGGAAACGTCGTGTTACGATAGAAGCGCGCAATGGCTTATAATGGTTAGATGGTACTGATCGGGACTGTGACGACAAGCGAGCTGCAACGAAACGTGCGACGGCACGCCGATCCCACCGCCTCTCGTTGCGCCAGCGCCGCGGCGCGCGCCCGGAGTTTCTCGGCCGTGATCGAGCGCCGTCAATAGGCGCTTGCGCGTTGACGGCTCGCAAGGATTTCCGGAGGCGTCAGGCGGCGATTTCCCCGGCGCGCGCCTTGGTCGAGACCCAGCCGCCGTCGACCTTGATCTCGGCGCCGGTGATGTAGCTCGACTCGTCGAGCGCGAGGAAGATCGCCGCGTTCGCGACGTCCTCCGCGCGCCCCCAACGGCCGACGGGCGTTTCCTTGCCCCAGTCGTGTTCTTCGTCCGCCGCATGGGCGGAGTTCATCGGCGAGTTGATCGAGCCCGGCGCGAGCGCGTTGACCGTGATGCCTGAGCCGCCGAGGTCGATCGCCATCGCGCGCGTCATGCCGAGCAGGCCGGCCTTCGCGGCCACATAGGCGACGCGGTTGGGGCGTCCGACGAAGCTCGCGATCGAGGCGGTGTTGATGATGCGGCCGGCGCCGACGCGCTGCATGAAGGGCACGACGGCGCGCGAACACAAGAACGGGCCGGTGAGGTTGGTGGCGATCATGACGTCCCAGTCGGCGTCGGTGTGATCGAGGAAGGGCTTGACCACCCGCACGCCGACATTGTTGGCCAGCACGTCGATCCGGCCGAACCTGGAATGGACCTCTTCGGCCATGGCGTTCGCCGAGGCCGAACTCGTCACGTCGGTGCGGACATAGATTGCGCCGAGCTCATCGGCGACCGCCCTGCCCTTGTCCTCGTCGCGATCGGCCACGGCGACGCGCGCTCCTTCCGATGCGAAGGCGGCGCACATGGCCCGTCCGATACCGCTCGCGCCGCCCGTGACGACGACGACCTTTCCCTGCAGCCGCATAAAAGCCTCCCGATTGTTTTTCGGCTTCCGCTAGGGCGGCGAGCCGTTCCTTAGTCCCGAAGCCCCGCCTCCTCCGCGATCTCGACCGCAGCGCGCTGGAGAAGGGGAAGATGGCCAAGCGCCGCGTCCGCCGACATGCGGAAGACCGGAGCGTGGATCGAAACGGTCGCGACCACCGCGCCGTCCTTGTCGGAGATCGGCGTTGAGACGCCGATCAGCCCGCGGTGATATTCCTCGCGGTTGATCGAGTATCCGCAGGCGCGGATCGCCGCGCATTCCGCCTCGATCGCCTCGGGATCCGTGATGGTGTTCGGCGTGAACTTCTCGAGGCGCAGGCCCTGCAGCAGTTTCTGGCGCTGCCGCGGGGTCAGCTGCGCGATGAGCAGCTTTCCCGAAGCCGTCGCATGGATCGGAACGCGCGAGCCCGCCGAGAGCTGCATGCGCAACGGCCAGTCGCACTCGACGCGCTCGAGATAGAGCACCTCGTCGTCGTTCAGGATCGAGAGATTGCAGGACTCGCCGATCTGATCGACGAGCCTGCGCATGATGGACCGGACCTGCGGTTGACGCATGCGCGCCGACAGCGCTTCGACCGCGAGCCGCACGCCCGACGGGCCGACCGTATAGCCCCGGCCGGCCAGGTCGCGCTGAACGACGCCAACCTCCTCGAGCTGATTGAGCAGCCGGTGGACCGAAGGTTTGGGCATGTCGAGCTGCTCGGCGAGGTCCGACAGCGGCTGAGGGCCGGGGGCCGAAAACAGGACATGCATGAGACGGAACGCCTTCTGGATCGCGGTGCCTCCGCGCTCGCCATCCGTCTCGATCGACATGTCTTGACGCTCCTCAAAGTCGGCGGAGGCCGTCGCATGTCCTCCAATCGGAGCGTGCAATATCACGACGTCGCCTCAACCGACCACTGTGGGGCGGAACTCCGGCCTGCCGGCGCGTCGCTGCGCCAGGCGCCCGCGGCCGCGACCGTATGGGACTGCAGGACGGTCTCGTCGATCTCGGGCGCGTCGCCTGTGACGACGATGTCGGCGCCCTCGACCACGAGGGCGGGACGCAGGACGCGCGCCGGCGTCTTGAGGAAACCGTTCATCTCTCCGGCCGAGCGCACGCCGCCGAGCGCGCAGCAGGCCTCCATCCAGCATCCGAGATCCGACGCGACGCCGTTGCCCAGCACCGCCTTCATGCCGCGGTCGGCGATCATCCGGAGCCCGGCCTCGAGCGTGTCGAGATCGCCGAGCTTCATGAGCTTCAGCTTCACGTAGTCGGCGCAGCCGAGCGAGGCCGCCCGGTCGATGTCTTCCAGTCCGTAGATCGACTCGTCGAGCATCATCGGAGCGCCGGAGGCGCGCTTGGCGGCGACCGCCGCGTCCCAATCGCCGGCGGCGCAGGGCTGTTCGACAAGTTCGACGTCCGTCGGGTCGAGCCGCGTCAGGAATTCGACCGCCTGGCCGATCGAATAGCCCTGATTGGCGTCTATCCGCAGCCTCGCGCGCCCCGCTGCGATCGACCTCACGGCCGCGACCTGCCGAAGGTCTCTTGCGACGTCCCAGCCGACCTTGATCTTCAGGGTGCGATAGCCGTGGGCCAGGAGCGACTCGATCTCGGCCTCCAGCGCGGCGAGGTCGTCGACCTTGCCATTGACGGTTCCAAGCAGCTCCACCCGTCCCGCTCGACGCAGAGCGGGGCGCCGATCGAGCCAGTCGACAGCCGTGAGAAAAGCGGTGGCCGTAAACGGAGTTTGGGTTTTCGCCACCCTCCCAAAGGCGCGCGCGCCGGCCGTCGTCCGGACGGTGGAGACCGCCTCGCGCGTCAGCGCCCAGCCCTGCTCGACCGTCTCGTCGGTATAGCCGGGCAGGATCGTCGCTTCGCCCCAGCCGCATGCGCCGTCGGCGTCCCTGACGCCGACGAGGATGACGTCGAAATGCCTCAGATCGCCGAAGACAAGGCGATAGGGCACGGTGAGCGGGAGGCGCATCAGATGCGCGCGCAGCTCGATCGGACGATCGGTTTGGCTCATCGAATATTCATTTTCGAAACGAACGGTACCATTTTTTGTAGATATACCAGTTCGGCTGTGTCAAGCTCGCAACATCGGCAGGCGCTTTTGAGGGGGTCAGCCGCATCTGAACAAAGACCGGGGCGGCGTCCCTCCAAACGCCGGAACCTTGGCTTGAACACTGGGGAGAACGTCATGTCGAAGCGTCTTCTTGCGCTTGCCGCCTGCATTGCGGCCACTTGGGTCCTTGGTCCGGTTCCGGCGACCGCGGACGCCTACCCGTCCCGGCCCATAACCTTCATCGTGCCCTGGGGACCGGGCGGCGGCGCCGACCAGGTCGCCCGGATGGCGAGCAAGCTGATGGAGCCCGAGCTCAAGGTCTCGGTGCCGGTCGTCAACATGCCCGGCGCGACGGGACAGACGGGCCATCAGAAGCTGCTGACCTCGCCTGCCGACGGCTACACGATCGAGATCATGACCGCCGACACCTTCGCGACGCTGGCGGCGCCGAATTCGCGCTTCAAGATCGAGCAGTTCATTCCGGTCGCGGTGCTCATCCAGCAGCGCTCGGGCCTGTTCGTGAGCGCTTCGGGGCCGATCCAGGGCTGGGAGGACATCGCCAAGGGCGACAAGGAGCTGAAGGTCGCGATCACCGGCTACAACAGCCCGGATGACCTCAGCACCAAATTGCTCACCAAGCGCGGCGCGAAGCTTCAGGGCATTCCCTTCGCGGAGCCCGGACTGCGCTACGCGTCGGTCATCGGCGGACAGAGCGACGTCGTCTACGAACAGGCCGGCGACGTCCGCAGCTTCCTCGACGGCAAGCAGATCAAACCGGTGCTGTTCTTCAGCGACAAGCCCGCCGCCGGCTTCGAGGACGTGCCCTATTCCGGGAAGCTCGGGATCGACGTCAGGCTCTCGCAGTTCCGCATGGTCGTGGTGCGGGGCGACACCGATCCGGCCATCGTGAAGCGGCTCTCGGAAACGCTGAGCAAGGTCGCGCAGAGCGCCGAATACAAGGCCTATCTGAGCCAGCAATACGCCCAGCCGGACAGCTACGTCGCGTCCGACCAGGCCTTGCCCTTCATCAAGGGGTGGCTCGCCGAGTTCGCAGCGCTGATGCCGAAGCCCCAGTCCGCCAGCCAGTAACGCTCCGCGCAGAGCTCAGCGAAGGACCAAGACATGTCCGTGGCGACGCGGCTCAGGCGACTTGCGCCTTACGTGATCATTCTGGCCGTCGGCCTCGCGCTCTACGTGGTCGCCGGCCGCATCGCCTACATGGAGATTCCGGGCCAGATCGGCCCGGATCGCTGGCCGAAGCTCATCATCTCCTTGATGATCGGAGTCTGCGTCTTCGAGATCGGGCGCCGGTTGCTCATGAGCCCGGCGGCCGACGAGCCCGCGCAGGACGCCGAGGGCTGGGAGGACGACGAGGCCGGTCCGCCATGGGCGGTGTTCGGCGCGGTGGCGATCACGGTCGCCTACCTGCTTTCGCTCAACACCGTCGGCTTCGTCATCGGCACGCTTTTCTACGTCGCGGGCCTGATGTGGCTCGGAGGCCCCCGCCGGCCCGGCCTGGTCGCGATCATGTCGCTGGCGATCGCCGCCGTCTTCGCTTTCGTTTTCATGAAGCTGATCTTCGTCGCTCTTCCCACTGGAAGCCCACCGTTCTCGTGGGTCTCCTTCGCGGTGATGAAGCTGTTCGGCGTGTAATCGACGGACCGGAACATGGACACTCTCCACCTGCTCGGGCGCGGCTTCGCCGAACTGTTCCAGATGAACGAGCTCCTGGCTCTGTTCATCGGCCTGATGTTCGGAATGCTGGTCTCAATCCTCCCGGGGCTCGGCCTCGTGATGGGCGTCGTGCTCGCATTGCCCTTCACCTATTCGATGGAGCTCGGACCGGCGATCATTCTGCTCACCGCGATCTACATGTCCGGCACCTACGCCGGCTGCTTCACGGCGATCCTCTATCGCATCCCCGGCGAGCCCATGGACGTGCCTCTGCTCTGGGACGGATGGGGCATGACGAAGCGCGGCGAGGCCGCCAAGGCGCTCGGCTGGGCGCTGGTCGCGGCGCTGACCGGCGGCCTCGTCTCGACCATCGTCATGATCGCGCTCGCGGCGCCGCTCAAGAATCTGGCGCTCAGCTTCGGCGCGCCCGAATATTTCGCCGCCGTCTTCTTCGGCCTGACCACCGTGGTCGCGCTGGCCGGCAACTCCCTGCCGAACGCGCTGATCAGCCTGTGCCTCGGCCTCCTCGTGTCGACAGTCGGCATCGACGGCACCTACGGCGCCGAGAGGTTCACCTTCGGCTTCACCGAGCTCATGAACGGCGTGCCCTATGTGATGGTGCTTGTCGGCATGTACGGCTACGGCGAAATTCTCTCAAAGCTCAGCCATGGATCGTCGCTCAAGGCGATTCCCGCCCAGGACAGCTTCACGACCCGGTTTCCAAGTTGGAACGAGCTCTGGGGCCTGCGCGCGACCTTCGCCCGCAGCACGGGCCTCGGCACTCTGCTGGGCCTCATTCCCGGCGCGGGGGCGACCATCTCGTCCTTCGTGGCCTACGGCGTCGAGAAGCAGTACGGCAAGCGTGGCGACAAACTCGGCACCGGCATTCCCGAAGGCATCGTCGCTCCGCAGATCGCCTCGACGGCCTCCGTCGCCGGCCACATGGTGCCGCTGATGACGCTCGGCCTGCCGGGCAGCGGAGCCACCGCGGTCATCCTTGCGGCCTTCCTGCTGCAGGGCGTGCAGCCCGGGCCGTTCCTGTTCCAGAGCGAGGCCACCACACTCATCGTCTACACGATCATGGCGTCGATGTTCGCTTCGGTCATCGGCATGTGCCTGCTGGGTTATCTGTGGATCCCGCTGGTGGTGCGCGCGCTGCTCATCCCGACCGGCGTGCTGGCGGCGATCATCGTGATGCTGACGCTCGTCGGAGCGTTCGCGGACCGCAACAGCCTTTCGGACGTCTGGATCGTCGTCGTGTTCGGCGTGCTCGCCTGGATCCTCGACCGCTTCAAGATCCCGATCGCCCCGATGGTGCTGGGCGCGGTCCTCGGTCCGATGGCCGAGGACTCCTTCACGCGCAGCATGATCACGTTCCACGACGACTGGACGATCTTCTTCCGACAGCCGCTGAGCGGCACGCTCATGGGCCTCGCGCTGCTGTCGCTGGCGTTCCCGCTGCTCCGGGATCTGCTGACGCGGCTCTCGCGGTCCAAGCCGAAGCCGTTCGGAGCCGCTTAAGCCCGATCGATACACCGCAAGTCTCTGAAAGACAAACGGAACCGGCGTTTCGACGCCGGTTCCGCAAGACGCCGTTGCGCCTGCGAGCGGCAGTCAATTATATAAAAAATGGAACTTGAAGTTCCGTTTTTTGAAGTTAGTATTGCGCCAGACAGCGGATACCGATCCGCGCCAGCAGCCCGGAGGGAGCCCATGAAAGTGCTCGACGCCGATGTCCACGAGAGCTTCGCGAGCATCAAGGATCTCGCTCCCTATCTGCCGGAGCCCTATCGCGGCTGGATCGCGGGCGGCGCGTGGCGCGGCTTCAGCCAGCCCTTCGCCTACACCTCGCCCGGCCTCGGCAACCGTGCGGATGTGCGAAGCAATGACGGGTCAGCCTCGGTGTCGGACTACGGGCTGATGCGCGACCAGCTGCTCGACGCCTACGATCTCTCGCACGCTGTGCTGACCGGCTATTTCTATCCGACCGGCCTAAAGCTCCAATACGGCTTCGCGACCGCGCTCGCGGCCGCCTACAACGACTACGTGGCCGAGCACTGGCTCGCGAAGGACCCCCGCTTCATCGGCAGCGTCCAGGTCAATGCGCGCGACCCCGAGGCCGCGGCCCGCGAGATCGACCGGATGGCCGCCCATCCGCAGGTCCGGCAGGTGCTGCTGCCGGTCGTCGACGACATCGCCTATGGCCACCCGGTCTACCGACCGATCTTCGAGGCCGCCGACCGCAACCGCCTGATGGTCGCGTTCCACCACACGACCTTCGCCCAAGGCCCTTATGGCATGGGACTGCATTACATGGAGCGGCACGCGCTGCTGCCGCTCGCGATGATGCCGCAGGTCATCAGCCTGATCGCGAACGGCGTGTTCGACGCCTATCCCAACCTGCGCTTCATGATCCTTGAGGGCGGCTTCAGCTGGCTGCCCCATGTGATGTGGCGGCTCGACCGTGAGTATCGGCAGGGGCGGGTCGAGGTCCCCTGGATCAAGAAACTGCCGAGCCAGCACTGCCGCGAACGGCTTCGCCTGTCGACCCAGCCGACCGAGGACATCTCCGGCGACCAATGGATGAAGCTCATCGATCTGATGGGCACCGACGACGTGCTGGTGTTCTCGACCGACTATCCGCATTTCGACTTCGACGACCCGAACGCCGCGATCCCACGGGTCCTGCCGGAGTCGACGCGCGAGAAGATCCTCTGGAAGAACGCGGCGGAGTTCTACGGCGTCAGCGACGACCCGCGCTCCGAGCGCTCCCTCGAAGCGGCGGAATAAGGCCGTGGCGCGTCATTCCGTGTGCAAGGTCGCCGACGTCGCGGTCGGCGCCCTGACCGAGGTCAAGGTCGGCCGCTCGCCGATCGTGCTGTCGCGGCTGCCCTCCGGCGAGATCCGTGCGGTCGGGGGCCGTTGCCCCCATCAGGGCGCGGCGCTGCGCTTCGGCTGCGTGTCGGGCACGACCGGCTCGGACACGCCGAACGAGCTCACCTATGGCTGCGAAGGCGAAATCCTCCGCTGCCCGTGGCACGGCTTCGAGTTCTCGCTGCGCGACGGCCTGCCGACCACGCCGGACTCCGAGTCTCTCACGTTGCGGCTCAGGATGTATGAGGTCGAGGTGGACGGCGACGAGGTCGTGGTCGTCACATGATCGAGGTCACGGTCGAGGATCGGGCCGGCGGGCGCACCCGCTTCGCCGCGCGGCCCGGCGAGCGTCTGCTGCACGCCGGATTGGCCGCCGGCCTTGGCCTGCCTTACGAATGCGCGACCGGCACCTGCGGAAGCTGCAGGGCGACGGTGACGGAGGGCGACGTCGGGAGCCTGTGGGCCGACGCGCCGGGCCGCCGGGTTTGCCGCCGTCCTGGCGAAATCCTGATGTGCCAGAGCGCGGCCGCCGGCGGCGCGCTTTCGCTCAAGCTTCCGACGGCGTTCCGTGACCGTCGCGAGCCGGAGTGCCGCTCTCTCAGCGGCCGGCTGTCCTCGTTCCGCCGCTTCACCGCGGAGATCGGGACCTTTTCCGTCGAGCTCGACGAGCCGGTCGAGCACCTGCCGGGACAGTTCGCGCTGATCTCGGCGCCCGGGGTCGAGGGGCCGCGGGCCTATTCCATGACCGGCAATCCGTCGACCGAGCCTCGTCTCGATTTCCTCGCACGACTGAGCGGGCCGGGGAAATTGACGCCGCGTCTGTTCTCGAACGCCCTCGAGGGGCGCGAGGTCGAAGTGTTCGGCCCGCTCGGCCGTGCAGCGCTTCGACCTGAGGATGACAGGCCCTTCGTCGCGATCGCCGGCGGGTCCGGGGTCGCGGGCATGCTTTCGATCGTCGAGGCGGCGCTGGCGCGGGGCCATTTCGACCGTCACCCGTCACGGCTGGTGTTTGGCCTGCGCAGCATGGAGGGCAGCTACCTGCTCGACCGGCTGTCCGAGTTCGTTCGGCTGTCCGGCGGCCTGTTCCGCACGACGGTCGCGTTCTCCGACGAGGCGCCGGACCCGGAGTTCGAGGCGATCTTTCCCGACCTCGAATTCACGACGGGGTACGTGCACGACGTCGTCCGGTCGGGGCTCAGCTCGATCTCGGCCGATCGGCCGATCTGCTTCGTCGCCGGCCCGCCCCCGATGGTGGACGCGACGATGCGCATGCTGGTGGTGGAGGGCAAGGTCAGCCCGGCGGAGATCCGGTTTGACCGCTTCGGATGATTTCGCCTGGGAGCCGCTCGACGACGTCGACGATCTCGAGGTCGGCGACCGCAGAGAGCTCAGCCTCGCAAGCGGCAAGCTTGTCCTGGTGATGCGCACCGAGACGGGCCTCCACGCCTCCTGCGCCGACTGCCCGCATCAGGACACGCCGCTCGCCGAGGGCATGCTCGACGGCTCCGTGCTGACCTGCCCGCTGCACTTCTGGCAGTGGGACGTGACGACGGGCGAGCCGCTGGGCGTCGCGGAGCTGCCGCTCGAGATCTTCGAGCTCAAGCAGGAGGACGGCCGATGGTGGATTGGAATGAGACGTTGAGGGACGCAGCATGAGAGCCGTCCAGATCGCGGCCTTCGGCGGCGCGGATGCGCTCACGCTGACGGAGACCGAGGCGCCCCGTCCGGGACCGGGAGAGGCGCTGGTCCGCGTCTCGCGAGCAGGCGTCAATTTCATAGACGTGTATATGCGCAGCGGGGTCTATGCGCGATCCGACACCTACCGGACGCCGCTCCCCATGACGATCGGCATGGAGGGCGCGGGCGTCGTCGAAGCCGTCGGCGACGGCGTCTCCGACTGGGCCTCCGGCGCGCGCGTGGCCTACTGCCTGTCGCGCGGCTCCTACGCGGAGTACGCCGTCGTCCCGGCCTGGCGGCTCGTTCCGGTGCCCGAATCGGTGAGCTTCGAGCAGGCCGCGGCGCTGATGCTCCAGGGCTCGACCGCTCATTACCTGACGCATTCGGCCTATCGGCTCCGCCCGGGCGACGTCTGCCTCGTTCACGCCGGCGCCGGCGGCGTCGGGCAGATCCTGATTCAGCTCGCGAAGCTCCGGGGCGCGACGGTGATCGCGACGGTCGGCTCCCCCGAGAAGGCGAAGATCGCGACGGCGCGCGGCGCGGATCACTGCATCCTCTATCGCGAGGAGGATTTTCAGGCGCGCGTGAGGGAGATCACCGGCGGTTCGTGCGTCCATGTAGCCTACGACTCCGTCGGCAAGGACACGATCCACAGGAGCATCCGGTGCGTCAGGCGTCGCGGGCTCTGTGTTCTGTTCGGGGCGAGTTCTGGGATCGTGCCATCGATCGAGCCGATCGAGCTCGCCGAGGCCGGGTCGGTCTTCTTCACCCGGCCGCACCTCGCCGACTACATGGCCGACTCGGACGAGATCCGCGGGCGCGCGCGAGACCTGTTCGCGGCCGTCGAAGCAGGCAGGCTCGATCCCGTCATCCAGGAGGCGCTGCCGCTCGAAGCCGCAGCGCGAGCCCACCGAATGCTCGAGGCGCGGGAGACGCGAGGCAAGATCGTTCTCGCGGTCGCATGACGCGCGGATCGGGATCGCCTCGGGATGATGGAGATGACGATGAAGCTGCTGGGACGGGCCGACTCGCTGAACGTTCGCAAGGCGCTGTGGGGCCTTGCCGAGCTCGGCCTCACGGCGGAGCGCGAGGACCGGGGCGGCCCCTTCGGGGGGACCGACACGGAAGACTATCTGTCGCTCAATCCGAATGGCCTGGTTCCGACCCTGATCGATGGCGAGACCGTCGTCTGGGAGTCCAACACGATCCTGCGCTATCTCGGCGAGCGCTCCGGGCCGACGGTCTTTTCGGGGCGCGATCCGGCGGAGCGCGCGGCGATCGGCGAATGGATGGACTGGCAGCTCGGCGCGCTCAATCCGCCGCTTCAGACCGTCTTCATCCAGTTGGTCCGGTTGAATGAGGATCGTCGTGACGCGGCGAGGACCGCCGCGGCTCTCGACGACGTCCACAAGCAGCTCGCGGTGCTCGGCCGGTCGCTGCCGTCCGACGGCCCGCTGCTGGGCGCCGACGTCACCGCCGCCGACGTCGCCCTCGGCGTGATGCTGCACCGCTACTATGCCCTCGTCGCAGAGCCAAAGGCGGACGATCGCGTCGCGCGGTATCACGCGAGGCTTGCCGGCAGGCCGGGGTTCGCTGCGCATGTCGCGATCGGAAAGCCCTGACGGCCGTGACGATCCCGTGGGAATTAGCGGCGGCCGGCGGCCTGTTTGTCGCGATCGCTTCCTTTTTCCGCGGACTGACGGGCTTTGGGTTCGCCATTGTGGCGACGCCATTGCTCGCGCTCGTACTGCCGCCGGCTCTCGCCGTCCCCATAGTCCTCGCGCTGCAGATCCCGGCCGGAATTCAAACCGCTGCGTCGGACTGGCCTGACACCGACCTTCGCGCCGCCTCGCTCGCCTGTCTCGGCGGGCTGCCCGCCATACTGCCCGGCCTCTGGCTTGTCTCCGCCCTGCCCGCCGAGACGATGCGTCTTGTCGTCGGCGTCGTCGTCATCCTTTCGACCGTCCTCCTGTCCTTCGGCTTCCGCCTCGGCCGCGGTCCGCGGACTCACGAGCTGCTCGGGTCCGGCGCTATGAGCGGCTTCCTGATGGGGGCCGTGGCCATGGCGGGGCCGCCGGTGATCGTCCTGCTGCTCGCGTCCGACTGGGCGGCGAGACGATGCCGCGCGACGCTTTCGCTGGTGTTCTTCATGCTCGGCTGCGCGACCTTCGCGCTCGGTCTCGCGAATGGCGTCGTCACGCTTCAAAGCCTCATTTTGGCCGCGCTCTACGCTCCGGGCCTGTTCGCGGGTCAGTCGCTTGGCGGAACGCTGTTCTCCCGGATCGATGGCCGCCGCTATCGCGCGGTCTCACTCGCGACCGTGGCCGCGACCGGTTTCTTCGTGGTGATCCGAGGGCTCGCCGGGCATTGAAGCCGATCGAGCGAAACGCGTCGAGCCGCCTTTCGCGATCCTCACGCCAGCGCGCGGGTCATCGATCAGCGCCTTCCCCGCGCCTCGTCGCGGACGCGCCCTGCCCTAGGAAAACTGCGCGTCGTGGAGGGTCCGGTAGCGGCCCGCGGCGGCGACGAGGTCGCGGTGGCTGCCCTGTTCGGCGACGCCGGAGCCGTCCACCACCACGATCCGGTCGGCGTTGCGGATCGTCGCCAGCCGGTGGGCGATGACCAGCGTGGTGCGGCCGCGGGCGAGCTCGGCGAGCGCGCCCTGGATGGCCCGCTCGGTCTCGGTGTCGAGCGCCGAGGTCGCCTCGTCGAGGATCAGGATGGCGGGATCCTTGAGAAACATTCGCGCGATCGACAGGCGTTGCTTCTGGCCGCCGGAAAGCTTCACCCCGCGCTCGCCCACGATCGTGTCGAGCCCGTCGGGCAGCGCCGCGATCATGTCGTCGAGCCGCGCGCGACGCGCGGCCTCGGCGACTTCGGCCTCGCTCGCGTCGAGCCTTCCATAGGCGATGTTCTCGCGGATCGTCCCGGCGAACAGGAACACGTCCTGCTGCACGACCCCGACCTGGCGCCGCAGCGAGTCGAGCGTCAGGTCGCGGATGTCGATCCCGTCGATCGTGATGCGCCCGGCGTCGACCTCGTAGAAGCGCGGCAGCAGCGCGCAGATCGTGGTCTTGCCCGAGCCCGACGGGCCGACGAACGCGACGGTCTCGCTGGCCTTGATCCTCAGGTCGAGGCCGCGCAGCACCGGGCGGCCCTCGACATAGGCGAAGTCGACGCCCTGATAGGCGATCTCGCCCTTCAGGCCCTCGACCTCCCGCGCCCCGGGCCGGTCGACGATGTCGGGCCGCGTGTCGAGGAATTCGAGGTAGCGGCGGAAGCCCGCGACGCCCTTCGGATAGGTCTCGATCACCGCGTTGATCTTCTCGACCGGCCGGAAGAACACGCCGATCAGCAGCAGGAACGCGACGAAGCCGCCATGGCTGAGCTGGCCGGCGATCACGAAATAGCTGCCCGCGATCATCACCAGGAGCTGGATCAGCCGCATGCTCATGTAGCTGAGCGAGGTCGAGGCGGCCATGATCCGGTAGGCCATCAGCTTGGTGGCGCGATAGCGCGCGTTGTCCGCGGCGAACAAGGCGCGCTCGTGGTCCTCGTTGGCGAAGGCCTGCACGACGCGGATGCCGCCGACATTCTCCTCGATCCGGGCGTTGAAGTCGCCGACGCGGCGGTAGAGGTCCTGCCAGTTGCGCGTCATGCGGCCGCCATAGCGGCTGGGGAGCCATGCTGTCAGCGGAACGACCGCCGCAGTGACGAGCGCGAGTTCGACATTGACCGTGAACATCAGCGCGAAGGCGCCGATCAGCGTCATCACCGCGATGAACAGGTCTTCGGGACCGTGATGCGCGACCTCGCCGATCTCCTCGAGATCCTTGGTCAGCCGACCAACGAGATGGCCGGTCTTCTGGTTGTCGAAATAGCCGAAGGAGAGCTTCTGCAGATGGTCGAACGCCTTGCGGCGCATCTCGGTCTCGATGTTGATCCCGAGCATGTGGCCCCAATAGGTGACCACCGCCATCAGCCCGGTGTTCGCGACATAGACGAGGAGCAGGCCGAGCGACGCGAGCAGAATGACGTCCCATTGCTGGGTCGGCAGCAGCGTGTCGACGAACACCTTCACGGCGATCGGAAAGCCGAGCTCGAGCAGGCCCGACAGCACCGCGCAGCCGAAATCGAGGAGGAAAAGCCCCCGGTGCGGCCGGTAATAGACGAGGAAGCGCTTCAGCATGGGTCCTGCTCGCATGGCGGACGGACGTCGTCCAGCCGGATTGCGGACGCGTTCGCCGTCGGACTATGGCTTCGCGTCGAACCGCAAGACCGGAAGAGGACGCGCGCGAGCCGATGACCGCCGAACAACCCGACGCCGGCTACGAGCTTGCCAACGCGTCCTTCGCGATCGCCGGCCGCACGCTGCTTCAACCGCTCTCGGCGCGTTTTTCGCCCGGCGCGGTGACCGGCCTCATCGGCCACAACGGCTCCGGCAAGTCGACGCTGCTGAAGCTTCTCGCGCGCCAGCAGGCTGCGACCGGAGGGGCCGTGCTCTATGGCGGACGGCCGGTCGAACGCTGGCGGGCCCGCGACCTCGCCCGCGAGGTGGCCTATCTGCCGCAGCAGCCACCTGCGGCGGCGGGCATGAAGGTCAGGGAGCTGGTCGCGCTCGGACGCTATCCGTGGCACGGCGCGCTCGGCCGTTTCACCGCTGCGGACGCCGAGGCCGTCGCGGAAGCGCTGACGCTCGCCGATGTCGAGGTCTTCGGCGACCGGATGCTCGAGGAATTGTCAGGCGGCGAACGGCAGCGGGTCTGGATCGCGATGCTGCTGGCGCAGCAAGCGCGCTGGCTGCTGCTCGACGAGCCGACCTCGGCGCTCGACATCGCTCACCAGCTGGAGGTGCTGGCGCTCGTCAGGCGGCTGTCGCAGAGGAACGGTCTCGGCGTCATCGTGGTGCTGCACGACGTCAACATGGCGGCGCGCTTCTGCGACGACATGGTCGCGCTCAAGAGCGGCCGCATGATCGCGCGCGGCGCGCCCCAGGACATCGTCGCGAAGGACCAGCTTCGCTCGATCTACGGCGTCGCGATGGAAGTGCTGAAGCATCCGGTCACCGGCGCCCCCCTCGCCTTCGCCGACTGAGGCGGCGGAGGGCCGATCGCCTCATCGCGACTGCGCTCTCCAGGCCGCCGGGGTGCGGCCCGCGAGTTCGCGGAAGACCCGGGTGAAATGCGGCTGGTCGGAAAATCCGACCGCGCCCGCGATCTCGATCAGCGGGACCGCGCTCCGCGCCAACAACTCCTTGGCGCGGCGCACCCGCGCCTGGAGCTGCCAGCGATGCGGCGGCATGCCGCTGGCGGCCTTGAAGGCGTGGCTGAAATAGGTCTCGGACAGGCCCGTCAGCGCCGCGAGATCGTGCAGCCTGACGGTCTCGGCGCAATTGTCCTCGATGAACTCGATGGCGAGCCTCAGCTGCGCGTCCGAAAGGGCGCTGCGGCGCCCGGCGGCGTTGGACGGCGCAAACACCGCGGCGATGAGTGCCGCGACCAGCCCGTCCCGGTAGAGGCCGACCCTGCTTCCGCCGAACGCCGTCTCCAGCAGCCGGGCGAAACGCTGGACCCGCCCGTCGGCGAACATCAGGCGGGGCGTCGCCGCTCTGGCTTCGTCGAGACCGTCGACCGGTCCAAGTCGATCGGCGTCGAAATGGATGTCGAGGTGCCGGATCTCGGTCGCGTCGGCCAGGCTCATATGGAGGGGCGCGCCCGCCGGGACGAAACTCGCCGAGCGCGTCCTCGAAGCCGCGCGGCCGCCCGACGGTCCGCCGTCGAGCGCCATCTCGGCGTCGAGCGGGTCGAGGACGATGAACAGGCGTGGGTCGCGCGAGACGTAGTCGCCATTCGCGCCGGCCGCGCAGCGCGCCCGCCAGATCTCGACCAGGCCGATCTCGGAGGCGTGCGAGAGCGGCTCGCCCAGGACCTCGATGCCGCTGCGCCGCGCCTCCATTCTGGGCCGGAATGACGACACCGGACGCGCTCCTTGTTGCGCTGCAACCTCGCCGCATGATGCGCGTAAGGCACACACGGCCTGACGAGTATTGTCGAGCCAAAAATCGACAAGACCCAAGCACTGCATTGAAGTCTTAGTGACCCCATCAAGCCCGTCAAGATTCAGCGGATCAGATTAGATTATATCTATTCTAACCTGGATGGTTGTCTTGGCGTTTTACGGACGATCGGGAGTCGGGGACGTAGCGTGATCTACCTGTCGAAGTTGAATGCGGCGCTTCTCGCAGGCGTTGCGCTGGGCGTCATGGCGCGGGCGCCGCACGCTGCGGCGCAGCAAGCGGATGCAGTGACCGCGCTCGAAGCGATCGAGGTTCAGGGGAGAGGCGGCGGCGCAATAGCGTTCGACGGGTCGGGCGTCGCTCCGGTCCAGGGCCATGTTCCTGCCGCCACCACGACGGGCACGAAGACCGACACGCCGGTGGTGCTGATCCCGCAGTCGGTGGGCGTCGTCGGGCGCCAGCAGATGGACGACCTCGGCGCCCAGAAGACCGACGAGGCGGTGCGCTATTCGGCCGGCGTCTTCTCGCAGCCCTTCGGCGAAGACGCCGACACCAACTGGTTCTTCATCCGCGGCTTCGACGCGACGCAGACCGGCGTCTATCGCGACGGGATGCAGCTCTACTCCTTCGCCTTCGGCAACTTCTTCCAGGACTCCTGGCTGCTCGAACGCGTCGAAGTGCTGCGCGGCGCGTCCGCATCGCTCTACGGCGGCGGCAATATCGGCGGCATCATCAATTACGTGTCGAAGCGCCCGCTGGACGCCGACTTCAATCAGATCGAAGTTGGGATCGACAACTATCCGACGGCGTTCGCGGCCTTCGACGTCAACAAGGTCATCGCGAACGATCTCGTCACCAAGGGCGATCCGCTGCCGCCCGTCTGGAAATACCGCGTCACCGGCAAGCTGGAAGGCGGCGACGGCTACGCCAAGCATGAGGACGGCATCCGCGGCGTCATCCAGGGCGCGGCGACCTATCAGCCGGACGCGGGCACCGACGTCACGGTCTACGCCAACTACACGCACGCCGACCAGAACCACGGCTCCAGCGACTTCCTGCCCTATTACGGCACGGTGAAACGCGCGACCTCCGACGACGGCTCCATCGACCTTGGCCGCATCAGCCGGAAGACGAATTTCTCGGATCCCGACATCGACGACCATGACCGTCGGCAGTTCATGGTGGGCTACGAGCTCAACCACGACATCGACGACGTGTGGACGGTGAACACGAAGGCGCGATTCGCCTACAGCCATCTCGAGGAAGCGCTGCTCTATCCCTTCGGTTATGGCTTCGCGGCCAGGCCGAGCGCCGGCAACACGCAGCTTGCGCGCATCAACTTCGCCCACGACACAGAAACGTTCAGCTTCACCACCGACAACAACCTCGTGGGCAAGTTCTCGACCGGCGGGATCGACCACACTCTGCTGCTCGGCGTCGACTACAAGATGTACTACATCGACGAGGTGCAGGCCTCGAGCACCGGCACGTCGGTGGACATCCACCACCCTGATCTCAACCAGCCGCAGCCGGCGCCGATCCCCTATCTCGACGAGACGTCGAAGCTGCATCAGGCCGGCGTCTTCATCCAGGACCAGGCGCGCTTCGGCGGCGGCTGGATCGCCACGCTGAACGGCCGCTACGACCGGATGTGGCTCGATGGCGATTCCAAGTTTCTTGGCAAGGTCGAGCGGAACGAGGGCAAGTTCAGCGGCCGCGCCGGCCTCGGCTACGAGTTCGAAAACGGCGTCGTGCCGTATGTGAGCATCGCCACCACCTTCAATCCGCTCGTCGGCTTCAACAACACCCCTAACGGGATCGAGTCCTACAAGCCCGAAACCGGCCTGCAGTATGAGGCGGGCGTGAAGTGGTCGCCGACCGCCTTCCCGGCAATCTTCAGCGCGTCTGTGTTCGACCTCAAGAAGAAGAATTATCTCTCGGGACCGTTCAACGCCCAGACCCAGATCGGCGAGGTCCGCTCGCGCGGCGTCGAATTCGAGGCGCAGGCGAACCTCTCCGAGAACTGGAAGCTCCTCGGCGCCTTCACGGCTTACGACCTGGAGATCCTGAAGGGCGACAGCGCCCGGCTAGATCCGCTCACTGGCTTGCCCTTGTCGCTCAAGGGCCAGCAGCCCTATCTCGTGCCGGAGGTCATCGCTTCGGCCTTCCTCGACTACACCTTCACCCAAGGCGGACTGAAGGGACTGAGCCTTGGCGGCGGCGTACGCTATGTCGGCAAGTCGGAAGCGACGCAGGACCCGAACACCGTGACGGTTCCCTCCGCCACCCTGTTCGACGTCGCCGTGCGCTACCAGTGGGACAACTACAAGATCAGCCTCAACGTGACGAACCTGTTCGACAAGCGCTTCGTCTCAGGCTGCCAGGGCATCAACGTCTGCTCCTATGGCGAGGCCCGCAGGGCGCTCGTGAAGGCGAACTATACGTGGTGATCGACATGCGGGCGGGAGACGCCTCCCCCGCCCGCGACATCTGCCGGACGACCCGCCGCGCCCTCCTCGCAGCGGGCGCGGCTTTCGCGTCTCTCGGCCTGTCGCGCGCGGCGGCGGCGCAGACCGCGCCGCGGCTCGCCGCGATCGACTGGGCGATGCTGGAGACGGCCCTCGCGCTCGGCGTCGCGCCGGTCGCCGCGACCGAACTGCTGCTGTTCAGGAAGACCGCCGTCGAGCCCTTCGTCCCCGAGGCCGTCGCCGATCTCGGCCTGCGCGGCGCTCTGAGCTACGAACAGCTTTATGCCTCTCGGCCGGATCTCATCCTGAGTTCGCCCTGGTATGAGAACCGCGCCCACGTCCTGTCGCGCATCGCGCCCGTCGCGAGCTTCTCGATCTATGAGCCCGGGCGGCCGCCCTATGACCTCGCGGCAGCCGCCACCCGCGCGCTCGGCGAACGGATCGGCCTGTCCGACGAGGCGTCGCGCGTGGTGGCGGAGGCCGACGCCGAGCTGGATGCGGCGCGCGCCAGGCTGCTCCCCCTCGCGGGACGGCCGGTCCTCGTCATGAATCTCGCCGACGCGCGGCATTTCCGGGCGTTCGGCGCCGACAGCATGTTCGGCGACGTCGCGCGGCGGCTCAGGCTCGGCCTCGCCTGGGCGGAGCCGACGCGCTTCGGGGCCTATCCGACGGTCGGGGTCGAGGCGCTCGCCGGCATGACCGAGGCGATCGTGGTCAATGTCGGCCCGACCTCCCCCTCGGCGCTCGCCGAGATGCGCGCGAGCCCACTGTGGCGCGCCATGCCGCCGATCGCGAAGGGACGCTTCATCGACCTCGAGCCGGTCAACCCCTACGGCGCGCTGCCGGCCGCGAGACGCTTCGCCCGACTGGCCTCCGAAGCTCTTCAGCCGCTCGCGGATGGCTGAAGCCGTTCGACGACCGCGGGCGGCGCCCTGGCTCCTCTGGCTCGCGCTCGCGGCCGCCGCGGCCGCGCTGTCGCTCGACGAGATCCTCGCGCGGCTCGGTCCCGGCGCGACCGGAATCGACCACGCGCTGCTCGCCTATAGCATGCTGCCGCGCAGCGCCGTGGCGCTGCTCGCCGGCGCCGCGCTCGGCCTGTCGGGGGCGCTGCTGCAGCAGGCGCTCGACAACCCGCTGGCCGAGCCCTCGACGCTCGGCGTGTTCGCTGGCGCGCAGCTCGCGCTCGGGATAGCCGCCGTCCTCGCCCCCGAGCTCGGGCCGTTCGGGCGCGAGGGCGCGGCCTTTGCGGGCGGCGCAGGCGCGACCGCGCTGGTGCTCGCGCTTGGCTGGCGGCGCAAGCTCGATCCGGTCACTGTCGTGCTGTGCGGCATGGTGGCAGCGATGGTCGCGAGCTCGCTCACCGCGGCGCTCATCCTCGCGCGGGGGGAGTACCTCTTCGCGCTGCTGATCTGGGGCGGCGGGTCGCTCACGCAGGAGGGCTGGCGGGCGAGCCTCGCGATCGCCGCCGCGCTCGCCTTCGGCGGCGTCGCGGCGTTCGCGCTATCGAGGCCGCTTGCGACGCTCGCCACGGGCGAAGCGACCGCACGGAGCCTCGGCGCGCCGGCGCCAGCGATCCGGATCGCGGCGCTCGGCGTCGGCGTCCTGCTCGCCACCACGGTCGCCGCGGAGGTCGGGCTGATCGCCTTTGTGGGGCTCGCAGCGCCGACCTTGGCGCGCCTCGCCGGCGCCCGCGCTCCGCGCCACGTGCTTGCCGCGGCGCCCGCGACCGGCGCCGTCCTGCTCTGGCTGACCGACGGGATCGTCCAGCATGTCGGCTCGGGCGAGACCGTGCCGACCGGGGCCGCGACCGCCTTCCTCGGCGCGCCGCTGCTGCTCTGGCTGCTCCCGCGGCTTTACCTCGCCGATCGCCCGGCCGCGACGGCCTCGCCGCGGCGGCGCGATCCTCGGGTCGTGCTGGCGGCCCTCGCCTTGCTTGCGATCCTCGCGGTCGCGGCCTCGCTCCTCGTCGGGAAGGACGCGTCCGGGTGGCGGATCGCGACCGGGCGCGAGTTCGCCGAACTGCTGCCGTTCCGCGCTCCCCGCGCGGCGGCGGCCGCTGCGGCCGGCGCCATGCTCGCGGCGGCGGGCGTCATCCTGCAGCGCATGACCGGCAATCCGCTCGCGGGACCCGAGGTGCTGGGCGTGGGCGCAGGCGCGGGCGTCGGACTTGCGATCGTCACGCTGTCGGTCGGCGCCGCCCCCCTGTCGCTGCAGATGGCGGGCGCCGCGCTCGGCGCCTTCGCGGCGCTCGCCGTGATGCTCGCGATCGCGGGCGGCGGGCGGCTGGGGCCGGAGCGGATGCTGCTCGCGGGCGCCGGGATCTCGGCGCTCTGCCTCGCGGCGCTCAACGCGGTCGTCGCGACCGGATCGCGCGGCGCATTCGCGATGCTCGCGTGGATCACCGGCGCGACCGACGCGGTCGGTCCGGCGCAGGCCGTCGCCGCCTCGGTCGCGGCCGTCATCCTCGTCGCGCCGATCATCCTGCTGCTCCGCTGGCTCGAGGCCTTGCCGCTCGGCGCGCCGACCGCCCGGTCGCTCGGCATGAACCTCGCCGCGTCGCGGATCGCGCTGACGGCTCTGGCCGCCTCGCTCACCGGCGCCGCGGCGCTGATCGCCGGTCCGCTGAGCTTCGTCGGCCTCGTCGCGCCGCACGCCGTCCGGGCCGCGGGCCTGGCGCGGCTCGGCCCTCACGTCCTCGGCGCGGTTCTCGCCGGCGCAGCGCTGATGACCACGGCGGACCTGCTCGCCCGTACGGTGATCTTCCCATACCAGCTGCCGCTTGGCCTGTTCGCCTCGCTGATCGGCGGGGCCTACCTCATCGGCGCGCTCGGCCGGCGGTGAGCGCATGGCGACGAGCCCGGCGAATGGCCCCGCCCTCCCCCGGTCCTATCGACCGTCCCGGCCGAAGCTGCTGACCTCGATGGCGATATCCGCGACCGCGTCCTGCAGCGCCGTCGTCCTGCGGCCCTTGCACACCACCGAGAACGGCATCGCGGCGGGCACGGGACTGGACTCCAGGACCTTGAGCTCGCCCGCGGCGATCTCCGTCTCGTAGCAGGTCGGCGGCAGCAGGCTGACGCCGACGCCGGTCGCCGTCAGCATGGCGAGCACCGTCATGCTGTTGCAGAGGTCCGGGCGCTGCGTCGAGCCGCTCTCGGCGAGCCAGGCCGAGACGGTCTCGAAATGGATCGAGTTCTCGCCGAGCGACAGGATGCGGATCGTCGAGAAGTCGGCCGCGACGAGCGGCCTGTCGGGGGCGACGAAGTCCCGCCCCGCCATCCACCGGAACTGGACCGCTCCCACCGGACGGGCGGTCAGCCCGACGTCGAAGGCCGGCCCGGGAATCAGCGCGATGTCGAGGTCGCCCGAGACCAGTCGCGACCTCAGCGGGCTTGTGAGCGCGATGTCGAGCTCGAGCATGATCTTCGGATAGCGCTCGCGCAGCGTCGACACGAGCTTCGGCAGCCAGGTCATCGCGACGAGCTCGGCGACGCCGACCCGGACCAGCCCCGAAAGCCCTTCGGACGGCGCGATCTGCTGGCGGATCTCCTCCTGCAGCGCGAGCGCGCGCTCCGCATAGCCGAGCAGTTCGCGGCCCTTCGCGGTGACGGTCGCCTTGCGCTGGCTGCGGTCGAACAGCGCGACGCCGAGATCCTGCTCGAGCTCCTGGATGCGCGCGGAGATCGTCGACTGCGTCGCGTTCAGCTTGTTGGCCGCGGCCGCGAAGCTGCCGAGCCGGACGATCTCCACGAAGGTCTGCAGCTGTCGGAAATTCATCGGCGCCTGTGGGTTCGATCGAAGTTCCCGAAGCCTAATGATCGAAAATTATCGATTTCAATCGAAATTTTTGGACCATAGGCTCTCCGAAGATCAGGCGCCGAAGGACCTGATCGCGACAAGAAGATCGCCCGTGCTTCCAGCGAGCATCGGAACGCCCGCCCTGTCCCGCATCGCGTGACGGCGTGCGTCCGTGCGTCCGCGGTCCGCGCCTCGTCAGCGCGACCATCGAGCGGCGCCTTCGGAAGTCCGTGCGGCCGGGTGTGGAAACGACGGTCCCCGCTGGGACGCTAGGAGGACTTCATGGCCACTCGTGTGGGGACGGCAAGCGCCGCCGACGCCGACAACGCGCGCCACGCCAAACGCGCCGTCATCGCGTCGACCGTCGGCACGATGATCGAATGGTACGACTTCTATCTCTATGGGCTGGCCGCCGCGCTGGTGTTCGGCAAGCTCTACTTTCCGGGGAGCGACCCTTATTCGGCGACGCTGCTGTCGTTCTCGACGATGTTCGTCGGCTTCGTGGCGCGTCCGCTCGGCGCGCTGATATTCGGCCATTACGGCGACCGGATCGGCCGCAAGACGACGCTGGTCGTCACGCTCATGCTCATGGGCGTCAGCACCGTGCTGATCGGCCTGCTGCCGACCTATGAGAGCATCGGCATCTGGGGCGCGGTCGGCCTCGTCGTGCTGCGCGTCTTCCAGGGCATCGGCGTTGGCGGCGAGTGGGGCGGCGCGGTCGCGGTCGCGACCGAATGGTCGAAGTTCAACAAGAGCCGCGGCTTCGCCGCGAGCTGGCCGCAGTTCGGCTCGCCGCTCGGCATGCTGATGGCCGTCGGCGCACTGACCCTGACCGCCCAGTTCGGCGACGCCGCCTGGTTCGAGAGCATCGGCTGGCGCATTCCCTTCCTGATCAGCGCCGTGCTGATCGCCGTCGGCCTGTACATCCGCCTCGGCGTGCTCGAGACACCGGTGTTCCAGAAACTGCAGCAGGAGAACAAGGTCGCGCAGGCGCCGGTCATGGACGCCATACGCGGCTACTGGAGGCAGATCCTGCTCACCTGTCTGATCCGCACCGGCCAGCAGGCGCCCTTCGTGATCTTCACGACGTTCCTCTTGTCCTACGGCACCAAGACCCTCGGCTTCGAGAAGCAGTTCCTGTTCAACTGCGTTCTCGTCGCCTGCGCGTTCTCGCTGTTCGCCAACCCGTTCTTTGGCTGGGCGTCCGACAAGATCGGCCGCAAGCGGATGTACATGATCGGCGCGGCCACGATGCTGGCCTTCGCCTTCCCGTATTTCTGGATGCTCGACAGCAAGATCCCGGCGTTGGTCGTGCTTGCGATCGTGATCTCGATCCCGATCCACGACATGCAATGGGCGCCGCTCGCGGCCTTCACGACCGAGAGCTTCCCGCCGAGCGTCCGCTACTCGGGCTCCTCGATCGGTTACCATCTCGCCTCGCTCACCTCGGGCGGGCCGGCGCCGCTGATCTGCGCTTATCTGCTGCACACCTACGGTTCGTCGACGGCGATCAGCGTATACCTCGCGGTGATAGCGGCGATCAGCTTGACCTCGGCGTACTTCCTGAAGGACCGATCGCGCAGCGACTACGCGACGAACGAGGGTTGGGCGCGCGGCGAAACCGAGAAAGGTCTCGGCGCTGCGACCCCGAAGCCGGTCCCGGCGGCTTCGAGCTGAGCGACGGCGCGTCCGTCCTCAGGCCTGCGGGCCGGCGTCCTCGGCGCCGGTCCGCAAAATCCCGAGTGAGCCGCCCATCGAATTTATCGAAGGCTCTCGATCGGAAAGTCTCGTTTTCAATCGAGTTTATCGACGCTTAGCGTCCTGAAAGACGCGGGGGGCGCCCTCGCATCGACCGGAAAGCAGCGGCGGAAGCCTTCCTGGGCCAGCCCGTCCCAACGTCACAGGGAAAGCCATCATGTCGGATCAAGCCCAACGGACGAAGCCCGGCCTGTCCCCGCTCGACGCGGTCAAGGCCCAGCCGATGATGCTCGGGCTGTTCCTGCCGATCCAGTCCGGCGCCTGGAGTCCCTCGACGGCGCCGCGCTCGACCGACTGGACCTTCGACTACAACGCGAAGTGCACGGTGATGGCCGAGAATCTCGGCTTCGACCTCGTCTTCGGCCTCGCCCAGTGGATGGGCAAGGGCGGCTATGGCGGCGAGATGCGGTTCCGCGAGAACGCCACCGACCCGCTGCTCGTGACAGCCGGCCTCGCGGCCCTGACCAAGCGCATCCTGCTCGTGTCGACGGTGCACATCCTCTACGGCTGGCACCCGCTCCACCTCGCCAAGTTCGGCGCGACTATCTCCGAGATGAGCGGCGGGCGCTGGGGCCTCAACATGGTCACGGGCTACAAGAAGAGCGAGTTTGAGATGTTCGGGCTCGAGCAGATCGAGCACGATCAGCGCTACGTCATGGCCGATGAGTTCGTGACAATCATGAAGCGGCTTTGGTCGGAGGACGAGAACCTCACGATGGACGGCCGCTTCTGGAAGCTGAAGAACGCCTTCGTGGCGCCGAAACCCGCCGGCGGCAAATGCATCCTGGTCAACGCCTCGTCGTCCGGCGCGGGCCTCGCCTATGCGGTCAAGCATTCGGACCTGATCTTCGTGACGAGCCCGGCCGGCGCCGATCTCGACAAGGCCTGCGAGGCGCTGCCCGCGCACACCGCCAAGATCAAGCAGGCGGCGAAGGAGATGGGACGCGACATCCGCATCCTGATCAACCCGCACGTGATCTGCCGCGAGACGGAAGCCGAGGCGCGGGCGCAATACGACGCCATCCTGCGCGGGGCCGACCCGGTCGCGGCGCAGAACTTCTACCAGACCTTCACCGGCGGCGATCAGACCTCGTGGAAGGCGGCGACTAAGGAGCAGTGGACGATCGGCGGCAACGTCCACATCGTCGGCACGCCCGAACAGGTCGTCGACGGCTTCAGGCGGCTGCGGGCCGCGGGCTGCGACGGCATGCAGGTCAATTTCTACGATTTCATCCCGGACCTCGCCTTCTTCGGCGAGCGCGTCCTGCCGTTGATGCGCCAAGCGGGCCTCAGGCTCGACGGGCCGCTCGCCGCGGCCGCGTGAGACGGATGAGCGACGCCGAGTTGGCGGAGCCCGGCGTCGAGGCGGCCGGGCTCCGCGCCGAGTCCAGACCCGTCAGCCCCGACGAATTGAGGACCTTCGCCGGCCATTTCGCGACCGGCGTCGCGGTCGTCACCTCCCGGAGCCCCGACGGGACGCTCTGCGGCGTCACGATCAACGCGGTCTCGTCGCTGTCGCTCGACCCGCCGCTGTTCCTCGTCTGCCTCGACCACCGCTCGAACACGCTCGGCTCCGTGCTCGAAAGCCGGCGCTTCGGCCTGCACTTCCTCGCCAGGGATCAGGCCCGGCTCTCGCAGGTCTTCGCCTCCAAGGTCACGGACAAGTTCGCGGCTGTCGACCACGAGATCAGCGCGAACGGCGTCCCGCTTCTCGGCGGCGTACTCGCGGCCGCCGAGTGCCGCGTGACCGAGGTCTGCCCCGGCGGCGACCACACGATCGTGCTCGGCGCGGTCGAGGCCATCCGGGCGAATGGCGGCGAGCCTCTGCTCTACCATCGCGGCGCCTATGCGGCGCTCAAACCCGCGACGCCACACGCGTGACGCCGGCAATGCCCAATAATCGTCTTTTTCGAACCAACCAGATCGAAAAGTCTTGTTTTCAATCGAATTTCTCGACGAGTAGGGTCATGGTCAAGCCGGGCGACAAGTCCCGCGCCAATGCCATGCCCGGGCCAGCGAGCCCGCCGTTCCGGAGGACGTCCTGATGTCAGCCGCCGCCCCGATCACCTCGACGGATCTCCGCGCCTTCGCGGGCCATTTCGCGACAGGCGTCGCGGTCGTCACCAGCCGCAGCCCCGAGGGCGACCTCGCGGGCGTCACGATCAACGCGGTGACGTCGCTATCGCTCGACCCGCCGCTCTTTCTGATCTGCCTCGACCACAAGTCGAACACGCTCGGCACGCTGCTGGCGAGCGGACATTTCTGCCTCCACTTCCTCTCCAAGGGGCAGACCGAGGTCTCGAAGATCTTCGCCTCGAAGCGAGAGGACAAGTTCACGGAGGCCTCCTACCGGATCGGCGAGACCGGCAGCCCGGTGCTCGACGGCGTGCTGGCGGCCGCGGAATGCCGCCTCGCGGAGATCTGCCCGGGCGGCGACCACACGATCATCATCGGACAGGTCGACAAGGTGCATATCCACGGCGGCGAACCGCTGCTCTATCATCGCGGCGCCTATGCGGCCCTCGAGCAGGAAAGGCTGGCGGCGTGAGCGCACCCATGATGGCGAAGCCCCTCGAAGGCCTTCGGGTGCTCGAATTCGCGCAGATCGCCGCCGGCCCCTTCACCGGGATGCTGCTAGCCGACCTCGGCGCCGACGTCGTGAAGATCGAGCGGCCCGACGGCGGAGACGGCATGCGCGGCTGGCCGCCGCTGCATCCGGGCGAGGGCGGGGAGGAGGACGTCTACAGCGGCAACTTCACCTCGCTCAACCGCAACAAGCGGTCCGTCGCGCTCGACATCAAGGACGAGGCCGATCTCGCGAGGCTCTACGAACTGGTCGCGAACGCCGACGTCTTCATCGAGAACTTCCGCCCCGGGGCGCTGAAGCGCGCGGGCCTCGGCTACGACCAGCTGAAGGCGCGCAATCCGCGGCTGGTCTATTGCTCGATCACGGGCTACGGCCAGACCGGGCCTTATGCGCTCAAGGGCGCGTTCGACGTCACCGCGCAGGCGATGAGCGGTCTGATGAGCGTGACCGGCGAGGAGGGTCGCCCGCCCGTGAAATGCGGCGTGCCGGTCGGAGATTTCGCGACCGGGCTCTATGCAGGCTACGTGATCCTCGCGGCCGTCATGCGGGCGCGCCAGACCGGCAAGGGCGCGCATGTCGACTGCTCGATCCTCGGCTCGCTGCTCGGGATCTCGGCGCTCCAGACGAGCGAATATTTCGGCACCGGCAAGCCGCCTCGTCGCCTCGGATCGGCGCATCCGCGCAACGCCCCCTATGCGGGCTTCCAGGCGTCCGACAAACCGTTCACGATCGCGGCCGGCAACGACAAGCTCTGGCGGGACACCTGCGCGATCGTCGGCCGTCCCGACCTTCCGGACGACCCGCGCTTCAAAACGCAAGGCCTGCGCGCCAGGAACCAGGACGCGCTCGCCGAGATCCTGCAGCCGATCTTCGCGACCCGCACCGCCGAGGAATGGCTCACCGAGCTCGACGCCAAGGGCGTGCCCTGCGCGCCGATCAACGACTTCGCCGAGATCCTTGCCGACCCGCATGTGCGGCAGGCCGGCTGGGTGCGGAACGTCACGATGCCGAACGGCGCGACGGCGGAAACCGTCGGCTTCCCGATCGCGATGTCGGATTACGCCTTCGAGATCACGCGGACGCCGCCTAAGCTCGGCGAGCACAATGACGAGGTCATCAGCGAATGGACGGAACCGCGCTTCGCGAAGGCCCTGTAAGGGTCCGGCTCGACGGCCCGGAAGGGCTGCGCACGATCGCGATCGACCGGCCGGCCAAGGCGAACGCGCTCGACGCCGAGACCGTTGAGGCGCTCGCGCAGGCGGTCGCGGAGGCGGCTCAGGCCGGCGCGCCCTTCGGTTTCGGGAGCGACGGGCGCGTGTTCTGTGGCGGGTTCGACTTCACCGGCGTCGACGAGCAGAGCCAGGGCGATCTGCTGCTGCGTTTCGTCAGGATCGAGGCGCTGCTACAGGCCGTCGCTCATGCGCCAACCGCGAGCTTCGCCTTCGTCGGCGGCGCGGCCTTCGGCGCGGGCGCGGATCTCGCCTCGATCTGCGCCTATCGCATCGGATCGCCGGAAGCGAAGTTCCGCTTTCCGGGCTTTCGCTTCGGCGTCGCGCTCGGCACGCGCCGGCTCGCCGTGACCGTCGGCCCCGACGCCGCCCGCTCGATCCTGCTCGAGAACCGCACCGTGGGAGCCGAGGAGGCGCTCGAGCTCGGACTGCTCACCCATCTCGTCGACCGCTCGGAGTTCGACGCGACGGCGGCCCGGCTGCTTGAGGCGCATCGCGGCCTCTCCGAGGGGGCGGCGGCCCGAGTCCTGGGCCTCACCATTCCGGACACGCGCGACGCCGACATGGCGGAGCTCGTCCGCTCGCTCGAACCCGACGGGCTCCACGACCGCATCGCGCGGTACCGTTCCGGACACCGCTGAAGTCTCGGACGCCTCGCGGCGTCAGTCGCGATTCAGGATCGTCACCTCGCCGGCGGCCGGATCGACCCGCAGCCTGTCGCCGGTGCGGACCTCCCTGGTGACGTCGGGGCAGTCGAAGCGGTCGACCATCGTGACCTCTCCGAAGGCCGCGCCCTGGGCCAGGATCGTGTTGACCGAGTTGAACAGAAAGGCGAGCGGCGTGACGCCCGACTGCTTCATCTCGCGCAGCATCCAGGCCGAGGCGACGCCGCCCTTGGCGGTGTTCAGCACCAGGATGCGGTCCCGGTAGCTCTGGCCGTGAAGCTTGTGCGCGGGGCGCGAGAAGACGCCCTGCTTGCGGTCGAGGTCGTAGCGAGCGCTGAAATTATCCTCGGCGACGAGCGCCTCGCCCTCGACGGCCGGGCCGATGCCCGGATGGCAGCGCAGAACGATCGGCATCAGAGGATCCTCCCGGCGACCGCGCAGTCGACGCAGCGCTCCATGGACGCGAGCGTCGGCTTGTAGCCATAGCCGCCGATGATGTTGACGAGCTTGGCGGAGTTGGTGAGCAGCCGGCTCCAGCCGTTCGCCTCCGCCATCTCGCGCGCATAGCTCTGGTAGAAGCAGACGCCTTCGAGCACGATCCCGCCTGACGCCTCGATCCGGTGGGTGAAGCCCATGCGGTCGGCCGCGCCCTTGATCTCGGGCGAGGTGATGGCGATCAGCGTCGTCTCGGGGTGCACCGCGCGGCCGTCGACCAGTCCCGCGACCATCTCCATCTCGAGCAGCGAGAGCTGCGGCGCCGAGAACACCACGACGTCGACCTTGTCGCCCCTTGCGGCGTAGGTCTCGTAGAAGGCCTCGAAATCGGCATCCGTGATCGCCTCGGCCTTCGGCGCCGGACGGCCGCCGAAGGCGCTCGCGAGGTCGGGCGCCTCGGGCGTGACGCCGGGCATATGGAACAGGGCGACCGAGCCGAAGCTCGCGGCGGCCGCGCCGAAATGCTTCAGCTCGTCGGAGTTCGGCGCGCGGTCGAGCCCGGTGATCACCGGCACGCGCCAGTAGCCGTCGGTCCGCCGCCCGACAATGCCGCCGAGCGCCCCCCACTCGCTGAGGTCCCGCGGCCGGCGCTTGAGCTCGAAATGCAGCGTGCCGACGCGATGCCGGTCGAGGTGGTAGCCGTAGCGGGGCGTCTTGCCGGTGAGCGCGGCTGCGAGCGCCGAGGGGCCGCCCTCGAAATTGCTGCGGGCGCCGAGCACCGAGTTCGAATAGATCACCACGCCGGTGTCGCCGAAGGCGAGATGCTCGCCTTTCACGGGCGGCAGGATGGTCTGGTAGTTGATGCAGGTGTTGGTCATCATCACGCCGAGCGCCTCGAAGGCCTTGATGAGGCGCGCCTCGAGGCCGACCATCTCCTCGGTCTGCTTCAGCCGCTCATAAGCCTTGAAATCGACGCCGCGCGGGTCCGTGATGGTGGGGATCCGCACCCGCCGCTCGGCGAGCGGGGCGCGCGCGAGCTCCTCCATGAAGGCGACGCCGGTCGGCCCGGTCGCCTCGGTGTCGGCCATGATGTGGGCCTGGCCGACGGGCACGAGGTCTTCGGCGTCGAAGAAGCGCCCCACTACGACCTGATGCTCGGCCGCCCAGCGCCGGACCGGCCCCTGCGAGCCGGCGAGCATCGCCTCGGTCTCCTCGTCGAGCCTCATGGGTCCTCCAAATCGTCTGACGGCCTGTCGAGCGTCTGCCCTCGGGGCGGCGGCGAGCCGTTTTGAATTATTCCTATATAGCTATATAGATTATTGACGGCCCGCAAGCCGGCTCGGCGGCCTTGTCCATAAGCTAGATAGCTATATAGTTTTTAACCGATCAAAGTCGCCCAGCCGCTCCCAGAAGGCGGCGGGCGCAAGGGGGGAGAACCTGATGCGATCGATCAAAGGCTTAACCGTCGCGCTGCTCGCGCTGCTGGCCGGCCTGACGCCGGCGGCGGCGAAGGACGACTATCCCAACCGGCCCATCACCATCGTCGTGCCCTTCGCGGCCGGCGGCCCGACCGACGTGCTCGCGCGCGTCCTCGCCCAGCATATGGGCAAGACGCTCGGCCAGCAGGTGCTGGTCGAGAATCCCGGCGGGGCGGGCGGCACGATCGGCAGCGCGCAGGTCGCCCGCGCCGCGCCCAACGGCTACACGATGGTCATGGGCAATCTCGGAAGCCACGCGGCGTCCGTCGGGATCTACAAGAACCTGGCCTACGACCCCGTCAAGGACTTCGAGCCGGTGATGCTCGTCGGCACGACGCCGATGATGGTGGTGGTGAAGAAGGACCTTCCGGTCAAAACGCTCAAGGAGCTGGTCGAGTATGCGAAGGCGCATCCCGGAGAGGTCGGATACGGCACGGCCGGGAAAGGCTCCATCGGCCATCTCGCCGGCATCTCGTTCAATCAGCAGACGGGCGCGGGGCTCAGCCACATCGCCTATCGCGGCCTGAGCCAGGCCATGACGGACGTCATCGCCGGCCAGATCGAGATGATGTTCGACCAGGTCGTGAGCGGCGCGCCGCATGTCAGGAACGGTTCGGTCAGGGCGCTCGCGGTCGCGGCCCCGAAGCGCGTCGAGATCCTTCCCGACGTCCCGACCTCAGCCGAGGCTGGCGTGCCGGGCTTCGTCACCCTCGCATGGTCGGCGCTGTTCCTCCCGAAGGACACGCCGCGGCCGGTCGTGGACAAGATCGTCGGGGCGCTCGAGGCGGCGTTCCGCGACGAGGACATTCAGAAACGCATGAAGGAGCTCGGCAACGACGTCCCGCCGCCCGAGCAGCGCACGCCGGAGGCGCTGCGCGGCTTCGTGGCCGCGGAGATCGCGAAATGGACGCCGCTGATCGAGGCCTCGGGCGAACAATAGGCCAGCCGCGGTCGGCGCGCTTGCGCAGCGCCGGCCGTCGTCTATTGAAGACTGATGTCCTCTGCAGCGGAGCCGACTTGTTGAACGCCGCGCGCAGCGATCCACGGGGCGGCGAGGCGCTCGCCGAGTTGAAGCGGCGCGTGGACGACCCGGCCCACGCCGGGGAGCCCCGCCACGTCAGGCTGCGGGCGGCGATCCTCGGCCTGCTCGCGGACGGCGCATGGGCGCCGGGCGACAAGCTGCCGCCCGAGATGGAGCTGGCGCGGGCGAGCGGCCTGAGCCTCGGCACCGCGCAGAAGGCCTTGGGAGCGCTGGCGCGTGAAGGGGTCTTGGCGCGCCTGCACGGCCACGGCACCTTCGTGGCGGGCGACGCCAGTCAGGCCGACCGGCTGCTGCATTTCCGTTTCATCGGCGACGGCGACGACGCGATCGCGCCGGTCTATGCGGAGGCGATCGACCGGCGCGTGATCAAAGCGTCCGGCCCATGGTCGAAGCTGCTCGCCGGCGCCGAACGTTTCATCCGGATCCGGCGGCGGATCAACGTCGCGCAGGAATTCGACTGCCTGAGCGAGTTCTATATCGACGCCGACCGGTTCGCCGCGATCCTCGACCTCCCGATGCAGGAGCTCCATCGGGTCGTGATCCGCGCCGTCCTGGCCTCGCGCTTCAACACGCCGACCTTCGCGGTCGACCAGCGAGTCTACGCCTCCCGCTTTCCGGCAGCGATCTGCAAGCTTCTGAAGCTCGAAAAGGATCCGTTCGGCCTGGTGTTAGAGGTGCGCTCCTACACCCATCACCGGCAGCCTTTCGCGTTCCAGAACATCTTCATCCCGCCAAACGCGCGGCGGCTTCAGCTGACCAGCCCGCTGGATCCGGCGGCGGGTCGGGGAAAGGAAAAGGACCTCCCGAGCCTTCGACGCTCATGGTCCTAGGGTCCGGACTCAATTGCACCAGTAGGTGACGGTGGCCGCGATGATCGC
>NZ_RYFI01000017.1:0-30111 GCF_004103825.1 Hansschlegelia zhihuaiae
TTCATGAGATCCGTCGTCGACTGCAAAGTGCGCAGATTCGAACGGACGGCGGAATTCAGGGTGACGTCAGCCACGGAATGCGCTCCCATCCTAGGAGTAGCCGCCTCATCCTGAGGCGCTCGAACGTTTCGCCGGCTCTAGCTAAGCAAGGATTAATCACGGCCGCCTTGGGCGCGGGCGGCCGTGCAGAGGCGGTTTCATGGTTAAGCGACGATGAACGCGGCGAGGCGTCCGCCGCGCGGCGGTGGCGGGCGGCGGCTTGACCTGGAGGCCGCGGGGCGCGATGGACGTCGCGCCATTCTGGTCGCCGAGGAGCTCCCATGTCGTTCACGCTCGCCAAGACCGAACGCCTGGCCGCGATTCTGTCCCAGACGCCGGTGATCCCGGTGCTGACCTTTTCGGACGCCAAGTCCGGGGTCGCGACCGCCAAGGCGCTGCGCGACGGCGGGCTCACGGTGCTCGAGGTCACGATGCGCACGCCGAAGGCGCTCGAGGCGCTGCAGGCGATCGTCGACGAGGTCGAGGGCGTGACGGTCGGGGCCGGCACGATCCTCGAGCCGCAGCATGTCCAGCAGGCGATCGAGTCCGGCGCGGCCTTCCTGGTCAGCCCCGGCTCGGCCTCTCGCCTGCTCGGCGCCGCGAGCGAGGCGCCTGTGCCCTGGCTGCCGGGCGTCTCGACCGTGTCCGAAGCCATGCAGCTCGCCGAGCGCGGCGCGACCTTCGCGAAGTTCTTCCCCGCTGGCCCGGCGGGCGGCCCGCCCTTTCTGAAGGCGCTCGTCGCGCCGCTGCCGGAGCTCCATTTCGTGCCGACCGGCGGCATCGACCGCGGGAATGTCGAGGACTACCTGATCCTGCGCAATGTCGCCTGCGTCGGCGGATCCTGGGTCGCGCCGCAGCAGGCGATCGACTCCGGCGACTGGGACGCGATCAGGACGCTCGCCCGGGAGACCTCGGCGCTCAAGGCGCGGTGATCGCGGGCGCCCTTGCCGGGCCTCAGCGCCGGCATTACGTCGACGCAGCCTGACCCGACGCCCCTCTGGAGACGCCCCGCCATGCTCGACGCCAAGAGACTCCTCGACCAGTTCCTCGGCGCGGGCTCCGGGAGCGGGACGGGCGGCGGCCTCGAAAAGACGATCGGCGGCGCGCTGTCGCGGATGGGCGGCCCCGGCGCGCCGGCCAGGCCCGGCTCCTCTTCCCCTGCGCCGACGCGGCAGCCGTCTTCGAGCGGCGGCGACCTCATGAGCCAGATCGAAGGCTTCGCCAAGGGCCCGCTCGGCGGCGTCGCGGGCGGCGCGATCGCGGGCACGCTCGCCTCCGTGCTGCTCGGCGGCGGCAAAAGCAAGCTGCCGAAGGTCTCGGGCTCGGCCGTGAAGCTCGGCGGCCTCGCGATCCTCGGCGGGCTCGCCTACAAGGCCTGGCGGAACTACCAGGAAGCCCAGCAGGCTCCGCAGGGCGGCGCGGCGCCTGCGCCGCAGCCCCTGCCCGGCCCCGTGGAGATCGCCCCGCCGCCGCAGGAGACGGCGTTCTCGCCCTCGACCGGCGGCGAGGAGCAGCGGCTCGGCCTGCTGCTCGTGCGCGCCATGATCGCCGCGGCCCGCTCCGATGGGCGGATCGACGGCGAGGAGATCGGAAAGATCAAGGACGCGCTCAAAGCATCGGGGGCCGATGGCGACGAACAGTCCTTCCTGATCGACCATCTCGGCCGGCCGGACGATCTCGACGAGATCGCGGCGGAGGCCCGCGGCCCCGAGCTCGCCTCCGAGGTCTGGCTCGCGGCGCGCCTCACCATCGATCCGGACACCGACGCCGAGCGCGCCTTCCTCAAGACGCTCGCGGACAAGCTCGGCCTCGGCGCGCCGCTCGTCGCCCATCTCGAGGCGACCGCGGCCCAGGCCAAGCAGTCGGGCGTCGCGGCGATCTGACCCCCGGGCCGCGCGGAACCTCCGCGCGTCCCGGCGGTTGACCTCCACGCCACTCCCGCATGCGAGGTTCCGATGTCCGAGACGCCCGTCACCCCCGCCATCAAGGAACGCGCGAAGAAGCTCTGGGAGGACGCGGGCTCGCCGGCGGGCCGCGAGGATGACTACCTCGAAAAGGCCCGCGAGCTCGCGGCCTTCGAATCGAACCCCGGCGCGGGGCTCGAGCCGGTCTCGGAGGCCGTCGAGGACGAGGCCGAGAAGAGGTTCGGTCGCTCCGTGGAAGAGGCGAAGCTGCAGGAGAACCTTGGCGAGTTCCCGGGGCTTCAGCGCGACCAGGGCGATCGGGAGTCGACGCCGGAGAAGTGAGCGGTTTGGACCTGGCGCCGCGTTTATGTCCCGGCCTTGAGCCGGGACCCGTTCTGCTCCGCGTTCAAAAAGTAAGCGGCCGCCGCCTACGATCCCCGACCGGCGTCGCGCTGATGGATCCCGGCTCAAGGCCGGGACATTCGCGCAGCGGCTCCAACGCCTAGGCCGCCTGCCGCTTCTCCAGGAAGTCCTTCATCCGATCCAGCGCGCGGGCGATGTTCTCGGCGGAGTTGGCGTAGGAGAGGCGGATATAGCCCTCCCCCAGAACGCCGAAATCGGGACCGCCGATCACGGCGACGCCCGCGTCCTCGAGGAGCGACGAGGCGAGGGGCTTCGCCTTCCAGCCGGTCTGCTTGATGTTGGGATAGGCGTAGAACGCGCCCTTCGGCGTCGCGCAGCTCACGCCCGGCAGGTCGTTCAGCCCCGCGGTCACGAGCTTGCGGCGCTTGTCGAACTCGCGGCGCATGTGGTCGACTGCGTCCTGCGGCCCCTCGAGCGCCGCGATCCCGGCATATTGGGTCGCGGCGTTGACGCAGGACCAGGCGTTGACGGCGAGCTTGCGGACATTGTCGTAGAGCTTCTTCGGCCAGACCGACCAGCCGAGCCGCCAGCCCGTCATCGCGTAGGTCTTCGACCAGCCGTTCAGCACGATCAGCCGGTCGCGGATCTCCGGATAGGCGAGCAGCGTCTGGTGCTCCAGCCCGTCGAAGGTCAGCTGATCGTAGATCTCGTCGGACATGATCGCGACGTCGGGGAATTTCTCGAGCCCTTTCACGAGCTTGTCGATCTCCTCCTTGGGCGTCACGCCGCCGGTCGGGTTGGCGGGGGAGTTGATGATGAGCAGCCGCGTCTTCGGCGTGATCAGCGCCAGCGTCTCCTCGGCGGAGAACGCGAAGCCGTTCTCCTCGTGGATCGGCACCGGGATCGGATTGGCGCCGGTGAACTCGATCATCGAACGGTAGATCGGGAATCCGGGGTCGGGATAGAGGATGTCGACGCCGGGCTCCCCAAACAGCAGGATCGAGGCGTACATCGTGACCTTGCCGCCGGGCATGATCATCACGAGGTCGGGGTCGACCTCGACGCCGAAGCGCTTGTTCAGGTCCTTCGACACCGCCTCGCGCAACGGCAGGATGCCGGTCGCCGGCGTGTAGCCGTGATGGCCGTCCTTCAGCGCTTTGATGGCGGCCTCGACGATGTGGCCGGGGGTCGGAAAATCCGGCTGCCCGATGCCGAGATTGACGATGTCGCGCCCTTCCGAGGCGAGCTTGGTGGCCCTCGCCAGCACCGCGAAGGCGTTCTCCTCGCCGATGCGGTCGAAGGCGTCGACGGTCTTCAGCATGGTCGGTCTCCGCAAGGACGCGCGCCTCGGAACGATCGGGCGCGCGACGTGTTGGAATCGGCATGACGCAGGGCTTTGAAGGCCCGCGTGGCGCGCCTTCCGGGCGCGCTTCCGAGATCAA
The DNA here is from genome assembly GCF_004103825.1 of Hansschlegelia zhihuaiae. Classification (GTDB taxonomy): domain Bacteria; phylum Pseudomonadota; class Alphaproteobacteria; order Rhizobiales; family Methylopilaceae; genus Methylopila; species Methylopila zhihuaiae. Next base: position 3,749 of record NZ_RYFI01000017.1, read on the forward strand.
ACTAGCATCCTGAAGGAGAATGTCATGGCAACCCGTCTCGACGGGCGAAAGATCGCCATCCTCGCCGCCGACGGCTTCGAGCAGGTCGAACTTACCGAGCCCATGAAGGCGCTGAAGGAAGCCGGCGCGATGGTCTCGGTCGTCAGCCTCAAGAGCGGCTCGATCCAGGGCTTCAAGCACGACAAGCCCGGCGACAGCGTGAGCGTCGACAAGGAGGTCGCGGGCGCGCGGGCCGAAGAGTTCGATGGGCTCCTGATCCCGGGGGGCCTGTTCAACCCCGACGCGCTGCGCTCCGACCCGAAGGCGGTGGCGTTCGCCAAGTCGTTCTTCGACGCCGGCAAGCCGGTCGCCTCGATCTGCCACGGGCCGCAGGTGCTGATCACCGCGGGAGTGGTGAAGGGCCGCAAGATGACGAGTTGGGGCGCGGTCCAGACCGACCTCAGAAACGCCGGCGCGATCGTCTCCGACGAGCCCGTGGTGGTGGATCAGGGGCTCGTCACCAGCCGCAAGCCCGACGACATCCCGGCGTTCAACGCCAAGATGATCGAGGAGTTCGCCGAGGGCCGCCACCAGGGCCAGCAGCGCTCCGCGGCCTGACCGGAGGCTTCAGGGAGAAATCCGGAGCGGCGGGCGCAAGCCCGCCGCTTTTTCATGCGAGCCCCTCCCCCGTCGTCGTGGTCCGGCTTGACCGGACCACCCACCTTGAGCGCGGATCTCGACGCCGACGATGGGTCCTCCGGTCAAGCCGGAGGACGTCGGCGGAGAGGACGCGACGCCGCGGAGGCCCATTTGAGATTCGCGCTTGCGCTCATGCTGCTCGCGATCGCCGCGCCCGCCGCAGCGGCCTCCGCCAAGCAGACGACGCTGTCGGGCAAGGCCGGCAAGACCAACGTCCAGGTCCGGGTGATCCTGCATCCGCAAGTCGATTCCTGCGCGCCGGACGTGCTGAAGGAAATCCACCGGCAGGCGCTGGCGCTCGGGCTCGCGCATGTCCGCGCGAACCTCGCCAAGCTCGTCCGCCAGGCCAAGACGGACGCGAGCGGCGAGAAGGAGTTCTTCGGCCTGAGCTACCTCGCCGGTTGCCCGAAGGACGGCGCCCCGTGGCTCGCCTTCCCGGCCGACGGCAAGGAGAAGTCGGTGTCGCGCTATGCGCCGGGCGCCGGCTGGTCGCCGATGATGAAACTCTGATGGGCGCGCTCAAGTTTTGTGGTTGGACGGCGACGGCCTCCTGAGGCAGGAGGACGGCTCTCGCCACGCTTCTCCGCGCCATGACAGACAGAACTTCGTCTTCCGAACTCGTCGACGGTTTTCCACGCGGCCTGCCCGTGGCCGGCGGCCCGGCCGAGCGCCCCCGGTCCCTCGCGCTCGAAGGCCGCCATGTGCGGCTCGGACCGCTCGACCCCGCCCGCGACGCCGCCGACCTCTACCCGGCGACCCACGGGTCCGAAAAGGCGCGGCTCTTCGCCTATCTGTTCGACGGCCCATTCGAGAGCGAGGCCGCGATGCGCGACGCGCTGGCGCTCGCAGCCGAAGGCCCGAACGCGACCGTGACCTTCGCGATCCGCGACGGCGCGTCGGGACGGACCGTGGGCCGCGCGACCTATATGCGGGTCGAACCCGCGCATCGCTCGCTCGAGGTCGGCTCGATCCTGTTCGCGCCGGCGCTCGCCCGCACGCCGGCCGCGACCGAGTCCATGTATCTCATGGCGCGGCACGCCTTCGAGGACCTCGGCTACCGGCGCTACGAGTGGAAATGCGACGCGCTCAACGCGCCGTCGCGCGCCGCCGCCGAGCGGCTCGGCTTCCGGTTCGAGGGCGTGTTCCGGAAACACATGATCATCAAGGGCCGCAGCCGCGACACCGCGTGGTTCGCGATGACCGAGGACGACTGGCCTGCTGTGAAGGACGCGTTCGAGGCCTGGCTTGCGCCCGCGAATTTCGACGGCGACGGACGCCAGATCAGGCGGCTGGTGGATCTACGCGCCGCGGCGACGTCCCGGCCTTGAGCCGGGACCCATTGGACGGTGCGAGCGCAGGATTTTCGGTTTCGGCTGAGCTTCGCCGACGAGCGACAGAGGAGAATGGGTCCCGGCTCAAGGCCGGGACATGAGGGCGGCGGCCGCGCCTATTCCTCGTCGTCTTCCGGATCCTCCTGCGAGGAGGCGCCGAGCTTGGCGGCGACATTGCGGCCGAGCTTGCGGAGCAGCTTCCTGAGGCGCTTGCGGTCCTTGCCGTCGATGCCGTCCGAGGCCTCACGCTCGAGCTCGCCCCAGATCGCGTCGACGGCCTCGGCGCGCCGGCGTCCCTCGTCGGTCAGCTCGACCCGCACGATGCGCCCGTCGCCATTGACCGTCCGCCGCTCCACCAGACCCTGGGCGGCGAGCCGCGCCACGGTCTTCGACGCCGTCGGCGGCCGGACCCTGAGCTCGGAGGCGAGATCGCCCATCGTGCAGCCGTTCTCGGCGGCGAGCAGCGTCAGCACCTGCTCCTGGCCGGGGAACAGTCCGAGCTCCGTCAGCAACTGGGCGCTGCGCGCGCGGTGCAGCCGCGCGGCGTGCACCAGTTCGTAGCCCACGGTCTTCGCGTAGGGGCTCTTCATTGTTTCGCCCTCTGTCGGCGCCAAACCTTGCCGACAAAAGGATATGCTGTGCGTATGACAGGAAGTCGAGCGCGAAAGACGGTCAAAAACCGTCGTATTTCCTTAGACTTGCGTCCTATGCGAAAGACCTTCGGCGCGAGCCGGAGATCGTGAGCCTGCTCATCACCGCCTTCGGCCGCTTCGACGGCGGCCCGAATTGCTCCGAGCGGCTGATCGGGCGGTTGACGCGCGACAGGCGCGCGCTTGCGGCGCTGTGGGACGGGCCGGTCGCCTTCGCGACGTTCGAGGTCGACTCTGAAATGGTGGAAGCGGCGTTCGCCGAGGCCGTCGCCAAGGCGCGCCCGACCCACGTCCTGCTGACGGGCCAGGCGGCGTCCCGCGAAACGCTCGCCCTCGAGCGCGTCGCCGTGAACCGCCGCGACCTCGGCGTCCCGGACGCCCGCGGCCGCACGGGCTTCATCGGCCCGGTGCGCGATAACGGACCCGACCGCCGGGCGGCCACCTGGCCCGATCTCAACGGCGCGGCGGCCGCCGTCTCGGCCGAAGGCGTCCCGGCCGCGGTCTCGGACGACGCCGGAACGCATCTCTGCAACCAGACGCTCTATCTCGCTCTCGAGGCCGGCCCGCGCGCCGATCCTGCTTTCGTCGCGACCTTCCTGCATCTTCCGCTGCTGCCCGAGCAGATCGAGGCCCAGATCCCGCAGGCGGTCGGCCGCGACGGGATCGCGGGCATGAAGCTCGACGACATGGCGCGTGCGGTCCGGGCCTTTCTGGTCCATACCCGGCGCGCGACCCGCCGACGCCAGAAAACCCATCACAACGAGAGCCTCGCCTGACGATGAGCCTGCCCCGCCGCCGCTGGATGGACATGACCACCGAGGATTTTCGCGATCCTGGCGTCAAGGACTGGATCGCCGTTATGCCGATCGCGGCCGTCGAGCAGCACGGGCCGCACCTGCCGGTCGGCGTCGACGCGATGATCGGCGAAGGTCATCTCGCCCGCGCCGAGCCGCTCATCCCGGACGATCTGCCCGTCACCTTCCTGCCCTTCCAGCAGATCGGCACATCCGCCGAGCACATTGCGTTTCCGGGCACGCTGTCGCTCTCGCCCGAGACCGTCATCGCGGCCTGGACCGACATCGGCGCGTCGGTCGCGCGGGCGGGCGTGAGGAAGCTTGTGCTGATCAACAGCCATGGGGGCAACACCGCCGTGCTCGACATCGTGGCGCGCCGGCTCAGGGTCGAGCACGGCATGCTGGCGGTGACCGCGAGCTGGCAGCGCTTCGGCTTCCCGGCGGGCCTGTTCGAGCCCGACGAGATCCGGCATGGCATTCATGCCGGCGGCATCGAGACGGCGCTGATGCTCGCCTTCCGCTCCGACCTGGTGCGGATGGAGAAGGCGCAGGACTTCCGGCCCATGACGGTCGACATGGAGCGCGACTTCGCGCAGCTCCGCGCCTCGACGCCGGCTGGCTTCGGCTGGATGGCGCAGGACGTCCACCCGTCCGGCGCCGTGGGCAACGCGGCCTCCGGACGCGCTGAAGACGGCGAGGCGGCTGCGGACCACGGCGCGCGCGCCTTCGTGGCTCTGCTCGAGGACGTCGCGCGGTTCCCGATGGAGAAGCTGGCGAGCTGGCCGCCGGAGAAGTGACGGCTCGACAACCCCGGCGGCTCGCTCCACCATGACCCAACAACAACGCGGGGGAGGCGAGCGCCGATATGACGGACGTGCGGCAGGAAGAGCGGCTGATCGAAGGCCTCAAGGTCATCGAGACCACGGAGACCGACAATGTGCTGCGCTGGGACGGAACGGTCCTGTATGTCGAGCACGACGTCTACCACAACGGCCAGCTCGTCCACCGCAAGTACCGCCGCAAGGTGACGGCCGACGTCGCGCGGGTTCTGCTCAGCGTGATCGCCGGCAAGGCCTAGAAGCTCGGCGGCCATGTCCCGGCCTTGAGCTGGGACCCATCCTCCCCCGCGATCGCCGGACTTATGCGCGCAGGGTGCGAGCTCACCGGCCGATCCTGCTGATGGTCCGCGTCAAAACGGGGAAGCCGGGAAGTTGAGGCGGCGCTATCCCTTCAGGAACGCCATCACCTTGTCGAAGGCCGGCTTGGCGTTCGGGTCGGGCAGCGAGGTGAAGACGTGGGCCGAGCCCGGCCAGACCGAGAGCTCCGCCTCATTGCCGGCCGCGGCCCAGCGCGCCGCCATGAACAGCGTGTCGTCGACCAGCGGGTCGCGCGTTCCGACGGTGAAGATCGCGGGCGGCAGGCCGGAGAGGTCGGCGTAGAGCGGCGAGACGTCCGGGTCGGAGAGGTCCTCGCCGTTCTGCAGGAAGTTGGCCGCGAACATCCGGACGTCGCGCGTGCCGAGCACGAGCTTCTGGTCTCCGAACAGCCGCGCGCTCGGCGTCAGGCCGAGGTCGAAGCTGCCGGCCGTGAGATTGGCGCGCGAGAAGGGCGTGAGCCCGTGCCGGTCGCGCAGTCTCACCAGCGTGACGGCCGCGAGATGCGCGCCGGCGGATTCCCCGCCGATCAGCAGCCGGTCCGCGCCGAAGCGGGGCGCGGCCTCATGCGCAACCCAGAGCGCGGCGGTCTCGCAATCGTCGGGGCCTGCTGGATAGGGGCTTTCAGGCGAGAGCCGATACTCGGCCGAGAGGCACGCGAAGCCGAGCTCGCTCGCGAGCCGCTCCAGCCGCGGGTCGTCCTGATCGAACGTTCCAAGCGTCCATCCGCCGCTGTGGAAATGGAGATAGACGGCGCTCGGGTTCTCGGGCGCGATGACACGAAGCCGTAAAAGTCCGTCGGGGCCGTCGATCGTGAGCGTCTCGGCCCGCGGGCTCTTCGGCCCGATGATGAAGGGCGTGATGCCGCGCTCGCGCCGCGCCCTGACCTCCGCCGGCCCGAGCGACCAGTTGTCCGGCGCGCCGCTCGCCTTTTCGATCAGCGTGTCGGCGAGCGCCCTGGTTCCGGCCGGCGCGGCGTCGGGAGCGAAGACGGCGGGATCGATCGCGATCGGGGGCATGGGGCTTCCGAGGCTGGTTCGCGGGGCCTGCGAGAAAACGCGACCGGGGGTCTCGCCGCAAGGCCCGGCGGCCCCAACATCGAGGTCATGACCAGAACCCTCACACGCGCGGCCAGCTCGACGGTCTCGTCAGGCCCCGCCGACCACCAGGCGATGGCGCGCATCGCGGTCGAGACGCGGGGGCCCTCGCTCACCGACGTGACCCACGAGGTTGCGGCGGCGCTCGAGGAGGCGCACGCCGGCGACGGACTCGCGACGCTGTTCTGCCGCCACACCTCGGCGTCGCTGACGATCCAGGAGAACGCCAGCCCCGAGGTGCTGGACGACCTCGTCGACGCGCTCGACCGGCTCGCGCCGCGCGCCGCCGGCTGGCGCCACGACGACGAGGGGCCGGACGACATGCCGGCCCATGTGAAGACCATGCTCACCGGCGCCTCGGTCGCCGTCCCTGTGATCGGCGGCCGGCTTGCGCTCGGGACCTGGCAGGCGATCTATCTCGTCGAGCACCGGGACCGGCCGCATCGGCGCGAGTTGATCCTGCATTTCGTCGGGTCGAAGGCCGCGGCGTGACGCCTCGCGACGGCCGCGGCGCCCCGAATGCGCGTCCGGAATCGCGGCGGGCGCGCTAATTCCGCAACGCCTTCAGAACTATTCCGAATTGAGGCGACTTAACGCATCGATTTCACGTCCGCGAATCGTTATGAGACCTTCATGACGAGCGCTTCCTCTTCGAATTTCCGCGTCCTCATCGCCGACGACCATCCGCTGTTCCGCGCCGCCTTGCGCGAGGCGATGGCTGGCGAAGCCGCCGAGATCTCCGAAGCCGGCTCCTTCGAGGCCGCCTCGAAGACCCTCGAGACCGACAGCGCCTTCGACCTGGTGCTGCTCGACCTCACCATGCCGGGGGTCAGCGGCTTCTCGGGCCTGATGTATCTGCGCGCCCAGTATCCGGCGCTGCCCGTGGTGGTGGTCTCGGCCAATGAGGACCCGACCGTGATCCGCCGCTGCATGGATTTCGGCGCCTCGGGCTTCATCCCCAAGACGCTCGGCGTCGAAGAGATGCGCGAGGCGGTCCGCGCGGTGCTCGCCGGCGAGACCTGGTCGCCCCCCGACGTCGACCTCGCCGGGCCGGACGACGGCTCCGCGAAGCTCGCGGCGCGCCTCGGCACGCTGACGCCCCAGCAGGTGCGCGTCCTGATGATGCTGAGCCAGGGCCTGCTCAACAAGCAGATCGCCTACGAGCTCAGCGTCTCCGAGGCGACCGTGAAGGCTCATGTCTCGGCGATCCTCGCCAAGCTCGGCGTCGAGAGCCGCACCCAGGCGGTGATCGCTGCGTCCAAGATCGAGGCCGGCCAGTGGCCGGAACGCGCCAACGGCATGTGAGGGGGCGGCCTCACCTGCGCCGTCGTCCCGGGCTTGTCCCGGGACCCATTTCCGCTGACGAGGCCTGGCGATCGGAACGGCGAGGACATGGATTCCGGGACAAGCCCGGAATGACGCTCTTATTTTGCCGCCCCAGCCCTACGCTCACACGCCGACGACAGGCACGTCCTCGTCCGGCGGAATGCGCTGCGGCGTCCGGGCCTTGCCCTTGCGATTCCAATAGGCCCTGACGCGCTTCTTGGCGGTCGGCGTGAACTCCAGCCCCAGGTCGCGATAGATTCCCGCGACGGTCTGCACCGGGCTCTCGATGACGTCCTCGTAGCGCACGGTGGCCCGACGGTCGGGGCTGATCAGCGCCCAGTCTTCCTCCAGCCTCCCGGTCACACGCGCATGGAAGCGTTCGGCGGCCGCGCGGTCGCGGGGCCTCGGCCGTCCCTGCAGCGAGAAAGCGCCGTCGCCGAGCCGCTGCATCCGCATGAAGGACGGAATGACCTCCTCGGCCGCCCGCTCGGTCCGCACGAAATAGGCGTCGGGGTAGAGCGCGAGCAGTTCGGGGATGCGGGTGCAGTTGGCGGGGTTCTTCAGCAGCAGCCGGCGTCCCGGATATTTGACGTTGAGCAGCTTCATGAAGTGACCGTGCGCCGCCCGCCACTCGGCCCGGGCCTCCGGCGCGCCGTCGAAGAACATCGCCTCCTCGACGGCTTCGTCGTAGCGGCGCGGAAAATATGTGACGGCGAAGAAGGACGGCCCCCCGAGATTGGAGATCGCGAGCTCCTCCTCCTGGATCGAGCGCGGCGACACCTCGACGAGGTCCGTGACGCGGGTCGGCGGCAGGATGCCCCCCACGAAGCGGCGCTTGTAGCGCGCGAGATAGGGCGCGTCGGCCGGGAACAGCACGTCGATCAGCGAGGGGCCGGCGAGGTCCGGGTCGGCGGCGAGCAGCTCGTGCAGCAGCGTCGTGCCGCTCCGCCAGAAGCCGAGCACGAAGATCGGCGGCGTCGTCCGGTGCCAGTCGTCGGGGACTTCCGCCGCCGCCGCCGTCGCCTTCTCGATGAAGGGGCGCCGGAACCGGGTCGCGACCCAGGACACCGCGAGCAGCCCGAAATGGGCGGCGCGGATCCTGTCGTTGCGCCGGAGCACCCGCTTGACCGTCTCATACTCGGCCCCCGCGAGCGGATGGAGCGTGGAACGGGGCGGCGGCACGAGCGTTCGCAACGTCCTCATTCGGCAGCGGTCCGGTGTGCGAGCGTCTGGGCGAGCAAAGCCCTCAGCGCGGCCGGGCGGATCGGTTTGGGCAGCACCGTCACGCGCTTGTCTTCCGCCGAGGCGCGCAGCTCGGGCGTGCGGTCGGCGGTGATCAGCGCCGCGGGGATCGGGCTGCCGAATTTCCAGCGCAGCGCGACGATCGCCTCGAGACCGTCAGCGTCGTCGAGATGGTAGTCGGCGAGCAGCACGTCGGGGATCGTCCTTCGCCGGCGCACCACCTGCTCCGCCTCTTTCTGGCTCGACGCCGTCAGCACCGCGCAACCCCAGCCTTCGAGCAATGTTCTCATGCCTTCCAATATCGCGGCCTCGTTGTCGATCGCGAGCACCGTCAGCCCTGCAAGCGCGGGGCTCGGGGCGAGCCCGCGCTCGGACGCGACCTTCAGGGCCGGCATCGCCGCGACGACCGGCGCCTCGATCGCGAAGATCGAGCCCTTCCCCGGCCGCGACCTGAGCGTGATCGGGTGGTCGAGGATGCGCGCGATGCGCTCGACGATCGACAGCCCGAGCCCGAGGCCAGGCGCGACCTTGGCGCCCTGATCCAGCCGCTTGAATTCGCGGAACACGACCTTCTGCTGCTGCGGCTCGATGCCGAGGCCGGTGTCCCAGACCTCGACCCGCACCCGCCCCTTGAGGCGCCGGACCCCGACCAGCACCCGCCCGCGCGGCGTGTATTTGATCGCGTTCGAGACGAGATTCTGCAGCACCCGGCGCAGCAGACGGCGGTCGGAGCGCACCGTCACGCTGGTCGCCGCCACGGTGAGGCGAAGTCCCTTCTCCTCGGCGACCGGCGCGAATTCCCGGGCGAGCTGGGAGGTGATGTCGTCGAGCCGGAAGCTCGAGAGCTCGGGGCGCATCGCGCCGGTGTCGAGGCGGGAGATGTCGAGCAGCGTCGACAGGATCTCCTCGACGGCGTCGAGCGAGGAGTCGACATTCTTGGCGAGCCTGGCGTGCTCGGGCTCCGACGAGGCGCGCTCCACGAGGCTGGTGGCGAACAGCCGCGCGGCGTTCAGCGGCTGCAGGATGTCGTGGCTCGCGGCGGCGAGGAATCGGGTCTTCGAGATGTTGGCCTCGTCGGCCTCTGTCTTGGCGCGGGCGAGCTCCTGGTTGAGGCGCGTGAGCTCGCGGGTGCGCTCGCGCACGCGCCGCTCCAGCGTCTCGTTGGCGCGCTCCAGCGCCTCCTGGGCCGCGACCGTGTCGGAGATGTCGGTGTAGGTGGTCACGACGCCGCCGCCCGGCATGCGGGCGGAGCGGATCTCGATGACGCGGCCCGAGGGGTGGAGCCGGGTGCGCAGCGTCTCGAGTTTCCCAACGAAGCGATCGATGCGGTCGGCGATGAACGGCTCCGGATCGATCGGGCCATAGAGGCCGCGCGCAGCGTTGAAGCGGAAGATGTCGTCGAGACCGACGCCGAAATGGATCATCTCCTCGGGCAGATCGAACAGCTCGCGAAACTGCCGGTTCCAGCAGACGAGCTTCATGTTCTTGTCGATCGCGGTGACGCCCTGGCGGGCGTGGTCGAGCGCGTTCTGCAGCACGTCGCGGCTGGTCAGCATCGCGGCGGACGCGTCGTCGAGGAGTTTGAGCGCGTCGGTGGTGGTGACGTCGCGCTTGGTCAGCAGCATCGAGAGCACCAGCCGCGACGAGGCGGCGCCGATCGCCGACGCCAGCAGGTGCTCGGCGAAGCGCACCGTCTGCAGGTCGGCCTCCGCCTCGGGCGCGAGCGCCGTCCCGCGCGCGATCGCGAAGCCGCGGAAGGCGATCTCGGTGGGCTCCGGCCCGAGATAGCGCGCGACCGTCTGCACCAGTTCGCCCGCGGTCGCGCGCGAGCGCCAGGGCCGATAGGCGGCCGGCGAGGCGGGCTTCGTCGACGTCTCGACCGATGGCTCGTCGCCGCAGAACGCCGCCGCCTGCTGCCGCTCGATCGGAGTCGGCTGGCGCGTCAGCGAGACGCCGACGAAGACGAGCGCATTGAGCGCGAGGCTCAGGAACACGGACCGGGCGATCGGATCGACGCCTGCGGCGGCGAGCCAGTCGAGACGCGCGCCTCCAAGCAGGGCGATCCCCGAAAGCGACGGCAGATGCGCCGCGGCGGGCAGGACCAGCGTCCAGACCCAGACCAGAAGCCCGACCGCGATCCCGGCCAGCGCGCCCCGGGCGTTCGCCCGCCGCCATGCGAGCCCGCCGAAGAACGCCGGGGCGAGCTGAGCGATCGCGGCGAGAGCCACCAGACCGAGGGCAGAGAGGTCGACGCCCTCTCCAAGACGATGCAAGCCGTAAGCGGCAACGGCCACGGCCGCGATCGCGAGCCGGCGCACGACGAGGAGCCACCCCGTCATGCTGGAGCGCTGCGCCGTGCGGCCGCGCAGCATCACGGGCATCGCGAGGTCGTTCGAGACCATCACGGACAGCGCCACGCATTCGACGATCACCATCGCGCTCGCGGCCGAGAGGCCTCCCAGGAAAGCCGCGACCGCGACCCAGCGGGCGCCGGCCTCGAGCGGCAGCGCGAGCACGAAGGCGTCCGGCGCGATGGCGCCGCCGGCCCCGAACGTCACCAACCCGGCGAGCGCCATCGGCGCGACGAAGACGCTGAAGGCCACGAGATAGGCGGGGAAGAGCCAGGCGGCGCGCCCGACGTCGGCCTCCTCGCGGTTCTCGACCACGGCGACGTGGAACTGGCGCGGCAGCAGCAGGAAGGCCGTGAAGGAGAGCAGCGTCAGCGCGATCCAGCCCGGCAGGTCGGGGGGCTCGGCGAAGGCGAGGTCTGCGCCCGCCGCGGCGGCGCGCTCGAGCAAGGCGGCCGGCCCGTCGAACAACGCGAAGGTCACGAAGGCCCCGACGCCGAGGAAGACCACGAGCTTGACCAGCGACTCGACCGCGACCGCGGCCATCAGCCCGTCCTGTCGTTCGGTGGCGGCCACCTGACGGGTGCCGAACAGCATGGCGAAGAACGCCAGGGCGACCGCCGCGACGAAGGCGGGGTCGACCGAACGGGCCGCGTCGGGGCCGAACATCACGGCGGCGGACATCGCGACCGCCTTGAGCTGCAGCGCGACGTAAGGCACGACGCTCACGATCGAGGCCAGCGCGACCAGCGCCGCGACCCGCTCGCTCTTGCCGTAGCGGGCGCCGATGAAGTCGGCCACCGAGGTGATGTTCTGGGCCTTGGCGAGCCGCACCACCCGCCGCATCGTCGCGCCGAACAGCGCGAGCAGCAGGATCGGGCCGAGCGAGAAGGCGAGGAAGCTCCACCCGTTCGCCGAGGCGAAGCCGACCGCGCCGTAGAACGACCAGGAGGTGCAGTAGACCCCGAGGCCGAGCGCGTAGAGCAGCGGACGCAGCCGCCCGGAGGTCCAGGCCGGATTGCGGCGGTCGACATAGGCCGCGAGCGCGAACAGCGCGCCGAGATAGACGAGCGCCATGGCGAGCGCGAGCGGTCCCTGCACCGCGCCTACCTCTCGGACCGCGCAGCGCCGCCCGCGCCGCCTCGTCTTGTCATTCTCTTCGCCCTTTCGCTAACTTGCAGAGCAAGTTCGTCATTCGCGAACTTGCTCCAGCGCCGGGGCGCGGGCAACTGCGCCCGTCAGCGCCGTTCGCGACCGAAAGCGGATCTGGTCTAGCGGGTCGACCCGGCCGCTGTCATCAGCCGCGAAACAGGGGACCCAACGCGATGTCGATGATCCAGGAATTCAAAGAATTCGCCATGAAAGGCAACGTCGTCGACCTCGCGGTCGGCGTCATCATCGGCGCGGCCTTCGGCAAGATCGTCGAGAGCCTGGTGGGCGACGTCTTCATGCCGATCATCGGCGCGGTCATCGGCGGGCTCGACTTCTCGAACTACTATATCGGTCTGTCGTCGGCGGTGAACGCCCCGGCGCTGGTCGACGCCAAGAAGCAGGGCGCGGTGCTGGCCTATGGCAACTTCCTGACCATCACGATCAACTTCCTGATCGTCGCGGCCGTGCTGTTCATGGTCATCAAGGCCATCAACCGCCTGAAGCGCAAGGAGGAAGCGAAGCCCGCACCGGTCGCCGAAACGCCGGCGGACGTCAAACTCCTGACCGAGATCCGCGACATCCTCTCGGGCGCCGCCGCGAAGGTCTGACCTGCGCGGGAGCCTGAAGGAGACACCGCATGGCCGCCCGCTTCGTGCTCCACCACCACCCGCAGTCGCGCGCCCAGCGCATCAAATGGCTGCTGGAGGAAGCGGGGGCGCCCTACGAGATTGTCTCCCACGATTTGGAGGCCGGGACCCACAAGAAGCCGGACTTCCTCGAGCTCAACCCGGACGGCAAGCTGCCGACGCTGATCGACCGGGGCCCGGGGGGATCGTGGTCGACGGTCGTGACCGAAAGCTCGGCGATCGTCATCCATGTCGCCGACGCGGTCCCGGGCGCCGGGCTCGCGCCGGGACCGTCGGACCCGCGCCGCGGCGCCTATCTCAACTGGATCGCCTATGTGTCGGCCGCGGCCGAACCCGCGCTCGCCGACCATGTCTGGCCACGCGCCGAGGCCGCGCCCGCGACGGCGATCGGCTGGCCGCCCTATGAGAAGGTGATGAACCGGATCGCGGCGGGAGTCTCTTCCAGCCCTTATCTGACGGGCGACGCCTTCACGGGCGCCGACCTGATGGTCGGCTCGATGCTCAACTGGCTCTCGGGCTGGGGCAAGCTGCCGGGACCCGAGCGCTTCGAGGCTTATCTCGAGCGCCTCAAGGCGCGGCCGGCCTTCCAGCGCGCCGCCGCGCAGTGATTTGAGGCGACGGCCCTCAGCGGCCGAGCCGGTTGGAGTCGGCCTCGCAGGCGTGCCAGTCGGGATCCGCCGCGGCCTGCCCCTGCTTCCCGTAGCAGAGCCCGAGCCGCGACAGGCGGTTGGTGAAATGATCGCGGCGCGCGCAGGCGGCGCGGTTCTCGGCCGCGCCAGCCTGGCCGGCCAGGCAGGCGGCGTTCGCCTCCCGCCAGACCGGCAGCATCGCCTCCGCGGTCTCCTGGGCCTGCGCGCCGGACTGAAGAGACGCCAAGAGGCCCGCGGCGAACGCCGCGGACCTGAGGACGAGGCCGGCGGGAACCGCCGCCCTCACTTGGTCGCGCCGTCCACGATCCCCGCCAGCCCCTTCACATAGATGCCGTCGATCACGCCCTTGGCCTCGGCCGCGCTCGCGCCCTTGGGTTCGAACCGGCCGGACCACGTCACCTTCGACCCGGCCGAGCCCGACGGCTCGACCTGGATGGTCGCGACGTAATTCGCGACCGGCAGCGGGCTCTCGATGATGGCGTAGCTGTATTTCATCGCCGCCTCGTCTCGGCCGAGCTGCTCCTCGACGATCGTGCCGCCGCCCTTCAGCGTCAGCGTCCGGAGCTGCTTGCCGTTCGAGGTCGAGAGCGCGCAGGCCTCCACCGCCGGGTGCCATTGCGAGATGCCGCAGAATCCGCCGATCGTCGCCCAGACCTTCTCCGGCTTCGCGTTCACCGGCGTCGCCTCGGTGACCTCGACCGCAAAGGCCGGCGCGGCCGCGATCGTCGCAAACGCCATACAGAGCGCAATTTTCTTGAAGCTCATCATGCCCGTCCCTCCCATCGTCGCGGCGGCTGTCCCGCCGCTTCACGGAAGGGTGTAGGGCCTGGCCGGACGCCGGCCAGCGGACGGTCGGTTGCGCGAGAGATTCTTGTCGCGAGCCTGTCCGGAGCGCCCGCGAGGACGTTCAGCCGAAGATGAAGTCAGTCTCGGCGAGGTCTCTGAGGCCGGCGAGCACAACCATTTGGTCCACCTCGCGATCGCCGTCGAGGTCGATGCTGATGATGACCTCTTCGCTCGACCGCTCGTACCGAATCTCGCCGGCCGCGCCCGAGAACGCCGATCGTCCTATGAATGCGAGCGCGCCTGGCGTTGCGTTACCACTGTCGATGGAAAGCGCGGTCAGGTCGAGGCGGTCGCCGTCGCCGGAGGAAAAATCGGTGATCCGATCGTATTCAGGCCCCTCGAAATACTCACCTTCATTCTTGATGACAAAGGTGTCGGCACCGCGGCCGCCCGAGAGGACATCGTATCCATTGCCGCCGTCTATCCGATTGTCGCCGGCGTCGCCGCTGATCGTGTCGAACCCGCCCGAACCGATGACGTTTTCGAAGTTTCGGACGACATCCCGAGGCGACGTAAAGTCGGCGAAGGCTTCGACCACGATCGAATCCGAAGCCCCTGCGAGCGTGACCTTCACACCGCTGCCGTCTTTGCTGGCGAAGCTCAGCGTGTCGATCCCTTCGCCACCATCGAGGGTGTCGCTGCCCCCGCCGCCATCGATCAGGTTGTCGCCGGCGTCTCCGGTGATGCTGTCGTCGCCAGCGCCGCCGATGACGTTCTCAACGCCGACAAGGCGGGCGAGTTCGTCGCCATTGAAGAGCCTGACCACATCGGCGCTTCCTTGCGAGTTCAGGACGAGTTCGAAATCGAAAAATGAGTCGAGGCTCGAAAGCTCCGCCGTGTCGACGCCCTCGCCGCCATCCATGCGGGCGGTGGTTCCACTTCCAAACAGCGTGTCGTCGCCGGCGCCGCCGACCAGCGTGTCGGCGTTGTAGGCGGACCGCAGAACGTCGGCCATGGACTGGCCGATGAGCAGATCGGCGCCGCGGCCGTCCGACAGCTCGACGCGTTCGACGGATCGGGCGTCGAGCAGGACGCGGTCGCCGAGCAGAATGCGAAACGCGCCTTCGCCCGTCACCTCCGTGACGAGCCCATCGTCGGCCTCGTCCCTGAAGCTGAGGGTCGGTCCGGCGGCAAGGACGTCGTCGCCGGCGCCGCCGAAGACGTCGTCGCGGGCCGCATCGAGATCGACCGCGAGGCTGTCGTCGCCGCCGAAGCCCTTCAGGACGTTGCGCCCGGCTCCGGCGGAAAGCACATCGCTCTCCAACGCGCCTTGGAGCCGGTCGTCGCCGTCGCCGGACGAGATCAGGAAGCGCTCGGCGCCGGAGATGCGCGCCGCGCCGCGCCCATCGAGGGTCATGACAACGACGCCGTCCGTCTTGGACACAACGAGGTCCGCGCTGTCGCGTATGCTCACAGTCGCGATGTCGGCTCCCGCGCCAAGATCGACGCGGTCAAGTCCCTGATCGAGCGTGAGAGACACCTGGTCGTCGCCGCCGAAGGTCCGGACGATGTCGCGACCCTCGCCGACGGACACCCTGTCTCCCGCCATTCCGCCGAGCAGGCTGTCATCTCCGCCCCAGCCGCTCGCAACCAGCTTTTCGAAGCGTTCGGCCGTCGCGGCGATGACGCTGCCGAGGCTGATCGTGACGCCCGACTGCAAGTCGCCAGTCATCACGAGCGGCTCGGAACTCTGACCGAGTTCCAGCGTGTCCAAGCCTTCGCCTCCATCGAGGAAGTCGCGGCTTCGGTCGAGGGCGACATAAATCTCGTCGTCACCGGCGCCGCCCCTCAGCGTGTCGCGACCAGCGCCCGCAAGCAACTCGTCGTCGCCTTCGCGGCCAAACAGCCTGTCGGCCCGCGCCGTTTCGCCAATCCGGTCATCGCCCGCAAGACCGAGAATGCGGCGGCCGTTGATGTCGATCGCCTCGAAATTCCGGACCTCAGCCACCGCCTTGCCGTCAAGGAGGATCACCGAGCCGTCGAAGCTCAGGCTGCGCCCCTGGTCCAGATAGACGCGGACGTCCAGTGTGTCGTAGCCGCCGCCGCCGTCATATCGGCCGCCGGGAAAAAAATGGCCGCCATAGAACCGCAGTTCGAGCGCGTCATCTCCTGCGCCGAGGTCGATCCGGTCTCCTCCGCCGTCGTCGACGACAACGAGATCCGCCCCGGCGCCGCCATCGATCCGGTCATGCCCGGAACCCGAGGAGATTCGATCGTCGCCGGCCCGGCCGGCGAGCGTGTCGTTTCCATAGGCGGTTTCGAAGATGTCGAATCCGGAACTGCCGGCCACATGTTGGCCGACGTCGCCCCCGGACCTGAACCTGGCGCCTTCGAAACCGGCCGCGATCGCCCTTGCGTCGCCATCGACCAACACCTCGCCGTCGAGCGCGAACGCGACGCTCAGCGGCCTTTCGCGCCAGTCCGCATAGATCGTTATCCAGTCGAAGCCATCCCCGCCATCCAGGCTGTCGACGTCCGAACCTCCGTCGTCGGCCGCCCACACATGGATCAGATCGTCGCCGGCACCGCCAGCTACGATGTCACCGCCCTGGTCTGCCTCGATCTCGTCGTGGCCTTCGCCGCCGAAGATCGTGTCCTTGCCCGACCCGCCAGAGATGTCGTCGTTCCCCTCGCCGCCTTCGATGAGGTCACGCCCCGCCCCGCCCGAGAGCACGTCGTCCCCGCCGCGGCCCAGGATTTCGTCGTCGCCGTCCTCCCCGAAAAGATAGTCGCCGTGCGCTTCCCCGATGATCCTGGACATGCATTTCTCCCCCGTTGATCACGCGCTTAGCGGCGTTTGCGGGGTATTCCCATCGGCATTGAGCATTGCGCGCATAAATTGCAGCCAGCGTGGCGCAGCCGCCACGGCCGGCGCCCTTACGCCCCGAAGATCGACCAGCCCATGCGCTTCGCCAGCGTCTCGAGCGCGATGCGGCCGAGATGGGAGTTGCCGGAGGCGTCGAGCCCCGGGGACCAGACCGCGATCGAGGCCCGGCCCGGCGCGACGGCCAGAATGCCGCCGCCGACGCCGCTCTTGCCGGGCAGGCCGACCCGATAGGCGAACTCGCCCGAGCCGTCATAGTGGCCGCAGGTCAGCATCACGGCGTTGATGCGTCGCGCGCGCTCCGCCGTCACCACCAGATGGCCGGTCGACGGGTTCCGGCCGGCATGCGTCAGGAAGCGGCCCGCCATGGCGAGTTGGCGGCACGACATCGCGATGGCGCAATGGTGGAAATAGACGCCGAGCACGTAGTCGACAGGGTTTTCGATCACCCCGAAGGACTTCATGTAGTTGGCGAGAGCGACGTTGCGGAAGCCGGCGCCCTTCTCGGAGGCCGCGACCGCCTCGTCGATCACGATCTGCTCGTCGTCGGCGAGGTAGCGCATGAAGCGCAGGATCTCGCCGAGCGCCTCGCGTGGCTGGTGGCCCGACAGGATCGCGTCGGTGACCGCGATCGCGCCGGCGTTGATGAACGGGTTCCGTGGCACGCCCTGCTCGCGTTCGAGCTGGACGATCGAGTTGAACGGGCTGCCGGAGGGCTCGCGCCCGACGCGCCGCCACAGCCGGTCGCCGATCTTGCCGAGCGCGAGCGTCAGGGTGAAGACCTTCGAGACGCTCTGGATCGAGAACGCGACGTCGGCGTCCCCGCCCATCGCGACCGTCCCGTCCGCCGCCACGACCGCGATCCCGAACCGCGCGGGATCGACCCGCGCGAGCTCCGGGATGTAGGTCGCGACCTCGCCGCGGTCGGGGCGGCGGGCCATCTCGTCGGCGATCTCGGCGACGACGGTTTGGAGGTCAGGCGAGGCGGTCATCTGGAGGCGCGTCTTCAAGTTCGGTGCCACAGAACCTCATGCCCGAACTCCGTCCCCGCCGCCACGGCGAGAAGGTCGCGGGCTTGGCCTGAACCAGGCCTCGTTCCGGGACGCGTCTCAGGCCCGGCGCTCCGGCGCGTTTCCGCGCCTTGCAGATCACCATGCAAACCTGTATGCAGGTTAGGATGCAGATGATGACCGACGCTCCTGCGGCCGTGACGCCTCGCTACGAACAGGCCTATGAGACGATCCGCGGCATGATCGTCGAGGGCCGGCTCAGGGGCGGCGAGACGATCTCCGAGGTCCGGCTCGCAGACGAGCTGGCGATCAGCCGGACTCCCGTGCGGGAGGCGGTCCGCCGGCTCGTGGGCCAGGGGCTGGTGGAGAGCACGCCGCGGGGCCTCCGGGTCTTCCGGCCGAAGCGCGAGGACGTCGCCGAGGTCTACTTCTTGCGCGCGGCCATCGAGGGCGCGCTGGTGCGGGCCGCGGCGCTGCGCATCACGGCGGCCGAGATCGAAGCCCTCCGCGCCATCCATGCCCGCAGCCTCGAGGCGGCCTCCCGGGAGAACATCCCGGACCTCGTCGCGCTCAACGGCGAGTTCCACGCCGGGATCGCGGCCGCGGCCGGCAGCGGACGCGCCGGCGAGGCGCTGCGCGACCTCGACCCGCTGGTCGCGACCTACCGCCGGCTGTCGCTGTTCGCGCCCGGCCATCGCAAGGCGTCGAACGACGAGCACGGACGGCTGATCGAGCATCTCGAGCGCCACGACGGCGCCCGCGCCGAAGCGCTGATGCGCGCCCATATCGCGCGCGCCGGGCGGCGCATCGTCGACGCCGTCCTGCAGATCGAGCCGCCGGAGCCCGGCGCGGACAAGGCCGCCCGGCTGATCGCCAATCTCGACAGCCTGGACGCCGACGACGCCGCGCTCTGACCGGCGCCAAGAGTTCTTGAGGAGCACGGAAATGGACGAGATGCGGTACGACGTCGTGGTGGTGGGCGGAGGCGTCACCGGCGTCGCGGCGGGGATCGCGGCGGCGCGGGCCGGCGCCAAGGCCGTCGTGCTGGAGCCGCGTCCGTTCGTCGGCGGCAACGCCACCACGGGCCTCTGCCTCCACAGCTTCCTCACGCGCGACCGCCGCCAGACCGTGTTCGGCCTCGCGCAGGAGATGGTGGACCGTCTGAAGCAGCGCGGCGCCGCGGTCGGCCACATCCCCTATGACGGCTTCGTCAGCGCCGTGACGCCGGTCGACGGCGACTGGTTCCGCATCCTCGCGAGCGAGATGCTGGCCGAGGCCGGATGCCAGGTGATCTACGGCGCGAGCGTCGTGGGCGTCGAGCGCGACGGCGCGGCGATCGACGGGCTGACCGTCGCCATGAAGGGCGGGCTCCGCCGCATCGTCGCCGCGTCTTACGTCGACACCAGCGGAGACGCCGACATCGCTGCGCTCGCCGGCTGCCCGACCCGCAAGGGCGAGGAAGGAACCGGCAAGATGCAGCCGGTCTCCATGCTGATGCACTTCCACCGCGTCGACACGCGGCTGATCGCGAAGACGCTTGGCGAGGTCGGGCCGGCGATGGCCGACAAGCCCGGCGAGTCCGAGCCGATCCCGGTCTATTTCAACGGCACGTTCAGCCAGTGGAACGACGTGATCGAGGAGGAGCAGATCTTCCCGAACCGCGACCACAAGGTGTTCTTCAACACGGTCTGGCCCGACCGGGTGAACGTCAACACCTCCGCGGTGTTCGGCGTCGACGGCACCGATCCGATCGCGATGTCGCGCGCCTTCCAGGACCTGACGCGCCAATGCGTGCGCGCCGGCGAATTCCTGGTCCGCCACGTCCCCGGCTTCGAGCGCGGCTATTTCGCGCCGCAGGTCGTGGCCGGCGTGCGCGAGTCCCGCAACATCCTCGGCCGCTACGAACTGACCAAGGAGGACGTGCTGGAGGGGCGGAAGTTCGACGACACGGTCGGGCAGATCTGCTTCCCCGTGGACATCCACCACCCGGACACCGGCCAGGCCTATTTCGTCGACATCGGCGACGACGGCGCCTTCGACGTGCCCTACCGCTCGCTGCTGCCGCAGGGCGTCGACAACATGATCGTGGCCGGCCGCTGCCTGTCCGCGACCCATTTCGCCCATGGCGCGACCCGCAACATGGCGCCCTGCATCGTCACCGGCCAGGCGGCCGGGACCGCGGCGGCGCTCGCCAGCAGGGGCAACGCGCCGGTCGCGCAGCTCGACGTCGCCGAGCTCCAGAGCCGGCTGAAGGCGGACGGCGCCTATCTGGGCGAGCCGGCTTCCGAGGCCCGTCGCCGCACGGCGTGAACCTGCCAACACCAATCAAGAACAGAACATCGGTGGGAGGATGGAAATGATGAGACGCAGGACGTTCCTTTCGCTCGGGGCCGGCGCGCTGGCCGCCCCGGCGCTGGCCAGGACCTCATGGGCCGCGGCCGACGCCTGGCCGAACGGCCCGGTCCAGATCACCGTGCCGTTTCCGCCCGGCAGCGCCTCCGACATCCTGTCGCGTGCGATGGGCGCGCATATGAGCGAGGCGATCCGCCAGCCGGTCATCATCGACAACCGGCCGGGCGCCGGCGGCACGATCGGCACCGACGTCGTGGCCAAGGCGAAGCCCGACGGCCAGACGCTGCTGATGGCGACCGCGGCCCACACCATCACGGCCGTGACCTACCGGAAGCTGCCCTTCGACGCGAAGAAGGACTTTTCGCCCGCGATCCTGCTGACCACGATGCCGCTGCTGCTCGTGGTGCACCCGTCCGTCAAGGCGAACTCCGTGAAGGAGCTGGTCGCGCTCGCCAAGGCCGAGCCCGGCAAGATCTCCTTCGCCTCCTCGGGAGTCGGCACCTCGCACCAGATGGCGAGCGAGCTGCTCAAGGTGATGGCCGGCGTCGACATCGTGCACGTGCCCTATCGCGGCAGCGCGCCCGCGCAGCTCGACCTCACGGCCGGCCGCGTCGACATGATGTTCGACAACATCGTGGCCTCGATCAACCAGGTTCGCGCGGGCAAGCTCAAGCCGCTTGCGGTCTCGTCGAAGGAGCGCTCCAAGGCGCTGCCCGACGTGCCGACCATGGGCGAGAGCGGATATCCGGATTTCGACGTCAGCGCATGGTTCGGGCTGATGGCGCCGGCCGGCACGCCGGACGCGGTGATCCAGAAGGTCGCCGCCGTCTCGGCCGACGCGGTGAAGAGCCCCGACGTCACCAAGCTGTTCGTCGGCGACGGGGCGGTGGTGGCCGCCAAACCCGCCGCCGACTTCCAGGCCATGCTCGACGCCGACTATGAGCGCTGGGACGCAGTCGCCCGCGAACGAAACATTCAGGTCGACTGACGCCCCAACCGCCGGGAGCCGCCGCCGCGCCTTCGCCCGGTCGGCGGCGGCTCTTCGGGCCTCAACGTCGCACACCCTTAGAACGGCATGCGGTCGCCAGGGTCAACCTGGAGGAACCAATGCGACGTCGTTCCGGGCTTGTCCCGGAATCCATTATCGCCGCGCGTACCGAATCCTGGCGCCGTCGGCGAAATGGGTCCCGGCGCTACGGCCTTGACGACGCGCGGAGAAGCCTGAGCTCAGGAGAAGCCCGCGACGCCGTGCGGCTCGTAGGGCGCCTCGAGCTTCGCGATCTCCTCGGCGGTCAGGTCGAGCTCGATGGCCGCAAGGGCGTCCGTGATGTGGTTCGGCTTCGACGCGCCGATGATGGGCGCCGTCACCTCCTCCTTCTGCGCTACCCAGGCGAGCGCGACCTGCGCGCGCGGGACCCCCCTCGCCTTCGCGATCTCGGCCACCGCCTCCGCGACCTTGCGGTCGGACTCGACGTAAAGGGTCTTGCCGAACTCGTCCGTGTCCTGGCGTGCGCTGCCCTCGTCCCAGTCGCGGGTCAGGCGGCCGCGCGCGAGCGGGCTCCACGGGATCACCGCGACGCCTTCCTCGGCGCAGAGCGGCAGCATCTCGCGCTCCTCCTCGCGGTAGATCAGGTTGAGGTGGTTCTGCATCGAGACGAACTCGGCCCAGCCATTGGCGCGGCTGACATAGATCGCCTTGGCGAAGCGCCAGGCCGACATCGAGGACGCGCCGATGTAGCGGACCTTGCCGGCCCGCACGCAGTCGTTCAGCGCTTCCAGCGTCTCCTCGATCGGCGTGCCGTAGTCGAAGCGGTGGATCTGGTAGAGGTCCACATAGTCGGTTCCGAGCCGCTTCAGGCTGGCGTCGAGCTCCTGCAGGATCGCCTTGCGCGACAGCCCGCCGCCGTTCGGTCCGGGCCGCATGCGCTGGCAGACCTTGGTGGCGAGCACGATCTCGTCGCGCTTCCCGAACTCCTTGATCGCGCGGCCGACGATCTCCTCCGACGAGCCCAGCGAATAGATGTTGGCGGTGTCGAGGAAGTTGATCCCGGCCTCGATCGCCTGGCGGATCAGCGGCCGCGACGTCTCCTCGTCGAGCGTCCAGGCGTGGGTTCCCCGCTGGGATTCGCCGAACGTCATGCAGCCGAGGCAGAGCCGCGAGACATCGAGGCCGGTCGAGCCGAATTTGACGTAGTCCATGCGCATCGCTCCGAAGCGTTGCGGGCGCCGTTCAGAAGGCAGACGGCGTCCGGGAGAGGAAATGTCGAGGGTTCAGTTCAGGCGCCCGGAGAGAGGGGCGCTGCGACCGCGGGCTTGGCGGCCCGGAGCCGTGCGCGCGCCTTCGGCGTCCGCGTCCCGGCCGCGAGCGGCGGCGCGGGCAGGCTGACGCAGGCCGCGAGCCCGTCCGGGAGGTTCGCGAGCGTCACGTCGCCGCCGTGACGGCGCGCGATGGTGCGGGCGATCGCGAGGCCGAGCCCCACGCCGCCGGTCTCGCGGTTGCGCGAGCTTTCCAGCCGGTAGAACGGCGCGAACACCTGTTCGATGGCCTCGGCCGGGATGCCGGGGCCGTCGTCCTCCACCCTGATCTCGATCGTCTGCGCGCTCTCGGTCACCGAAACCCGCGCGCGGCCGCCATAGCGGACGGCGTTCTCGATCAGATTGCGGACTGCGCGGCGCAGCGCGTCGGGACGGCAGCGGGCGCACGCGCGTTCGCCCTCGGCGAACACGACATCCTGGCCGATCTCGCGAAGGTCGTCGCAGAGGCTTTCGACCAGCGCCGTGAGATCGACCGCCCTGGTCTCCTCCGCGACCGCCTCCTCGCGGGCGAAGGCGAGGCTCGCCTCGGTCATGGTGCGGAGCTCGTCGAGGGTGACGAGCATCTTCTCCCGTGTCTCCTCGTCGGAGACGAATTCGGCGCGGAGCCTCAGCGAGGTGATCGGCGTCCTGAGGTCGTGTCCGATCGCCGCGAGCATCCGCGTGCGGTCCTCGACGAAGCGCTGCAGCCTCTCCTGCATGCGGTTGAAGGCTTCGGCGGTCTGCCGGACGTCGTCGGGCCCGCATTCCGCAAGCGTCACATGCTCGCCGCGGCCGAGCGCCTCCGCGGCGTCCGCCATCTGGCGCATCGGCCGGGTGATGCCGCGTATCAGGAAGGCGGCGATCGCCGTCAGCAGAAGCGCCATCAACCCAAGGGTCACGGCCGCCGGCGTGGTCCACAACGCGGTTGCGGCCGGCTTGGCGAACGCGGTGTTGAGCCAGCTGCCGTCCTTCAGCCGGACCGCGAGACCCATGCCGAAGGCGTCGTCGAGCTGGAGGAAGCGCGCCGGCCGGTCGAGCGGCCATGCGGTCGCCGGCAGCTCGCTCCAATGCGAAGCGGCCGAGGCCTGGGCCGCGCCCGCCAGCGCGTCGCCGGGAGGCGCGGGCGGCGGCGTTTCGGCGCTGCCGAGCGCCGCGAAGCTCGGCAGCGGCAGGGTCAGCTGGCCGAAGGCCTCGCGCCGCCAGCCGGCGACGTCCTCGGGCGCCGACGGCGTGACCCAGAACCGGGAATAGTTCGTCGCGCTCGCGCGCAGGACCTCGTCCTGCATCTGGGGCGGCGTCGTCTCGAGCAGCTGCGCCACCGAGGCGGCGCGGCCCAGGAACTCCGACTTGATCTGGTTCTGGAGCATGGAGGCGCGTTCGCGCCACGCGACCAGCCCGCCGACGCCCTGCGAGACGGCGAGCGCGAGCAGCATCAGCACGATGAATTGGACCGTCAGGCTTCTGAACCACAGGCGCCGGATCATCCGAAGACCTCCGCCGAGAAGCTGTAGCCGCCGCCCCAATGGGTCTTGATCAAGGCGGGCGTTTTCGGATCGGCCTCGATCTTCTTGCGGAGCCTGCTGACCTGGTTGTCGATCGAGCGGTCGAACGGGTCGGCGGCGCGGCCGACCGTGAGGTCGAGCAGCTGGTCGCGGCTGAGCACCAGCCCCGCATGGTCGAGAAACGCCGAGAGCAGCCGGAACTCGGCGGTCGAGAGCGGCACCGCGAGGCCGCCGTCGTCGACCAGCTCGCGGCGGCCGACATTGAGCAGCCACCGGTCGAACCGGATCTCGCGGGCCTTCGGCGTCGCGCGCTGCGGCGGCAGGCTCTGCACGCGGCGGAGCACCGATTTGATGCGGGCGAGCAGCTCCCGCGGATTGAACGGCTTCGTCAGATAATCGTCGGCGCCGATCTCGAGCCCGACGATGCGGTCGGTGTCTTCGGCCATGGCGGTGAGCATGATGACCGGCAGCTCCGAGGTCGAACGCAGCTCGCGGCAGAGCGACAGCCCGTCCTCGCCCGGCATCATGACGTCGAGCACCACGAGGTCGATGCCATTGCGCTCCATCAACTTGCGGAACGCGGCCGCGCTTTCGGCCTGGCTCACGCGGTAGCCGTGCTGGGCCAGATATTTCGAGACGAGGTCGCGGATGTCGCGATGATCGTCTACGACGGCGATGTGCGGCTGCGAGTCCATGGGCGTTGCGGCAAGTCCGATCTGTTCCAGCAATAAGATAACGTGATCGCGCCGGCCTCGCAGAACAAAAGTGTATCAAAGTGTCCCAAGGCCGCGAACCGATACAAATCGCGACTATTCGGCCCCTCGTCTGACAGAATTCTGCGACAAGCGGCCTCTAGAACCACGGCCATCCAAGAGGCGCCTCGGCGTCTCGACTTCGGGACCGATCTCGAAGTCGCAGTCACAAGGAGATGGCCATGAAGACGATCCTGTATGCGGCAAGCGCCCTGATCATCGCGACCACCGCGGCCAATGCCGCCAGCACCGTCAGCGACCTCGCCGGCGGCGGCGTCGCCCCGACCGCCCAGGGCGAGCGCATTCCCTATCGCGACCGGGCCCACGTCCCGGCTCCGGTGTCCCTCCAGCGCGAAATGAGCTTCGAGGCCTCGCCGCCTTCGCCCGCCAACACGGGCGCGGTGTTCCGCAGCTGGACCGGCAACGACAACGAGGGCTGACCGCCTTCAGAAATAGCGCGTCCGCCGGACGCGTCCACCAGTCCGGATGCGGCCCCCAGTCCCCACCCGCATCCGAGCGGCGCCCGATCCCTCCGTGCGCCGCGACGGCCGCCGACACGCCCTGTCGGCGGCCGTCCGCTTTTACGCCATCGACGAGGGCCTTTTCGGAGCGGCCACGAGCTCCCCGCCTTCCGCGGCCGAAGGCCGTCTTCGCCTCGCGCCTTGCCAAACGGGCGCTGGGGGCCTAAATCACAGGCGTCGATCTTGCTCGTTGATCTTTCTCGAACGCCTCGGCGTCGCGACGAATGTCCTCTCAAAATCGATGAAAACCGCGTGGCTCTGCGCGTCGCAGCCCCACGTAATCTTGTATCGATCGAAAGGTCATCGTCATGCCGACAGGCGTCGTCAAGTTCTTCAACGTTCAGAAGGGTTACGGATTCATCGCGCCGGAGACGGGCGGCGGAGACGTGTTCGTCCATATCTCGGCGGTCGAGCGCTCTGGCCTTCATACCCTCGTCGAGGGCCAGAAGGTCAGCTTCGAAGTCGTTCAGGACAAGCGCTCGGGCAAGAGCGCGGCCGAGAACCTTCAGGCCGAGTGATCCGGTCCGGAGCGGCGTCGCCGCCGGCGATTGAGTCCATGACGGACGCGCCCGAGGGCCGAAGCCGTTTCTTCGCCGATCAAGCTGGGGGGCCGGGTCGATCCCGGCCCTTTTTCTTTTCCGGTCCTCGAGGAGGTCCCGATGCAGAAGAGTTCTCTAGACGGCGTGTTCAAGGCCCCGAAGCATGGCCCTGAGGCCAAGGGCGACGCCACGACACGCGCGGCCCGCGAGATCATCGCGCGCGAGACCTCGGAGCGGGACGCCAAGACCGCGCGGCTCCGCGCGCTGCGGCTCGCCAAGGAACAACAGGAAGAGGCCGAGAACCCCGCGCCCGCGGCGGCGGCCAAGAAGGTCGCCGAAGCGCCCAAGGCGCAGAAGAAGGCGCGCAAGGCGCGCGTCTCGGTCTGAAGGAGATTTTTTTGCTCGTCGTCGTCAGAGACAACAATATCGATCAGGCGCTCAAGGCCCTGAAGCGCAAGATGCAGCGCGAGGGCGTGTTCCGCGAGATGCGCGACCGCAAGGCCTATGAGAAGCCGTCCGAGCGCCGCAACCGCGAGAAGGCGCAGGCGATCCGCCGCGCCCGCAAGGCGGCGCGCAAGGCCGCCCAGCGCGAAGGTCTGCTGCCGATGCCGAAGCCCAAGGTCCGGGCCGGCGCGCCACGCCGCTGAGGGGCG
>NZ_RYFI01000017.1:30259-34145 GCF_004103825.1 Hansschlegelia zhihuaiae
ACCTCGAACCAGCCGATATTGTGCAACGTGCGCGACGCGTCCGCGATCGCGTTGCGGATCGCGTCGTCGATCGATTCGGCGGACGTGCCGACGACCTCGATGACCTTGTAGGTGTGCTTGGACATGGGCGCGCCTCCTCCTGACCGCTCGTCTTCAGGCTAGGACCCCGCGGCGCGACGGCAAGGCCGGGGGCGGCCGCGAAACCGGCGCATCCGGAAGACGCGCTCACGGCTGGTCGCGCAGGAACAGGTCGCGGAACTGCGACGGCTGGCACCGCAGATACTGATCCGGCGCGCGGACCCGCCCGCCAAGCGCGGCCGCGGCATGCCAGGGCCAGCGCGGGTCGTAGAGCATCGTGCGCGCGAGCGCGACGAGGTCGGCGTCGCCCGTCGCGACGATCGCCTCCGCCTGCTCGTAGCCGGTGATCAGCCCGACCGCGATCACCGGGATCGACACGGCCTGCTTCACGGCGCGCGCGAGCGGGACCTGGTAGTTCGGTCCCGCCGGAATCGCCTGCGCCGGATGGAGGCCGCCGCTCGACACGTGGATCGTGGCGCAGCCGCGTTTCTCCAGCTCCCTGGCGAAGGCGACCGTCTGTTCGGCGTCCCAGCCGCCCTCCACCCAGTCCGTGCCGGAGACCCGCATGGTGACGGGCTTTTCGGCAGGGAAAGCCGCCCGCACCGCCTCGAAGACCTCGAGCGGGAAGCGCATGCGGTTTTCGAGCGAGCCGCCATAGGCGTCGTCGCGCCGGTTCGAGAGCGGCGACAGGAACTGGTGCAGCAGATAGCCATGCGCGCCATGCAGCTGCACTGCGTCGAGCCCGAGGCGCGCGGCGCGCTTCGCCGCCGCGACGAACGCCTCGCGCACGCGCCTCAAGCCGTCCGCGTCGAGCGCGACCGGCGCGGCCTCCGCCTCGGCGAAGGGCACGGAGGACGGCGCGATCGTCCGCCAGCCGCCCGGCCTGTCGGGCGCGATCTGCCCGCCGCCGAGCCAGGGCTTTTCGGTCGAGGCCTTACGGCCCGCATGGGCGAGCTGGATCGCGACCGGCATGTCGGACCAGCGCCTGACGCTCTCCAGCGTCCGCGCCATGGCGGCCTCGGTCGCGTCGTCATAGAGCCCGACATCGGCGTAGGTGATGCGCCCCTCGGGCTCGACCGCCGTCGCCTCGATGGTGAGCAGACCCGCGCCCGACAGAGCGAGCTGGCCGAGATGGATCACATGCCAGTCGGTCATCCGCCCGTCCTCGGCCGAGTACTGGCACATCGGCGCGATGACGATCCGGTTCCGACGCTCGACGGCGCCTACGCGGAAAGGGCTGAAGAGGACGGGATTGGACATGGCGAGGCTGTTTCCGGAGGGGTATGTTTGCGGGCTGGAGCGTAGCGCGGAGACCGACCCCGACGCTCGTGCGCAAACGCATGCGGGTGGAAGCGGGAGCGCGTTCGGCTGGGGATGGGCGACGCGACGGTCCGCGGCGTTGTGTCGGCGGCGGTCGAGTGCAGGTCGTGAAGCTGCGCCGCGGCACACGTACTGACGGGCAAGCCTCGTGGGACTTCTGAAGAGGAGCGAGACCTCCTAGGTCCGCGGTAGCGGCGCCTGCCCCTCAATGCGCCTCCTCCCAGTTCCCCGCGGCCTTCGCCTCGACCAGCAGCGGCACCCTCAGCTGCTGCGCGGGCAGCGGGGCCTCGGCCATGACCCTGAGGATCACCGGCAGCGTCGCCTCGACCTCGGTGTCGTCGACCTCGAACACCAGTTCGTCATGCACCTGCAGGAGCATCCTGGCCCCGAGTCCCGCGGCCTCCAGTGACGCGTCCATCCGGATCATGGCGCGGCGGATGATGTCGGCGGCGGAGCCCTGGATCGGGGCGTTGATGGCGGCGCGCTCGTTGAAGGCGCGCTCCGCGGGGTTCGAGGCCTTGATCGACGGGTAGTGGCATTTGCGGCCGAAGATCGTGGTGACGTAGCCGTCGCGCCGGCAGGCCTCCTTGGTCGCCTCCATATAGTCGCGAATGCCGGGGAAACGCTCAAAGTAGGTCTTGATGTACTGGCCGGCCTCCTCGCGGCCGATCGACAGCTGGTTCGCCAGCCCGAAGGCCGAGATGCCGTAGATGATGCCGAAATTGATCGCCTTGGCGCGCCGCCTTGTCTGCGGGTCCATGCCCTCGACCGGCACGCCGAACATCTCCGAGGCCGTCATCGCGTGGATGTCGAGCCCATCCTCGAAGGCCTGAACGAGCTGCGGAATCTCGGCCATATGCGCGAGGATGCGCAGCTCGATCTGGCTGTAGTCCGCCGAGACGAGTTTTTTCCCTTCCGGCGCCACGAAGGCGCGGCGGATCTTGCGTCCCTCCTCGGTCCGCACCGGGATGTTCTGCAGGTTCGGCTCGGTGGAGGACAGCCGGCCCGTGGTGGTGGCGGCGAGCTGGTAGCTGGTGTGGACCCGGCGGGTCTCGGGATGCTCGTAGGCCGGCAGCGCGTCGGCATAGGTCGACTTCAGCTTCGACAGCTGGCGCCAGTCGAGGATGCGGCGCGGCAGCTCGTGGCCCTGCGCCGCGAGGTCCTCCAGCACGCCGGCCGCGGTGCCCCAGGCGCCGGTCTTGGTCTTCTTGGCGCCCGGGAGCTGCATCTTGCCGAACAGGATGTCGCCCAATTGCTTCGGCGAGCCGAGATTGAAGGGCTCGCCCGCGAGCTCGTGGATCTCGGCCTCGAGCGCGCCCATGCGCTGGGCGAGCTCGCCCGAAAGCCTGGACAGCATCGCGCGCTCGATCGAGACGCCGCGCGCCTCCATGCGCGCCAGCACCGCCGGCATCGGCCGCTCCAGCGTCTCGTAGACCGCCGTCATCCGCTCGGCGACGAGCCGCGCCTTGAACAGCCGCCAGAGCCGAAGCGCGAGGTCGGCGTCTTCGGCGGCGTAGGCGGTCGCCTTCTCGATCGGGACCTGCGCGAAGCTCACCCTTGCGCGGCCCGTCCCCGTCACCTCGTCATAGGTGATCGGCGCGTGGCCGAGCCAGCGGCGAGACAGCTCGTCGAGCCCCTGCGCGCCGAGCCCTGAGTCCAGCGCATAGGACATCAGCATCGTGTCGTCGTAAGGAGCGACGCGGACGCCGAGGCGGCTCAGGACCTGCAGGTCATATTTGACCCCCTGCCCGACCTTGAGGACGCTGTCGTCCTCGAACAGCTCCTTCAGCAGCGTCAGCGCCTGGTTCGCCGGTATCTGCCCTTCGACCAGACCGCCGAGCCCGCCTGCGCCCTCCGACAGCAGATCGCCGGCCGGGGCGAGATGGCCGAGCGGCACATAGGCCGCCGTTCCGGGCGCAAGCGCCAGCGAGACGCCGACGAGCTCGGCCCGCATCGGGTCGACCCCGGAGGTCTCGACGTCGAAGGCCACGAAACCCTGGTCGCGGGCGTCCTCGAGCCAATGGGCGAGCCGGCCGATCTCCGTGACGGTCTCGTAGGCCGAGCGCTCGACGACGGTCTGGGCGGCCTCGCGCCTGCGGGCGTCCGCGAGGTCCTTCGGGGTCGCGCCGTCCATCGTGGCTTCGGGGCCGGCCGCCCCGGCCGGCGCGACATAGTCCATGCCCCGCCGCGCGCGGCCTTCGGCGGGACGGTATTCGGCAGGCGCGCTCCCTCCCCTGTTGGGCGGGAGGTCCGGGCCGGGAGGCGGCGGGCTCCCGAATTCAAGCTCGAGCGCCGCGGCCGCGCCTTCCAGGACGGCGCCTTCGCGCGCTGGCGAGGGAGGTTCGGCGGAGCGCTTCGCCGACATCATTTCCGGGTCGGGCGTCACCGACGAGATCTCGATCCCGGTCGCCTCCGCGACGCGGCGCGTCAGCGTGTTGAACTCCATCGCCTTCAGGAAGGCGACGAGCCGCGTCGGGTTCGGCTCCGG
>NZ_RYFI01000017.1:34191-49191 GCF_004103825.1 Hansschlegelia zhihuaiae
GAGCGGCACGTCGAGCGGCACGTCGGTCTCGAGCGTCACGAGCCGCTTTGAGATCCGCGCAAGGTCGGCGTTGGCGATCAGATTCTCGCGGCGCTTCGGCTGCTTGATCTCGTGCGCGCGCGCCAGCAGCGTCTCGAGGTCGCCATACTCCTCCAGCAACTGCGCCGCGGTCTTGGCGCCGATGCCCGGCACCCCCGGCACATTGTCGACCGAGTCGCCGGCGAGCGCCTGCAGGTCGATCATCTTCTCCGGCCGAACGCCGAACTTCTCGAACACCTCGTCGGGCCCGATACGCTTGTCCTTCATCGGGTCGAGCATCGTCACCGGACCGCCGACCAGCTGGAACAGGTCCTTGTCGGAGCCCACGATCGTGACCTCGGCGCCGGCCTCGCGGCCAAGCCGCGCATAGGTCGCGATCAGGTCGTCGGCTTCGTAGCCGCCCTTCTCTACGCACGCGATCGAGAAGGCGCGGGTGGCGCGCCGGATCAGCGGGAATTGCGGGATCAGATCCTCGGGCGGCTCGGAGCGGTTCGCCTTGTAGGTCTCGTGGATCTCCTTGCGGAACGTCACCTCCGACTTGTCGAAGATCACCGCGAGATGCGTGGGATCGACCCAGCCGGCGTCGCGCAGCAGCTTCCACAGCATGTTGCAGAAGCCCGACACCGCGCCGACCGGCAGCCCGTCGGACGGACGCGTGAGGGGCGGCAGCGCGTGATAGGCGCGGAAGATGTAGGAGGAGCCGTCGACGAGGACGACATGGTCGCCTGATGCGACGGGTCGGCTGGGCATGGCTTACGCGGTGTCCGGGCGGCTGAACTCGCTCGGACTATAGAGATCGCGGCGGTCGATGGAACGGCGAAACCGCGTCCGCCGCGGCTCGACGCGAGGCTATTTCGGGTCGAACTGAACGGTCTTCGCCGTGTCGGCAGAAAGCGCCGTCTGCCCGGGCGCATAGCCGTTCAACGAAAGGATGTAGGCCAGGATCGGATCGAGCTGAGCGTCCGGGAGCGTGCCTGGCGCGTTCTGCGGCATGTTCTGGAAGATCCAGTCGCGGAGGTTCGCGACGGGCTGACCGCCGAACATCTGCCTGAACTGGTCGCCGCTCAGCTTCGGGCCGAGCGCGCCGGCGCCGTCCTTTGCGTGGCACTCCCGACAGTGGTCGTTGTACAGCAGCCCGCCGGCGTCGAGCTGCGCCTGGGTGAAGGGACCTTCGGCCGCGATCGCAGGGTGAAGACCGAGCGCCATGACCGCGCCGAGAAGCCCGAGGTGGATTACGCTGCGCATCGGGTCGATCTCCACGAGCGGCTCAGTGGGGACGTCGAGCCTTCGACGCGACGATGCCCGCAGGCCTGTCGAAAGAAAAGGGCGCGCCGTGCGAGCGCGCCCCATCTTAATCGGCCGTTCGGGCCGGCACCCCACGCCTATTTCGGGAACTCGGCCGAGGCGGTCTCTTTGGTCAGCTCCTTCTGGCCGGGGGTCTGGCCGTTCAGCGAAAGCATATAGGCCGTGATCGGGTCGAGCTGCTCGTCCTTCAGCGACTTCGGCGCGGTCTGCGGCATGTTCTCATAGGTCCACTGCCTGAGCTCCGCGGTCGGCTTGCCGCCCCACTTCTTCTTGAAGGCGTCGCCCGCGAGCGCCGGCCCCAGCGCGCCCTTGCCGTTGGCGGCGTGGCAGGTCCGGCAGTGGGGGTTGTATTCCGACTTGCCCTTTTCGAGCTGCGCCTGGCTGAACGGCCCCTCATTGGCGAAGGCCGGGACGGCGAAGCAGGCGGAGCCGAGCGTCAGCCCGGCCAAGGCTGTCTTCAGTCTCATCGAACGTTCTCCCGTGTGGTTTCGACGTCTGTGCTCGGGCAGGAGCTAGAGCGACGGCGAAGCACACGGAATGAACGGGATTTACGACTTTATACTTATTATAACAAGTCGTTCAACGAGCAACATATTGATATTGATCATAAAAAAGCGGAAGCACCGGATCGGCGCTCCCGCTTTTGTGACCCTACTGCGGGATCTTGACGTCCTTGCCGCTGTCCGCCGTCAGCTCCTTCTGCCCCGGCGTGAAGCCATTGAGCGACAGGATGTAGGCCATCAGCGGGTCGAGCTGCTCGTCCTTGAGCGACTTCGGAGCCGTCTGCGGCATGTTCTCGTGGATCCAGGTGCGCACATCGGTGACCGACTGTCCGCCGAACCGCTTCTTGAACACGTCGCCGGCGAGCGCCGGGCCGAGCGCGCCCTTGCCCTTCGCGGCGTGGCAGGGACGGCAATGGGTGTTGTATTCGGACGAGCCCTTGTCGAGCTGGGCCTGATTGAAGGGACCTTCGTNGACGGCAATGGGGGTTGTATTCGGACGAGCCCTTGTCGAGCTGGGCCTGATTGAAGGGACCTTCGTCCGCAAGCGCCGGACCGCCGATCATGGCGGCGCCAACCACGACGCCCGCGAAAATCTTACTGAATTTCATAAAGCGTTCTCCCTTAAGTTGAGCGCACAGGTTCGTTGGCCTAACTGGTGCGCCGGGCCGGTAACGAAACAGAGAGGAACCGATTTTTCTAACTAAAAGGTATGGCCGCGCCATCAGGTCGCGGCCATTGCGCAGGATCGTTACGACCTTAGTCGATCATTTGGCTGGCTGAAGCTGCGCGTCGCGCCTTGCGGGCTGGTCGATGTGAAACGCGGCGGGCCGTTCGAACAGGAAAAGCCCCCATCCGGTCTTCTTCACTGCCCAGTGCAGGGCGAGCGGCGCGATGACCCCGATCGTGGTGACGATCAGCGCGATCAGGCCGATATCGGTGACGATCCCGGTCTTGAGCAACACGGCGCGCGTCGCCGCCATCGGCAGGAAGAAGGCGAGATAGATCACGATCGAGCGCTCGCCGGCGTAGCGCAGCGGCTCCGCGGCCGCCGAGCCCGCCATCAGCGCGGCGCCCGAGACGATCGCCATCGCTCCCGCGGTCCCGAGCGCGAGGCTCACCACCGGCCATTCCGACACGCCGCCGAACACCGCGAGCCCGTTGGTCAGCGCCCAGGCGCCGAGCCCCGCTATGGCGAGGCCGCGATGCGTGCGGGCCCATTCGGCGATCGTGAAGACGTACCGAGCCGCGTACCAGCCGAGCATCACGTAGAACAGCCGCGCGCAGAACTCGTCCGGCACCATCCAGCCGGTCTCGACCGGCAGCATCTCCAGCACCGCCGCGAAGGCGAGCACGAGCAGCGGCGGCAGGTCCTTCACAAGTTTCGCGAAGACGAAGAAGATCGGCAGCAGATAGATGAACCAGAGCGTGCCGAACGGGTCGATCAGCGCGAGCAGGAAGGCGTGCGCGACCGCGCCGAGCCCCTGGTCGAGCGCGATCGCGGGCCATTTGAACGCGCCCTGGATCACCAGCCACAGCAGGTAGAAATAGGCGAAATGCACGACCTTGCGGTCGAGATAGAGCCGCCAGTCGCGGTCGATCACGAGGGCCAGGAAGAGGCCGGAGATCAGGAAGAAGTCCGGCATCCGGAACGGCTTCGCGAAGGCCACGAAATAGTGCATCCAGCCTTCAGCGCCGGCCGCCTTCTCGACGCCGAGGGTGGAGTGCATCATCACCACCATGACGATGCAGATCCCCTTGGCGACGTCGACCCAGTCGACGCGGGGCTTCGACTTTGGCTCGGCGAGAGGCCTGACCAGGGATTTGGACAGAGGGGCTTCGGCCTGGCTTGCGGTCATCGCGTCGCTCGGCTCTGTGGCCATCCCGGATTTCTCTCGGCAGCATTATGCCGCAGGAGCGAAGGCGACGCGTCAACGAAAGCTCGGTAGCGCTAATTTTCAACGAATTCGGTTAATCGCGCGCTATTCCGAGGCGGGCGCGTTCACTCCGCGCCGACCGCCCGTCGGATCGCGGTCGTGATCTCGGCCGCATAGGCCGATGGCGGGCGGTCGAGCCGACCATAGATGCGGAAGATCGCCGGCTGGACCACAAGTCCGAGCGCCAGCGCGGTAACGAAGGCGACGTCGCCTTGCGGGATTTCGCCCGAAGCCATGGCGTCCGAGAACACCCGGCCGAGCGCCTCGACGGCGTTGTCGGACGAGGCGGCCTCGAGGTCGCGCAGATGCTCGTGCTGCGAGACCAGCACATAGGCGAAGCCCGCCGGGTCCTCGTCGAAGGCCTCGGCGAACATTCTCACCAGCGCTTCGAGCCGGCCGGGGAAATCCGCGCGCTCGGCGCGGATCGCCTCGATCTCGCGGGCGAGCCGGCCGTAGCGCGACAGGAAGAGCGCGCGGGCGAGCCCGTCCTTGGACGGGAAGTGCCGGTAGAGCGCGCCTTCCGTCACCCCGACCCTCTGGGCGATGTCGCGCACCGAGACGCCGTCGACGCCGCGCTCCGCGAACAGCGCGAGCGCCGCCGCCTCGATCCGCGCGCGGGTGTCGCGCGGCGCGGCCGCGAGGCTCATTCCGCAGCCTCCGGCTTTTCGGCGGCCGCGTCGGCCTTCTCCGCCGCGAACTTCTTCAACGCGACATAGTCGGTCTTGCCGGAGCCGAGCAGCGGGATCTTCTCGACCGTCCTGACCTCCGCCGGGACGGCGAGATCGGGCAGGCCCGCCTCGCGAAAGAGCGATTGCAGGGTCCCGCGATCGATCGAGCGCGCCGTCGTGACGAGGACGATCCGCTCGCCCTTGCGCTGGTCCGGGATGGTGGTCGCGGCGTGCGCGCCGTCCGGCCAGCGTTTCGCGACGACGGTCTCCACTGCGCCGAGCGAGACCATCTCGCCGGCGATCTTGGCGAAACGTTTCGCCCTCCCTTTGATCGCCACGAATCCGATCTCGTCGATCGTCACGATGTCGCCGGTGTCGTGCCAGCCGTCCGGCGGCGGCTCCAGGACGCCGGGCCTCTCGGCGCGGAGATAGCCGGCCATGACGTTCGGGCCGCTGATCGAAAGCCGCCCGCCCTCCTCGATGCCTTCAACGGGCTCGAGCCTACGCTCGATCCCCGGCAGAAGCCGTCCGACCGTGCCGCCCTTGTTGAAGGTCGGGGTGTTGACCGCGACCACGGGCGAGGCCTCGGTGATGCCGTAACCCTCGAGGATCCGAAGCCCGAACTTCTCCGACCAGACCTGCCGCGTCTCGGGCTTCACGGCCTCTGCGCCCGCCACGACGAAGCGCAGCGACCGGAAGTCATAAGGGTGCGCGGTCCGGGCATAGCCGGCCAGGAAGGTGTCGGTGCCGAACAGCGCCGTGGCGTTCGTTCCGTAGATGAGCTCCGGCACGATCCGGTAGTGCAGCGGCGACGGATAGAGGAAGGTCCTCACGCC
This sequence comes from Hansschlegelia zhihuaiae, assembly GCF_004103825.1. Taxonomy (GTDB): domain Bacteria; phylum Pseudomonadota; class Alphaproteobacteria; order Rhizobiales; family Methylopilaceae; genus Methylopila; species Methylopila zhihuaiae. The sequence goes on from NZ_RYFI01000017.1 coordinate 39,477, forward strand.
CGACACCAGCGGCAGCAGCAGGCCGCCCGTCAGGCCGAAGGCGTGGAAAACCGGCAGCACGTTGAACACCAGATCGGCCGGACCGAAATCGATCCGCGCGGCGACCTGGGCGACATTCGACAGGAGGTTGCGGTGGGTCAGCACGACCCCCTTGGGCGCGCCCTCCGAGCCCGAGGTGAACAGGATCGCGGCGGGCGCATTCGGGTCGCCCTTCGCGGGCTCGCCGCTCCTCGCCAGGCCGCGAAGCCGGTCGAAAAGCCCGATCCCCTCGCGGACGTCCTCGAGATAGATGAGCTTCACCGCCTCGCCGAGCGCCGCCTCCTCCTTCTGGAGCCGGCCCTTCTCGATGAAGGCGCGCGAGGTCAGCACCGTCTTCACCTGCGCCGCCCGGCAGGCCGAGACGAGGTTCGCGGGTCCGGCGGTGTAGTTCAGCATCGCGGGGACCCGGCCGATGCGGTGGAGCGCGAGGATCGTGGCCACGACGCCCGCCGCGTTCGGCAAAAACACGCCGACGGCCTCGCCCGGCTTGGTGAAGTCCTCGAGCTTGGCGCCGAGCGCCGCGGAGCCTGCGAGCAGCTTGCGATAGCTGAGCTTCGCGCCCAGCGCGTCCTCGACGGCGAGGCGCGAAAAGCCTTCGGCGCGGGCCGCGGCGACGACGGCGGCGTGGACCGTGCGGTCGACGTCGGCGGTGCGCCACATCATGTCGGACATCACGTCGGTCAGCGCCATGCCGGCCGCCTGCCGGCGACGGCGGCCCACGAGGCTCTGGTCGACCTCGAGCCGCTCAGGCGGAAGGATCGTGACCGTGACCTTGGGAAACAGGCTTTTGCGGATCTGATTGGGCTTGAGGTACGAGAAGGGCGAGCGGTCCATGCCGTCGATCCGCACGGGGATCACCGGCGCTTCGGACTTGTCGGCGATCAGGCCGGCGCCGTCATAGACCTTCATCATCGAGCCGGTGACGCTGATCCGCCCTTCGGGGAAGATCACCAGGCGGTTCCCCTCGCGGACCAGCTTGATCAGCGCCCGCGTCGCGAGCGGCTTCGCCGGGTCCATCGGGAAGGCCCTCACCAGCCGCGTGAAGGGCTTCACCCACCAGCGCTCGGAGATCTGCGAGTTCACGGCGAAGACCGGGTCGTCGGCGAGCAGCGACATCACCAGCGGCGCGTCGAGCAGGCTGGTGTGGTTGACGGAGATGACGGCCTTGGGGCCGGCGTCGGTGAGGTTCTCCATGCCCTTCACCTCGACCCGGTAGAGGATCGAGAACACCAGATGCGCGGTGTCGCGCAGCATCGAGCCGGGCAGCGCGAGGCCGAGCAGCGGCGCGCCGACGATCGACAGGACGCCGACCAGCGCGAACAAAGTCGGCGTCGTGAAGCCCGCCGCCTGCAGCGCGATCAGCGCGACCGAGCCGCCCACCATGAAGGCGGCGTTCAGCACGTTGTTGGCCGCGATCACGCGGGCGCGCCGCTCCTCGACGGCCTCCGACTGCAGGAAAGCGAAAATCGGCACCACGAACAGGCCCCCGGCGGCCGCCAGCCCGATCATATCGACCATGACGCGGACGTCCGCGGCCGAGCGCAGGAAGTCGCGCCAGCCGATCAAGGGCTGAGCCGGCGCCAGTCCATAGGTCGCGAAGGCGAGGTCGACGGCGAACAGCCCGAACAGCACGCCGGCCAAAGGCGTCAGCGCGATCAGGATGCGGCGGCGGCTGAGCCTCGCCGCGATCAGCGATCCGGCCGCGATGCCGATCGTGAAGGCGGCGAGGAACAGGGTGACGACGCTCTCGGACCCGCCGATGACCTCCTTGACCAGCGTCGGCAGCAGCGCGAGCACGATCGCGCCGTTCAGCCAGAAGGCCGAGACCGCGACCGCGGCCATCCACTGGCGGGGCTCGCGCTTCAGGTCCTTGAGCAGCGCGAAGGTCGATCGCGCGATGTTGCGGTCGATCTCGAGGCCGGGCGCGCGCTCGCCGGTCGGGGGAATGGCGGCCGCGAAGGCCCAGGCGACCACCGACACGCCGATCACGGTCGCGGCCACGGCCCACGGGCTCGCCTCCGCCACCATGACGCCGCCGCCCACAGTGCCGGCGAGGATGGCGAGAAAGGTCGCGGTCTCGACCAGGGCGTTGCCGGCCACGAGTTCGTGGCGGGCGAGGTGGTCGGGCAGGATGCCGTATTTGACCGGCCCGAACAGCGCCGAAAGCACGCCGGTCAGGATAAGCGCGACGAACAGCAGGATAGCAGACGGGATCACGAAGCCGGCAGCGGCGATCAGCGCTACGCCGACCTCGCCGAGCTTCAGGAGCTTCGCCATCCGCGCCTTGTCGTAGCGGTCCGCGAGCTCGCCGCCGAGCGCCGACAAAATGAAATAGGGCGCGATGAACAGCGCGCCCGCCAGCGTGACCAGCACCGGACCGTGTTCGCCGCCAAGCTTGAACAGCAGCAGGATGGCGAGCGCGTTCTTGACGAAATTGTCGTTGAAGGCGGCGAAGAACTGGCAGCCGAACAGCGGCCCGAAACGGCGGGCGCGGAGCAGGGAAAGCAGCATCCAGGGCTCCTGCGGTCGATTTGTGAGTAAACACTTACTCACAGTTTCAGCGGCGCGCAAGTCCCCGGCTGAGGCGGGATGGTTCCGGATGCTCAGGGGTCTTCAGCGGTTGAGAACGAACAGGACGACCATGGTGTAGACCACCCCGGCCGCGCCGTAGAACACCGCGCCGTGGATGCTGGGATTGGTCCGCGCCAGCACGAAGGCGGCGAAGCCGAGCAGCGCCATCAGCAGCAGCGCGCCGATCAGGCCAAGGATGTTTCGCGCGAGCACCGGCATTCGGGTCGGTCCCTCCGCCGCTAGAATGGCGCCGTCTGCGCGTCTTGACGACCCCGCGGGCGGCTGCGTCTTGCGAAAGACCAAGCGACGCAGAGCCGCGCTTGGTCTAGAGATGCAGGCTTCGCGCCTCTCTGGGCGCTGTCGCCCTTGGCCTCCCGGAGGGGTCGTCCAAATCGTGCTGCGGATCGCCGTCGTCACCGTGCTGCTGGCCGCCGCGCTGCTCGCGACCGATCTCAGAGAGCGCGCGGGCCGGGCGCTCTATCACGCCGGCCTGCCGGGCGTCGCCGCCATCGTGATGTCGGGGCCCGCCTGGAAGGGCGCCGCGCTCTATCACGGCGGGCGCTACGACGAGGCCGCCGCAGCGTTCCGCTCGGCCGACTACGCCGGCCAGCCCTACGACCTCGGCACCACGCTCGCGCGCGGCGGCAGGCTGCGCGAGGCCGCCGAGGCCCTCGACCTCGCGCTCGATCGCGACCCGAACGACGAGGACGCCCGCTTCAACCTGGCTCTGGTCGAGGCGATGATGCGGACCAGCCGCGCCGTCGGCCCCGACGCGAAAAACGCCGCGAACGCCGCCGCGACCGAGAACAAGCGCTCGAACTCCGCTTCGCCCGACGCCGAGAACGACGTCAATTCGCTCGGGCCAGGCGCGGCCGGCGACCGCGACACCGGCAAGGAGGCCCAGAACGCAGGCCCGAGCAAGGTCACGCGCACCGGACGGGCCGAGCAGTCCGACCGCCCGATGCAGTCCGGCAAGGCCACGGGCTCGATCGGCTCGGCGGAGGGCGCCGGCCGCACCGGCGACGCCGAGCGCAACGTCTCGAAGCCGCCGGAGCAGCTCGCCCACCGCCTCGCCCCGATGGCGCTCAAGACCATGGCGGCGTCGCAGCGATGGCTCGAAACGCTGCCGGACGACCCCGGCGTCTATATCAGGCGGCGCATCGAGCACGAGCGCGACGCGCGCAAGGAGCGCGGCGTCGCCGCGCCGACCATGACGGACACGTGGTGAGGGCGGGGGCTGGGCGCGACGCGCTCGACGCTCATGTCCCGGCCTTGAGCCGGGACCGATTTTACGCAGGCGGAGCAAAAAGGGGCGCTTCGAACGAAGCGCGTGTTCGTCGATCATCGAGCCCAATGGGTCCCGGCTCGAGGCCGGGACATAGGCGTAGCGCCGACGGAACTCACGCCTTCAGGCGATACCCTGTCTTGAAGATCCACCACACCCCCGCGAGGCAGAGCGCGAGGAACAGGAACGTCATGGCGAGGCTCACGCCGACGCTGACGTCGGACTGGCCGAAGAAAGACCAGCGGAAGCCCGACACCAGATAGACCACCGGGTTGAACAGCGAGACCGCCCGCCAGAACGGCGGCAGCATGTCGATCGAGTAGAACGCCCCGCCCAGGAATGTGAGCGGCGTCACGATCAGCAGCGGCACGAGCTGCAGCTTCTCGAATCCGTCGGCCCAGATGCCGATGATGAAGCCGAAAAGCGAGAACGTGACGGCGGTCAGCAGCAGGAACGCGACCATCCAGACCGGGTGCCGGATCTCGAGGTCGACGAACATCGCCGCCGTCGCGAGCATGATCAGGCCGATGATGATCGACTTGGTGGCCGCCGCCCCGACATAGGCCACCACGACCTCGACAAAGGACACCGGCGCCGAGAGCAGCTCATAGATCGTGCCGGCGAAGCGCGGGAAATAGATGCCGAAGGAGGCGTTGGCGATCGACTGCGTCAGCAGCGACAGCATGATCAGCCCCGGCACGATATAGGCGCCGTACTGGACGCCCTCGATCGACTGGATGCGGCTGCCGATCGCGGCGCCGAACACCACGAAATAGAGCGAGGTCGACAGCACCGGCGAGATCACGCTCTGCATGACCGTGCGCCAGGCGCGCGCCATCTCAAAGCGATAGATCGACGCGACGGCCCGGTGGTTGACGATCATCGCTTGTCCTTCACGAGGCCGACGAAGATTTCTTCCAGCGAACTCTGCTCGGTCTGGAGGTCGCGGAACGTGACGCCGGCGGCCGAAAGGTCGGTGAGCAAACGCGTGATGCCGGTGCGCTGACCTTGCGCGTCGTAGGTGTAGACGAGCTCGCAGCCGCCGGATTTGAGCTCGAGCCGATAGGGCTCGAGCGAATCCGGGATCTCGGACAGCGGCTCCTGCAGGTTCAGCGTCAGCCGCTTGCGGCCGAGCTTCGACATCAGCTCGGCCTTCTGTTCGACCACGATGATCTCGCCCTTGGAGATGACGCCGATGCGGTCGGCCATCTCCTCCGCCTCCTCGATGTAATGGGTGGTGAGGATGATGGTGACGCCGGTCTCGCGCAGGCCGCGCACCAGCTGCCACATGTCCCGCCGGAGCTCGACGTCGACGCCGGCGGTCGGCTCATCGAGGAACAGCACGCGCGGCTCGTGCGCCAGCGCCTTGGCGATCAGCACGCGGCGCTTCATGCCGCCCGAGAGCGTGAGGATGCGGGCGTCGCGCTTGTCCCAAAGCGACAGGTCCTTCAGCGTCTTCTCGACGAAGGCGTCGTCGCGCCTGCGGCCGAACAGGCCACGCGAGAAGCTGACCGTCGCCCAGACGCTCTCGAAGCTGTCGGTGGTGAGCTCCTGCGGCACCAGGCCGATCATCTCGCGCGCCGCGCGGAAGTCGCGCCTGATGTCGTGCCCGCCGACCGTCACGCCCCCCGACGTCGCGTTGACGATGCCGCAGACGATCGAGATCAGCGTCGTCTTGCCCGCCCCGTTGGGCCCGAGCAGCGCGAAGATCTCGCCCTGCGAGATGTCGAGGTCGACCGACTTCAGCGCCTGGAAGCCGCTGGAATAGGTCTTGGAGAGCTGGGAAATCGAGATGATCGGCGGCATGGCGTCGCCGACTTAATGGCGGAGCGCGTCATCGTCCATGGGCGCGGCGCCGCAAACCGCTTGCAGCCGCGCAGCAGGGACGCTTTTGCCACGCCGATCCATAGAGCAGCTCCGCTCGGGCGAAAACCCGACCGTCATCCCCGGCAAAACGCAGGGATCCATTTCCTCCGAGCGCGCTAAGTCTTTGCGTACGAGCCGATAATTTGTTCCGGGACAGGCCCGGGATGACGGTGGCGGCGTTCCTCGCGTCCGGTCCGGACTATATCGGATCGGCGGCTCAATAGCGTGGCGTCGGGCCGCCGAGGCAGCCGCCAGCGTCGGTTTTGCCGACGGAGCCGTCCGGACAGCGGATCGTGCGGCCGCCATGTTCCGGATAGGGCTCGATGTCGGCCGAGCCTGCGGAACGGCCGGTCGCGACGCCGCCGGACGCGGCCGTCCCCGCCGGCGGCATGGCGGAATAGGTCGGGGTCGAGAGCGACGACCCCCGCGACGCCGAGCCCGGAGACCCGGCCGCTCCGCCGGCGGAAGAGCCGCCCGACGAAGACCCCCCGCCACTGCTTTGCGACATGGCGAGCCCGACGCTCGCCAGCAGGGTTAGGGTCGCGATAGATGGGACGACGAAGGCGCGCATGACCGACATGATCTTCTCCTCACGTCACGCACTGGCCGCCCGGTCCGAGCCGTCGACGGCCCGAAGATGGAACCGCGGGGCCCCGCCATGGTTCCCGGCGCAGCGCGCGCTTTCGGCGTTTCCATGCTGATCGGCGTCGACTTCGGGGGCACCAAGATCGAGGCCGCGGGTCTCGGGCTCGGCGGCGAGACGCTCGCGCGCGAGCGCGTCGTCACGCCGCGCGGCGAATACCAGGCGTCGGTCGAAGCGGTGGCGCGGCTGGTCGCCGGGATCGAGCGCACGCTCGGCCCCGCGCGTGGCGTCGGCGTCGGGATCCCGGGCTCGCTCTCGCCCGCCGACGGCCTCGTCCGGAACGCCAACTCGACCTGGCTCAATGGCCGCCCGTTCGGCCGCGACCTCGCGAGCGCGCTCGGACGGGAGGTCCGCGTCGAGAACGACGCCAATTGCCTCGCGGTCTCGGAGGCCGTGGACGGCGCGGCGGCCGGCGCGCGCATGGCGTTCGCCGTGATCCTCGGCACGGGCTGCGGCGCCGGGATCGCGATCGACGGCCGGGCGCATGGCGGAAGAGGCGGACTCGCCGGCGAGTTCGGCCACAATACCCTGCCCTGGCCGGACGGAGAGGACGAGACGCCGGGCCCCGCCTGCTGGTGCGGCAGGCGCGGATGCCTCGAGACCTATCTGTCCGGCTCCGGCCTCAGCGACCGGCATTTCGAGGCGACGGAAGAGCGCCTCGACGCGACGACGATCGCCGCCGCCGCCGCGGCCGGCGAACCCCGAGCCGTGCACACGCTCGCACAGCATCGCGACCGGCTGGCGCGCGCGCTGGCTTCGGTCGTCAATCTGATCGATCCGGACGTGATCGTGCTCGGCGGCGGCGTCTCGAACATCGCGTCGCTTTATCCCGGTCTCACCGAGGACGTCCGGGCATACGTGTTCTCCGGCGCCTGCGACACGCCGGTGCGCCCGGCCGCCCACGGAGCCTCCTCGGGCGTGCGCGGCGCGGCCTGGCTCTGGAAGGACGACTGAGGTGGCTGACGGCGACGGCAAGCCTCGCGGCGAGAGCCGGCTGGAGCGGCGCGTCTGGATCGCGGCCTATGTGGTCGTGCTGCTGTTCCTGGCGGCCGGGGCCGCGCGCCGCATCTGGCTGATGTTCTGACGCCCGGTCCGGCCTTCCAAAAAGGAAAAGCCGGCCCGCGACTGTGTCGACGGACCGGCTTTTTCTGGGCCGGGCTTCGCGGGCCGACGGAGGGTCTCCGCCGACCATCCGCTCACCCGAGCTTGCGACGCGGCGCGCTCTGCAGGGACGCCATCATGTTCGTCCAGCACATCATCGAGGTCATCCAGAACGCGAATGGCGTTCCCGCAAATGGATGCATTGATCTCGCTCCTTTCACGGACGTCTTCGAGCGAATCATCTCTGCGCTCGGGCACGTCGATTCGGACAGGCGAGCGAGTAACCTTTTCCGATGACTGTTCGTTCCGCGACCCAGACGAAGGGATGACGTGGGCGGATCGCGGCGACTGCGTTGCATGAGAGCAACAAGATTTGGAGGCGCCGGGCGCCGCCTATCTCATCCAGAGATCGGCCCTTGCGTCACGGTATGATGAACTGGCCGTACAGGACCGTCTGGCTGGACAGGAGGGTGGTGTAGGTCACGAAGGCGTCGCCCTGCATCCGCCCGACGATGGCGAGATTGCGCGCGCCGCCCTCAAGCTCGACGCGCAGGGGCCTGCCGGCCGGCTTCAGGTCAGCGCCGAAACGCCTGGTCTCAAAGCCGATATTGGAATTCTGCCTGTTGAGGACGGGGAACGCGACCACGAAGCCCCCTACGGGCAGCGCCGCCGTCACATAGGCTTCGCTCGACGGGATCTCGGCGATGACCGCGCGCTCCTGCTTCAGCGACCAGTCGCCGTTGAAGACCTCGGCGCTCACCTCCTCGGTCCCGAAGGATACGGTCTGGCGCAGGACGACGATCGACCCGTCCGCGAGGCCAAGGACCCTGGTTTGGTCCGCGGCGTCGGATCCGGGCGGCGGCTCGATCGTCACTTCCGGTCCGGTCTTCTTGCCCTCCGCATTGTAGATCTGCGCCTTCACGAAGCGCGGAAACTTCCTGTCGGGATTGACGTAGCGGACGATGAAGCCGTCGCGATATCGGGTCGCCTCGGCGATCTGGGTGCTCTTGCGCGAGAGTTCGCCCTTCACGGGACCGATCTTGCCGGAACCCTTGACGAAACGCAGGGCGCCGTAGCCGGTGAGCCTCTTGCTGAAGTTCTGCCGCGTCGCGACCACGAGGCCCCTCTTCGCCAGCGGCAGCAGGAAGCCACCGGTCGCGTCGAGCGCGCCGCCTCGGAAATCGACCTCGCCGCCGGCGACGTCGCGATCATAGATCATGCGCCCGTAGAGGCCCGAGACGGGGGCGTCGCCGACGCGGGTGACATAGCCCGCCAGCGTCGCGCCGTCCGCAAGCGGCAGGGCGCCGGCCAGCATGGCGGTGACGGGCCGCGTGTCCGGTCCCGACGACTGGAACACCAGCGCCCTGCCGCCCTGCGGGCCCCTCTTGCCAATGATCTGGCGATAGATGGTCTCGGCGTCGCCGTCGCCCGTCAGATCCTCGGCGAAGACCAGCGCGAGCTCGCCGTCCGCGCCCTCGACCGCCTGGGTCGTGATCGCCCCGAACCCCGGCAGAGCGTCGATGAAGATGGGCGGCCCCAGGAGCTCGGCTGCGCCGGCGGGCGCGGCCCCGAGCAACAATGCGACCGCCGCGGCCGCAGTCCTACCGATGCGCATGGATCCCTCCCCCGAGACCGGGCGCAACCGTCCCGGATTTGCCGACGGCGGACAAGCGCCGACGGTTGGCGCGCGGCGCCGCGCGGTCACGGATCGATGAACTGGCCGTAAAAGCCGCCCGTCGAAGATTCGCCGTAGATCACGAACGCGTCGCCCTTTTCACGTGCGACGATCTTTCCGATCGAAGCTCCGCCCTCGACGCGCAACGGTTCTCCGATCGAGGTCAGCGACGGACTGAAGCGGCTCAGTTCAAATCCTAACTCGAAACCTCCATCGTCCTTCAGCGGCACGCCGACAAGGAAGCGCCGCCCGGCACCGCTGCGACCCTATGCGACGAATCACCCGGAAACCCGCGCGATCACCGTGCGCTCGTGTTTCAGCGCCATTTGCCGGTGAACACCTCGGCGCTCAACTCATACTCCGAGAAAAAATGCGGGCTGTCGTAGCGTCTCCGAAAGACGACGACCGAGCCGTCGGCGAGAGCCATGACGGTCGTGAAATTCGCGTCGAATGAACCCGATTCCGGTTCGAGCACCTTTTCGGGCCCAACCTTCTCGGCCCTCTCGTCGTAGATCTGCGCCTTGACGAGCCTCGT
>NZ_RYFI01000017.1:56691-116544 GCF_004103825.1 Hansschlegelia zhihuaiae
CGCTCAGGAACCAGGTGCCGCCGCCCGTGATCGACGAAATGGTGCGGATCGTCTCCTACGACGTCGACTTCAACCGGCCGGTCGGCGCGGGCGACGGCTTCGAGGTGTTCTTCAGCGATCCCAACGAGCAGGGGGGCGACGGCGAGGTCGCCTTCATGTCGCTGAAGCTCGGCGACGAACAGCGCCGTTTCTACCGGTTCGAGACCGACGACGATGGGCTCACCGACTTCTACGACGAGGCCGGAAAGTCGGCGAAGAAGTTCCTGATGAGGAAGCCGATGACCGGCGGCGTGATGCGCTCGGGCTTCGGCTTCCGCCGCCACCCGGTGCTCGGCTATTCCAAGATGCACACCGGCGTCGACTGGGCGGCGCCGACCGGCACGCCGATCGTGGCCTCGGGCAACGGCGCGGTCGAGAAGGCCGGCTGGATGAGCGGCTATGGCCGCCAGGTCGTCCTTCAGCACGCCAATGGCTACGAGACCACCTACAACCACATGTCCGGCATCGCGCGCGGCGTTCAGCCGGGCGCGCGGGTGCGGCAGGGACAGGTGGTCGGCTATGTGGGCTCGACCGGCCTCTCGACCGGCGCGCACCTCCACTACGAGGTGATGATCAACGGCCGATTCGTGAACCCGATGACCGTGAAGCTGCCGCGCGGCCGCGAGCTCGACGGCGAGCTGCTCGCCAGGTTCGGCGAGGAGCGCGCGCGGATCGACGGCCTGCTCGGCCGCGGGCCGTCGACCGCGCAGAAGGCGACGCTGGCGAACGGCGGAGGGTAGGACGACAGATGCCTGCGCGCGTCAGCCCCCTCCACCGCTTCGCGCTCCCCTCCCCCGCTGACGCAGGGGAGGAGCAGAGGCGGCGCCGTGTGTGATCCTCCTCCGCATCGCGGAGGAGGGGGACCATGCAAAGCATGGTGGAGGAGGCGCGAGGCTCAACGTCGAACGCTTGACGCGACCTCTGGCCGTCACGCCGCCGCGGCGACCAGCCGCTCGCCGACCTGCAGCCCCGAGCCGACCGCGTCGACCGGCACCGTCGCGCCGTCCTTGACGTCGCCCGCGAGGATCAGCTCGGCGAGCGGGTCCTGCAGGTATTTCTGGATCGTCCGCTTCAGCGGCCGCGCCCCATAGGCCGGGTCGTAGCCCTTTTGGGCGAGCCAGTCGCGCGCCGCAGGCGTCATCTCCAGCGTGATCTTGCGATCCTCGAGCAGGCGCTTCAGCCGCTCGAGCTGGATGTCGACGATCGCGCCCATCTGCTCGCGCCGGAGCCGGTGGAACAGCACGATGTCGTCCACGCGGTTCAGGAATTCGGGCCGGAAATGCGCCCGCACCTGCCCCATCACCAGATCGCGCACCGCGTCGGTGTCCTCGCCCTCCGGCTGGTTGACCAGATACTCCGACCCGAGATTCGAGGTCATGATCAGCAGCGTGTTGCGGAAGTCGACCGTGCGCCCCTGCCCGTCCGTCAGCCGCCCGTCGTCGAGCACCTGCAGCAGGACGTTGAAGACGTCCGGATGCGCCTTCTCGACCTCGTCGAACAGCACGACCTGGTAGGGCCTGCGCCTGACCGCCTCGGTCAGCGCCCCGCCCTCCTCGTAGCCGACATAGCCGGGAGGTGCGCCGATCAGCCGGGAGACCGAATGCTTCTCCATGTATTCGGACATGTCGAGGCGAACCATCGCGCTGTCGTCGTCGAACAGGAACGCCGCCAGCGCCTTGGTCAGCTCGGTCTTTCCGACGCCGGTCGGCCCCAGGAACATGAACGAGCCGATCGGGCGATTGGGATCCTGAAGACCCGCCCTCGCCCGGCGGACTGCGGTCGACACCGCCTGCACGGCCTCGCCCTGTCCGACGACGCGCTTGGCTAGCTCGTCCTCCATGCGAAGGAGCTTGGCGCGCTCGCCCTCGAGCATCTTGTCGACCGGCACGCCGGTCCAGCGCGACACGACCTGGGCGATTCGGTCCGGGGTGACGACCTCCTCGACCATGGAGCCCGCCTCATTGGCGGCCTCCTCGGTCTCCTTCAGCTCGCGCTCGAGCTTCGGGATCACGCCATAGGCGAGCTCGCCGGCGCGCGCGAGGTCGCCGTGCCGCTGCGCGAGTTCGAGCTCGGTGCGCGCTCTGTCGAGATTCTCCTTCAGCGCCTGGGCGCGGCCGAGCTTGTCCTTCTCGTTCTGCCACTTGGCGGTGACGGCGCTCGCCTCCTCCTCGAGATCGGCGAGTTCCGCTTCGAGCCGGTCGAGCCGATCCCGGGAGGCCTGGTCGGTCTCCTTCTTCAGCGCCTCGCGCTCGATCTTGAGCTGGATGATTCGCCGGTCGAGCTCGTCGAGCGCCTCTGGCTTCGAATCGACCTGCATGCGCAGCCGGGACGAGGCCTCGTCCATAAGGTCGATGGCCTTGTCGGGCAGGAAGCGGTCGGTGATGTAGCGGTTCGAGAGCGTCGCGGCCGCGACCAGCGCCGAATCGGCGATCCGCACGCCGTGGTGCAGCTCGTACTTCTCCTTGATGCCGCGCAGGATCGAGATCGTGTCCTCGACGGTCGGCTCGGAGACGAAGACCGGCTGGAAGCGCCGGGCAAGCGCCGCGTCCTTCTCGACATGCTTCCTGTACTCGTCGAGCGTGGTCGCGCCGACGCAGTGCAGTTCGCCTCGGGCGAGCGCGGGCTTCAGCAGGTTGGAGGCGTCCATCGCGCCGTCCGCCTTGCCGGCCCCGACCAGCGTGTGCATCTCGTCGATGAACAGGATGATCTGGCCCGCGGCGGAGGTGACCTCGGACAGCACGGCCTTCAGCCGCTCCTCGAACTCGCCGCGATATTTCGCGCCGGCGATCAGGCTGCCGAGGTCGAGCGCGAGCAGGCGCTTCTCCTTGAGCGATTCGGGCACGTCGCCGTTGACGATGCGCAGCGCCAGCCCCTCGACGATCGCGGTCTTGCCGACGCCGGGCTCGCCGATCAGCACGGGATTGTTCTTGGTGCGGCGCGACAGCACCTGGATGGTGCGGCGGATCTCCTCGTCGCGGCCGATCACCGGGTCGAGCTTGCCCTCGCGGGCCACCGCCGTGAGGTCACGGGCGTAGCGCTTCAGCGCGTCATAGGCGTTCTCGGCCGTCGCCGAATCGGCGGTGCGGCCCTTGCGCAGCTCCTCGATCGCGGCGTTCAGCGACTGCGGCGTCGCGCCCGCGGCGGCGAGCGCCTTGCCGGCCTCGGTGTCCTTCTCCATCGCGAGCGCGGTGAGCAGCCGCTCGGCGGTGACGAACTGGTCCTTGGCCTTCTTGGCGAGCTGCTCGGCCGAATTGAACACCCGCGCGGTCGCGGGCGCGAGATAGAGGTTGCCGGCCCCGCCGCCCTGGACGACGGGGACCTTCTTCAGCGCGGCCTCCACGGCGAGCCTAGCGTCGGCCGAGCGGCCGCCGGCGCGGTCGATCAGGCCGGAGGCGAGGCCTTCCGGGTCGTCGAGCAGCACCTTGAGGATGTGTTCGGGCAAGAGCTGCTGATGCCCGGCGCCCGCCGCCGCCGACTGCGCCGACTGCAGGAAGCCCCGCACGCGTTCCGTATAGATTTCAGGGTTCATGACGTCTCCTTCCGAGCGCGCCGGCTTTCGCAGCCACCAAAATGGCCCACGCGGCCGACGCCTCAATCCTCGCCCGCCGTCCGGAGACGACGTCGCAGGTCCTCTTTTAGCGACCTGCTGGCGGCGATATGGGTGTTGCCATTGAGCCACAAAAGGGGATGGTAGGCGTCGCTTGTTCCCTGCGCTTTGATATTTGTCACAGGAGAGATCGTGCGTTCCGAAGGCCGCGTCGCAGCGCTCCGGCGCTTTCCCGTGAAGGGACTCTCGCCCGAAGCTCTCGACGCCGTTGAGGTCGAACCCGGCCGTCCGATCGCCGGAGACCGGGCCTACGCGATCGAGAACGGCCCCTCGGGCTTCGACCCCGAACGCCCGGCGAAGCTGCCCAAGGTCAAGTTCCTCTGCCTGATGAAGAACGCCCGGCTCGCGGGACTTGAGACCCGCTTCGACGCCGCGACCGGCCGTCTCGAAATCTCCCGCGACGGCGCGCTTGCGCTCTCGGCGGACCTCACCACAGAGGCAGGCCGCGAGAAGACGGCGGCATGGTTCTCGGATTTCATGGGCGAGGAGCGGCGCGGCCCGCTCAAGGTGCTGCCGGCGCCCAAGGGCCACACTTTCTCCGACACCTCGAAGGGCGTGCTGTCGCTCATCAACCTCGCGAGCGTCGCGGCGATCGAGGATTTTGCGGGCGCGCCCGTCGATCCGCTGCGGTTCCGCGGCAATCTCGACTTCGAAGGGTTCGGGGCCTGGGACGAACTCGAATGGGTCGGCCGCGACCTCCTCGTGGGCGAGGTCCGGTTCCGGGTCGTCGACCGCACAGTCCGCTGCGCCGCCACCGAGGTCGACCCGACGACGGCGGCGCGCGACATGCCCGTGCCCCGGCTTCTGCAGCAGCGCCTCGGCCACGCCGATTGCGGCGTCTATGCGCAGGCCGTCACTGCGGGCCGCATCGCGGTCGGGGCGCCGGTCCGGCTGGTCTGAGACGCTTGCGAGCCAAAGCAAAAGGGCCCGAAGCGACGCTTCGGGCCCCGAAATGGGCTGGAGCCTGACAGCGCGACCTCAGTCCGAAGACGTCTCGGGCTCCGGCTGGGCCGCGGTCTCGCCCGCCTCGTCCGAGGAGGGCGACCGGCCGTAGCGGCCGTAGCGGCGCCGGCGGCTGCGCGAGGGCGCGGCGCCGTCCTGGCCGCGCGGATCGCCGTCTTCCGACGCAGTCTCGACGGCTGCGGGCTCGGCGGCCGCGGGGGCGGTCGCCTCGGGTTCGGGCTGCGGCGCGGGGACTTCGGGCCGGGTCCGGGCCTGGACCGGCGCCTTCTCCTCGGGAGCCGGCTGGGCCGCCGGCTCGGGCGAGGCGCTCGCGCCGCCGCCGGTGATGAAGGCCGGCAAATCGCCGACGGAGGGCTGGTCGCCCATGCCGTTCACGCGCGGCCCGCGGTCCTGGCCGCGCTCTTGCCCGCGCTCCTGGACCCGATCGTCGCGCTCATAGGGACGATCGCCGCGGTCGGGGCGACGGTCGTCGCGACCGCCGCCCTCATGCCGGTTGGCGTCGTAGCGGTTGTCCGGCCGGCCGCCCTGCTGCCGGTTCGGATCGTTGCGGTCGTAGCGATTGTCCTGCCGGTTGTCGGGACGACCGTCCTGGCGGTTGTCGGGACGCCGGTCGTTGCGGTCGTAGCGCGGCTGCTGCTGGGGATAGCCGTTGTTCGGCCGGCCGCCATTCTGCTGGCGCGACTGCTGCGGCTGGTTGTTGGGCTGTCCGCCCTGCCCGGCCTGACCCTGGGGCGCGCCGTTCTGGCCCGCATAGGGCTGGCCGTTGGCCTCGCTCTGCTGCTCGCCGCCCTCCTCGTCGAAATCGACGTCGTTGAAGTCGTCGGCGTCGGCCCGCACGAAGGTCTGGTGCGGCTGGTACTGCGCCTGCGCGGCCGCCAGAAGGCGATAATAGTGCTCGGCGTGCTGCATGTAGTTCTCGGCGCCGACCGGGTCGCCCGCCGTCAGCGCGTCACGCGAGAGCTGGACGTATTTGTCCGCGATGGTGCCCGCCGTACCGCGGATCTTCACGTCCGGGCCGTTCGACTCGTAGGTGCGGCTGAGCGGGTTGGGACCCTTGCCGCCGCTGCCGCCGCCGCTGTTGCTCCCGCGGCTGCGACCGCGGATGCGCTTCGACTGTCCTTGCCTCATCGGGTTCAAAATCAGTTCTCGCCTTAAGCTAAGGATGCCCCGAAGGGCGATCGGACCGGGCTCGCCCGTCACGCGGCCTTCCGCGACGGCGTGGCCCCGCGCTCCCGCTCGGAAACGCCAAGGGCCCTCGCGCGTCTCGGTCGCCAAAACAGGCCTTGAAGGCCCGGTCCGGCGATCCGGCGTGATCGAAGCTTTGCGTCGATCTTCCAGAACCAGCCGCACCCTCGGGACGCGGCGGCGCCCTGAAATTTTTCATCCGCCGCTCACGGACGCCGCTCAGCGGCAGTCGGGCTCTGGATGATTCCGATCCGGAACATAGCCGCGCCGCTCTCGGATTCCAAGGCCTATTTGCCCGAGCCCCTGTGCGGCGCGCGAACAACCAGCGCGCGCTCCACCCCGGCGAGATCGCGGGCCGCGCGGATGACCGCAAGTCCCGACGCGACGGCGAGCTCGCCGACCGCGCCGGCCTGGCCGGCGCCGAGCTCCAGCACTGCCGCCCCGCCGGGCGCGAGCAGACGCGGCGCCTCGCGCAGGATCGCCCGGTAGGCGTCGAGGCCGTCGGTCCCGCCATCGAGGGCGCGGCGCGGGTCATGGGCCCGCACCTCGACGTCGAGCGCCGCGATGTCGTCCGTCGCAATATAAGGCGGGTTCGAGACCAGGAGGTCGAAGCGGGTCGCGACCGCCGCGGCCCAGTGGCCGGCAGCGAAGCGCGCCCGGCCTGCGAGGCCGAGCGACTCGGCGTTCTCCCGCGCGGTGTTCGCCGCCCCGGGAGACAAGTCCACCCCGAGCCCCCAGGCGTTGGGCAGCTCCGACAGGAGCGCCAGCAGCAGGCAGCCGGAGCCCGTCCCGAGATCGAGGACCGAGATCGCGCCGTCGGCGTCGCCGATCTCGGCGAGCGCGGCCTCCACGACGGTCTCGGTGTCCGGGCGGGGCGAAAGGGTTTCGGGAGACAGCGCGAAGCCCAGCCCCCAGAATTCCCGGCACCCGAGAATGCGGTCGACCGGCTCGCCCGAAAGGCGGCGATCCAGAAACGCGTCGAGCTGCGCGGATCGGAGGAGCGAAACCTCTGCTCCGCCGTCCGCCAGAAGCTGCGTCGGGCTGAGGCCCAACGCCTCCTGCGCGAGCGCTCGCGCCTCGAGCTCCGGCGTCGGCAGGCCCGCCTCGGCGAGCCGCAGGGCGGCCTTCCGCAGGACGTCGCTCCGCGTCACGCCGCCTGGTCTTCGGCCGCGAGCAGCCGCGCGCGCTGCTCGGCCGAGAGCGCGTCGATCAGCTCGCCGAGCGCCTCTCCCGCCATCACGGCGTCGAGCTTGTAGAGGGTCAGGCCGATGCGGTGGTCGGTGACGCGCCCTTGCGGGAAATTGTAGGTGCGGATGCGCTCCGAACGGTCGCCGGAGCCGACCTGGACCCGCCGCGCGTCGGCGCGCGCCGTGTCCACGCGCTCGCGCTCGATGTCGTAGAGCTTGGCGCGAAGCAGCGCGATCGCCCGCGCGCGGTTCCGGTGCTGCGAGCGCTCGTCCTGCACCGCGACCGCGATTCCGGTCGGCAGATGCGTCACGCGCACCGCCGACTCGGTCTTGTTGACGTGCTGTCCGCCCGCTCCTTGCGCGCGGAACACGTCGAAGCGCAGCTCGCTGTCGTCGAGCGCGACGTCGACCTCCTCGGCCTCGGGCAGCACCGCGACGGTCGCGGCGGAGGTGTGGATGCGCCCCGAGCCTTCGGTCGCGGGCACCCGCTGGACGCGGTGCACCCCGGACTCGAATTTGAGCCGTCCGAACACGCCATCGCCCGCGATCTCGGCGACGATCTCCTTGAAGCCGCCGACCGCGCCCTCGCTCGCGCTCAGAATATCGACGCGCCAGCGCTGTGCGTCCGCATAGCGCTGGTACATCCGGAACAGGTCGCCGGCGAACAGCGCCGCCTCGTCGCCGCCCGTGCCGGCGCGCACCTCCAGGATGACGCCGCGCTCGTCCGCCTCGTCCTTCGGCAGCAGCTCGAGCTGCAGCGCCTCGGCGGCGGCCGAAAGCCGTCCCCGCGCGTCGTCGCGCTCGGCTTCCGCGAGCGCGCGCATCTCGGCCTCGGTCGCGGGATCGGCGATCAGGCCGTCGAGATCGCGGATCTCGGCCTCGGTCGCGCGCAGCGCCCGGATGGCCTCGACCACCGGCTCGAGCTCGGCGCGCTCGCGGCCGAGCTTCGCCAGCTCGCCGCCGTCGGTGGTCGCGCCCAGCTCGTGCTCGACGGTCGCAAATCGCTCGAGGACGGCCTCGAGCCGGTCGGCGGACAGCGCGGAGCTCATGGGGCGACCTGCAGGCCCCGCTTCGCCGCGAAGGCCTCGATCTCGGCGCGGAGCGAGGCCTTGCCATCCGCACGGGCGATGAGCGGCGTCATGAAGGCGGCGAGCTCCGCCGCGTCGGCCTCGATCAGCGCGGCCTTCACCGGGCCGATCGAGGCCGGCGACATCGAGAGCGAGCGATAGCCGACGCCGACCAGCGCCAGCGCCTCGAGCGGCCGCGCGCCGATCTCGCCGCAGAGCGTCACGGGCTTGCCCGCCGCCTTGGCGCGGTCCGCGATACGGGCGAGGGTCCTGAGGAACGCCGGGCTCAGCGGATCGAAGCGCCCGGAGACGCGCGCGTTGCCGCGGTCGACCGCGAACAGGAACTGCATCAGGTCGTTGGAGCCGACCGAGACGAAGTCGACGCGCTCCAGCACCTCGTCGAGCTGGAACAGCAGCGACGGCACCTCGATCATGACGCCGACCTCGACAGAGGAGGGCGCCGGATGGCCGTGCTTCACCAGCCGGGCCAGCTCGCGGCGGACGATGTCGCGCGCGCCGTCGATCTCCGAGACGCAGGCCACCATCGGGAACATGATGCGGAGATCCCGTCCGCCGCCGGCGTTGAGCAAAGCGCGCACCTGGGTGCGCAGCAGCGCCGGCCGGTCGAGCCCGAGCCGGATCGCCCGCCAGCCGAGCGCCGGGTTCTCCTCGGGCTCGCGATGCATGTAGGGCAGTATCTTGTCGCCCCCGACATCGAGCGTGCGGAACGTGACGGGCCGGCCGTCCGCGGCGTCGAGCACGGCGCGGTAGAGCTGCTGCTGCGCCGCGGTCTTGGGCATCGAGGACGCCACCATGAATTGCAGCTCGGTGCGGAACAGGCCGATGCCATGGGCGCCGGTCTCTGCGAGATGCGGCAGGTCGACCAGGAGGCCTGCGTTCAGCAGGAGCTTGACCTCCGCGCCGTCGATGGTCGCGGACGGCCGCTCGCGCAGCGCGCGGTACTGCTCCTGCTTGCGCGCGCGGAACCGGACCTTGTCCACATAGGCGCGCTCGACGTCCTGGGTCGGGCGCACATGCACCTCGCCCGACACGCCGTCGACGATGATGGCGTCGCCCGACTCCACGAGGCCGGTCGCGTTCTCGATCTGCCCGACGGCCGCGATGCCGAGGGCGCGGGCGACGATCGCCACATGGCTCGACGCCGAGCCCTCCTCGAGCACGAGGCCGCGCAGCCTCGTGCGGTCGTAGTCGAGCAGGGCCGCCGGGCCCATGGACCGCGCCACCACGATGGCGTTCTCGGGCAGCTCGGCTGCGACCGGCGCCATGCCCTGGCCGGGCGCGGTCAGCTCGCGGAGGAGCCGATTCGCGAGATCGTCGAGGTCGTGCAGGCGCTCCCGGAGATAGGGGTCCGTCTGGCGCTGCATGCGGGCGCGCGTGTCGGACTGGACGCGCTCGACGGCGGCCTCGGCGGTGATGCCGGTCTGCACCGCCTCGTGCAGCCGCCGCCCCCAGCCGCGGTCGTTCGCGAACATCCGGAAGGCCTCGAGCACGTCGCGATGCTCGCCGGCGCGCGCCACCTCGCCGTCGTCGAGCAGCACGTCGATCGAGGCCCTGAGGCCCGCGAGCGCCGTGTCGAGGCGCTTGAGCTCGGCCTCGGTGTCCTCAGCGATGAAGGTCTTCACCACGACGCGCGGCTCGTGCAGCACGACATGGCCGAGCCCGATGCCCTCCGACAGCGCCGCCCCGCCCGCATGGGCCGGCCTGCGTCCGACCGGCTCGAGGCCGGTCTCGGCGCCTCCGAGCTCGCCGCTCGCGATCATCTCGGCGATCACCATGGCGGTGGTCTGGAGCGCCTCGATTTCCTCGTCGGAGTAAGTGCGGTGCGACTTGTTCTGGACGACCAGCACGCCGAGCGTGTTGCCGGCGCGCAGGATCGGCACGCCGAGGAAGGAGTGGAAGATCTCCTCGCCGGTCTCGGGCTTGTAGGAGAAGGCCGGATGCGCCTGGGCGTCCGACAGATTGACGGGCTCCGCCTCGTCGGCCACCAGGCCGACCAGTCCCTCACCCTTGTGCATGGTGGTGCGGTGCACGGCCTCGCGGTTGAGGCCCTCGGTCGCATAGAGCTCGAGGTCGCCGTCGACGCGCAGCACGTAGACCGAGCAGACCTCGGCCACCATGTTGGCGGCGATCAGCACGACGATGCGGTCGAGGCGCTCCTGCGCCGCGACCGGATCAGCCATGACCTCGCGCAGCCGGCGCAAAAGCACGCGCGGGCCGCCATAAGCGCCTCGCATCTTCCGCTCTCCGGATATTGGATCTGCGCCCGCGCGATAACCGCGAGGGTCAGCTTAGCGTCCGCGGTCGCCCGCGTAAAAGGCCGCGCTCAGGCCTTGTCGAGCCCGTATACCGAATGCAGCGTTCTGACGGCAAGTTCGGCGAAAGCCGTATCGATCAGCACCGAGATCTTGATCTCCGAGGTGGTGATCGCGCGGATGTTGACGCCGCGCTTGGCGAGCGCCTGGAAGGCCTGCGCCGCGACGCCGGCGTGGCTGCGCATGCCGATGCCGATGACCGACACCTTGCAGGCGTCGGCCTCGGTGTTGAGCGCCTCGAAGCCGATCTCGGCTTGTCTGGCGTTCAGGATGTCGATCGCCCGCGCCTGGTCGGACGTCGGCAGCGTGAAGGTGATGTCGGTGGTCTTGCCGTCCTCGGAGATGTTCTGGACGATCATGTCGACATTGATCGCGGCCTCCGCGAGCGGGCCGAACACGCCGGCCGCGACCCCCGGCCGGTCCTGCACCCGGCGGAGCGTGATCTGGGCCTCGTCCTTGGTGTAGGCGATGCCGGTGACGACCTGACTTTCCACGATTTCGTCCTCGTCGCAGATGAGCGTCCCGACCGGATGGCCGTCGGGACCCGTCTGGGCGGCGTCCGGCGCGTCGAAGCTCGATCGCACGAACACCCTGACCTTGTGCACCATCGCCATCTCGACGGAGCGCACCTGCATGACCTTGGCCCCGAGCGAGGCCATCTCAAGCATCTCCTCGAAGGCGATCTTATAGAGACGCTGCGCCTGCGGCACGATTCGCGGGTCGGTGGTGTAGACGCCGTCGACATCGGTGTAGATGTCGCAGCGGTCGGCCTTCACGGCCGCCGCCACCGCGACCGCGCTGGTGTCCGAGCCGCCGCGGCCGAGCGTCGAGATGCGGTTGTCGGGGCCGACGCCCTGGAAGCCTGCGATCACCGGCACCTGTTTGTCGACGAGGCGCGAGATCAGCGCCGAACCGTCGATCTCGGCGATCCGCGCCGCGCCATGCGCCGCGTCGGTCCTGAGCGGGATCTGCCAGCCCTGGAACGACCGCGCGGTGACGCCCATGCCCTGCAGCGCGATCGCCAGCAGCCCCGACGTCACCTGCTCGCCCGAGGCCACGATCGCGTCGTATTCCCGCGCGTCGTGGATCGCGGACGCCTCCCTGGTCCAGGCGACGAGCTGGTTGGTGGCGCCGGCCATGGCCGAGACCACCACGGCGACCTCGTGGCCGGCGTCAACCTCCCGCTTCACATGGGCGGCGACGTTTCGGATGCGCTCGACGTTCGCGACCGAGGTGCCGCCGAACTTCATGACGATGCGGGACATAGGACGCGAGAACAGCTTTCTGGACGGACGGGAGAACGGCCCGTTCCGAAGCGGCCGGGCGAAAAGGCGGCTATAGATAGCCGCGGGACATCCGCGACACAACGGCGGAGAGGAGACGCGAATGGCGGGACGTCAGCCGGGCCGAGCTGCGAGCCTCGACGCCGCGGAGGTGGCGCGTTTCGACGCGCTCGCGGGCCGCTGGTGGGATCCGGACGGCCCGATGCGGCCGCTGCACAGATTCAATCCCGCGCGGGTCGCGATCTTCCGCGACGCCGCCTGCGCCCGCTTCGCCCGCGACGCGCAGGGCATGCGCCCGCTCGACGGGTTGACCGTGCTGGACATCGGCTGCGGCGCCGGCGTGCTGGCCGAGCCGCTCGCACGGCTCGGCGGGGCGGTCACGGGCGTCGACCCCGCCCCGGACCTGATCGAAGTCGCGAAGGCCCATGCCGAGGAACATGGGCTCGACATCGCCTATCGGGCCACGACCGCCGAGGAGCTCGTCGCCGAGCGCGCCCAGTTCGACGTCGTGGTGGCGTCCGAGGTGGTCGAACACGTCGCCGACGTCGACGCCTTCGTGGGCACGGTCGGCAAGCTCGTGAAGCCCGGCGGGCTCGCGCTGTTCTCGACCATCAACCGCACGCTGATGGCCCATGCGCTCGTCATCGTGGGCGCCGAATACGTGCTGCGCTGGCTGCCGGTCGGCACCCACTCCTACGAGAAGTTCGTGACGCCCGCGGAGCTCCGCATCGCCGCCCGCGCGGCCGGGCTCGAGGTCTCCGACCAGCGCGGCATCAAGTTCGACCCGCTGAAGAACTGCTGGGGCCAGAGCGACGACATGTCGGTCAACTACGCGATGGCGGCGGCGAAGGCGGGCTGAGCGCCCGCCTCACCGCGCCGCCGCCGACTGCTCGACGGCCGTCGGCGCGGCGGCGGCCTCCGCCTCCTGGCTCATGCAGAAAACATGCGCCAGCAGCATCGGCGCGAAGGTCAGCGCCAAGAGACCGAACAGCACCTTGTGCGAATGCTCGCAGGCGCTCGGCATGTCCTCGCCGGACCGGGCCGGCGCGAAGATGTTCTTGAAGGTCATGGGGCTCGCCTTTCCGACCGGCCGCTGCGGCCGGTCGCGGGCGAACCCGATCAGACGATCAGGCGCGCCTTGCGCGAACGGCCGCGTGCGGCTCGGTCCATCGACTACTGTCGTCTGGCATGATCGTCGGGGTTCCTGTGACGCCTCGCGGCGCAAAAGCGCCGGGTCGGCCCGCGCGAAATCGCTCCGCGGAGCCTTCAAGTCAATGCGGTCCGGCGCAGGTCAGCCCTGCGCTCAGTTCATCTCGTCCGGGAAGGTCGGCAGCGGCTGGATCGCGACGCCTTCCTCGACCAGCGCCTTCGCCTCCTCGGCAGTCGCCTTGCCGTGCACCGTGCGGCGCTCGATCTCCTCGGCGTGCATCTTCCGCGCGATCTCCGGGAATTTCTCGCCGACGTCCTCGGAGTTCTTCGTCATATGCGCGCGGAGCTCGCGCAGCATTCCCCGCAGCTTCTGTTCGCGGTCATTGGTGAACGACATGTCCGGCGCAGAAGCCGGGAGTTCCTCCCGCGCGGGCGTTCCCGCCGGCTCCGCCGCGCCTTTGAGCCTCACCGAAGGCGCCATCAGCGCCTTTCCGATCTTGGCCGACCCGCAGGACGGGCAGGACAGCAGCCCGCCGCCGGCCTGGGCGTCGAAATCGCCGGACGAGCGGAACCAGCCGTCGAAGCCGTGGCCGGCGTCGCACACGAGACTGTAGCGGATCATGGATTGACGTCGTGCAGCATGGCGGGCGCGCTTGGCAGCGGCTGGACCGCGAAGCGGCGCCCGTTCTCGAGCGAGGGGATGCGCTTGCGGATGTCGGGCGACTTCGAGACGTCGATCTCGGCCATGATCACGCTCGGCTCTTCTCCGCCCTCGGCCAGCACCCGGCCCCAAGGGTCGACGATCAGGCTGTGGCCGTAGGTCTCGCGGCCGTCCTCGTGGCGGGCGCCCCGCGCGGCCGCGATCACGAAGGCGCCGTTCTCGACCGCCCGCGCCCGGAGCAGCACATGCCAATGCGCCTCGCCGGTCTTCCTGGTGAAGGCCGCGGGCGAGGCCAGCAGCTCGGCGCCGTTCTCAGCGAGCGCCCGGTGCAGGGTCGGAAAGCGGACGTCGTAGCAGATGGTCAGCCCGAGCCGCCCCCAGGGCAGGTCTACGACCACGGCCTGCTCGCCGGCGCGGTAGGTCTGCGACTCACGCCAGCTCTCGCCGTCCGGCAGGTCGACGTCGAACATGTGGATCTTGTCGTAGCGCGCGACGATCTCGCCCGAGGGATCGATCACGAAGGCGCGGTTGGCGGCGCGCTCGCCCTCGAGGCGGATCGCGAGCGAACCGACATGGACCCAGACCTTGAGCACGCGGGCGAGCTCCTGGAACGCCGCGAGCGCCGGATCCGCCTCCTCGGGCAGGATCCGGTCGAACAGTTCTTCGCGCGAGCGGACCAGGACGTTGGTCATCTCTGGCGTCTGCAGATAGCTCGCGCCGCCCGACGCCGCCTCCCGCGCGAGCCGCACGGCCTCGTCGACATTGGCCGCGACCGTCATGCCGGAGCGCATCTGCAGGCAGGCCGCGACGAAGCGGCGATCGGTCATCGAGCCGGTCACGCGGCGAGCATCGGGTCGAGGCCGCCGGACCGGTCGAGGGCGTAGAGGTCGTCGCAGCCGCCGACATGCCGGCCGTCGATGAAGATCTGCGGCACCGTCATCCGCCCCCCGGCCCGCTCGATCATCTCGCAGCGGCGGTCGGGCTCGCGGCCGATGTCGATCTCCTCGAACGACACGCTCTTGGCCTCGAGCAGGTCCTTGGCCATGTGGCAATAGGGGCAGGCGGACCGCGTGTAGATCGTGACTGACGGCATCCGGGCCTCGGGTCGAGGGACGCTTCGCGAAGCCCGACGATATAGACGGTCACCCGTCGTTCACAACCACGGCGAAAGACAGGACGTCGACGGAGGTCGCGCCGGCGCGTCTCAAAAGCCGCGCCAGCCGATCGACGGTCGCGCCGGTGGTCACCACGTCGTCGATCAGCACGACCCGTCGGCCCGCCGCCGCGGCCCGGTCCGCGACCCGAAACGCGCCCGAGAGGTTGTCGGCCCGCTGGGCGGCGCTCAGCCCGACCTGCGGCCGCGTCGCCTTCACGCGCTCGACGGCGTCGAGGCGGAGCTTGGCCTTCGAGAGCCGGGCGATTTCCCTGGCGAGCAGCGCCGACTGGTTGAAGCGGCGGCGCCACAGCCGGCCGCGGTGGAGCGGAACCGGAATCAGCACGGCCTCGCGGTCGACGAGTTCGTGGCCGGCACGCGCCATCATGGCCCCGAGCGGACGGGCGAGATGGACGGCGTCGCCATATTTCAGCCGGTGGACGAGCTCCCGCGCCGTTCCGTCGAAGCGCGCGACCGCACGCGCCCGCTCGAAGGCCGGCGGCTTGGCGATCGCGGCGGGCGACAAGAGGCCCGGTCCGAAATCCGCCGGGAACGGCGTGCCGAGCCGTTCGCAATAGGGCCGCTCGATCAACCTGAGCCCGCCCCAGCAGGCGACGCAGAGCGCGCCGGCCTCGGCCACGGGCCGCTCGCAGGCGAGGCATTGCGGCGGCAGCACGAGGCCGAGCCCGAAGCGCCCGGCGCGACGCAGCGCCGAGGCCAAAACCGCGGCGCGCGCGGCGAGGCCTTGCGGCGCATCGTCCTCCATCGCGCCGAGGGGCATCGAAACCGCGCTCCGGCTGGTCTAAAGCAGGCGTCGAACTGATGTCCGCACGCCGCACGGGAGCCGTCAATGGAGATCGTCAACGCGATGCTGGGCCGTTTCGTCCATGTTGGGTCGCTGACCATCGTGGACGCGGCCGGCCGCAGCCACGTCCTCAAGGGCGACACGCCAGGCCCCGAGGTGACGCTCAAGCTTCACGACAAGAAGCTGCATCATCAGCTCTTCCTCAATCCGGAGCTGAAGACCGGCGAAGCCTATATGGACGGGACCCTGACCATCGAGCAGGGCACGATCCGCGACCTGCTCACGCTCTATGCGCTGAACCGCAAGAACCTGCGCGCCCAGCCCATCCAGAAGACGATGCGCGCCTGGGTGAAGCGCATGCGCGGCTTCCTGCCGAAGAACGACGCCGCGCGCTCGAAGAAGAACGTCGAGACCCATTACGACCTGTCGAACGAGATGTACCGGCTGTTCCTCGACGACGGGCTGAACTACTCCTGCGGCTATTTCCGCACGCCGGACGACACGCTCGAGGAGGCGCAGGTCAACAAGCTCCGCCACATCGCAGCCAAGCTCGACCTGAAGCCCGGCCAGCGGGTGCTCGACATCGGCTCGGGCTGGGGTTCGATGGCGATCTATCTGGCCGAGGCCTGCGACGTCGAGGTGCTTGGCGTCACGCTGTCGACCGAGCAGCACGCGCTCGCGACCGAGCGGGCCGCGGCGCGCGGGCTCTCCGACCGGGTGAAGTTCGAACTGCGGGACTATCGCGACGTCGAGGGCTCGTTCGACCGGATCGTCTCGGTCGGCATGTTCGAGCATGTCGGCCTGCGCAACATCCCGGAATTCTTCATGAAGATCCGCTCGCTCCTGACCGAGGACGGCGTCGCGCTCTTACATTCGATCGGCCGCAAGGGCGGCCCGGGCTCCACCGGCGCCTGGGTGAAGAAATACATCTTCCCCGGCGGCTACGCGCCGGCGCTGTCCGAGACGATGCCCGCGATCGAGGCCTCGAAGCTCTGGGTCACGGACGTCGAGATCTGGCGGCTGCACTACGCCCAGACCTGCCTCGCCTGGGGCGGCCGTTTCGCGGCCAACCGCGACAAGGCCGCGGCGCTGCTCGGCGAACGCTTCTGCCGGATGTGGGAGTTCTATCTGCTGATCTCGGAATTCTCGTTCCGCTACGGCAAGCACATGGTGTTCCAGATCCAGCTGACCCGGAACGTCGACGCTTTGCCGCTCGCCCGCGACTATATGGGCGAGACGGAGAGGCGGCTTGAGGAGCGGGAGAGGGCCGCACGGCCGGCGCCCGCCCAGACGCAGGTTCAGGCGGCGGGCTGAGGGCCGCGCCTGCGCCGATGTCGGACGTCCCCAGCCTCGTCGACCGCGCCGCGCTGAAGCGCGCGAGACGGCGCGCCCGGGCGGGCGGCGGCGATGACTTCCTGATCGCGCGCGTCGCCGAAGACGTCGCGGACCGACTCGCCGCGACGCTCAGGCCGTTTCCGCGCGCGCTCGACCTCGCGACGCCCGGCCCGCGGGTCGCCGATGTCCTCCGCGCCCGGCCCGGCGCATCGCGGGTCGTGCGCGCGGCCTTCGAGGAGGGCGACGGCGGCGATCTCGTCTGCGACCCGCAGGCCCTGCCCTTCGCGCCGGAAAGCTTCGATCTCGTCGTGTCGGGGCTCGCGCTGCACTTCGCCGACGATTTGCCGGGCGTGTTCGCCCAGGCGCGCCGACTGCTCGCGCCCGACGGACTGTTCCTCGTCGCGATTCTCGGCGGCGACACGCTGACCGAGCTGCGCCAGTCCTTCGCGGCGGCCGAGGCCGAGGTCGAGGGGGGCCTGAGCCCCCGCGTCCTGCCTTTCGCCGACGTCCGCTCGATCGGCGCGCTGCTCCAGCGCGCCGGCCTCGCGCTTCCCGTCACCGACGTCGACAAGGTCACGGTCCGCTACGGCCATCCGCTCGATCTGGCGCGCGATCTCCGCGCCTGGGGCGCGACCAACGTTCTCGCCGAGCGCAGCCGCCGGCCGCTTCGCCGCGCGACGCTCGCGCGCATGACCGAGATCTACGCCGAGCGCTTCTCGGACCCCGACGGACGGGTGCGCGCGACCTTCGAGATCATCTGGGCGTCCGGCTGGGCGCCGCATTTATCGCAGCAGACGCCGCTGAAGCCCGGCAGCGCGAAAGCGCGCCTCGCCGACGCGCTTGGGGTCCACGAGCGGACGCCGGGCGGAGATTGAAGACGCTCCCCATCATGCCCGGGCTTGACCCCGGCATCTATCTGAGCGGCGCATCCGCGCCCGATGGATCGCCGGGTCAAGCCCGCCGATGACGACTTGTTCTGATCGAACCGGCCCTAGTTCCGCGTGGCCTCTTCGACCTTGTCGTAGAAATTGGTCTTGAGCGAGGAGCCGATAGCGTAGACCGTCATCGCCGCCGCGATCGAGATGCCGACCGCAATTAGCGCATATTCGATCGCGGTCGCGCCGCGTCGATCGCGGCCGAAATCGCCCAAAGCGCGGCGCATGATGCGCGTCATGCCAGCCGTCATCAGCCCGCCCCTTGCGGCCGTCCGGGGCCTCGCGCTCAGAGCAGGTCGACGAGATGCGCGATGAGCGGCTCGTCGGCCGGCGGCATCGCGAGGTCGCGGAGCTTGTCCGGGCGGACCCAGCGCGTCGCCTGGCCCTCGCGTCCCGTCACGACCCCCGTCCAGCGCCGGCACACGTAAAGCGGCATCAGCAGATGGAACTGGTCGTAGGCGTGGCTCGCGAAGGCAAGCGGCGCAAGACATGGCTCCTCGACCGCGACGCCGAGCTCCTCGGCCAGTTCCCGGATCAAGGTTTCTTCCGGCCGCTCCCCCGGCTCGACCTTGCCGCCGGGAAACTCCCAGAGCCCGGCCATCGTCTTGCCTTCCGGCCGCTGCGCGACGAGCACGCGGTTGTCCGGGTCGACGAGGGCGCAGGCGACGACGAGGACAAGCTTCGAGGTCACGTCCGCGCCGCCATGATCGTCGGCGAGCCGTTAAGGTTCCGTTCCGAATTGCGCGCGATCACGAGCGATAATCGGCGTTGATGGCGATGTAGCCTTCGGTCAGGTCGCAGGTCCAGACGCGCGCAAATCCCTCGCCGAGGCCGAGATCGACGCGGATGTCTATCGCTTCGTTCTTCATGTAGGCCGACGCCTCGGCCTCGCTGTAGTGCGGGTCGCGCTCGCCTTTGTGAGCGACCCGCAGCTCTCCGAACCGGATCGTCAGGAGGTCGCGGTCGGCCGGTTCGCCGGCCTTGCCCACCGCCATCACCACCCGGCCCCAATTGGCGTCCTCTCCCGCGATCGCGGTCTTCACAAGCGGCGAATTGGCGATCGACAGGGCGACCTTGCGGGCCGAGGCGTCGCTCTCGGCGCCCGCGACCTCGACGGTGACGAACTTCCGGGCGCCCTCGCCGTCGCGGGCGACCAGCTGGGCGAGCTCGACGGCGAGCTCCTCGAGCGCGGCCGCGAAACCGGCGGCCTCCGGGTCGTCGGCCCCGCGGATGGCCCGGTTCCCGGCCTCCCCGGTCGCGAAGGCCAGCAGCGTGTCGGAGGTCGAAGTGTCGCCATCCACCGTCACGCAGTTGAACGACTTCGCCGCCGCGCGCGCGAGCAGCTCGTGCAGCGCGTCCGGATCAATCGCGGCGTCGGTCGCGATGAAGGACAGCATCGTGGCCATGTCCGGCGCGATCATCCCTGCGCCCTTGGCGATGCCGTTGATCGTCACCTTGACGTCGCCGATCTTCGCGGTGCGCGTGGCGAGCTTCGGAAACGTGTCGGTGGTCATGATGGCCCGCGCCGCCGCCTCCCAGGCGTCCTCCGTCACGCCGGCCGCGAGCCTGTCCATCACGCCAGCGAATTTCGAGGCGTCGAGCGGCTCGCCGATCACGCCCGTCGAGCACAGGAAGATCTCGTCCTCCGAACACCCGAGGGCCTTGGCCGTAAGCTCGGCGGTCAGCCTGGTGGCGGCGCGGCCGTTCGCGCCCGTGAAGGCGTTGGCGTTGCCGGAATTGACCACCAGCGCCCGGATCCTTCCGCCGTCGATCCGCTCGCGGCACCATTCGACCGGCGCCGAGGGGCAGCGCGAGCGGGTGAAGACGCCCGCGACCGCGGTCCCGGGCGCGAAGCTCGCGAGCAGCACGTCGGTCCGGCCCTTGTAGCGGATGCCCGCCTCCGCGGTCGCCAGCGCGACCCCGCGGACCAGCGGCAGCTTCGGGAAGGA
Source organism: Hansschlegelia zhihuaiae (assembly GCF_004103825.1). Classification (GTDB taxonomy): domain Bacteria; phylum Pseudomonadota; class Alphaproteobacteria; order Rhizobiales; family Methylopilaceae; genus Methylopila; species Methylopila zhihuaiae. The sequence goes on from NZ_RYFI01000017.1 coordinate 76,343, forward strand.
CTTCGGCGCAAGCGGCGAGACTTCTGTCGACATCGGCGTGAACGGCTCCCCGTTTCAGGGGCTCGTCCTTAGCGCCTCGTCGCGACGATTGGAATGCAGGCGCGTCCGCCTCACGGCGCGAGCAGGCGCTCCAGATAATCGAGCTCCTCGCGGGGACGGTCGGCCTCGCCGAGGCGCTTTCTCAGCTCCTCGAGCACGCGGCGGGCGCGCTGGGCGTCGATCTCGCCCGGCACTTTGGTCGCATCGCCGTCGCTCTCGCGACGCCGAACGGGGCGGCCGAGCGGGTCGTCGTCGCGGCCCTCCTCGCCGTTCTGGGCGCCCTGCTGGCCCTCTTCGCCCTGCTGGCCAGGCTGCCCTTGCCCCTTCTGCATCGCCTCGGCCATCGCCTGCGCGCCCTTGCGCAGCTGCTCGAGCGCCTTCTGCTGGTGGTCGAGCGCCTGGCCGGTCTGGCCCTGACCGAGCGAGCCTTGCGCTTCGCCCATGCTCTTGCCGGCCTCGCCGAGCGCGTTCTTTCCATCCTGGCCGCCCTGGCCTTCCTGCCCGGGCTGCTGGCCTTCGCCCTGCTCGCCGCCCGGCTGCTGGCGGCCCTGCCGCTGGCCCGGCTGCTGCTGACCCTCGCCCCGCTGGGCCTGCTCGCCCTGCTGACCCTGCTCCTTCATCATCTGGTCGAGGCGGTCACGTAGCTGCTTCTGCTGCTCGGCGAGGTCGCGCATGCGCTGCTCGCCTTGGCTGCCCTCCTGCTGCTGCTGGCGGCGGCCCTGCTGGCCGCGCTGGTTGCGCTGCTGGCGCTCGTTCTGCCGGTATTGCTGAAAAGTCTGGTCGCGCAGCTTGCCCTGCTCGCGGATCATGTCCTGCAGCTTGTTGAGCTGCTGCTGCTGCGCCTGGGCGTTGGGGTCGGCCTGCTGGCGCTGGGCGTTCTGCAGATTGTCCAGCATGTTCTTGAGGTCGGCGAGCGCCTGTTTGGCGGCGTCCTTGGCGCCGGACTGCGCGAGCTTCTCCATCTTGTCGACCATGTCGCGCAGGTCCTGCGGCCGGACCGCCTTGCCGCGCTCGCCGGGCTGGGCCTGCTGCTGGCCGGGGTTGCGGCGCTGCTGCTCGGCCATCTCGCGCATGAATTTCTCGAGCGCGGCACGGAGGTCCTGGGTGAGCTTCTTGATCTCCTCCTCGGAGGCGCCGTTCTCGAGCGCCTTGCGCAGCGCCTCCTCGGCGGCGCGAAGATCGCGCTCGGCCTCCGGCAGGTCGCCGTCCTCGATCCGGAGCGCCACCTCCCAGAGATAGTCGGCAGCTTCCCTGAGCTCGTCGTCCGAGACCGCGATCTCCAACCGGCGATAGGCGGTGGTGACGCCGAGATAGACGCTCGCCTCCTTGATGAACTCTTCCGGAAACATCGCGAGCGCGCGGATAGCGGTCAGCACCCGCGGCTTTGCGTTGGCGTCCATTGCGAGGATGCGGCGCTGCTCGACCAGCGCGCGGGCGAGCGGCTTGGTGAAGCTGCGAGCTGGAAGCCGCATGTCGATCGACTTCGACAGCCCCTCCTGCCCGGCCTCGTCGCGGGCGGCGAGCGTCATGACGGCTTCGGCCCCTGCGAAGGGATGCTCCATCACGTCGAGCGGCGTGTCGGCCTTGCCGTCGCGCGCCTTGGCGCGCGGCAGGCCGAGCGGGACCTTGGGGGCCTCGTAGAGCGGCCGGCGCTCGGCGGCGGGCCCGTCGGTGGTCTCGCTGCGCGAGAAGCGCGGCGCCTTGGCCGCGGCCTCGTCCTTCAGAACGAAGCGGGCCTCGGCCGAGGCGACGCCGTAATCGTCGCGCAGCTCGTAGGGGATGATCGCGGTCCCGCGGGCGTTCAGCTTGAGCGGCCCCGTCAGCGCGATCGAGGGCGGCTCATCGGGGATGATGCGGAACCGCCAGACCCTGTCCGGCGCGCCGGCGGCCGCGACGCGCGCCTCGGCGTCGCCGGTCAGCTTGAAGCGGCGCTCGACCACGCCTTCCGGCGGCCGCCCTTCGACCGGGATCGCCTCGGCCGCGCCGGTCGCCGTCACCTCGACCGCGCCGCCTGAGCCGCGCACCACCAGGGTCGCGTTTTCGGGGACGGAGACGGCGTCCTGCTCGCCTTCGGGAATCGCCGCGGCCCTTGCGTCCGCGGAGTTTTGCCCAGCGCCGGCGGCGCGCGCGGTGAGGAAGATCGGCGGCCGGCCGGTATAGCCCGGCGGCGCGACCCAGGCGTCGAGCCGCGCCGGCGCGGTTTCGGCGGCGGGCGTCGTCCAGTCGAAGGCCGCGAGCACACGCGCCCCGCGGTCGGAGCCCGCGACAGCGAAGGCCACGACGGCGACGAGCGCGAGCAGGAAGCGCAGCGCGTAAGGGTCGCGCGCGGCGAGCCGCGGCGACGGCCGTCCCGCCTTGAGGCGGCCGGCGTCGCGCTCCATCCGCTCGCGATGGGCGGCCCAGAGCGCGCGCGTCATCGGGTCCTCGCCCGCGACCGAGGCCAGCCGGTCGTCGAGGCTGGTGGCGGGGCGATGCGCGACGCCGCTCGCGCGGTCCACGCGGCCGAGCGCCGAGCGCCGGTCGGGCAGCGCCGCACGGACCAGCGGCGCGAGGCTCGCGACGAAGGCGAGGCCGAAGGCGACGACGCCGGCGATGCGGCCTTGAGGAGGCAGCGCGTCCCAGACGCCGAACCAGGAGACCGCGAGGAACAGCGCGACGACGGCGGAGGCGGCCGCGATCCACGGCCAGACGCCTTCCCAGACAAGCGCGAGCCGCGCGCGGGCGACCACGCGCTCGATCAGGGCGCGGCCTCGTCCGTCCGTTCCGTCAGAACCCGTCAATCCGCCGGTTCTCCCGCAGCCCCGGCCCCGTCATGGAGTTACGAGCGCAAAGCTAGCATGGACCGCGCCGATGGCCAGCATGGGGCGGAGCCGGGACGTCACCGAGACGTGATGGGGGAGCTACCTTTATCACCCAATCAGATGGGGAAACTTAGACTGGTAAAGATCAGATTCGCTCTAATTTGAGTCGGCGCTGAGAAAATCAATCATCCTCATTACCTTCTCACGCTCATGCACCTCGTGAATCGACCACGCGCGCTCAAGCGAGCGCGCCAACGTCTCCAGAGGCCGAACGGCTTCTCTTACCTTGAAATGATATGCCAGATCGATCGCATCAAAACGAACCTTTGAATCTTCTGATAAAATCCATTCACAGATAACTAAATTAGCTAATATTCGATTTTCTTCATCGAAACGCCCATACATCGCCCACAATCGGCTCCGAATAATGTTTGGATCTTTGTAATGCTTTGAGTGCTCCTCTGCAGTTTGCCTGCAGACCCACATTCCGTTTCGGATGCCCTCTAAATCCATTCTCCCGTCCAAGAATTCTGGATTGGTCTCTTTTTCACAGCCACTCCGGCGTGCGGTCCTGCGCGAGCAGCTCCTCGACGCTTGGCCGCGGCCGCACCACGGCCATGCGCGCGCCGTCGACCAGCACCTCGGCCACGAGCGGGCGCGAATTGTAAGTCGAGGACTGCGTCGCCCCATAGGCGCCGGCCGACATCACCGCGAGCAGATCGCCCGCCTTCGGCAGCGGCATGTCGCGGCCCAAAGCGAGATAGTCGCCGGTCTCGCAGACCGGGCCGACGACGTCCGCGCGGACAAGAGGCTCGTTCCCGGCGGGCCGCCGGACCGGCCAGACCTCGTGATAGGCCTCGTAGAGCGTCGGGCGGATCAGGTCGTTCATGCCGGCGTCGACGATCACGAAGATCTTGTCGGCGCCTTCCTTCACATAGATCACGCGGGTCAGCAGCACGCCGGCGTTGCCGACGATCAGCCGGCCGGGCTCGAAGATCAGCCGCGCGTCGATCCCGCGCGTCAGGCGCCTGACCATGTCGGCGTAGTCGACGGGCAGCGGCGGCGCGGTGTGGGCGTCGCGATAGGGGATGCCGAGCCCGCCGCCGACGTCGACATGGCGGATCGCATGGCCGTCGCGCCTGAGTTCGCCCACGAACTCGACCAGCCGGGCGATCGCCTGCTCGAAGGGCGCGAGGTCGGTGATCTGGCTGCCGATATGCATGTCGACGCCCGCGACCTCGACGCCCGGCAGAAGCGCGGCCTCGGCGTAGACGGCGCGGGCGCGGGCGATCGGCACGCCGAACTTGGTCTCGGAGGAGCCGGTCGAGATCTTGGCGTGGCTCTTCGCGTCGACGTCCGGGTTCACGCGCAGCGCGACATGGGCCGTCGCGCCCTTGGCTGCCGCGATCTCGGACAGCAGCCGGAGTTCCGGCTCGCTCTCGACGTTGAAGCAGAGAATGCCGGCGTCGAGCGCCTGCGCGAGTTCGGCCGCCGTCTTGCCGACGCCCGAGAAGGTGATCCTGTCCGCCGGGCAGCCGGCGGCCAGCGCCCGCTTCAGCTCGCCGCCCGACACCACGTCCATGCCGCAGCCGAGCTTGGCCAGGAGGCTGAGCACGGCCTGGTTGGACAGCGCCTTGACCGCATAGCAGATCAGGTGGTCGACGCCGGAAAAGGCCTCGTCGAACACGCGGACGTGACGGGTCAGCGTGGCGCGCGAATAGACGTAGGTCGGCGTGCCCACTTCCTCGGCGATCGCCGCGAGCGCGACGTCCTCGGCGTGCAGCGCGCCGTCGCGATAGTCGAAATGATGCATCGGAACTTACGGCGACGTTTCAGGAGAAACCGTCATGCCCGAGCTCGCCTCGGGCATCCACGACTAAACGTCGAAGACGGCGTTTCACGATGAAGTCGTGGATGCCCGGCCTTCGGCCGGGCATGACGGCGGACGGGACGATGGTCAGTTCAGCAGGCCGTCGAGCACGAAGGGGCGCTTCGGCTTGACCGGCCGCTTCTCGGTCGAGCCGTCGGCCTTGGTCACCGTCTCCATCGGCGTGCCTTCCGGATAGTCCGGATCGCCCTTCTTGCCGCAGCCGCCGAGCGCGACGGAGGCGGCCAAAAGAGCGGCGACGGCGGCGGCGCGGGTCATCGGCACGGGGACGTGGTCCTTCGGATCGGGCGGCGCAGGTTTTAGATGAGTTTTGGCGGGGCCGATAGACGCGGTCGCACGCTGTGGGCCCAGAAGGAGCCTCGTCGTCCTCCAGCTTGACCGGAGGTCCCATCGTCGGCGTCGGGCTCAACGTCTGACCTGGATGGCGCGGTCAAGCCGGACCACGACGCTTTACGCCTGAACGCTCGCGCCCATCACCGCTTGCTCTCCCGGCCGAGCCTGCGGCGCCAGCGGGTGATCTGCGCCCGCACGTTCTTGGGCGCCGTGCCGCCATAGCTCACGCGGCTGCGCACCGAGTTGCGCACCCCCAGCACCTCGAACACGTCCTCGGTGACGCGGGGCTCGACCTCCTGCATGTCGGCGAGCGGCAGCCGCTCGAGCCCGACCTTCTTCTCCGCGGCCTTGGCGACGATCCGGCCGACGACGTGATGCGCCTCGCGGAACGGCATGCCGACCACCCGCACCAGCCAGTCGGCGAGGTCGGTCGCGGTTGCGTAGCCCGCGCCCGCGGCGCGGCGCATGGCGGCGAGGTCCGGCTCCATGTCCTCGACCATGCCGGCGGTCGCGGCGATCGACAAAGACAGCGTGTCGAGCGCGTCGAACAGGCCCTCCTTGTCCTCCTGCATGTCCTTCGAATAGGCGAGCGGCAGGCCCTTCATCACGGTCAGCATGCCGACCAGCGCGCCCACCACCCGGCCGGTCTTGCCGCGCACCAGCTCGGCGGCGTCCGGATTGCGCTTCTGCGGCATGATCGAGGAGCCGGTCGAGAACCGGTCGGAGAGCCGCACGAAGCCGAATTGCGGCGTCGACCACAGCACGAGCTCCTCGGCGAAGCGCGACAGGTGGCCGGCGCAGATCGCGGCGAGCGACAGCGTCTCCAGCACGAAGTCGCGATCCGAGACCGAGTCGAGCGAGTTCGCGGTCGGCCGGTCGAAGCCCAGCGCGCGGGCGGTGAAGTCGCGGTCGATCGGAAAGGAGGTGCCGGCGAGCGCCGCCGCGCCCAGCGGGCATTCGTTCATGCGCCGCCGCGCGTCGTGGACGCGGCCGCGGTCACGCCCGATCATCTCCACATAGGCCATCAGATGGTGGCCGAAGGTCACGGGCTGGGCGCTCTGGAGATGCGTGAAGCCCGGCATCACGTCGGCGGCGTGCTTGGCCGCCTTCTCGACCAGCGCCTGCTGCAGGCCGAGCAACTGCCGGTCGAGCCCGTCGAGCGCGTCGCGGACGTAGAGCCGGAAGTCGGTCGCCACCTGGTCGTTGCGCGAGCGGGCGGTGTGCAGACGCCCGGCCGACGGCCCCGCGAGCTCGGCAAGCCGGCTCTCGACGTTCATATGGATGTCTTCGAGGGCTCGCGAGAAGGTGAAGCGTCCGCCCTCGATCTCGGCCAGAACCTCGTCCAGACCCTTCTCGATCGCCGCGGCGTCCTCGAAGGACACGATGCCGGCCTCCGCCAGCATGCCGACATGGGCCTTTGAGCCGCGGATGTCCTGCGCGTAGAAGCGGCGGTCGAAATCGATCGAGGCGTTGATCGCCTCGAGCACGGCGTCCGGCCCTTCCGCGAACCGGCCGCCCCACATCGCGTTGCTCATCGCTTAACTTCCTTCCGGCGGCGGCCGGCGCATCGAGGTCAGACATGCCCGAACCGGCCGACGCCGCGCCTCAAGCAGCCAAGGGCCGTAGCCTCAAGCGGCTCCTGCTCGCGACCGGCCTCGCGGCGCTCGGTCTCGGCGGGCTCGCCCTATACGGCTTCAGCGGCGGCGACAAGGCTCAGGCCTGCGCGGCGAGCTCGGAGACGCTGGCCTCGATCAAGGCCGCGGCCAAAGGCGAGGTCGCGGCGGTCGCGACGCCCTCCTCGCCGCGCCCGCTGCCGCAGCTTTCCTTCAAGGACGGAAGCGGCGCCGAGATCGGCCTCGACAAGTTCCGCGGCAAAATCGTGCTGCTGAACCTCTGGGCCACCTGGTGCGCGCCCTGCCGCAAGGAGATGCCGGCGCTCGACAAGCTCGAGGGCGAGCAGGGCGGCGACTCGTTCGAGGTCGTGCCGGTGTCGCTCGATTTCGGCGGCCCGGAGAAGCCGCAGAAATTCCTCAAGGACATCGGCGCCCAGCGGCTCGCCTTCTTCCACGATCCGTCCGGCAAGGTGCTGCCGGCGCTGAAGACCGTCGGCCGCGGCACGGGCCTGCCCACCACCCTGATCCTCGACCGCGCGGGCTGCGAGATCGGCTACCTGCCGGGTCCGGCCGAATGGGCGAGCGAGGACGCGAGGTCGCTGATCAAGGCCGCGCTCGGGGAATAGGCGAGGAGCGAGGATCTCGCGCCGACGTGCTGCTTGCTTCGAGACGCCGTCCTGACGGACGGCTCCTCAGCATGAGGAGGCCCGTGCTTGTCATCCTCCACATTCCTCATGCTGAGGAGCCCGCGTCTTCGCGGGCGTCTCGAAGCACGCAGCACAGGCGTCCCAAAGGCGCCTTCAACCGCGCCCTGCCGTCACTCCGCATCCGCGAGCGGGTGCAGGTCCCTCACCATCGCCCGCGCCCGCTCGTCGAGCACGTGGGTGTAGATCTGGGTCGTGGCGATGTCGGCGTGGCCGAGCATCTGCTGGACGGCGCGCAGATCCGCGCCGTTCTGCACCAGATGGCTCGCGAAGGCGTGGCGCAGCACATGCGGGCTGATCCGGTCGGCCGACAACCCGGCGCGCGCCGCCGCCTCCTTGAGGTCGCGGGCGAACACCTGGCGCGTGACGTGGCCGCTCTCGCCGCCGGCGGGAAACAGCCAGGGGCCCTCGGCGCCCTTGCCGGCCTCGCCGAGCGCCGCGAGGTAGGCGGTCATGGCCTGCTTGGCGACCGGGGTCAGCGGCGCGAGCCGCTCGCGTCCGCCCTTGCCCTTGATCGCGACCACCGAAGCCGCGGGCCGCGCCGCCGCGCGCGGCAGCCCGACGAGCTCCGAGACGCGCAGGCCCGCCCCATAGGCGAGCTCGAGCAGACAGACGAGCCGCGCGGCCCTGAGTTTCGCGCGCGGCGACGGCTCGGGTCCGGGATCGCCGGCTGCGGCGATCAAGGCCTCGAGCTCCTCGACCCGGAGCGTCTTGGGCAGCGGCCGGCCGCGTCGGGGGCCCTCCAGCGAGGCGGTCGGGTCGTCGGCCCGAAACCCGTCGGCGTAGAGGAACTTGTGGAGCTGCCGGACGGCCGAGAGCTTGCGCGCCGCCGACGACGCCTTGAAGCCGCGGTCGGCGAGGTCGGCGAGATGCGCCCGGACGTCGTCGGGTCCGGCGTCCGAGGGCGAACGGCCGCGCGCGGCGAGGAAGGCGGCGTAGTCGGACAGGTCGCGCTCATAGGCCGCGAGCGTGTTGGCGGCGGCGCCGCGCTCGGCGCTCGCCATCTCGAGGAAGGCCTCGATCTCGCGTCTCGCGCGCTTCGAAGCGCTCAACGGGGCTGCGGACCTTCCGCCGCGGCCTCGGCGCCGGCGCCGGCGGTCTGCGAATTGCGCGCGGCGGCCGTCGCAGGCGGCGGCTTCAGCCGCTGCGACGGGATCGTCACCGTCATCTCGCGCGTCTGCGGCGTCACGAAGGTGGCGAGCGAATAGAGCGTCGCGAAGACCGCGGCCGCGAGCGCGGCGAGTACGGTCAGAAAACGCATCAAGCTCGGCATGTCGCACCGCCTGGTTCGCCGGCATGGCACGCGCCCCGGTCGAGAGGACCACGGGGCCGCTCGCGCCGCAACCATCCGGCATTGTATAAGGATAAGCTTTAGGAATAGGTTGCGCGCCTCACGCGCCCGAGCGCGATTTTCATGCGAGCCTATGGCCGGGATACAACATCTGATTGAGGCGCCGTCGCGCGCCGAGACCGACGCCCAGACCTCCCGCTCCGGGCCGGAGGGCGATGTCGCGGCGAGCGTCCGCAGGGCGCTGGGCGGCCGCTCCATCGCGCTGGTCGGCATGATGGGCGCGGGCAAGACCTCGGTCGGGCGGCGCCTCGGCCAGGCTCTCTCCCTGCCCTTCGTCGACGCCGATAGCGAGATCGAGGCCGCGGCCGGGATGACGATCCCGGAGATCTTCGAGACCCATGGCGAGCCTTACTTTCGCTCCGGCGAGGCCCGCATCATCTCCCGGCTGCTCGAGACCGGCCCGCAAGTGCTCGCGACCGGCGGCGGGGCGTGGATGAACCCCGAGACCCGCGCCCGGATCTCCGAGTCGGGCGTGTCGGTCTGGCTCAAGGCCGACGTCGAGGTGCTGCTGCGCCGGGTGAGGAAGCGCGGCGGCCGCCCGCTGCTGGCCTCCGCCGACCCCGAGGCCACGTTGAGGCGGCTCGTCGAGGAGCGCTATCCCACCTACGCGCTCGCCGACATCGTCATCACGTCGCGCGACGCCCCTCACGAGCGCACCGTGGCCGAGCTGATCGAGACGCTCGCGGCGAAGCTGTCGGGTCCGGCCGCCGGAGCCCGACGGGCATGACCCGCATGGTCGAGGACATCGAGCGGGTCTCGGTCGGGCTCGGCGAGCGGGCCTACGACATCCTGATCGGCCCCGGACTGCTCGCCGGCGTCGGCGAGGCGGCGGCGAAGCTCGGCGCCCGCGCAGTCGGCGTCGTGACGGACGAGACCGTCGCCGGACTGCACCTGCCCACAGTCGAGCGCTCCCTCGCCGGGGCGGGACTGGCCTTCGACACCGTGCGCGTCCCGGCCGGCGAGGCCTCGAAATCTTTCGACATGCTGGCGCGCGTCGTCGACGGCCTGCTGGCGGCGAGGATCGAGCGCGGAGACCTCGTGCTCGCGCTCGGCGGCGGCGTGGTGGGCGACCTCGCGGGCTTCGCGGCCGCGATCCTGCGCCGCGGCGTCCGCGTCCTTCAGGCGCCCACGAGCCTGCTGGCGCAGGTCGACTCCTCGGTCGGCGGCAAGACCGGGATCAACTCGCCGCGCGGCAAGAACCTCATCGGCGCCTTCCACCAGCCGAGCCTCGTGCTCGCCGACACGGCGACGCTCGACACGCTGCCCGAGCGGGAGCTGCGCGCCGGCTACGCCGAGGTCGCGAAATACGGACTGATCGACGACCCGGACTTCTTCGCCTGGCTCGAGGCCAATCCCCGCGCCGTGTTCTGCGCCGGGCCCGACCGCATCCGCGGCATCGCGACAAGCTGCCGGGCGAAGGCCGCGGTGGTGGCGCGCGACGAGCGCGAGACCGGCGACCGCGCGCTGCTCAATCTCGGCCACACCTTCGGTCACGCGCTTGAAGCGGACGTCGCCTATGACAGCGCCAGACTGGTGCATGGCGAGGGAGTGGCGATCGGCATGGCGATGGCGTTCCGCTTCTCGGCCGCGCTCGGGCTCTGCCCTGAGGAGGACGCCGCGCGCGTCGAGCGTCACCTCTCTGCCGTCGGCCTGCCCATACGCGTTTCGGCGATCCCCGGCCCGATCGGCGGCGCGGAAGCGCTGTTCGCCCATATGCAACAGGACAAGAAGGTTTCGCGCGGCCGCCTCACCTTCATCCTCGCCCGCGGCGTCGGCAAAAGCTTCGTGGCGCGCGACGTCGATCCTGCCCGGGCGCTCGACTTCCTCCGCCGCGAGCTCGCCCCTGCGGCATAGTCGAACCATTCAAGGCCCCGCCTTGCTTCGGCGCCGCAAAAGGCCTTATGTCGACTTGCTCCCCTGACAAATTACATCGTTTCACTGTCGATCATCAGCGCGAACGAAGCTCCATGCCCTCAGGTCTCTCGACGCATTTGAAGCGGCTCGAAGCGGAGTCGATCCACATCATCCGGGAGGTCGCGTCGGAGTTCCGCAACCCGGTGATGCTCTACTCGATCGGCAAGGACTCCTCGGTGATGCTTCATCTCGCGATGAAGGCGTTCTACCCGTCGAAGCCGCCCTTCCCGCTGCTCCATGTCGACACGACGTGGAAGTTCCGCGAGATGATCCAGTTCCGCGACGAGACCGCCAGGCGCCTCGGGATCAACCTGATCGTCCACATCAATGAGGACGGCGTGAAGCGCGGCATCTCGCCGATCGCGTCGGGCTCGAACGTCCACACCCAGGTCATGAAGACCGAGAGCCTCAGGCAGGCGCTCGACAAGCACGGCTTCGACGCAGCCTTCGGCGGCGCCCGGCGCGATGAGGAGAAGAGCCGCGCCAAGGAGCGCGTGTTCTCGTTCCGCACCGCGAACCACACCTGGGACCCGCGCAACCAGCGGCCGGAGCTCTGGAACCTCTACAACACGCGCGTGAAGCAGGGCGAGTCGATCCGCGTCTTCCCGATCTCGAACTGGACCGAACTCGACGTCTGGCAGTACGTCCAGGCCGAGGACATCCCCGTCGTGCCGCTCTACTTCGCGGCCCAGCGGCCGGTGCTCGAGCGCGACGGCACGCTCATCATGCGCGACGACGAGCGCCTGCCGCTGCTGCCGGGCGAGACGCCGCAGATGCGGCTGGGCCGGGTCCGCACCCTGGGCTGCTATCCGCTGACCGGCGCGATCGAGAGCGGCGCGGCTTCGCTCGACGACATCATCGCCGAGATGCTCGCCTCCACGACCTCCGAACGGCAGGGCCGCCTGATCGACAGCGACGAGGCCGGCTCGATGGAGAAGAAGAAGCGCGAGGGATATTTCTGATGGCCCAGCCGCTCGCCGCTTCCCTCGCCTCGACCGCCGCGATCGCCGAGGCCGCTTCCGAGAAGTCGCTGCTGCGCTTCATCACCTGCGGGTCGGTGGACGACGGCAAGTCGACCCTGATCGGCCGGCTGCTCTACGACACCAAGCTGATCTTCGACGACCAGCTCGCGGCGCTCGAGAAGGACAGCCGCAAATACGGCACCACCGGCCCCGCGATCGACCTCGCGCTGCTGGTCGACGGGCTCGAGGCCGAGCGCGAGCAGGGCATCACGATCGACGTCGCCTACCGCTATTTCGCGACCGCCAAACGCACCTTCATCGTGGCCGACACGCCGGGCCACGAACAATACACCCGCAACATGGCGACCGGCGCCTCGACCGCCGGCCTCGCGGTCATCCTGGTCGACGCCCGCAAGGGCGTGCTGACCCAGACCAAGCGGCACTCCTTCATCTGCTCGCTGCTCGGCATCAAGAACATCGTTGTGGCGATCAACAAGATCGATCTCGTGGACTACAGCCACGTCGTGTTCGCCGAGATCGAGGAGGCCTATCGCGACTTCGCCGAGCAGCTCGACTTCGACTCGATCACCCCGATCCCGATGTCGGCGCTGACCGGCGCGAACGTCACGACGCCCTCCGAGGACCTGCCCTGGTATTCCGGCCCGACCCTGCTCGAGCATCTCGAGGAGGTCGACGTCGACACCGACCTGCGGCTCAAGCCCTTCCGCTTCCCCGTGCAATGGGTGAACCGCCCGAACCTCAACTTCCGCGGCTTCTCGGGCACGCTCGCCTCCGGCGAGGTGCGGCCCGGCGACCCGGTCGTGGTGTCGTCCTCGGGCAAGTCGAGCCGCGTCGCGAGCATCGTCACGATGGACGGCGAGCTCGACGTCGCCGAGGCCGGCGACAGCGTGACCATCACGCTCGAGGACGAGGTCGACATCGCGCGCGGCGACGTGCTGGCGCCGCCGACCGCCCGCCCCGAGGTCGCGAACCAGTTCTCCGCCAAGCTGATCTGGATGGAGGAGGAGCGCCTGTTTCCCGGCCGCTCATATCTGCTCAAGCTCGCGACCCGCACGGTCCCGGCGACCGTGACGGGGCTGAAGCACAAGATCGACGTCAACACGCTCGACGAGCTCGCGGCCAAGACGCTGGCGCTGAACGAGATCGCCGAGGTCAACATCGAGACCGGCGCGGCGATCGCCTTCGATCCCTATTCGGACAACCGCGAGACCGGCGCCTTCATCCTGATCGACCGCGAGACCAACGCGACCGCGGCGGCCGGCATGGTGCTGCACGGGCTTCGCCGCGCGACCAACATCCACCGGCACGCCACCTCGGTCGACCGCGCGGCGCGCGCCCGCATCAAGCGCCAGAAGGCCGCGGTGCTCTGGTTCACCGGGCTCTCGGGCTCGGGCAAGTCGACCATCGCCGACCTTGTCGAGCAGAAGCTCGCGGTGCGCGGCCAGCACACCATGCTGCTCGACGGCGACAACATCCGCCATGGCCTCAACAAGGACCTCGGCTTCACGGACGCCGACCGGGTCGAGAACATCCGCCGCGTCGGCGAGGTGGCGAAGCTCTTCGTCGACGCCGGCACGCTGGTCATCTGCTGCTTCATCTCGCCCTTCGAGGCGGAGCGCGCCCTGGTGCGCGAGCTCGTCGGCGAGGGCGAGTTCGTCGAGGTGTTCGTCGACACCCCGCTCGAGACCTGCATCGCGCGCGACCCCAAGGGGCTCTATCGGCGCGCGCTCGCGGGCGAGATCCCGAACTTCACCGGCGTCTCCTCGCCTTACGAGCGGCCCGACAACGCGGAGCTGGTGCTCGCGACCGCCGACGCCGACCCCGACGCGCTCGCCGAGCGCGTCGTCGCCGAGATGATCTCGCGCGGCCTGATCGAGGCCTAAATCGTCATCGCCGGGCTTGACCCGGCGATCCATCGGGCGCGGACGCGCCCGCATTTGATGCCCGGGTCAAGCCCGGGCATGACAAAAGCGCCGGTGACGTCCCGTTCACCATCCGGCCTCCGGTCCGCCATCCGTTAACCCGCCCGACATCTGCGTTTCGCCACCTTCCTCCGCGAAGCTTTGGGCGGAGCGACGGGGCGCGACGCGTGATCAAGATGGCGCTGGCCGCCGGCCTTCTGACGGTCGGGGCGGCCTATATGGCGACGGGACTGATCGAGGACGCGCTTCCGGCGCGGCCTGAGCGGACGGCCGCCGCGCCGCCGTCCAGGCTCGAGGAGGCGCGGCCCGGCCATGTGTCGCTTTCCGCGGGTCCCGACGGCCATTTCCGGGTCGACGCCACGATCGGCGGCCGCCGCGTGCCGATGCTGGTCGACACCGGCGCGACCGTGGTGGCGCTCTCCTACGAGAACGGCGAGTCGCTCGGCCTTGTCTCCGGCGGCGACCGGTTCGACGCCCGGGTCGCGACCGCGAACGGCTCGGTCGGCGCCAAACGGGTGGTGCTGCGCGACGTCCGCATAGGCTCGGTCAAGGTCGACGACGTCGCCGCGGTCGTGCTGTCGCCCGGCGCCATGGACGGCGCGCTGCTCGGCATGAGTTTTCTCGGCCGCCTGCGCCGCATCGAGAGCGCGCGGGACCGCCTGGTGCTGGAGCGCTGAGCCGGCCGGCCGCTTCGATCAGGCCGGCAGCTCCCCGATCGCCCGAAGGCGCGCGGCGTCACGCGCCGGCGGCGCGCCGAACAGGCGGGCGTATTCGCGGCTGAACTGCGAGGCGCTCTCATAGCCGACCGCATAGGCGGCGCGCGCCGCGTCGTCATTCGCGATCAGCAGCGTCCTAGCCTGCTGCAGCCGCAGCATCTTCTGGTACTGGAGCGGACTGAGGGCGGTGGCCGCCTTGAAATGGCGATGGAACGACGCCGCGCTCATGCCGGCGCCTCTCGCGAGCGCGTCGATCCGCAGCGGCCGGTCGAACCCGGAACGGATCTCGGCGATGGCGCGCCGCACCCGCGACAGCCGGCTGTCGGCGCGGGCGAACTGGCGCAGCACGCCGCCCTGCGGCCCGCGCAAGAGCCGATAGAGCAGCTCCTGCTCCGCGAGCGGCGCGAGCGCCGGAACGTCCTCCGGCGCCTCGAACAGTTTTGCGATCCTGAGCCAGACCTCGAGCAGTTCGGCCGTGACCGGGCTCACCCCGAACGCCGGCGCGGCGATCTCCGGGCCCGGGGCCACATCGGTCAGCAGCGAGGCGAGCTTGCCGGCGTCGATCCTGAGGGCGAGCACGACATAGGGCTTTTCCGGCGTCGCCTCGATCACCCAGCTGGTCACCGGCAGGTCGAGCGAGGCCAGGAAATAGTTGGCGGCGTCGTAGCGCAGCACCTTGTCGCCGATCGTCACGCGCTTGGCGCCCTGCAGCACGAGGCAGAACACCGGCTCGTAGAGGCTCGCAGCCGGCAGGGTCTCGCCGCAGTGCATGCCGATGACGACGCCCGGCACCGCCGTCTCGCTCAACGGACCGTCGGCGTGGCGGAGGGCGCGCGCCCTGAGTTCGTTGAGCAATGTCTCCATGGCAGCAATGTCGCGCGCGGCCGCGCCCCGGACAAGGCTGCGCGGCGAAGTCCCGCCCCTGAGAGGAATAGGCAAGCGGTTGCGAGAATCCGGCGCGCGCCCCGCCGGATGAGCGCCCACATGCCGACCGCCGCCGGGACCCTCCCGACGGAAGTCCACGAAGGAGCACATCATGACGAACGCCTTTGGCGCTCATTCCACGACCGACGAGGTGCTGGCGGGCGTCGATCTTTCGCACAAGCGCGTCCTGGTCACCGGCGTCTCGGCCGGGCTCGGCGTCGAGACCGCGCGGACGCTGGCCGCCCATGGCGCCGAGGTGGTGGGCGCCGCCCGCGACCTCGACAAGGCGCGGCGCGCGACCGAAACCGTCCGCGCCGGGGCCGCGAAGCGCGGCGGGCTCGAACTGGTCGAGCTCGATCTCGCCTCGCTCAGAAGCGTGCGCGCCTGCGCCGACGCCCTGCTCGACGACGGCCGGCCCTTCGATCTCGTGATCGCCAACGCCGGCGTGATGGCCTGCCCGAAAAGCCAGACCGCCGACGGCTTCGAGACCCAGTTCGGCACCAACCATCTCGGCCACTTCGTCCTCGTGAACCGCATCGCTCCGCTGATGAAGCAGGGCGCGCGGCTCGTGAACCTCTCCTCGGCCGGCCACCGCTTCTCCGACGTCGATCTCGACGACCCGAATTTCGAGCGCACCCCTTACGAGGAGTTCGTGGCCTATGGCCGCTCGAAGACCGCCAACATCCTGTTCGCCGTCGAGTTCGACCGCCGCCACAAAGAGCGCAGGATCCGGGCGACGGCCGTCCATCCCGGCGGCATCCGGACGGAGCTTTCCCGCCACATGACCGAGGAGGCCCTGACGGCGCTGATCGACGGCATCAACGCCTCCAAGCCCGAAGGCGCGCCCGACTTCGCGTTCAAGTCCATCCCGCAGGGCGCCGCGACCTCGGTCTGGGCCGGAATCGTGGCCTCCGCGGACGAGGTCGGCGGGCGCTATTGCGAGGACTGCCACGTGGCCGAAATCACGCAAGGCGAAGGCCTGCGCGAAGGCGTCCGCTCCTACGCCCTCGACCCGGCGCGCGCCCAGGCGCTCTGGGCCAAGAGCGAGGAGATGGTCGGCGAGCGGTTCTGACCGCTCGGGCGGCGGGATCGGGCGCGCACGTGCCCGGTCCCGCGCGCAGACGGAGCCGGTTGCCGGCGGACGGATGTGGGCGAGTCGTCGTCCGCAGGCGACATCGACTGCGGACGCGCGAGACCATGACGGCGAGAGACCCCGTCCCCGGCCAAGGCCCCTCCCCTCCGAGCTAGTAGCAGTCTTCTATCTAAGCCGTGATCGCCAGTTCGGAGAAAGGTATGAGCTCGAGGTTGGCCGCGTGAAGGCGGAACACTCGGCTACGGGCGACGCCCGCGCAGAAGTCGCGCACCGTATGTCCAAGCCGGATCTCGCGACGACCCTCGCAGGAGGCGCCCTGAGGGCCGGGCGGCCGAGCTTGAGCCAACGGATTCGGGCCCTGCGGCCAGATCTATTCTGAAGAGAGCACGGGGCCGGTTGAACGTGCGATCGTCTTCGGCGCTCCTTTCATATGAAAATATTCCTTGACATTCGCCTCCATCCATGCTCCAATTTCACCACCCTTTCCCGTTGAGGAAGGCGTGTCCGGACCGGCCGGCCATGCGGGCGAGGGGCGGCGCCTGCGCCTGCGAGCACCGGAGCTCGCGGTCCCGGGACGCCGGCCGCT
This sequence comes from Hansschlegelia zhihuaiae, assembly GCF_004103825.1. Lineage (GTDB taxonomy): Bacteria > Pseudomonadota > Alphaproteobacteria > Rhizobiales > Methylopilaceae > Methylopila > Methylopila zhihuaiae. The sequence goes on from NZ_RYFI01000017.1 coordinate 93,210, forward strand.
GGGGCGGGAGATTCTTCGGCGAGGCGCGAATGCCTGGTCTTCGAATCGACCGTTCTGGAAGCCGCCCGTCCCGCATTATGACGGGACCGCGCCATCGAGGCGCCTTAAGGGCGGACCTTGGGACTTATCCCCTGGGGCCGTGCCGGAGCAGTCGGCGAAGCGGCCGGTGAGAAGACGTCGCGCGCGGGGCGCCGGGCGACCGGATCGCCGACCAGAACTGCGGCATGTGGTGGCCCGGCGTCCCGCGCCTTCCACTGATCTCTTTGTTGCGTGACCAGAGCAGGTTTAACGACGAAGGCCCGATCCGGGCCGGCGGCCGGAGAGGCGCGTCCGTCCTTCGCCCTTGCGAGGAGAATTCGGGAAAGACGGCGTCCGTCGCCCCCTCCACCGCTTCGCGGTCCCCCTCCCCCGCTGCGCAGGGGAGGAGCGGAGGCGGCGCCGGACAGGTTCCTCCTCCGCTTGCGGAGGAGGGGGACCATGCGAAGCATAGTGGAGGAGGCGGGAGGGCGCCGCCCTTCGAGGCCGGCCCGCCGCGTCAAAAGCCCCCGCTCCCCGCGCGGAGAAGGCGCGCTTTGAAGGCGGGTCGCACACGGCACGCCGACGGACGCTCCGCGCATATCCCGGCCTTGAGCCGGGACCCATCGGGCACGAACCGCGCCGACGTGGTCGCCCGCGCGACGAGCCTCTTCTCTGCAACGGCCGAGCCGAATGGGTCCCGGCTCAAGGCCGGGACATCGGCGGCGGAGCTCGCGGGAGAGCGGAAGGCGGCTTGAAATTCACGCGCCTCCGGTCGACTTTGCCGCGGCCCGCCATTCCGCCCCCGTGAGGATCGCCACGTGTCAGCCGACCTGAGCCCGCTCGCCGGAAAACCCGTCCCGGTCGAAAATCTGGTCGACGTGCCGAAGCTCGTCACGGCGTTCTTCACCGCCCGGCCCGACATGGACGACCCGGCGCAGCGCGTCGCCTTCGGGACCTCGGGCCATCGCGGTTCGTCGCTCGACGGCGTCTTCACCGAGAGCCACATCGCGGCGATCGCCCAGGCGGTTTGCCGGCAAAGGGCCGAGGCCGGAATCGACGGCCCGATGTTCCTGGGCATGGACACGCACGCGCTGTCAGAGCCCGCGCATGCGGTCGCGCTCGAGGTGCTGGCCGCGAACGGCGTCGAGGTCCGGGTCGCGACGGGCGCGCGCTTCACGCCGACGCCGGCGGTGAGCCACGCGATCCTGACGCACAACCGGGGACGGACGTCCGGCCTCGCCGACGGGCTCGTGATCACGCCCTCGCACAATCCGCCCGAGGATGGCGGCTTCAAATACAATCCGCCGAATGGCGGCCCGGCGGGCGCCGAGACGACGGGCTGGATCGAGAAGGCCGCCAACGCGCTGATCGAGGGCGGCCTGAAGGACGTCAAGCGCACGCCTCTCGCCCGCGCGCTGAAATCGCCGAACGTGAAGCCGCATGATTTCCGGGCGGCCTATGTGGCCGACCTCGAAAACGTCGTCGACATGGCGGCGGTCCGCGCCGCGGGCGTCCGGATCGGCGTCGATCCTCTGGGCGGCTCGAGCCTCGAATACTGGGCGCCGATCGCGGAGCGCTACGGCCTCGACCTCACGGTCACCAATGAGGCGGTCGACCCGACCTTTCGCTTCATGACGGCGGACTGGGACGGCAAGGTCCGGATGGACTGCTCAAGCCCTTACGCCATGGCGAAGCTGATCGAGCTCAAGGACCGCTTCGACGTCGCCTTCGCCAACGACCCGGACGCGGATCGCCACGGCGTGGTCGCGCCGTCCGTGGGACTGCTCAACCCGAACCACTATCTCGCGGCCGCGATCGCCTATCTCGCGAAGCACCGGCCCGATTGGCCGGGCACCGCCGCCGTCGGCAAGACGCTGGTGTCGAGCGCGGTGATCGACCGGCTCGCGGCCTCGCTCCGCGTCAAGCTGATCGAGGTGCCGGTCGGCTTCAAATGGTTCGTCGACGGGCTGGTCGACGGCTCGCTGTTCTTCGGCGGCGAGGAGAGCGCCGGCGCCTCCTTCCTGCGGCGCGACGGGACCGTCTGGACCACCGACAAGGACGGGCTGATCCTCGGCCTGCTGGCGGCCGAGATGACGGCCGTCACGGGCAAGGACCCGGGCGAGCTCTATCAGGGTCTCACCGAGGAGCTCGGCGCGCCCGTCTATGAGCGGATCGACGCGCCCGCGAGCCCGGAGCAGAAGGCGCGGCTGAAGAAGCTCGCGCCGGGCGACGTGCCGGGCGAGACCCTCGCCGGCGAGCCGATCCGCGACCGCCTGACCGCCGCCCCCGGCAACGGCGAGGCCTTCGGCGGCGTGAAGGTCACGACCGAGAACGGCTGGTTCGCGGCGAGGCCCTCGGGCACTGAGAACGTCTACAAGATCTATGCCGAGAGTTTTCTTGGCGCGGACCACCTCCGCCGCATCCAGGAGGAGGCCAAGGCGATCGTGGCCAAGGCGATCGGGGGGTGAGGGCGCCTGCCTCGCCCGCTCAGAACGCCGGCAGACCGGTCTGGGCGCGGCCGAGGATCAGCGCATGGACGTCGTGCGCGCCCTCATAGGTGTTCACCGCCTCGAGGTTCTGGGCGACGCGCATGACGTGGTAGTCGTCCGCGATTCCGTTGCCGCCATGGATGTCCCGCGCCTCGCGGGCGATCGTGAGCGCCTTGCCGCAATTGTTGCGCTTGATCAGCGAGACCGCCTCCGGAGCAAGACGGCCCTGATCCATCAGCCGGCCGGCCCTGAGCGCGAGATGCAGGCCGAGCGTGATCTCGGTCTGCATGTCCGCGAGCTTCTTCTGGACGAGCTGCGTCTGGGCGAGCGGACGGCCGAACTGCTTTCGGTCAAGCGCGTACTCCCGGGCCGCATGCCAGCAGAACTCCGCAGCCCCCATCACGCCCCAGGCGATGCCGTAGCGGGCGCGGGTGAGGCAGGCGAACGGCCCTTTCAGACCCGAGACGTTGGGCAGCAGCGCGTCCTCGCCGACCTCGACGCCGTTCATGGCGATCTCGCCGGTCGGCGAGGCCCGAAGCGCCAGCTTGCCCTCGATCGCAGGCGTCGACAGGCCCTTCAGGCCCCGCTCCAGCAGGAAGCCCCGCACCGCGCCGCCATGCGCCTCCGACTTCGCCCAGACCAGCAGCAGGTCGGCGATCGGGGAATTGGTGATCCACGTCTTGGTCCCGGTCAGGCGGTAGCCGCCCGGGATGCGTTCAGCCCATGTGCGCATCGCCGCGGGATCGGAGCCGGCGTCGGGCTCGGTCAGGCCGAAGCAGCCGATGGTTTCGCCGCTCGCGAGCTTCGGCAGCCAGCGCTGGCGCTGCGCCTCGTCGCCGAATGCGAAGATCGGGCGCATCACGAGCGAGGACTGCACGCTCATGGCCGAGCGGTAGCCGGAGTCGACCCGCTCGATCTCGCGCGCCGCGAGCCCATAGGCCACATAGCCGAGGCCCGCGCCGCCGTAAGTCCCGGGCAGCGTCGCGCCGAGCAGGCCGAGCGCTCCCATCTCGGTCATCACGGCGCGGTCGAAGCTCTCGGTCCGGTAGGCGTCGCGGACGCGCGGCATCAGCCGGTCCTGCGCGTAGGCCCGGGTCGCGTCCCGCACGGCGCGCTCCTCCTCGCGGAGCTCGCCCTCGAGATCGAACGGGTCCGCCCAGTCGAATTCGGGGCCGGACGCGTCTTGCGGCTGCGGTGCGCTCATGCCGGCCGTCGCTCCGATCCTTGCCGTGCTCCGCAGTCGCATATCGGGCGACGCCGGCCAGCGGAAACCCGCCGCCTTCCCGGCGGCGCACGACGCGTGCTAGGTCGCGCGACGCCCTGGCCCAGCTGAAAGTCCGCAATGCCCCGCACGGTTCTCGACGTCACACGGCTGCTGACGCGCGCCGCCCATCCGGTGGCGACCGGGGTCGACCGCGTCGAGCTGGCCTACGCCCGGCGCGCGCTGGCCCAGCCGGAGGGTCGCGCCGGCTTCTGCGCCATCGTCGGGCGGACGGCGGCGCCACTGCCCTATTCGCGCGTCGCGGCCTTCATCGGAGCGCTCGACGCCAAATGGCGGAGCGGCGGCGGGTCGCATGTAGCGGCTCACGCGCTCGCCGCCAGGCTCGGCGCGTCTTTTCCGGCCGAGGACGCGACGCCAGGCGGCGCGGACGACGCCAGGCGGCTCGCGCTCAGGCTCCGGCTCGACGCTCTGGCGACCACGCGCCGCCCGGCCGTCGCGGCAGGAGACGCTTACGTCCATGTGAGCCACATCCGACTGGACCGGCCAGCCGTTTTCGAGGCGCTGAAGCGCCGCGGGGCGCGGATCGCGATGCTGATCCACGACCTGATCCCGATCCGCTTCCCGGAATATGGCCGGCCCGGCGAGGACGCACGGCACCGTCGCCGCATGACGACGGCGCTCGACGTCGCGACGACGCTGATCGCCAATTCCGCCGAGACGGCCCGCGACCTTTCGGCCTTCGCGACCGAGATCGGGCGAACGCCGCCCGCGATCCTGATCGCGCCGCTCGGCCTCGAAACCGGATTCGCGACCGAAGGGCCGACCCTGAAGGCGACGAAGCCCTATTTCGTCACGCTCGGCACGATCGAGCCGCGCAAGAACCACCTGCTGCTGCTCCATATCTGGCGACGGCTCGCCGAGCGTGCGGGAGACGAGACGCCCGCCCTCGTCGTCGTCGGACGTCGCGGATGGGAGAACGAGATGGTGGTGGATCTTCTGGAGCGGTCGCCGCCGATTCGCCGGCACGTGATCGAGGCCAACGACCTGCCCGATGCGGCGCTCGCTGCGTTGATCAAGGGCGCGCGGGCGCTGCTGTTTCCGAGTTTCGCCGAGGGCTACGGCCTGCCGCTCGCGGAAGCGTTGGCGCTCGGCGCTCCGGTCATCGCCTCGGACCTGCCGGCGTTCCGCGAGATCGCGGGGGACCGGATCGAGACGCTGGACCCGCTCGACGGTCGGGCCTGGGAAGAGGCCGTGCTGGCCTTCGCCCAGAATCCTTCGACGCGGCGTGACGCCGCGATCCTGCGCGCCCACGGGTTCGAGCCGACGAGCTGGGATGATCATTTCCGCATCGTCGGCGGGGCTGTCGGCCTCGGCTGACGCCGGTCGTCGGGCAGAGAATGCGGCGGCGAGCCAGGCTCGCCGCGCGTCAGGCGGTATGGTCGCGGATGCCGTAGAACACCAGCACGCCGATCGCCCAGGCGACGGTCGAACAGACCAACACCAGCAGCACCATCTGCAGGCGCGCCGGATAAAGCGAATCCTCCGGCAGATACGGCTCGACATAGGTCGCGAGATAGCGGGACTGCTGCTCGGCCCTCATCCGCGCGGCTTCGACCGCCGTCGTCGCCGCTTCATAGGCCTTTTGCGCGAATTCGCGCTCGGTCTCCAGCCCCTCGAACTCGTTCAGGGAGGCGGACATGAGCTCCCGCTGACCGGAGTTCTGCAGCGAGCCGATCTTGGCCCGCTCCTGTTCGATCTGCGAGCGCAACGCGTCGGCCGTCTGGCGCAACACGCGCACGGACGGCGAATCCTTGTTCAGGAACGCCGTGCGGCCGGCGATATCCGCCTCCTGCTTGGCGAGCTCCTGCTCAAGACCCGCGATCAGCGTGCTTTTGGCCGTGGCTACGGTCATCGGGTCGGTCTGACCCTTTCGGTCGCGATAATCCTGCACGGCCTTACGAGCCATTTTCAGCCGAAGCTCGGCGCGCGCCTGCTCCTGCTTGGCGAGCGCGATCGCGTCCTCCCGCGCGCGCTCCGAGAGCTTGTTGACGAGCTTCTCGCTTTCCCGAACCGTTTCGCGCGCGATCCTGAGCGCTTCCTCCGGGGAGAACGCACGAACCGTGAAGGTGATGGTGCTCGAAATCGGCTCGAAATAGTTCCACGACACGGAGTTCCAATAGGTCGTCAGGTGCTCGAGCGTGTCCTCGAAGTCATAGGGGCGGTATTTCGCGACGAAATCGGCCTTGTCGCTGGTGTAGACCCCGCGCAGGTCGAGCGTCCGTTGGAGATTGCCGACGAGCTGCGAGCTCTCGATGAACTGCGAGACGATATAGCTGTCGGAGGTCGTGCTGGTGGCCGCCACGCCGAGGCCCGTCAGCATGCTCAATGCGTCGGCCGGCGAGGCCATGTCGTCAGCGCCGCGCACCGCGAACCGCGCTTCGGCGACATACTGGGGAGCGGCGATCAGGCCGTAATAGATCGAGGCCAGCACGGTCGGCAGTCCGATCGCGAGCAGCGCCGAAATCTTGATGAGATTGGTCTTGCCCTTGGCCGTCGCGGGGCTCGCCGCCCGCACCGGACGCGGCGCCTCGGGCCCCAGAGGCGCTCGGCCCGGAAGCTCACGACGCGGCATCGGCACGACTGTGTTGGCCTGCTGCCCGGGAGCCGTCGGCACGGGGGCGGGCGCTGACGCGGCCATAGCGCGTTGAAGTCGGCGCGCCGCGCGGCCGCCCACCGTCGACTCGGTCCGCTCGCCGCCCCCTTGGGGCTGCGACGCGTTCGCCCGTTCGGCGCGCGCTTCCCGGCGCGAGCCGACCTCGCCGGCAAGCTTCGCCGGCCCCGCCTCAGCGAGGCTTTTCAAGATCGACCGCGCTCTGGCGCCGAGCGGAACGTCGCCGCCGATTGGGGTCGCGCGATTTTCTGACATTGCGGGTGCGCGCCTCGTTGTCGGCGATCTGGCGATACGCCTCGGCCGCCTCGGTGAAATCAGTATAGAACGTTAGCGAACCTTGGTCGAGGACCAATCCCGCGTCGCAATATCCAGCGACCATTTCGGGCCTCGTCGTGGCCCAGACGACGGTCGCGTCCGCCGTCCGGTCGGCGATCGCCGCGTCAATCTTGGCGACGGTCTCGGGCGGCGCGTTCGGCAGCTTCTCGTCGACGAAATAGTGGTCGAACTGAAGCGCGAGGGTAAGACCCAGCTGCAGCGCCTTTCGGTCGACGGCGAGGTAGTTGCCCAGCATCTTGCCGCGAACGGCCCGCACGCCGCTGAGCTCGATCGCGATCCGGGCCACCTCGTCCGCTTCCACCCCGTAGACGCGCGCGAGGAAGGTGGCGTTCTGGCGGAGCGTCGCCCTGGAGTCCGTGAAGTTCGAATAGTCGAACGGCCAGCAGGGTTTGCCGATGCGGCGCACCGCGCCCTTGTCGGGATCGACCACCCCGGACAGCAGGCGCAACACCATGGTGTTGGCGCTGCGGTCGGCGCCGAGCAGCGCGATCCTGCCGCCGACCGGGATCTCGACGCTGACGTCCTTGAGGACCCATTCCTCGTTCTGGTCCGGCCTGCGATGCTCTTTCCAGACGTTGTGAAGCTCAAACATCGCGCCCGCCACGTCGTTGGGCGCAGGCTGGAGCCCGAAAGCCGCTTCGCATCGCGGCCTTCGGCGCTTCGAGCGGATTTGATCGGACGAGCGTCAAGTCGGATTGACCGTCGGCGCGAGACGCTAAAGGGCGGAACGGCATCGTCCCCGAAAGGCCCGATGATATCGGCGAGATCATGGCCCGCCACGGACGCAGGTCAAGCGCAACGGGCGGGCGCCCGCGGCGCTTCAGGCCGAAAGTCTTGCGTCGCCGCATGAGAGAGCGTCCGCGACCGCGGCGCGGATCTGGTCAAGAGAGAACGGTTTGGTGACCACGTCGTGGATGAGGGCGTCGAGATTCGCGGCGCGCTCGCGCTGGTCGGCGTAGCCGGTCATCAGCAGGATCGTCATGGCCGGACGTTCGCGCGCGGCCGCGAGCGCGAGCGCGATGCCGTCCATCACCGGCATGCGGATGTCGGTGAGCAGCAGGTCGAAGCCCTCCGGCTCGGCCGTCAGCTTGTCGAAGGCGTCGGCGCCGTCGATCGCCGCCGTCACCTGATGGCCGTCGAGTTCGAGCGCCCGCTTGACGAAGGCGCGCACGGCGTCCTCGTCGTCGGTCAGCAGAATGCGCGCCATCGGCCGCCTCCCTCAACTCGCTTCGTCGGCGTCGACCTCGACCACGCCGACGAAAGGCAGTTCACGATAGGCGTGGGCGACATCCATGCCGTAGCCCACGACGAATTGGTCCGGACAGCGAAAGCCCACGAGATCGGCGTCGATGCGGACGGCTCTCTTGTGCGGCTTCTCGAGAAGGACGCAGCTCAGCACCCTGCGGGCGCCGCGCGCGGCCATCAGGTCCTTGGCGAACGCCAGCGTGCGGCCCGACTCGAGGATGTCGTCGACCAGCAGCACGTCGCGGCCCGCTATGTCGCTGTCGACGTCATGCACGATCCGGACGGCGCCTGTCGACGCCGTCTGGTCGCGATAGCTCGACAGCGAGATGAACTCGACCTCGGGCGCGAGACCCGCGGCGTGCAGCGCGCGGATCAGGTCCGCGGCGAACACGAAGCTGCCCTTCAGAACCGCGACGACCAAAAGACGCTCGGTCCCGAGCGCCGCTATTTCGCGCGCGAGATCAGCGTTCCGCTTGGCGATCGCTTCCGCGGAGAACAGCACGTTGACGCGGCGGCCCATCGGCCCTCCAGTTCAAAATCAGCGGGCCGCCGAGGCGACCAGGTCCCGACGCGCGAGGAAGCGCACGGCGATGCCGCGGCCGTCGGCCGGCGGCGAAGCGAGGCGAGCCCGGAAGGCGGCGCTTTCGCCCGGCGCCAACTTGGCGCGCGCCGCCACCGTGGTCCAGGCATAGAGTTCGCGATCGCCGCCGCCCGTGACGGCGAGACGCAGGCGCGGCACGTCGACCGCCTCGCGGGAATCATTGCGCACCACGCCGGTCACCAGCAGAAGCGGCACCCCCTCCTCGATCTCCTCGACGGATTTCAGCTCGTCGATCGAAAGCCCGCGGACGTTCACGGGCAGCCCAACCGCGGCGTAGAGCGAGGCGAGCGACGGCGCGGCGCGCACCAGCGCGACACGTTCTCCGACCACGATTCCGCAGGCCGCGACTCCGAGCGCCGCAGCGACGGCGACAGGCCGCACCTTCAGGATAATCCTACGGCTCGGCCGTCGCGCGCGACGCGGCGCCGCCGTGCTCGGCAATCGGCTGCGGGGAGCGAACCAGCGCCGAGCGCCCACGGCCGCCTCGGCCTGGCCGGCGTCCGGAGCCGCCCGCTGTCGCTCGGCTTCTACGCTGTCGACCGCGTCGATGAAATGCGCGTCCTCGAGGCTCGGGATCGGATCGAGCTCAACTTCCGGGGCGCCCGGCGCGATGAGCTCGGGTTCGGGTTCGGGGCTCGCGAACCACTGCGTGCGGCAGCGCGCGCAACGGACTTTCCGGCCGCCCCCGAGGGTCTCGGGGCTGATGCGGTAGCTCGCCTCGCAGGATGGGCAGGTTATGGTCATGGCGTCCGATCGGGCGCGCCGGCGCGAGCGGGTTTCGGGCGCACCGGAGAGGCGTCGTCCACGACCTCGCCACTTTATCGTTAATGGCTCGTTAAAATCTCCCCGCCACAAGGGGGGCTACGCTCTTGATCGTCGCTGGAGGCGCCGCCGATGCTGCGATTCGAGAATGTCGGCCTGCGCTACGGCCTCGGCCCCGAGGTGCTGCGCGACCTGACCTTCGAGATCGAGCCGAATTCGTTCCAGTTCCTGACGGGACCGTCGGGGGCGGGCAAGACCTCGCTGCTGCGCCTGATGTTCCTCGCGCTGAAGCCCACGCGGGGCCTGGTCAGGATTTTCGGCCGCGACATCCTCACTTTGCCCCAGCGCGAATTGCCGTCGCTGCGCCGCCGGGTCGGCGTGGTGTTCCAGGACTTCCGGCTGCTCGACCACATGACGACCTATGAGAACGTCGCGCTCCCGCTCCGCGTCGCGGGCCGCGAGGAGGCGAGCTATCGGGCGGAGGTCGTGGAGCTCCTCGGCTGGGTGGGACTCGGCGAGAAGCTCGACGCGCTGCCTCTCGTGCTCTCGGGCGGCGAAAAGCAGCGCGCCGCGATCGCCCGGGCGCTCGTCGCCCAGCCGGAGCTGCTGCTCGCCGACGAGCCGACCGGCAATGTCGATCCGCAGCTCGCCCGCCGCATCCTCAGGCTGTTCGTCGAGCTGCACAAATCCGGCACCTCCGTGGTCATCGCGACCCACGACATCGCCCTCATGGACCTGGTGGACGCGCGCCGCCTGGTGCTCCATGACGGCCGCCTGCACGTCTACGAATGACCGCCCGGCAAGGCGCGGCGCCCGCCGACCGGCGCCCGAACCCTGCACCTTCCGCGGCCGCCGCGCCGCAAGTCCGTGAGCAGTCGAAGCCCGTCAGGTCCCCCCAGCGGCGGCGGCTCGGCCCGATCGTGCCGGCCTCCTCGGTGTCCGGCCGCACCCTGATGATCGTGATCGCGATCATGACCTATCTCGCCTCGCTCACCGCGGGCGGCGTCGACCTGACGCGGCGCACCGCCGCCGGCTGGGAGCGCGACGTCGTGCGCGAGACCACGGTGCAGATCCGCCCCGCAGAGGGCCGCGACCTCGACGCCGCCGCTGCGACCGTCGAGCGGCTCGCCCGCGCGACGCCCGGCGTCGCGGACGTCCGCGCCTATTCGGACGCCGAGACCGCCCGTCTGCTCGAGCCCTGGCTGGGCTCCGGGCTTTCGCTCGCGGAGCTTCCGATCCCGCGGCTCGTGGTCCTGAAGCTGGCGGAGGACGCGGCCTTCGACCCGGTCGCCTTCAAACGGACGCTGGAGCGCGAGGCGCCGGGCGCGACGCTCGACGACCACCGCCGCTTCCTCGACCGGCTGGTCGCCATGGCGCGCGCCGTGGTGTGGTTCGGCGTCGCGGTGCTCGCGCTGATGCTCGCCGCGACCGTGCTGTCGGTGGTGTTCGCGACCCGCGGCGCGATGGCGTCGAACCGCGACATCGTCCAGGTCCTGCATTTCGTCGGCGCGCGCGACAGCTATATCGCCCGGCAGTTCCAGAGCCGATTCCTGCGGCTCGGGCTGAAAGGCGGGCTGGTCGGCGGAGCGGCCGCGATCGTGACCTTCCTGATCGCCGAGCTCATGACCTCGCAAGGCGTCGGCAGCGCGACCGTAGACCAGATGGATGCGCTGTTCGGCGCCTTCGAGATCGGCGCCTCGGCCTATGCCGGGGTGGTGGCGATCGTGCTTTTGATCGCGCTTCTGACCGCCGTCACCTCTCGCGTCACCGTCTACCGGGCCTTGCGGGCGATGAACCGGTGACGCTCGATGTGGCGCGCCCACAGGGCCCCGCGGCCGCGCTTGCCGCGTTTCGCCGCAAGGCGCAGTGTGCCGATGTGAACCGACATGTCGCACATGGCGTCGCAAGCTGATTCTTCCTCCGAGCTCGCCGGAACAAAGACCGCGGAACGGCGCGGTCCGTCGACCTTTCGACGGGCCGCGCTGGCGTCGTTCGCGCTCGGCGTGGCGTGCGCCGCGATCGCCTTCGCCGGCTTCCTGAACTTCGTCAGCCTCGTGCCCGTCGGCGAACAGCCGACACCCACGAAAAGCGACGGCATCGTGGCGCTGACGGGGGGAGCGGAGCGGCTCTCGGACGCCCTCCGGCTGCTGGCCTCGGGCCGCGGCCAGCGCCTGCTGATCTCGGGCGTTCACCCCGAGACGACCGAACGCGAGCTGGCCCGGGCGCAGCCCGATTATCTCGCCTTCGCGCGCTGCTGCGTCGACCTCGGACGGCGTGCGCTCAACACGGCGGGCAACGCGGTCGAGACGCGGCGCTGGGCCGTCCGCCACGGCTTTCGCTCGCTCATCGTGGTGACTTCGGGCTATCACATGCCCCGCACGATGATGGAGCTCGCCCGCGAGATGCCGAACGTCGACCTGATCCCCTACGCGGTCTCGACCGAGCGCCTGCGAGGCGATTCCTGGTGGCGGGACTACCAGACCACGCGCGTCCTCGCGGCCGAATACGTCAAATATGTCGCGGCGCTGGTCCGGGTCCGCCTGGCGCCGAGGCTCGCCAAGACCGAGACGGTCGAAAGCCGGGACCACGCGCCCGGGTCGGGCTCCTGACGATTCCGTCGACGATGCGGAACGCCCACGAGGGCGCCGCCCCAAACGCCGCGCCGCGCGCCGGACGCCGCGTCAAAGGGCGCGCGGTCGTCTTCGACGTGGCGATGGCGACGCTGGTCTGCGTGGTGGCGCTGGTCACGGGTCCAGCGGCGCTCTTCCTGCGCCGCGACCGGGTGGCCGGGATCGCCAAATGGTGGTGCCGCGCAAATCTCTGGCTGTTGCGCCGCATCGTCGGGATCGAGCTGGAGATCCGCGGCGTCGAACACGTCCCGACAGGGGCCGCGCTGGTCGCGGCCAAGCATCAGTCCGCGCTCGAAACATTCGGCATGATGCCCTGCCTGCCCGACCCCGCCATCGTGCTGAAGAGAGAGCTCACGTGGCTGCCGTTCTTCGGCTGGTTCCTGCTGCGCATGAAGATGATCGCGATCAACCGTGCGACCGGCGCCGAGGCGCTCGCGCAGATACTGTCGCAGGCTGGCGAGGCCGCGGCCGAGGGCCGGCAGATCGTCATCTATCCGGAAGGCACACGACGCAAGGTCGGCGATCCGCCGCGCTACAAGCAGGGCGTCGGCCACCTTTACGACCGCCTCGGCCTCCCCTGCGTCCCCGTGGCGGTCGACACCGGGATCTTCTGGCCGAAGGGGACGATCGAGCGGCGCCAGGGCCGCGCCGTGGTGGAGTTCCTGGAGCCGATACCGGCAGGACTGGGCCGCGACGTCTTCCAGCGGACCCTGCGGGAGCGGATCGAGCAGGCGACCGGGGCCCTTATCGCCGAAGCCGAAGGACGGGCGCTCGAGTCCCCCGCGCCACAGTCGGGAAGCATGTCGAACTCACAACCTTGACATGCGGTAAGTAGAAACCCCTAGTTGACATCTTCCGGTCGCGTGGTGATTCGCCATGATTCGGCAGACGTCAGACCAAGCTCTTCTCAGGGCCGTGGCGGAGCTCGCCCCCGCGCACACGTCTCCTGAAGACGACGGGCTCGCGCTCGTCGCGCGGGAGGGCGACTTCGACGATCGCTATCGGGTCTGGCGCGGTCGCTCCGGCCGCAAATATCTCGTGACCGTGATGCCTTTAAGCGACGCCATGCGCGCCGAGAACGCCGTCGTGCTGCTCGTCGCGCTCGACGACGAAGGCGGCCGCCGGATCCTCTGGGCGGGCGAGAGCGGCCAGCCGACGCCGGGGCTCGAGCTGTCGCCTGGCGTGGCGCTCGAAGCCCACGCGCATCTTCTCGCGCGGACCGCCTGCCGTCGCCGGACGGCGATCGACGACCTCGTCAACGGCGCGCAGTCCTATTCTTCGGTGCTGACCGTGAGCGCGGCGGCGAGCCACGCCAAGGTCGGGTCGACGACGCCGAGGCGGTCGAGTTCGCGAGCCGTGTTCACGACATAATCCGGATTGGGACCCGCGAGCCCCACGCTGCCGGAGATCCGGCTCAAGGTCTCTTCCGGCGACAGCAGTCCGACATATTGTGGGTGGTCGCGGTCAACCACATAGGCGACCGCCTCGACCCTGCGGCCGTCCGCGAGGGTCGCGGACAAGACCGTCTCGAGATAGACATGGGTGACGAGCTCGCGCTCGCGGAGATAGGCGAGCACGCTGTCAGCATGCGCGGCCTCGACGCGGAACGCGACGCCCTGGCAGGAGCCTCCCTGGTCGAGTCCGAGCACCAGTCCCGGCCGCTCCGGCGTGCCCCGGTGGCGGTGCGACTCGATGCAGAGCGCGCGGTGATAGCCGTCGACGCTCGCGGGCGCGTGCTCGACGGCTTCGAAGCCCGGGCGCCACATCAGCGACCCATAGGCGAACACCCACAGGTCGGAGGCGGTCGGCGCCCCGGCGCCGCACAGTTTGGGGCCTTTCTTCATTCGGCCGCTCGCATCGGGCGCGAATCGCCCCGACGCTTGACGGCGCGGGACGCGCATGTCTCGGCTAACAGTCCGCCGGCGCGCCGACAAGATCGGTCGCCGCACCGCAACATAGCGCTTCACAGACTTCATGACGGACGCACCCTCGCCCGCGCCTCAGCCGTCCCGCCGCGGCGGCCTGCGCGTCTTCGCGCCGACCGCCGCTTTGCTTGTCCTCGCGTTCGCCTGGACCGGCTTCTGGTTCTTCGCCGCCGACCGGGCGGGCGACGCGGTCGACGTCTGGCTGAAGCGCGAGGCGCGCAGCGGCCGGGTCTATGATTGCGCCGAGCGCCGCATCTCGGGCTTCCCGTTCCGCATCGAGCTCGAATGCACCAACCCGACCGCCCGGTTGCCGGGCGACGGCGGCGAGGTGACGGCGAGCGCGCCGCGCTTCGTCGCGGTCGCGCAGGTCTACGACCCGAAGCGGCTGATCGGCGAGCTCACTGGGCCGGTCGCGATCACCGGCGCGGACGGCTCTCGCGCGGATCTGGCCTTCTCCCTCGCCCAGGCGAGCGCGCGGATCGAGGGCGAGCGCGTCGAGCGCGGCTCGATCGCGGTCACCGCGCCGCGCCTCGTCGTCGACCAGACGGAGATCGGCACGGCGCGATCCGTCGAGGCGCATCTGCGCCGGGCGCCCGACGGCGAGGCGGGCGCTTACGACGTCGCAGCCGCGCTCGACGCGGGGGGCTCGCCGGCGCTCGACATGGTCCCGCTCGGCGCTGGACCGGTCACCCTCGAGTTCCAGGGGCGGGCGACCGGACTCGACGACCTCAGGCCGCGCCCGACCTCGGAGCGGCTCAGGGCCTTCGCCGAAGCCGGCGGCCGGCTGAAGGTCGCGGTCGCGAAGGCGACCCGCGGCGACGTCGCGGCCGACGCCAAGGGCGATCTCTGGCTCGATGTGCAAGGGCGCGCCAATGGCGCGCTCGACGTCACGGCGCGCGGGATCGACGGTCTGGTCAAGTCGCTGTTCGCGGGCGACGAGGGCGGCGCGCTGTCGTCGCTGCTCGGCGCCAGCGCGAAGATGCTCGGACGCAGGGCCGAGCTCGACGGCCGGCCGGCCACGACCTACCGGCTCCCCCCCCACAAGGGCCGCGTCTCGCTCGGCCCGATCCGCCTGACGCGGCTGCCACCGGCGTTCTGAGCCTTTAGAGCCGCGTAAGCCCCCGCGTCTTGGCGGCCGCGTCCAGGAAGCCCTTGGTGGTGGCGAACAGTTCCGGCACCTCGAGCAGGAAGGCGTCGTGGCCCTTGTCGGTCGCGATCTCGACGAAGGAGACGTTGGCGGCCGCCGCGTTCAGGGCGTGCACGACCTGGCGCGCGCCCTCGGTCGGGAACAGCCAGTCGGAGGTGAAGGAGACCACGCAGAACCGCGTCTTCGTGCCCATGAAGGCGTTGGCGAGCGAGCCCGCGTCGGCCGCGAGGTCGAAATAGTCCATCGCGCGGGTGACGTAGAGATAGGAATTGGCGTCGAAGCGTTCGACGAAGCTCGCGCCCTGGTGGCGCAGATAGCTCTCGATCTGGAAATCGGCGTCGAAGCCGAAGGTCCGGGCGTCGCGGTCCTGCAGATTGCGGCCGAACTTGGTCTGGAGCGCGGGCTCCGACAGATAGGTGATGTGCGCGGCCATCCTTGCGACGGCGAGGCCCTTTCGCGGGGTCGCACCCTCGACGAGGTAGCGGCCCTCCCGCCAGTCCGGATCGGCGGTGATCGCCTGCCGCCCCACCTCGTGGAACGCGATGTTCTGGGCGGAATGCTTGTGCGCGGTCGCGATCGGCAGCGCGGAGAACACGCGGTCCGGATGGCGCGCCGCCCATTGCAGGACCTGCATGCCGCCCATCGAGCCGCCCGCGACGCAGAACAGCGTCTCGATCCCGAGATGATCGATCAGCATCGCCTGCGCGTCGACCATGTCGCGGATCGTGACCAGCGGCAGATCCAGCCCGTAGGGCTCGCCGGTCGCGGGATTGGTGGAGGCCGGGCCCGTCGTGCCCATGCAGCCGCCGACGACGTTCGAGCAGATGACGAAGAAGCGGTCGGTGTCGATTGGCCTGCCCGGCCCGACCATGGTCGACCACCAGCCGCGCTTTCCGGTCACCGGATGAAGGTTCGCGACATGCTGGTCGCCCGTCAGCGCGTGGCAGACGAGGATGGCGTTCGACTTCTGGGCGTTGAGCTCGCCATAGGTCTGGTAGGCGATGCGCAGCGGGGCGAGCGTCGAGCCGGATTCGAGCTGCAGCGGCCGGTCGAGCGTCACGACCGGCGAACGCGGCTCGTCGGCCTCGCGGCGCGCCGCGGCGTTGATCGACAGCTCGAGCGTCGTCTGGTTCATGGACGAAGGGTGAAGCGCCGGGCGGCGCCTGTGTCAATCTCTTGCGGAGGCCGGAGCGCCCGGCCCGTTCAGCACGGCCGCGCATTGCGCCGGCATGCGAGCAAGCGTGAGCGGCGGCGCGGGCTTCGGCGGGACCTTGGGCGGGGTCGGGAACAGGCGGCCGGGGGTGAACCACCAGTCCAGCGCCTTGCCGCAGCCGTCGCCGGGCACGACGTCCGCCTGGCTCTTGCACTGGGCGTCGCCACCGGAGCAGCCGAGGCGGACGTGATAGTGGTAGTCGTGACCCCAGACCGGCCGCACCTTCTGCAGCCAGGCGCGGTCATTCCCGGCGTCCGTGCAGAGCCGTCGCTTGATCGCCGGGTTGACCAGGACGCGCTCGACCTCCGGGTCCTGGGCGGTGATCTTCAACACCTGCAGGGTGTTCTTTGTGTAGTACTCGTTGAGGTCGATGCGGTTGGCGGCCACGATCGTGGTCGACATGATCTGTTCGCGCGCCGGCATGGTCATGGCGGCGGTCGGCATGGGCCGCAGCCAGACGTCGACGTCGAGCCCGATCTGGTGCGAGGCGTGGCCCTTCAGCATCGGGCCGCCGCGCGGCTGCGACATGTCCCCGATCAGCAGCCCCGGCCATGAGGTCTGGGCGGCGACCTTCTTGGACAGCCGCTGCACGAAGGCGACCAGCTTCGGCCGCCCATAATACCGGTTGCGCGACGGGCGCATGACCTGCCAGGTCGGCCCGCTCAGGGGCAGCGGGACGCCGCCCGCGAGACAGCCGTTCGAATAGAAGCCGATCGAGGCGTCCCTGCCGACGCTCGGCGTCTCGACGCGGCCGAACAGTTCCTTGGCCGGCGTCGACGCCGTGACGGATGAGAGCGGCGGCGTGGAGTAGCCCGGCGGCGTGACGTCCTGCGCGAAGGCGGGAGACGAGGTCATGACCCAGCATGCCGACAAGACGATCGATGCCAGATGCGGCCATAGGACCCCTCGAAGCGCGCAGCACGCGGACGGTAGCCGCGTCACATCCTCGCCTCCGTCCGCCGGACCTCGATGGCGTCCCAGGTCATGGCCGCGACGTCGGGACCGCCGAGCCGCTTGACCGCGCGGATGCCGGTCGGCGAGGTCACGTTGATCTCGGTGAGGAAGCCGTCGATCACGTCGATGCCCACGAAGACGAGCCCGCGGCGCTTGAGCTCGGGGCCTATGGTCTCGCAGATCTCGCGCTCGCGCGACGTCAATTCGGTGGTCTGCGCCGCTCCGCCGCGGACCATGTTGGAGCGCAGGTCGCCGGGCGCCGGCACGCGGTTGACCGCGCCGGCGAACGCGCCGTCGACCAGCAGGATGCGCTTGTCGCCCTTCGAGACGGCGGGCAAGAATTTCTGGACCATCCAGGGCTCGCGGAAGCTCGTCGAGAAAAGATCGATCAGCGAGCCGAAATTGAGGTCGTCCGAGGTCAGCCGGAACACCGCCGCGCCGCCATTGCCATAGAGCGGCTTGACCACGATGTCGCCATGCTCGGCGCGGAACGCCTCGATTTCGGCCTTGTCGCGCGTGACCAGCGTTGGCGGCATCAATTGCGGGTAATCGAGGACGAAGATCTTCTCCGGCGCGTTCCGCACATGGGCCGGGTCGTTCACGACAAGCGCGCGGGGATGCACGCGCTCCAGCATATGGGTCGTGGTGACATAGGCCATGTCGAAGGGCGGGTCCTGCCGGAGCAGCACCACATCGGCCTCGTCGGCGAGCGAGATCCTGGTCTCGTCGCCGAGCCGCGCATGGTCGCCGACCTCGTCCCTGACGGTCACGGGCCTGACGCTCGCGAACACGTCGCGGCCGATCTGGGAGAGCCGGTCCGGGGCGTAGACGCAGAGCTCGTGGCCGCGCGCCTGCGCCTCCAGCATGAGCGCGAAGGTCGAGTCCCCTCCGATGTTGATCCGTTCGATCGGATCCATCTGCACAGCGACGCGGAGCTTCATGGCAGGCCTTAAAATCCGAAGGCGTTTTGCAGGTGGCGCGGCAGGCGGCCGGGCGCGACGAGCACGACGTCGAAGGTCACGACATATCCCGCATAAGCCGGCCGTCGCGCAAGGAAGGCCTCCGCGCCGCGGCGGATGCGGGCCTGCTGGCGCGGCGTCACGGCCGCGGCCGCGGCCGCGAAATCCGCGCGCGCCTTGACCTCGACGAAGGCGAGCGTGCGGCCACGCAAGGCCACGATGTCGACTTCGCCCGGCCCCTCCGCGAATCGACGCGCGACGATGCGCCAGCCCTTGAACCTGAGCAGCCAGACCGCGATCGTCTCCGCCGAGAGGCCGCGCCGGAACGCCCGGACCCGCTCCGGCGCGGCCATGGGCTCAGCCGTCAGCCCGGTTGAGCGCCTTGGCGAGCTCGATGGCCCGGCCGTAGACCTCGCGGCGCGGCGCGCCGGTTGCGGCCGCGACCTCGGCGACCGCGTCCTTCACCGAGGCGCGCTTCAGCGCCTCGCCAAGCGCCGCGTCGAGATCGTCCGCGGCCGGCGCGGACGCCTCCGGCGGCGGACCGATCACCAGCGCGATCTCGCCCTTGGGCGCGGGCTCGGCGCCCAGCGCAGCCGCGAGTTCGTCGAGCGGGGCGCGCCGCACCTCCTCGAAGCGCTTGGTGAGCTCGCGGGCGAGCGCGGCGGGCCGAGGCCCGAGACCCGCGGCGAGGTCGGCGAGCGCGGCGGCCACGCGCGGCCCAGTCTCATACAGAATCAAGGTGCCGGGGATCCTCGCGAGCTCCGCGATCCGGTCCCCGCGCGCCTTCGATTTCGGCGGCAGGAAGCCCTCGAAGAAGAAGCGGTCCGTCGGCAGCCCAGACAGCACCAGCGCGGTCAGCGCCGCGGAAGCGCCAGGAGCCGCGGTGATCGCGGCCCCGCTCCCGATCACGTCCCGCGCCAGCTTGTAGCCCGGATCGGAGACCAGCGGCGTGCCGGCGTCGCTCACCAGCGCGAGCCGCGCCCCCTCGGCGAGCCTCGCCAGAATCCGCGGCCGCATCTCGGCGGCGTTATGCTCGTGATAGGCCGCGAGCGGCGTCGAGATTCCGTAATGCGACAAGAGCTTGCGGGTCACGCGCGTGTCCTCGCAGAGCACGAGGTCGACGCCCGCGAGCGTCTCGAGCGCCCGGATGGTGACGTCGGCGAGCGCGCCGATCGGGGTCGCGACGACGTGAAGCCCCGGCAAAGCGCGCGCCGCCGTCACCCGCTGGCCGGCGAGCAAATAGCTCCCGGCCGCCCCGCTGGCGTGGTCATCAGGGGTATTCGAAGAGGGATATCGGCGCGCAGGCCTTGGCATGGATACGCTCGTCTTGTACTCACGGGCGAAGTTTACCGGGCGCAAGGGCCGCTGCAAATCGGCCCCGTTCGGAGCTCACCATCGGGGCATTGGGCGCGAGAGCCGGCGGGGCGGCGTTCGGTCAGGAGCGGTGGCGGACATGTTTCTCGTTTCGCGGTCCTTCCGGCGCGGGCTCTTGGCCATCGCCGCCTGCGCGCTGCTGTCGGCCTGCGGCTCGGACATGGACGACGATCGCGCCGCGCTCGACCCGCTGCCCGAAGCCGCGCCGACTCCGAAGGTCGAGAGCAAGCCGCTCGAGCAGGTGGTCGGTCAGGGCTCGGTGAAAGTTGCGCTGGTGCTGCCGCAGGGGGCGTCCGGAAACGGCGGGCAGGCCGCCAGGTCGATGAGGAACGCCGCCGAGCTCGCGCTGGCCGAGTTCAACACGCCCGACGTCCAGCTCATGGTGAAGGACGACGGCGGCACCGCGCAGGGGGCGCGCGCCGCGGCGCAGGCGGCCGCCGACGAGGGCGCCAAGCTCGTGATCGGGCCGCTCTTCGCCCATTCGGTGGCGAGCGCCGGCCAGGTCGTACGGCAGCGGAACCTGCCGATGCTCGCCTTCTCCACCGACCAGAACGTCGCCTCGCGCGGCATCTACCTGCTGAGCTTCATGCCGGAATCCGACGTGAACCGGATCGTCTCTTACGCCGTCGCGCAGGGAAAGCGCTCCTTCGCGGCGCTGCTGCCGGAGACCGGCTACGGCTCGGTGGTCGAGGCCGCCTTCCAGCAGGCGGTCGCGAAGGCCGGCGGACGCGTCGTGGGACTGGAGCACTACTCCTCCGACAAGGCCAAGATGTCCGAGGCGGTCGCACGCCTGTCCTCGACCCTGCCGCAGGCCGACGCCCTGCTCATTCCCGACACGGCGTCCGACGTCCAGGCGGTGGTCGGCATGCTTGCGGCGAACGGCGTCAACCTGAAGCGCCTGCAGCTGCTCGGCACCGGACTCTGGGACGATCCGGCGGTCGCGCAGGACGCCAGCCTCTCGGGCGCCTGGTACGCGGCTCCGGACGATCGAGGCTACAAATCCTTCGCGCAGCGCTACCGCGCGAAATACGGCGCCGATCCGGTCCGCACCGCCTCGCTCGCCTATGATGCGACCTCTCTGGTCGCCGCGCTGGTCAAGACCCAGGGGCCGAACGCGTTGACCGACGAGGCCTTCACCAATCCGTCGGGATTCTCGGGGGTGGACGGGACGTTCCGCTTCAGGCCGGACGGCGGCAATGAACGCGGGCTCGCGGTCTATCGCGTGCAGGCCGGCGGCGCGACGATGATCAGCCCCCCGCCGACGAGCTTCGAGGGCCAGACCGCGCAGGCGGGGCAGAGCCAGGCGAACTGATCCGAACGGCGGCTCGCGACGCTCTCTCGCGTCACCAGATGCGCGTGACCGAATAACCGGCGCGGCGGATCAGTTCGACCAGCCCGCCCTCGCCCGGAAGATGCAGGGCGCCTACGGCGAGGAACGCTTCCCCCGCCGACAGGATCGGCCGCGCCCGCTGCAGCATCGCGATGTTGCGGCGGGTGATGAAGGCAGCGAGGAAATCCGCGTAGCCGTCGACGTCGAACACCCCGGCCCAGATCGGGCCGCGCATGGCCAGCAGATAGCCGATGCGGCGCGTCGTGTAGAGGCCGGTGATGGTGCTCTCGACGTCCTCGGGCCTTAGGTCGCGCTCGGTCGCTTCGCGCATCATCCTGAGCGCGACCTCGTCGGGGATCGACGCCAGCGCGTCGACCTGCTCGACGGGGCTTTCGAGCGCGACCAGCGCCGCGCCCTGCTCGACCGCGAAGCGCTCGATGCGCGCATCCGCGGTCTCGGGGTCGACGCCCGCCTGGCCGCTCGAGCAATGCGAGCGCGACAGCGCGAGCGCGAGGTACCAGGGCTGCAGCTGCTCGACCACAGTGGGCGGGATGCCGATGCGCGCGACGCGCGCTTCGACCCGCTCGCGGACGTCCGTGGGCAGCGCGCCGAGCGAATCACCCTCGGGACGGAAGGAGCGGTTCGCGACCAGACGGCGCAGCTCGTTCGCGACCTTGCGCGTGCTCGCGCCGGGGAGCTCTGTCGCGACCACCCGGGCCCGCCGGAGCGCGCGCAGCACCAGCTCGTCGAACGATTTCGCGACCGGCTCGCTCGAATGCATCGTGCCGAAAAGGTAGGAGGCCTTGCCGCCCTTCCCCTCGATCCGCCACAGCAGCCCCTGCCCGTTGGCGACGGCGCGCGCAGAGCTCTCGAACCGCTCGAAGCTCGCGGCGTCGCTCGATTGCAGCGCCTTGACGAGATCGACGCCGACGCATTCGGCCGCCCTCATCACAGGGGGCGAGCCCGAGGACTCGTCGGCACGCTCGGCGTCGCCAGAGCGCCAGCTCTGAGGTTGTGAGGCTGGAGCCGCAGGCTGAAGTTGCGAACGCGTCGGCGAAGCCATGGCCTCGCCCGCTTGTGCGGACCAGGCGAACCAAACGGTCGAGAGCGCCACGACGGTCAGTGCGACTGCACCACGCGCCAATGTTCGAGAACGTCCAGGGGCCGCATCCGCCATTTGGAGAATGATGCGCGCTCGCAGCCGGGGCGCCAATCAGATTCTTTTGAGACGTTCAAGACGGGGCGCGTGGGTCACAGGCGCCTCACTCCGCGGCGTCTGCCGGCGCCCCGGCGAGGTCGCGCCAGCTCTCGATCGTCGAATCGGCGCGCATCTCGTAGATGATGGGCGCTCCGGTGAAGAGCTCCCGCTGCAGCAGTTCCTCGGGCGTCAGGCGCTCGAGCGTCATGATCAGCGCCCGCAGCGAATTGCCGTGCGCCGTGACCAGAGTGGTCTTTCCATTCAGCACCTGCGGCAGGATCTCACGGACGAAATAGGGCAGCGCGCGCGCCACCGTGTCGCGCAGCGACTCGCCGCCCGGCGGCGGCACGTCGTAAGAGCGCCGCCACATGAGCACTTTCTTGTCGCCCCAGGTCTTGCGCGCGTCGTCTTTGTTGAGGCCGGTGAGCTCGCCATAGTCACGCTCGTTTAGCGCCTCGTCCTCGATGACCTGAAGATTGCGCTGGCCGAGCTCGGCGAGAATCAGCTGGCTGGTGCGCTGGGCGCGCTGGAGCTTCGAGGTGAAGGCGACGTCGAACTTCAGGCCCTCGGCCTTCAGCCGGCGCCCCGCCTCGATCGCCTCCTCGACCCCCTTCTCGGTGAGGTCCGGGTCCTTCCAGCCGGTGAACAGGTTCTTGAGGTTCCACTCGCTCTGGCCGTGACGGACGAGGACAAGGCGTCGTTGCATGCGGGCGGGCTCCGGAGCGAGACAGGGCGCGACGATCCCTTAGCTCAGCCGCGCGATAAATGCGACGGGCGAGACGCTCACGCGTCCGACAGGCCGAGCACGTCAGCCATCGCGTAATGGCCGGGCTTGCGGCCGCGGCCCCAGAGCGCGGCCTGCACGGCGCCGCGGGCGAAGATCATGCGGTCCTCGGCCCGGTGCCCGAGCTCGACCCGCTCTCCCGGACCCGCCAGGATCACCATGTGGTCGCCCACCACCGTGCCGCCCCGCAGCGTCGCGAAGCCGATTGCGCCCTCCGCTCGCGCGCCGACATGGCCGTCGCGCGAGCGCACCGCATGTTCGGCGAGCGCGATCCCGCGTCCCTCGGCGACCGCCTCGCCGAGCATCAGCGCGGTGCCGGACGGCGCATCGACCTTCGCCCGATGGTGCATCTCGACGATCTCGACGTCCCAGGCCGGCCCGAGCGCACGCGCCGCCTGCCGGGCGAAGCCCGCGAGCAGATTGACGCCGAGGCTCATATTGCCCGAGCGCACCACCGCCGCGTGGCGGGCGGCGGCG
>NZ_RYFI01000017.1:116619-120387 GCF_004103825.1 Hansschlegelia zhihuaiae
GACATGGACGATGCGCGCCTGGGCCGAGAGCTCGGACAGCGCGACGGTCGCGTCCGGCACGGTGAAGTCCAGAACGCCCTCGGCATCGAGCACGAGCGGCAGCGGATCGTCGGTCACCGCGACGCCGAGCGGGCCGACGCCCGCGAGTTCGCCCGCGTCAAGGCCGACCGCCTCGGAGCCCGGCCGCTCGAAGGCGCCGGCGACCACCGCGCCGTCGGTCTCGTGGATGGCGCGGACGAGCGCCCGGCCCATCCGCCCGGCGGCTCCGGCGACGATCAGGCGCATGGCGGACATGGTCGGCCCCTCGGTTGGCTTCGATCGCACGCTCTAAGGCCGCAGACCGGCCGTCCGGTCAACCCAAAGCCCCGCGTTGGCGCCCAACGTCGCGCCGTCCTGCTCAAAATTGCGCGGCCTTCTGTCGCTTTTCGACCTTCCGCCCACGACATCCGGACCTAGAACCATTATGAAGTCGGCGGGATGATGCGCCACATGACATATGACGACGTCTTTCGTCGCGCGGTCGACCAGCTGCACGCCGAGAAGCGGTACCGAGTCTTCGCCGACCTCGAGCGCCGCGCCGGCGATTTCCCGCGCGCGACCTGGCATGCGCCCGAAGGCGCGCGCGACGTCGTGGTCTGGTGCTCCAACGACTATCTTGGCATGGGCCAGCACCCGGCGGTCATCGAAGCGCTGGTCGAGACCGCGGAGAAGGTCGGGGCCGGGGCCGGCGGCACGCGGAACATCGCGGGCACCAACCACCCCCTCGTGCTGCTCGAGCAGGAGCTCGCCGACCTCCACGGCAAGGAGGCGGGTCTTGTCTTCACCTCCGGCTATGTCTCCAACGAGGCGTCGATCTCGACGCTGGCGCGGCTACTGCCCGATTGCCTGATCCTGTCCGACGCGCTGAACCACGCCTCGATGATCGCCGGGATGCGCGGCTCGGGCTGCTCGCGCAAGATCTTCGCCCATAG
Source organism: Hansschlegelia zhihuaiae (assembly GCF_004103825.1). Lineage (GTDB taxonomy): Bacteria > Pseudomonadota > Alphaproteobacteria > Rhizobiales > Methylopilaceae > Methylopila > Methylopila zhihuaiae. Next base: position 117,591 of record NZ_RYFI01000017.1, read on the forward strand.
CGACCTCGGCGACCTCGAGCGGCTCCTCAAGGAGGCCGGCCGCGAGCGGCCGAAGCTGATCGCCTTCGAGAGCGTCTATTCGATGGACGGCGACGTCGCGCCGATCGGCAAGATCTGCGATCTCGCGCAGGAATACGGCGCGATGACCTATCTGGACGAAGTGCATGCCGTGGGGATGTATGGCCCCCGCGGAGCCGGCATCGCCGAGCGCGACGGCGTGATGCACCGGGTCGACGTGATCGAGGGCACGCTCGCCAAGGCGTTCGGCGTGATCGGCGGCTACGTCGCTGCCTCGAAGCCCATCGTCGACGCGATCCGCGGCTATGCGCCGGGCTTCATCTTCACCACGGCCATGCCGCCCGCGATCGCCGCGGCCGCCCGCGCGTCGGTGGCGCATCTCAAGGCGAGCCAGTCGGAGCGCGACCGGCATCAGCGCCAGACGCTGCAGACCAAGATCGCGCTCTCCGCCCGCGGCCTGCCGGTGATGCCGTCCGAGACTCACATCGTGCCGGTGCTGGTCGGCTGCCCGGAGAAGGCCAAGGCGGCGTCGGACCTGCTTCTCGCCGAGCACGGAATCTACATCCAGCCGATCAACTATCCGACGGTGCCGCGCGGCACCGAGCGGCTGAGGATCTCCCCTTCCCCGCTGCACGACGACGCGCTGATCCGCGAACTCGCCGTCGCGATGGACGCCGTATGGTCCAGGCTCGACCTGCCGCGCCGCTACGAGGCCATCGCGGCCGAGTAGCAGCCCGCGGCAGGCGGCGCGTCTCTGATCCCGCTAGCGTCATCCGCATGCCGAATCACAAGCACATCCTCAGCGTGGCGTCGCAGCTGATCGTCGCGGCGCCTGCGATCGAGAGCGCCTGACGGACGCCTGCGCAGGCGCTATGGTCCGGCGCTCGCCGGGAGGACGCAGTGCAGGTCGAAGGACGGGATTTTCGGACGATCTGGCCGGACCGCGGCCATGTCTCGGTGATCGACCAGACGCGGCTGCCGCACGCCTTCGAGACGGTCTCGCTGCGTTCGATGGAGGACGCCGCCCGCGCCATCGCCGACATGGTGGTGCGGGGCGCCCCGCTGATCGGCGCCGCCGGCGCCTACGGGGCGGCGCTCGCCATGTGCGACGACGCCTCGGATGACGGTCTCAGGCGCGCCTGCGCCCGGCTGCTCGCGACGCGGCCGACTGCGGTCAATCTGCGCTGGGGGCTCGAGCGCATGGAGCGGCGGCTCGCGGCCCTGCCCGCCTCCGACCGCGCCGACGCCGCCTTCGCCGAGGCCGCGGCGATCGCGGACGAGGACGCCGAGACCTGCGCGGCGATCGGCAACCACGGCGAGAGCTTGATCCGCGCCGCATTCGAAAAATCCGGCCGCGACCGCGTCAACGTGCTGACCCACTGCAACGCCGGATGGCTCGCGACCGTGGATTGGGGAACCGCGCTTGCGCCGATCTACAAGGCCCATCGGGCGGGGCTCCCGGTTCATGTCTTCGTCGACGAGACGCGGCCACGGAACCAGGGCGCGAGCCTGACCGCCTGGGAGCTCGCCCAGGAGGGCGTCGCCCATACCGTCATCGTCGACAACGCCGGCGGGCACCTGATGCAGCGCGGCGAGGTCGACCTCTGTATCGTCGGCAGCGACCGCACGACACGGGCCGGCGACGTCTGCAACAAGATCGGCACCTATCTGAAGGCGCTGGCCGCGAAGGATTGCGGAGTGCCGTTCTACGCCGCGCTGCCGGCCTCGACGGTGGACTGGAGGATCGTCGACGGCCTCCGCGACATCCCGATCGAGGAGCGCTCGCCGGAAGAGGTCACGCATCTCGCCGGCATGGCCGTGGACGGGCGCGTCGAGAGGGTGCGGCTGACGCCCCAGGCGACGCCCGCCCGCAACCCCGCCTTCGACGTGACGCCGTCGCGCCTCGTCACCGGCCTCATCACCGAACGCGGCGTCTGCGACGCGAGCGCCGAGGGGCTGGCCTCGCTGTTTCCCGCGGAGGCCAAAGCCGCGTGACCAGCCTGTGGTCGGACCGGGATGCCGCCGCGACTGTCGCGGCCTACGCCAAGCGCGGCGTCGGCGAGGATCTGGCGTTGCGCACCTACACGGCCCGGCTGCTCGGCCGCGACCCGGCGCTCGTCATGCATGGCGGCGGCAACACGTCGGTGAAGACGCGTGCGACCACCGTCCTCGGCGAAGAGATCAACGTCCTGCGCGTCAAGGGCAGCGGCTGGGACCTCGCGACCATCGAGCCCGCGGGCCATCCCGCCGTCCGCCTCGAACCGCTCAGGCGTCTCCGGTTGCTCGACGCGCTCTCCGACGAGGAGATGGTCAACGTCCAGCGCCAGAACCTGATGGACTCCGCCGCCCCGAACCCGTCGGTCGAGACGCTGCTGCACGCCTTCCTGCCCCAGAAATTCATCGACCACACCCATTCGGTCGCGGTTTGCGCCATCGCGGACCAGCGCGAGGCCGAACGCCTCTGCGACGAGGTCTGGGGCCGGCGGGTCGGTCTCGTGCCTTACATCATGCCGGGCTTTTCGCTGGCGAAGGCCGCCGCCGAGGTCTTCGAGCAGAGCCCCAAGGTCGAGGGCCTGATCCTGCTCAAGCACGGGATCTTCTCATTCGGCGAGACCGCCCGGGACTCCTACGAGCGCATGATCGATCTCGTCGCGGCGGCGGAGGCCTTCATCACGTCGCGCGACCGGACGCTGTCGGCGATCTCGATCCCGTTCCGATCCCGTTCCGTCGCGCCTCCGCCCACCTGTTTCCAGCGGGGAGAGGTCGACGCGGCGCAAGC
>NZ_RYFI01000018.1:0-48975 GCF_004103825.1 Hansschlegelia zhihuaiae
CCTTGAATCAGCACGCAGTCCACACCGCAAATCTATTGGGTACAGACCCTAGCGCCGCTCGTCGATCAGCCGCGCGATCGCCGCGCGGACCTCGGCGATGCCGATCCCGTCGCGGCTCGAGGTCGCCAGGACTTCCGGAAAGGCCGCCGGCCGGCGTTTGAGCGCCGCGAGCGTCTCTTCGATCCGCGCGTCGCGCTCCGCGGCCTTCAGCTGGTCGAGCTTGGTCAGCACGACCTGATAGGAGGTCGCCGCCTGGTCCATCAGGCCAAGCGCGTCCTTGTCGACCTCCTTGATCCCGTGGCGGGCGTCGATCAGCACGAAGACGCGCGCCAGGCTCGCCCGGCCGCGCAGATAGGCTTTCACCAACCGCGTCCAGTCCCGCACCTGCTCGACCGGCGCCTGGGCGTAGCCGTAGCCCGGCATGTCGACCAGATAGGCCTGGCCGCCGAGGTCGAAATAATTCAGCTGCTGGGTGCGGCCCGGCGTGTTCGAGGTCTTGGCGAGCGTCTTGCGGCCCGTCAGCGCGTTGACGAGGCTCGACTTGCCGACGTTGGAGCGGCCCGCGAAGGCGACCTCCGGCCGGTCCATGCCCGGCAGCTGCTCGAGCTTGGCGCAGCTGCGCAGGAAGTCGCAGGGCCCGGCGAACAGCTTGCGGCCGAACTCGGGATAGGGGTCTTGGTCCAGCTCCGGCGCTTCGGACATCCCGCTCAACGTCTCCGCACCGCCGCCCTCAATGTCCCGGCCTTGAGCCGGGACCCATTCGGCTCCGGCGTTCGGAACCTTCACGGCGTGCGCGCCGCTTCTCTCGAAGTCGCCGCGCAAAATGGGTCCCGGCTCANNNNCGGGACACGATCTCAGCTCACGTCTTCGTCGCGTCCGCGGGCTTCTTTTTGAACACGTCCATCGTGTTGCCGATGATGTCCACCTTCACGCCCTGGCGCTTCATGATCACCCATTGCTGGAGGATCGACAGCAGGTTGTTCCAGGTCCAGTAGATCACCAGCCCGGCCGGGAACGACGCCAGCAGGAAGGTGAAGAACAGCGGCATCCAGTTGAAGATCATCGCCTGGGTCGGGTCCGGCGGAGCCGGGTTCAGCCGCATCTGCACGAACATCGTGACGCCCATGATGATCGGCCACACGCCGATCAGCAGGAAGTGCGGGACCTCCCAGGGGATCAGCCCGAACAGGTTGAACAGCGAGGTCGGATCGGGCGCGGCGAGGTCGTGGATCCAGCCGAAGAACGGCGCATGCCGCATCTCGATGGTGACGAACAGCACCTTATAGAGCGCGAAGAACACCGGGATCTGGACGACGATCGGCAGGCAGCCGGCCAGCGGGTTGATCTTCTCCTTCTTGTAGAGCTCCATGAGCTCCTGCTGCTGGCGGGCGCGATCGTCGGGGAAGCGCTCCTTGATCTTCGCCATCTCTGGCTGCACAAGCTTCATCTTCGACATCGAGACGTAGGACTTGTTCGCCAGCGGGAAGAACAGCAGCTTGACGATGACCGTCACGACCAGGATCGACAGGCCGAAATTGCCCAGCAGCTTGTAGAAGAAGTCGAGCGCGTAGAACATCGGCTTGGTGATGAAGTGGAACCATCCCCAGTCGATCAGCAGCTCGAATTTCTGGATCGTCGGCCGGTTCGGATCGTAGCGCGCGCCGATGAGGCGGCCGACCCAGCCCGGATTGTTCTCGTATTTGTCGATGACCGAGACCTGCTTGGCGCCGGCGAACAGCTGGCCGGTCACTTCGCCGGTCGCGCCGGGCGCGACGCTGAGCGCGTCGAGCAGATAGTCGCTCTGATAGGTCTTGCCGCCCTCGGTCGTCGAGGCGAAGCGCGCCTGGAAGCTCTTGTCCTGCGGCGGGATCAGCGCCGCCGCCCAATATTTGTCGGTGATGCCGAGCCAGCCGCCCGTGCCCTTGAAGGTCTGCGCGCCCTCCGAGACCTTCTTGTAGGAGACCTCCTTCAGGCCCTCCTCGCCGATCACGCCGATCAGGCCTTCGTGCAGGATGTAGTAGCCCGAGACATGCGGCTCGCCGTGCCGCGAGACGAGCGCGTAGGGGTAGAGGGTCTGGGCCGCCGAACCCTTGTTCTCGACCTGGTCCTTGACCGTGAACAGATAGTCGCCGTCGACCGAGATCGTGCGGCGGAAGACGAGTCCCTGGCCGTTGTCCCAGGACAGCGTCACCGGGTTGTGGGGCGTCAGCGCCCCTTGCGTCTCGGCCTTCCACTCGGTGCGGCCGTCGGGCAGCCGCGCGGTCCCGCCGGAGGCGTTCACGAAGCCGAACTCGGCGTAATAGGGCTGCGGGCTGCCGAGCGGCGCGAACAGCACGATCTCGGGGCTCTTGGGGTCGACGGTCTCGCGGTAGTCCTTGAGCTGGACGTCGTCGACCCGGCCGCCGACGAGCGAGATCGAGCCGTCGAGCCGCGGGCTGTCGATCTTGACGCGCGGGCCGGAGGCGAGCGCCTGCTCGCGGGTCTTGACCGCGGGCGCCGCGCCGGCAGACGGCGCGCCAGGCGCCGTCGTCGGGGTCGGGGCGACGCCGGCCGCAGGCGTCGCCGCGCCCTTGTTCTCGCTCGTCAGCGCCTGCTGGGTCTGCTGCTGCTGGCGCTGCGCGTCGAGCTGCGGCTTGGCGAAGAAATACTGCCAGCCGATCAGCACCATGATCGACAGGACGACGGCGAGGATTGTGTTGCGATTGTCCATCTATCGTCCGCTTTCGCGCCGCCGTTCCGCGCGCCCGGCGTCCCGGCCGCCATCGGCCTTTCCGTGCGCGCGCCTCAGCTGTTCGGAAAGGTCGCGCAGCAGCCGGTCGAAACCCGCGTCCAGCACCGCGCGGCGCGCCACCAGCACATAGTCGCAGCCGGCCCGGGCCTCGCCCGCGAGCGCCTCGCCCGCGGCGGCGCGCAGCCGCCGCTTCATCCGGTTCCGCTCGACCGCGCCGCCGATCCGCTTGGTCGCGGTGAAGCCGACGCGGGGGCGCTGGTCCGGCGCGGCCCGATCCCTGAGCTGGAGCGAGATCAGCGGCCCGCCGACCTTCACGCCCGCCTTCGTGGCGGCGACGAAATCGGCGCGCCGGCGCATCATGTCGAGCGATCGCGCGACCTTCGCCATGGCGGGGCGACCGGACGCGGCGCGAGCCGTCCGGTCAGGCGCTCAGCCGCTTGCGGCCCTTGGCGCGGCGCGCCGCGATGACCTTGCGGCCGCCGACCGTCGCCATGCGCGCGCGGAAGCCGTGCCGGCGCTTGCGGACGAGCTTGGAGGGCTGATAGGTCCGTTTCACGAAACTGATCTCCGGTCGCCGAAGCCTTCGGGCTCACCGCCCGCGCCTCATCGGCGGGCGGCCACGCAAGACATGCGGCCAAACGAAAAAACCCGCGGTCTCCGCGGGCGCGAACATGGCGCGGCTTATACGGGCGCCCCGCGCGGCAAGTCAATGACGCCGGGGCGCCCAGACCGCCTTGTCGCGATGCTTTGATCGGTCCCAGAGGGTCAAGGCGGCGGCGAACGGGGCGCGCATCGTTTGACGCGGCCTCGGGCGCGCCGCATCATCCGCCCCGTCCGACGCCTTGGTGATTTGATCCGCCGCCCCGATCCGCACAGATGACCGACGAGCACGCAATCGACGACCAGCCGCAGGGCCGCCTCGGGCTGTCCGGCAAGCTGCTGGCGCTGACGGCGCTGTTCGTGATGGTGTCCGAAATCCTGATCTTCGTGCCCTCGGTCGCGAATTTCAGGCTGAACTATATCGACGACCAGCTGAACCGCGCGCGCACCGCGGCGCTGGCGCTCGACGCCGCGCCCGACGGCATGGTGGCCGAGCCGCTCGCCCGGAAGCTGCTGCGGGTCGTGGAGGCCCGCGCCATCGTGATGAAGACCGGGGAGGCGCGCCGCCTGCTCGCGGTCGCCGACATGCCGCCCGAGGTCGCGATCACCGTCGACCGGCGCGAGAGCGTAGGCCCCTCGGCCGTGCTCGAGGCCTTCGACGCCATGCTGAACGGCGACAGGCGCCTGGCGCGGGTGATCGCCGACGGCCCGTCCGAGGGCGACGTGATCGAGATCGTGGTCGACGAGACCGCGCTGCGCAACGCGATGCTCGCCTTCTCGAGCAAGGTGCTGCTGCTCGCGCTGGTGATCTCGCTCGTCACCGGCGCATTGGTCTATGTGACGCTCGACCTGATGATCGTGCGCCCGGTGCGCCGCCTCACCGAGTCGATGGTCGATTTCGCGGACGCGCCCGAGGATGCGAGCCGCGTCGTGGTGGCGTCCGGCCGGGCCGACGAGATCGGCGTCGCCGAGGCCGAGCTCGAGCGCATGCAGCTCGAGATCCACGGGCAGTTCCAGCAGAAGTCGCGGCTCGCGGCGCTCGGCCTCGCGGTCTCCAAGATCAATCACGACCTCAGGAACATGCTGGCCTCCGCGCAGCTGATGTCCGACCGGCTGCAGTCAGTCTCCGACCCGACCGTCCAGAAGCTCGCGCCGCGGCTGATCGCGACGCTCGACCGCGCCATCAACTTCTGCCAGTCGACCCTGTCCTACGGCGCGGCGCACGAGAACCCGCCGAGCCGCCGCATGACGCCGCTCGCCGACGTGGTCGAGGACGTGCGGACCGCGCTCGGGCTGGCTTCCGGGGGCCCCGTGGGCTTCGTGTCCGCGGTCGAGCGCGGGCTGACGGTCGACGCCGATCCGGACCAGATCTTCCGCACGCTGCTCAATCTCGGCCGCAACGCCATGCAGGCCTTCGAGAGCCGCGGCGGCCCCGATCCCACGCGCGACCAGATCCGCGTGCTCGGCCGCCGCGAGGGCGCTGTGGTGGTGATCGAGCTCTCCGACACCGGCCCCGGCCTGCCGCCCAAGGCGCGCGAGCATCTGTTCGAGCCGTTCCAGGGCTCGACCCGCACCGGCGGCACCGGCCTCGGTCTCGCGATCGCGGCCGAGCTGGTGCGCGCCCATGGCGGGTCGATCTCGCTGGTCGACGGCACGATGGGCGCGACCTTCCGCTTCACGATCCCCGACCGTCCGATCGACCTCCAGGCCCGCGCCCGCGAACGCGAGCGCGCCCGCGCCTGAGGGTTCGCTCGTGGGACCCCTGGCTGTCGCTGGGATCGCCGGTCGTTCGTCAAATGCTTGCCAAGGCGGCGGCGAGCCGCTAATGACCTCGCCTCCCGCGCGGCATGATCCGGCGGGACGCGCGCCCGTAGCTCAGCTGGATAGAGCACCAGACTACGAATCTGGGGGTCAGAGGTTCGAATCCTTTCGGGCGCGCCACTACTTAGCCTCAGTGCTCCCATTCCGTTTTGCAGAACGTTTTGCGGATTTCGTTCCGAAGCTGTTCTCGAGCTTCGCGATCGCCTGCTCGGCGAGTGCGCGCGTCCGAGGCAGATATTTCTCAAGGATCGCGTCGACCGATCGCAGCGAATGGCCGGTGATCGACGCGATCTGAGGCACGGTGCAGTCCGCCTCCGCGAGCATCGTGATCGCCGTCCCGCGCAGGTCGTGAAAGTGGAGATCGGCGACGCCAGCCGCCTTCGCGGCCGCGTCCCATTGCGCCGCGAAGTAGCGCGCCGACCAGGCGCGCGCCGTCTTCGTGACGAGGATCAGCGGCCCGCGGCGCGTCTGCCCGTCGAGCGTCGCGCGGAGCGCCGCAGTGCACGGGATGACGACGCGCCGGCCGCCCTTGCCCTGCCGGAGCGTCAGCGCCGAGCCGTCATAGGCCGACCACGGCAGTTTCAGCAGGTCGCCGCGCCGCTGGCCGGTGTGGAGCGCGAGCATCATCGCCGGCGCGAGCTCGTCGGGCGCCGCCTTCAGGAACGCCGCGACGTGCTCCGGAAGCCAGATCTTCTCGGAGCGGTCGGACTTGTAGACCCGCCGCCATTTCTGCAGGACGTTCGCCTCGATGTGCCCGCGATCGGCCGCCCAGGCGAGGACGCTGGCGAGGATCGTGACGCGGTTGTCGGCCTCGCGCGGCGTCCGGATTGCGAGCTCGTCGCGCCAGGCGAGGACGTCGCGGCGGAACCCTCGCGCCACGAGGGCGCCGGCCGGCACGGTGCCGAACTTGGCGTCGATCGCCGTCGTGATGCGCTTGTATTCGGCGCGCGTCGACACGGCGCGGGCGCGGTGCTCCGCGCTGTTCTCCCAGTCGCGGATGATCCCGGCGAGCGTGCCGCCCGTCCGGTTCCGCCGCCGCTCCTCCGCGTCGGCCCAACTCCGCGCAAATTCTGGCGTGCCGGGCTCGCCGTCGAGCCGGTCGCCGGTGTCGCGGTGATAGTGATAGGTCGCCACCTCGCCGGTCGCGAGCTTCCGGCGCACCGTGTTGACGCGCGGGGTCCTGCTAGCCGGCACGGCGCGCCTTCCACGCTTCGTATTCGGCCTCGGCCGAGGTGTTCGGGACGCGCTGCACGAGCCCGCCGACCTGGTCGAGCCAGGCGTCGAGCGCCGCCCGATCCCAGATCTGCGAGCCGGGGATCGGGCCGGGCAAGTGGCCCTCGCGCACCCGCGCCATGAACTGGCGAGGCGTCAACCCCAGATAGGCGGCGGCCTGATCGCGGGGCAGCCCGCGCGGAATGATTCCGGGAGGCAGAGCAGCGCTAACCATCAAGCCGCTCCGGAATCTAGGCGTCGACTGTCTGAGACATCCGGCCGACCTCTTTGTCGCGGACGGCTGCTAAACCCGCCGCGACGCTTTCATGGAGCCGGTTGAGGTTGATGACGATCGCGCTGGTGTGCTCGAGCATCGTCGCCACGAGCTCGATATAACCAGCCTCCCGGTCTGCCTTCACGACGAGGGGGCGTTGACCGTGCCCCGCGGCGACGAGGAACGTCGTAAAACGCTCGCCCTTGTACATCTCGCCAGGTCCCCGCACCTCTTCGTCGAGGCCGACGATCCCGATATCTCCGAACTCTGTGAAAGCGCTGGTGATCTCCCACGCTCGGCCGGCAAAGAGCCCGTCCACGCGGGTGAGCCGCGCCATGATCGCGACGCGCATCAGGCTGCGTTCCCCGATCTGGTGCGGGAGGCCCGCCGCCGGTGCTGTGAGATCCTCGTCGTCGTCGAACCAGAACTGCTTCCGCTGGACCCAATTGCGCAATGCGCCCACCGGGATTCCGACGACGGCGGCGACTTCTGAAAGGAGATATTTCCGGGACACCAGAGGCCTCCATCGGTTGATTAAGGCACCATACCTTAATCAACCGATTTAGCAAGTTCGTGGCCTGACGCCCCCAAAAGCTAGGGCCGACCGCATCACTGCGGTCGGCCCCTGTGCTTACGCTGTCGTGGCGCCCCGGCACCGCACGGCGAAGGTCGTTATGCCAAGAACGCCTTGAGAATGTCCTCGGGCTCGTATTCCAGTCCAGGAGTGATCGCCGTGCTGGATATGAGATAGCGGGCCTTCCGGCGAACTTCGTCGATGGTGCGACAGGGACATTGGAAGACAGCGTCGCCGGCGGCGAACGCCGCCTCCATCGCCGTTTGGTGCCGCCCCTCCGCCGCAGTCAGTCCGAATGCGTCTTCGCGTGACCGCCTGTCGTCGAAAAGCCGATCGACGCGCGCGAGAGCTTCGGCCTCCTTGGCGACCAACGTCACGCGCACTGACTCGCCAATCTCGGGATCCATTCTAGCCAGAAGGTCCCCGCAGCCCCGCAACTGGTGGAAGTCGAGCTTGACGAGATCCTTGCACTTCTCGGACGTCATGCGGGATGAGATATGTGCTCCCAAGCTCCAAGGGGTCGCCGGCAGCATCTCGACGGGATACGCCTTGTCGTATGCTTCCGCGATCTCAAGGTAGGCGCGCTGGGCCGCCTCCAACTCCTCGACAGCCGCCTCGTGGCGACGGATCGATATGTCGAGTTGGCTCTCGACGACCCGCGGCTTGGGCGCCGCCGGGCGGGCGGATTGGCCGGAAGCGATGGTCAGAGCTGCGGCGGCTGAGGTTGTCATGGCGGTTCTCCTGTTCATGGCCGCGCCTCGATCGGCGCCGGCTGCTCGGTGTCGAGCTCAGGAGAAACGCGGCGGCGGGCGATGACAGCCCTGCCGTCTAGACGGCAGGCTTCAGAGCGGCGTGTGCAGGCGTTCATGGTCGGGCTCTTCAGATGATACGGCTTTCCAAGGCCGTCGCCGGTCGACGGGGCCGGCAGCCGGGAGTTGGAAACCTGCTGAAGAGACAGGCCGACGCGCTTTTAAGCCGAGGCTCTGGACATGGCGCACCGCTCCCGGCCTAATGGCCAGGTTCGGCGCGCCGCCAAGCGCGTCCGCTCACAGTTCGACCGCGCTCCAAAGGAGCGGCCCTCGCCAAAGGGTTGTTCAGTCTATCTTCAGTCCGGGTTTCCAAGCCCACGGACACGCTGCATCAGATCCCGCGATTTGCCAAGTTGCCCCTTCGGGGGCGCATTCAGTCCGACTTGCCCGCCTGCTTCAGCGCTTTCGGGCCCCACTCGACCTCTCCGCCGCCTGGCAACGCAACACGGAGAGCGGCCGCTTTGCCAAGAAGTGCAGATGCCAAATAATCCGCAGGATGCATGTCAGCGCCCTCATCCTTATCGGATTTGGTAAATAAATTCCGAGAAATACTTTCTAGAAGATGCGTAGGCATAGGACTGTCTTGTACTTGTCGCCATTCTAGAGCCGTTTCGACGACCCAGCTTGCTCTATCAATATCTAACTCTAACTGTTTCAATTGAAATTCTGCGCTGGAATGTTGCTCAAACCATCGGTTCATCCAACGCAGATACCATGTACCGAGACCCAGCATCGCCAAGGTTAGCCCAAGCGGCTTAATCAACAGCGTTATCACGAATATCCATGATGTCTCCTGAAGCGACGGCGCAAGAGCGGCAGACGAAAAATAAAATATAAGCGCACCAAGACCAATTAAACCTGACCACACACCCACATGGACCGGCCAACGCATTCTTCGAGTAGTATCTGAGACCGTGAATTTATTCGAGTGTTGCTCTAATCTTTGCTTAAGATCTCTCCGGATTTGCCTCCGGACGTGCGTGTTATTGCGATCATCGAGTTGCTTTGCTCGATTTTCTAGCTCCTGCTTTTGCCGACTAAAATCGACTAATCTTTCATCGATTTCCGCGTTTAGAGTAGCATGTTTATTTGCAATCTCTTTTTCGAGAGTAGAACGTCTCTCGGCGTACTCTACCTCAAGAGAATGTCGTGCATCCACTGCTTGCTCGCTTATGGCAAGCACCGTTTTTTGAAGTTCCCCAACTTGTTGCTGATGAGATGCTATCAGCTGCGAAAATATCCTTGGATTCTTGAAAAGCTGACCAAGAGCAGCCGCATCTTGCTCAAAATGAGCATTTATAAGTACATTTAACTTATGTATCTGATCTGAACCAACGTCAGGTTCTTGTTGATCATATCCAGGATTATTATTGACATCGATAACATCTAAAATATAATTACTGCCGTCGTCAGACTTGCCTCTCCTGTAATAGAGGCTGAATGTTTTTTTTTTGAACATATGCTTCGTTTATGGCGTAAATTTCTGAGTCTGCATAAATCGATAGAGAATTTTGATCTTTTTCGTCGTCAATATTTAATCTTAAGTGTTTGGCAGCACCGAGCTCTAATATCCCGATTTCATTTGTTTCAATGGCGCGACATGCCTCGACCATAAAGCCGAGCACATCCTTGTCCTTCGCCCTCGGAATAAAGATCGCGCTTTTGGCCATCCGAGTCTCTCAGTGTAAATTTTCCCTCGTCCATTTTTTGTGAATGGATATCTCCCGTCGAGTCGCATCGACAAGTTGTGCACAGCGACGCCCAAACCCGGCACTCTGGATTTGCAGATTATGCTATCCGCCTCACCTCACGAGCCGCACGCCGGCGTTCAGCTCGCGATAACCAGCGCACGGCGCTGAACAGTTCGGCCGCCGGCTCCCGCCGCGCCCGAGCCCGCACCCTCTCGACGTCGTCGCCCCCGCGTCGAGCCAACGTTTCGTCACGTCGTGCCAGACGAGGTTACAGTCACATTGGTCATAGAGGCGGGGCCGAAGCCCCGCCTCCCTGTCGGCGGCTCAGGTCGCCGCCGGGATCGCCGCGAACCGGTGGCCCGTCTTGATCTCGCTGATCCGTCCGGGGTTCACGTCGTAGTCGGCCGCGATCCGGTTCAAGAACTCACCCAGGCGGATGCGCTTCTTGATGGTCGGAACGTCTTCCGGCTTGATGCGGCGTGACGGCATGCGGAGCCCGGCCGCGCCGGGCTTCTTTGAGCTGGTCATAAATGCTCTCCATACGACCAGTTGACAGGCAGTCGCCTTGATCGCGAGAGCGAACAGCGCTACGAATGTAGCATCGGAGTTTGCTCTCATCCGTCCTGCAGCGACCACGAGTTTCGCAGGACCCGCTCCGATCCAAACGGCCTGAGGATTGCAGCCTCGGGCCGTTTTTCTTTTCGGCGCGGTCAACTTCAAAGCCTAGAGCGAGTCTTTCTCAGCCGTCGAGTCTGGAATCCCCCTATCCACGGACTGACCGCTATCCCTCGTGGAAACAACGACCTTTCGCCCACTAAATTTAGTTTCAAAGAACGCGTGAATCAAAGGTTGACGATGGTGAGGGCCGCCGCGAGACAAGCGGCTCTATAGCGGCCGGACGTCCGCCGTCCGCATGTATTCTCGCCACCCGTTGAATGATCGCGGCGAATTGGACGCCGTCCGCGCTAAGGCGGCGCGCGCCTCGCCGCCGGACGCTGCGCTCAGGCGCCCTGGAGCTTCAGCCGCTCGCCTATGACGTCGGGCCATCTGTGCGGCACGTGGTACACAGGCGGGCCCTCGGCGCTGACGATCGCGTGCATGACGAAGCCCCCGATCTGCGTTCCGAGGCTCGCCGCCGGCGCGCGCCGCGCTTTCTCCATGGCCGCGACGCCGTCGGCGACGGTGAACGTCGCCAGGTCGGCGGGCATGTCCCCGACGTCCCCGGTCGTGAAGCACGCGACCTCATAGACCTCGCCGGCCGTCGCGCCGGGCAAGAGATCATGCATGGCGCGATAGAGCAGCATCGGCGCGCCCCGCCTCGTCGACCAGCCCGCGATCAGCAGCTCGGTCGGCTGCCGCAGGAAGGGCTGCATGGCGGCGTCGTAGATCTCGAGGACCGCCGGCAGCCGATCGACGAAACTGTCGAAATCCGGCGCGCCCACGGCACTGCAGGCCGCCATGAACGCCCCGAAGCTCTCGCCGGCTCCGCGCGCGGTGAACACCGCATTGACGTCGGGCACCCGCAGGATCTTCTCCGCGACGGCCTTCAGGCGGTCCGAGCCCGGCGGGAAGACCGCGGCGTCGGCCAACAGGTGAACGCGGTCGGCCTGGACGACGCCGATCATCGCGCTCATTTGCGCGGGGCCTCGAGGAGCACGACCGGCGCGACCATGGCGCCCAGCGCCTCGCCGGTCGGTCGAAGGACCACCGGCGTCAGCGCGCCCGACGCGAAGAGCGCCCCGATCGTCGTGCTGACGCCGGCGAACCCGGCTGTGATCAGCGGCGCAACCAATGCCGGCATCTCTGCTTTCTCCTTCAAAAGGCGGCGCTTCGCCTGCAGGCGGGCTCGCTCAGCCCATGTGAAAATTGTCCGTGCATTCGATCGGGGCAGTCGCGGGAACGGACGGATCTGCCGCGACCGTCGCGGTGAGCCACCACCGCGCCGGGGTCACCAAATCCGCGCCCGCCGCCAGGTCGCCCGCGAAGCGTATCGTCTCGCCCCGCCCCATCGACCGGGTCCATACGATCGCCGATTCTTCGAACGCTCCGAAGCCCGCGGCGCGATGCAGCCTCAGCGTCACGGCCGCACCGCTCGGCGACGGACCGACCACGAACCCCGTCACGTCGAAAAATATTCCGAAGGTCCGATCGCCGGCGAGCGCGACGTGACATCCCCGCCTCAAGTAAAGTGTATTCTGGGGAGAGCTGGACGGCGGCAGCGTCGTGTCGAACCACGAGTGACCGGAGGCCGCAGCATCGCCATAGCTGATGCATAGCCTCCTCGGGTCGAGCGGGACGACTGGCTCGATCGGCATCTCGTCACCAATTTTGCCTCCGATATACGCCATTGGTTCGGACCGTTCCTCCCCCGTCATCGCCTAATCGGCCCCGCCGGACCAGCGTCGCTGAAGTCGCCGGCCGCGCGCCCTCTGTTGGAAGGGCGCCGCCGGCTGTCGGGGTTGTTGCGGACACTCGCCGACTTGTCCGGCGGACGCGCCGAAGCGCGCCCGCAAGCCCTCACGCCGCGGGAAGGGCTTTGAGAACCTTGATGGCGTTGGTGTCGTAGGGCGATCCGCCGACCCGCTTGGTGCAGTAGAACAGCACGTAGCCCTTGCGGGTGTACGGGTCGCGCAGCACCCGCATGTCGATCCGGTCGACGATGAGATAGCCGCGGTTGAAGTCGCCGAAGGCGATCGGGAATGTCCCGTTCGCGACGTCCGGCATGTTCTCGTCGATCTCGACCGGATAGCCCAGCAGCGTGGAGGGCTGGCTGCGCTCGACGCTCTGCCGCCACACGTAGTTGCCGTCCGCGTCCTTGATCTTGCTGATGATCCCGGCCGTTTTCGAGTTCATCAGCCAGGTCGCGTTGGCCCTGTACCCGGCCTTGAGCGTATAGACGAGGTCGATCAACTGATCGCACGAGGTCGGCTTGCCCGTTTCCGTGTCCAACTGCAGGGAGACGAATTCGATCTTGCCCCACGCTCGAACGTCGTCGCTCTCCGCGACCAGAGGCACGCTCAGGAAGCCGAGCGGCTTCGACACGCCGTCGCCTGTGATGAACGCGGCGTTCTCCTTCTCGTTGAAGGTGATCCGCACATCCTCCTGGAGCACGTTGAGGACGTCGAACGCCGAGTCGTCGAGCAGCTGCTGCGTCACAGCCGGCTGCGCGTACACTTCATTGGTCGGGACGGAGAGCATCCCCCACTTCGGGGCGTCGGTCTCCGGACGGTCGTCATGCTCGGTCACCCAGCCGGCCGACAGCCCGCCCTTGTTGACCGGGATCTTGAACTCCGCAGCCCTGGACGTCGCGAGGCGCGAGATCCGGCGCATCGCGCTGCCGTTGCGCAGGAACGTCATGATCTCGCGCGCCACCTCCTCGGGCACGAGATAGCCGCCGTCGACCTCGCTGCTGACCTGCAGCGGCGCGGCGAACTCGCTGTCCGCCACGGCCGTGAGGGCGCGGTGGTCCCCCGTCCGCATGAAGGCGAGCATCACCCCGCGATCGCGATCAAGGCGCCCCGCCCGATCCTCGTCAGTCGCCATCTGCGAGAGCGCCACAGGCCGGCCATCGACGATACGCATCGGTCCCTGACGCCGGCCGACGCCAGGGATCACCCGCCGGTCGCGCTCGTCGAGCTGGCGGCGAAGGTCGTCGATCGTGTCATTCGCTCGGCCGAGCGCCTCGGTCGTCGCCTGCGTGTTCTCCTCGAACGCGGCGGCCAGTTCCTCGAAAGAGCCGCTGCCGGCCAGCGGAGTGGCAGCGAAGGTCACGCGCGGAAGGGAAGTCGAAGTCATCGGGAATGCTCCTTCATGGCGGCCGTGGCCGCGCGGACGCGAGCGGCGAGTGCTTTCGCGCGAGCCGCCTGGTCGGACAGAGGGGATCGGCGCGCATCGACCGCCGGCCATCCGCCGGCGGCGAGCTGCGTCGCCATGGTTTTCGAGAAGCCGACGCCGCGCAGCATCCGGTTGAAGTCGCGCTGCGTCGCGACGCTGGAAGCCGAGAGCAGCTGAGCCCTCGGGTCGGCCCCGACGGGGACCAGCGACACCTCGTGAAGGTCGATTTCAAGGACCGTCGCCGACTTCACGGCGTCCCGATTGTGACGCACGTCACGGGTCTGGAAGCCGATCGACAGGCCCGTGATGTCGCGAGCCTCGATCTGCTCGAACACCTCGGAACCCCAACGCGACTTGAGATTGATCTGGCCGGCAAGCCTCAGACCGTAGGAGTCGACGCTCATCTCGCTCCAGCGGCCGACGACGCGGTCGCTCTGATGGCCCAGCAACATCGCGGGCATCGTTCCGCGCTCCCGATGCTCCCGGATGGTCGCGTCGAGGGCGTGGGGGTCGATGATGAGATTGGCGCGGTTCGGGCTGGGCGTGAACGTCACCCCGTAGCCCGAGATTCTGCCGTCTCGCGGCTTGGTCGCGCTGACGTCGAGCGCGAGGACCGGCCCGACGTGAAGTCCTGAGAAATCGAGTTGCTGATCGCTCATCGGCCACCTTTGGCGAAGCAAAACCCAGCGGGCGGCATGATGGCCGCCACGTAGAGCCTTGACCGAGCATCCCGCCCGCGCCGAAGGAGCCTCGAACCGCGCGCCCCAGCATCCCGCCGGCGGCGCTCCTCAGTTCGATGAGCAGGTGAAGCGTAAGTCCGTCTCGAGTGATTTGACAAGAGGCCTCGTCGGCCTCCCGAAACCCTTGACCCCGCAGCCCCACTCGTCAGCAGGTCGCCGCCGGGGGCGGGTTCGGTTCGTTCGATGGCCAGAGATTCACCGGCGAAGCGACCCGCGGCCTGGTGAGCAAGCACATCGTTCGCGACAGAAACGATGTCCGGCCGGCGAGCGCCGGCGGCCTCGACGCGTCGCCCGACGCACGGTCTCTCCCGTGCGCCAAGGTGGCCTAAGACTATGATCGATAAAAAAAATCTCGCGCTGAGTTTCGCGGCGGTTTTCGTTGCATTGACCCACCGGTCCGGGGCTGAAGGGTCCGAACTTTTGACCCGCCCCCCGCGGGGGCGGCCACCGACCTTGCGAGGGTTGCGAGGGTTCGCGAGGGTTCCCGTCAAACCCTCGCGGCCGAAATTCATATTATATATTAGATACTTATAAACATCTTGCGAGGGTTGCGAGGGTTTATAGACATGCACATAAGAGATTTCAGAAGTCATCCGCCTCTCCAATCGCTGTGTACGCGTGGGTGCGTAAACCCTCGCAACCCTCGCAAGCTCCTCAATCCTGAGGCCAGAACCCTCGCGCAAACCCTCGCCGAACCCTCGCAACCCTCGTCGCGCGAGGGTTGCGAGTACGGGGAACTATTCATGGTGGGTTGCGGGTTGGCGGGGCGGCGGACCTGGAAACTGTCGGCCGACCCGATGAGGCAATGCCTGGTCGCGGCGCGCGGTGGCAGGCTCCGCGGTCCTTACCGGCCGCCAGGACGATCAGCCGAATCGGACATTTCAGCGAACGCCCAATAGCTGTGTCCCTAACGCCGGGAGGCGAAAGCCTGCCCCGCACCCCGCGGCCTTGAGAGGGCCGCGGGGTGCAACCCTCGCGGCCAAACCCGTATCGATCGAAGGGAGAGGTCAGCAACATTCACGCGGCCCCTTTGAGGGTGCATCGCGTTTTGCAGTCGGCTTCAGAGAGCGTTGATCTTCTAAGGCGTCAGTTCTTGGCGTTTGTCAGAAGAACGCCTGATTTCCCAAAGGCCTAGTCGAAACTACGAATCTGGGGGTCAGAGGTTCGAATCCTTTCGGGCGCGCCAGAATTGCCTCCGGTTCGAACAAGACCGCGTATTTGGGCGCTTCGCGAGAGCCCCAAGGCCGACTTGGGCTCGGGCGAACTCGAAAGATCGACTCAGCTCTGCGGTTTGAACCGAGGACGACGACGATCCGTAGCGGATCGAAGCCGTCCGCCACGCCGAGCGCCCACCTTTTCAGCCCGCAAGGCTCTTGCGGCGGGTCACCTCCGGGCGTCGGCGAGCGCGCGATATTCGCCGACCTGCCAGAGCAGGATCGCCGGAACGCCGATCGCCAGGTCGCGGCCGCGCTTCAGCAGCGAGAGCGCCACGGCGGTCGCCGGCGGCAGGCCGAACAGCGGCCCGATCAGCACATAGGCGGCCTCCTGGATGCCGATCGCGCCGGGCACCGCGAAGGCGACGCTGCGCAGCGTGAAGATCAGCGCTTCGATCGTCATCACCCCCCAGAACGGCGTGTCCGCGCCCATGAAGACGAGCGCGATCCACGCTCCGGCGGCGCTCGCGATCCACGCCAGGAGATTGAAGACGAAGGCGGCGAGGACGCGGCGGGGTCGTCGATAGACGGCGTCGAGCTGTTCACGCACCGCCGTCATGACCGCCTCCGATCCCGGCAGCAGTCTCGCGCCGAGCGCGCCGGCGAGCTGGAGCATCGGGCGCTGGGCGAAGGCGAACGACGCCGCGAGCGCCGCGAGCGCCGCCAATCCGCCGGCGGCCATGGGAGCGATGTTCGCCTGAACGGCGCTGTCCGTCACCACCAGCAGCAGCAGCGCCGCGACGCCCGCCAGACTGAACAGCAGTTGCGAGGCCATCTCGGTCGTCAGGTCCACGATCATCGAGGCGTAGATGACCCGGTCGGAAATGCCGCGCGCCGCGAGCGTGCGGACCCCAACCGCGATCCCGCCGAGGTGCGAGAACGGCAGCACATCGGTCGCGGCCTCGCGCGCCGTGCGCGCCCAGACGAAGAGCGGCAGGCGCGCAAGCGGCTCGTCCGGCGCGACGACGAGCCACGCCATGCCGAGCAGCGTCAGAACGCCTCCCGACCAGAGGATGAACACCACCATGCCGATCCAGCCGATCGACGCCATCGCGTCGAGCACTTGCCGGCCCCCGACCGCGCCGATCGTCCAGGCGGCGATCGCGAAGCCGATCACGGTCGCAAGCAGCAGCAGGGCGCGGCCGTATCGCCTCACGGGAGATCCCCGAAGCGCGCCAGCGCCATGCCCTGCTCGGCGACCACATCGCGGAGGGCCATGAGCGCGGCGAGTTCGTCCGCATAGCGATAGCCCGGCGCGTGGCCCGGCCATGCGTCCGCGACGGCAGGATGGACGTAGATCTCGGTCACGCCGTCCGGCAGCGCCGCCAGCAGGCGTCTCAGCCGCTCCGCATGCATCGCGCCGCTCCAAGCGAGGCCGAACACCTGATCGGGAACGATCACGCCGGCGCGGCGGAAGCGTGCGGCGAGAAGGCGCGCCCACAGGATCGCCGGATCCCGCCGCGCCGTCACGCCAGGCTCCGCCGCCGCGAGCACGGCGCGCGGCTCGACCGGCGCGCGGGCGGCGCGCATGCCGTATCGCCTGCCGATCCTCAGGATCAGAGACGCGATGACGGGGTGGAGATGGAAATGCTTGTGCGCGTTGACGTGGTCGAGCGGCAGGCCGTTCGCCGAAAAGGCCGCGAACTGCGCTTCGATCTCGTTCGCGAGCTGGCGGCGCGCGGCGGGTCTGACTGTCACGCCGATCGCCGCCCGCAACATGTCGCCGCGGAACCGGCCCGAGGAATCGACGAGATGCGAAACCTGTTCCGGCGGCAGCGTCGGGCGGCCCTCCACCAGCACGAGATGGAGCCCGACCCCGAGAGACGGCAGCCGGCGCGCGCGCTCGACGGCGTCATCTGCGGCGGGCCCGGCGACCATCAGGCTCGCCGCGGTCAGCACGCCGTCGCGATGCGCCCGCTCGACCGCCTCGTTGACCGCGACGTCCGCGCCGAAATCATCGGCGGTGACGATAAGGGTCTTCACCCAGCGGCGTCCGCTTCCTTGCGCCGCCGCAGAAAGTCGAAGAACTCGACGCCTTCGCGCAGGCGCCGCTTCATCATGTCCCAGTCGCGCAGCATCTCGGAGACGATCGACCAGATCTTCGACGGCCTGAAATAGAACCGCTTATAGAACTCCTCGACCTTGTGGTAGATGACGGCCGCCGGCAGGTGCGGATAGCTCAGCTGCGCGATCTGGTCGCCGCCGTCGGTCAGGAGGTGATCGCCGCCGTCGAACCAGCCGTTCTCGGTCGCCTGCCGGTAGAGGAACGTGCCCGGATAAGGCGCGGCCAGCGACACCTGAATGGTGTGGGGGTCGATGTCCTTGGCGTACTCGATGGTTTCTTCGATCGTCTCCTCGGTCTCGCCCGGGAGGCCGAGGATGAAGGTGCCGTGGATGACGATGCCGAGCGCGTGGCAATCCTTGGTGAAGCGGCGCGCCACGTCGGTGCGCATGCCCTTCTTGATGTTGTGCAGGATCTGCTGGTTGCCGCTCTCGTAGCCGACGAGCAGCAGGCGCAGGCCGTTGTCCTTCATCACCTTCAGCGTCTTGTACGGGACGTTGGCCTTGGCGTTGCAGGACCAGACGACTCCGAGCCTGCCGAGCTCGACGGCCAGCTCCTCGACGCGCGGCAGGTTGTCGGTGAGCGTGTCGTCGTCGAAGAAGATCTCCTTCACCTCCGGCATCTCGGCCTGCACGTATTTCACCTCTTCGATCACGTGGGCGATCGACCGGGTGCGGTAGTTGTGGCCGCCCACGGTCTGGGGCCAGAGGCAGAAGGTGCAGCGGCTCTTGCAGCCGCGCCCGGTGTAGAACGATACGTAAGGGTGCAGCAGGTAGCCGCCGAAATACTTCTCGAGCTGCAGGTCGCGCTTGTAGACCGGCGCGACGAAGGGCAGCAGATCCATGTTCTCCAGCACCGGACGATCGGCGTTGTGGACGATCTCGCCGGCTTCGTTGCGGTAGCTGATCCCGGCGATGTCCGGCAGCGGAAGCCCCATCGCGACGTCGAGGATCGTGAAGTCGAACTCGTTGCGCGCGACGAAATCCACCGCCGGCGCCGCCTCGAGCGACGTCTGCGGCTCGACCGCCACCTTCGCGCCGATCATGCCGATGACGAGCTTCGGATTGCGCGCCTTGAGCAGCTCGGCGGTGCGGACGTCCTGCCGGAACGACGGCGTCGAGGTGTGCAGGATGACGAGGTCGCGCTCGTCGGCCTCATGGCTGATGTCGTCCCAGCCGAGGCCGTGCGCCGGGGCGTCGATCAGCTTCGAGCCTTCGACCAGGGCCGCGGGCTGCGCGAGCCAGGTCGGATACCAGAACGACTTGACCTCGCGCTTCATCTGGTAGCGCGCGCCGGCGCCGCCGTCATAACCGTCGAAGGAGGGCGCCTGGAGGAACAGGGTCCGCATCATGATGTCTGGTCCCGACGGTTCTCGAGGCGACCTGCAGCGTCCACGGCGAAGGTCGCGCCGCGCCATTCAACTGAACCCCTGAAGAATGTCCAGACGAACACGGCGAAGGAAAGGAGGTCACGCGCCGGGATCCAGCGCAGCGGCGCGGCGCGCGCGGCCGCCCGCCGGTCGACCAGCAGCGCGATCGTCAGCCGGGCCGCGAGCGCCGCGCCGATCGCCGCCAAGGACAGCGGCGTGAATCCCAGAAAGGCCGCCCCGACGAGCGCGGTCGGAAAGGGATGCAGAACGACGCTGCCGGCGAAGCCGGCCTTGTCGAGGCGCTGGATCGTGAGGCTCCAGCGCAGCTCCTGCCGGAGCAGCGCCTTCAGGCTGGTTTCGGCGCAGGCATGGGTCAGCAGCAGGTCGGCCAGGACGACCTCTTCGCCTCGGGCCCGGACGGCCGCGCCGATCGCATAGTCGTCGGCGAGACGGTCGGAGAACGCCGCAAATCCGCCGATCGCCTCGAGCGTCCGCGCTCGGAGCGCGATGGTCGATCCCATGCATGGGCTGGCGAGGCCGAGAGCCGTGCCGAGCAGGACGCTCGGCAGGAAGTGGGCGTTGATCCCCATCGCGGCGAGCCGCGACCATCCCCCGGCGTCGCCGCGCCCGCGGTAGAGGCAGGTGACCGCCCCCACGCCCGGCGCGTCGAGCGCCGCCGTCACGCGCGCCAGATAGTCGCGGCCGACGGCCATGTCGCTGTCGCTCACGATCAGAACGGCGTGGCGGGCCTTGGCAGCCATGTTGACGAGGTTGGAGATCTTGGCGTTCGCGCCGTGGATCGTAGGATCGACCACCAGCGTGATGTCGGCCTGCGGGCGCGCCTCGCGCAAGGCTTGCACGACGGCGATCGCCGGGTCGGAGGCGCTCTGGACGCCGCAGACGAGCTGAACCGGACCGTCATGATTCTGGTCTAGGAAGCTCGCCAGATTGGCGAGCAGCTCCGGCTCCGCGCCGTGCAGCGGCTTCAGGATGGTCACAGCGTCGGCGCGGATCGCCGCGGGGGATCGCGGCGCGAACCGAAAGAGGCGCGCCGCGGCGACCAGCAGGCACGCCGTTCCGGCCGCGGACAGCAACAGCAGGGCGTAGCCGGCATAGTCCATGACCGACCAATGCCCCAGTCGCGCAAGAAGGTCGATCTCTGCTTCTCGCGATACGGTGAGGCGTTTAGGGTCGATCGTCGTCATGGAGGAAACGCTGACCCGATCGTCCGACCTTGTCCTTCTGACGGGCGCGTCAGGCTTTGTCGGGGCGGCCGTCGCGCGCGCTTTGCTGCGGCGCGGCTACAAGGTGCGGGCGATGGCGCGCGCGTCGAGCCCAAGGACCAACCTCGCCGACCTCGACGCGGAGATCGTGGTCGGCGACTTGCTCGACCGCGCGTCGCTCGATCGCGCGATGGCGGGCGTCGCGCGCCTCTGCCATGTCGCCGCGGACTACCGCATCTGGGCGCCGGATCCCGAGGAGATCGTCCGCAACAACCTGGCCGGAACCCGTAACCTCATGGAGGCGGCGCTCGCGGCCGGCGTCGAGCGGATCGTCTACACCAGCAGCGTCGCGACGCTGCGACCGGACCCCGCGGGAGTCGCCGACGAAAGCCGACCCGCGGCGCCGGACCAGGCGGTCGGCGCTTACAAGAGAAGCAAGGTCGAGGCGGAGCGGATGGTCGAACGGATGGTCGCCGAGCGCGGCCTGCCCGCGGTGATCGTGCTGCCCTCCACGCCGATCGGGCCGCGCGACGTGCGGCCGACGCCGACCGGACGGATCGTCGTCGAGGCGGCGTCGGGACGGATGCCGGCCTTCGTCGAGAGCGGGCTCAACCTCGTCCATGTGGACGACGTCGCGGAAGGCCACGTGCTGGCGCTGGAGCGCGGCCGGATCGGCGAGCGCTACATCCTGGGCGGCCAGGACGTTTCGCTGCGCGCGATGCTGGCGACGATCGCGCGGCTCGCCGGGCGCCGGGCGCCGACGATCAGCCTGCCGCGCGCGCCGCTGTTTCCGCTCGCCTGGGTCAATGAGCGGATGGCGCGACTGACGGGCAGGGAGCCTTTCCTGACGCTCGACGGACTGCGCATGGCGGCGCATGCGATGTATTTTTCGAGCGCGAAAGCGCAGAACGAGCTCGGCTACAGCGCGCGGCCCTACGAAGCGGGGCTGAAAGACGCCATCGACTGGTTCCGGCGCGAGGGAATGATCGCGTGATCGACATCGCGACGGCGGCCGGGAGCACGACCGCGGGGAAGCTCGCATCCGGCAAGGACCACCGACAGGAGAATTTCCCGGTCGCCTCGATTGTGCTGAAGCGCGAGCAGCGGGCGCCCATCATGGCGTTCTACCGGTTCGCGCGGGCCGCCGATGACGTCGCCGACAATCCGACGGCGAGCGCCGCGGAGCGGCTGTCCGTGCTCGCCGCGATGCGATCGACGCTGGCCGGAGAGAGCGACGAAAGCGAGGAGGCGCGCGCCCTGCGCGCCGTTCTGACCGAGCGCGGGCTGACGCCGCGCCACGGCCTCGACCTGCTCACCGCGTTCGAGCGCGACTGCACGGTCGCCCGCTACCGGACATGGGACGACCTGATCGGCTACTGCCGGCATTCGGCCATGCCGGCCGGGCGCTATGTGCTCGACGTCCATGGCGAATCCCAGGCGACCTGGCCGGCCTCGGACGCGCTGTGCGCGGCGCTGCAGATCATCAATCACCTTCAGGACTGCGCGAAGGATTTCCGCGCGCTCGATCGGGTCTATCTGCCGCTCGAGATGCTGGCCGAGAACGGGGCGGAGGTCGGCGATCTCGGGGGCCCCGCGGCGACGCCGGGATTGCGGGCGACCATCGAACAGATGGCGACGCGAACCGACGATCTTCTGGGCCAATCCGCAAGCTTCGCCGCGCAGATCCGCGACCGGCGGCTCTCCGTGGAGGTCGCGATCATCCACCGTCTCGCGACGAGCCTGACGGCGCGACTGAAGACGCGCGATCCACTCTCGCAACGGGTGCATCATCGCCGGCGCGAAGCGCTCTGGCTCGCGGCGACCGCCGGGCTGTCGCGCCTGGCGGGCCGGTCATGACCGCCAAGGCGGCCCCGGCCTCGCTGCAGGCGCAGGTCTCGGGGAGCTCGTTCTATGCCGGGATGCGCGTGCTGCCCAAGGCCGAGCGCGAGGCGATGTACGCGGTCTACGCCTTCTGCCGCGCGGTCGACGACATCGCCGATGACGCGACCGGCGATCGCGCCGGGCGCGCCGCAGCGCTCGACGCGTGGCGCGACGATATCGAGGCGCTCTATGCCGGGCGCGATCCGGGCAAGGCGGCGTTCCTCGCCGAGGCGGTCGCGCACTTCGGGCTCGACAAGGCCGATTTCCTCACCGTGATCGACGGCATGGCGATGGACGTCGCGGGCGACATCCGCTGGCCGCCCTTCGCGACGCTCGATCTCTACTGCGACCGGGTCGCGTCGGCGGTCGGGCGGCTTTCGGTCCGGGTTTTCGGGATGGACCGCGCCATTGGCGTCGCGCTCGCGCGCCATCTCGGCCGGGCGCTGCAGCTCACCAACATCCTGCGCGACATCGACGAGGACGCCGCGATCGGCCGGGTCTATCTCGCGGCCGAGCACCTTCAGTCCGCCGGAATCGCCTTGACGACGCCGCTCCATGTCGTCAGAGACCCGCGGCTCGACGCCGCCTGCCGCGAACTGGCGGCGGTCGCCCATACCCACTATCGGGCGGCCGGCGCGATTCTCGCGAAACGGCCGCGCGGCCATCTGATCGCGCCGCGGTTGATGGCCGCGGTCTACGCCAAGCTCCTGCGCCGGATGGAGGCCGTCGGCTGGGCGCCGCCCCGAATCCCGGTCAAGGTCAACAAGGCGGCGCTGATCTTCACGCTCATGCGCCTGAGCCTGCTTCGTTGAAGAGGCGCGCTTGGGTCATCGGCGCGGGTCTTGCGGGCTTGTCGGCCGCGGTCGAGCTCACGCAGGCCGGCTTCGCGGTCGAGGCGGCGGAGGCCGCCGCGCAGGCCGGCGGACGCTGCCGCAGCCACCACGATCCGAAGCTCGGCCGCGTCATCGACAACGGCAACCATCTGGTCCTGTCCGGCAACGAGGCGGTGGCGCGGTATCTGGCGACGATCGGCGCGAGCGACCGGCTGAGCGGACCGGACGCGGCGGCGTTCCCGTTCGTGGATCGCGCGAGCGGCGCGCGCTGGACGTTCCGGCCGAACCAGGGGCGCTTGCCGTGGTGGATGTTGGCGCGCGACAGGCGGACGCCGGGAACGACGGCCCTGTCGCATGCGCGTTTCGTCTCGCTGATGACGGGCGCGCATGGGCAAACCGTCGCCGCGCGGGTCGACCCACAAGGGCCGGTCTGGGACAAGCTGCTGAGGCCGGTGCTGCTCGCCGCGCTCAACACCGCCCCCGAGGAAGCGTCGGCCGCGCTTACCGCGTCCGTGATCCGTGAGACGCTGGCGCGCGGCGGGCGGGCGATGCGGCCGATGATCGCCGAACCCAGCCTCGCCGCAGCCTTCGTCGACCCCGCGCTGGCGTGGCTCGCGGCGCGCGGCGTCGCGGTCGCGGTCGGCCGTCGGCTCAAATCGCTGACCATCGAGGGGGATCGCATCGCCGGGCTCGATTTCGGCGACGGCGGAAGACCAGTGGCGGCGAACGATGCGGTCGTCCTCGCGGTCCCGCCCTGGGTCGCCGCGGCGCTGCTCCCCGGCCTCACGGTTCCGGACGAGCACCGGGCGATTGTGAACGCGCATTTCGCGTATCGGCCGCCGGCGGAAGCGCCTCGGATGATCGGCGTCATCGGCGGCGACGCAGAATGGATCTTCGCGTTCGACGACCGGATCTCGGTGACGGTCAGCGCGGCCGACCGCCTGATCGACGTCGATCGCGAACAGCTCGCCCGGCGCTTCTGGGCCGACATCGCCGCGGTCCACGGCCTGCCCGTCGCCCTGCCGCCCTGGCAGATCGTCAAGGAGAAGCGCGCGACTTTCGCCGCGACGCCCGCGCAGGACGCCAGACGTCCGCCCGCCGCCACACGCTGGCGCAACCTCATTCTCGCCGGGGACTGGACCCAGACCGGGCTGCCCGCCACCATCGAGGGCGCGCTCCGCTCGGGCGCGACCGCCGCCCGCTTGGCGGCGGCGCTTCGCGTCGTGTAGGCGTCGGTCATGGATTTCGTCCTCGAAACGTCCGACATCATCAGCGAGGCGGACCGATGCGCGAACCGCGCCGCGGAGGCGATGAGAGCGGCGCAGCGCGAGGACGGCCACTGGGTGTTCGAGCTCGAGGCCGACGCCACGATCCCGGCCGAATTCGTGCTGCTCAAGCACTTCCTGGGGGAGCCGCGCGACGCGGCGCTCGAGGCCAAGATCGGCGTCTATCTGCGCCGCATCCAGGGCGACCATGGCGGCTGGCCGCTGTTTCACGGCGGCGCGCTCGACGTCAGCGCGAGCGTGAAGGCCTATTTCGCCCTCAAGGTGATCGGCGACGACGTCGACGCGCCCCACATGGCGCGCGCCAGGGCCGCGATCCTGGCCGCCGGCGGCGCCGAGGCGGTGAACGTCTTCACCCGCATCCAGCTCGCGCTGTTCGCGGCCGGCCCCTGGGACGCGGTCCCCATGCTGCCCGTCGAACTCATCCTGCTGCCGCGCTGGTTCCCGGTGCATCTTTCGAAAATGTCCTACTGGTCGCGCGCCGTGATCGTGCCGCTGCTCGTGCTCGGCGCGCTGAAGCCGGTGGCGCGGGATCGGTCGGTTCGGGTCGACGAGCTGTTCACCGGCAGGCGGACGTCGCCAACCAGCAAGGCCGCGGGCGCGAAGCCCTTGTGGGGCGCGCTGTTCAACGGACTCGACGCCGTCTTGAAGCGGGTCGAGCCGTTCTTCCCCAAGACGCTCCGCCAGCGCGCGATCGACGCCTGCGTCGCCTTCGTGGTCGAGCGGCTCAATGGCGTCGACGGGCTCGGAGCGGTCTATCCGGCGATGGCGAACTGCGTGATGATGTTCGCCTGCCTCGATTACCCGGAAGATCACCCGCACCGGGCGGCGGCGCGCGAGTCCCTCGAGCGGCTGCTCGTGATCGGCGAGGACGAGGCTTACTGCCAGCCCTGCGTCTCGCCGGTCTGGGACACCGCTCTCGCCGCCCACGCCATGATGGAGGCGGGCGACGACGCCTCCGCCCGAGCCGCGCTCGACTGGCTGAAGCCGCTGCAGGTGCTCGATCTGAAGGGCGACTGGGCGGAGAGGCGGCCGGGCGTCCGGCCGGGCGGCTGGGCCTTCCAGTACAACAACGCGCACTACCCCGATCTCGACGACACCGCCGTCGTCGTCATGGCGATGGACCGGGCGAAAGGCCGGAGCGGCGGAGCCTATGACGAGGCGATCGCGCGCGGCGCGGAGTGGACGGCGGGCCTGCAGAGCCGCGACGGCGGCTGGGGCGCGTTCGACGCCGACAACAGCCACCATTACCTCAACAACATCCCGTTCGCCGATCACGGCGCGCTGCTCGATCCGCCGACCAGCGACGTGACGGCGCGGTGCCTCTCCATGCTGGCCCAGCTCGGCGAGCGGGACACGCCCCGCGTGAAGGCGGCGCTGGCGTTCCTCGAGAAGGAGCAGATGCCGGATGGCAGCTGGTTCGGCCGCTGGGGGGTGAACTACATCTACGGGACCTGGTCGGCGCTGTGCGCGCTGAACGCCGCGGGGGTGGACCCGGCGTCGCCCATGGTGCGCAGAGCGGTCGACTGGCTGGTCTCGATCCAGAACGACGACGGCGGCTGGGGCGAGGACTGCGAAAGCTATGCGCTCGACTATGCCGGATATGCGCCGGCGCCGTCGACCGCGTCCCAGACGGGATGGGCGCTGCTCGGCTTGATGGCCGCCGGCGCGGTGCGCGAGCCGGCGGTGGAGCGGGGGGTTCGCCACCTCGTCGCGACACAGGGCGCCGACGGGTTCTGGCGGCAGGACTTCCACACCGGCGGCGGCTTCCCGCGCGTGTTCTACCTGCGCTACCACGGCTATCCGAAGTATTTCCCGCTCTGGGCGCTGGCGCGCTATCGCAATCTCGTGCGCTCGAACGGCTCCTCCGTGGCGTTCGGGATGTGACGATCCTGGTCGCCTGCGGATTGCGGCGCGAAGCCCGCATGATGAGAGGGCGCGGCCTCGTTCCCGTCGTCGGCGGCGGCAGGGCGACCGCGCTCGAGGACGAGCTGGAGCGCCGCGTCACGCGGTTCGCGCCGGTCGCCGCGATCCTGTCCAGCGGCCTCGCCGGAGCGCTCGACCCGTCCCTGAAGCCCGGCGACGTCGTCGTCGGACATCTGGTCGCCTCGGCGGATGGAGGAAGCTCCATTCTGGAGAGGATCAGGGCTCTCCTCCCGCAGGCGCGGGTCGGCCCGATCGTCGGCAGCGACGTGATCGTGGCCACGGTCGAGGAGAAGCGCGCGCTTCACGCCCGCACCGGCGCCGTCGCGATCGACATGGAGTCCCACATAGCCGCCCGCGTCGCCGCTCGCCACGGCCTGCCGTTCGCGGCGCTGCGGACGATCTCCGACGGCGCGGACCAAGAGCTGCCGACCGCGGCGCTTGTCGGGCTGCGGCCCGACGGGCGGATGGCGGTCGGCGCCGTTCTGGCGTCGCTCGCGCGCGATCCGGCGCAGCTGTCGGCTCTCATGGGCGCCGCGATCGGCGCCGAACGCGCGTTCCGGGCGCTACTCCGCAGCCACGACGTGCTTGCCCGCGCGGGGATTGGCGGCGCGGATCCGGGCCAGCTCCCGCTCGACATGTGAGGCGTGGACGTCTTCGGCCGGCCTCTGGTTCGCCAGGCTGACATCGGGCGCCATCGGCCCGTCCGTCCGCACGCCCTTGCGGCTGACGCTCAGCATCTTGAGCGGGTGACGGAGCGAGTCGGCGGCGGCCGTTCCCTCGAACCCGCAATGGACCATGCAGTCGGCGCATTTCTCGTACTTGCCGACGCCGTACTGGCTCCAATCGGTGCCGTCCATCAGCTCCGCGAATGTCGAGACGTAGCCTTCGCCGACCAGGTAACACGGCTTCTGCCAGCCGAAGACGGTGCGCAGCGGCATGGACCAGGGCGTGCACTCATAGGTCTGGTTGCCCGCGAGGAAGTCGAGGAACAATGGCGAGTTGGTGAAGCTCCAGGCCTTGCCGCCGCGTCCGCGCTTGAACAGGTCGCGGAAAAACTGACGCGTCTTCTGGCGGCTCAGGAAATGCTCCTGATCGGGCGCGCGCTCATAGGCGTATCCCGGCGAGATCGTGATCTCGACGCCCATCTCCTGCATCTTGTCGAAGAAGCCGGCGAGCCGCTCGGGGCTCGCGCCGTCGAACACGGTGCAATTGATCTGGACGCGGAAGCCCTTCGCCTTCGCGATCTCGATCGCCTCATAGGCGACCTCGTAGACACCCGCGCGGCAGACGGAGTGATCGTGCATCGCCTTGTCGCCGTCGAGGTGGATTGACCAGGCGAAACCGGGGTCGGGCTTGTAGTCGTCGATCTTTTTCTTCAGCAGCAGCGCGTTGGTGCAAAGGATCACGAATTTCTTCTTGGCGAGGAAGCCCTTCACGATCCGCGGCATGTCCCGGTGCAGCAGCGGTTCGCCGCCCGCGATCGACACCGCGGGCGCCCCGCATTCGTCGATCGCCTCCATGCACTGCTCGTAACTGAGCCGCTGATTGAGGATCGGATCGGGATAGTCGATCTTGCCGCAACCGGCGCAGGCGAGATTGCAGCGCAGCAACGGCTCCAGCATCAGCACCAGCGGATATTTGCCGCCCTTGAGGTGCTGCCGGACGGCGTAACCGCCAATGCGCATCATCTGAGGGAGGGGAAGACCCATAGATATCGTCCTGTCGTTCCGGCCTATGCCCGCGCGAGCGGCATGGAAGGCGTTCTCAGCTCGCGCGGCAGGGCGAACTCCAGTTTTTCCTCGACGCCGTCGAGTTGGGAGACCTCGACCGGACAAAACCTGCGCAACGCGGCGATCACGTCCTCGACCAGCTCGTCCGGCGCCGAGGCGCCCGCGGTGACGCCGACCACATCGACGCCGTCGAACCAGGACGGATCGAGCGCGTCGCCATTCGCGACCAGGTGGCTCGGCAGGCCGGCGTCGAGGCCGATCTCGCGCAGACGCCTCGAGTTGGAGCTGTTGTCCGAACCGACGACCAGCAGGAGTTCGGCGACCCTGCAGAGATCGCGCACCGCAGTCTGGCGGTTTTGCGTCGCGTAGCAGATTTCGGAGACGTCGGGCCCGAGCACGTCGTCGAACCGCTCGTTGAGCGCCGCGATGATCTCGCGCGTGTCGTCGACGCTCAAGGTCGTCTGGGTGATGTAGGCGATCGGCGTGTCCACGGCGATGTCGAGCGCCGCCACGTCGTCAACCGACTGGACAAGGCGGATCGGGACGCCGACCTGACCGATCGTGCCTTCGACCTCGGCATGGCCCTCATGCCCGATCAGCACGAGCGCGCGCCCGGTCGCGCCGTAGCGCCGGCCCTGGAGATGCACCTTGGTGACGAGCGGGCATGTCGCGTCGAGCACCGGCAGGCCGCGCGCTTTGGCCTCTTCCTCGACGCGGCGGGCCACGCCGTGGGCGCTGAACACCGTCATCGCCCCGGTCGGGATTTCGGAGAGTTCGTCGACGAACACAGCGCCTTTGCGGCGCAAGGTGTTCACGACATGACGGTTGTGGACGATTTCGTGCCGCACATAGACGGGGGCGCCGTATTTCTCGAGCGCGCGCTCGACGATCTCGATGGCTCGTACGACCCCGGCGCAGAACCCGCGTGGTTTGGCGAGAATGACTTGCAACAGCAGTCTCCCTGGCAATCCCGGCGGAGTGGCGAAGCGGCGCTTGTGATCACCGAATGCGGCTCTTTCAAATAGCCGTGAGCGCCACTTTAGGCACGCTACCACACGATCAGAAGACACCAAACGCGCAAGCGGAGAGATGCGTCGCAGCGCGTGGACGCGCTCATTTCTGAACGGCGCGTTTCGAATGGTCGCGGGGCGGACCGAGCAGAGCCGGCTCGAAGATCAGCGCGCAGACGAGCGTCCAGGCGAGCGAGATCATCAGGATCTTGCCCATGCTGGCGGTCCCGGGATGCTGCGACAGCCACAGGCTCCCGAAAGCGCTTCCCGTCGCCAAGGCGCTGAACAGCACCGCGCGCGCGAGGCTCGACTGGAGCAGATCGGTCGCGCCGCCGCGCCACGCCATGACGAAGTAGATGTGGAACGCGACCCCGACGCCGAACAGCAGCGGAAAGGCGATGATGTTGGCGAAGTTGATCGGCTGGCCGATCAGCACGCAGGTCGCGAGCGTCAGGAATCCGGACAGCACCACCGGCGCAAGCGTGAAGGCCACTTCGCGAACGTCCCGCAAGACCACGAACAACAGCACGCTGACGAAGGCGAGGGCGAGCGCGCCGGCCTGCACGAACGCCCGCGCGACCGTATTGGCCGCCCCTTGCGTCGCGACCGGAAGACCGCTCGCGTCCGGCGCGATCGCGAGGCTCGCTTCGGTGAAGCGGGCGAGGACCCGGTTGTCGTTGCTGTCGCCGCGCGGAAACGCCTGCACGAGAGCGCGGCCGTCCTCGGCGACCCAATCCCGCGCGATCTCGGGCGGCAGTGAGGAACGCGTCACCGGCTCAGCCTGGAGCGATGCGCGCATCTGGGCGAGCGTCGTCTCGAGCGGCTCGATCAGCATTGCGGCTGCGCGCGCGCGTTCCGCAGGCGCCGCCTGAGCCAGTTTGTTGAATGTCTGCGCAAGCGCCTGCGCCTCGGTCGCGGGCTGAGCGGCGCGCGACGCGACCGTGCTCAGTCTGACCGCCGTGGCCTGCAGCGCGCCGACGGTCTCGGCGTCGCTCGGCGGAGCAGCTCGCTCGGGCGGGTTGATCGTCGAATCCAGCTTGAGCGCCGCCTCCCTAATTTGCGCGAGCTTCGCGGGCTGGTCGGAGGGCACGAAACTGTCGATCGTCACCACCGCGGCCACTTCGGGCAGCGCCGAGAGACGCTCCGCCACGGCGGCCGCCTTGTCGGCGTCCGCCGCCAGCAGATTGACGGTGTTGGGCGTGCGGAGCGGGTCCTGCATCAGATCGGTGAGCGCCTGCATGGCCGGGCCGTCGGGGTTGCGCAAATGCAGCGGGTTGAAGTCGAAACGGACGAGCGGCAGCAGCGCGACGCTCCCTGCCAACGACAGCGCGAACGCCCAGAGCACCGCCGCCCGGTTGCGGGCGAGCCAGCGATCGACGACCGCGGCCCTGGCGAAGCCGACCTCCCGGCGCGGGGCGCCGGGCTTCAGCAGCACGAGCAAGGCGGGCAGCAGGGTGACGCTCAGGAACAACGCGATCACCATGCCGAGCCCGGCGATGACCCCGAGTTCCGCAATGCCGATATAGGCGGTCGGAAGAAACGCCCCGAAGCCTAGAAACACCGCCCCCGCCGCGAGCGCGAGCGGCGCGCCGAGCGCCGCGGCCGCCCGCTCCACCGCCTCGCCGACGCCGGCCCCCTCGAGCCGTTCGGCGTTGAAGCGCACGCTGATCTGAATGCCGAAGTCTACCCCCAGCCCGACGAACAGCGGAATGAAGGCGACCGAAATCAGATTGAGGGTTCCGACCGCCAGCAAGCCGACCGCGGTGGTGATGACGAGGCCGGCGAGAATGGTCACGACGATCGCGGCGACGATCCGCGTCGATCTCGTCGCGAACCACAGAACGGCGAGCATCGCCGCCGCCATGACGAGCCCGACAAAGCCGATATTCTCCTGAAGCGTCGCGAACTCTTCGTCGGCGAGCGGCACTTCGCCGGTCACCCGGACCGTGACGCCGTGAGCGGGGTCGAGGCCGAGCGCCGCGGCGTGGGACGAGACCGCTTCGCTCGCCGCGTCGCCCGGCTCGAGAGATCCGTAATCGAGCCTCGGCTGGACCAGGATCAACCGGCGGCGCGGCGGCGCGGCGCCGCCGGCGAAGAGCTCCTGCCATGAAAAATAGGCGGGCTCGTCGCGCATCGACTGGTCGAGGCTTCGCCGCAGGGCTCCGATCGGCGCATCGAGCTGAGCGAGCGGAGTCACGCCGTATTCGACGCCCATCAGCATCGTCGAGATCGCCGTCGTCACTCCGCGGAGCGAAGGATCGCGCGCCAGCGGACCAAGCACCGGCTGCGCCTCGATCAGCGACGCGGCGCTCGCCTTCACCTCCTCGACAGATCCGAACAGCAACCCCTGGCGGTCGAAGAACGGGCCTCCGTCGCTGCGGCGCACGCGGCGGAAATGCTCCGTAGCGGCGCTCAACCGCTCGCTGAGCCGCGCGGCCGCGCTTTCGGCGCGTTCCGGGGTCGCGCCGTCGACGATCACCAGCATCGAGTCGGCGAGATGCGGAAACGCCGCCTCCACCGCCGCTTCGTTCCGCCGCCAATCGACGTCGAGCGAAATCAGCTCGGATGTGTCGGTCGTCATGCCGAAATTGCCGACGGCATAGAGGACCGCGCCGGCGACCGACGCGAGGCTGAGCAGCAGCACGACGACGGGGCGACGCACGCTCGCCGCGACCAGGCGGAGGATGGAGGCGGCGGTCATCCGATCAACGCGGCCCGTCGGCGCCCGGCGCCGTGGACGGGCGAGTCCCGCCGTCCGGTCAGAATCTTGTGCTGATAGCATTGGCGTCCGACGTCCCACACCAGGCGGTCGCGGGGCGTGTCGAACACATAGTGGATCGCTGTGGTGAGCTCGACCACGCCAAGCCCGGCGCCGAGATGCCCGCCAGTGACCGACACCGCCGAAATCACCTCCTGGCGCAGTTCGTCGGCCAATTGCCGAAGCTGCCGGGGCTTCAAGCGGCGGAGATCGTCGGGAGTCGGGACGAGGTCGAGCAGCGGGGTGGAAGAACCAAGGGTCATGAATGACGCGCCCGTGTCGGATACCGGACCCTAGTTCAGCCATCGCTAAGGTCGACGACTCTTTCGCGACGCATGTGCGCCGGTCGCTGGACAGATCGTCGCGCCGACCGCGCCAATGATCCGCGCGGCATATGTGTGCTCCGGCTCGTCCGGACGGCCGCGCCAAAAATCCCCGATCCGATAAAGCGCGAAAGCCTCAAGACCCGGAGACCACAGCGGGCGCCGCCTGCCGTTACGCCGCAAAAATCCCCGACGGCGTCGCGGCTTGCGCAGCTGGGCGTTGGGCGAAACGCTGAAGGACGTCGGTTGTGGCGTCGCGGTCGACGGGACGGCCGAACAGATAGCCCTGGGCGAGCTTGCAACCGAGCCGTTGCAGCTGGTCCGCCTGCTCGCGGCTCTCGACCCCTTCGGCCACGATCCGCATTCCGAGGCCCT
Source organism: Hansschlegelia zhihuaiae (assembly GCF_004103825.1). Classification (GTDB taxonomy): domain Bacteria; phylum Pseudomonadota; class Alphaproteobacteria; order Rhizobiales; family Methylopilaceae; genus Methylopila; species Methylopila zhihuaiae. The sequence goes on from NZ_RYFI01000018.1 coordinate 32,274, forward strand.
TGGCCATTTCGAGAAGCGCCGTGACGATCACCTCGCCGGCGTCGCCCGTGGACACGCGGTCCACGAAGGACTTGTCGATTTTGATGATGTCCACGGGAAAGGTGAGGAGGTGGGTGAGGGACGCGAAGCCCGTCCCGAAATCGTCGAGCGCGACGAGCAGGCCCTCGGCGCGCAGCTCCTCCACCGCGCGGGCGACCTTGCGGTCGTTCTCGCCCATGTAGACGGACTCGGTCACCTCGAGGATGACGTGCTTGAGCGGGGCGTCGCAGCGGGCGAACGCGGCGGAGATGCGCTCGCGCAGATCGCCCTTCTGGAAATCCGCCATCGAGACGTTGACGCCGACATGCTGCAGCGGGATGCCGCGATCGAGCCAGTGCCTGATGTCGGCGGCGACCCGCCCCAGCATGCGGTCGGTGACGAGGCTGCCGATCGACAGGTCCTGCATCGCCTCCATGAACTGGGCCGCGGGCAAGAACTCGCCCTCTCGGGTCCGCACGCGACACAGCGCCTCGACGCCGATGATCTCCTGCGTGTCCAGCCGGACGACCGGCTGGTAGTGCGCCTCGACGCGATCCTCCGCGAGCGCGGCCGTGACGGTCTGCAGGATCTGGAACCGCCGCGCGATGGTGCTGGCGAGGTCCTCGCCATAGAGCACGAACCCGCCCCGCGCGATCTCCTTGGCGTGATAGAGCGCGAGATCGGCGCGCTGCCGAAGCGTCGCGATATCGCAGGGGTCCGACGCCCCTGAGGTCGCGCCGCCGCACGTGACCGCCGACGCGAGCGCATGCCCGTCGCACCGGACGGGCTCCCTCATGGCCGCCAGGATTCTGGCCGCCGTCGCCGGCAGGTCGACGTCCGCGCCCTCGACCAGCACGGCGAACTCGTCGCCGCCGACCCTGAAGGCCCGCCCCGCCGCGACGTTCTGGGCGATCCGCCGCCCGACCTCGCGGATCAGCTTGTCGCCCTTGGCGTGGCCGAGGGTGTCGTTGACGCGCTTGAGGTGGTCGACGTCGACGAACAGCAGGCCGAGACGGCCGCGCCCCGACTCATGCGCGGCGTCCAGCGTCCGGTTGAAATTCGCCCGGTTGCCGAGCTCGGTCAGCACGTCGAAATAAGCGAGCCGGTGGTTCTCGGCCCGGACCTCCTCGCGCTCGAGCAGGATCGAGCAGAGGTCCACGCATTCGGCGACGATCCGCTCCTCCTGCTCGTTTGGGCCGCGGGCTTCGGCGAAGTAGAAGCCGAACGTGCCGATCACGCGGCCGTCGCCGTGCAGGATCGGACTGGACCAGCAGGCCCTGACGCCGAGCGGATCGAGCCGTCTCGCCAGGTCCCCGTAGGACGCCCAGCGGGGATCGGTCGAGATGTCCCGGGTGACGATCGGCTTGCGCAGAAAGGCCGCCGTGCCGCAGGACCCTACGTCCGGGCCGATCACGATCCCGTCGAGCGCCGCGGAATAGTCGTCCGGAATGCTCGGACCCGCGAGAGGGTGCAGGAGGCCGGCGCGGTCGACGGTCAGGATGGAGCACAGGGCTCCGTCCGCCAGGCTCTCCGCCCGCCGGCAGATGTGCTCCGCCGTCTCCTCGACGGAGCGCCCGCGCGCGATCATCTCCAGAATGACCTGCTGAAACTGTTCCAGCACGCAGAGATCCCAATATTGCCGCCTGAGGACAGTCGCCGTGCGACTGTTAAGTTTCGTTTACGGCTTGGTATCAGGAAATGGACTTCAGGGCCTTGGGGCGCTGAGTGATTCCGACGCAGCCCGGACGCTCCGCCTCCTTCGTTTTCAGAGCGACTGCCGATCGGCCGCGGCCAGCTCCGAGATGGTTCGGACATATCGCTGGGACACCGGCGCGGTCAGCCCGTTCCTGAGCTGGAGCCGCCCGACGCGGCCGGTCCGCTCGAAGCTCTCGATGGCGTCGGTCGCCACCCACCATGATCGATGCGACTGCGCCCCGGGCGTCGGCGCCGCGTCCTGGATGGCGTCGCCGAGCCTCATCAGGACCAGGACCGAGCCGCGATCCGTATGAACGCGGACATAGTGGTCCTCCATCTCGAGGCAAATGATCGGCGCTCGAAGAGCGGGCGGAAGTCTTTCCGCCAGGCGGCTGACGAGCGGCGCGACGCTCTCCGGGGCTTCGCCGCCCCGCACGGCTTCCTGTTCGGCGGTCGCGGGGGCTTCGGCCAGCGCGACGACGTCTCTTCGGTCGACTTCGCGCGGCGCCTCGCGTGCGACGGACGACGACCCCAGTATCCCGTCCGACAGAATGACCACGCCGGTGCAGACGAGCACGATCTGCCAGTACATCTCGATCAGTTCCGGCAGCGTGGCTCGCCAACCGAGCAGCGCGGTCGTGGCCGGCGCCACGACCAGAAGCATCGGAAGCGACGCGACGCCGATGAGACAGGCGCGCCTCGCCCAGAGCCCCGCGTTCCGATAGGCGCGCAGCGTCCGCAGCCCGTGTTCGACCAGGGCCGCCACGATGAACCAGCACGCCAGCAGCCCGGCCCAGTAGCCGAGCTTCGGCAGAAACTCCGACTCGTCCGTCCTGAACGGTCCGACATAGGCGAAGGCGAGGCCGAGGCCCAACGCCAGACCAAGCTCGCCGACCCGTTGGCGAAGCCACGATTCGACAGGAAATTTCGCGAATTCACGCATCGCGAACCAGCTCCCCCACTGAAATCTCAGCGCGATCACGAAGCATTCGGCGCAACGGCGAACGCGCTCTCGCGGATCGCCGTGGCGGCCGGTCATAGCTCTCCCCGTCGCGCCGGTCCGTTCGGCGGCGGGGAGAAAAAGCGTGATGGGAAATTTCCGGACGCAGGTCGGCATAGCGGCGATTTTGGCCAGCATCGGGGCGTCTTCGGTGAAGGGCGCGGATATTTACAACGAGAGCCCGCCCGACGCCGCTCTCGTCCCGAACGAGCGCGTGGTTTCCGCCTTTGTCGCGGCCGGCGCCGGCTTCGCGCCCGAATATGAAGGATCGGACAAATACAAGGTCGTCCCGTTCGCGTTCGCGAACCTGAAATGGCAGGGCGTCGAACTCCAGCTTCGCGGCCTGCAGGCGAGGATCGACGCGCTGGGCGACAGCGCGTGGGACATCGGGCCGGTCGTCAAATACCGCGGCAAGCGCGACGACGACGTCGACGGGCCGGTGAGACGGCTGGACGAGATCGACGCCGCGGTCGAGGTCGGCGGCTTCATCGGCTACAAGTTCGGCGGCGACGAGACCGGCCAGGGCGAGATCGGCCTCGAGGCGTCCCTCCTGCGCGACGTCGCGGACGCGCATGACGGGTTCGTGGCGATCGCCCAACTGTCCTACGCCGCGCTGAAATGGGGGCCGCTCTACGCCAATGTCGACGCGCAGACGACTTACGCCAGCAAAGAGTTCAACCGCACCTATTTCGGCGTGACCCAATCCGGATCCGTAGCTTCCGGACTTCGCGCCTATCGGCCGGGCGCCGGCTTCAAAGACGTCAGCGCGGGCCTGACGGTCGGCTACCAGATCAACGAGCGATGGGGCGTCCTCGGCCGCGCGAGCGTGACCCGCTATGTCGGCGACGCGGCGGACAGCCCGATCGTCAAGGATGGCTCGGAGACCGCAGGTCTTTTCGGTCTCGCGGTCTCGTACCGCTACTGACGTCCTCGCTGCGGCCGGCGCGGCCTTCGGCCGGCAGGCCCTCGGCTCGCGCGGAAAACCAATTTCAAGGATCGGGCGACGACGCGCCGTGCTTGCGTCCCCACGCGGCGCAATCGAGAGCCCGACCGCCGATGGCCGCCGTTTCGTCGGCGGCCATCGGTCCGGATTTGTGAAACCATGGGCTCAAGGGAGTCGATGGAATATGACATTTCCTTAGACTATGACGCTTGTGCGACAGAGCGCGAACGCGGCTGCGTCAAGTCTGGGAGCGACACGATCGAAGCGACGCATGACCATTCGACGGCGGCCGCCGGGGGCGAGGCCGCCCTTGGCGACAGCGGGTCCGATCACGAGATCGAGCTCAAATTCGTCGTGCCCGAAGGCGTGCTGAAGGGGCTTTCGGCGCGGCTCGCCGCGCTCGAGGGAGCGGCCAAGCGCGGCCGCGCCGCGCGGCTGGTCTCCGTCTATTTCGACACCGAGGACCATGCGCTTCAGGCCGCCGGCATCTCGTTCCGCATCCGCCGGCGCGGCAGGGGCCGCGTCCAGACCATCAAGAAGGACGCCGGCGGCGCCGGGCTCTACGACCGGCTGGAGCTCGAGCGCCCGGTCCGGAGCGAGGAGCCGAGCCTCACCAATGAGGAGAGCGCCGCGATCGCCGAGATGCTCGGCGGGCCGCTCTATCCCGACCATACGCTCGCGCCCATCTTCGTCACGACGGTCAAGCGCACGATCTTCGACGTCGCGCGCGGCGAGGCCGAGATCGAGATCGCGCTCGACGAGGGGATCGTCGAAGCCGCAGGGCGCAGCGCCTCGTTCCACGAGCTCGAGCTCGAGCTGAAGGCGGGCGACGCCGCGGCGCTGTTCGCGGTCGCGCGCGAGGCCGCCGGCGGAACGCCTTTCAGGCTCGGCGTGATGACCAAGTCGGCGCGCGGCTATGCGCTGCTCGAGGGCAAGGAGCGGAGCTCCTACAAGGAGCAGGACTCGCCGATCGTGTCCGGCATGGACGTCGAGGCTGCGTTCCGCGCAGTCGTGTCGGACTGCCTCGCGCAATACCGCCTCAACGAGGATCTGCTGCTCGACAAGCCGGGCTCGAAGGCGATCCATCGGGCGCGGGTCGGGCTCCGGCGGCTGCGCTCGGCCTTCACGCTGTTCAAGGCTGTGATCTCCGACCAGCGCTCGGAGGCGATCGCGGCCGAGGTCAAATGGCTCGCCGGCTCGCTCGGCGACGCCCGCGACCTCGACGTCTTTCGCGGGCGGCTGCCGGAGGGCGACGAGATTGGCGCCGAAGGCCTCGCGGCCCGCACGGAGGCGCATCGGCAGGACGCCTATCGCGAGGCGCTCGGCGCGATCCGCTCGACCCGCGCGCCGGCGCTGCTACTCGACCTGGTCGAATGGACCACGATCGGGGACTGGAGATCCAACCCCGAGACCGCCGAGGCGCGCGCCGCGCCGATCGAGCGCCTGGCCGCCGAGATCCTGGACAAGCGGCTGAAGAAGCTCCGGAAGTCCGGCCACGGCCTGTCGCATCTGTCGCCGGAGGAGCGCCACAAGGCCCGGATCGCCGCCAAGAAGCTGCGCTACGCCTGCGGCTTCTTCGGCGCGCTCTACGACGAGCGGGCGGCGAAGCGCCGCGACGCCTTCATCGAGCTGATGACCGACCTCCAGGACGAGCTCGGCGCGCTGAACGACATCGCGACCGCGCGCAAGCTCACCACGGGCCTCGCGCGCGAGGCGGGCGCGGAGCGCGACGGCGACGCGGCGTTCTCGGCCGGCCTGCTCGCGGGCAAGGCCGAGGCCGGCATCGACAAGCTGCTGCGCAAGGCCGAAAAGAGCCTCGACCGTCTCTGCGCCGCGAAGCCCTTCTGGCGTTGACGTCAGCTTTGGCGGCCCGGGCGCGCCGCGCTTGGGTTCGCGTCGGCGCCCGGACCCGACGTCAGCGCGACGTCCGCTCGAGCCGGTCGGTGACGAAGTAAAGCGCGTCCGGCGAGCGCGAGGCGACCAGCGTGACGTCGGTCGAGCGGCGCGCGCCCTCACGCTCGATCTCGACCCTCACCGTGAAGGCGATCGGCTTCTGCTCGAGCGTCAGGAACTCGGCGGCGTCCCCCAGCGCCTCCTCCAGCCCGTCCTCGGCGTCCTGCGGCGGGCGCGAGCGAAGCGTGGCGATCCGGTCGACCAGCGAGGAGCCGCCCGGCAGCGCGCGCAGCACCGCGGGCGAGGCGTCGAAGGCCGAAAGCTTGCCGGTCGGATTGTGCACGGTGACCACCGGGGCGAGCGCGCGAACCGCTTCGGAGGGGACGCCGAGGACATATTGCAGGTCGTCGACCTGTTCGAAGGGCGCGTTGGCGGGCTGGAGGGTCGGCCCTGCGGCCTTGTATTCCGCGGCTTCCGCCCCGCCGTTCTTCGACAGTTCGCTGTCCTCGTCGCGATAATCGATCACGCGCGCCGCGAAGGTCTCGGGCCGCATGCCGCCCGGCGCGCCAATCGACGACCAGAGGCCCGCGAGCAGCTCGGGCGAGGCGGCGTTGAGGTCGATCCGGCCGGCCTCGGAGCGCACATACAGCGTGACGACGCCGTCATTCATCCGGACCCGCTGGTTGTTCACGAGCGCCGCCGGCCGCCGCAGCATGAAGAGTTCATAACCGGCGAGCTCGATCCCGGAGCGGGTGAGCACGTCGGTCGAAAGCTCCTGCCGGACGGAGGCCGCGCCGATCACCGCGGTGCGCACCAGATAGGAGACCGCCGCGACCAGCCCGGAGAGCACGATCAGCGCGCCGAGCACCGAGACCAGGATGAAGCCCTCGCGGCCGCGGCGCGTCACTCCTGCTCTCCCGAGGCGCTGGGCTTCGTCGGTTGGGGCGTCTGGCCGGCTGCGGCCTGCGCCTTCTCGACCCGGCTGCAGAAGCTCTTCTGCGGCTCGGCGCAGCCGGGCTCGCCGTCGAGCAGCAGGGGCGTCCTGAGCGACCCCAGCAGCAGTCCGGTCGCCGGATCGGTGCGGTCGATGCGGACTGCGGCCGGCATCTGCAGCGGGTTGGCCCAGACGTCGACGATCACCTCGCCGCCGTTCGGCTGGCGCTCGACATAGGCGAAGCGCAGCCGCTCGGGCCCCGGCTCGATCCGCGCCACCGGGCCGAGCCTGACGGCGCCGGGACCGGTGGCGTTCGGCGGCAGCGCGCCCTCGGCGCGCAGCACCGCGCCGCTCGGATCGATCTGGTAGGCGACCAGGACGGGCGCCCGGAAACCGCTGGCCTGCTCGGGATTGAGCGCGAACAGCACGCGGTCCGGCGAACCCGAGAACACGAAGGGCCGGTTGCGCTGCGCCTCGCTCTGGCCGGGGCCGCCCTCTCCGCCTTCGGCCTCGTCCTGCCGCGCGCCCTGCGTCGGGCGCCGCCGTCCGTCGGGGTCCTCGTCGGCGCGTGGGGCGGGCTGCGCCGGCCCCCGGGCCGGGCCGCCCTGCAGCCCGGGCTCGGCCGCCCAGCGCCTGCGGCTCGCCAGCCGGATCTCGCCCGCGATCGTGGCCAGCGTGCGGCCCGTCACTTCCATGGTCTCGACGCTCGCGGCCGCCCGGTCGGCGGAGCGGCGGAGCAGCCCCATGAGGGAGAGCAGCGCGACCAGGATCAGCGCGCTGAGCGCGAACGCGCTGAGCGCCTCGATGAGCAGGAAGCCCTCCGACCCGCGACGCCGGGCCTCGCCGCGCATCGCTCAGAGCTCCTTGGCGAGGTGAATGGTCTCGACGACCAGCGGCCGGCCGCGGCCGTTCGCGACCATGACGGTGACGCGCAGCGTCCGCCAGCGCTGGGACGGCCCCTCGGACGCGCCGGCGGGTTCGTCACCCGCGTCGCGGGCGCCGGCCTGGCCCGTCGGCGTCGCCTCGCGCGCCGTGGCGCTGTTCGCGGGCGGCGGCGGGGCGGCCGGCAGCGGAACCACGACCGGCTCGGCCGTCACCCGCCAGGCGATCCCATCGGTCTCGCCATCCCTGACGCCCGGAACAGGCGCGAGCCTGTCGAGCTCGGTCTCGACGATCGAGCGGGCCACGGCCTCCGCAGCGATCGTCGACCGGGCGCGGTCGAGGCCGAGCCTCGCCGCCACGATGCCGCGCTGCGCGACCAGCATGACGGCGGCCAGCACGACCAGCGCCACCATGCTCTCGATCAGGGTGAAGCCGTCCCGGCCGCCCGCGCGCGTCATTGCAGGTCGCGCTCCGCGGCGCGGATCTCGACCGCCGAGGTCAGGCGGTCGACCTTGAGCGTCAGCGTGCGGCCGCCGCCGGCGTCGAGAGTCAGCCGGCCGCCGCTCGAGCGGCCGTCGGGGAAGAAGCGGAAGCCCGAGAACCGGTCAGCCGAGAGCCGCATCGCGATCCCGTCGGGCAACCCCACGGCCGTGCGGGCGGAGCCGGAGGCGATGCGCCGGCTCGAGAAATCGACCACGCTCGCGACCTCGCGGTTGACGCGCCGCGCGGCGTCGCGGTCGGCGCGCAGCAGCGCCGCTGTCTCGTAAGCCTTGGCGCGGAGCGCCGCGCCGCCGTCGATCGGCCGCGCCCGCGGCAGCGCGAGCGCGGCCACCAGCGCGATCAGCGCCATCGCCAGCATGACCTCGATCAGGACGAAGCCTTCGCGGCCGTTGCGCCGTGCGGGACTCAGCCGCTCTAGGCGGTCAGTCGCTGACGATGTCGGCGGCGTCACTTTCGCCTCCGCGCCGGCCGTCGGAGCCAAGGGAGGTGATCGCGTAGGCCTTGGTTCGCCCTGGCGTCCGGTATTCGTACTGGTTGCCCCACGGGTCCGCGGGAATCTGGCCCTGCTGGACATAGGGGCCGGCCCATTTGTCTTGGCCCGGAGGGGCCTTGACCAGCGACTGCAGACCCTCGGTCGTCGAGGGATAGCGGCCCATGTCGAGATAATAGAGGTCGAGCGCCGCCGAGAACGACTGCAACTGCAGCCGGGCCGCGCGCTCGCGCGAGCTCGACAGGTAGCTGAGCACGCGCGGGCCGACGAGGCCCATCACCAGGCTCAGGATCACCAGCACGACCAGCAGCTCCACGAGCGTGAAGCCCCCCGTTCTGTCGCGCGGCGCGCGGGCGGGCGGCGCGTCCCTCCGGTCCTCGTGTCTGTCGTCGGTCTTCGGGTCCGTCATGCGCAAGCCCTTACACAAGAAGATCGTTGATGCTCGTCAGCGCCGTCATGACAGAGACGATCAGCCAGGCCACCAGACAGGCGACCGCGATCATCATCACCGGACCGATGACCGCCACAAGACGCTTGAGGCTCGTTTCGAGCTTGGTCTCGTAAAAGCCGGCGATCCGCGCCGCGCTGTCGGGGAGCTTGCCGGCCTCCTCGCCGACGCGGAGCATCTGCGTGACATGCGCCGGAAGGAAGGCGCGGCGCGCCAGCGCTTCCGACAATCGCTGGCCCTGACGCACGTCCGCCATTGCAAGATCGATGGCGGCGGCCGCCGACGGCACCCGGACGATGTCGCGGATGAGGCGGAGCGCGATGGTGATCGGCACGCCGTTGGTGAGCAGGATCGAGAGCGTCCGGCAGAAGGTGACGGTCAGTTCGTGGGACAGAAGCGTCCGGGTCAGCGGCATGCGCGCAAGCCCACGCACGATCAGGTTGCCGCCGCGCCCGACCCGGCTCAGCACGAGCAGCAGCAGCAGGACGCCCGCGACCGACAGCACGATGACGTTGATGTTGTCGCGGAACCAGCGCGAGAGGTCGAACACGAAGGTGGTGGAGGGCGAGAGCTTCGACCGGAAGCCCTGCAGCGCGCCCTCGAATTGCGGGATCACGAACAGCAGCACGAAGGACATAACGCCAATGGCCGCGACCGCGAGGAAGCCCGGATAGGCGATCGCCGAGGTGAAGGACTTGCGCAGCCGCTCGTTGCGCTGGCGCTCCTGGGCGATGTCGGAGAGCGCCTCCTCGAGCCGCCCCGCGGTCTCCGCGACCGCGACGGTCTGGACATAAACCGGCGGGAACAGCCGCGGATGCAGCGCGAGCGCCTGGCTGAAGCTCTTGCCGCCGGCGATCTCGCCATGCAGCGCCTCGATCAGCTTCACCAGCCAGCGGCGGCTCTCCATCTCGGTCAGAATCGCGAGCGCCTGGTTGAGCGGCACGCCGCCCTTGAGCAGCATCGCGAGGTCGAGCGTGAAGCCGGTGATGTGCTCGGCGCTCGGCTCCGGCGTCAGCCGCTCGCGCCAGCTCCGCTTCGCCGCGCCGGCGGTCTCGGCCGCCGAGATCGGCGTGAAGCCCGAGCGGTTGAGCTCGGCCAGCACGTCGGCGCGCGAGGCGCCCTCCATGGCGCCCGAGACCATCTTGCCCGCCGGGTTGATGGCCCGGTACTCGAACGTCGCCATCGCGGGATCAGCCGACCGGCGCGCCGAGCCCGAGCGCCCAGACCGCGAGACAGGCGGGCGCGAGCAGCGCGCCGAGCGGCAGCCTGTCGGCGCGGCCGGCCCGGCGGACGAGGGCGACCGCGAGCCCGGCCATGCAGGCGGCCGCGAGCGCAAGCGCGAAGCCCGACGGCCCGACGAGAATTCCCGCGGCGGCCGCGAGCTTCACGTCGCCGAAGCCGAGCCCGTCATGGCCGCGCAGCCGATAGAACGCCTCGCGCGCCGCCCAGAGCGCGAGGCCGCAGATCGCGCCTTCGGCGAGCGCCCAGGCCGCGGTCTCGACGCTCACGCCGTCGCCCGCGAGCCGAGCGCCGAGCGCGATCGCCGCAAGCGCCGCAGAGGCGCCGTCCGGAATGACGAAATTGGTCACGTCGCGCCAGACGATCCAACCCACCGCAAGCGCGAGCGCGAGCGGCGCCAGGACGGGGCTCGAAGCCGGCGCCAGAACGAGGACCCCGGCGAGGCCAAGAGCCGCCGCGGCGCCGCCGGTCTCGAACCGGGCCTCGCGCGTCATGAAAGTCTACTTGCTGAAAGATGCGGGCACGGCGCCGCCGCTCGTGCTCGCCTTGTTCACCAGCAGCCGCGAGCGGAACTCCTCGGCGACCGACTGCGCGTCCTCGCCCGTGCGGATCACGGTCGGGCGGATGAACACCACGAGCTCGGTGCGGTCCTGGGTCCGGTCGCGCTGGCTGAACAGGCCGCCGACGCCCGGCAGGTCGCCGAGCAGCGGGATGCCGTTCTTGCCCTTGGCGTCGCGCTTGCTGATCAGGCCCGCGAGCAGCACGGTCTGACCGCTCGTGACCGAGATGTTGCTCGCGACGCGGCGCTTCGAGATGGTCGGCGTCAGGGTGTTGGCGCCGCCCGCGACCGCCGAGATCTCCTGCTCGATCTGCATCGTCACCGCGTCGTTGGAGCCGATGCGCGGGGTGACGTTGAGAATCACGCCGGTGTCGCGGAACTCGACGGAGTTGAGCACCGACGGGTTGTTGGGGTTGAGCTGGTTGGCGGTGCCGAGCGACTGGGTCTGGACCGGCACCTCGTCGCCGACCTGGAAGTTCGCGGGCTGGTTCTCGGCGACCACGAGCGAGGGCGAGGACAGCACCTCGACGTCGGTCACCCGATCGAGCGCCGAGATGATGACGTCCGCGTTGGTGTTGGCGCCGAGCAGCACGTTGAAGCCCGGGATCTGTTTCGCGAGCCTTCCGGCCGCGCCGCCGAACAGGCTGACCGAGCCGTTGTCGTTGCCGAGCCCGACGCTGTTCGACTTCACGAAATACTCGACCCCCTGACGCATTTCATCCTTGAGCGTCACCTCGGCGATCGTCGCCTGGATCGCGACCTGCAGGGGGGCGCTGTCGAGCTGGCGGAGCGCGGCGTGGATCTTCTGGTAGGTGTAGCCGTCGGCGTAGACCACGACCGCATTGTTGGCGGGGTCGGCGCTGATCAGCACGTTGGCGCGATCGCCGGCCGCCTGTGTGGTGAGGTCGATCGAGTCGCCGCCGCCGGACGCCGAAGAGTCCGAGCCTCCCGGGGTGGATTGGTCGAAATTCGGATTGTTGAAGGCCGACTGCGATCCCGACGAGCTCGGGCGGTTCTGCGACGATGACCCCGAGCTCGACCCGAAGCTCGAGCCGCTCGAACCGAAGCTCGACGAGGACCGCGACGACGAGGAGTCGGACGAATTGCTGTCGGAGGAGCCGAAGCCCGATCCCGACGCGCTCGCCGAGCGCTGGCCGGTGCTCGCGCTCTGGACCTGGCCGCCGTCGCCGCCGGCCCGGAACAGGCTCGTGACGATGCGCGCGAGCTCCTTGGCGTCGCGATACCGCGCCTTGTAGACGAACACGTTCTCGGAGCCGCTCGCCGTGTCGCGGTCGAGGCGCTTGACCCAGGTCTCGGCCCGCTTCAGCAGCGCCGGGTTCTTGGACACCACCATGACGGCGCGAAGCCGGCTGATCGGCTTGAACTGGATGACGCCGCCGGTCGCGCCCCGCTGCTGCTCGGAATCGAACACGCGGTTGAGCTCGGCCACGACCGCGTCGGGCTGGGCCTGGCGCACTTCGTAGATGCCGACCGCCTGGTTCTGCATCCAGTCGGCGTCGAACGACATGATGGTGTCGACCGCCTCCTGGCGCTTGGAGCCGGGACCGCGCACGACCATGGCGTTGCGCGCCGTGTCGACCCGCAGGCCGTCGTTCTCGGCCACGAAGCCCGCCACCAGCTTGCCCATGGTGGCGGCCGAGACATGGCGCAGCGGCACCACGGAGACGCCGTAGCTCGGCTGGGTCGCGAAGGGCGTGTCGACCACGCCGCCGCCCACCGCGGTCGGCGCGATGCGGTAACCGCCCGTCGACTTGGTCATCGAAAAGCCGTTTGCCGACAGCGAGGATTCGAGCGCCGCAAGCAGCTCCTGGCCGGTCATGGCGCGCGGCGACGAGATCGTGACCTTGCCCGAGACGTCCTCGGTCATGGTGTAGTTGAGCTTCAGCGTCTCGCCGAGCACCGCCTGCACGACCTCGCGCACGTCGGCGTTCTCGAAATTGAGCCGGTAGCTCGCGTTTGTCCCAGACGGCGCTCCGCCGCCTTCGTCGAGGCTTTCCTCGCCCACGAAGGCCATGCGCTGCAGCTTCGCGCCGTCGGAAGCCGGCCCGTCGGTCGCAACCATGCTCGAGGCCGAGTTCGAAACCGACATGGCGAGCGCGCCGTCCTTCTCGGGGCGCGGCTTCTTGGCCGAGAGATCGGTGAACAGCCCCGTGTTCATCAGCGAGGACCGCTGTCCGCCGTCATCCGTCGCCGAGCAGCCGACAAGCGCGGACAGACAGACGCCGATAGCCAGAACGCGCATCGCAACCATCACGATCACCCCGATCGAACGAGGCCCTAAACCTCGCCGTCTCATTCATCGCACGCGCCACGGAAAAGTCAAACCATCGCCGCGTCCGAGACTTGGAGGAAAGACTGCTTGCGCTCGACATAAGATCGTCATGAAAGCAATAGTTTGTTCATAAACAAGACATGTGGTTAAATAATGATTTCCAGCCTTTAATAAGTTGACAAGAGCCTAAATGGAACGACCGACTGTGTTTCGGCCACCGGCGCAAAAACCCGGTCGGCCGAGCCCGTGACGTTGGCGACGGGCGGGAGGGAGCGGCGCGGCGGCGGCGCTACGTGCGGACATCTGTTCGAATGACGATTCCGTTCGGAGCCGCCGCGGAGCCGGACGTGCCGCGCCCGTCTCGTTGAGCTTTGGCGGCAACACTTTGGCGTCGGTCGCCGACGCTTACTGGTCGCAAATCATCGGTTCACGAAGGTCGTCGCGATCGGGGGCCTACGGTTCGGCCGCCGCTCGCGGCGTTGCGACCAGCAGGTGAAATATACCTCGTCCGATTACTTCCTCGGTCTAAGTTGACAGACGTCCTCCGACGGCGCTTGCTTTCTTCGGATCGGGCCAGGCCGCGAAGGGAAACCGCGGCGTCCCGTCCGTCTTCGCGTCCAGCGTTCTCGGGATCACCGGCCATCCGCCGAGCGGCAGCTCGCGTGGCGGGGCTGTTGCAGCCGCACGCGATCATGGCGGCACGCCCTGGCGTCAAGACGCGGAGGCCGGCTCAAGAAAACCCCGAAGAGGCATCAGATGACCATCTCGATCCGACACGCCCTGGCGGGCGTCGCATTTGGCGCGGTCGCGGCCATGGCGGGCGCAGGCCGCGCCGAAGCGGCCGACTGTCCCGTCACCCACGCCGAGCTGAAAGCCGCGCTCACCAAGGCCGACGACCAGGATTCGAGCGGCCTCGGCAACCATTATTGGGCCGTGGTCGTGGACCGCACCGGCGCGGTCTGCGCGGTCGCCTATTCGGGCGAGGGCGTCGACAGCCAGTGGCTGCTCTCCCGCCAGATCGCCGCCGCCAAGGCGTTCACGGCGAATGGTCTCAGCCTCGACGGCGGGCCGATCTCCACCGCCCAGCTCTACCCCTGGGTCCAGGGCAGCCCGTCGGGCGGCAACCCGCTGTTCGGCCTCGCGGCCGGCAACCCGCTCGACGGGGCGCTGGTCTATGACGGCAATTACTCGAAGTTCGGCACGCCCGACGATCCGCTGGTCGGCAAGCGCGTCGGCGGCACCATCACGTTCGGGGGCGGCGTCGGGCTCTACAGGGGCAAGAGCGCGATCGGCGGCCTCGGCCTGTCGGGCGACACCGCCTGCGCCGACCATTCGACCGCCTGGCGCACCCGTTCCCGGCTGAAGCTCGCGCCGTCGGAAGGCAACGACCGGCTGACCTTCGACAACAAGGGCGGCCATCCGCACTGCCCGAACGACGCCGACACGCAGGGCGTGAACGTCCCCACCGGCTGACCCCGCCGGCGCGCGCCGAAACCTTCGGCGCGCGCCGGTTTGGCCTCGCGAGCCTTCGCGACTATGCTCCGCGGCCGGACCAACATGCGGCCGAGCCGCCGCCCCCGCGAGCCATGAACGCACCCACCCACCCTTCCGAACTCGCGGGCCATCTGACGCGCCTCGGGCTGTTGCTCGACGCGCCCCCGCCGCCGCCCGCCCGGCCCGCCGGCGACGCGCACGAGCCCGGCGAGGCCGAGGCGCTGTGGCGCGCGGGCGCGGTCGCGGCCCCCGACCTCGCAGACGCGCTCGCCGCCCTGCATGGAGCGCCGCGCGCGAGCTTCGCCGAAATCGCCGAGGCGCAGCCGCGGATGGAGGGCCTGTCGCGCAGCTTCCTCCGCGACGCCTTCGCCTATCCGTTCGAGCTGGACGGCCGCATCGCGCTCGCAGTGGCCGACCCGTCGGACCGCGGAGGGCTCGCGGCCGTCAAGCTCGCGCTCGGCGCCGAGCCGCGCCTGGTCGTGGTCTCCTTCGAGGAAATCGACCTGCTGTTCGAGCAGGCCGCGCCGGATTCCGTCGGCCGTCCCGACGCCGCCGAGGCGGGCGCCGAGTCGTCCGACGACACCGTCGAGGCGCTGAAGGATCTGGCGCGCGGCGCGCCGGTGGTGCGGCTCGTCGACCAGCTCATGGAGCGGGCGATCGACCTCGGCGCGACCGACATCCACATCGAGACCGGCCGCGACGAGCTCCGCATCCGGCTGCGCGTCGACGGCCATCTGAGGACCGAGCAGACCGCCCCGAAGCAGATCGCCCCCGCGGTGATCTCGCGCGTGAAGATCCTCGCGAGCCTCGACATCGCCGAGCGCCGGCTGCCGCAGGACGGCCGCGCCAACGTGTTCATCGGCCGCAACGAGGCGGATCTGCGCGTCGCCACCATGCCGACCATGTATGGCGAGACCGCCGTGCTGCGCATCCTGCTTAAGGATTCGCGGCTGCTCGAATTCGAGCGCATCGGGCTCGCCGGCCGCGACCTGCAGGTCTTCAAGGGGCTGCTCGCCGAGCCGCACGGCATCGTCATCGTCACGGGCCCGACCGGCTCGGGCAAGACCACGACGCTCGCGACCGCGATGCAGCTGCTCAACGACCCGTCGCGCAAGATCGTGACGGTCGAGGACCCGATCGAGTACCAGATCCCGGGCGTCCACCAGACCCAGATCAAGCCCGCGATCGGGCTCGATTTCGCGCGGGCGCTGCGATCCTTCCTGCGCCACGACCCCGACATCATCATGGTCGGCGAGATGCGCGACCCCGAGACGGCCTCGATCGGCGCGCAGGCGGCGCTCACCGGCCATCTCGTGCTGACGACGCTGCACACCAACTCGGCGACCGACGCCGTGATCCGCCTCGCGGACATGGGCGTCGAGCCGTACCTGATCGCCGCGTCGCTGCGCGGCGTGCTCGGCCAACGGCTGGTCCGGCGGCTCTGCGACCGCTGCAAGCGGCCGGACCCGCGCGAGGACGAGGGCGCGCGGGCGCTCGCCGCCGAGCGCGGCTTCCGCATCGATCCGACCGCCCGCTTCCATGCGCCGCAGGGCTGCGCGGCCTGCGGACACACCGGCTATCGCGGCCGCGTCGGGGTGTTCGAGGCGATGCGCGTCGACGACGACCTGCGGCGCCTCATCCGCGAGAACCCGGACCCGACCGGGCTGCTGGCGTCGGCCCGCCGCTCGGGCCTCACCACCATGCTCGAGGACGGCGTGGCGAAGGCCGGCCGGGGCGTCACAACCATTTCCGAGGTTTTGCGTACGACGGGCTGAGACCGATTGACCGGCGGCCGCCGTCGGTTAAGGGTTCGGCCTCGCAGAGAGAGTTCAGGCGGATCGCATGTCGCTGTCGGGCGCGTTCGGAACGGCGGTCGACGATCTTGTGGCGCTCGCGACCCCGCTGGTCGCGCGCTCGAGCCGCGCTGCGCGTCTTGTCGCCGTCGCGGAAGGCGAGGCGCTTGCGCTCTACGAGATCCCGGCGAAGGGCGAGCCGCGCCGGCTGCCCCCCAACGCCAAGCGCCGCGGCGACGGCCCGGTCGAGCTCCGGCTGCCGGCCGGGGCGGTGCTGACCCGCAGGCTCACGCTGCCCGCCGCGGGCCGGGAATATCTCGATCCCATCATCGAGCACCGCCTGGAGCGGCTCGTGCCGTGGTCGCCGGACCGGGCGCTCTACGGCTATCGCGTCGCGGGCGAGACCGATACGGGCGAACTGGACGTCGACTTCGCCGCGACATCGCGCGACATCGCCGAAAAGTGGCACGCGAAGGCCGAGGCCGCGGGCCTCTCGCCCACGGCGATCGGCGGGTCGGCC
>NZ_RYFI01000018.1:49061-49758 GCF_004103825.1 Hansschlegelia zhihuaiae
CGACCGCGTGCAGGCGCGCGCCCGGCGCCTCGTGTCGCTCGCGGCGGGGATCGCCGCGCTCGTCGTGCTGCCGACCCTCGCATTGTCGCTCTACGCCTCCTACGCCGCCGAGCAGCGGCTCGCCGAGATCGAGAGCCGGTCGGCGGCGGCCCGACGCATCCTCGCGGCGGCGGCGGGCGCAGGCCAGGGCTCGCACGAGGCGACGCTGATCGCCGCGAAACGCCCGGACGACGCCATAGCCACGCTGATCGACCGACTCGCCCGGACCGTCCCGCAGGACACCGCGCTCCGCGACCTCGAAATCGACGAGGCGCGCCTGCGCATGGCCGGGACCTCGGCCGCGGCTCCCGGCCTGATCGGACGGCTTGAGGCGAGCGGGCTCACCCGCGACACCCGCTTCGCCGCGCCGGTGACGCGGTCGCCGGACGGTCGCGACAATTTCGAGATCCTGGCGCAGCGCATCCGCCCCGGGCGCGCCGACCAGCCGGCCGCGCCCTCGGCGGCTCCCGCGGCGCCCAATCCGGGACCGGGCCTGTGAGCGCCGAGACGGCCGAACGGCGTCCGCTGCGCCGCGTCGCGACCGGGGCGGCGGCGATCGCTCTGCCGCTCGGCGCGCTGATCTTCGCGGCCGTGACCTTCCTGCAGGCGAGCGAGACCAGCGGGCTCGCCGAGCGGCAGGGGGGGGGGGGGGGGGGGG
>NZ_RYFI01000018.1:49817-92737 GCF_004103825.1 Hansschlegelia zhihuaiae
CCGAGAACCAGAAGAAGCTCGACGCCAGGTCGATCTATCTGCCGGGGGACGGGGTGGAGCTCGCCCGGGCTGAGCTCCAGAAGCTTCTGGTCGAGGCGGTCAGCGCCGCCGACGGCAAGCTGATCGAGAGCCAGGAGCCCGGAACCGAGCGCGCCTCCGACGCGCCGGACGACGGCCGCGTCGACCTCCGCGTCACCTTCGACGCGACCAATGACGGGCTGCTCGACCTGATCTACGGGCTCGAGACCCGGCTGCCGCTGCTCACCATCGAGCGACTCGAGACGCGCCGACTCGACGTGACCGGCGAGGACGATCCCGAGGATCCGACTTTGCGGGTTTCGCTCGTGGTGCGTGGCCACCGGAAGGTGACGTCGTGAGGGCCGCGCTCATCGCCGTGGCGCTCGCGCTCGGAGCCGCGACGGCGCTCGCCGGGCCGTCCGGCGGCCCCGTCGACGAAGCCGCTGACGCGGCCGAGGACTCCGGCGCGGCCCCGTCGCCCGAGACGCTCGCCCTCAACCCGCTGGCGGCGCTCGACAAGGGTTCGCTCACGGGCTTCCGGGACATGCCGCTGTTCACGCCGTCGCGCCGCCGGCCCGAGCCGCCGCCCCCGGTCGCCGAGGCCCCGCCGCCTCCGCCGCCGCCCCCGCCGGCGCGCAAGCCGTCCCCGCCCCCCGAGCTCAAGCTCGCCGGCGTCGTGGAGGGTCCGGAGGGATCGATCGCCGTCGTGGAGAATACCGGCGGCGGCGGGAAGATCGAGCGCCTGCGGCTCGGCGATCAGGTCGGCGGCTGGCTGGTGACGGCGATCGACGCCTCGACCCTCAAGCTCACGCTCGACGAGCGCGAGGAGCAGTACCGCATGTTCGAGCGGACGGAGCCGTCCGCCGCTTCCGCAGACGAGGAGACGCCCGACCTCGACGTGGACGGCGCGCCGCCCCGCCGACCGAAGCCGCCCCGTCAGTCGAACCGCGCGACGCAGCCCGACGATGAGGACGAGGATCAGTAGGCTGAATCTAGGGCCTCAGCGCGGGGCGCGCTTGGCGAGGATCCGCTGCAGGGTGCGGCGGTGCATGCTGAGCCGCCGGGCGGTCTCCGAGACGTTGCGTCCGCAGAGCTCGTAAACCCGCTGGATGTGCTCCCAGCGCACGCGGTCGGCTGACATCGGGTTCTCGGGCGGTTCGGGCTTGTGGTCGCCGGCGATCAGGGCGTTGTGGATCTCGTCCGCGTCGGCGGGCTTGGCCAGATAGTCGACTGCGCCGAGCTTCACGGCCGTCACCGCCGTCGCGATGTTGCCGTAGCCCGTGAGCACGATGCCGCGAGCGTCCGGACGTCGCGCCTTCAGCGCGGAGATGACGTCGAGGCCCGAGCCGTCGCCGAGCCGCATGTCCACCACCGCGAAGGCCGGCGGCGACCGGTCGACCGCCTCGAGCCCTTCGCGGACCGACTCGGCGACGGTCACGGCGTAGCCGCGCGCCTCCATGGCGCGTCCGAGGCGCTGCACGAAAGCGCGGTCGTCATCCACGATCAGGAGGCTCATGTCTCCGCCGGGCGCCGTGGTCTCGGCTCCCGATGCATGCTCGGCGCTCACTTGCATCGTCTCTCTCGGCCTGGGTACGCAAAGGCCGCCGACTTCAAGCGCGACCAATCGAAGCACTATACCGTCGCCCGCAGCCGATCAATGGGCGCGCATCGGCGCCTTCGGCGGAGCCAGGCAGGGCTTTGTCTCAGGGTTAAGCGCGCCGGAGGGGCCCCGGCGCGGGGAGCCGGTCAGCGCGGGGCCAGGACCATCGTCATCTGGCGGCCTTCGAGCGACGGATCGCTCTCGACCTTCGCCAGCAGCGAAACCTCCTCGCGGACCTTCACCAGCAGCTTGAGCCCGAGGTCCTGGTGCGCCATCTCGCGGCCGCGGAACCGCAGGGTCACCTTGACCTTGTCGCCCTCGTCGAAGAATCGGCGCATCGCCTTCATCTTCACGTCGTAGTCGTGATCGTCGATGTTGGGACGCATCTTGATCTCTTTGACTTCGACGATCTTCTGGTTCTTGCGCGCCTCGGCGGCCTTTTTCTGGCTCTGATACTTATATTTGCCGTAGTCGAGCAGCTTGCAGACCGGCGGGACCGAATTCGGCGCGATCTCGACGAGGTCGAGCCCGGCGTCCTCTGCGGCCTGCAGCGCGTCGTTGATCTTTGTCGGGCCGAGATTGTGCCCATCGGCGTCGATGAGCTGGACTTCGAGGACTCGGATCTCCTTGTTGACGCGCGGTCCTTCTTTCTGAACCGGCGCGACGGGCCTCATGGGACGACGAATGGCGGCGCTCTCCTCTTGACGACGATGGGGCGACAACCGGCAGAACGCAAAAAACCCCGTGACAAAACACGAGGCGCTCGCGTCGGCGTGCAGCCGCCGGCGTCTTGGCCAAAGATCGTGACAAAGCGCCGCGAAGTCAATGACCGTGCGGTTCCCGCCCGCGGCGGACCGGGCGGCGCCGCTGGATTTTTGGGCTCGCAGTCGCGGACCGGGCGCGCCATGTTCTTGGCGATCCGGGCTGCGGCGAGAGCCGTTCCGCCCCGTTCCGCAGCAAACAGAGGCCCATGTCGTCCGATCGACGCCTCCCCCGAATCCTGGTCGACGCCGACGCCTGCCCAGTCAAGGACGAGGCGATGCGCGTCGCCGACAGGCACGGGCTGGACGTGATCTTCGTCGCGAACCGCTTCATCGCGGTTCCCCGCGTAGAAGGCGTCAGGCTCCAGGTGGTGAGCGACGGCCCGGACGCCGCCGACGACTGGATCGTCGACGAAGTTGAAGCGCATGACATCGTGGTCACGGCCGACATCCCGCTCGCCGCGCGCAGCCTCGAGAAGGGCGCGGCGGTCCTCGGCCCCACGGGCAAGCCCTTCACGACGGCTTCGATCGGCGCGGCGCTCGCGACCCGCGACCTGATGAGCCATCTGCGCGAGACCGGCGAGATCACCGGAGGGCCGAGGCCCTTCGCGGCCCGCGACCGGTCGCGCTTCCTGCAGGAGCTCGAGCACGCGGCGAACCGGTCGAAACGGACGCTCGCCGCCGAGGCGGCCGAGGCGTGACGCGGCGAGGCGTGCTCGCGGCGCTCGCCGCGCCCGTGCTGGGCTCCGCCTGGTTCGCGCACGCCCGCGGGCGCAACCCCTATTACGAGGGGCCGGTCACCGACCATTTCGACGGCCTGCGCTTCTTCAACCCCGACCATCGCTGGTCCAAGACCCCGGTCGAGGCGTTCCGCGCGCTGACGCTCGCCGAGAAGGAGCCTTGGCCCCTGACCTGGCCGAGCCCGTTCGCCGACCGTCCGCCGGCGCGCGTCGAGGGCGCGGGCCTGCGGCTCGCCGCGATCGGCCACGCCACCCACCTGATCCAGACGGCCGGGCTCAATCTGCTGACCGACCCGGTCTGGTCGGAGCGCGCCTCGCCGGTCGGCTTCGCGGGGCCGAAGCGCGCCAATCCGCCAGGGATCGCGTTCGACGACCTGCCGAAGATCGACGTCGTCCTGCTGTCCCACAACCATTACGATCACATGGACCTGGAGACGCTCACGCGGCTCCATCTGCGCGACGCGCCGCGCGTCGTCACCCCGCTCGGCAACGACGCGATCCTGAAGGCGCGCGATCCGCGGATCCGCGCCGAGGCCTTCGACTGGGGCGACCGCGTCGAGCTTTCCGACAAGGTCTCGGCGACTCTCACGCCCGCCTATCACTGGTCGGCCCGCGGCGTGACCGACCGGCGCAAGGCGCTCTGGGCGGCCTTCGCGATCGACGCAGGCAGCGCGGGACGAATCTATTTCGCGGGCGACACCGGGCTCGCGGGCGGCGCGATCTTCACCGAGGCGCGCGAGCGGCACGGCCCCTTCCGCCTCGCGATCCTCCCGATCGGCGCCTATGAGCCGCGCTGGTTCATGAAGGACCAGCACATGAACCCGGCCGACGCCGTGACGGCCTTCCGCCTGCTCGGCGCGGAGCACGCGGTCGGCTGCCACTGGGGAGTTTTCCGGCTGACCGCCGAAGGCGTGGAAGCGCCCGCGGGCGCGCTCGCCGAAGCGCTCGCGGCCGAGGGCGTTGCCGACGAGCGCTTCAGGGCGCTGAAACCCGGCGAAGTCTGGGAGGCGCCGGTCGCCTGACCGCGCCCAGGATCACGGCCGGCCGCCCTTGCGGATCCGCACATAGAGCGCGCCTATGCCGCCATGGACCGGGTCGGCGGGCTCGAACCCCACCACCACGCTCCGGGCCGCCGGCGACGACAGCCAGATCGGCACCGACCGCCGCAGCACGCCGCGCTCGGCATAGGGGTCGCCTTCGAGCCGCGCAGGGCCGCCCTTGCCGGTGATGACCAGCACGATCTTGTGGCCGCGCGCCTGCGCGCCCGACAGGAAGGAGGCGAGCCTGCGATGGGCCTCCTCCTGCCGCAGCCCATGCAGGTCGATGCGGGCGTCGATCGCCACCACGCCGCGCGCGAGGCGGCGGCGGAAGCGAGTCTCGAGCGGCGCAAGCGGGGGCGGGGCCGGAGAGGCGGGGGGACGCGGGGCGGACGGCGGAGCGCCGCCCTCTTGCGGGTTCGGACGCCGCGAAGGCGCGGCCTCCGCGACGGCGGCCGCCTCGGCCTTGAGAGCCGCCGCTGCGGCCTCCTTGTCGGAGCGCGACAGCGGCTTGACCGACTCCACGACCTTGGCCCAAAGCGCGAGCTCCGCTTCGCTCAGCCGCCTGCGACGGCGCTCCGTCACGGGCCGGCCTCGCGCGGCAAAAGCACGAAGAACTCGGTCTTCTGCTTCATGCCGCCCGCGATCGCCCCGGCGCGGTCGCCCGTCCCGGCGAAGTAGTCGCCGCGCGCCGCGCCGAGGATCGCCGAGCCGGTGTCCTGGGCGACGGTGAGCCGACGGATCGCTTCGCCGCCTGGAAACCGGCCCTCGAGCCAGAACGGCATCCCATAAGACCAGAGGCCGCGGTCGACCGCGATCGACCGCCCGGGGGTCAGCGGCACGTTCTGCGCGCCGAGCGGCCCGTCGGCATGGCTCAGCGTCTCGTCGGTCCGGAAGAAGATGTAGGACTGGTTCTCGCGCATCAGCGCGCGGCCCTCTCGCGGATTGTCGGCGAGCCACCGGCGGATCGACGCCATGCTGGCCGCGCCCTTTTCGATCGCGCCGCGCTCGACCAGAAGACGGCCGATGCCCGTGAATTTGCGCCCGTTCCGCCCGTCGAAGGCGAGCCGCATGGTCGACCCGTCCGGAAGGCGGACCCGGGTCGAGCCCTGGATGTGGACGAAGAAGGCGTCGACGCGCTCGGCGTAGACGAGCTCCAGCCCGCGGCCCGACAGGGCGCCGTCCTCGATCGACGCGCGGTCGGGATAGGGCTCGTAGCCGCCGGGCGCTTTCCGCGCGCCGCCGAGCCCCTCGGCAACGCCGGGCAGCGTCTCGCCGTCCGGGATCGTGACGAGGTCCATGGGCCGCGCCAGCAGCGGCGTGTCGAAGCGCGCGGTCGGGACGCGAGAACCGTCGATCTCAGGCTCGTAATAGCCGGTGAGCGTCCCGGGGCCGACGCGATAGGGCTGGAACGCGGTTTCGAAGAAGGCGCGGGCCGCAGTCGCGCCGAGCCGGTCCATAGAGGCCGCCTTTTTGCAGACCGCCTTCAGGGCGTCGCCGGGCGGCTGCGCCGGGCGGGACGGCGGACGATCCTCGAGGATCGCGCCGCAGGAGGACCGGAACGTCTCGAAGGCGGCCGCATGATCGTCCTGCGCCCAACCATCCAGCGCGTCGAAGGAGACGGGCGCGAGTCCCTGCGGAGCGGCGGCGGCGACCTGCGCGCCGAGCATCATGCCGGCCACGAGCGCAGCGCCTCGTCCGCCCATGTCAGGGCTGTCAGACCGCTTCGGTCGAGATCAGCCGCCAGTTCGGGTCGCGCGAATTGAGCTCGCGCGCGAAGGTCCAGACGTCGACGAGATCGGCGATCTCGGTCGGGCTGCCGTCGATCACGGCGCCGGTCCGGTCGCGTGTCGCGGTGATCAGCTTGGAGACGAAGCGCACGGTGATCTGCGCCGTGCGGCCCACGACCTCGACCACGGTGATCTCGGACTTCTCGATCGAGACGAAATTCGATTCGACCGACTCGCCGCGATTCTCGCGATCGGCGATGGCGGCCGAGAAGCTCTCGAACACGTCGCGGGCGAGCAGCGGCTTCAGGGTTTTGCGGTCGCCGGCCGCGAACGCCGTGACGATCATTTCATAGGCCGCGCGCGCCGGCCACGAACTCGCGGGCGTCGAAGCCGCGTTCGGCCTCGGCGAGCTGGTCGAGGCCGCGGGCGACCGGCGTGCCGGGCTCCGCGACGCCGGTCCAGCGGGCGCCGGCGTCCTCTGGCTCCTCGGTAGGCTCCGCCTTTGGCTGCGGCTCGGAATTGCGCTGGGGCAGCGGGATCACTTTATCGGCGCCGGCCTCCGGATTGGGCTGGGGGCGGCCGACGAAGGGGTCCTGCGGGCGCCGCTCATTGCCCGTGCGCGTGCCCAGCACGGAGCGCAGCCGCAGGAAGATGAACACCGCCAGCACGAGGATGATGATCGTGTAGATGTCGAAGCCGTCGTTCATCTCGTCTCGCAGTCGTGGGTCTCTTGGCCCTGACGCCGGCGCCGCTCCTCTGGCCGAAGGCTTCGGAGCGTCCGGAGCGCCGTGCGCCGTCCGCTCACGCGAAGGGCATCCGCCTATATGTGAGGAGATCGCGCCGCTATTCCAGCCGCCCGCCGCGCCGGCTTGAATTCCGTCGCATCCTCTCCCCACATAACCCACTGTCGCGCATTGCGCATCAAGGGACGCTGACAGACGACCATGCCCCGACTTCTCGGCCTTGTTCTCCTCCTGCCGGTGATCGAGCTGATCGCCTTCGCGCTGGTCGCCATGGCCATCGGTCTCGGCAAGGCGGTGCTTCTGCAGCTCGCGATCTCGCTGATCGGCGTCGCCATGCTGGGTTCGCTCATCACCGAGGCGAAAGCCAAGGCGCGGCGCAATGGCGGCCTCGTCTCCTTCGCGCTCGACCAGCAGCACGGCCTTCGCGGGCTGGCGGGCCTGCTGTTCGCGATCCCGGGCTTCGTGACCGACGCGCTCGGCGTGCTGGCGCTCGTGCCCGAAGCCCGCCGCAGGATCCGCCGGCTGATCGTCGGCCCCGAACGGCCGACGGCCGCCACGAGGACGCCGCGCGGTCCGGCGCGTCCGGCGGAGGTCGGCACGGTCGACCTCGACACGCGCGAATGGCGCGAGGTCGAACCCGCGGGCGGCCCGAAGACCTGAGCCGGCCGGCTGGCGTCGCCGGTCTCATCCTTTCGCCTGAAGGGGGCGCGCCTTGCCGTTTCGGCGAGGCGCGTGTTACGCCGCGCCCGATCGCGGCGCGCGGCGCCCGGACCCCTTTCGGACAAGAGACCAGACATGGCCAACACCAACGGCGCGCCGGCGCCCGAGAACAAGGCTCCCGCCATCAACGTGCTGGCGCAGTACGCCAAGGACATGTCGTTCGAGAACCCGAACGCGCCGCGCTCGATGGCGCCGCGCCAGACCTCCCCGCAGATCGAGATCAACGTCAACGTCAACGCCCGCAAGGTCGGCGACACGGATTTCGAGGTCGAGCTCGCGATCGAGGGCCAGGCCAAGGACGCCGATTTCCAGATCTTCCGCGTCGACCTCACCTATGGCGGGGTGTTCCGCGTCATCAACATCCCCGAGGACCAGATCCATCCGGTGGTGATGATCGAGTGCCCGCGCCTGCTGTTCCCTTTCGCCCGGCAGATCGTGGCCGACTCGGTGCGGAACGGCGGCTTCCCGCCGCTGATGATCGACCCGGTCGATTTCGCCGCGCTCTACCGCGCCCGCGCCGAAGAAGCGCAGCGCTCCGGCCAGCAGCCGTCCTGAGGACGGCTCAGGCGGTCGCGCCGTCCGCTTCGGCCAAATATTCCCGCCAGATCGGCGTCCCGCTGAGCGTCGCGACGAAGGCCGCGTGCGCGGCGATCTCGGCCTCGGTGATCCGCGGCGCGAGCGGGACCGGCCGTTGCGCCACCTTGGCCCCGCTCAGCCCGCCCTTGCCGGCCAGATGCGACAGGCCGAGCGAGGCCTGCCGCCCGCCCAGCAGCTCCAGATAGACCTCCGCGAGAATCTCGCTGTCGAGCAGAGCGCCGTGCTTGGTGCGGCGTGAATTGTCGATCCCGTAGCGCTGGCAGAGCGCGTCGAGCGAAGCCTGGCCGCCGGGATTCTTGCGGCGGGCGAGCATCAGCGTGTCGACGACCCGCTCGCGCGCGATCTTCGGCTTGCCGACCTTGCCCAGCTCGGCGTCCAGGAAGCCGACGTCGAAGGCCGCGTTGTGGATCACCAGCGCGTCGTCGGCGATGAATTCCAGGAACCCGTCCGCGATCTCGGCGAAGCGCGGCTTGTCCGACAGGAATTCGGTCGAGAGGCCGTGAACGCGGAACGCCCCTTCGGGCATGTCGCGCTCGGGATTGACGTAGACGTGGTAGCTCGCGCCGGTCGGGATGCGGTTCAGGAGCTCCACGCAGCCGATCTCGACCACCCGGTCGCCGGTCAGCGGATCGAGCCCGGTGGTCTCGGTGTCGAGCACGATCTCGCGCATGGCGGCTCAGCCTCCCGCGAGCTTCGCCAGCGCCGCGCGCACCTGGGCGCGGGCGTCCTCGACCCCGGTCGAGGCGTCGATCACGACGTCGGCGCGGGCGCGCTTCTCGGCGTCTGGCGTCTGCCGGGCCAGGATGCCGCGAAACGCCTCTTCGGTCATGCCCGGCCGCTCCATCACCCGCCGCCTCTGCTCGTCCTCGCCGGCGCTGACCACCACCACCGCGTCCATCTCGCCGTCCCGGCCGGTCTCGAAAAGCAGCGGGATGTCGAGAACCACGGCCGTGGCGCCCTCGGCGCGCGCCCGGGCCAGAAACTCGGCCTCGGCTTTGCGCACCAGAGGATGGACGATCGCTTCGAGCTTCTCCAGCGCCGCGCGGTCGCCCAGCACCCTCGTCCCCAACTCCTTGCGATCGACGGCGCCGTCGCGGGTCGTTCCTGGGAACGCGGCCTCGATCAGCGGCGCTGCCTCGCCGGCATAGAGCCGGTGGACGGTCGCGTCGGCGTCGTGCACCGGCGCGCCCTCCTCGGCGAACAGCCGGGCGGTCGTGGACTTGCCCATGCCGATCGAGCCCGTGAGGCCGATGACGATCACGGGCGGCGGGCTCCGACCTGATGTCCCCGCCTCGAGCCGGGACCGATCCAACGCAAAGAGTCACGAAGGGAATTGTTCGCCGGAAGCATGGCGCGCGCGGAGACGGACGGATCCCGGCTCGAGGCCGGGACGTGAGGGTCGCGTTTCATCGCCCTTCAATGTCGGCCGCGACCAGCGCCCGCAACTCCTCAGTCACCTCGGGACGCGTTCCGAACCAGCGCTCGAAGCCCGGAACCGCCTGGTGCAGCAGCATGCCGAGGCCGTCCACGACCCTGTTCCCGTGGGCGCGCGCCTGCGCGAGCAGGCCGGTCTCCAGCGGGACGTAGACGAGGTCGTTGACCACCGCGTCCTCGGGCAGTTCGCCGAGATGGACGTCAAGCTTCCCTTTGCCCACCATCCCGAGCGACGTGGCGTTGACCAGCACCTGGGCCGACTGCAGCCAGCGCCACAATTCGTCATAGCCGCAGGCGCGGCCCGCCGGCCCCGCGAGCGCCGCCACGGCCTCGGCCTTGTCCGCCGTGCGGTTGACGACCGCGATCCGGCCGAAGCCGCGCGAGGCGAGCGCCCGGACCACGGCCCGCGAGGCGCCGCCTGCGCCCAGCACCACGGCGGTCCCGCGGTCGCCCTCCCAGTCGGGCGCGCCCTGGTCGAGATTGGCCAGAAAGCCGATCCCGTCGGTGTTGGCGCCGAAGAGCCGTCCGTCCTCGAGCCACAGGGTGTTGACGGCGCCGAGCGCGGCCGCGTCGCCATCCGCCTCGTCGACCAGCGCGAAGCCCGCCTCCTTGTGAGGGATCGTGACGTTGCCCCCCACGAAGCCTTCGCGCCCGAAGCCGCGGACGAAATCGGCAAAACCCTCGGGGGGGACTTCGGCATGCTCGTAGGAGCCCGCAATCCCATACTGCTTTAGCCAGTAACCGTGGATCATAGGCGAGCGCGAATGGCGCACGGGCCAGCCGATCACGCAGGCGCGAGGCGCGCTCACGAGGCGAGCGCGCCGAGCGAACGCAGCGCGGCGAGGACGGGCAGCAGCGGCAGGCCTAGGATCGCGAAATAGTCGCCCTCGACGCGCTCGAAGAGCTGCGCGCCGATCCCCTCGAACTGATAGCCGCCGACACTCGTCAGCGCGCCTTCGCCGGCGGCCTCGAGATAGGCGTCCAGGAAGTCCTCGCCGAGCGGCCGCGTGGCCAGCCGGACCTCCGCCACGCCGCTCCACAGCACATGTCCGTCGCGCACGATCGCCGCGCCGGAGAACAGCGCGTGCGTCCGGCCCGAAAGCCGCAAGAGCTGCGAGCGGCCGGCGTCGCGGGAGACGGGCTTGGTGAACCGCTCCCCGTCGAGCGAGAGCGTCTGGTCCGCCCCGACCACCAGCCGTCCCGCCAGCCGGCTTGAGACGTCGATCGCCTTGGCGACCGCGAGCGCGCCCGCGACGTTGGCGGGGTTCGCGCCGTCGCCTGAAAGCTGCGCCTCGACGGCGCGCTCGTCGAGCTCGGCGGGCCGCGCCTGCACGGGCAGACCGGCGTCCTTGAGGATCGCCATGCGGATCGCGCTCTTCGAAGCGAGGACGAGCGGCGCGGGCTCGCGCCACAGCGCGCTCACGGGCCTGTCCCGCCAGCGACGGGGGACTCGACGGCGCGGCGCGCGCGATGCTCGTTCAGCATCGAGACGATCGACGCCGCGGTCTCCTCGATAGAACGCCGCGTGACGTCGATCATCGGCCAGCCGTTGCGGGCGCAGAGCTTGCGTGACGAGACGATCTCGGCCGCCACGGCGTCGCGGTCGACATAGGCGGCCTCGCTGAGCCGGCCCCGCATCGCGCCTTCCAGCCCCAGGATCCGGTTGTGGCGCACGGCGACGATCCGGTCGGGGGTCGCGATCAGGCCGACGATCAGCGGAGCCTCGAGCTCTTCGAGCCCGGGCGGCAGCGGCGCGTCGGGCACCAGCGGCACGTTCGCGGTCTTCACACCGCGGTTGGCGAGATAGATCGAGGTCGGGGTCTTGGACGTCCGGCTCACGCCGAGCAGCACGACGTCGGCGCCTGCGAGGTCGTGGGCGCCCTGGCCGTCGTCGTGGGCCATCGTGTAGTTCAACGCGTCGATCCGCCGGAAATAGTCCTCGTTGAGGTCGTGCTGGGCGCCGGCCTGGGCGGCGCTCTCCATGCCGAGGAAGCTGCGCATCAGCTGGAACAGCGGCGACAGCACTGAGAGGCACGGGCAGCCGAGCTCGCGGGCTCGCGCTTCGAGCGCCACGATCAGCCCTTCGTCGACCAGCGTGTAGAGCACGATGCCCGGGTCTTCGGCGATCTCGTTCAGCACGCGCTCGAGCTGCCGGGCCGAGCGCACCAGCGGATAGACGTGCTCGACCGCCTCGACGCTGCGGAACTGGGAGGCGGCGGCGCGCGCCACCGCCATCAGCGTCTCGCCGGTCGCGTCGGACACCAGATGGAAATGGAAAGTCGGGCGCGGCGTCGACATCGGCGTTTCGGACGAGGCGTCCCGGCGCCGACAAGGAGTCGACAGGCTGTGGACGGCTGTGGACGGATCGCCGTCGCTCCACGCGTCGGCGGGGCCACTGTCGCCGAGGCGGCGAATTTCATCAACAGGGGCCGCGAGACGGGAGAGCGCGGGACGACGGATCGGGAAAGGGTGAACAAGTCCTTAACGACGCTGTTCCGCCGCACTTCTTAACGGACCGTTAACGCGGGCTTCCTGTGGACGGCTTGTGGAGCTTTCGGAACGGCTGTAATCCGCCCCCCTAGAAAAAGAAGCAGAAGAGTCTCTCTAAGGATTATTGGGAAGGAGAGTCGGTGAGCGGAGCTGTGGGCGAACGCCGGCGGGAAGGACGCGTAAAGCACGCGTCGGGCCTCATCAGGGCGCTGTCCGGAGAGACGCTTACGCCGCCTCCGGTCTGGCTGATGCGGCAGGCCGGCCGCTATCTGCCGGAATATCGCGAGCTCCGCGCCAAGGCGGGCGGCTTCCTCGATCTCTGCTTCACGCCCGAGCTCGCCGCCGAGGTCACGCTGCAGCCGATCAGACGCTATGACCTCGACGCCGCGATCCTGTTCTCCGACATCCTGGTCGTGCCGCATGCGCTCGGCCAGGAGGTGCGCTTCGTCGAAGGCGAGGGGCCCCGGCTCGATCCGATCGCTGACCGCAAGGAGTTCGGCCGCCTCAGTGACGAGATCGACCTGGGCGCGCTTGCGCCGGTCTACGAGACGGTGTCGCGCGTCCGGAGCGCGCTTGACCAATCGAAAGCGCTGATCGGCTTCTGCGGCGCGCCTTATACGGTCGCGACCTACATGGTGGCGGGCCGCGGCGGCGACGAGCAGGCGCCCGCTCGCCTCCTCGCCTATCGCGAGCCTGAGCTGTTCGCCGAACTCATTGACCGGCTGGTCGCGGCCTCCGTTGCGCATCTCGTGGCGCAGCTCCGCGCAGGGGCCGACGCGGTGCAGATCTTCGACAGCTGGAGCGGCGATCTGCCCCCGGGCGAATTCGCGCGCTGGTCGACCGCGCCGATCGCCGAGATCTGCGCGCGCGTCAGGGCGGAGGTTCCGGGCGCCAAGATCATCGCCTTCGCGCGCGGCGCAGGCGCCAAGCTCGCGGATTTCGCCGGCGCGGTGCCGGCCGACGGCTTCGGCCTCGCGACCTCCGAGGACCTGCGGGTCGCCCGATCGGCCGTCTACGCCTCCAGGGCGCTCCAGGGCGCGGTCGACCCGATCGCCCTGGTGGCGGGCGGCGAGGCGCTCGACCGCGCCGTGGACGAGGTCCTGGACGCTCTGGGCGGCTATCCGATGATCCTCAACCTCGGCCACGGCGTGAGGCAGGAGACGCCGCCGGAGCATGTCGCAAGGCTCGTGGCGCGGGTCCGGGGAGCGTAAGGCGTCATCCCGGCCGCAACGAAGCGGAGCGCCGGGAGCGTATGGAAGTCTGATCGTAAACCTCGTCGTCGTCCTCCGGCTTGACCGGAGGACCCATCGTCGGCGTCGAGCTCCGCGCTCGACTTGGATGGTCCGGTCAAGCCGGACCATGACGAGCTCAATTCTGCGAACGATCCCGACGCTCCGCTTCGCTGCGGCCGGGATGACGACTTTGGAAAGACCATGGACCTCTATCTCTGGATCAAGGCCCTGCATGTCATCGCGGTGATCGCGTGGATGGCCGCGACGCTCTATCTGCCGCGCCTCTTCGTCTATCATTCGGTCGTCCCGCGGGGCTCGGAGCAGTCCGAGACCTTCAAGGTCATGGAGCGTCGGCTGCTCAAGGCGATCATGACCCCGGCCATGATCGTGGCGTGGCTCGCCGGCCTGTTCCTCGTCTGGAAGGGCGGATGGATGGCCTCGGGCTGGCTGCACGCCAAGCTCGTCCTCGTGATCCTGCTTTCGGCGATGCACGGCTTCCTGGCCGGGCAGGTCCGCGCCTTCGCGCAGGATCGCAACGAGCGGAGCCAGAGGTTTTTCCGGATCGTCAACGAGGTCCCGACCGTGCTGATGATCGCGATCGTCGTGCTGGTGGTGGTGAAGCCGTTCTGACGGCCCGGATTTGAATTCGCCGTGAAAGCCTCGCCCGAGACTTGTGGCCGGACGCGCGAGCCGATATGTATCTGTTCAGCCTTCGAGTCGGGCTTTCGCGTCCGAAGCTCAGGCGACACAGCCGATCGCCTCTCGCGAACGGTTCCGCGGCCCGCTCCCCGACGATCAAAAACTGCGGCGTACAAGTTTCCGTCCGCGGTTCCGCCGTCCGGCGACGCTCTCTTCATATCCCGCCACTGACGACGCGAGGCCCCGCGTCGGTTCCCTCAAAGGCCTTCGATGCCAGAAGTCAGGCTCTTCGATCTCAAAGCCAAGTCTCCGACCGAAATCCTCGCCCAGGCCGAGGAGCTCGAGGTCGAGAACGCATCCACGCTCCGCAAGCAGGAGCTCCTGTTCGCGATCCTGAAACAGCTCGCCGCCCGCGAGGTCGACATCATCGGCGGCGGGGTGGTGGAGGTCCTGCAGGACGGCTTCGGCTTCCTGCGCTCGCCCGACGCCAACTACCTGCCGGGTCCGGACGACATCTACATCTCGCCCTCGCAGATCCGCCGCTTTTCTCTGAGGACCGGCGACACGGTCGAGGGCCAGATCCGCTCTCCGAAGGAGGGCGAGCGCTATTTCGCGCTGCTCAAGGTCAACACGATCAATTTCGAGGACCCGGACAAGGCGCGCCACAAGGTCCATTTCGACAACCTCACTCCGCTCTATCCCGACGAGCGGCTGAGGATGGAGATCGAGAACCCGACCAAGAAGGACATGTCGACCCGCGTGATCGACATCGTCGCGCCGCTCGGCAAGGGCCAGCGCGCGCTGATCGTGGCCCCGCCGCGCACCGGCAAGACGGTCATGATGCAGAACATCGCGACCGCGATCGCCGCCAATCACCCCGAATGCTACCTCATCGTCCTTCTGATCGACGAGCGGCCCGAAGAGGTCACCGACATGCAACGCTCGGTGAAGGGCGAGGTGATCTCCTCGACCTTCGACGAGCCGGCGCAACGCCACGTGCAGGTCGCCGAGATGGTGATCGAGAAGGCCAAGCGCCTGGTCGAGCACGGCCGCGACGTCGTCATCCTGCTCGACTCGATCACGCGGCTCGGCCGCGCCTACAACACCGTCGTGCCGTCCTCGGGCAAGGTGCTGACCGGCGGCGTCGACGCCAACGCGCTGCAGCGCCCGAAGCGCTTCTTCGGCGCGGCGCGCAACATCGAGGAAGGCGGCTCGCTCACCATCATCGCGTCGGCGCTGATCGACACCGGCTCGCGCATGGACGAGGTGATCTTCGAGGAGTTCAAGGGCACCGGCAACTCCGAGATCATCCTGGACCGCAAGGTCTCGGACAAGCGCGTCTTCCCGTCGATGGACATCACCCGCTCGGGCACCCGCAAGGAAGAGCTCATCGTCCCGGCCGACACGCTCAAGAAGATGTATGTGCTCCGCCGCATCCTCAATCCGATGGGCACGGTCGACGCCATCGAGTTCCTGCTCGACAAGCTGCGGTCCACCAAGACCAACGCCGACTTCTTCGAGTCGATGAACACCTGAGCGTCGCCGCCCTCATGTCCCGGCCTTGAGCCGGGACCTATTGTGCTCCGCGCACTCAAGTCATTGTTCGGAGCGTTTCAATAGCGGCCGTCGCGCCGAATGGGTCCCGGCTCAAGGCCGGGACATAAGCGCGGCGCTTGCCCCCTCCGCCGGTCTCGTGCACCGAATGACGCCGATGGCGATCAGGCGCTTCATTTTCTTTCTGACGGCGGCGGTCGCGATCGCCTGCTCGTCGTTCGCCGCCCCCGTCCGCGCGGACCTCACCTTTCCGGCCTTCACCAACTACGTGGTCGACGCCGCGAACGTGCTGCCTCCCGCCGAGGAACAGGCGCTCGTCGCCAAGCTCAAGGCGTTCCACGATCGGTCCGGCCACCAGTTCGCGGTCGCGACCGTGCCGTCGCTGCAGGGGGCGTCGGTCGAGGATTACGGCAACCGGCTGTTCCGCGACTGGAAGATCGGCGACCAGACCCGCAACGACGGCGCGCTGCTGCTCATCGCGCCGACCGAGCGCAAGGTGCGGATCGAGGTCGGCTACGGCCTCGAGGGCGACCTCACCGACGCGGTCTCGCGCCTCATCATCGAGAACGCCATCCTGCCGCGCTTCAAGGCCGGCGACCTGCCGGGCGGGATCGCGCGCGGCGCCGACGACGTCATCGCGGTCTTCTCCGGCCAGGCCGACGACTACCAGCGGCGCGCCGCGCTGGCGGACAGGTCGAAGGAGGAGACGCCGCTCTTCGTCTCGATCTTCATGGTCTGCTTTTTTCTGTTCTTCCTCTACGTGTTGTGGCGCGCGATCAGGTCCGGGGGCGCTCGCGGCGTTTCACGCCGCCACGGGCCCTGGATCATCGGCGGCCCCGGCATGGGCGGCGGGGGGTGGTCCGGCGGCGGGGGAGGCGGCGGCTTCGGCGGCGGCGGCGGAGGATCGTCGGGCGGCGGCGGAGCTTCGGGCGGATGGTGACGCTGCACGAAGCTCCCGCAACCTCGCCCTCGGACCAGCTCCTGAGCGAGGCCGACCGGCGCCGCATCGCAGACGCGGTCAAGGCGGTCGAGCTCCGGACCGCGGCCGAGATCGTGGTCGCGATCGAGACTGACCCCTGCGAGGAGACCGACGCGACGATCGCGCTCGTGGTCTCGGGCTTTCTGGCGATCGCCAGCGCCGGACTGTTCTGGCTGCTCGGGCTTTCGCTCCACGCCATCATGCTGGGTCAGGCCACGGTCTTCGCAGCGCTTGCGGCCTTGGCGTCGTCGTCACGGGTCCGCCGGGCGCTGATGATCGACCGGCTTCCTTCCGCGGCCGCCCATGAGACCGCAGCGCGCGCCTTCGCCGAGCTCGGCCTCGGCCGGACGAAGGAGCGCACCGGCGTGCTGATCCACGTCGCGATCGCGGACCGCAACGTCGAAGTGATCGCGGACGAAGGCGTGCACGCCGCGGTCGCGCCCGAGACCTGGCGCGAGACCGTGCACGACGTGGTCGCGGCCGCGAAGCAGGGCCGGCTGGCGGACGGGGTCGTCGCCGCGGTCAAACGCTGCGGCGACGCCCTGTCCGAGGCCCTGCCGCCGGAGCCGGGCCTCGGCGACGAGCTTCCGAACGAGCCCGTGATGCGCTGAGAGGGGGGATCTCCACCCTCCCCTTTGCAAGGGGAGAGAAGGAGCCCCTCAGAGCCCTTCGAACAGCGCCGTCGACAGATAGCGCTCGGCGAAGCTCGGGATGATGACTACGATGGTCTTGCCGGCGGCCTCCGGACGCGCGGCGATCTCCAGTGCGGCCGCGACCGCCGCCCCCGACGAGATGCCCACCGGGATGCCTTCGAGCCGGGCGATCAGACGCGCGGTCTCGAATGAGGTCTGGTTGCCGACGGTCACGACCTCGTCGATCACCGACCGGTCGAGCACGCCCGGCACGAAGCCCGCGCCGATGCCCTGGATCTTGTGCGGGCCCGGCTGGCCGCCGGACAGCACCGGCGAATCCTCGGGCTCCACCGCCACGACCTTCAGCGACTCCTTGCGGGGCTTCAGCACCTGGCCGACGCCCGTGATGGTGCCGCCGGTGCCGACGCCGGAGACGATGTAGTCGACGTCGCCATGGGTGTCGTTCCAGATCTCCTCGGCCGTGGTGCGACGGTGGATCTCGGGATTGGCGGGGTTCTCGAACTGCTGCGGGATCACCGCGTTCGGGATCTCCTTGACGAGCTCCTGGGCGCGCGCGACCGCGCCCTTCATGCCCTTCGGCCCCTCGGTCAGCACGAGCTCGGCGCCGAGAAGGGCCAGCATCTTGCGACGCTCGATCGACATCGTCTCGGGCATAACGAGGATCAGCCGGTAGCCGCGCGCGGCCGCCACGAAGGCGAGCGCGATGCCGGTGTTGCCGGAGGTCGGCTCGACCAGGACGCTGTCGGGCTTCAGGACGCCGTCGCGCTCCAGCGCGTCGATCATCGAGACGCCGATGCGGTCCTTCACGCTGGCGATCGGGTTGAAGAATTCGAGTTTGGCGAGGACATGCGCCTTCACGCCCTTGTGCGCGACCAGCCGATCGAGCCGCACCAGCGGCGTGTCGCCGATCGTGTCCGTGATCGA
This sequence comes from Hansschlegelia zhihuaiae, assembly GCF_004103825.1. GTDB lineage: Bacteria > Pseudomonadota > Alphaproteobacteria > Rhizobiales > Methylopilaceae > Methylopila > Methylopila zhihuaiae. The sequence goes on from NZ_RYFI01000018.1 coordinate 67,669, forward strand.
GTCGTAGACGCGTCCGCGTCCGGGCGCGCGCGCGGGCTCCGGGGCGGGCTTGAGTGCGGGCTGGCTCATGGCATCCTCCCTGGGATCGCCGCCGACGGTTCGCGTGCGACGTCCAATCTTCATGCTGAGCGGGACGCTAGCAAAGACACAGTCTCGTGTCGATGAATTGGATTAATTACTTATCTATATCGTAAAATCGTAGGTCGGCCGGGGGTCGCCGAAAACGGCGCGCCGCTCGGCCTCGCGGCAGAGCTCGTCGACGCTGATCTCGCCGAGCCGCTCCAGAAAGCCCTCGGAGGCCGAGCGAATCATCGGCGTGACCACCTCGGAGACGAGCGCCGAGCCGTCTTCGGACGGCTCGGCGTCGCGCCCGTCCTCGCCCTCGCCGAGCGCCGCACGCACGATGTCGGCGATCGAGATGCGCCGCCGCTCCCGCGCGAGCTCGTAGCCGCCGCGGGGCCCACGCACGCCCTTCAGGATTCCGGCGCGCACCAGCACCTGGAGCAGCGTCTCGAGATGGCGCGGCGGCAGGCCGTGCCGCGCCGCGAGCGTCTTGGCCGCGATCGGGGTCGGCCGCGCATGGTAGGCGATGTCGACGACGGCGGCGACCGCAAGCAGGCTCCGGCGCGGCAGCAGGTTCATGGCGTCTCCCTCCGGGCCTCAGCGCCCGGTCGAACCGAAGCCGCCCTCTCCCCGTGCGCTGGGATCGAGCGCGTCCGCTTCGCGGAGTTCGGCCCGCGCGACGGCCGCGACCACGAGCTGCGCGATCCGCGCGCCGCGCTCGACCACGAAGTCCGCTTCTCCCAGGTTGACGAGCAGAACTTTGACCTCTCCGCGATAGTCCGCATCGATCGTTCCGGGCGCGTTGAGCACTGTGACGCCGTGCCGGAGCGCGAGCCCCGACCGAGGGCGCACCTGAGCCTCGAATCCCGCTGGGAATTGGAGCGACAGACCCGTCGGGACAAGAGCGCGTCCGCCCGGAGGAATGGTCAAAGGCGCGTTGTCGGGGACCGCCGCCCTGAGATCGAGCCCGGCGGCGGCCTCGCTCTCATAGGCCGGAGCCGGCAGGCCCGCGCCGTGCGGCAGCCTCAGGACCTTGAGCGCCGGACCCGTCATCCCGATACCTTGAGCGCCGCGGCGAAACGCTGGACGAGCGCTTCCGCCACCGCTTCCTTGCTCATCGCCGGCCAGGATTCGACGCCGCCTGGGCTAACGAGATGAACGGTGTTGGCCTCGCCGCCCATGATCCCCGTGGCGGGCGAAACGTCGTTCGCCACGATCAGGTCGCACCCCTTGCGCTCGAGCTTCTGCCGGGCGTGCTCGACGACGTTCTCGGTCTCGGCCGCGAAGCCGACGACGAGCTGCGGGCGGGCGAGGCCGCGCGACACCGTCGCGAGGATGTCGGGGTTCTCGACCAGCGCCAGCGATGGCGGCCCGCCCGCGCCCTTCTTGATCTTCTGCTCCGCGCCCTCGGCGACCCGCCAGTCCGCGACCGCGGCCGCGAACACCGCGAGGTCCGCAGGCAGCGCCGCCTCGACCGCCGCCAGCATCTCGCGCGCGGATTCGACCTTCACCACCGTGACGCTCGCCGGATCCGGCAGGGAGACGGGCCCCGAGACCAGCACGACCTCGGCGCCGGCCTTCGCGGCCGCGGCGGCGATCGCATGGCCCTGCCGGCCGGAAGAGCGGTTCGCCAGCACCCGCACGGGGTCGATCGGCTCGTGGGTCGGCCCCGAGGTCACCAGCACGCGCCGGCCCGCGAGCGGGCCTTCGGTCTTCGCGGCGCGCAGCCTGGCCTCGACCGCGGCCACGATGTCGAGCGGCTCCGACATGCGGCCGAGCCCGCTCTCGCCGCGCTCGGCCATCGCTCCGGTCGCGGGTCCGACGAACGCGACTCCGTCCTCGGAGAGGCGGGCGACGTTGCGGCGGGTCGCGGGGTGCGCCCACATGGTCGGGTTCATGGCCGGCGCCGCGAGCACCGGCGCGGTGGTCGCAAGCAGCGCCGTCGAGGCGAGGTCGTTCGCGAGACCGTTGGCCATCTTGGCCAGCAGGTCGGCGGTCGCCGGGGCCACGACCACGAGGTCGGCGTCGCGCGCGAGCCGAATGTGGCCGACGTCGTGCTCGTCGGTGAGGTCGAACAGATCCTGGAAGCAGCGTTCGCCGGTGAGCGTCGCGACCGAGAGCGGCGTCACGAACTCCGCGCCGCCCGCGGTCAGGATCGCGCGCACGGAGAAGCCGCGCTCCTTCAGCCGCCGGATCAGATCGAGCGACTTGTAGGCCGCGATGCCGCCGCCGATGACCAACAGGATGCGGGAGGAGGTCATGGGGCCGGGTGGTCCCAGGGGTTGATGAGGGTAAGCCCCAACCCGGCGAAATCCCCGACGTCACGGGTCGCGACGGGCGCCATGTAGCCGACTGCTATCGCAGCGATCTGAAGATCAAGCGTATGGTCGTGATGAAGACCTGCCTGGCGGCGGGCGGCGGGCAAGCGCGCATAAATTTCGGCCGCGATCCTATCGAACGGCAGAATGCGGCGGTCGAAAAGGTCGTCGAACATGCGTCGCGCGGCGGCGACCATAGTGTCCCGACGCTTTCCCGCGGCCAATCGCTGAAGGCCGGCCCCAATCTCAGCGACTGTGATGGACGTCGTATATACGGTCTGCGGAGGCAGACCGTCGAGCCAATCGAACACCGCACGTGACTGGTCATGTGCGGGTTTCATGACTTCTGACAGCACGTTCGTGTCGACCACGATCATTTGTCGTAAGCGTCGTAGGCCGGCCCGCTGAAGTCTGGCGGTTCGCGCCCGGAACCGCGTTTCGGTACGTCGAGATTAACTCCGCCGAGCGGGTCGAAGATCGCGGCGATCGCGGACGCCAAACCACCGTCCACCCCGCCATTGCTCGCCGGGAGCGCGTGATGAAGGATCTGGCGCGCTTCCTCCTCCATGGAACGCCCTTTTTGCGCAGCACGAATCCTGAGACGGAGCTTCAACTCGTCGTCTAGATTTCGAATGGTTAAACTCGCCACGATCACCCTCTTAGAGAAGGGCTTAAGGCTAGCTCACAGGTGATCGCATCGCAATCAACGCACTCACCGGAACAGATAGACCAGCGCCGCCACCGCGATCGCGCCGAGCGCGACATTGCCCCAGAGCGCGGCGCGCTGGACGCCGCGGGTGATCGCCTGGATGCTCTCGTCCGAATAGCTCAGCCCCCCCCCGCGGACGACCTCCTCAAGCTCCACCGAGATGCGCTCCACGCGCAAGAGCAGCTCCGGCACGGCCGCGAGACCGCGGACGAGCTGGCGGAGCTCATCGGCCGCGGTCTCGGCGATCCCGAGCGGACCCAGATTGCGCTCGATCCATTCCCGGACGACGGGCTCGGCGGTCTTCCACATGTCGAGATGCGGGTCGAGCGTGCGCGAGACGCCTTCGACCACCACCATGGTCTTCTGCAGCATCAGCAGCTCGGGCCGGGTCTGCATCTGGAACAGTTCGGTGACCTCGAAAAGCAGCGTCAGCAGCCGCGCCATCGAGATCTGATCGGCGGTCCGCGAATGGATCGGCTCGCCGATGGCGCGCAGCGCCCGGGCGAACTCCTCGACCGACTCCTCCGGCGGCACGTAGCCCGCCTCGAAATGCACCTCGGCGATGCGCCTGTAGTCGCGCACGATGAAGCCGTGGAGGATCTCGGCGAGGAAGCGCCGCTCCTTGCGGCCGAGCCGGCCCGTGATGCCGAAATCGACCGCCACGATCGCGCCGCCGGCGTCGACGAACAGGTTCCCGGGATGCATGTCGGCGTGGAAGAAGCCGTCGCGCATCGCGTGCCGCAGGAAGGTCTGCATCAGGTGTCGGCCGAGCGCCGGCAGGTCGAGGCCCGCGGCCTCCAGCCCTGCGCGGTCGGAGAGCTTGACCCCGTCGACCCAGTCGAGTGTGAGCACCGTGCGGCCCGAGCGCTCCCAGTCGACGGCCGGAACGCGGAAGCCCGGGTCGGCCGCGGTGTTCTCGGCGATCTCGGAGATCGCCGCGGCCTCGAGACGGAGGTCCATCTCGATCGCGACAGAGCGCGCCAGCGTCTCGACCACCACCACGGGCTTCAGCCGCCGCGCCTTCGGGACGCGGCGCTCGATGAAGCGCGCGACGGCGAAGAAGGCCTGCAGGTCGCGTGCGAAGCGGCGCGTCACGCCGGGCCGCAGCACCTTGACCGCGACCGCGCGCTCGACGCCCTCGGGGGTCAGGACCGCGGCGCGGTGCACCTGGGCGATGGAGGCCGCGGCCACCGCCGGGCCGAACCTCGTGAACAGCATGGAGATCGGCGCGCCGAGCGCCTCGGCGACCGCGGCCTCGGCCTGCTCCTGGGGGAACGGCTCGACCCGGTCATGCAGCCGTTCGAGGTCGAGCGCGACCCTCGCGCCCACGACGTCCGGCCGGGTGGCGAGGAATTGCCCGAGCTTCACATAGGACGGGCCGAGCCGCTGCAGCGCGCGCGCCAGCCCCTCCGCGCCGTCGCGCGCCGAGCGCTTCTCGAGCAGCCGGCCGAGCCGGATCAGCGTCCGCATGGAGGGCGGCAGCTCGATCGGATCCGCGAGGCGGAGCGCGCCCTCTCGCGCCATCACGAAGCCCGCGCGGGCGAGGCGCGCCAGGTTCGACGGCAGGCTCAGCGCGGACATTGCGAAACGCCGATTCGACCCTTGGGAGACGCGCCTTGCGTGCTTCGAGACGCCCGCTCGCGCGGGCTCCTCAGCATGAGGACCGCGGAGGGTTCCAGATCACCACGGCTCCTCATGCTGAGGAGCCGGCCAAAGGCCGGCGTCTCAAAGCACGCAGAACGCCTCCGCTTCGCCGTCAAATCCGGAAGCCCAGATGGAGCGCCGCCACGCCGCCGGTCATCGGCGTCGCCGAGACCTGCTCGAAGCCGGCCTCGCGCATCATGTCCGCGAAGGTCTCGGCGTCGGGGAAGCGGCGGATCGATTCGACGAGGTAGCGGTAGGGCTCGGCGTCGCCCGCGACCGCCTTGCCGATCCTCGGGATCACGTTGAACGAGAAGGCGTCGTAGAGCCGGTCGAGGCCGGGCGTGTCGACCTTCGAGAACTCGAGCACCAGCGCCCGCCCGCCGAGCTTCAGCACGCGGCGCATCTCGCGCAGCGCCCTGGGGATGTCCGGCACGTTGCGGATTCCGAACGCGATCGTGACGGCGTCGAAGGATTTTTCGGGGAAGGGCAGGTCCTCGGCGTTGCCCTGCACGAAGGTCAGCCGGTCGGAGAGGCGGCGCTTGGCGGCGCGCTCGGCGCCGACAGCCAGCATCGCGCCGTTGATGTCGAGCGCCGTGACCGCGACGGCCGCGCCGCCCCGCGCGAGCGCCCGGAACGCGATGTCGCCGGTGCCGCCCGCGACGTCGAGCAGCCGGAACGCGCGGGCCGAGCGCGGCAGGCCGATCGCCGTCACCATCGCGGATTTCCAGGCGCGGTGCAGGCCGCCCGACATCAGGTCGTTCATCAGGTCGTAGCGCGACGCGACCTTGTGGAACACGTCGTCGACCAGCCCCTGCTTCTCGCCCGGCGCGGCGTTCGCGAAGCCGAAATGGGTCCGGTTGTCGAAGGTCTCGTCCTTGAGGGCCATGGCGTCCATAACGATCGGGCGGGGCGGCCGGACCCTAGCCCGCGCCGGATTGGGACGCCAGCGCCGCCCTCATGTCCCGGCCTTGAGCCGGGACCCATAAACCGCGACATAACCGGAGCAAACGCTGCTGCCGCTCGTCCCGGCCGCAGCCGCCGCCAATGAGTCCCGGCTCAAGGCCAGGACGTGAGGTCCCGTCTCATGCCCGAACTTCCCGAAGTCGAGACCGTCCGGCGGGGGCTCGCGCCCGTGATGGAGGGGCGCGTCATCGAGCGGGTCGAGGCGCGGCGGCCGGACCTGCGTTTTCCCTTTCCGGAACGCTTCGCCGAGCGGCTCGCGGGCCGGACCGTCACGTCGCTCGGACGGCGGGCCAAATATCTGCTCGCCGATCTCGACGATGGCGAGGTGCTGGTCATGCATCTCGGCATGTCGGGTTCGTTCCGCGTCCTGCTGCCTGAAATGGCGACCGCGCCCGGCGCCTTCCATCATCCGCGCTCGAAGGCCGAGGCGCACGACCATGTGGCGTTCCGGCTCTCGGGCGGGGCGACGATCACCTACAACGACCCGCGCCGCTTCGGCTTCATGGCGCTGATCCCGCGTTCGGGGCTCGCGGCGCACCCGCTGTTCCGTCACGTCGGCTTCGAGCCGCTGGGAAACGAGCTCGACGGCGCGCTGCTCGCCAGACTGTTCGCCGGCAAACAGACGAGCCTCAAGGCGGCGCTGCTGGACCAAAGGCTGATCGCGGGGCTCGGCAACATCTATGTGTGCGAGGCGCTGCACAGCGCGCGGCTGTCGCCGAAGCGGCTCGCGCACACTCTCGCCCGGAAGGACGGCGCGCCGACCGGACGCGCGGCGCGGCTGGCTCCCGCGATCCGGGCGACGCTCGAAGCCGCGATCGCGGCCGGCGGCTCGACGCTGCGCGACTTCGCGCATGCCGACGGCGCGCTCGGCTATTTCCAGCATTCCTTCCGGGTCTACGACCGCGAGGACGAGCCGTGCCCGACGCCAGGCTGCCGCGGCGTGGTGCGGCGGATCGTGCAGACGGGGCGGTCGACGTTCTTCTGTCCGGAGTGCCAGAAATAGGGTGGCGTCATCCCGGACGCGCCTTAGGCGCGATCCGGGATCGTCATCCGGAAGAAGCGCCTTATTCTGAGCGTCATCCCGGCTCGCCGGCTGCCGCCAACGTCCGGGATGACGCCCTTCACCTGTGAGGCCCCATGTCCGACGCCCCCTTCGAGACCCTGATCGTCGAGACACGCGGCGGCGTCGGGCTGATCACGCTGAACCGGCCCAAGGCGCTCAACGCGCTGAACGCGACGATGATCCGCGAGCTTGGCGAGGCGCTTGCGGCTTTCGAGGCGAACGAGGCGGTCGGCGCGGTCGTGATCACGGGAAGCGACAAGGCCTTCGCGGCCGGCGCCGACATTCGCGAGATGGCGGACAAGAGTTTTTCGGACGTCTATCTCGCCGATCTGGGAGGCGGATGGCGGCGCGTCGTCGAGTGCCGCAAGCCGCGGATCGCGGCGGTCTCGGGCTATGCGCTCGGCGGCGGCGCCGAGCTCGCGCAGATGTGCGACATCGTCTTCGCCTCGGAGACCGCGAAGTTCGGCCAGCCCGAGATCACGCTCGGCATCATCCCGGGCTTCGGCGGCACCCAGCGGCTCACGCGCGCGGTCGGCAAGGCCAAAGCCATGGATCTGGTCCTCACCGGCCGGATGATGGACGCTCAAGAAGCCGAGAAATCCGGCCTCGTCTCCCGGATCGTGCCGGCCGAGAAGCTGCTCGACGAGGCGCTCGAGGCCGCGGCCAAGATCGCGTCCTTCTCGCGCGCCGCGGTTCTGGCCGCCAAGGAGGCGGTCGACGTCGCGGCCGAGGTGGGCCTGTCGGAAGGCGCCCGCTTCGAGCGCCGCGCCTTCCAGGCGCTGTTCGCGACCGAGGACCAGACGGAAGGCATGGCGGCCTTCGTCGAGAAGCGGAAGCCTGAGTTCCGCAACCGCTGAGCCGAGCCGCCGCCCTCATGTCCCGGCCTTGAGCCGGGACCCATTTTGCGCCGGGCTTTAAGACTGAGGACCGTCGCGGCCAGAGCTTTACCTGCGCCGCCAGAGCCGAATGGGTCCCGGCTCAAGGCCGGGACACCAGCGCATCGGCGTCACAGGATGAACCGGCTCAGATCCGCGTTCTTGGCGAGGTCGCCGACGAACCTCCGCACATAGTCGCCGTCGACCGTCACGGTCTCGCCGGCGCGGTCGGCGGCCGAGAAGCTGATCTCGTCCAGCACCCGCTCCATCACGGTCTGCAGCCGCCGCGCGCCGATGTTCTCGACCGTCGAGTTGACCTCGACCGCGATGTCGGCGAGCGCGTCGATGCCGTCCTCGGTCACATCGAGCGTCACGCCCTCGGTCGCCATCAGCGCGACGTACTGCTTGACGAGGCTGGCCTCGGTCTCGGTCAGGATCCGGACGAAGTCCTCGCGGCTGAGCGCCGACAGCTCGACGCGGATCGGCAGCCGTCCCTGCAGCTCCGGCAGCAGGTCCGAGGGCTTCGCGACGTGGAACGCGCCCGAGGCGATGAACAGGATGTGGTCGGTCTTCACCGCCCCGTGCTTGGTCGCCACCGTGGTGCCCTCGATCAAGGGCAGCAGGTCGCGCTGCACGCCCTCTCGGGAGACGTCGCCGGCGCGGCCCTCGCGGGCGCAGATCTTGTCGATCTCGTCGAGGAACACGATGCCGGCGTTCTCGACCGTCCTGATCGCCTCGGCCACCAGGCTCTCCTGGTCGAGCAGCTTGTCGCTTTCCTCGGCGATCAGCGTGTCGTGGCTGTCCTTCACGGTGACGCGGCGGGTCTTCTTCTGGCCGCCCATGCCCTTGAACATGTCGCCGAGCGAGATCATCCCGACCTGGCCCGGCATGCCGGGGATCTCCATCATGGAGGGCCCGGAGGACGCGACCTCGATCTCGATCTCCTTGTCGTCCATCTCGCCGTCGCGCAGCTTCTTGCGGAAGCTCTCGCGCGTGGCGGGGCTCGCCGTCGCGCCGACCAGCGCCGTCAGCACCCGCTCCTCGGCCGCCATATGGGCCTTGGCCTGCACGTCCTTGCGCTTCTGCTCGCGGACGAGCCCGATCGCGGCCTCCAGCAGGTCGCGGACGATCTGCTCGACGTCGCGGCCCACATAGCCGACCTCGGTGAACTTGGTCGCCTCGACCTTGAGGAAGGGCGCGTTGGCGAGCTTGGCGAGGCGGCGCGAGATCTCGGTCTTGCCGACGCCGGTCGGCCCGATCATCAGGATGTTCTTGGGCAGCACCTCTTCGCGCAAGGCGCCCTCGAGCTGCAGGCGACGCCAGCGGTTGCGGAGCGCGATGGCCACGGCCCTCTTGGCGTCGCGCTGGCCGACGATGTGCCGGTCGAGCTCGGAGACGATTTCGCGGGGGGAAAGGTCGGTCATCGGTCTTCTTTCAGCGGCGCCGCGATCGCGGCCCAGTGGTCGCCGGCCCGAAGCGCCGACTGCAGGGGAAGAGACGTCATCCCGGACGGCCGCCAGGCCGATCCGGGATCGCGGTCAGGATAAGGCGCCTTTTCGGAGGACGATCCCGGCTCTTCGCGGCTTCGCCGCTTCGGCCAAGATGACGGCGGGCCTCACCCGTCCGTCTCCATGCTCTCCACCGTGAGGTTGTCGTTGGTGTAGACGCAGATCTGCGCCGCGATCTTCATCGACTTGCGCACGATCGCCTCGGCGTCGAGCTCCATGTCGACCAGCGCGCGGGCCGCCGACAGCGCGTAATTGCCGCCGGAGCCGATCGCCGCGACCCCGTCCTCCGGCTCCAGCACGTCGCCGGTGCCGGTGATGACGAGCGCGGAGGTCTTGTCCGCGACCAGCATCATGGCCTCGAGCCGCCGGAGGTAGCGGTCGGTGCGCCAGTCCTTGGCGAGCTCGACGGCGGCGCGCAGCAGCTGGCCGGGATGCTGTTCGAGCTTCGCCTCGAGGCGCTCGAAAAGCGTGAAGGCGTCGGCGGTCGCGCCCGCGAAGCCGGCGATGACCTCGCCCTTCGCGATGCGGCGCACCTTGCGCGCGGTCGCTTTCATGACGGTCTGGCCAAGGCTGACCTGGCCGTCGCCGCCGATCACCACGCGCCCGCCCTTCTTGACCAGCAGGATCGTGGTGCCGTGCAGGATTTGGTCGGACATGGGGGCTCCGGGAGGGGGAATGGAGCCCAGATAGTCATTGCCGACCGTAACGCAATGTGAGCGCCTGACCGCCACATTGCCTCCCACTTCTGCACGATAAAGGTTGTGCGAGGGGACGTCGGGGTCGGGGGAATTGAAGACCGTCATCGTAAGCGTGGACAAGGCCGGACACGTCAATCAGTGCCTCGCCGTCTGCGAAGCGGCGGGATGGCGCGCCGACGAGATCGTGCGGATTCCGTCGCCTGGCCGCATGACGGCTGCGTGGGATCGCTTTGTTCTCAACCTGCGCAAGCGGGCCGCGACCCGCGCGGCGCGCCCCGAGAGACGCGAGCCCGGCCGGCTGCGGATCGTGGCGAGCGGCCGCGCCGCAGAGGACGTGGTCGCAAGCTACCGCACGCTCTATGGCGACGATCTCTTCGCCCTATTCAGCGGCAGGCCCCAGTGGCTGAAACCGATTTTCGACGTGGCGCTTGCGCCGCGCCATGGCCTCGAAGCAGGCGAGTGCGTCAAAACCGCCGTCATTCCGGCCTCGAAGACGGTGATCTTTCGGAGCGGGCCGCCCACGCGCCGTCTCGGGGGACGATCCGAGGGCAGCCGCGCGGGCCTCGCGGCGCTGATCGGCGGCCTCAACAAGGCCTTCGTGATCGACGTCGACCGGATCGCCCGTCAGCTCGACGAGATGGCGGCGCGGCGGGATGGAGAGCCGCTGTCGCTGGTGTTCTCGCGGCGGACGCCGCAGCACGTCGAGACGCGGCTGAGGCGGATCTTCGATAACCGCGTCGCGCGCTTCGTCGACCGCGCGGACCGCGCCGGATTCGAGCAGGTGGTGGCGAGCGCCGGCGAGTTCGTGGTGACGCCCGACAGCATCACCATGGTGTGCGAAATGTGCGTGACTGGCCGCCCGGTGCACGTCTTCGACCTCGAAGTCTTCGACCGCGGCGCCAGCACCTACCGGTTCCTCGAGGACCTCCTGGAGAGCGGCGACGTGACGCTCGCGACGGGAGGAACCGCCCGGTCCTGCGAGCCCGGCCTGTTCGCCGTGCCGCCGGCCGCGCTCTCGCTCTACGAGGCCTGGGAGACCGGCCCGATCGCCTCGCCCCCATGCGCGCCTCGCGGGACAGCTTTGCACAGCTGACCGCGCCACGACGACGCAGGGCGTTCGCGCGCGCCCTCAAGGCGTGATAGGCACGCGCCCCATCGCATTCCAGACGGTGGAGCGAGCGCTCATGCGTCGCGCCGAAGTGACCCGCAAGACGTCCGAGACCGAGATTGCGCTCAGCGTCGATCTCGACGGCGCCGGCGCGTCCGAAATCTCAACCGGCGTCGGCTTCCTCGACCACATGCTCGAGCTCTTGTCGCGTCACGCCATGATCGACCTGAAGGTCGAGGCGAAGGGCGACGTCCATGTCGACTTCCACCACGTGACCGAGGATGTCGGCATCGCGCTCGGTCAGGCGGTCCGCAAGGCGCTCGGCGACATGAAGGGACTGACCCGCTACGCGGACTGCCTGATGCCGATGGACGAGACCCTGACCCGCGTCGCGATCGACGTGTCGGGCCGGCCGTTTCTGGTCTGGCGCACCGCGTTTCCCGCGCCGAAGATCGGCCAGTTCGACAGCGAGCTTGTGCGCGAGTTCTTCCAGGGTTTCTCGACGCACGCCGCGGTGACGCTGCATGTCGAGACGCTCTACGGCGCGAACGCTCATCACATCGCCGAAAGCTGCTTCAAGGGATTGGCGCGCTGCCTGAAGGCCGCGCTCGCCGTCGACCCGCGGGCCGGCGACCGTTTGCCCTCCACCAAAGGCCGGATCGGCGACTGAACAGGAACCGCTGCTCACGATGCGCAACTGGCTGATCTACGAACCGCCGGGCGGCGCCCGCCCGGTGCTGGAGGACGCGGAGAAATTCGTGACCGTCCGGGAAGGCTTCTCCAAGGCCGCGTTCTTCCTCGCGCCCTTCTGGCTCATCTGGCGCCGCTGCTGGCTCGCGCTGGCGCTGTGGGCCGTCGCGGTCGCGCTCGTCGTCGTGGTGTTCCACATGGCCGACCTCCAGGGCGGGCCGGGGATCGTGTTCCTCGCGCTGCCGAGCCTCGCGGTCGGGCTCGAATCCTCCTGGATCAGGGCGCGGGCGCTCGAGAAGCGCGGCTATGCGCTCGCCGGCAGCGCGCTCGCCCGCACCCGCGAGGAGGCGGAGGTCGCGTTCTTCCAGGACTGGCTCTCCGAGCGCCCCGTCGTCCAGCCCCAGCAGACGCCGCGCGCCGCTTACCGGCCGGAGGCGCAGGGCGTGCTCGGCCTGTTCCCGCGGCCCGGCGCCGCGGGATGAGCATGGCCGCCGCGCGACAGGCGACGCCGTGACGGTCGCGGTCGTCGATTACGGCGCGGGCAATCTGAGGTCCGTGGAGAAGGCGCTGGCGCGCGCCGGCGCGACGGATGTCGTCGTGACCGCCGATCCGAAGACGGTGGCGGCCGCCGACCGTGTCGTGCTGCCGGGCGACGGCGCCTTTCCCGATTGCCGGGCCGCGCTGTTCGGCGTCTCCGGGCTCGGCGAGGCGCTCGACGAGGCGGTGATGCGCCGCGGGCGGCCGTTTCTCGGCATCTGCATCGGCATGCAGCTGCTCGCGACCGAGGGCGAGGAATACGAGCCGACCCCCGGCCTCGACTGGATTCCGGGCCGGGTGGTGCGGATCGAGCCGGGCGAGGCCGGCCTTAAGGTGCCCCACATGGGCTGGAACACGCTCCGGGCTCACCGGCCGCATGTGCTGACCGCGGGCCTCGACCTTGGCCCGCACGGCCTCCACGCCTATTTCCTGCACGCTTTCCACCTCGCCGCGGCGGACGAGCGGGACGTCGTGGCCGCGGCCGACTATGGCGGGGCGGTCACGGCGATCGTCGCGCGCGACAACGTCGCCGGCGTGCAGTTCCATCCCGAGAAGAGCCAGCGCCTCGGGCTGGAGCTTCTGGCCAATTTCGCGAGGTGGCGGCCGTGATCCTCTATCCGGCGATCGACCTCAAGGGCGGCGAGGTCGTGCGCCTGCGCCAGGGCGAGATGGACAGCGCGACCGTCTACGGCGCCGATCCGGCCGCGCAGGCGGCGTCCTTCGAGGCCCAGGGCTTCGAGTGGATCCATGTCGTGGACCTCGACGGCGCCTTCGCGGGCGAAAGCCGCAACGCCGAGGCCGTCGAGGGCGTGCTCGCCCGGGTGGCGATCCCCGTCCAGCTCGGCGGCGGCATCCGCGACATGGGCGGCGTCGAGGCGTGGCTCTCGCGCGGCGTGACCCGCGTCATCCTCGGCACCGCGGCGGTGCGCGACCCGGACTTCGTGAAGGCCGCAGCCAGGGCGCATCCCGGCCGGGTCGCGGTCGGGATCGACGCCAGGGACGGGCTCGTGGCCGTCCAGGGCTGGGCCGAGGTCTCTGACATGACCGCGCTCGACCTCGCGAAGCGCTTCGAGGACGCGGGCGTCGCCGCCATCATCTACACCGACATCTCGCGCGACGGGCTGCTGTCGGGTCTTAACCTCGGGAGCACGCGCGAGCTCGCCGAGGCCGTGAGCATTCCGGTGATCGCCTCCGGCGGCCTCGCAGGGATCGAGGACGTGCGCCGGCTGATCGAGCCGGAGAACGCCGTGATCGCCGGCGCGATCACGGGACGGGCGCTCTATGACGGGCGGCTCGACGCGGCCGAGGCGATCAGCGCGCTTAAGGCCGGCCATACGGGAAACAACGGATAAGAATAGGCGTGCCGCGCTGTTATGGTCACTTGATCGCAAGTCTTTACGATCCGGGTGGCCAGATGAAGATCGTCGCCGCATCGACCGCTGGGGTCTTTTTCGCTTGGTCCGCACCGGCCGCCCAGGCGGCGAGCATCCTTCTCACGGACGCCAAGATCGTCGGCGGAGAACTCGTCGTCTCCGGAAAGACCCAGCCGGATCGCAAGGTCGTGTTGGACGATCAGTTTGGCCAGAAGGCGAACGGCGCCGGCGGCTTTGTCTTCCGCCTGTCCGACTATCGGCCGCCGACCTGCATCGTCACTCTGACGGCCGGCGACGCCAGGGCGACGGGCGTGGTGGCCAATTGGGGGCCGCGCGGCGTCTCGCCCCGCGGCGCCTGACGCGCCGACGACCGCTACCTCGCCGATGAGCTGGTGACGTTCAAGGGCTCGACCTGGCGCGCGCTCGCCGAGAGCAGAGGCCGGCGCCCGGATCAGGACGAGACGAAATGGCAGCTGTTCGCCGCGAGAGGAAACGAGGGCGCCGACCGGCCCGCAGGGACCGCCCGGCGTGACCGGGGCCAACGTCTTGACCAGGTTGAGCATCACCCACGAGGGCGGTTGCAAGACGTTGGTGTTGTATGTCGGCGGCGCTCGGAATGGAGACACCGCGCTGATCACGCCGCGGGCCGTTCTTCCGACCGGCGCGTATCTTCAAGCCCTCGGCTCCTTCTCCGACAATTACGTCACGGTGAGGTTCTGCAACGACTCCGGCGCAATCCTGCGGCTCAACGAGACGCAGATGCACGTCACGACGTTCCGTTGAGCGGCGCGGCGCCCGTCGGGCGTCTGAGGCGTGGCGGCGCGCAGACGTATCGCCTATAGGAGCGGCGGCCGCTGTTGGCCGCCGACCGGACCCCCGATGCTTAAAACCCGCGTCATCCCCTGTCTCGACGTCAAGGACGGCCGCGTGGTCAAGGGCGTGCGGTTCGTCGACCTGCGAGACGCCGGGGACCCCGTGGAGGCCGCGATCGCCTATGACGCGGCGGGCGCGGACGAGCTCTGCTTCCTCGACATCACCGCGAGCCACGAGGAGCGGGCGATCCTGCTCGACGTCGTGGCGCGCACCGCCGAGAACTGCTTCATGCCGGTCACGGTCGGGGGCGGGGTGCGGTCGGTCGAGGACGTGCGGGCGCTGATGCTCGCGGGCGCCGACAAGGTCTCGATCATGTCGGCGGCGGTGAACGACCGCTCGGTGGTGGCGCGCGCGGCCGAAAAATTCGGCGCGCAGGCCATCGTGGTCGCGGTCGACGCCAAGAAGGTCTCGGCCGCGGGCGAGACCCCGCGCTGGGAGGTGTTCACCCATGGCGGCCGGCGCCCGACCGGGCTCGACGCGGTCGCCTATGCGGCCGAGGTCGCGGGGCTCGGGGCAGGCGAGATCCTGTTGACCTCGATGGATCGCGACGGCACCCGCGACGGCTACGAACTCGAACTCACCCGCGCGGTGGTCGACGCCGTGGGCGTGCCGGTGGTGGCGTCGGGCGGCGTCGGCTCGCTCGATCACCTGGTCGAGGGCGTCGCGAAGGGCGGCGCGAGCGCCGTGCTCGCAGCCTCGATCTTCCATTTCGGCGAGCACACGATCGGCGAGGCCAAGGCCCGCATGGCCGAGGCCGGGCTGCCCGTCAGGCTCGATCCTGTTGGTGACGGTTAAGCTAAGGTTTGCGCCGGCCGGAAGCTCGGCTTAACAGAGCTGGGCATTTCAGCGAGCGGAGCCGCCCATGAGCTTCACCCTCGACGATCTCGACGCCATCGTGTCAGGCCGCGCCTCGGCGGAGGCGGGAGAATCCTACACCCGCGTCTTGCTCGACGCCGGTCCCGCGCGTTGCGCCAAGAAGCTGGGCGAGGAGGCGGTGGAGGCGGCGCTCGCGGTGGTGAGCGGCGCCAAGGTCGAACTCGCCGCGGAGGCCGCGGACGTGCTCTATCACCTCCTGGTGGCGCTCAAGGTCCGTGGCGTTCCCCTGAGCGACGTGATGGCGGTGCTCGAGAAGCGGACAGCGCAGTCGGGCCTCGCCGAGAAAGCGTCGCGGACGTAGGGCTTATGGACGATCGGCCGAAGCTCCCGAGCCTCTCGCCCTATACGACCTTCTCCCGCAAGGAGTGGGCGGCGCTTCGCGCCGACACCCCGATGACGCTCGACGACGCCGATCTCGAACGTCTCGGCTCGCTCAACGACCCGATCGACATGTCCGAGGTCGAGCAGATCTATCTGCCGATCGCCCGCCTGCTCGCCTTCTACGTGGCGGCGCGCCAGCAGCTGTTCCGCGCCACCCAGCGCTTCCTCGGCCATTCCGAAACCCGCGTGCCCTATGTGGTCGCGGTGGCCGGCTCGGTCGCGGTCGGCAAGTCGACCACCGCCCGCGTGCTGCGCGCGCTGCTCGCCCGCTGGCCCGCGATGCCGAAGGTCGACCTGGTGACGACCGACGGCTTCCTGTTGCCGAACGCGGTGCTGAAGCGCGAAGACCTGATGGGCCGCAAGGGCTTTCCGGAGAGCTACGACGTCCAGTCGCTGTTGCGCTTCGTCTCGGACATCAAGGCCGGCAAACCCACGGTCTCGGCGCCGGTGTACAGCCATCTCGTCTACGACGTCCTGCCGAACGAGCGGATGACGATCGAAAAGCCCGACATCGTCATCCTAGAGGGGCTGAACGTCCTGCAGACCGGGGAGAAGCCGAAGAACGGCCGCGTCGCGCCCTTCGTGTCGGACTTCATCGATTTCGGCATCTATCTCGACGCCGAGGAGCCGCTGCTGCACCGCTGGTATGTCGAGCGCTTCATGCGGCTGCGCGAAACCGCCTTCCTCGACCCGCAGTCCTACTTCCGGAGATTCGCTCAGGTCTCGAAAGCCGAGGCGCTGAAGACCGCGGAAGCGCTCTGGGCCGAGATCAACCTGCCGAACCTGCGCGACAACATCCGCCCCACGCGCCCGCGCGCCGACCTGATCCTGAAGAAGGGCCGCAGCCACCGCATCGAGGAGGTGCGGCTCAGGAAGATCTGAGCCGGGGTCCTCAACCCCTGCGGCGCATCGCGACCATTGCGGGGCTGGGCGGATAGACTGCTGCCGAACGCGGCGCCTGGCGGCGCTCCGCCCATTCGACGGTGCGATAGTCGAAGCCGTGGACGAGCGTCGGCTTCACGACCTCGAAATAGGGCGAGATGTCGAAGTCGCGCGGCATGTAGAGCGAGTGGTGGCGGATGTGCAGGATCTCGCGCCGCGCCCCCTCGTCGGTCACGGTCTCGATCCGCGGCAGGATCGGATAGCGCACCTGCTCGAAGGCGCGCGCGATCAGCGACGAGCAGATCGCCCGCGTCGGCAGCCCCGAGCCCAGCATCAGCAGCCGCCGTCCGCAGCGCGGCGAGATGAAGGGCAGCGGCGTCAGATAGCGCATGAGATCAAAAATGTTCTTGACGTCGTATTCGTAGCCGAGTCGCAGGATGCAGTAGCGCGCGACCTGTTCGCGCTCCCTTACGTCGAGGTCGAAGGGGCGGCAGATGCGGGTCTGCTCGCTGGCGTATTTCGACAGCGGCGCGGAGGCGCAGCCGATGCCGAGCTCCATCTCGACCAGCGTGTGGCGCTCGCCGTCCGGCTCCCGGACGTCCAGCATGTCGCCGACATAGAGCGCGGCGTGCGACCAGATCGACGAGGTCATCCGCCGGATGACCGAGGCCACGCGCGAGCGGCCCGCGATCAGCAGCACGTCGCCGATCTCGAGCGAGGCGCGGAGCTTCTCCGGGTCGACCGAGACGAGCGGCTCGCGCCTGACCTCCCGGTTCAGGTAGCCGACCGCCCCTCGACCGATCGCATTGCCGAGCCAGTCCATCCGGCGAACCTCGACGCGTCGCCCGATGCATGGCGACAGGATCAGGATGAAGGCGCCCAGCTTTCGATCGGCCTTCGAAAACCGCGGCCGAAGACGCCTTTTTGCCGATCTTGGTTAACAAATGATCGCCAAATCGGGCGTCGAGCGAGTCGAAACCGGAACGAATCATGAATCGGCGATTCGGCCGCGATTCGTTCTACTGGAACGAAACATGACTCGACTCGGGCGGACCCGGGCTCGACTCGGGCTCCAGAGTCGAGTTGCAGCTATGCTTGACAAATACCAAAGCGCGAGATGCGAAGACTCTGGGCCGGCAAGTCGGCGCAAGTCCGACGCCCCCTCATCCTTACCTTCTCCCGCAAGCGGGAGAAGGTGACTTCGACGTTGCGCTTTGGGCCGGCGATGGGGCGCCACGCGGCCGACTTCCCTCTCCCGCTTGCAACAGAGGATAAGGGTGAGGGCCCGTCCGGAGGCTCACCCCCTCAGCGTCGCGCCCGTGGACTTCTCGACCTGCGCCACGATGCGCGACGCGGTCTCGTCGATCTCGGCGTCGGTCAGCGTCTTCTCGCGCGGCTGCAGCGTGACGGCGAGCGCGAGCGAGATCTTGCCCTCGGGCACGCCCGCGCCCTCGTAGCGGTCGAACAGGTCCACGCGCGTGATCAGCTTCCGGTCCGCAGCCTGCGCCGCGCGCATCAGCTCGGCCGCCGGGACGTCGCGGTCGACCAGAAAGGCGAAGTCGCGGGTCAGCGGCTGCAGCGCGGAGCCTTCGAAGGGCGGCTTCGCGCGGGTGGGCTTCGCCTTGGGGTGAGGGAAGGCGTCGAGCGTCAGTTCGAAGCCGACGAGCGGGCCCGAGAGGCCGAGCGCGTTGAGCGTCCGCGGATGCAGCTCGCCGAACGCTCCGAGGACCACCTTCGGCCCGAGCTGGAGCGCGGCCGAGCGGCCGGGGTGGAACCAGGCCGGCGCCGACCCCTGAGCGATCTGTACGGCGCTGGGCGAGACCCCGAGCGCCGCCAGCACGCCGAGTGCGTCGCCCTTGGCGTCGAAGGCGTCGACGGAGAGCGCCTGTTCGCCCCAGTGCCGGCCGGCGCCGCGGGCCTTCGCCGTCCCCCGCCTGACGCCCGCGGCCGACATCCGCTGGTCCTCGGGCCGGTCGCCCAGAAAGGTCTGCCCGACCTCGAACAGCGCGACGTCGCCGGTCCCGCGGTCCGCGTTGCGCTGGGCGGCGGCCAGCAGGCCCGGCAGCAGGCTCGGGCGCATGTCCGACAGGTCGGCGGCGATCGGGTTGGCGAGCGCGATTTCGGGCTTCCCGCCGCCGAAGGCCTCGGCCTGCGCGCGGCTGACGAAGGACCAGGTGACCGCCTCGACCATGCCCCGGGCGGCGAGCGTGCGCCGCGCGGTGCGCGCGCGGCGCTGGACGGGGCTGAGCTTCGCCGAGGCGAGCGAGGCGGCCTGCGGCAGCGGCGTCGCCTCCACACGGTCTAGCCCGGTGATGCGCACCACCTCCTCGACGATGTCGGCCTTGCCCTCGACGTCCGGCCGCCAGCTCGGGACGGCGACCTTGAGCGTCTCGCCCTGGCCCGACACCCAGAAGCCGAGCAGCGACAGTGGCGCCTTGACCTCGGCCGGCGTCACCGCGAGGCCGGTCAGCCGCTTCACCTCGGAGACGGGGAAATCGATGATCAGATCGCGCTCCGGGACCTCGCCCGCGACGATGATCTCCGAGGCCTCGCCGCCGCAGATCTCGAGGATCAGCTTGGTGGCGAGCTCCAGACCGGGGATCGTGAAGGCGGGGTCGACGCCGCGCTCGAAGCGGTGGCGGGCGTCGGAATGGATGTTGAGCGCGCGGCCGGTGCGGGCGATGTTGACCGGCTCCCAGAGCGCGCTCTCGATCAGCACGTCCGTGGTGGAAGCGTCGCAGCCGGTCGCGTCGCCGCCCATCACGCCTGCGAGCGACTCGACGCCCGAATCGTCGGCGATCACGCCCATCGTGTCGTCGAGTTCATAGGTCTTGCCGTCGAGCGCGACGAAGCTTTCCCCTGTCCGCCCACGGCGAACCACGAGGTCGCCCTTCACCTTGGCGGCGTCGAACACATGGAGCGGCCGGGCGCGGTCGAAGGTCAGATAGTTGGTGACGTCGACCAGCGCGTTGATGGGCTTCTGCCCGATGCTCCTGAGCTTGCGCTGCAGCCATTCGGGGGAGGGACCGTTCTTCACGCCGCGCACCATGCGCAGCGCGAACAGCGGCGACAAAGGCGGCGTGTCGCCGAAGTCGAAGCACACGTTGACGGGGCACGGATAACCCCCGCGCACGGGCGGGAGCGGGTGATCCTTCAGCTCGCCGATCTCCGCCGCCGCAAGGTCGCGGGCGACGCCATGGACGCCGAGGCAGTCCGGCCGGTTCGGGGTCACGGCGATCTCGATCACCGGGTCGTCGAGCCCGACCGTGGGAGCGAACGGCTTTCCGACGACGGCGTCCGACGGCAGCTCCAGGATGCCCTCATGCTCCTCCGAGAGCCCGAGCTCGCGCGCCGAGCACAGCATGCCGGCCGAGGCGACGCCGCGGATCTCCGAGGCGCCGAGCTTGACGCCGGAGGACGGGATCACGGTCCCGGGCGCGGCGAAGACGACCTTCAGCCCCGCCCGTGCGTTCGGCGCGCCGCACACCACCTGCAGCGGCTCCGCCTTGCCGACGTCGACGCGGCAGACCTGCAGCTTGTCGGCGTTCGGATGGCGGTTCGCCTCGAGCACGTGACCGACCACGAAATCCGACAGCGCCCCCGCCTTGTCCTCGACGTCCTCGACCTCGAGCCCGATGCGGGTGAGCGCGTCGGTCACGGCCACGAGATCGGCGTCGCCGGAGAGGTGCTCTTTCAGCCAGGAGAGGGAGAATTTCATGCGTCGCGGTCCTCGGGCGGATCGGGGAGATCGCCTGCGTGCTTCGAGACGGCCCTTCGAGCCTCCTCAGCATGAGGAGGATGCCAATAGAAACGCCCCTCATGCTGAGGAGCGGACCGCAGGGCCGCGTCTCGAAGCACGCAGCACGGTCCTGCGGCGCTTAGGAGCTCAATCCCCCCGCCAGCGTCGGGACGTCGACCGGGCGGAAGCCGTAATGCGCGAGCCAGCGGGCGTCGGCGGCGAACAGGTCGCGCAGGTCCGGCATGCCGTATTTCAGCATGGCGAGCCGGTCGATCCCCATGCCCCAGGCGAAGCCCTGATGGACGTCCGGGTCGAGCCCGACATTCTTCAGCACGTTCGGGTGCACCATCCCGCAGCCGAGAATCTCCAGCCAGTCGTCGCCCTCGCCGATGCGGATCTCGTTCGGCAGCTTCCGGCAGCGGACGTCGACCTCCATCGAGGGCTCGGTGAAGGGGAAGAAGGACGGCCGGAAGCGCAGCTCGACCGACGGCACCTCGAAGAAGGTCTTCAGGAACTCCTGCAGCACCCATTTCAGGTGCCCGAGATGCGCCTGCTCGTCGATCACCAGCCCCTCGACCTGGTGGAACATCGGCGTGTGCGTCTGGTCCATGTCGAAGCGGTAGGTGCGGCCCGGGCAGATCACCCGGATCGGCGGCCGCGACGCCTCCATGGCGCGGATCTGCACCGGGCTCGTATGGGTCCGCAGCAGCAGGCGCTCGCCGTTCTCTTTCTCGGGAAGGAAGAAGGTGTCGTGCATCTCCCGGGCCGGGTGGCCGACAGGGAAATTGAGCTTGGTGAAGTTGAAGTCGTCGGTCTCGATGTCCGGGCCTTCGGCGACCGAGAACCCCATCGCCGAGAAGATCGCCACGATCTCGTCGGTGACCTGGCTGACCGGGTGGATGCGTCCGGTCTCGAGGCCGCTTTCGCGGACCGGCAGCGAGACGTCGAGCCGTTCGGAGGCGAGCCGCGCCTCGAGCGCGGCGTCGGCCAGCGCCGACTTTCGCTCTGCAAGGGCAGCCGCGACGCGGTCGCGCAGCTGGTTCAGCGCCGGGCCGAAGGTCTTGCGCTCGTCGGGGTCCATGGACCCGAGCGTCTTCATCTTCTCGGACACCGAGCCCTTCTTGCCGAGAGCCGCCACGCGGACGACCTCAAGCGCCGGCTCGTCCCGCGCGCCGGCGACCGCGGCCAGGACTTCGGCTTCGAGGGTTTGGAGAGAGGAGAGGTCGGTCATCTTCGGATGATCCCGGCATGCGCCGAAACGAAAATGGGGCGCGATCGCGCCCCACCGTCATTCCGGGCTTGTCCCGGAATCCATTTCCTCAGCGTTGAGTTCAGTCCGGCGCCCGCTGCGGAAATGGGTCCCGGCACGAGGCCGGGACGACGTCGTGGTTCTGAGCGAGCCTTGCGGCGCTCAGCCTTCCTTCGGCAGCGCGCCCTTGGCCCTCTCGGCGAGCGCGCCGAAGGCGGCCGGCTCGGCGATGGCGAGCTCGGAGAGCAGCTTGCGGTCGACCTCGATCCCGGCCTTGGCGAGACCGTCGATGAAGCGCGAATAGGTCAGACCGTGCTCGCGGACCGCGGCGTTGATGCGCTGGATCCAGAGCGCCCGGAAGGTGCGCTTCTTGTTCTTGCGGTCGCGGTAGGCGTACTGCATCGAACGATCGACGGCCGCCTTGGCGGCGCGGATCGTGTTCTTGCGGCGGCCGTAGAAGCCCTTGGCGGCCTCCAGCGTCTTCTTGTGCTTGGCGTGGGACGTGACGCCCCGTTTTACGCGAGCCATGGGTCTATCTCTTCAGCGTTCGAATGGATGGAATAAGCGCGCAGGTCAGCCGTAGGGCAGGAACGTCCTGACGATCCGCGTGTCCGCGGGGGTCAGGATCGTGGTGCCGCGCTGGTTGCGGATCTGCTTGTTGGTGCGCTTGATCATCCCGTGGCGCTTGCCCGCCTGGGCGGAGATGACCTTGCCGGTCGCGGTGAAGCGGAAGCGCTTCTTCGCCGCCGACTTGGACTTGAGCTTGGGCATTTTGCTCTCCGGTCTTGGTGGAGGCTTCGCGACAGGCGCCCGGCCGGCCGGCGGACCGGACGGAGGGAACCGAGCGAAAACCTCGAGCGATCTTGGCGCGCCACGGCAGCCCATACCGGCCGGGCGCGCGCGAAGCCGGGCTTATACGCGGCGGCCCCGCGCTTTGCAACGGTTCGTCAGCGTGCGGCTCCCATCGGCGCGTCCTTGGGAGAGCGCGTGATGGCGATCGCCGTCGTGCGGGCCGGGGAGCCGCTCAGCTGGACGGTGACGGGACCGTCGTCGAGCTCGAAGCGCACGCTCTTGCGCGCGCCGTCGCAGTCGAGCACGCCCGAAAACCCCGCCTCCTCGAGCGCCTTGCCGTTCTGCACGACGTCGATCCAGACGCGGTCGGTCATGGTGAACTGATAGACGCCGGCCTCTGCCTCGAAGCGCAGCACGCCGCCCGGCGCGTCCGGCGCCGGCGGGCGGCTCGGCGGAACCTCGAAGCCGGCCTTGGCGGCGTCGACCATGACGATCCGCACCGCCTTCGGCGTCTTGGTCTCGAGCGCGGCGCCGCTCTCGATCTGTTCGGCCGCGGCGAGCAGCGCCTTGTCAGCGTCGATCGGCCAGGCGAACTTGCCGCAGCCGCCGGTCTCGGCGGCCGAAGCGCAGAGCGGCGTCATCACGCACGCCATGACGGCGAGGCGGTTTCGGAAGGGCGCGGTCATGTCAGTCGTCGGCGCCTCGCTCGAGTCAGCCTCACCAGCCGGCAGTCGCGCGCACGGCCGCCCCGACCGGATGGGCCGCATCCAGCATCAGCCTGAGCGCCAAGGCAAGCGAGACGACGATCAGCAGCGGCCGCACCAGACGGACGCCGTGCTTCATCGCCAGAGCCGAGCCGATCTGGGCGCCGGCGATCGTCCCGACCGACATCGCGAGCCCCGCGCTCCATACGACATGCCCGGCCAGGATGAAGAAGATCAGAGCCGCGAGATTGGACGAGAAATTCAGAAGCTTGGTCCGCGCCACCGCCTTGACCGAGCCGTAGCCTGCAAGCGCGACCAGCCCGATCATGTAGAACGAGCCTGCGCCGGGACCGAACAGCCCGTCATAGGCTCCGATCGGCGCCGCGACCCCGAGCGCAAAGGCGCCGGGCGACATGCGGGCCGCGGCGCCGGCGTCCGACATGGTCGGGCCGAAGGCGAAATAGAGCGCGACCCCGACCAGCAGGAAGGGCAGCAGCGTCCGCATCGCCTCGACGGGCGCGAAGGCGACCAGGGCCGCGCCGATCACCGCGCCGGCGAAGGCGGCCGCCGCGAGCCCCAGGGCCCCGGGCGAGCGGAAGTCGATCATGCCGCCTTTCGCGAAGCGCCAGGTGGACATCGCGGTGCCGAGCGTGCCCTGCAGCTTGTTGGTGGCGACCGCGGACACCGGGTCGAGCCCGCCGAGCAGCAGCGCCGGCACCGTGATCAGCCCGCCGCCGCCCGCGATGGCGTCGACCGCGCCGGCGAACAGGCCGACCAGCGCGAACAGCAGAAGGAGCTCGGGAGAAAACAGCACGCGGAGACTTCGAGGCTGGCGGAACGCGACCGGCCGCGAGGCCTCGCGGCGGGCTTTTAGCATCGTTCGAGGACGATCGTCAGCGGTTCCGGCGATGTCCCGGCCGTGAGCCGGGACCTATTCAGCTTCGCGGCTTCAAAGCGCACGTCGCCGGCGTCGAGCCATCTTGGAAACCGCAGCGTGGGATGGGTCCCGGCTCAAGGCCGGGACGTGAGGGCGGCGCTCAGTTCCCGAATCTGTCCCGCCAGAGCTGTTCGCCCGACGTGCAGTCCGCCTTGCTGGGCCCTCGTTCGGCGGCCGTCGGAAGCGCGTCCGTTCCGCCGGGCGGGATGGCCGGCGCCTCGGGTCCAAGCCCCGCGATCTCGAGCACCAGCTTGGTGCGGACCGCCGCCGGGAACTGGTCGACGCTGCGGACCGGCACCATGAAGGCCCCGGGGCCGCCGATCACGCAGTCGCGGTAATAGACGTCGAGGTCGCCGACATCCATCATCGAGAAGCTCGGGCGCTTGAGCATCAGCGGCAGGCCGTTGATCACCACGCCGCGCTCTAGCACCTCGTCGCGGACCTGCTCGACGGTCTCGCCCTGGTTGTTGGGTCCGTCGCCCGAGACGTCGATCACCTGCCGCGCGCTCGCGAAGCCGTTGCCCTCGAACAGCCGCGCCGAATGGATCAGCGCGCCCGAGATCGAGGTGCGATAGGCGCGCCGAAGCGGAGCGGCCGCAAGACGGTCGGCGAAGGCGCGGGCGCTCGACGGCCCGTCGATCACCGTCCAGGGGATGACGGTGCGCTGCTCGTCTGCGCCGGCCCATTCCACATAGGAGACCGCGATACGGCCGAGCGGCCCGAGCGAGATGGCGTCGAGCACCGGCTTCGAGACGATCGCCGACACGTAGCCTTCTCGCTGGACCTGCTGCTCGTCGGCGTCCATCGAGTAGGAGATGTCGACGGCGAGCACGAGTTCGAGGTCAACGGGCGCGCCAGTCTCCGCCGCCCGCCCCTGCGCCGCGATCCCAAGCAGGATCGGGGCCGAGGCGATCAGAACCCGGCGCCCCGTCCGCGCCAAGCGTCCGCTCGAGTCCGCCGTCCGCGCCATCGGCCGTCCCCCGCGTCAGAGGGATAAACTCATGACGGGAGGATGACGCACATCGCGCAGTTCGCCTAGGGTCTGTACCCAATAGATTTGCGGTGTGGACTGCGTGCTGATTCAAGG
>NZ_RYFI01000019.1 GCF_004103825.1 Hansschlegelia zhihuaiae
CTGGGCGACCGCGCCGAGGACGCCTTCCGCCAGGCGCTGCTCGGCTCCGGCGGGTCGCTCAGCGTGTTCTGGGCCAACGGCCTCGTCACAACCCTCGTCGTCCTCTCCGCGATCCTGCTGTTCTGGGGCCCGATCTCCGACGCCCTCGCCTGGGCGAGAGGCCGCGGAAAAGACCGCGAGCCGGCCCGAACCGTGGAAGTCATCGAATGAGGACGCGGTGATGCTGGAGAAGGCCGACGGCGCGCGCGCCTGGGACACGCTCGAGCGCAGCTATCGCACCCGGCTCGCGCGCGGCGCCGCCTTCGCGACGGGCAAGACCGTCCGGGCGGGCGACATCGTCCCGTTCCTCGAGGCCGTGATCGAGCCGCATGACCGCGTCTGCATCGAGGGCAACAACCAGAAGCACGCGGACTTCCTGGCCGCCTCGTTGGCGAAGACCTCGACGGAGACGATCCACGACCTTCACATCGTGCAGTCCAACCTCGCGCTGCCGCCGCATCTCGACGTGTTCGAGCGCGGCACGGCCCGGCGCCTCGACTTCTGCTACGCCGGCCCGCAGGGGCTGCGGATGGCGCGGCTCGTGGCCGAGGGGAAGATCGAGGTCGGGGCGATCCACACCTATCTCGAGCTCTACAGCCGCTACTTCTGCGACCTCACCCCGCATGTGAGCTTCGTGGCGGCCGACGCCGCGGACGCCGACGGCAACCTCTACACCGGCCCCAACACCGAGGACACGCCGGCCATCGTGGAGGCGACCGCCTTCAAGTCCGGCGTGCTGATCGCCCAGGTCAACCGGCTGGTCGACCGCGTTCCCCGGGTGGACGTGCCGGGCGACTGGGTGAGCTTCGTCGTCGAGGCCCCGAAGCCGCATTACATCGAGCCGATCTTCACCCGTGACCCCGCGGTCATCACCGAGGTCCAGGTGTTGATGGCCATGATGGTCGTGCGCGGGATCTACGAGAAATACGGCGTCGCGCGGCTGAACCACGGCATCGGCTTCGACACCGCGGCGATCGAGCTGATCCTGCCGACCTACGCCGAGGACCTCGGCCTCAAGGGCAAGATCTGCCGCTACATGTCCGTGAACCCTTGCCCGACCCTCATTCCGGCGATCGAGAGCGGCTTCGTCGAGGGCATCCATTGCGCGGGCTCGGAGCTCGGCATGGAGGCCTATACGGCCGCGCGCTCCGACGTGTTCTTCATCGGCCGCGACGGCACGATGCGGTCGAACCGCATCTTCTGCCAGCTCGCGGGCCACTATGCCGACCTGTTCATCGGCTCGACGCTGCAGATCGACCTCGAGGGCAACTCCTCGACCGCGACGCTGTCGCGCATCACTGGCTTCGGCGGCGCGCCAAATTTCGGGTCGGAGTCGCGCGGCCGCCGGCACGGCAGCGAGCCCTGGCTTAAGGCCGGCGCCGAGCAGAGGCGCGAGGGCGCCATGCCGCGCGGCCGCAAGCTCGTGGTCCAGATGGTCGAGACCTTCGGCGACGGCATGTCGCCGACCTTCGTGGAGCGGCTCGACGCCTGGGAGCTGCAGAAGACCTTCGACATGCCGCTGCCGCCCGTGATGGTCTATGGCGACGACCTCACCCACCTCGTCACCGAAGAGGGGATCGCGAACCTCCTGCTGTGCGACACGCTGGAGGAGCGCGAGCAGGCGATCCGCGGCGTCGCGGGCTACACGCCGGTCGGCCTCGCGCGGGACCGCGAAATGGTCGCGAGGCTGCGCGAGAAGGGCGCGGTGCAGTACGCCGAGGACATCGGCGTCGACAAGCGGCTCGCGACGCGCGACCTGCTGGCGGCGCGCTCGATCAAGGATCTGGTCGCCTGGTCGGGCGGCCTCTACGACCCGCCCTCCCGCTTCCGGAACTGGTGATGGCGGATTGGGGAAACGGCCTGCGTGCTTCGAGACGCGTGCTGACGCAGGCTCCTCAGCGTGAGGAGGGGCTGAGGATGCCAGACCCGAACCTTCCTGATGCTGAGGAGGCCCGAAGGGCCGTCTCGAAGCACGCAGCGGCGGCGCGCCTGCTGCATAATCAAAGCGAGCGTTGAGATGGAGCATCTCGAATATTCGTACGAAGGAGCCGGCCCGAGGCCCGACGGCGCGTCGGCGCTCGTGGGCGTCGTGGGCTCCGGCAACCTCGAAGTGCTGATCGAGACCGCCGAGCTTGGCGGCCGCTGCGCCGCAATCGTCGACACCTCCGTGCGCGGCTATGGCGACACCTGGCGGCAGGTGCTAGCCGACTTCTTCGCCCGCCACGCCCTCGGAGACGTGAGAGTGTCGATCAATGATGGCGGGGCGACGCCGGCGGTGGTGAGCCTCAGGCTCGATCAGGCGGCCGCGGAGATCAAGGACCCGGCCTCGTGAGGGTCGCGCGCCACAGCTTCTATGAGGCGACCGCCCGCAAGCGCGTGCGGGGGTTGGTCGACGCCGGATCGTTCCGCGAATTCTGCGGGCCGGCGGAACGCGTCACCTCCCCACATCTGCCGGCGCTCGGGCTTCCAGTCGCCTTCGACGACGGCGTCGTAGTCGGCGAAGGGACGATGGACGGCCGCAAGGTCCTGATCGCCGCCCAGGAGGGCGGCTTCATGGGCGGCGCGGTCGGCGAGGTGCACGGCGCCAAGATCACAGGGCTGCTCGAGCGCGCCGTCGACACCAGGCCCGAGGCCGTCGTGCTGCTGCTCGACACCGGGGGCGTGCGTCTGCACGAGGCGAACGCCGGCCTCGTGGCGATGGGCGAGATCCAGCGCGCTGCGCTCTCGGCCCGCCATACGGGCGTGCCGGTCATCGTCGCGATCGGCGGCAAGAACGGCTGCTATGGCGGCATGTCGATCGTCGCGCGCTCCTGCGACTGGATCGTCGCGAGCGAGGAAGGCCGCCTGTCGATCTCCGGCCCGGAGGTCATCGAGACCGTCGAGGGCATCGAGGAGTTCGACTCGCAGGACCGGGCGCTGGTCTGGCGGACGATGGGGGCCAAACACCGCCGGCTGATCGGCGAGATCGACGCGCTGGTGGCCGACGACATGGACGAGTTCCGGGACGCGATCCTCCGCTTCGTCGGCCGTTCGCGTCCGCTCGACCTCGACGCGCTCGAGGCCGAGCACGCCATGCTGTCGCGAAGGCTCGAGCGGTTCTGGGACTGCGCCGACGGAACGGACGTCTGGGCGCGACTCGGGGTCAACGACCCGGCCTCGGTGCCGTCGCTGCCCGCCGACCGGTTCAACGCGCTGCTCGGCGCGCTGTCGGGGGAGCGCCGATGAGCGAGACGTCGACCGTCGACCGCGTGCTGGCCGGGCTGTTCGGCGAACGCGATGATATCGTTCGGGAAGGCGCGACACTCGCAGGCGTGGCGCGCTTCGAGGGGCGGAACGTCACCGTCATCGGCACGTCCGACCGCGCCGTGATCGGGGCCGAGGTCGCGCTTCGGCTCGCCCGCGCGACGCTGGACGCGATGCATGACGAGCCGGGCCGGCCGATCCTCGTGATCGTGGACAATTCCGGCCATCGCCTCAGCCGGCGCGACGAGCTGATGGCCAACAATGGCTGCATCGCCCATCTCACCCGCTGCCTCGACGCCGCGCGGCGCCGCGGACACCGCGTGATCGGCCTGGTGCACGACCTTGCGGTCTCGGGCGGCTTCATGGCCACGGGACTCGCCACCGATCTCTGCTACGCGCTTCCGGGCGCCGAGGTCAGGGTGATGGCCCCGGCCGCGATGGCGCGCGTCACCAAGATCCCGCTCGAGCGACTGACCGAGCTTTCGGCCCGGAACCCCGTGCTCGGGCCAGGCGTCGAGAACTTCATCCGCGTCGGCGGGCTGGAGGGCGTCTGGGACGGCGACCTCAGGGCGCATTTCCGAGAGGCGCTGTCGCGGCCGCTCGACGGCGACGACCCGCGCCGCGCGCTCGGCAAGCAGCGCGGCGGCCGGAGCGCGGCGGCCGACATCGCGGCGCGCGTGCGGGCCGGTTCCGTCGCGTGAGCCCGTTCGCGCTTCGCACGCGAGGCCTGTCGGCGGGCGAGGCCGCCCGGATCGACGCGCTGGCGGTCGAGGCGCTGATGCGCGAGCTCGTCTGCTACCCGAAGCCCGGCCTCGTCAGCCTCGTGGACAGCGGCAGCCATTCGGACATGGACGCCTCGACGTTCCGTCGCAGCATCGCGGCGCTCGAAGGCTATTTTGGCGAGATGGCGGACGCGGGCGCCGAGAGATCCTCCTTCCGGGAGCTGAACGCGATCGGCCGCCGGGCCGAAGCGCGGATGTTCGCGGCGACCCATGGGATCAACACCCATCGCGGCGCCGTCTTCTCGCTTGGCCTGCTGGCTGCGGCGGCCGGCCGGGCGGCGGTTGACGAAAATCACGAGGCGGCCCGGGTCTGCCGGCTGGTCGCCGACCATTGGGGCGCCGAGATCCGCATGGCCGGCGCCGCGGAGCGCGAGGCGAGCCACGGCGCCAGGGTCCGCGCCCGATATGGCGCGCCGGGCGCGCGGGAAGAGGCGGCGGAGGGCTTTCCGACGGTGATCGGCCATGCTTTGCCGGCTTATCGGGCGAAGCGCGCGGCCGGCGCATCACTCAACGACGCGATGGTGGACGCGTTCTTCGCGATCGTCGCGGTCCTCGAGGACAACAACCTGCTCTACCGCGGCGGTCCCGAAGCGTTGCGCCGAGCGCAGGAACTCGCGCTCGACGTCCTCGCGCGCGGCGGCGCATCGGCGCCGGGCGGCCGGGAGCGGGCGGAAGCCGTGCACCGCGCCTTCACGGCGGCGCGGATGAGCCCGGGCGGAGCCGCCGACCTTCTCGCCGCGACCGTGTTCCTCGCCGCGTTCGAGGGGCCGGAGCCCTGCGCGTGACGCTGGCGGTCGTCTGTTCCGGGCAAGGCGGCCAGCATCCGGACATGTTCGCGACGCTCGCGCGGATGCAAGCCGCGCGGCCCGTGCTTGAGCATGTGGCGGCGCTCACCGGCCTTTCCGTCCTCGACGGCCCGCTCGATCTCGCGCCAGGGGCGCTGGCCGCGAACCGCACCGCGCAGATCCTCGTCGCCGGACATGCGCTCGCGGCCCATGCGGAGCTTGCGGCTCACGGCGTGGAGGCCGCGGTCTTCGCAGGCTACAGCGCCGGCGAGATCGCGGCGCATGGCTGCGCCGGGGCGCTCGACGTCGGCGCCACGCTCGACCTCATGGCGGCCCGAGGCGACGCTATGGACGCCGCCTGCGAAGGCGCGGCGGTCCAAGGGATGCTGGCGACCATCGGGCTCGCGCTCGCGCAGGTCGAGCAGCTTGCGCAGGAGACCGGCGTTTTCGTCGCGATCGTCAATGGCGCGGATCACGTCGTGGTGGGCGGAGCGACGGAGGCGCTTGACCGGTTCGAGACCGCAGCCGCCGGCCGAGTCCGTCACCTGCGGCGGCTCTCGGTTCAGATCGCCTCCCATACGCCGCTGCTCGAAGACGCCGCGCCGCGCTTCGCGGAAGCCGTCAGGATGTCGGGCTGGCGCGCGCCGAGCGTTCCGGTGCTGTCGGGCGTCGACGGCCGCGCGATCCGCGACAAGGAGGAGGCCGCGCACTTTTTGGCGCTGCAGCTTCACCAACGGCTGGATTTCAGGCGATGCCTGGAATGCGTCTTCGAATATGGCGCCACCGCCGTGATCGAGCTCGGTCCGGGGCGCGCGATGACCCGGCTGATCGAGGAAAGTTTCCCCGACATGACCGCCCGGGCTTTCGAGGATTTCCGGACGGCCGCGGGCGCCGCGAAATGGGCGCTGCGGCGCAACTGACGAGGATGTCCTTCCGCGCGCACATGGCCCGTCGCTAGAGGACGAAATCTTCCGCCGCCAGAGCGCCGACCGGAGCCCGAAGCTGGATGAACAGATCCGCCGCGCCGTCACCGTTGGTGTCGCCCTCGATGGAGATGTCCGCGTTCGGATCTCCGCCGAGATAGGACCAGCGCAGCTGACCCGCGACGCTGGTGAACGCGCCCGTTCCGATGAAGCTGAACGCCTGATTGGCGTCCTCAAGCGTGTTGGCGTCGATCCCCGAAACGTCGATGAGGTCGCCGAGGGACACCTCGAAGTCCAGGATCTCGGCCTTGTTGTCGACGCCAAGGCTCTTGGCGTTGAACACGAAGCGGTCGGCGCCGCCGCCGCCGAGCAAGCTGTCCAGGCCGCCGCCGCCCGTGATGGTGTCGTCCCCGTCTTCGCCTTCGATCCGGTTCGCCTGCGCGTCCCCGGTGAGCTTGTCGTCGCCGAACGTCCCGACCAGATTCTCGAAGCCGCTGATCCGGTCCTTGCCTTCGCCCGTGTTCTGGGATCCCGGATTGGCGAGCGAGACATTCACGCCCTTTCCGCTGAAAGACCCCATGATGAGCGTGTCGAAGCCTTCGCCGCCTTGCAGGACGTCCGCCCCGCCGCCGCCGGAAATCGTGTCGTCGCCCGCGCCGCCCAGCAGCGTGTCGCTTCCCTCGCCGCCGCCGAGAACGTTTCCGAACTGGTCGCCCGTCAGCTTATCGTCGCCGCCTCCGGCCACTATGCCTTCGACCGTGTAGAACTTGACGCTCCCGCCGCCTTCGATCGACTGGAAGCCGGACTTCCGCAGGTCCAGTTCCAGGTCGACGATCTTGCCAACCCCGAAGATGGTCGACGCAAAGGCGGCGATATCCTGTCCGTCTCCTCCGTCGAGGCTGTCTCGACCCTGTCCGAAGTACATCGCGTCGTCGTCGGCGCCGCCGAACATTTTATCATTGCCCGCGGCGCCGATGAGAGTGTCCGAACTTTCGCGTCCGCGCAGCGTGTCGTTACCGTTGAAGCCGAGAATGACGTCTTCGCCCGCCGATCCATCCGCCGCGAACTTGCCGATGATCTCGAAAAACTCTTCGAAAGTGTTCAGGCCACGAAGCTGCTTGGCTGAAGCGGTGAAGTCCGTGATGGTCGCCAGCGTCTCGCCGTCCACGCGGATTTCGCAGGACGTCGCGGTCCCCGTCAGAGGCTGCTCCTTCTCGTTGTATGTGAAGCCCTCGCCGCCGAAGAACAGCTCGACGCCCTCCGACCCGGTCAGGCGGAACGCGTCGAAAGCGCCGTCGCGGAGCAGCCCGCTCCCGAACATGAATCTCGGCGCATAGATCCCCAAATTGGTGTCGCCCGCATCGGCGAGATCAGCGTACGTAACCTTCGACATGGCGTTGTCCCTCGGCGCCGGCTCGTAAATGAGCGCTCATCTGGAGAGTCACGATGCCCTTTTGAGACCGCCGGACCATTTGCCTGTTCAGCGGCTCATCGACCGTAATCACGGTTCCTGACACCGTCCACACTCAAACGGATGAGGAGCCGGCCCCTTGACGATCTTGATACGACGGCCTTGCGGTGAGCTTCCTCGCCGCCGTCCACATCGCGGCGACGAGGGCTATCTGCCGCAACGGCTGCGGCAGCATAAACGGGGGCTCGCATCAGTCTTCAGCGCGCAATGGCCCGACGCCAAGTATCGCGGCGTCGTGCAGAAAGCCACAATGGTGGCCGGCGGCGTGAGCGCCGGTAAATGGGGCTCCGCCCTTGTCGATCTCAAGCCGCTTGCTGAAACCTCCCTGTCCGAGTTCCGGGCGCTCACCGCAATCGGTCGCCTTCAGGGCGTCAGGCCCGGGCCGTTCAACACGCCGATGGCCATGACGACGGCCGGGACGCCGGTCGGATGGATGGGCAAGGGCAACCAACGCCCGTCACCTCCATGGCGTTCGACCGCGGCACGGTCGCACCGGCCAAAGTCGGCGGGCCCGTGGTCCTCACAAACGAGCTTGTGCGATCAGCCTATCGGGCGGCAGAGAAACGCCGGCGTTTCGCTCGCCGATCCGCACTTCGTCATGCATGCGATCATCGCCACGAACCTCGCGTCGCTGGACGTCGACATGTTCCGCGGCGTCGGGCCGTTCGGCGGCGAGATCAAGGGAATTCCGGTTGGCTGATCGCTCCGTTCAGGGCCGTCTCAATTCCAGTGACGATACTTCCCCCGGAGGAAAATTATTATTGTAACCTGCCTCCAATGGCCAAAACAGTCCTTCGTGATTGGCGTCCTGCCAAGCGTACCATAAGCCAGACTGAACATAGATGCGCATAACAGAAGTATTCCAAGCACCTAAGCCCAGGAATCCACGACTCTCTTTTGAAAGATCTGATACGCTCGCGTCGAAATGAGCTTGATCTCCCTCTTCTGCGCCATCGATATGGTGCTGCGTCGAGTACACGGTCAGCAGTGCCATGAAAGTACCTCCAACCTTCTTGGGTGCTCGAGCCACTACCGTGCTTTAGCTCTCGACACCCTGCGGCCAGGCGCAACGCCAAGCCGCCTCGGGGGGGCTGAGCACGAAGGTGGTACGGAGCTCGAAGACTAGCGCCAGAGAGGCTTGCGAGCAATACAATCATTTAAAAACTGTTAATGTCCATCGCAGCCTTAGTTAAGATGCGCAGTCATGAACTAGTGTTCAAAGGCTTACTTCCATTCAACCTGACACGGGTTCTGCCGCGGGTCTGATCAATGAACTAGCCGCGAGCCCTGCACCCGTCATGAGTTTTGCAATCGGCGGCTATGTCCTGCATGCCGAACATCGGGCGGACGGGCGGACGGGCGGACGGGCGGACGGGCGGGCGGCGCGTCGTCGATCTCGATCGTTCGCGAATGGCCGGACGGGTTCGGCGAGAACATGAACCCAGCGCAGGTCGTGGGCCGACTGGCAGCACCAGGCCCCGCTCCGGCCCCGGTAGCGCAAGGTGCGTTTTGAACCTTCGCAGTGCGTGCCCAAAGGAGGGGTGAGGGGACCGACCGTTGGGGTCGCTTGCGCGCGGCCGGCCCCTCAGTGAGCCGGTTCCTGTCCGAGGTCTCCGGCAAACGCCGCCGGCCGAGGGCGGCGTCCTGTGACCTTCGCATCAACAGTGGTCTCGCACGACGGCGCCTTTCGACGATCGACCTACCAAAATCGAAGTATCGTCACTGCGCGAGCTGGGGCAGCGCCACGGGGCCGCCGGCATCAGCGTGACCAGCGGCCAGCGGCGCGCCGGAGCGCGGAAACGCCTCGCCCGCCGAACGAAACAGGGCGGTTTGTCGGAATAGACCCGTAAGGTCTTGTCGGAATGCGTATGAAGGGCAGGGCGCAAAGCCAAGAAGTTCTTGGTGCCGCGTGAGGGGCTCGAACCCCCGGCCCCCTGATTACAAATCAGGTGCTCTACCAGCTGAGCTAACGCGGCGAGGCGTTTTGCGCTCCTGATCCCGCAGACTGCCGCCGTCGTCAATGGCCGAAAACGAAACGGCCCCGCGGAATCCGCGGGGCCGCATTTCGTGGAACTGATCGTCGGGCGATCAGGCGTTCTCGTAGGTGTTGAGGTCGCGGTCCTTTGTCTCTCGGACGAAGATCAGGCCGATCACGACCGTCAGCAGCGCGAAGCCGATCGGGTACCAGAGGCCGGCGTAGATGTCGCCGGTCGAGGCCACGATCGCGAAGGACGTCGCCGGAAGCAGCCCGCCGAACCAGCCATTGCCGATGTGATAGGGCAGCGACATCGCGGTGTAGCGGATGCGAGTCGGGAAGAACTCGACCAGTGCCGCCGCGATCGGCCCGTAGACCGCCGTGACGTAGAGCACCATGACGGTGAGGATCGCGATGATCTTCAGCGACTGCATGTTGCCGAGCGCGCCGAAGAAGCTCGTCACCTTGACCTTCTCGGGATCGGCGGCCGCCGGGTAGCCGGCCGCGACCGCCGCGTCGCCGATGGTCTTGGCGAAGGCGGCGGCGTCGAACGGAACCTCGGCGCCGTTGACCGTGACCTTCATCGGCGAGCCGGCCGGCGCGTCCACCTTGGTGTAGCGCAGCGCCTGCTGGGACAGCGTCCGGCGGGCGATGTCGCAGGGCTCGGTGAACTTGCGGATGCCGACCGGGTCGAACAGATTGCCGCAGTTCGCCGGATCCGCCACGACCTCGATCTTCACCGTATCGAGCGCCCGCTCATATTTCGGGTTGGCGATCGAGGTGAGCGCTCCGAACAACGGGAAGTAGGTGATC
This sequence comes from Hansschlegelia zhihuaiae, assembly GCF_004103825.1. Lineage (GTDB taxonomy): Bacteria > Pseudomonadota > Alphaproteobacteria > Rhizobiales > Methylopilaceae > Methylopila > Methylopila zhihuaiae. Next base: position 10,032 of record NZ_RYFI01000019.1, read on the forward strand.
GCCGCGACCAGGCAGCCGCCGAGGATGATCGGCTTGCGGCCGATCCTGTCCGACAACGCGCCGAAGAACAGGAAACCGCCGGTGCCGAGGATCAGCGACCAGGCGATCAGCACGTTGGCGGTCAGCAGGTCGATCTTCAGGATGCTCTGCAGGAAGAACAGCGCGTAGAACTGGCCCGTGTACCAGACGACTGCCTGGCCGACGACGAGGCCGAACAGCGCGATCAGCACGATCCTGGAGTTCTTCCACTGGCCGAAGGCCTCGGACAGCGGCGCCTTCGAGCGCGTGCCCTCTTCCTTCATCTTCACGAAGGCCGGCGACTCGTTCATCTGCAGCCGGATATAGACCGAGATCGCGAGCAGGAGGATCGAGGCGAGGAACGGGATGCGCCAGCCGCCCTGCAGCCCGAAGGGCAGTTGGAAGTCGGTCGCGAACGCCTGTTCGCCCATCCACAGGCGCAAGCTGACGATGACCGCGAGGGACAGCAGCAGGCCGAGCGTCGCGGTGGTCTGGATCCAGGACGTGTAGAAGCCGCGGCGGCCGCGGGGCGCATGCTCGGCGACATAGACCGCCGCGCCGCCATATTCGCCGCCGAGCGCGAGGCCCTGAAGCATGCGCAACGCGATGAGCGCGACCGGCGCGACCCAGCCGATCGCGGCGTAGCTCGGCAGCAGGCCGACCAGGAAGGTCGAGGCGCCCATGATCACGATGGTGATCAGGAAGGTGTATTTGCGGCCGACGAGATCGCCGAGACGCCCGAACACCAGGGCGCCGAAGGGCCGCACAAGGAAGCCCGCCGCGAAGGCGAGGAGCGCGAAGATCGCCTGCGTGGCCGGCGGAAAGGCCGAGAAGAACTGCTTGCCGATGATCACGGCGAGCGTGCCGTAGAGGTAGAAGTCGTACCATTCGAAGATGGTGCCGAGCGAGGAGGCCAGAATGACCTTCTTCTCCTCACGCGTCATCGGCCGTGTCCGTTCGGACATATCGGCGGTGGCTGCGACGGACATGGGCGTCACCTCGGTCTTCTTAGCGTCCGCAAGGCGTTCCCGGCGCCCGGCGGCCGTGCCGCCGTTCGTGCGGCGGCTGTTGATGTTTAGGATCAGCCCTGGCGCGCTCGCCGGCCGGCCCCATCTCCCCGAAAGACGCGATGCGCCCGCGTCAGTCGACTGCTCGATCAGTCGGCGTCGAGGCTCAGAATCAGGGGCGTGTGACAAGGATGAGCAGCGGCCCTTGGACCGTCCGCCTTGGCCTGCCTCTAACCCCCTCCAGACCTGGCGCAGAATGTCGCAGCTCTTAGATACAAGTTGTTGTAATGACTCGTCGACTGGCCACCGGATGCGACGTTCGTCTATAGCGCTTTTAGCTTTTATGATGCTGGCGTCTCAGGGAGTCGCGGCAGCTGAAAAGCGGCCCGGCACAAGCATCGCGGAACCGCCGGATCTCAGCCCCGGAACGGTCACGCGGCCGGCCGGCAAGGCCGACCGGGAGTGGCGGCGCGGGCGCCGCGCTCCGGAGATTGTGACCGCGCCCCGGCTTCAGCCCGCGCCGAACAGGCCGGAGCCGCTCCGCTACGATGGCCGCGGACGGAGACTCAACGTGCCCGGGCGGCCGGACACCTACGACGCCTTCGGCCGGGCAGGGGCGCTGAGGCGCCCCGGGCCCGTCGTCCCGCAGACCGGCCCGACGGTGAGGACGGACGCGCCGACGCGCATCAACCAGTTCCCGCCGCGCTAGGAGCGTCGCGCGCGGCGCGCCACATGAAGCGCGATCGCCGCGGCGTTCGAGACGTTTAGGCTCTTGATCGCGCCTGGCATGTCGAGGCGGGCGAGCGCGTCGCAGGTCTCGCGGGTGAGCTGGCGCAGGCCCTTGCCCTCGGCGCCGAGCACCAGGGCGAGTCCCCGTCCGTCGAGCGCGGTCTCGTCGAGCGACGCGGGTCCTTCCGAATCGAGCCCGACGCGGAAAAATCCGCGTTCGCCAAGCTGTTGCAGCGCACGGGCGAGGTTCTGCACGAGCACGAGCGGGGCGTGCTCGAGCCCGCCGCTCGCGGCCTTGGCGAGGACGCCGGTCGCCTCCGGACTGTGGCGCGCCGTCGTGACGATGGCGTCGACCGCATAGGCGGCCGCCGTGCGCACGATCGCGCCGACATTGTGCGGGTCGGTGATCTGGTCGAGCACGAGCACGAGGCCGTCGGCCGGGATCGTCGCCAGCGTCGGAATCTCGAGCGCCTCGGCCTCAAGATAGAGCCCCTGATGCACCGCGTCGGGCGTGAGCAGCCGGTCGATCGCGCTGGGACGCACGATCTCCGGGACGATTCGGTCCCCGACGCCGGCCTCGGCGAGCCGTGCGGCGGCGTTCTCCGTCGCGAGCAGGCGGATCGGCGTGCGGCGCGGATTCCTGAGCGCCTCGACGACGCTGTGGAGACCGTAGAGCACGACCGGCCCGTCATGGTCACGCGGGTGGACGGCGCGCTCTTCGGCGCGGCGTTTCCAGGACGGGGCGTCCTGCGGACGCGATTTGCGGGGCGGGCGCATGGCGTTCTCCTGCGCCGTGTCGGGTGGGGCGCTGCGCGACTCGTCGCGCCTGACGCGCATAGCCGGTCCGGCCGCTCCCTGTCTCGCGCGGATTCCCGCCGACGGGGAAGCCGGAGCGCCGGCGGCTCGGCCTGGCCGCGGGCAAGCCGACGCTTTCCGGTTGACCTTTGAGCCCGCGCCCCGCTAAAGCGAGCCCCGCGACGGGCTGCGAGGCCCTTCGCATGGCCCGCTTCGCGCGGGCCGGCGTGGAGGGGTGCCCGAGTGGTTAAAGGGGACGGACTGTAAATCCGTTGGCTCAGCCTACGTTGGTTCGAATCCAACCCCCTCCACCAACCTCTTCAGCGTCGCGCGGGTGTAGCTCAATGGTAGAGCAGCAGCCTTCCAAGCTGAATACCCGGGTTCGATTCCCGGTACCCGCTCCAGCCTTCCAGCCCTGAAAATTGAACGTTTTTCTGGCCTCTGGCCGCCTCATGCGGCGTGGGGGCTAGGGGAACGTAAGGCGGCCAAAAGGCCTCTTGTGGGGTGTTTCGGTGCAGAAAGTCCCCACGAAGTCCCCACGGAGGTTCGCTAGGCGTTCTCGCCGGCGTCCGAATCGGGAAGGGGGTTACGAAACAGCGAAGTAGCTCGAATCGGATTTTGCTACTTGGACGTTTCGAAAACCGGCGGCCGGGGATGTTACGTTCAGGTAGCAAAACTGAGATTTTGCTACTTCATTGTAACATGCGGGCTGCGCGGATAGGCTGCTCGCATGAGCCCTCCACCCGCTATCGACGCTATCTTCGCAGACAACAGGCTGCATCGATCCGCCGATCTGGCTGCAGCCGGGTTGTCGCGGATGGCGATCAAGCGCGCCGCCGACGCCGGTCGGATCATTCAATACGCCCGGGGCGTCTACGTAAGCGCCGAAGGCCTTGCGACCACTGGCATCAGCCTGGCCGCGACCTCCCTGCTCTTGCAGGGCGTCGTCTGCCTCGGATCCGCGGCGCAGTTCCATGGCCTGTCCGACGAGGATCCGCCAGAGATCTGGTATGCGGTCGATCGCGGAAGAAACGGCAATATGGCGGCGCCCAGCATCCGTCAGCCCCATCGCCTCGTGTGGTGGCCGGCCGAACTCTTGGAGGTCGGTGTGAACACCGTCCAGATCGCCGGCGTCGACGTTCGCTTCACGTCGCCGGCGCGGACCGTCGTCGACCTCATCCGCTATCGAGGGAAGCTTGGCGAGGAGACCGCCGCCAAGGCGCTGGCGGACTATGTGCGCAGCGGCGCGGATCTGAACGAGATCTGGGACATTGCGGAAGCGATCGGGGTGAAGGACGCGTTGACGCCATTCTTGAGGGTGGCCGAGGAACTGGCGCCCTCGATCGCGGCCCTCCGGTAGTCCCTCGATCTCAACGAAAAAGGGCCGCCGGCGCCACCACCGACGACCCAGTCCTGGGGAGGAAACGCCCAAGGGCGCTCCTGGTCACCTGGATTCGCGCGCCGGCAGGTCAAGCCGCCTGCGGATCATCCGCTCCCCGGACGGCGTCAGCGTCCATCCGGCGCCGCCGCGCGGGCCTGGAGCCTTCACTGCGAAACCATCACAGACGGCGACGCCCATCGCCTGCTCGACGTCCCAGGCCGCCGCTCCGGTCATGCGGTCGAAAGCGTTGCGCGACGCGACCATCTCGGCCTTGGAGCGCCGGACGCCCATGATGTCCCCCAACCAGTAGCGCAAGCTCCGCGCCTCGCGGCGGGCGGTCTCGGCACGGGTGACGGCGGCCTGCTTGGCTGCCTGCGAGCGCGTCAGGGGGCGATGGCGTTGGGTGAGCACCGGAGACCTCCTCTGAAAGGCTACCAGCGGGCCGGTCGCTAGGCCGGCTATCGCAGAGGGAACGGCCTGCGTCGCATCAAGGCCCTCATCCCTGCCAGCTTGCGGGAGCGCGATGCGCTGCGCGGCCCGCTCACCTACGTGTCTGCTCTCCACGCCGCCGCTGGAAGTTGGCTCGGGGTGAAAGTCTCGAACTTCCGACCTTCGGGCTCAGAACCCGCTGCGCTACCAATTGCGCCACCCCCGAAAAGGGCGCGCGCGGCCGGAGCGCGCCCCACAGTCCAGTTCGAACGGCCCGCCTGGTGCGCTTCTAGGAGAGGCGTGGCGGGCACTAAGGGCTCTGCCCCATTCCAGGCGGATATCTAGGCTGAAAATTGGATTCTGCCGGAAGCCCCGACCCGCCACAACGGTTATCTGCGGCCTGACTCAAGAAGAGGCATTGTCAACATTGCGCCCAAGAAGGCGTCATGTCCGATAACCCTGAGTTATCGGACATCATAAATCGGGCGTTCCAGCAGGCTCCGCAGGCCAAAACTATCGGTACAAGAGAAGCGAAAAGAAGGGTGCTTCTTTTCCAAAACAGCGGTCCGCCGACCCCCCGGCCGGGAACTTCGAATCGGTCGGCGAGATCGTACCGCAGCCCTATTGCGGCTTTCGAGGGCGCATGCATATCATGGCCTTGTCCCGCTCGGATGACCGAGGCGCGACGGCAGGAGGCCTAGAGAATGAACACCATCATCATCACGGACAAAGACCGACAGCTCCGCGCTGAGCTCGCTGAACGCGTGCTCGTCGCCGTGCTGGGCGAGGGTTACGACCCTATCCGCGGCGACTTCCATCCACTCGGCTGGACCCGCACGCTGGTGCAGTTCACCGGCGCGATCGACAACCCCGACGACGAAGACCCGGAGGCGACAGTCGAAATGCTGGCGCAGGTCGGCGGGATGGTTGCAGCCATAGATGCCGCCAAGCGTGCGTTCGAGGATCAGTGGGTAGAGGCTCGCCTCTCAGACGACGGCCTCACGCTCGATATCTCCGACGTCACAGGAGAGGAAGCGCTCGAGGAGGCCCAGGATCTCGCGGCGCGCTGGCTGTGCGTTTCGTCCGATAGGAGCGTCATTCCACCGTTCCCGTATCCGATTCCTCGGGTCGATCTCGACACAGAGATCGGCTGGTGACCGGCCGCCCCTGGGCCGTCGCCCTGGACATCGACGGAGACGTCGAGCTCGTCCGTGAGTTCTTCCCCACCGCAGCCGAGGCCGAGCTCTTCGGAAACGCCTGCTTCAGCCCCATGCCCTTCATCCTCGTGAGGATCGACCAGTGACCAAGCCCGACGCCGTCTCCCGCCGCCTCTTCGCCGCCGTTCTCGCGGCCCCGCTCGGCCGCAAGCCGGAAGCCAACGCCCTCCTCAATGACCTGCTCGCCCGCAATCGCCGGATCGGCGACGAGGTCGAGGCCGCGGATCCGATGACGGTGGACACCGACGCGGTCGCGGCTCAGGTGCTCGCCAACCGAAAGGCGGCGGCCGAGGCGATCGAAGCGCTCTCGGCGTGACGACACAGCACCACGACGGGTATGCTCACCCTCGCGCTGACCACGGCGCGGGGGATTCTTTATTGGCGCTGACCGAGCACGAAGTCCTCATGCACATCGTCTTTCCGGAAGGCGCTGGCGGCCGGCTCGCGCGCGTCTTCGGCGTCGACACGAGGACCGGCCAGCGCTGGAACAAGCAGGAAATGCCGATGCCGGCCGAGGTGAAGGCCTGGCTCGAGGATCAGCAAGAGAAGATCTTCACGATCGTGAACCCCTACCCGGACGCGGTCCTTCGGGCGCTCGTCCAGCGCATGCGCGACGCCGGCGTCCATGACGAGGCGATCGCAAGCTATCTCGCCGAGGCGCACGTCGAGGTCCTCGGACGAACGATCCGGTAACCAGCCAAGCAACTTCAGCTTGAAATCGCTACCGTCGATCACCTAAGGTGGTCGAGTCCACCGCTGGAATGGTCCGCGCTGGACGGTTCGAGCGAGACCAGCTTTGCCCTCCCAGAATCCGCCTTTTACCCCTCGCGCCGAGGATGTCTCGGTCGCGCGCCAACGTGCCGCGCGTAGCGCCGAGATCATGTGCGGCGACCTGCCGACGCTTGCGGACCTGCTCGTCGGCCATCCGTTCCGAAGTGGTGACTTCGAGAAGGACGTCCGCTCGTGGGCGCACACAACGCTGAACGCGCTGGTCGTCTGCCGGCCTGAGCGCGGCCGCGCCGATCTCGGGAGCGCCCTTCATGCACTCCTGGGCGAGGTCAGCCTGACCAACGTCGCTGAGGCCGGACGGGAGCTTGAGCGCGTCGGGGCGCTGGCGGCCGCCGCCGAGGAGAAGATCCGCTACGAGGGCCGGGTTCGTTGCGACCTTTATTGCGTGGCCGGTTTCGGAGCCCTGGAGCCGCGCGCCCGGCTGATCGGCGCGATCATGCTTTTGACCGGTAAGCACCACCAACACCACCTGCTCGCGATGGCGGCCGGCCTGCGGTTCCGGATGATCGTCCAGGGCGGGCGGCATCCGAAGTCCCCGGGCGACCTCCATACCGCCGGCGAGAACATCCTCCGCTCGGCATGGTCGAGGATCTCCGCCGAGCGCCGGGCGGAGGGCGACATCGAAGAGGGCATCCTCCGCAACCGGCCCGAACCCGGAGAGATGACGGACCTGCTCGACGAGGTCATGGAGGACCGCGGCGAGATCGTGCGCGCGCCGGGCGGGTTGGCTCGCCTGCGCGAGAGTCGCGTGACCGGCCTGCAGGTCGTCCCGAAGCAGCCGGCGGGCGCGGGCGATCGTCTGTGGCGGCCCTTCGCGGCGATCGCCGGCCGGCGCTTGCCGCTGGTCCGCCGCGGGGATGTGGCTGCCCACCGCCGCGCCCTGGTTCGCCGCGCGCCGCATGCCGCGGCCGCGATCGACGTGATCCTGCGCGACCTGACGGCGTCCGAGCTCGCCTGGATCAGGCCGACGCTCTTGGTCGGCCCTGCAGGCGCCGGGAAGACGTCGCTCGCACGCTCGATCGCCGAGGTCATCGGCTTGCCGGTCACGACCTACGCGGCCGGCGGGATCGCGGACGCCAGCATGATGGGGACCAGCGCGCAGTGGTCGACGTCGCGGCCGAGCGTGCCGCTGGACCTGATCAGGTCTTCAGGCGTCGCGAATCCGCTGGTCGTGCTGGACGAGGTCGAGAAGTCGCAGGCGTCCCACAACGGCTCGCTCGTGGACGCCTTGCTGGCCTTTCTCGAGCCGTCCACCGCCCGGCGCTACCGCGATCTCGCGCTCGAGATCGAGGTGGACCTATCGCGCGTGTCCTGGATCGCGACGGCGAACAAGCTCGATGACGTCCCGCGGCCGCTGCTCGATCGATTCCGGATCATCCGGGTTGAAGAGCCGACCTGGGCGCATGTCGGAGATCTCGCGCGCGGCATCCTCGACGACATCGCGGCCGAGCGCGACCTCGACAGGCGATGGCTGGACGAGCTGGCCCAGGACGAGCTTCAGGTGCTCAGACGAGCATGGAACGGCGGTTCGATCCGGCGACTGCGGCGCGCCCTTGAGGTGCTCGTCGACGGGCGTGACATGGCGATGCGGCGCGCGTGATGGAGCAAGCCCTCCTCATCGTTTCCATCGCGATCGCGCTCCGCGGCCTTCACCGAGACGGCCTGCTCGAACCAGCGCGCGCCAACGGGATCGCCGGGCGCGGCGCGGACGTCATCGAACTGCTCGGCATCGTTTCTCGTCTCGAGGATGAGGCCGAGATCCGGGAGCGTCTCGGCGAGCCCGGCGTCGCAGATCTACACGTGCGAGCGGCGGGTATGGAGCGGCTGGCGCTGGAGCTCCTCGACGCCGGCGGCTGGCTGGCCGTATTCGACGCCGCGCCCGATCATGCCCGAAACACCTGGGAAGCGCTCGCCGCCGATCTGAGTGCGGCACACGCTCAAAAGGTCAAGCCTGCACCTGATGGGATCGAGGTACAGGTCGATATGGCTCGGCGCACGATGCACGTGCGGATGTCCATGCGACCGCTACTCGACCGCTGGTGGATCGGCAGGCTCTTCGGCCCTGGCCGGCCCGGTCACCGCTGGCCGATGGTCGGCGGGAAAATCCACGGCGACCCGCGCTCGGTCGACGGGGATGAGGTGATGATCGTGGCCGTCGTTGAGGGCCAGACAGCACGCGGGCTTAGCGGGCTGGACTACGAGCTTGGGAGGCCGGCGTGAGCGCGTTCGATGCCAAAGACCCTGCGCGACGCCGAGATCGCGAGGGGCGAATGACTTCTGACGCGCTCATCCTCGCATTGGCCGCCGACGTCGCGACGGCCCATCGGACCGGCCGGATCAGCCGACCTGTCGCGACCGCGATCCTGACGCGGCCGAGCCCGATCGCTTTATCGTTGGCTGGGCTCGGAGAAATCGGAGGCCGGATCGACGCGGCCGGAGGCTGGGAGCTCGTCTACTGGTCCGCCGGCTCGGAGGCGCGCACCGCCTGGGCGGAAACCGTCGCACTGATGCTTGAGCAATTCCCGCGGCTGGATGGATGGGCGCTTGTCGGAGAGGTCGACGGCCGGACAATGGCGGCCGGAAATTTCTCGCACATCAGCGTCGGCGCCGGGTACGCGATCGGGTTTTTCGACGCCGTCCGGTTGGGCTCGCAGGCGAGGCGTGAGACCGAGATTCCGAGATCATGAGCGCGTTCGAGCCAAAGACCCTGCGCGACGCCGTCGTCGTGATCGGGCTGCTGACCCGCGCCAACGCGGATCGTGGGTTCATCGGCCGCGAGGAATCCGCGCGCCTGCTCTCCATGAGGGAGCCCGACCTGCTCTTGGTCGTTGTGGAAATCAACGGGCTCCGGCTTTCAGGCGATCACGAGGGCGCGTGGCAGCTGTTGCAGGCCTTGTCGCTTATCGTCGTGGCGGGCGGATGGCCCGCCGTTGTCGCGGACCCCGAGGCCTCGGCTCAGTGGCCTAAATTCTGGAGGCCGGGGGAATGAGGCTCTGGGTGATCTCCGACCTGCACCTGTCCAAGATCGCGGCGCAGTCCGGCTGGCAGCCTCCGCGCGTGGACGCCGACGTCGCGGTCGTGGCCGGCGACATCGTGGAGGGCGTCGGCTTCGCGCTGAACTGGCTCTGGTTGACGATCACGCGCCGGATGCCGGTCGTGTGGGTCGCCGGGAATCACGAGTTCTACGGCGAGATACTGCCCCAGGCCCGCCGGCACGCCCGGACCTACGCCGATCGCGTGCCGAACCTGCACCTGCTCGACGACAGCCAGACCGTGATCGACGGCGTCCGATTCCTCGGATCGACCCTCTGGACCGACTACAAGCTCTATGCCTTCGGCGAGCGGGCGCGCCAGGAGGGTTCCATGCGGGTCGCGGAGCGTCTGCCCGATCACGCCCAGATCTTGATGGAGGCGCCGGAGCCGGGGAAGATCGCGCGCCGGTTCTCGGCCGCCGACGCGCTGGAGCTTCACGAGACCAGCGTCGCCTGGCTGCGGTCCGCGTTCGAGATCGAGCACGACGGCCCGACAGTCGTCGTGACCCACCACGCTCCGCACCCACTCTCGGTCGCGGAGAGATGGCGTGGCCACCCCAGCACGCCGAGCTACGTCAGCGATTTGAGTTCCCTGATCGACGCCGGCCAGCCCCGGCTCTGGAACCACGGGCACACCCACGTCAGCCTCGACTACTCGATCAAGCCGATGTTTTCCGGCCTGCGGGACACGCGCATCATCTGCAACGCGAAGGGCTACGCCGGCGAAAACCCGAGCTTCGACTGGGGCCTGGTGGTCGATGTCTGATCGCCCGCGCGACCTCGGCGACGTCGTCAACGACATCGAGCGCATTCGACACGAAGCCGGCCGTCGCGCGCCCGGGCAGAAGCCCGTGGTGGAGCCGTTCTACGACAGCCGAGATCCGGACGCCGTCGAACGCGCGGCCGCCGCGATCGAGCAGTGGACTGACCCCGGCGCCCGTCGATGGTCGACCCCGCTCCGCCGGTACGCCGCAGAGCTCAGGGCGCCGCTCGCTGTGCCCACCGAAGCCGAGCTCGTACGGCGTTGCGTCACCGGCGAACACGACGTGACCACGCTCCGGGAGATACTTCAGCTCACGCTTGTCGAGACGATGGACCTGCTCATCGGCTACCGGGCCAAGCCTCGGGACGGCATGCATTGAGTCACGCTGACGCACCCTCATTTCGAGCTTGCGGCTTGCGACTTGATCTACGGGTGACCTGCCCATGACCTTTCGATAGGTCAAGAAAATACAAGCCTAAACCACTGATAAGGCTGACTAAATTGCGCTTTCGCGTGTTTTCCGACCTGCATGTGGACGCCAATGACGGGCTCGCGGTCCCGCTGGATTTGAGCGACTGCGACGCCGTGATCGTGGCCGGCGATGTGAGCGAACGGCTCTCAACTCGGGTGCTCGACTGGCTGGTCGAGAACATCGCGATTGCCGGCGCGCCGGTCGTCTACACCCCGGGCAACCACTGCTATTACGGCAAGCGTTTTCCTGCGGAGCTCGACCGGGCGGTCGCCGCGTTCGAATCCGCCGGGATCAGCCTGCTCGCGCGCGGGCAGAGCGTTCAGATCGGTGACGTTTTTGTGGTCGGCGCGACGCTCTGGACCGACTTCCGGCTGACCGGCGACCAGCGGGCGGCGATGCTTGCAGCCTCGGATCGAAGGTCGGGGATGAACGACCACCGGAAGATTCGACATGGCGCCGGCTCGCGGCCGTTCCTGCCTAGCGACGCCGTTCGGGAGCACGCGGCCGCGGTCGAGGCGATCACCCGGTCCTGCCGAAGCGCTCGTGCGGCTGCCGATTCGCTCGTGCCGGGCGGTGGCCCTGCGGATACGCTCGTGGCCTGCAAAAACGTTCGCGGGCGTGCAGAAAAGTTCGCAGATGAAGGCCGGCCTGCAAATCCGCTCGCGCGCAAAAACGCTCAGCCGATCGCAGGAACCTTCAGCGGCGACGACGACGTCGCAAATCCGTCCTGCAAAAACGATTACGAGCCTGCAAAAACGATTACGAGAGCGGCCGAGCCTGCAAATGTCGTTGTGGTCACCCACCACGCGCCGAGCCCGAGGTCGCTGCGTGGCGGCCAGGTGACCGGCCTGCTGGACGCCGCCTATGCATCCGATCTGGAGAGCCTGATCCTCGACCTGCAGCCAGCCGCCTGGATCCACGGGCACGTCCACCGATCCGTCGACTACGAGATCGGCCGCACACGGGTGGTCTCGAATCCGCTCGGCTACGTCACCCAGGTCGGGCGCGGCAAGGCGGCGCGGATGCAGCTCGAGAACCCGGAATTCGATCCGTCCTTCACGATCGTCGTCGGGCGCGAGACGCCGCCGGAGGATGAGGCGGCGATCGGGGATTTATGGCGCTGACGCCATATCCGCGTTTATGGCGCTGACGCCATATCCTACCGCTCGGGAGGAACTGGCCTCCCAGCTCCCGAATCCTCCCGAGCGGTAGGAGCTAACCGATCGGGAAGAAACCGGCTCTGAGGGCTCGAATCTTCCCGATCGGTAAGATTTCAGGCCCCTGGAAACGGTACGGGAGAAGCGAAAAGAAGGGTCCCTTATTTCCGGATCAGCGTGCCCAGACCGGTGCCCGGACGGCGTTCGCCTGGTTCGGTGCCGGCGGCTCGAAGACCAGACTGATCCTCCTGTTGCCGCAGCGCGGGCATTTAAGCAGGCTCTATAACATACTGGCCAGAAAAGATAATCCCCGCTTTCAGGCGAGGTTGCGGAGGTCGAGTTCCTCGAAGATGTCGCAGCGGCGGCTGGACGTTTTGTGGTCGACCGGGCCGCCAACGCACCGTGCCCGGACCCTCCAGCCGGCGCTCAGTGCATCCGCGATCGTTTCCACAGCCGCTATGAGAACATATAGGGAACAATTTCTGGACGGGTCAACCCGACTCGGGCACGATCGGGCGATCGGCGGAAAATAGATCACTCCGGCGGAAACGGCGTTACAGGGGGCTTACGAGATGGCTGAAACCGCTGAGGCTCTTGGGCCACAGGATTCCGCGCTCGACATCGCCACCGACCGGGCTGTCGAGGCCTGCTACGGCGATGCATGGGACGCTGTCCGAGGTCTCTTGGTCGCGAACGCTGCGCTCGAGGAGCAGATCGCCGAGCTCGAGGCTCGAGTGTCGACGGGGTACGCGCGCGGCCGCGTCAGGAGAATAGCCAGATCAGGATGACCGCGACCGCGGCCCCGCCGATCAGCGGGCCGTACCGATCCGTGCGGATCCGCCAGCGCTGGATTCTTCACCACCGAACCCAATGCCGTGATTAAGCCTGCCACCCGAAAGCGATGCCGGTCATCTTGACGACGGAGGAGGAAATCGACGTCTGGACGAGGGCGGAGTGGTCTGAAGCGAATAGGCTTCAGCGGCCTCTGCCGGACGATCAGCTCACTGTGGTAGCTCGGGGATTAAAGTGGGACGGGGCGAACTCGTAGGTACTCTGATACAGGTAACGGCCTTTTTTTGGCATTGTCATCGCTGGTTTATTGTTCTCGTATACACGACCAGTTTCGATAGTTGTACTATTGATATTTGGCCTAATATTCCTATATATTTTAATTACATCGTCTGGAAGCTCAAATCATTTTCAGACAGCGATCGATAAAGCGTCGTCTGCTGTCCAGGAACACCTCGAGACGCTGGCCCGGAAGCGGCTCGCAACAGTGAGAATAGACGAATATGGCGTCATTCATGACGCGGCTTGGCAGAAAGAATGGCGCTACTTCGTCGAGAAGGTCATCCACGCGAAGCTCAACGACAAAGAGCGCAACGCGTTCGACGCGATGCAGCGCCAGCCGTTGGCTAATTTCAAAGATACGATCATTGCCCCTATCGTGAAGAGAGCCGAAGAGATCGCGGCCAACAGCGCGATACCGGACTTCATGACCCCGACCGGCTTCGAACAGTGGTGCCAGCGGCGACTGCAGAAACAAGGCTGGATTGCAATAACTACCCAAGCCACGGGCGATCAGGGCGCTGACGTGCTGGCCGAGAAGGACGGCTTCCGTGCCGTCGTGCAATGCAAGTATTACACGTCGTCGGTAGGTAATAAGTCAGTCCAAGAGGTCTTCGCCGCTAAGCAGCACTACCGCTATGACGCTGCCGCTGTCGTCACCAACGCTGGTTACACGGCCTCGGCGCGCACGCTCGCCAGGTCAACAGGCGTCGTGCTGCTGACGATCCATGACCTCGACCGCTTTGATGAGTTGATGGACGCGCCTTGGACGAGGGTAGCGTGATGAGATTTTTGCTTTCCGGCTACGGCTACCGGTCGAAGGTCTCGGACGGATCCAAGTCATACCGCACCTTGCGCGGACGCATGGGAGCGCTCGACGAAAGTGTCGAGTTCCGGAAGAACGGCATCTCGACCGGTGCGCCGGCCTTCGTGCTTAAGGCCAAGACGTCGAAGACTAGCGAATACACCTCCGACAACGACGTTGAGATCGTGCTGTTTGACCTGAAGGAGCACGAAGTCCTCGACCTGGCAGCGAAGCTGGTCGACTACGCTACCTTTCTACACGAGCAGCGACCCGGTCACGGCTACCAAGGGGCGACAGATCGGGTTCCGGCGTGGGCGTCTGACGCTCATCGGGTCGAGTATGAGCGCGAGACCGCGAGAGCATTCGGCCGACTGCTGGCCACCACGATCACCTATGAGAAGAAGGTCAGCTATATTAACGGCATTATGGGCTACGCAGACGGAATTGTCGCGGCCCTGGCCAGGCGCGTAAGATCCGCAGGAATTTTCGAGAAACTGCGCCAAAACAATTCGCCCGAGCGCCCGCCGTCACGCGACTTCGGTCTTTGGGATGAGGCGCTGTCTCTCGCCGAACGACTCCAGGGGATGGTGCAGCCGGGCGCGATTGAGCGACGGGAAGAAAGGCCTCCGCTCAGGCTCGTTGATCCGGACTAGGCGAAGTCCAGAGGCTCGCTATAGGGCGCTTCCTGAGTGCGCCGACTAGCGGCTTCGTCAGCCATCCAATTTGCCGTCCGGACCGCAAGAACCTAAGCGAATTCGTCATAGCCGCGTGTCTTCGATCGGTCGTTAGTCAGCCCGCACATCTGCTCGGCGTCGATCAGGATGGCGGCGTTGGTGCGGATTATCGCCATGTGCGGCAGGACGGTTTTGCCTGGACCGTCATCGATGGTCTGGCCGGCCTTTTGCGCGCCAAGATGACTCTCCATCGCAGCGATGCAGATTAGTCATGTAACATATCAAAGCAGATCGTCACGCTCGACAGCTTAGTGGCGTCAGTGACTGACCCACATCGGTCGTTGGAAACGTCTGTTTGGCGAGCCTAATCTCAGCGCTGGTGTGCAACTCTAGCCGGCGCTTGGCAACGCAAGCCTTAATCCAAGTCGACGTCAGCCCTACCGTGGTCATAACGGCTGTTGAGCTGGCGCAGAAGTCTACCATGGACGTTGGAAATCTACCCTGCCGATTGCGTTGCGGCGCCAGATCGGTAGCGTGCAACCAAGAGGTGTCGGGGGAATCGGATTGCCAGAAGCATCGACCACAGCCACATGGGTGCGATTTCTGCGCAACTACGGGCCGATTCCAACAAACGACAACATGTATGACGAGTCGATTCAGCGCGCGTTGAAGCGGCACAGGATCAAGCCTATCGTGTTGCCTGCACAGTTTATGCAGGCGCTGCTTGAGAATTTCAGTGGTGCCGACCCTGTAACCCAAATCATCACCGGGACGGCGGGCGACGGAAAGACCTACCATTGCCGCGAGGTTTGGAGCGCCCTCGGCGGCGACGAGGCGACCTGGAACAAGGGCACCAAGGTCCAAACGCTAGCGGTCGGCCAACGCACCCTTGTGATCGTCAAGGACCTCAGCGAGCTTCGCGACGAAGAAAGCGCAGAGCTCATCGCCGGCGTGGCGCGCGACGTCACTCAGCCATCCTCGAACACCGTCTATCTCCTGGCCGCCAATCACGGCCAGCTCTTGGAGAAGCTGAAGGCCGCACCCGACACGCCGGAGGTGCGCCGACTCTCGGACGTGGTCGAGGACCTGCTGGTGACTGGCGGCACCGACGATCGGGAGGTCCGCCTGAACCTCAGCGATCTCAGCCGCGCGCCGGCGGCGAAGATGACGTCGTACATTATCGACGAGATTGGTGGTCACGAAGGCTGGGCGGGCTGCGACGGCTGCCCCGCGGCTCGTGACCAGGCCTGTCCAATCCTCGAAAACCGCCGGCGCCTGACCGGCGCTGACGGCCACGGGAAGTTCAGACAGCGTCTGGCGTCGCTGGTCGAACTCAGTGAGCGGAATGGCGGCCACTTTCCGGTCCGCCAGCTCCTTTCACTCGTGGCGAATGTGATCCTCGGTCACCCCGATGGTCGCGATGGCCTGATGTCCTGCGGGGACGTCCCAGACATTGTCGCCAGCGGCAGGGCCGATCTCGCCAGCGTCTACCGCAACGTTTTCGGCGAGAACCTGAAGCCTAGCCGTGCCGAGAAGACCGAGCCCTTCAAAAAGCTGAACCTGTTCGGCATCGGCGCGGAAACCAGCAATCGGGTGGATAACCTCCTGGTCTATGGTGCCGACGACCCTGCCTATTCCGAGCCCTATGACGCTCTTGTCCGGAAGGACCCGTTCTACGGGGCCACGGCGAACTACACCCAAGGTCAGAAGGCGTATCTAGAGGGCGGGGAGGGCGTCGACCGTTCCGCATTCCTTCACCTGCTCAAGGCCCAGCGCCAGCGCCTGTTCTTCACCCTGCCGGATGACCTCGTAGCGGCCTACGAGCTGTGGGACCTGACGGTCTTCCGCTTTGCGGGCGTCTACCTCGAGGTGGCCGAAAAGTTGGGCGCGAAGCAGCCCCTGCCGCGGGCCGCGCTCTCGATGATCGTGCGGGGTCTCAATCGCGTGTTCACCGGCATGCTCGTGCAGAACCAGGACGAATTGGTCCTAGCGACGTCGGGCAGCTACTCGCAGTCCAAACGAAGCCCGCTGCTCGACGAACTGATTTCTGTTCCCCGACAGGGGGGCGAGGAGGTCAGCCTGGTGCTCAATCCTCAGGGTGGCTTCGACGTCGCCGTGCGGCTCACGCGGGGCGAGATCCATCCGGCCGTGCGCCTCGAGCTCTCGCCGACCCGATTCGAATTCCTGGGCCGGGTGGCCGAGGGTGCGCTGCCGAGTAGTTTCTCGCTCGAGTGCCACGAGGACATCCTGGCCTTCAAGGCGCGCCTGCTCCGCGAGACCGAGACCCGGCGCAAGCTGGATGGTGACGACGTCGGCGAGGATGGTCAGCTGGTGCTGCGCTTTATCGAACTGACTAACGACGGGCGGGCCACGCCGCGCCGAGTGATGGTGCGGGCATAACCATGGAGGTGCTGGCGAGGCCGACGCATTTCGAGGAACGCTCCGGGCCCGAGATCTGGGTCGATGAGGCGATCTGGGGCCACCGGCTCCACGACGAGCAATCGCCCTGGCTGACGTTTCTCGAGTTCCTCAATGTCCTGTTGGCAGAAAAGGTCGCTGGCCGGGCGCTGCAGGAAACATCGCTGAACAGCTTGAGCTATCGGCCGCAGACCCAGCTTCGACTGCGCAACCTGGTGTTCAACAACCCCCACATCACGACCGTGCTGGCGGAGGACCGCTCCGACGAACTGGCCTGGACGTCCTGGTTGGAGAAAATGGCGGACACCGCCGGGGGGCTCGAGTCACCCGACTTCGCCTACCTGCGCGACCGCTTCGAGACCTTTCGCGACTTCGCGGCCGTCATCCGTTTCCTCCAGG
Organism: Hansschlegelia zhihuaiae; assembly: GCF_004103825.1. Classification (GTDB taxonomy): domain Bacteria; phylum Pseudomonadota; class Alphaproteobacteria; order Rhizobiales; family Methylopilaceae; genus Methylopila; species Methylopila zhihuaiae. The sequence continues at coordinate 27,185 of NZ_RYFI01000019.1, forward strand.
GCTCGGCGATCGAGGGCGACAGCAACAAGCGCTGGAGTTCCAAATTCGTCTTCCCGTTCGGGCCCAACGGCCTCTACGAGGACGTCAACGTGAAGGTCAACGGCGGAGTGACGACTGACCGCCGGTTCTTCGCGCGCACCGGCGAAATCCTCTACCTCATGCTTTGCCGCAGCCAGCGCGTCGAAGAGCTACGCGAACGGCTCGTCGGGCAGTTCCTGCAGAATCCGGCGCCCTATGACGGCATGGTCCGGGCGCTTCAGGGAGAGGCTCAGCTTGCCAAGGCCGACCGCGGCGGTGCCTTCCTTCCCTGCTCATCGCATCCTGCGTTCGACCGTCTAGCCGAGGATTGGCTCGCCATCCTGTCACTGCCGATCCCGGCCTACGACGCGATCCCCCACCTCGTCGCGGTGACCGGCCTCAACCTAATCCTCTATCAGCTCGACCGGGCCGGCGAAGTCTTGGGCAGCGAGCGCGCCAGCTTGGTGTGCGAGATCGTCTCGCCCAAGAAGTCTGTGGTGCGCGATCTGTCCGCGGACTCCTACCAGTCCAACAACGCCCTGCCGCAGCAGGCGATGGAGCGCTTCATCCGGGCGACAACCGAAACGTCGCAGTGGCAAACCGCGATCACCTCCGACGACGCGGCCATCGAAGTTGCCGAGCTGCTCAAGCGGGCATTCGACTGGCCCGATCCGGACGACGACGATGAGCGCAGCATCCCGCCCGAGGAGCTGATAGACCGGCTAGTCAATAAGGCTGCGGTCCGACACAAGCAGCACGTCGGCAAGGTCCACATGACCTGGGCCCGCGCCATTGGCCTCTCTTCGCGCCGTTCGAGCCGGCGGGTGCGCTACGCCCCAACCGACAGGCTCCTCAAGACGCTTGTTGTGACCTGCGTGGCCAAACGGATGGAGTTCAAGGACTTCTTGGCTACCCTGGCAGGCCGTTACGGCCTCATCATCGGTGATCATCAGGCCCGCTCCTTCATCGACAGCGGCAATGCCGATCAAGAGGATTTCTCTGACAACGCGCGCCGGCTCGAAGAGCGCCTCGCCAGTCTCGGCCTGCTGAAGCGCCTGTCCGACTCCTGCGCTTACGTCGAAAATCCCTTCCAGCGCGGAGAAGCCGCATGAAGCCGGCCGACCTCATCGGCGCTGCCGGCGCAACCTCGATCCAGCAGCGCTTGTCGACGCTCACATCCGAGGATGGCGTAGCGCGCTACCTGCTCGACCGCCTTACCGGCGAGCAGGTAGCGGCGATAACGGCGGCCTTGCTGGCAACATCGGGTGTCGCGGCCCAGCTGAAGATCGCGATCCCACGCGCCTTAGTCGACGGTCACGGCCTGCCGGACGCGGTTGTCACTGACGATCGGACCGTCGCGGTGCGCAACGCGGAGTGCGAAAAGCCGGCGCTCCTGATGGCCAATACCGACGACGACCAGGGCGAGTCCTTGCAGGACGTGACATTGATCGGCGCCAAGCAACTCACCGAGGACGTCGCCCCCTGGGTCGAGGCCGCTAGCACTGGCCTCGGTCTGCCGGAGGGGCAGCTCGCCGCGTGGCGCGCGGCTTTGGCGGGGCTGAACGCCGCCGACGACTGGACCCTCCACCAGGTCTCCCATTTCGTCGCCCTTACGCGCCAACGCGTGGCCGAGGAGTCCAAGCCCGTCCAGGAAGCGCTCGGCTGGGCGCTGCCCGCTCTGAGGCTCCCGCGCGACAGCGGCTATTTCGTCGGGATCAAGGATAAGGATCTCGACCAGCCGCGCCGTTGGAGGAAGCTGTTCGATAAGCTGATCTCGGACCGCAAGCCGCTCATGGCGAAGATGCGGTCCAACCGCCAGACTATCGATGCGGATGAGCTGCAGGGACAGTTCGAGCAGTCGAAGGAAGACATCGCCGCCATTGCGCACGGGCCGATTGAGGTCTTCATCGCGGCGCCGCCCGGGTGGGGGGACGCTGCTCAGGCGCTCGCCGAGTTCGAGTGGGAGGCAGACAACGTTCTGCTGCTGTTCTCCGGCATCAAGCTCAAGAAAACGACGCTGGCCGAAGACACGATTAACTTCTTCGAATTCGATTTGCCGGGCCGGCTCAGCGATGCCGACGAGGAGTATCTTAAGGCACTGAAGGGGCGTTCGCTCAAAGAGACCCGCGACGACGATCGAGAGTTCTTCGAAGCCCACCGCGATGACCTCGGGCAGGACAAGCCCCTGCGCGCAAAGTGGGAGCGGTTCATCTTCGGCCGCCCGATTGAGTGCACGGACTTCCTCGCCGGCCTGCTCCTCGTGCTCGAGCGCCTGTTCGGTCAAGTCAACGCGACGGGCGGCCCGCGCAGCCTAACCATCCGCTCCGCCCGCAGGTCGCGTAGCCAGTGGCTCGACATGAACGCAGACATCGCCCTTGCGTTCGGTGTGCGCTACCGCGGCCTGCCCGCGCTGATGGGCAACGCGGTGACCTGGGACGCGCCTCACATCTTCCAGTACGAGGAGCTTCTGGAACGCGCGAAGCGCCGCAAGAAGTATCGACGCAACGAGTCGGTCTCCCGAGCGAGCCTGCAGATCAAGTTCGACGTCGAGTTGGTCGTGGGCTCTGGTGCCGGCTCGGAACGCGCCGTCGTTCAGCTCGTATGGGCGGGGCAACCCAATGCGATTGGCGCGGAACTTTCCAAGGACCTACGGCGTCTGTTGGAGCGTCCGCTGCGCCGAACAAACGTTGCCCGCCTACTGGTGAGCCGAAAGGGCGCCTTGCAATCGGTCTCGCTGTCCGATGTAGGGACCCTACAGCCGGCGTTCGGCCAGGACGCCGGCTCCTTAGTGCCTAGGACCAAGGTCGGCGAGGATGTCGCGAAACTCATCCCGCGGCGCCTTAAGGAGGCCCGCCAAGTCGGTCGGTTGACTCCCGATGCGGCGGACGCCGTGGCGGCCGCCTGGGGGACGTTCTCGGAGGTCTATGGGCGGGCGCTCCTGGCCTGGTCGGGGACCGGGTACGCCGACGCAGTGCTCTTAGAGCAGGCCGAGGCCTTTGGCGCGCTGTTGCGCTGCCTCTCCGTTCACGCGGTCGGCGACATCAACCGCCAAGGGCTGTGGGAGCAAGCGTTGGGCTTGGGCATAGTGCAGATCACCGGCGCGGCACCCTCGGCGATCATCGCGCCGTGGCACCCCATGCGCCTAGCGGCCACCGCCATCAAGATGCGATCGGTCGCCGGCTTGGCAGACTATCTCCTGTCGGACAACGACGTGAACTTCGGGGACTCGCGGCTATTCTTTTCCGACCTGCGCGAGGAGCTCGGCCACCCGCTCTACCCCGAGATCGCCGTGGGCTACGAGGGGGCGGAGCCGGTGCTGCTGGTCGAAACGGGAACCGTCAACGACTACTCCCTGTTCGAGCGGCCGGTGCGCGATCCGGCCGAGGCCGGCACCGACGTCGACCCGCAGGAGGCGGCGCGTCAGATCCGCGGGGTGCTGGAGCGCTACCTCGACTTGCAGCCGCATGAGGGATCGAACCTCAGCATCATGCTCTACAACTGCGATGCAGCTGGCCTGCCCCTCGCAACGATCAACGCCCTGAGCACGGTGCAGGACGAAGATGAGGTGCATTGCAACGTCCTCGTCCGCCACCGGGACCGCAATCGGCTCACCCAGGTCTATTCGGAGCTGCTGGAGAAGTCGGAGGGCGATCCAGACGCCATCGTGGTCAGCGAGACCTCCCGCAACTTCATGTCCAAGCTGCGCATCGGCGTGATGCTGGACGGGGGCGGCGGCCCCAAGGACGCCATCGGCCGGCGGATCGATGTCGCCTTCCTCCACGACGTGGTGTCTCGCCAGGCCAAGGAACACTGGTTTCCGGTCCCGGCTGCAGAGCGGAATCCGTCGCTACTTGAACACGTGCCGTCGCGCTGGTCCTATCGCCGGGTAACTGCCGAAGACGAGCTCAAAGCGACAAGTTATCTGACCTGTCCGCGCCAGCCCGATGCTGGCTGGGCCTATGTCGATGCGGTCGCCGGGGTGATCCGCCGGCAGTCGCATGGCACGCAGGAGCACGTCCTGCCCGCGCGGCAGATCTCCTTCCAAGATCATGGCCTGAAGTCGATGTTCGACGAGGCCCACCAGCTGGCGGAATGGGTTGCGACTTACGACGACCTGCTCGACAAGCGGCAGCTGACTGCACAGGGGATCAGCGTCATCCGCTATCGCCGTCAGCGCACCCACGGCCGCAACATGGTGGTCTCCTCGACTTCCGAACTGCGTCTGCTGCACGTCCTGGTCCGTCGGCGTCTGGGGGAATTGAACCTTGGTCTGTCCGACGCTCGGCTGTCCGAGCTGGCGCGGCGCATGATCAACGACGCCAACGCTATCTCCGGCGATATCGTGCTTCGAGCGGCCAAGCGCGGTATCTCGGCAGGTGAATTGATCGGATTGGTCATAAGTCGAGCGCTCGTCGCCGAAGAGCTCGGCGACGGCGCTGCGGTTGCCTGGTTCTTACTCGACGACTATGCGGAGTGGCTTGGGCAACGCGAGGAAGGGTTGGCGGATATCCTGGCGCTGAGCGTCGGCGTCGACGCCGATGGCACCGAGCACCTGCGCGCCGTGGTCACCGAAGCCAAATACGTCGATGCGTCCGGCCAAGCGGATGCTAGCCGCAAGTCCCGCCAACAGCTGCGCCAGACGGTCAGCCGAATGGACGACGCCTTGTTCGGCTATCCCGGCCGGCTCGACCGCGACCTTTGGCTGTCGCGGATCGCAGACCTGTTGCTCGACGGAACGGCAGCCCTCGGCCATTCGACGCTTCTGGAACGGGTGCGCGACGGAATCCGTCAGGGCAGGGTGCCCATCGACCTGCGTGGGTACTCCCACATCTTCATCTCGGGGCCGCCGAGCGATGCGAGCAGCCTTGGAGACCAGGAGTCTATCGCCGACATCAGCGGCGGCCTGCAGGAGACCTTCACGCGGGAAGGTGTTAGGGCCCTGATCAAGGCTTACGAGTCCAACGAGCCTCTAGCGCCGCAGCGTGAGGCGCTAATCGGCGTGCGTCCGTGGCAGGCCGATACGTTCAAGAGCCCGGCACCGCGCATCGACTGGACTAAGGCCATCGACCTCGACCCTAAAGCACCACTGCCCAAGCCGGTCAACGTCCAGACCTTCGACGATGACGAGGACGATGGGGATGACGACGACGGCGCACCGCCGAACGCGCCCCCGTCCCCGTCTTCCTCGCCGGAGCCCAGCCCCGCGGGTGGTGCGGCCGCCGCGCCGTTCACGCCGGCTCTATCTTCACCCGCCGAGCCTGCCCTCGAAAATGGTGGCACCGAGGTCGCGCCCGCGGCTCCTGCCGCGCAGGTCTCGCCTCCGCCCGCGTCGGAGCCAACCAGGGGGCTCGCCGAACTCGTTCGGGAGAAGGCGGAGCAGGCCCGCGAGGACACGGCCGATGACCAGGCCTGGCTCAACGCGACAGCCCAGAAGCTGCGCAGCGCGCTCCTGGGTTATTCGCTGCAGGCCAAGATCGTTGGCACACGGCTGACGCCTAACGCCGCGCTAGTGCGGTTCCAGGGGAGCGATCGGCTGCGGGTGGAGGACATTGAGGCCAAGCAGTCGGCTTTGCTGACGACCCACGGGCTCCGGCTGATCTCGATCTCGCCGCTGCCCGGCGAAATCGTCGTCGGGGTCGCGCGACCGCAGCGTCAGACCGTCTCCATGTGGGATGTCTGGGCGCGCCGTGTGCTCAACCGCAACGCAGTCGGTGTGAACACCTCCTTCGTTCTCGGCCTTAAGGAAATTGATGGGGACATCCTTTATCTGAACCTTAGCGGTCCATTCGCCGGCGGGACGCAGCACGAGCCCCATACCCTAGTCGCTGGCGCGACCGGCAGCGGCAAATCGGTGCTGATCCAGGCGTTGTTGCTGGACATCGCCGCCACCAATACTAGCCGTTTGACCCGGATCCACCTGATCGACCCCAAGATGGGCGTGGACTACGCCGCCGTCGAACGATTGCCCCACTTGCAGGGCGGGGTGGTGGTCGAACAGTCCCGTGCGACCGAGGTGATGGAAGGCTTGGTCGCTGAGATGGAGCGGCGCTACGACCTGTTCCGGCAACGGGGCGCGCGCGACATCCGCAGCTTCAACGAGAAGGCCGACGCGGCGGAGCAACTGCCTTGGACCTTCCTCGTCCACGACGAGTTCGCCGAATGGATGCTCAGCGACGACTACAAGGAGGCCGTCACCGCCAATGTCTCGCGCCTCGGGGTCAAGGCCCGCGCGGCCGGCATCCACCTGATCTTCGCCGCCCAGCGGCCTGACGCCAACGTCATGCCGATGCAGCTGCGCGATAACCTCGGCAACCGCCTGATCCTCAAGGTGGCCAGCGTCGGGACCTCGGAGATCGCCTTAGGGGTAAAGGGCGCCGAGCAGCTGCTAGGGCTTGGCCACCTGGCGGCCCGTCTCAGCGGCGAGCCTGCCATCATCTACGCCCAGGCGCCGTTTCTCTTGGACGACGACATCGACCTGGCCGTGAACGCCATCATTGCCGGCGACGCTGGCGCCTAGGCGCTCCACCTACTTGTGGCAGATGACGCAGCCACCGTCGGCTTCATCGACACCGTAGACGTCATCGATCGTCTCATCGGTGCGGGCGGACAGCGGATTAACGGGTCGATTGCGCCTTAGGCGGTCACGTCGGCGCTCATAGTCGGCCTTGATTTGGGCGACCCTGCCGGGCGCGAGCAGATCGACGAGGCGTTCCCCGTGGCTCCAGGTGAAGGGCGAGCCATCGTCCATGGCCGTCTTTTCGTAGGCGATCGCTTCGGCGAAGCGCTGCGGATGGTTCTCCGCGAGCCGCACCCACTCGATCTTCTGCTGGAAGAAACAGAAGGTGCAGCCGGACCTGGAGCGCCAGCGATAGTATGCTGGCTCGCCGACATCGGCTTGATCGAGGATCTCGACCACCCCAGCGCGGTCAATCCCCGCTTCCCGCAGCGGTAGGTGCACCTTCATGTTGGGATGCGTTGCCTGATAGCCCTCGCGACTGGGTTCGTCGGACCGGATCGCAACATAGGAGTGGACAGTGACGCCGTCGTCGAGGTCCTTACGGAGCCAATGCTCCAGCGGCCGCAGCTTCAACTGGCGAGTGCACCAGCGTGTCCGCGGCGAGGGCAGGAAGTTGTTGTACTCTTGCAGCCAGAAATCGAAGTCCCGGTCCGGGTTCAGGCGCGCGATCTGACGGCCGAGGAATCCCTCCAGGCGATCTAGGAACGAATAGACCTCCGGCAGCTCCTTCCCAGTGTCGGTGAAGAAGTATTCGATTTGCAGCTCTGGGAAATGCTGGCGCATATAAACGGCCAGCGCCGCGCTGTCGCGGCCGCCCGAAAGTCCCAGGATGTGCCGTTCGATCACGCTGCCTCCACTTCGCTTTCGGCCGCCAATGCCGCGATGGCGCGCGCCAAGGCCGCGAGCTTTAGGCGCCTGCCATCCGGGTCGGTCTGCAACACCTTGAGGACGTGGTCGGCCAGGCAGGCGGCCGCCTGCTTCTCGCTGTCCGTCAGTTCGAAGCTGCGCAGCAGAGGCGGGGTCAGGGGATCAAGCCCCACGACAAGGGCCAAGGTTTCAGTGTGGGACCGGCGGTCGCGCACCACGGCGAGCGCCTCGAGCTCCCGGAAACGGCGCCCGTACCGCGCCACCTCGGTGAGTGCTTGTTCGCGATCGCGGTCCGACCATCCGTGGGCCGGGCGGTGGAGCAAAACGCTGAGTGCGCCCTCAAGGTCGCCGTGGCCCTCCAGAGAAGCGACCCGGTCGGCGAACGCCTCGAACGCATAGTCGTTGGTGAGTCCCTTAATCGCCGCCGCGCGCTCCGTCAGGCCGGCGAAGGTGTTCGGGACCACGCCCAGCGCCCGGGCGATGGCTTGGCGCATCTCGGCCAGCAGCGCCGGATAGGTCGCTTCGCATTCGAGCAGCGCGTTGTGGACGGTTTCGGCGGCGAGGTCGTCACCGAGCGCCTCAGGGAGCGCGTCGAACAACAGTGCTTCCGGGTCCCGCGACTTCAGGACCGTCCGACGCACCGTTTGGGCCAGGGCGCTCACCCGGGTTGTTCGGGCCGCGTGCACTGGCAGCGCCTCGAACCTCTGGAACAGGGCCTGTGCGACCGGCAGCGAAGTTGACGCGTCCTCCACGCCCAACTGCGACGCCAAGCTGCCTAGGAACGCGGTCTCGCGGACAGTGCGATCAATTATCCTGAACTTGAAGTCGGCTGGACGCTGCAGGAGCCGATCGACGGTTACGTCGTCGATGCCCGTTTGGAAGACGCCGTCGGCATAGACCGCGACGGTCTCCCGGTACGCCAGCATGTAGGCGAGGGCGAGCGCGGGCATGACGCCAGCCTTGATGCCGAAGGGCGGGGCCGCCCAAACCTTGAAGACCTCACCGAGGCCTCCGTCGCCAGATTCCTCCAACACCCGCCAGGCCGGCCACAGAGTTTTGCCCGGGCCCTCGGGCGAGGGCTCGCAAAAGTCGAACCGGCCATCCGCGTCCTCGCGATGCAGCCCGAACGGCTTGATGACCGTCAGATAGAGGCCGAGTTCAGCGGGAAAGCCTGTAATGCCGAGGTTGGCCTGGTCGCCTCGAGACACCATCGCGTGGCAGAGCTCGCGGAGCGCCGCCATTGAGTTTGACGATGGCCGGTCGCGTTGCAACAGCTCGCTCTTGAGCACCGGCGCGGCGGGATAGCCGGCGTCCGCCAAGGCGCTGGCCACGATCGGCAAGGTCTCCCGCATCGGCTTGAATGGCTCGGGAGCGAGCCACCATTTGGCCTCGTCTAACGAGGTTTCGAGAGCGCGATGCAGGCGATCGACGCAAGTGGAATGCCGGGCCGCCAGTTCGCGCCGCGCTATTCGATCTCCCTCAAGCTGCGGATGGTCGCGCAGCACGCGCTCGACGGCCGCGAGTTCAGCCGCGCTGTCGCGCAAGGCATAGCCGTTCGCAGCCGCACCAAGCGCCACGACCAGACCCGACTTCTTCAGCCCCTTGGCGGCTGCCTTGCAGACCGCCTCAACGGCCGATTGCTCGACGCTTCCATCGCCCAGCACCAACGCAAGGTGACCACTGCCCCGGGCGGCCCTGGCGGTGACGCCGGCGGCCAGCTCATCGGCGGTGTCATCAGCCCCGACCAGGTACAGCGAAATCGCGAAAGTGCGCAGGGTGCCTGTGACGAAGTAATGGCGTTTGGCCGTGGCGAACCCGAAGCCAACGCGCTGCGGCAAGCCCTCCAACAACGCGGCATCGACCGGGCTCGTCGCTCGGGCGATGGCCTCCTCCAGGTCGAAGTCGCTGCCCGCGAACAGGGCGTAGCCTCCGAGCCGCGGCTGTCTGATTAGGACCGCCCATTCGAGTAGGTCGGCGATGGCGCGGCTCCGCTCAGCGTCCTCCAGCCCTGGAAGCGAGAGCGCCAAGAAATCTTCCGCCAAAGCGAGCCCGGACCCGTTTCGGAAGAATTCAAGCGCCGCCGCCGTCTTCGTCAGCGCGACGTGGGCCGGGCTGCCCTTTGCGCCGGCGCGTTCGATCGCCTCGAAGGCCAAGCTGAACCGGCCACTGTCGTGTCCTGCGGCGAGCGCCATGCCGAAGTTCGACGCTAGGTAGTCCCACAAGCGATCTGGCCCGTAGGTCGCAGCGTCCCCTTCCGTCGTGGCCAAGAATTCTTGGAAACCAGCCGGCTCGCCAGAACTCAAGAAACCGAAGACGCTACGTTCGTTCTGCGCGAACCGGGCCCGGGAAACCGGCCCGAGAAGGAGAGCGGTGACCGGGTTGAGCGGCCACGTCGCCGCCAGGGCTCCGGTTAGGACTTCAACCTCAGTCGGCCGGCGCCGGGCGACAGCTTGCGCGGTGGCTTCGGCGAGCCCGTGGAATTCGGTGGGTGGGGTGGGGCTGGAGATTGCGCGCCCAAGGAGCGCGACGGTTTCGTCCGCGCCGCTCAGAAACGCGATGTCGTGGAACCGGCCCTGAACCTTAGCCCATTCCTGGCGTGCGTCGCGAGCGGCCCGAGCTGCGTATTGATCGAACGCCTGGTGCAGAATCCCGATGACGACCAGCCGGCCTTTGCTGCGCGTCGCGTGCTCAGCTAGATCCTGCAGGAGATGGATATCGCCGCCGCCAAGCGCTTCGTGCTCCAATAGTTTGCCCAACTCGTCGAGCACGATGAGAGTCCCGCTCGATTTCGAGGATCCCGCACGTTGGATCGCGCTGATCAGCGCATTGTCACTCTCGTTCGCCGCGGCAGCCTGCTGGTCCGTCCAGCCGAAAGTCGTCGCGGCAGCGCCCGCAACGGTGTCGCGTAGACCGACCCGACTGCCGGTGACCGCCACCACCTTCCATGGTCCGCTATCTTCCGGGAACGCCTTGGCGTAGGCCGTCGCCAGTTCCTTGCCGGCGATTTTGGTTGCGATCGCGCGGTTGCCCTTTTGCCCGGCGACCAGGTTCGCCAAGAGCAGGGCTGCGCTGGACTTTCCGCCGCCGTAGGGGCCTGTCCAGGTGTACGCGCCCTGACGGTGCTCGCTTTGGCTTACGGCAAGACCCATGAGTGACTTGCGGACGCTGGCCTGAAGCACATAGCCCACCAAAGGCGGCGTGCCGTTGAGATCAGCGTCGATCCGAGCAGAACGTGCAAACCGGCGATCGATTTCGACGATGTCGGAGAGGCGCATCATGCCGCGACGCCAACAAGCGGTCGGGACGGATAGGCGGCCGCCACGAGGCTGAGGGGGTCGATGTCCCCGCGCTTCTGAACCTGACGAAGGCCGGCCGTGTCGGTCCACTGCCAGGCGTTGTCGGTCAGCTCCGCCAGGTGCATCAAGCGCGTGATCACGCTGTCTTCGTCGAGCTTGAAAACGCGTCCAGGCGAGCCGGGGGCGTAGCAGATCTGTTCAGCGGCGAGCGTGCTGGTGCCGCCTTGGCGCTGCCAAAAATCGGCGAGGCCGTAGGCAAAAACGCCGTCCGGCAGATTGGGTTTTGGGCCCCGAACAAACTCGTACCATCCGCCGAGCCGGGCCTCTCGCACCAAGCCAAGCTCTGCGAGCAGCGGCTCGGCCGCGTCCTCGTTCCGAACATCGCCTTTGCGCACGTAGCTGCGCAGAAAGACCTCCACGTCGCGCTTGATCGTGCCGCGGGTGGCCCGCCAGCCCTTCGCTGTCACCATCTCGAAGAGATCGTCGATCAATGTCGCGGAATCGAATTCGATTGCGTTTAGTGCGTTGAAGGCGTGGAAGGCAGTCGTCGTAACCTCGGGGGTCGCCGCGATGTGCAAGTGACAAAGCCAAACGGTGGCGGGCCGTTCTAGGTAGGGATCTAACCCGCCGTCGGAGAGTAGGAGGCGGCCCAGCGACGTCGGCGAGAGCTGACGATCAGTTTCCTCAAAGAATCCAGAGGCTAAGGCCCAATGACGCATCGAGACCGCCATGTTGCGCCCTACGCCAAAGCGTGCGATAGCGTCTTGTTCTTGGAACGTTCCGGATGGCGCGCCGTCTTTGACGGCATCGAAGGCCTTTTTTAGCCACAGGAGCCGCAGCGGGAACGTCTCGTGCCCTGCGAACTGAACCTTGGAATCGGCGTAGATTGCTTCCTGTCGCATGGAGAGGAGGCTACTGGCGAAGTTCTCCAGTGGCAAGGCGGCAGCGCTCGGCTGCGGCAACAAATTCGTCAGCAGCTAGCACAACATGCACTTCGTCTAAGTAACGGTTAAAGTATACTCTGACAACTTGCTTGGCGGATTTGGCGGAAAAGCCCATTGCTGCAAGGACATGGGAAGTTGTGAGCTGGCCTGACGTGCAAGCGGATCCGGTAGAAATCGCCACTGTCTTCGCCAACGCGACGCACAGAGCGTCTCCGTCGACGCCAGGAATACTTAGGGCGATGCCGCCCGGAACCGTGGGATGGCCGTCCGTCACCCGATGATGGCGAAGTTGTCGATGGGACAAACACTCCAGGAAGCTCTCCAGCAGCACGTCTTCGCGATGGTCTGCCCGGGCGAGTTCAGCGGCGGCAACGGCGGCGGCCGCGCCGAACCCCGCGATCAAGGCTACGGGTTCGGTGCCCGGGCGTAGTCCGCGCTCTTGGCGACCGCCATGCAGGAGGGGGTGGGGCGCCGGCGCGCTTGAAGCACGGTAGAGCGCACCGATCCCCATCGGTCCGTAGCACTTGTGACTAGAGATGCTGAGATAGTCGACGTCGAGCTCGACGACATTGACTGGGATTTTCCCGATCGCCTGAGCGGCGTCGGTGTGAAACAAGCCGCCGACACGGTGGGCTAAGGCGGCCGCCTCGGCGATCGGTTGAATCGCGCCGGTCTCGTTGTTGACGAGCATGATAGACGCCAGAAGGAGTCGTTCGTCCGCCAGTTCGGCGAAGGCTGCAACATTGAGGCGCCCGGTCTTGTCGACGGGGCAGCGAATGACCTCAATGCCCTCGCTTCGCAAGGTATCAGCCGTTTCGAGCACCGACTTGTGCTCGACAGCCGAGACGATAACCCGCGATCGCGAGTGGCAGGCCCGGTGGACCGCCCGCAGAACGCCAGCCAGCGCTAGGTTGTTCGCCTCCGTCGCGCCCGAAGTGAAGGTGATCTCGCCGGGCGAGGCACCGATGAGACTGGCGACGGCGGCGCGTCCCGTAGCTACGAGCGCCGCAGCCTGCTCGCCGGCGGCATTCGGCGATCCCGCGTTTCCCGGACGATCCCACGCCGAAAGCATCGCTGTTCTGGCCTCGGGCGCCAAAGGCTGAGTTGCGAATCCGTCCAGATAGATCGGTCGCGCGATCATGGCGCGGGACCAACTTCGGCCTGCGGCGCTTCGGGCTCCGCAGCGACCGGGCCCCGCTGCACCGCATCTTTCCGACTGGGCGCATCCTCGACTTGTCGATCGTGCACGTGGATAAGTAGACCCGAGCGCCAAGCATCCCCCGGGTTTAGCTTGGCTCCGACGTTCGGCGCATTCTTGGCGGTGAAAGCCATCCCGCTCAGACCCTCTGCCGCCGTTTCGATCGTGCTCCACAGCGCGCCGACACTGTCGAAGCTCGACCCCCTCGAGGCCGTCTCGCTTAGCTCTGAACTTGCCTTCACATGCTCACAGGCAGGTCGTGCTATGGCAAAGACCGTATCGACATCGGCTGTGACGGCCTCCTCGACACCGTCCCAGGCGCTCTCCGTCCCGGCGTCGTTTTCATTTTCGATCAGCTTATAGAACGCGATGATGTCCGAGCTGATGAGGACGGGATCTAATTCAAGCACCATCCGGGCGGTGATTCGGAACAAGCGGACGGATTCTCCGTAAACGCCAAAGGTAGGGGTGGGGAACCGCGTCGCCAAGGGGCACCACAGAAGTTGCATCCTGGTCCGTTTGCGACGCGGTCTCCTCGTCGAGCACGCAGCTGCGTCGAGGCTGGCAGGTGAGGGGACCTTGCTGGTGGGCTGGGATGCGACTGCGCCTTGGCCCGCGGCTGCAGCAAAGCTTGGCGCCGCGATGCAGGTCCTGGCGCTCAGCGTCGGCAAATGACCCTTTGCGGCTGTCTGAGGCGTCTGCTTTCGAAACAGACAGGCGGCCGATCTACGCGGGAGACCGGACTGGAGGATCGGCCGCTCTGATCGCGCGAAGGAGCTCCGCGCGAAGACTACGCTGTCGCGCTCAGTCGCCGTACTGCTCATCCGTAACCTTCTCCATCCACTCGACGACCTTGCCGTCGAGGGCTTCCTGAATGGCGACATGCGTCATCGCGGCCTTCGGGGCGGCGCCGTGCCAGTGCTTCACGCCCGCAGGGATCCAGACGACGTCGCCCGGCATGATCTCCTGAACGGCTGCCCCCTCCTGCTGGACCCGGCCGAGGCCTGACATGACCAGCAGGGTCTGGCCGAGCGGATGCGTGTGCCAGGCCGTGCGCGCGCCGGGCTCGAACGCGACGGTCGCGCCCGTGACCCGCGCTGTCCCGTACCCCTGAAGGGCTGGTCAACCCTGACGGTCCCAGTGAACCAGTCCGCGAGGCCGACCTGCGAGGCCTGCGATCCCGGGCGCTGGATCGTCACCCGGACCTCTTCGGCCGCCGCCGGGGCGCCCATCGCGACCGTGGAGGCCGCGGCGGCCATGATGGCCTGTCTCATGTCGTTTCTCCTACTTAGGCGACCGCCGCGGACAAGCGGACGACCGGGACGTGAAGACGACGAGGACCGCGGCCGCGACCAGCATCGCGGCGCTCGCCGTGAACGTCGCCTGGTAGCCGTCGGCGTCATAGAGAACGCCGCCGACCGTCGCGCCGGCGGTGATCGCGAGTTGGACGATGGCGACCATCAGGCCGCCCCCGGTCTCCGCGTCGTCCGGCAGGGCGCGGGCGAGCCAGGTCCACCAGCCGACGGGCGCGGAAGTCGCGAGCAGGCCCCAGGCGCCGAGCATGACGCCAGTCGCGCCCGTCCAGCCGCCGAGCGTCATGAGGGCGAGCGAAAGGACCGCCATCAGCGCCGGGATCAGCCCGAGCGTCCGATAGAGCCCCTTGGTCAGGAGCCCACCGATCAGCAGCGTTCCGACGAAGCCGGAAACCCCCATCACCAGCAGCATGACCGACAGCGTTGGCACGTCGACATGCGTGACCGTCTCGAGGAACGGCCGCAGATAGGTGAACAGCGTGAACTGGCCCATGAAGAAGAAGGCCGCCGCAGCCATGCCGAGCGCGACCATGGGCTGGCGAAGAAGCCGGAACACCGATCCCTTCCCACTCCGGGCGTCGGCCCTCATCGAGGGCAGGCTCAGGACCTGCCAGATCAGCACGATGACGGCGACGGGGACCACGAAGAAGAACGCCCCGCGCCAGCCGATCAGGCCGCCGAGGAAGCTGCCGAGCGGGGCCGCGACGACTGTCGCGAGCGCGTTGCCGCCATTGAAGATGGCGAGCGCCTTCGGGACCTGGTCGCTCGGCACGAGGCGCATCGCAGTCGCGGCCGACATAGACCAGAAGCCGCCGAGCGCGACGCCGATCAGCGCACGGCCGATCATGAAGACGACGTAGTTGGGCGCAGCCGCGACGACCGCTCCCGAAACGATTGTCAGGGCGGTGAGCGCCAGCAGCAGCGTCTTGCGGTCGAGACCGCCTGCGACGGAAGAGATGGAGAGGCTGGTCAAGACCGCGAAGGCGCCTGAGACCGCGATCGCCTGTCCGGCCTGGCCCTCGGTGACGCCGAGGTCTTGCGCGATCGGGGTGAGCAGGCTGACGGGCATGAACTCCGAGGCGACGAGGCCGAACGCGCAAAGCGACAGGGCGAAGACCGCGCCCCAGGACGCGGAGGGGCTTTCGTCAACGGATGGGGCTGCTGTGACTTGCATTGCGTCTGTCCCGAATGCTTTCCGCTCGACGGAGGCGTGCGTCTGCCTTGCGCGCGGCGTCAGCCTCGCGGTGCGGTCGTGTCCAGTGACGGTGTCTGGAGCGGAAGCTAAGGCCGTGGCTGTGTGCCCGGCACCCGGTCAGTTCCGCATGCGACTATGAGAAAGGCTCATCAATCAGCGGACACACGAGGCAGCGCCACCGAGACGACGCTTCCATTTGTTCGGGTCAGGTCTGCGCCGCCAGCTTCTGTTCGAAGAAGGCGAGATCGAACTCGTTCGGGTCCGGACCGCCTCGCGCGCCGCGGTCGAGACCGTCCAGCGCCGCCATGTCGTCGTCGGAGAGAGCGAAGTCGAAGACGGCGATGTTTCCGGCGATGCGCTCGGGATTGACCGACTTCGGTATCGGGGAGAGCCCATGTTGCAGGTGCCAGCGCAGGACGACCTGAGCAGGCGTCCTGCCAAGTCGCGTCGCCATCCCGGTTATGACCGGGTAATCGAGCAAGCGCGTGGCTGTGTCGGGGTCGTTCGCGTCATAGACGAGCACGCCCCCGATCGGCGACCAGGACTGTGTGGCTATTCCCAGCCTGGCGTGGGTCTCCCTCATCTCCCGTTGGCTGAAGAAGGGATGTAGCTCGACCTGATTGACCGCCGGGACGACGGACGACTCCGCCGCGAGCCTCTCCAGGTGACCGGCCCTGAAGTTGCTGACGCCGATGGCCCGCACCCTTCCTTCGCCGAGTAGCATCTCGGCCGCCTGATAGGCCTCAACGGTCCGGTCGAAGCTCGATGGCACCGGAAAATGCAGGAGGTAGAGGTCGAGGACGTCGAGACCGAGCTTCTCCATACTGATGTCGAAGGCGCGCAGCGCTTCATCGCGGCCGAAGTCCGAGATCCAGAGCTTGGTGGTGACGAACACGTCCGAGCGCGGGAGCCCGCTCCCGGCGATGGCCTCGCCGACCTCGCGCTCGTTGCCGTAGACGGTCGCAGTATCGATCAGGCGGTAGCCAGCGCGCAGAGCATGGACGATGGCGTCGACGGTTTCTTCCGGGGCGCTGCGATAGACGCCCAGTCCCACTGCGGGCATGACCACCCCGTTGTTGAGGGTGATTCCCTCCACGCCATCGACCATGACGGTGTCCTTTGCCTTGCGCTCGGACCCAAGAGGGGTCCGGGGGTGGATCTACCGGTGGGAGTACAGTGTCGCGGCCTTCGCAAAGGCCTTGGACCTGAAGATCGTCGACCCGCGGCCACCGTCGCCGTCGTTGGTGACGATGAACAATTCGTCTGACCCCGTGCGGATCGCCATGCTGGTGGAGCGGAGGTTGTGCCCTTCCTCACGTCCCGGCAGCAGCACTTGGCCGATCGGGATGCCTTGGGGGTTGAATGCGAGGACCCGTCCTTGGCCGTACATCGCGACGTAGACGTTCCCGTCGCCGTCGACCCGCATCGAGTCGGGAGCCGGCCCGACGAAGTGATAGGCGACCGCCGTCCCGAAGGGAGTCGGGGTCGTCGCGTCAGCCAGCTCGATCCGGTGCAGCAGGTTTCGACTGAATTCGGTCACCCAGAGGGTCCGGCCGTCCGGGCTCAGCGCGACGCCGTTAGCCATGGCGAGGTTCGGGACAACCGGAACGACAGTCTTTCTGTCAGGCGCAACGTAGTAGACGCCCCCCTTCGGATCAGTCGACGAGCCCCTGAAGTCGGTGAAGTAGAAGCCGCCGAGCCTGTCGAACACGAGGTCGTTCGGGACATACCCGGCGTCCAGTGACACGACAGTCGCCATGTCCGACCCATCGGCGGCGACCGAAACAATTGAGCCCCTACGGAAGTCTCCGGCGCCGGCCGCGTAGATGCGGCCATCCTTATGCACCGCCAGTCCGCCCAGGCCGAGCGCGTTCTCAGGCACGACCGTCGTGAGCCGCCGCTCGGCAGTGACGCGCAGGATGCGCCCGCTCCCCGCATCCGCGAAAATTAAGTCGCCGATCCGGTCGAACGCCGGGCCCTCCAGCGGCACGCCGACGTCTGCGACCTTGAACCACTCGTCGGCGACCGCCGTCTGGAGCATGCGCTCGGCCGGCGGGATTGGGGCAGGCCCGCGCGTCAGCTCATCATATGCAAGCGGTCTCGGGATATCTCCGGCCTGCACGAGGAGAGAGAGCCCTGGCCATCCGATCGCCGCGACGACCAGAGCGCCTCCGAGCACGCGCCGCGCGTGCGGCCCGATCGGTGCGAGCGTCGAACCGTCAGGGGTCACGGCGTCGCCTCGCCTGTATCGCTTCGATCGTGACGGCGACCGGATCCGAGCCGCGGAACGCGTCCGGAATCTGCTTCAGCCGGCCGAGGCGTACCAGTCCCTTGGAGTACGGGAACTCCTTGTAGAAGACCGCGAGGTTTCCCCAGGGCGCGTAGTAGGCGATGTCGCCCGCAACGGGGGTGAAACCTTCGCGAGCCCCGGCGGTCGGCAGCTTGCGCGGGAGGTCGCTGATCTTCTCCGTGGCGTTGTAGTCGGTCAGCTTCAGCGTCATCCACACAAGCGCCCCGAATGCTCGGGCGGCCTCTCCGTCCTCGAGGGTCGCCTCGACGGTCTCGCCGCTCCCCGCGATGCGGAACTGGATCTCGTTCATCGGACGTCTCGCGGAGCTCTCGACTTCAACAGGCCAGGCGACGGAAGTCGTCGCCAGGAAGGCCGCGGCGATAGCCGTCGCTCGCGACCGATGGTTTCCGACGCCCGGCATCAGTGCGCCGTGTAGCCGCCGTCGACCGGAAGGGCGACACCCAGCACGAAGCTAGCCGCGTCGCTACAGAGCCACAGAACGGCAGCTCCAACCTCGTCCGGCTTTCCAAGGCGGCCAATTGGCTGCTTCTTAAGGATCTCAGCCATGGCCTCGGGGCGCTCCTCGATCATTTTGGCGACCATCGGCGTGTCGATCGTCGCGGGACACACCGCGTTGATGCGGATGCCGCGAGCGGCGTTCTCGAGGGCGGCGGCCTGGGTAAGGCCGATCACGCCGTACTTGGTGCCGTGATATGCTGTGAGGAACGGGTTACCGACCAGCCCGCCGATGGACGAGCAGTTGACGATCGCGCCGCTTCCCTGCGCCTGCATCTGGCGCAGCTCCGCCTTCATGCAGTTCCAGACGCCACGCAGGTTGACCGCGACCACGCGTTCGAAGTCGGCGCTCGGAACGTCCACGACGTCCGCCGGAGGAATCTGGATCCCGGCGTTGTTAAAGGCCACGTCGAGGCGGCCGAACCTCTCGACCGTCTGCCGGACCATCGCTTCGACCTGATGCTCGTCCGTCACGTCGCAAGGCACGCCGAGCACCGTGCGCCCCGCCGCCGTCAGATCGTCGGTCGCCTTCCGGAGGGCCTCGGGGTTGAAGTCTGCGAGCACCACCGACGCGCCGGCCTCGGCGAAGAGCCTGGCGGTCGCCAGTCCCATGCCCATCGCGGCGCCCGTCACGAGCGCAACCTTGTTCTCGAACCCAAGCTTCATGATGCGGACCCTCCTGCGTTCCGAAGCTTCGCGCTCATGCGCGGCGTGTTTCCATCGACGGGTCCTCAAAGGTCGTTAGTCGGTGCCGTCGCGCGAGCCGACCACGGTCCCCGCCTGTCCCGCGACCTGCAGCGCGGATGAGCCGTAGTTAGACCCTAGGCATTCCCGCCATTAGCCGCCTGCGCCTCATTGCTTTCATCGACGCGGCTCATCAATCGAGGTGGAAACGTATCGGGGGCTTCTTCAGGTCCTGTGGCGGAGCGCCTCGAGCAGCTTCACGAACGCCGGGGAAGTATGCCGACGGCTGGGATAATAGAGGTAGTAGCCGTCCCAGACCGGACAGAATGGCTCCAGGACGCGGGTGAGACGTCCGGACTCAATGTGCGTCATCGCGATGTCTTCCGGCATGTAGGCGAGCCCGAACCCGGCGAGCGCAGCCTCGAGCACATCGTAGATGTGGTTGAAGGCGAGCTGACCGTCGACCCGGATCCTCAACTCGCGGCCGTCCTCCTCGAACTCCCAGGCCCAGAACCCTCCATACGTCGGCAGGCGGATGTTGATGCAGGTGTGCTGGACGAGGTCCTGCGGATGCGCGGGTTCCAGGCGCGAGGAGAAGTAGGACGGAGCCGCCACGACCGCGAACCGCAGATCGGGGCCGATGCGCGCGGAGATCATGTCTTTGGCTAGTTGCTCACCGAGCCGCACGCCCGCGTCGACGCGCTCGGTGACGATGTCGGTTAGGCCGTTGTCGAGCACCAGCTCGACCTTAATGTCAGGGAAATGAGGAAGGAAAAGGCCCAGCTTCGGCCAGAGTGCGCTCCGGATTGCATGGTCCGAAGCCGTAATGCGAATCGATCCGGCGGGCTTGTCCCGCAGCTCGCTGAGGGCGTCGATCTGGGCGTTAATCTCATCGAAGTGCGGGCCGACGCCGTTCAGAAGCCGCACCCCCGCCTCGGTCGGCGTCACCGCGCGGGTAGTCCGCGTCAGCAGCCTCAAACCAAGCCGGGTTTCGAGCTGGCGGATGGTGTGACTGAGCGCTGACTGCGAGACGCCGACCTTGGCTGCCGCCCGGGTGAAGCTGCGCTCCCGGGCGACCGCCAGGAAAGCGAGAATGTCGCTGACGTTCTCGCGGGGCACCCATAAACTCCCTTCATGTCCGCATGCCGATTGTACCGGCTAATCGCGGGGCATGACAGAGCTCAGATCGAGGCAGCCGCGGCCGTCAGGCAAGGCGCGGAGAACGACGCTTCGGATGGGCACCGGGTTGGTCCGCGAGGCGCGCGGAAGCACCGGGCCCAGAGAGCCCAGCACGCCGGAGGCGACCCGCTCCACAGGGTCTACTCTTGCAGCGCTCTCCGCCGATCAGGCCAGGACGGACGAAGGAGCGAGGTGAAGCCGACAGTCGCGAGATCTCGTCCAGCTCGCCCTTAATACGGCTGTAGAAGAAGCGCGAACCGACGTCGGCCCCGAGCGGGGTTCAGCGCGAAGGTCTCGGCGCCCCTGCCGTTCGGCAGCCGGGATCCTGAGCGGATAATCGTAATCGTGCGGCGGAGCGCATCATTCGAACTCGCTTTCCGGATCGTGGTTCCGAGCGCGCAGATGAGCAGCATCGACGCTCCGAACGGCGCTCCCGCGAGAAGGTTCTCGTAGTCCAGCAACCGGCGCCGACAGCTTCGGATGCCCGGGCAGTGCGCGTTGGAGCGGTGCCGTCACCGCGGCGACGCGCCGGTCTTCTACGCGAGCTTCGACGGCGATGCCGGGGTATCGCTAAGCGAGGCCGCGACGGTGCCATCTCACGGTCTCGAAGCAGGGCGACAGGACACCGACGCTCGAGATCGACAACAATCGATCCATAACGGCAGCTGTGTCGGAACGCCTAGCCGTCACGCGGCGACGCAGCGGCGCATCCGGCCGCATCGTGCGTCTCCGCACGACCCCCAGCAGCGTGTCGTTGCTGATCGGCAGCACGAGGCGTGCGTCAAGGCGAAGGGGATCTGCTCGTCCGGATACCGTTGCGCTTAGCGGGATTCCCCTCCGGCAGGGGTGACGACGCCCGAAAAAGCCGCGGTCAAATCGCACCAGCCGGAGGATCAGGGCAGGACCACCTCTCAGGCGACAGACCAACTTGACAGTAGCGCTTCTTACCAGCTAGTCTTCGATCGTCGGCTATCCCCGCATCAAGGTCGACCAAATAAACCAACAAGTACGTCTAGGGATGACGCTATGGAAACCGATAAAAAAACCGGAACGTCCCGCAGATCATTTGTGAAGGCTGCTGGAACCGGCGCAATAGGAATAGCGACGCTGCCGCTTTCGACTGCAACTGCTTTCGCGGAAACTGACAACGTGGAGCTTGCCCAATCGAAGCGGAAGGTTGTCCTTGCTGAACAAGGCAGTTTCTACATCGGGGGCAGAACAGTAACCGGGCCTGGAAAATTCGATCCGTCAAAGCCGGTAATTCCATATTCCAACGAAGGTGCCACGTTTTATATCAATCAAATGTACGTAAACTTTCAAGCTCCTGTGCGCCCTCGTGGGCTGCCTCTAGTCTTTTGGCATGGGGGCGGACTAACCGGCCATATCTGGGAATCTACCCCAGACGGCCGCCCCGGATTTCAGACCCTCTTTGTTCAAGATCGGCATACGGTCTACACGATTGATCAGCCAGGGCGCGGAAGGGGCAATATTCCTACCTTTAATGGCCCTTTTGGGCAGTTGGAAGAAGAGTCGATTGTTAACACTGTTACCGGAAACTCCAGTAAAGAAGGAGCGTGGGTTAGAGATCGACTAGGGCCCGCTCCCGGCCAGTTTTTTGAGAACAGCCAATTCCCACGTGGTTATGAAGACAACTACTTCAAGGAGATGGGGTTCAGTCCGTCGATCTCATCAGATGAGATAGTCGACGCTGTTGTTAAACTAGTAACTCACATAGGTCCTTGTGTTCTGGTGACCCATTCGGCTTCCGGAGTACTGGGCATGCGAGTCGCGACACACGCCAAGAACGTGAGGGGGATCGTTGCTTATGAGCCTGCGACAAGTATCTTTCCCAAAGGAAAAGTGCCTGAGATACCGCCTCTCGCCGATAAAAAGTCGCAAATTTTCCCGCCGTTCGAGATCCAGGAGTCTTACTTTAAGAAGCTCGCGAAGATACCCATTCAGTTTGTCTTCGGAGATAATATCCCCAAGAACCCTAAATCCGCCTATTGGTTCTTGGACTGGTGGAGAGTCACTCGCTACGCTCACAGCTTGTCACTCGAGGCTATCAATAAGCTCGGTGGTCAAGCGTCTCTTTTGGATTTGCCGACTGCGGGACTTCGCGGCAACACGCATTTTCCATTCACCGACCGGAATAACGTGCAGGTCGCTTCTCTGTTATCTGATTTCCTCGGAAAGCACGGCTTAGATCAGAACGAAAGCTGAAGCCGCAAGTCCTAGAGGCTGCATTCTGACATCATCCCTCCACTTTAACGAGTGGAGGGCTTTTCCATGTTGACGACCTGTTCAGTCCTTGCTCTGCTAGGGCTGAACGCAGCAGTCATTTCTATTTTCTTCCGTTTTGGAGGTCTGGATTATGACGATGACGGCCTCTTCCGCTCAGTCGCCTCTCCTCGATGTCGTGCGCTTCTTAGCGTCAGAAGGTCTGGTCATACAGCAATCAGCGCAAATAGAGGACTCCACTAGCGCTTGCGTAAGTTATGATCAGTATACATTTGTCGACGGCGCGTGCAAGAAGTGCCAAAGCGATTATTTCGGGATATCAATCAAGGTTAAAGGCCCGCCGGTTCGTCGGGTTGACTTTCGAGCCAAGCCGGACTTCGCTGTA
Organism: Hansschlegelia zhihuaiae; assembly: GCF_004103825.1. Lineage (GTDB taxonomy): Bacteria > Pseudomonadota > Alphaproteobacteria > Rhizobiales > Methylopilaceae > Methylopila > Methylopila zhihuaiae. Next base: position 49,828 of record NZ_RYFI01000019.1, read on the forward strand.
GGGAAGGCTGGTATGACAATCATGATCCCGCCCGATGATGAAGGGCATTTCGAGGGGGTCGGCTCGTTCGAATCGTTAAATTTTTTCATTGCCTCGAGCGCTGTTGAAAGGTTGTCACTTGAAGTCTTTGATAAGCCTCTTGCTAATCTAGAGTTTCAGCAGGGGCATTTCCGTTATGATGCGACGATGATGCAAATCGGAGGTATCGTACTAGAGAGACTATTTAGCGGTGATCTTGTCACGGCTTTAGAAATGGACGCCTGGGCTCAGATTGTTGCGTTGCATATACTTCGTAAATACAACCTGAGCGACGGCCTGAAAAGAGGATTATCGGGCGGTAGGAAAGAGGTTCTTTCAGGAGTTGCTCTTAGCCGGGCTAAGGCGTACATAAATTCTCATTTGAGTATCGGCCCTCTGTTCCTCCGGGATATTGCTTCATCGGTGGGCGTTAGCGAGCGGAGATTTGCAAGGGCGTTTCAGGAAGGGACGGGATCCAGCGTTCACGAATATGTCTTGCAGGTGAAATTATCGCGAGCCTGCGAAATGCTTCGGAACAGTAACATGCCGCTCCTAGAGATCTCGGTGTTGTCAGGCTTCGCTTCCCAGAGCCATATGACAAACGTTTTTCGGCGTAGACTTAGGATGACTCCGCGAGAATTTCGCAATGCATTGTTGTAGGGACGCGTTCAGCTGAACGCAGAAAGCTTGGGGCGGCAAGATTGTAAAGCATGCGAGCTGTTACGCTGACTTCCGCCCTATCCGGCAGTCTCCGCAGCGCTCGCGACAGATTCCACGGAAAGGAACAGTACCGGGTGTTGACGCTGATGGCTATTAGAGCCTTGAACTGTTTGAGACGAGCGTCTTGAGCTACTTGGAGTAGCTGTAGGCAAGCAGTCAGCCCCTGACATGGCAAAGCAAGAGGTTGGTGGCGAACTTAGTCAAATGCAAAGACGGTCGACATCCCAGCTTTACAATGTCACTGAATCCTGTAAAGATGAACCCAATTAGCAAAGCCGTCTATATTTGGAAGGACTGAGGCCCGTTAGCTTTCGAAAGATGCGAGAGAAATGCGTATGACTTGAAAAACCAAGCGTCACTGCAATATCAACCAAATCCCGTTCCGGGTTTCTCATAATGATCTTCGCTTTTTCAACCCGTTGCAAGAGCACAAACTGATACGGACCGGTCCCAAAAGTGGTCTTGAACACCCTAGAGAAGTGGTCGGGGCTTAGCTGAACCAGATCTGCGAGCCGCGTCACCGACAAGTTATCGGATAAATGTTCTGATATATAGTCTAAAATTCTTTCGGTCTCTTTAGGAGAGAGCGAACGATGGTCAACAATCGGCGGGCAGGTCGCAGAGTATTTCGCCCTTAAAAGGCCAACGAGCGCGATAGAGAGCGACTCCGCATACAAAGGGCCGTTTGGACAACCGGCCTTAATCTCAGCCCGCATCAACCGAACGATGTCAGCGACTTGACGATTTTGACTGAAGACTGTCGGCACTAAGCCCTGCGACTCTCCAACGCCCGTCATTGGGTATAACTTAGTTAATCTATCGGTATCTAAAAGCAACCCAGTGCGATTATACGCCTGAGTCCTACTCACCTCGACGATTTCTACGCCCGCCCTTAGCAGAAATATCGCTCCAGCCGACATCCGTTCATGGTGAGATGAACCTCGAAAAAACCATCGTACTTCACCATGCTGCTTTCCGCCAACGACGAGCACCGTTTTTATCGCCATCGCCCGCTTGGTGGGTTCTAACGTTCCGGCACCCTCTTCGAGCGGAAAGCCAGCCCATGCCGGGGTGGCTGCACTCAAGAAATGCTCTGAGCCGGGCACAAACGTCTGAATTTCGCCATTGCGAAAAATTGCGACGCGCCGCTGAACAGCGGCTGGAATCAGTTCGGTGGAGGGCATGGCGATCACAAAGTCCCCTCCTCAGCCAAACACTCTTCACACGGGACAGAGAAGCTTGACGAATTGCACATTCGTTCGCCGGAGAGGGGTGTGTCTCTGCGAGAGCGCGCGGAAGCCCTTTATAAGCTCAGTGTCTGCTGCCGTCAATTATGGCTGTGTTCACCTCTTCTGATGGTCTAACATCTTACTTTGGCGATGGACCGCGGCGGCATCCTTGTTCAGCAATGATGCGCCAATCTTGCTGCAGGACGCTACAAGTGGTATGCTAGGGTTTGGAGCGGCGCTTGCGCCCTAGGTAAATCACGCGCGCCGTGCCAAGCCCGTCGCCGCACGCGTACTCCCAGCGCTTCTCCTACTGCGCCATCTAGGCGTTCAGTCCTAGGGCCCGGACCCATTAACGGCTTTGCGGATTGAGCGAAGCGTGATTCAGAGGCGTCCTCGTGGAGGAGGACGCCGATGGGATCGGACTACTTCTGGCTGACGGACGAGCAGTTCGGCCGTCTCGGGCCACACCTTCCGACGAAGACGCGGGCATGCCGCGGGTCGACGACCGTCGGATGATCAGCGGCATCGTGCATGTGCTGAGGTCGGGCGGCCGATAGGCCGGCGCGCCTGCCGTCTGTGGTCCGAGCAAGACCCTCTACAATCGCTATGTGCGCTGGGCCGTGAAGGGTGTCTGGTGCAAACTGTTCGACGCGCTCGCCGCTGAGGCCGGGCCCCGCTCTCACGTCCTGATCGACAGTTCCGCAGTAACAGCTCATCGCTCGGCGGCCGGCCGCAAAGGGGCGAGCGCAGCCAGGCGGTCGGCCGATCGCGCGGCGGACGCACCACCAAGATCCACGCGCTCACGGACGGAAAGAGCCGGCCGATCGCCTTCCTGCTGACCGGCGGGCAGGTCGCAGACTGCGCGGCCGGCGCGACGCTGCTGGCGGAGCTTCCCGCCGCCCGCATGCTTCATGGCGACAAAGGCTACTACAGCGACGCGATCCGGCGTCAGGTCGGGGCCGCAGGCGGCACGCCCAACATCCCGCCGAAGGAGAACAGGCGCTGGAAGCCGTGCTTCTCGCCAGCGCTCTACCGCGATCGCAACGCCATCGAGCGCATGTTCTGGCCGCCTCAAGGACTTCAGGCGCGTCCCGACGCGCTACGACCGCCTCGCCTCGAGCTTCCTCGCCGCCGTCCACATCACCGCGATCGTCAGCTGGTTATGAGTCCGGGCCCTAGCGTGTCCTGGCTTGGCTGGCGAGTAGACAGAGCTCCGGCTTTTCGACGCCGACGGCTTTGAGGGCCTCGAGCGACGTTCTGAACCGGAGCCTCGATCTTCCAGCATTCGATCAGTTATTCGAGTGGCTGATGCGTATGCCCGTCGACCTAAAGAGTTGGCTGCCGTCGATCGATCAAGGTTGACAGATCGGAGACGAAGGCAGGCGTGAGAGCGTCACCTGCGAAGGGCTGGCTTACCGACTCCGGGTGCGGGCGCGGTGGTGACAACGATGGTCAGACCGTGGTCCGTTGCGGGCGAGAGCCCGATCGAGAAACGCGGCGCTTCGCGTCGTGCATCCGATCCGGCCGCCGATCGCCGCCAGGCTCTCCGCGCCTTGCGGAAGTCTACCGCCGCGTCGCCACCAGAACCCAGACCGAGCCGGACGGGCCGATCACGCCCCGGCCTTCAACGCCCGGATCACCGTCGCTACGGTACTTGCGTCCGCACCGCCGCACCGTCGACCTCACGCCCGATCGACGCTGTCTTCAAAGACGAACGCCGCAGCCGACGAGGCCTTGGCCTGGCCGATACCTCCGGCTCCGCCGTCACGACTACCGGAACGAACGACGCCGCCTTCTCCGCCTCAGCCCTGTACGTCCGCCGCCATGCAAAAAGCTGAGGCGGCGTCAGCCCATGCCGTCGCGAAACTGCGCGCACCGTCGCGCCGGGGCTCCGCGCTTTCGGCGACGATCGCCGCCTTCTCCTCGGCCAACCAGACCCGCCGCCGCCCGCGCCGATGAACACCTCAAGCCGCCGGGCAGGCTCCGACATAGGCTTAAGCTCTAAAACCGACATATGCCGAAGCCCTAAATCAGGCTCCGAACATCACCCCGCACCGCCCCGGCAGTAGGTGGCGGTGGAACAGCGCTTACCTTGGAATCACACCATGCTGCCGTTAACATAGCAGGGCACAGGTACTATGTTCGTCTGCACGACCACAGCATCAGGAGTAACGCACCAAGATAACAGGAAGCCGCAATGTTAAGGGCGAATGTAAAACTGAATTGCTTCGAAAGCGCAACGGATAGCGCGGACCCAAGTACCGACGCCGAGCCATTGATCGCCCATAGAATAGGAATATCAATGGAATGAGCTTTATGACCGGCCAGCCTCAACGCTGTAGGAAAAAAGCAGCCCAACGAAATACTTAGCGGAAAAATCATGGCTCCCGTTAGGATTATCCGCCCACCCGTCGAAAGATAAAAAAACTTGCTCGTTACTAAGGGACCTAGATAGTTCACCATCAGAACTGCCGGAACAGAAAACATACATGTGACCAGCAAGATCTGCCACTTTTCACGATTGATAAAAAAGTGCGAAAGCAAACTGCCTAGGCCCGCCCCCACCAGCATGGAGAAGAGCACCACAGAAAGAGTGATGGTAGGAAATCCCAAAAATAACATGTATCGCTGAACAATGATATTCTGGACAACCATAAATCCTACGCCTATTAAAGCGACTAGGATAGCTAAAATGGATAGCTTCGGAGTCGCTTCTCTAAAGTTCCTACCCGACGCAAACGCCCATACCAGCACAATAAATGTTACTGAGGCCGAAATCACAAGTAGCCCTCTTACCATTATGGGAAGCTCAAAAGATAAATCGAAAAAAAACGGGCTATCGTCACTCACTGGTCTTAAATTTACCTCAGGGAGCTTATATGCTTCCGATGACGAAGCGAGTTGCTTTAATAGCGGAGAGCCCGTATCAGGAGCTAGATAACTAAGCGCAAATCCGCGCGCCTCCGTGACGAACTTCAGTCTTGCTGTTTCCTCAGCGGTCAATGGAGATCGTTTGATGATGAGGAGATGATTATAGGGTGCATTGTTTTTATTAGGCGCGCTCACCACAGCGAGATGAGCGGCGGCTTTCGCTATACTCTGCCCTTCCGAATAAAGAATCGAAAGTGCTGTTACGAAGGCACGCGCAAGAAATGCATCCTGATCAAATATAAGTACAAGGGCACCACTTGGCGTTAAACGTGCAACAGCGTCTTGTAAGCCTTCACGGGTCTGAATGTAACTTTCAGCCAGAGCAAGGCCCTGACCGGTCGCGGTCGCCGTTTGCGTCAGAGAGAGATATATTAAGTCATACGCACCTGTATCTCGAGCTAAGAAGTGTCGTCCTTCCTGTATAAAAAGTTTCGTACCCGGTTTGTTATACAAGTCGCCATAAAATTCGCGAAACTGTTCGAGCATCGCCGGTAGGGCGGGATTTATATCAATTGCCGTGATGTCTCTGACGCCAGCGAACTGTCCGAAAAGTACGTCCAGCCCCCCACCGGCCCCAATCGTTAACATCCGATCGGACTGACGCGGCCGCCAGACATCAAGCGGGACGTGTCCGATGTGCGAGCGCAGAGCCGTGGGATCAGTTTCCCGGCTGTGCATCCGCACCATTGGGGCGGGCGTGTCACCGTCTGTGAATATCGAGATTAGATCTTTGTTCAATCCCATGACGGCGTCAGTTCGAGCATATGCATCCCACCTCGTGGCTAGAACGGTCCAATTATTTGGGTCCCTTTGCATTCTAACTATCATCGGCTTTGAGTTAGCCGGGTCGACAGCGACCCTGCCAACCGTCAGCCGATTCAGTGGAACGCTCACGCTAAAAGCGAAGCAGGCGATCAACAACGGTAGCGCTAGGAATGTTGCTGCTCTAAGTCGCCGTTCGCGCTCGCATCCCAGCGCAAAAATCAAACCTGCCAGCGACGTGAGCGTAGCAGTAGCGGAGATTGTAGAGACCGGTCCAAGGAGATTCAAAAGGAAAATACCTACAAAGCATCCAGTTCCCGCTCCTATTAGATCAGCTGCATAGAGTTTACCTGCTCTGTCCGGCCAGCGCGTGAAAATTGATCCCACACACCATCCGCTAAAGATAAATGCGGGGATCAAGACGATCGAAACGGCGGCGAGAGGCGGGAGCAGTGAGAGGGCGGGTGTGGTGAAGATCATTATCATCGGCGTGACGTTCAGGATCGCGGCGGCAATGGAGGCTGCTACAATGTAGGCATCACCGTTGCGCCAACGCGCCAGCAAAGCTCCCAGCCCCAGCCCCAGAATACTGAAGGAAACAACCGCGAAGACGAAATGATATCGAAATATGGCCGAAAATATTCGGATAATGCTTATCTGAAAAACCAACGATGATAAGCATAGAACGAACGTAGAGGCGTAAAGGGCCGTTGAACGTGTCATCAAGCTCGACATCAAACCTGAGCCTTGGGAAAGCTACCTTGGCATAACGCGGCTCTTCGCGCGTGCTGGCCGACAGGCGTGCTCTGTCGGCCAGACTGATGAAAGTCTTCTATTAATCGGCGTCGAATTGGGAACTTCCGCGGCTTGTATCCAGGACTTTATCTTCTATCCAATTCAGAATGACGCCCGCCACTTCGTCACTATTACGTTCCGACATCATCTGATGGCTGTTGCCGTGGATATCAAAGTCCGGGAGGAAGGCATTGGACGCTTTACCTCCTTTCGCCTTTATCGCCCAGACTAATGGACGGCAGTGCTCTTTACCGTGACCGGACCAGATACCGTGACCGGCTTCACTATTGAGGTTGAGCAGAGGAACTTTGGTGTCTGCATAGACGGATACGAGTTTCGGATCGACCGGCTTCTGTGGCTGCGGGCTGTCAAAATCCGTCGAATTAAGAGGCAAGGTCGTACAATTGGCAGCTTCGACGGAAACAACAGCCTTAAACAAATCGGGCCGTTGCATCATGAGCTCGTTTCCTAAGACAGCACCTCCTGACCATCCGACATAGATAACCGGGCCATATTCCTCTTTTATACGTTCCATGGCTGCGATAAAGCTCTCATGTACGTCGCCTCCGCTTGGACCGCCCGGGATTAACTGTCCAAGGAACTGCCTCCGAGCTTCTTTGTCAGTGGCCATCTGGTTTCCGAAATTATGGCCATCACCTAGCTCCCCGAATTTCGGCCCAACGTCGTACCATCTCCATGCGAAGCTGGTCTGCAGGAAGAACGGGCTGTTAGCCAGCGGATCGCCCTTCCCTGTGGCGGCCTTATTGATTGCGTCGACCACGAAGCCCGCGCGTCCAGTGCCTGGCGGATCAATGACGTAGACGGGAAAGCCGCGCCTTGCAAAGTATTTATCCCAGCCTTCCCGCCCGTCGACTGTCGTTTGCCAGACCATCCCGTTCAGGCCGCTGTGCGCGAAAATGATAGGTGCCGCGCCGGCTCGTAGTTCCTTAGGTATCAGGTATTCGACATAAGCTTGACCAACAAGGTTCTTCATTGTATTCAGAGGCGGGAGGCCCGGCGCCAACAAATCAGAAGACTTCCTTTTCATGATCTTGCCGCCCGCAAAGAAATGTCCCATCGTCCTCAGGGTCAAATCGGGCATCTTCTTAGCCTCTGCCAAAGCACCGGAAATATTCGCGGCGAGCAAAGTTCCCGCTATTGCAGCTGCCAGCTTGATTTTGTTCGTTGACTCCCGGGGGCCCTTTACATCTTTTCTGATCACGTTTCTCTCCCTGACCTTATTGTCTATACCACTACCGCCACCACTACGATGAAGGGTTCGGCACAGGCATATTGGAGAGACTTTTCCGGTCCCGCTCCCACCTTTGCGCGCTTTTTAGTATCATTCCGCGGTCCCGAACCATCGCAGTGGATAGGTGCCCCGCCCGCCAGCGAGAAAGCCGACTCTACCGTTTATAGTGTCCGCCGATGTCGCCGGTAAAATCTTACCAGCTAAATCCGTAGGGACGGGAAGCGTCGCGCGCGACCTATCGGCGCTAAGCAGCGGCAGGCGAGAACGTCCGTAGCGCAATTGTACTGGTGGCCTTTTGCCACTTTCGCCACCAGTTGCGAGGTCGGTTGGGCGCCATAGGACTAAACCGCTCTCGCGGTAGACGCGGCCGGCGTTTGGCGGCGGCGTAGAGGGCGCAGGCCGAAAATCGACGTCGAATAGTAAATGGAGAACGCATCGTCGAACGTCAGCCGCAGTTCGCTATAGGTTTTGCCGATGGATATCATTATCACGGACATGAGCTATTGAATGTACTACCTGAGATGGTGCGAGCGTGTGAGGCAACTTTGAAGATTTTAATCAAAGCGAAGCTCGGTTCATAAGTCGAGTTGTGCCGATCCATAACATGGCGGTCTTCTGCGATTGCTAGAAGCGACGAAAGCGCCCCGCCGGCCGGAGCCGAGCGGGGCGCGCTAATATCTGGCGGACACAGCTGGTCAGCCGCTATCGTCCTGGAGGGTTGCTGCGGGTGGATCGGTCAGAGTCGCCCTTAGGCTGTACGGAAAACGCCGGTCGATCTCGATCCTGTTTTCTCGAAAAGGGCCGCTGCCGTCTTCCCGGCGGCCCTCCATCCGCTCGAGGAGCCGATCCAGCTTCCGCTCGAAGCCTTCGACCCGCTGGGTCAGTAGCGCAAGGCCCTTGTCGGTCCCGGCCTGACGTTCGCGGGCGTCGTCGATCTGCCGCTGTCGCTCCCCGCGCCCGTCGTCGAGGTTCTTCGCCACCCGCTCGAGGCTGCCCTGTTGCTGCTTTAGTTGATCGCGTATCAGCGGGATGTCCTCGACCCTTGAGGCCATCTCGTCGAGCTTCGAATTCACGAAGGTGCGCCGGGACGCGATGTCGGAGACGACGTTGTCGACGCGCGTGTTCACGCTGCGGTCGTTGTTCGCGATCTTGTTGTTGATGTCCGTCATGGACGCCGTGAACTGGCCCCATGCGATGAAGGCCGTCCCCGCCATCGCCGCGATCGTCAGCAGGTTCCCGACCGAGATTTCTGCATTGAAGCGTGGTCTACCGTAGCCGTTCGCATGCGGCGCTGGCTGGACCGGAGGAGGCGCGGGCGGCGGCATGTGGTGGTCATGACGATTCTTCAGATCCGCCACCTCAGACCGAAGTGCTTCAAAGGCCTGTCTCACGATTTCCTCGAAGGTCGCTTCGTTTCGGAGCCTAGCGACCTCTTCCGGATCGCCCTCTGCGTATGTTCCCACAATGCCGCCTTACTGCGCGGCCCGCTCGCTCTTTGCCGCGTCCTCCGTCACCGCGATCGAGCTGTTCGTCGTCACCACGTCGTTCTGCACGCCCGGCAGCTTGGCGATGATCTTGGTGCGGAGCGTGTCGTCGCTCTGCTTGAGCGCCGCGACCGCCTTGGGATTGTCGCGCTTCACGATCTCGATCGCGTCGTTGATGAGGCCGGCCGGAAGCCCTTCGAGCTTGCCGCCGCGCGCCGCGAGCGTGGTCACGAGCGCCCGCAGCGTGTTGTCGATGGTGCGATAGAGGCTCTGCGCGAGCTCGCCGTCCTTCTGGACCTTGAGCGCTTCGACGATCTTCGCCGTCAGCCATGTCGCGAGCACGGGTACGAGGCCGGCGATGAACAGGAGCAGTCCCGGCCGGACGGCCTCCCAGACGTCGTTCAAGAAGGCTTCCATGGCTCAGGTCTTTCCGATGGCGTTGCGGATGTCCGCACATTGGAGAGTTCTTGAGGTCCGGTTGTGGCGCATCACGGCTGTGCATCTTAGGCGCGAACGACCTTTTGCCGACATACGTGGCGTCCGGTTCTGGGCTGCCGATAACCGTAGATTGCCAAGCCCGCTCTTTTTTCGGCCGCGATATTACAATTGACAGAAAATAAGATAGCTACCGATACTTTTTTATTTATCAGGTATTGATCCAGTATCTGAATTGAATGTCAGCAAATTTTCTTTCTGAGACGGTCTGAGCGCAACGTAAATTTGAGATAAAAAGTGCATGCCGGCAGGCGTTATTTCGATGCTGTACACTCTGCCTTGCCCGCCCTTTTTTTTAAGAAGACCTAATCCCTCACGCCCTCCTACTCCTGCTCCTAGCAGATCTGTATGTCGAGCGAGTGTCGAGTAAGGCACACCAAGGTCACGGGCGATTTTCGGAAGCGTCAAAGAACCAGCGTCGATCTGCTTCTGCCGACGGGAAATATAGATGAGGGTTTCGAGCGCGCCTACCGTGAGTTGAGGGAAGCGAGACCGCGACTCTGCGAGCGCGCGCTCTACCGGAAGCCACGCCTTATCAGCCAGCAGCCTCTCAAGGTCCAAAAACCAAAAGAACATCTCGAGATCCCGTTTACCTTACGCGATCATATAATGATTGTTTGGAGCCGGCGTGTCGATAGCAGCCTTGACAGCAAGGCGTTTGTGCCTCAGAACATTACGCAATCGCGTAAACTTTATGCGTTCCAAAAAGGAGTTAGCGCATTGGTTTTGAACAATTTTTTCTTTTCTCGCCCCGTCGCTATCGACGCAGGTTCCGTTCTTTCCAAGGCCCACGAGGGGCGTCAGCTGTCGGACGGAGAGGATGCTTTGTTGGATCTTCTCGCAGGTCTTCCGACCTACCCGGAGGCGCATGCCTCCGAACACGCCCGCGAGATGAAGCTGGGGATCGACAACGGCGTCGTCGATTTTCTGGCCACGACGGCAAACGAGGTCGAGGCCGCGGGCTTCGAGCTTTCCCTGATTGCGATAGGACCTGCACCGGACGAGCAGGGCTTCAACCTAATCGCTTCTCTAATACTTCCTGAAGTCATTCAGAAGGCGAAGTCCCGTGGAAGCGAGAATCAGTGGAACGCGCAGATCATAATCGCTCGCATCCAGTGCTCGATCGATTATGATTCAGGTGGTGGGCTCAGTGTCGAAGGGTATCCACTCTACGGTGGCTTCGACGCTCATGCGCGCGTCGAAATGGTCCTTCGCTGGCTCACTGCAGCCGTAAAGACGCGACTTTAAAACGGGCTGTTATCAACTGGAGTATGGCGCGCCTCGTAGGAGACGGGGCGCGCATGTACAACGGTGCCTCCGTTGTTGAATTCAAGAGTTCTGTAAAGCGGCTCGATCTCAACCAGCTTCATTGCGGGCTCCCATCCGAACGTGCTGCGACTACCACACTCTGAGACCGTCCGCGTTCTTCTCGAAGCACGTCGTTCGCTGGCAATGGCCTCGAGACGGCGAGCCTCCCGATCCAGCCGCGCCAACGCCTCAAGCCGCTCATCGTTTCAAAGCTTCGCCTTTGAGAATGCAGACTTCGAAACTCCGATGGTCTCGTCATAGACGCGCGTAGGCACCGGGAGTGGATGCCAGTCCCTGCAACCGTGGGCGAACGAGAACCGAGCGAGGTCGCCGAAGCGACACGGAGCGCCGTGGACGACCTCGGCTACCAACGCCAAGGCACGCACAGTTCGAGCCCCAATGCCTGGCGTCGCGAGCACATCCGCAAAATCCTCAGGCCCCCGTTTCGTCGCAGCGGCGATTGCCCCAAGAAACGCCGTGCAATCACATCGCTCGCATGGACCTTGTGATGCGCCGGGATAGACAGGTGCGGCAGCGTCATCAGGGTGGTGGACTTGGCCTCCTTCTCTGCGCGCGGTTCGAGCCTGAGGGGCCCGGTCGCGATCCTGTCGGGCGACGTCGTGCGAAGAAGGTCGAGCTGAGCGTCCCGCGACGCCGTAGCGTGGTCAGCGAAATTCAGGATCGAGCTGCCTGTTTCGCCGTCGATCGCCGCGTGCGGATCGTCGAGGTCGAGACTTCAGGTTCAGCCCTCAGCGCCTCGATGTCGGATAGGCGCTGAGCAAGAGAGCCGTGCGTGAATTACGTAGTGGCAGACCTGTGGAGCGGACGGTCGGCCCGAACGTGCCGCCGCGCAGTTTCAGAACCAAGTGGTGCTCGGACTGGCGCGCCGTCGGCGGGACCAGTCGCTGGCAGAGCGCGTTGCGCGGCGCCTCGTTGGCAGCGGCCTCAATTTTTTCGAGCTCCGCCTGAAGGCGCTTCGCGCGGCTCATGGATCCTGTCGGTCAGTCATTGTCCTAGAGCCTCTGGACTTCAGCGACCTAGCGCCCTCGCGATTGAATTGAAGCCGCAGCGTTACCCACAGCAGATCGCGTCTTGACTCAAGCGTAGCGGGATTAGAACAAAGAGAGAACGATGATGCCGCCCGACTTCGGAGGACGACGACCACGTGCAGCCACAGCCTGCGATCGACGCTTTGCGCGCGCAGATCGAACGGATCGAAGGTCGTTCGAAGCGCGCGAGATCGGCGCTCCCGTTCGGGATCGCCGAAGTCGATGCGCGTCTACCTGGAGGGGGACTCGCATTCGGCGCGCTGCATGAGGTCGCTGGCGGCGGCAACGGCGCCATCGATGGGGCGGCGGCAGCCTTGTTCAGCGCAGGAGTCGCGGCTCGCACGAGGGGCAAGGTCCTCTGGTGCGTCACGCGGCCAGATCTGTTCGCGCCGGCGATCGCGCAGGCGGGGCTCGTCGCGGACCGAGTGATCTATGTCGAGGCCGGCGACGACAAGACCGTGCTTGCATGTATGGAGGAAGGCCTTCGCCATGGCGGGCTCGGCGCTGTTATCGGCGAGCTTGCACGCCTCGCCATGACGGCTTCCCGCCGCCTTCAGCTTGCAGCAGAAGGCACGGGCTCGATCGGGATCGCGCTTCGTCGATGGCGACGACAGGCGGAGGCGATGGACTTCGGCCAACCGACCGCGGCGACGACCCGATGGCGGATTTCGGTGATCCCGTCCGCTCCGCTGCCCGTCCCGGGCGTCGGAAGACACCGATGGCTCGTCGAGCTGATCCGGGCCCGGGCGGGCGAAAGCGCTGATTTCGAATTGGAGGCGTGCGATGGCACGGGTCGTCTCGCTCTTCCTTCCGACCTGGCCGACGGATCGCTTTCGGCGACAGGCCGGCTACGTCGCGCCGCCGGCTGAGACGCCGCTCGTCCTTGTCGGCCGTCAGGGCAACCGGCGCGTCGTCACAGCAGCGGACCTCGCGGCGCAGAGCATGGGCGTGCGGGTCGGCATGCCCGCCACGAAGGCCCAGGTGCTGGTCCAGGGCCTGCTCGTTAAGGACGCCGATCCACGAGCCGACGCCGAGGCTCTCGAACGACTGGCGGTCTGGGCGCTGCGCTTCTCGCCGATCGTGACAGTCGATCCGCCAGACGGGATCGTCATCGATACGACCGGCGCCGATCATCTCCATGGCGGCGAGACCGCGATGCTCGAAGGCCTCATCGGGCGGCTCGCCATGTCGGGCGTCACGGCGCAGGCCGCGGTCGCTGACAGCTGGGGCGCGGCGCATGCGCTGGCCCGCCACGTCGCGCGACCAGCAGCCGTGGCACCTTCGGATCACGGCGCGGCGGTCCTGCGCGACCTGCCGCTCGAAGCCCTTCGGATCGCGCCTCAGGTCACAGCCGCGCTGCGGACGCTCGGCTTCGATCGCATCGGCGAGCTCCTTGCGCAGCCCCGGGCGCCGCTGACTTTACGGTTTGGCCCGGAGCTTGGCCGCCGTATCGACCAGGCGGTTGGCGACGCGGCCGAGCTGATCGAGTCGGTGCGGCCGGCCGACCTGATCGAGGTCCGTCGCGCCTTCGCCGAGCCGATTGGCGCGCCGGAGACCATCGCCCGCTACATCAGCAAGCTAGTGGCGGAGCTTTGCGAGAGACTCGAGGCAGGTGGCCTTGGCGCCCGGCGGCTCGACCTCATCTGCCGCCGGGTCGACAACGACGTCCAAGCTGTGCGCGTCGGCATGGCGACGCCGGTCCGCGACGTGAAGCGCATGACGCGGCTGCTCTGCGACAAGATCGAGACCATCGCGCCGGGCTTCGGCATCGAGATGATGACGCTTGCCGCCACCCTCGCGGAGCCCTTCGGGCGCAGGCAGATGGCGAGCTTGCTGATCGAGGAGACGGCAGCCGACGTCTCCGATCTCGTCGACACGCTGATGAACCGGGTCGGCGAGCGCGCGATCTACCGGATGGCGCCTGTCGCGAGCGACGTTCCCGAGCGGTCAGTCTGCCGGGTGCCCGCCATGGCGGCAGACAGCGGTACAGGCTGGCCCGGTCACTGGCCTCGGCCGTCCCGATTGCTCGCTCATCCCGAGCCCGTCGAGACTGTCGCGCTACTGCCCGATCATCCGCCCGTCAGCTTCACCTGGCGCGGCGTCCGCCGGCGCGTACAGCGCGCCGACGGACCGGAACGCGTGTTCGGCGAGTGGTGGAAGCGTGACGCCGAGCTCGTGGCCGTCCGCGACTATTTTCGGGTCGAGGACGATGCCGGCGAGCGCTACTGGCTCTACCGGGCCGGCGACGGCGAGGACGCGACAACCGGATCGCACCGCTGGTTCGTCCACGGCGTGTTCGGATGAGCGGCCCGCGCTACGCCGAGCTCCAGGTCACCTCGCACTTCTCGTTTCTGCGCGGCGCCTCGTCCTGCGAAGAACTCTTCTCGCAGGCGGCGGTCTGCGGGATCGAGGCGCTCGCGGTCGTCGACCGAAACTCGCTCGCCGGGATCGTCCGCGCCCATGAGGCGGCGAAGGTCACGGGCGTGCGGCTCGTCGTCGGCTGCCGCCTCGATCTCGTCGACGGCGTGTCGGTGCTGGTCTATCCGACCGACCGGGCGGCCTACTCGCAGCTGTGCCGCCTGCTCTCGCTTGGCAAGAAGCGCGGCGGGAAGGCGAGGTGCCGGCTCCAGTGGCAGGATCTCGTCACCTATGGCGAGGGGCTACTCGCCGTTCTCGTGCCGGATCTTGCTGATGAAGACTGCGCCTTTCGTCTTCGCCGGCTACGCGACGCCTTTGGTGACCGCTCCTATCTCGCGCTGACCCTTCGACGCCGACCGAATGACCAGCTTCGGCTGCACGAGCTGTCGAATCTGGCGACCCAAATGCGCGTCGCGACCGTCGTGACCAACGACGTGCTGTTCCACGAACCCTCGCGCCGCATGCTGCAGGACGTCGTCACCTGCATCCGGCACACCGTCACGATTGATGCCTTGGGCGATCGGCGGGAGCGCCACGCCGATCGCTACGTAAAACAGCCCGAGGAGATGCATAGGCTGTTCGGCCGCTATCCGGAAGCGCTCGCCCGCACGCTGCAGATCGTCGATCGCTGCCGCTTCAGCCTGGACGAGCTCGCCTACCAGTATCCGGAGGAACGCGACGACCCGACGCTGACCCCGCAGGAGACACTAGCGAAGCTAACCTGGGAGGGCGCCGCGGAGCGCTATCCGGAAGGTCTGCCCAAAAGCGTCCGCGCGGCGCTCCAGCACGAGCTGACCCTGATCGAGAAGCTCAGCTACGCGCCGTACTTCCTGACCGTGAACGCGATCGTCCGCTTCGCCCGGTCGAGGGACATCCTCTGCCAGGGCCGCGGCTCGGCCGCAAATTCCGCCGTCTGCTTCGTGCTCGGGATCACTTCGATCGACCCGGGCCGGAACGACTTGTTGTTCGAGCGCTTCGTCTCGGAGGAGCGCCGCGAGCCGCCTGACATCGACGTCGACTTCGAGCACGAGCGGCGTGAGATCGTCATGCAGTGGGTGTTTGAAACCTACGGCCGCGACCATGCGGCCCTGTGTTCGACAGTCATCCGCTATCGCGCCAAGGGCGCGCTCCGCGACGTCGGCAAGGCGCTGGGCCTGCCCGACGACCTGATCGGCGCGCTGTCGGGGCAGCTCTGGTCCTGGTCGGAGCAAGGGGTCGAACAGCGCCATGTCGAGGAGCTGAACCTCAACCTCACCGACCGCCGGCTACGGCTGACGCTTGACCTCGCACGCCAGCTCATGGGCGCGCCGCGGCACCTGAGCCAGCATCCGGGCGGTTTCGTGTTGACCCATGATCGTCTCGACGACCTCGTGCCGATCGAGCCGGCCGCCATGGCCGATCGCCAGGTGATCGAGTGGGACAAGGACGACATCGATGCGCTGAAGTTCATGAAGGTCGACGTGCTCGCGCTCGGCATGCTGACCTGCATGAAGAAGGGGCTCGATCTTCTCGCCGAGCACAAGGGCGCGACTTACGACCTCGCGACCATCCCAGCGGAGGACCCGCGCACCTACGCGATGATCCGCAAGGCTGACACGCTCGGCACCTTCCAGATCGAGAGCCGCGCGCAGATGTCGATGCTGCCGCGGCTGAAACCGAGGACCTATTACGACCTCGTCGTGCAGGTCGCGATCGTCCGCCCCGGTCCGATCCAAGGCGACATGGTCCATCCCTATCTTCGAAGGCGGGAAGGGCTCGAGCCGGTTCACTTCCCAAAGCCTGAGCTCGAGAAGGTGCTGGGCAAGACGCTTGGCGTGCCGCTCTTCCAGGAGCAGGCGATGCGGGTCGCGATCGAATGCGCGGGGTTCACCCCAGGCGAAGCCGACATGCTCCGGAAAAGCATGGCGACGTTCAAATTCACGGGCGGCGTCTCGAAGTTCAAGGAGAAGCTGGTCGCTGGCATGGTGGCGAACGGCTACGAGGCCGAGTTCGCCGAACGCACCTTCAAGCAGCTCGAAGGCTTCGGTTCGTACGGCTTCCCGGAGAGCCACGCGGCGTCCTTCGCGCTGATCGCCTACGCCTCGGCCTGGCTGAAGTGCTGGCATCCGGATGTGTTCTGCGCCGCGCTGCTGAACTCTCAGCCGATGGGGTTCTACGCGCCTGCCCAGATCGTCCGGGACGCCAGAGATCATGGCGTCAAAATCCTGCCGGTGTGCGCCAACGCTTCAAGATGGGACTGCACGCTTGAGCCGATGGACGACGAGGCCCGGTTCGCGGTCAGGCTCGGCCTGCGAATGACCAAGGGACTCTCCAACGCTTATGCGGCTGCAATCGTCGCGGCGCGTGGCGACCGGCCGTTCGTGTCAATGGACGATCTGTGGCGTCGCTCCGGCGTGCCCGTCATGGCGCTGACTCAGATTGCCGAGGCCGACGGCTTCCGTCCGGCGTTCGGACTGGCTCGCCGAGAAGCGCTCTGGGCGATCCGGGGGCTGCGCGACGAACCGCTTCCGCTATTCGCAGCGGCCTCGGCGCGAGAGAACGAAATCGTGCCGGAGGTTGAGGAACCGGCCGTCACGCTGCGACCTATGACGGCCGGCGGCGAGGTCGTTGAGGACTACCGCCATGTCAGCCTGTCGCTGCGCGCCCATCCCGTTGCGTTCCTGCGCCAGGAACTGACGCGGCGCCGGATGGTGACGTGTCTCGAAGCCATGGAGGCGCGCGACCGGCGATGGCTGGAGATCGCGGGCGTCGTGCTGGTCCGCCAGCGTCCCGGCAGCGCCAAAGGCGTCATGTTCATCACGCTCGAGGACGAGAGCGGAGTGGCGAACCTCGTCGTCTGGCCGAGCGTGTTCGAAAAGAACCGCAGGACGATCCTGTCCGCGGGCATGATCGCGGTCTACGGGCGGGTGCAGCGCGAGGGCGAGGTGGTTCATCTCGTTGCCCAGCGCCTGACGAACCTGTCGGCGGAGCTTGCAAGCGTCGGCGAGCGGGACGGTGAGTTCCCGCTGCCGCACGGACGCGGCGACGAGGTGCATCGCGGCTCGACCCCGGATCCGAGGGGCCAACGTTCGACGGGGCTTCGGCCGCGCGACATCTACGTCCCGGACCTGCACCTCGACACGATCAAGGTGAAGACGCGGGACTTTCGCTAGAACATCACCGGGTCGCGATACGCCGACTTGTGTTGGCGGTCTCCAGTCTCTTTGACGACGGCCTGATCGGAGTCGCGGGCAGGCGCGGCGAAGCGCGATCGTTTTCGGCGGCGATCGTCAGAAGGGTGTTGTGGTTCTCCACGATTACACCGAACATCTAAAGAATAGGACGAACCCGCGCCTGGCAGCCCGGTCTAGTCCGCCCTGACCATGACGAGCGTTCCCAGATGATTTTGGACGATCGCAGAGGCGCATCCGCGCCCGCGCAAGCAGACGTGCGCTTTGACCCGAGAGGCTGGGACGCCACTCCGGAGGCTGTCGCGGCGCGTGAGCAGGCTCAGCACATGATCCGCGTCCTCACGGACGTGCAGCGCGACGTCTACGTCAGCAACCGCTGGTTCTACAAAGACGTCGGCGTCCAGATGCACAATCTCGGCTGGCCGGTGTTCCCGCAGACGCGTGACAGAGACAGCCGTCGGCCGTTCCGCGCGCAGCCGTCCGAATATCGGGACGCACTTCCGTCGCGATGGAAGGTGGAGGAGTGGACCGCCAAGGCCGGGTACGAGCACAACCTTGCGCTGGCGCTTGGCGGCTCCTCGTCGCTCAGTGCGATCGCGATCGATGTCGATATCTCGGACGCGACCTTGTCGGCCGAAGTCATGCGGATCGTGTTCAAAACGCTCGGATTCACGCCGTTCGCGCGTATTGGTTCCTCGCCCAAGGTCGCTTTGGTCTACCGCTTGGACGAGCCAACCCGCCAGGGCGACGAGGCCTTCGCGACGATCGAGCTCCCCAAGGGAGAAGAGGGCAAGCGCGAGGTCGAGTTCCTTGGATTTGGTAAGGTCTTGACGCTCTACGGCTGGCATCATCGGTGGGGTTCGAAGATCGTCTGGTGGCGTGATCTCTCTGACGCACGTCCCGAGGATCTGCCGGTCATCACCCGCTCGCAGCTCCAGCGGCTTAGGTATGAGATCCAGCGCCGCTTCACCGACCTCTCGGTCGCGAAGATCGCTGCGGCGCCTGTGGAGCTTTCCGACGTCCGGATCGACAATGTCCGCCTGCCGTCGATGCCGAAGGCGGGCGAGAAGGCGAGGGAAGGCCGCGAGAGCCTCCTCCATGGCATCGTCTGGAACCTGGTTCGCGCCAATCCCTCGTCGAACTACGAGGAGGGCGACAAGGCGAGCCTGCTCAAGGCCGCGATCGCGACGTTCGGCGAGCATGCCGAGATGAGCGGGCGCTTCGGCGGGCAAGGGCTCGTGACCGAGATCACCGAGCGCCTCAACCGTTTCTGCCCGATGATGGAGCGAGGCGAGATCAGTCCGCTGCGCGGCTCAATGCCGACGCCGACATCGCCTGCTCCCAAGGCTCCTGCGGCGCCGGTTGTGGACCGTTTCCGCGACGAGAGCGGCGCGTTCTCGCGCCTCAACTCAAAGCCGTTCGTTTCCCCGGCGTGGAAAGGCATCCAGAAGGTCTTGGCCGTCGAAAAGTCTCCCGAGCAGGTCGCGAAGGACCGCGAGGAGCGCAAGCTCCTCACCCAGGATCAGCGCGAGGCCGGATACAAGCGGATCGGCCGCGCGATCGACAAGGTCAATGGCGACTTCTGGGAGGCCGTTCGCGACGCTTCCGAGAGCAAGCAGGGGTCAGAGCACGCAGTAATTCTGCGGGTGCCGCCGGGGTCGGGGAAGACCAGCCAGTCGGCGCGCTACGCCGCCCAGGCGGTCGACGTCATGAACACGCTGTTCGCCAAGCCGCTCGAGTACGGCTTCGTCGCCTTCATGCTCCCCGACTACAATGTGCTCGAGGAGGTCGTGGAGAAGGTCGCTGCGGTGTGCCGCGAGGACGGGTCTCCGCTCGCCGCCATCATTCGTCACAACCAGCCAATGCCGGATCTCACCGACCGCGTCGCCGTCATGGTGCCCGTCGGAAAGGGCCGTACAGCCTGCATGCGCAAGGCCGAGATGGAGGCGCTCGAGGCGGCGGACATCTCAGGCTCCGGCTTGTGCGAAGCCAATGTCGAGATTCCGTCTTACCGGCGCGCCGACAATGGACCGAAGACCGAGAGGATCCAGTGCACGTTCATGCTCGATGGCTGCGAGTTCTTCGAGCAGCACCGTCGCATCAAGCATGCGCAGATCGTCTTCATGGTCAGCCAGATGGAGACCGTCGCTGGCAAGTGGCTCTGGGAACGCTGCGTCGGTCGCATCGTGGACGAGGATACGACGACGAGCCTCGCCAAGAGCTACGTCAGCTTCGATGTGGACCGGGCGAACGCCGTCCGTCACGGACGCCCGACCAAGGCGCAGGCCGATGCCGGCTACGACGACGACTTCCCGACGATGGCGCGCGAGGCGCTGCTCCCGAAGATCGTCGCGGAGATCAAGGCCGGCCGCTGCCCGTCCTATTTCGTGAAGCACTGGCATGATGGCCTGAACACCGACGGACCGACGATGCTCGGGCTGGCGTTGTCGGCAGTGCGCCGCGACGACCCAAGCCAGCTCAAGATCCACCCGAAGATCTCGGCTGCAGACCTCCAGAAGATCATCGATGCCCCGAGAAAGTCGCCCGGCGCTTCGGCCGAGCGCGAGCTCCTGAAGATCGTTGAGGATCGTCTCGAGAGCTATGACCTGAACACCCCGCGCCGCCCACTGGACGCTCGCCTACAATACGTGCTCTCCGAGTATGCCGGCTCCGAATTCCGCGGACAAAAGCTGTGGGGCGTTCGCGTCTCCAAGCGCTTGAAGTCGAAGTTCACAGGCCACCCGCTGCTCGTCCTCGACGCCAGCGCGAGCAAGCGCCGGGTGGACAAGGTGTACAACGTGAACGCGAAGGTCGTGTCCGAGACCGTCGCGCCGCACTTGCGTGTTCTGATGGACCCGACCCGCACCTATTCTGTCGCCTCGTTCAAGCCCGGTCCGGACGCGCCGCCGGAGCAGATCAGGTCCGCGCGTCTCTTGATCGACAAGGTCCGCCGCATCATCGCCCTCGAGGCCGCTGAGCGCCCTTGGAGCCGCATCCTTGTCGTCCTCCCGAAGGCAATCGAAGAGGTGATCAACAGCCCGTTCTGGAGAGCTCCGGAGAACGTTTGCTGGCTGCATTACGGCGCTGTGCGCGGCCGCGATTTCGCGAAGGGTTACGCCTCGGTGATCACCGTCGGCCGCCAACAGATGGGCATCGGCTCGAACGACGCGAGCGCATGCGCTTTCGGCTGTGACGACATCAAGCCGATCACACCCTTCGACCTGCGCGGCGATGGTCTCACCGCCGATGAGAAGCCGCTTATGCGGCCGACGGTGGTGAAGACCTGGGCCATGCGGTCCGGCGAAGACGTCCAGGCCAGCGTTCCTTCGTTTGAGCTCGGGACGTTCCACCACGAGATCGACGACGCCGCACGCGAGCAGGAGGTCTACCAGGCCGCCTTCCGCCCCCGTCCGATCTACTCCGACGCCGCGAGCGCTCCGGCCCGCTGGATCTGCCTCGGACCGTGGGTGCCCTGCGATATCGTCGTGGACGCCATCCAGTCGCTCGACGTCATGATCGCCAATGCCGACCAGGCTGAGTCCGCCCGCGGCGCGGGCCTGCTCACCTACGGCGGCCTGTTCGAGCACCGGGACTCCAGCCTCAAGGGTCGCGAGCCTCTCCCGGCGCCGGACGTCCGCGGCGAGAACGAGGCGCTGCTCAAGGCAGCGCGGGAGGCTTTTCCGGATCGCACGGACGCCAAGGCCTTGGTCCTGCTCCGTCGCCGCAGGAAGCGGGTCGAGGACTGGGGCCCGTATCTTGCCCCCTGCGAGATCGAGATCGTCGCCACGGCCGACGAGGAGCGCGATCGCGCGGCGCTCAAGGCGATCTACGCGAGCATCGTGGCCGTCTTTGGGGACGAAAACGTTGCGCCGCTCGAAGAAAACCTAGGGCCGATCGCTGAGCCCGCTCGCCCTATGAACGAGGTTGTGGCACCCGCGACACCACCGTCGCCGCTGGTCCTAACCTGCAAGGTCAGGCGCGTGATGCCGATGTCGATCACGGCTTAGTCCTTGGGGCTGCGGAGAGCTCGGCTGAGATCCTGAGGTCGGTTGTGTCGGTCGCCATGCATTTAGGACGACGGCCAGCGCGGCGAACGTCCAGAACGAAAGAGCCCCGCGCGATCCAATGGACCGGCGGGGCGATGGCGCATGGTGGCGGAGCAGCGCGCGGGGCTCCTTGCCGAATCGAGGCTCCGGCCTGCCTGCTTCGCCCTGACAGACTGAGCGCTCTCGATTCTATCTGAACCGACGCATCGCACAAGAGTCCGCCCCGCATTTCCGGCGGAATTCATGCGAATTTTGGACCGTCGCCCCCGTTACTCCCTCACTCCGGCGCACGTGTCCCGAGACGTGACGCGGTCCGCAGTCCGAACGTTTCGGCGAGACGGCACCGGGCGCATGCGGGCCAGCACCGCAAGCCGCGCCTGCTCGGGATCGGCGCGGTCGAGGCGAGCCAGATGCGCGGCCGCGCGGGCGCCGATCTCGACGGCGGAGATGGGCTTGCCCATGGCGGCCGCGCGCGCCTGGGGATCAGCCCCGGCCTGGTCGATCGAGGCCGCCCAGATTTCGCGCAACGCCATCACGATCGCCCGGTCGGCCTGGCCCGACGACGGCCGGCGCGCCGCGGAGATGCGATCGCGATAGGCCTGAGAGCGCCTGCGATCGCTTTCCAGCCGCGCGGCGAAACGGTCCTCGAAATTGGTGGTCTGTCTGATCCGGCCCATCTGCGGTCTCCCTAGGATCTCACGACCCTATCGAGAGGCCCGGAAAGTCACAAAACGTGACGCGCGCACGTGGCGCGAACCGCAGTCCGATCGAGAGACAGCGCCGGCATCGCGCGAGAAACAGCGCCGGCATCGACAGCGTCCGCAGCCGGCATCGGGGATGAAATGCGCAGGGCCTCTGTCAGCCGCTTAAGGCCTTCAGACCTCCGCTCATGCATTCATGGCGAAGCCGCCCTCTCAGCGCGCCCAGGCTGGCCCTCATGACCATCCCGCTCGCCTCCGCTCCCCTTCACCTTCTCTTCCCGACATTCTTCCTCTTAAATCTTGGCCGAAGGCCCAGTCAGGCATCGGCTTCCAAAGAGGCAAGCATCGGCTTCCATGAGGAGGGGCGAAGCCCCGACCCAGCCATCTGGATTCTGACAGCTCCATGGGGGAGGCCGCAGGCCCGGAGCGGCAGCGTAGGGCCGTAGGCCGTCAGCCGGACGCAGCCGGAATCTCGCTGTTTGGAAGCCGCTTTCAGGCCATTTATCTGCTTTCTTATAACCCCACGGCTTTCGCTTGCAGCGTTCTCCAAGACGCCTGCATAATGAGGAATTAGCAAGAACGGTATACAGTGAGACGACAAAAAGTGCACGGATTTCGTTTAAGTCGTTTGAACCCGCAGCCGAGGTCGTACGAGCCCAAGCTGGAGCCCGATGAACAGCTCGAGCGGGCGATCCGATACGCCTATGGGGATGAGGCCGTCGAGCAGGCGTTGGAGCCAACCGCGCCTACGCAGGTTCGCAGGGGACGGCGCCGGCCGATCGCGCAGGGCAAGCTGGCTTCGACCATGGACGCCGGGCGTGCGTTCAAGGTCTCGGCGGTGGTGGCGGCGAACGTTGATTTTCCAGCGCTCGAGGGGGCGGACGCGCATCGCCTCTGGACGATCCTCTCCCTCTGCACGGACGCCGTCACGCGGATCCAGCTGCTCGACCTCGAGGCGGTCTGCGGGCGGCCGTTTCGTGACCTGGACGCGTTCAGGCGGTTGATCGAGGGCTCGATCGCCTATTGCCCGTTCCTTCCGGATCTCCAGGGCGTCCAGCTGGTCGAAAACATCGTGCTGGAGGAGGGCGAGCGGAACCGGGCCTTCGTGCGCGGCAAGAGCTCCGAGATCGAGGTCACGCTCAACCAGCGGGCGATGTGGGCGCTGAAGTCCAAGCCGACCGCCGAGATCAACGCGACCGCATGGAGGCATGTCACTGGCCGGCTGGCGGTGCGGCTCCTGGTCATGGCGGCGGGCGGAACGCGGCTGCAGAGCACGGACGCTCTGAGCCTGACGCTGGACGAGGCTGACATCGACCTCTACGCGCCGAACCTGGGTCGCCGGACCATGGCGCAGTTCGTCGGCGTCTACGTCAGGACCGCGATCGACACGCTTAAGACCCTGGAGCCGCAGGAGTTCGAATGGGGCTATTGGCCGATCCGCAAGGGCGCGGCGACGACCGGCGTGACAATCTACGCCTCTTCGAGCCGGTGGAAGGGCAGGAAGCGCCCGGCGACGGTGGCGGCCGCCCAAAACAAGGCCCAGAGATCCGCGGACGCAGCGTGGCGGAAACAGCGCCAAGAGCGTCTGGCGAAGGAGCGGGCCGAGCGGATAGCGGCGCGAAAGACGGCCTCTTGACTTTTCGAATCCAGGAGGTTACTGCTAAGCGGTAGCGCAGGCAGTAAACGGTCGTTTACTTCGCCGCCAGGACAGCAAAAAGCCCGCCCCGAAATCCGGTGGCGGGCTTTGTCGTGTCTGTGGCTCTCAGGGGAGCCGGTGAGGCAGGAACGTGACCCCGGCGCGCCGGGCGTAAACCTCCCGTATTATAAGCGCGAACTCGGAATCGAACTTGCGCGAGTGCCGCCTGCGCTGCAGCTCCTGGTACCAGGCCAGGACCAGGGCCTCGGCCGGCGAGGCGTCGGGGACGTAGCGAAGGTCTTTCTTCTTCTTCATCGGTCTCATCACCAGCCCCTGGATGACGGCGGGGCGCCCGTGTCGGTCAGGCTTTCTTGCGAGCGAGCGACTTCGCGACCTTGGCGAGGGCGTGGTCGATGGCCGCGCGATCGGACGTCAGGTCGTGGGCGGCGCGGATCGCGGCGATCGCCTCGACGGAGGCGGCCGAGAGCTGCAGGGCAACGGTCTTGCCGCCATTCTCCTGGGCTTTCGAGCGAACGCGGGCCTGCTTCTCAGCGAGGGTGAGTGGGGCGTCGCCAAGGGCGGTGCGGGGCATCTGATTGGGTCCTATTCATCCCCGCACACGCAGGGAACAGAGTTCTGCTCGATCAGAGCTGGGGGCCGTCCACGATGACGGCCTCGACGATGCGATCCACTTGGGAGGCGAACCCCAGGTCGTGGTCGCCCGGCAGGCCGGCGAGCCCGCTCTCGCGGGGGCGGGACACAACCTCGACGTCGTGCTCGGCGAGCGGGGAGACGAGCGCCTTCGCGAGGCTCTCGCAGGTCCAGCCCTCGAGGTCGTTGGCGTCGGCGTTGACGATGTAGGTAGGCTTGCTCATTTTCGGTCTCGGCCCCTGGGTTTCGGCGGGGCGCCCGTCATCGCGACTGCGATATAGTTACTAGTAGCTGAACAAGTGGACCGGGTCAAGCGAGATCAGAGGCCCGGACCGCTCATGACGAGCTCTGGATCGGCCGGCTCGCCTAGGCTCTCGTCGGGCTCCAGCCCCATCGCGGCGCGAGCGGCCGCCGGCCGGTCGGTCTCGATCCAGGCGCCCTGATCACGGAGCGCGCGGAAGGATTCGGCGGTCAGCTGCTCGGAGGCGTGCTTGAACAGAAGCACCCCGGAGCGCGGAGCCCCGGGGCGTGAGTTCGTCCAGCGGAGCGAGCGCGAAGGCTCGCCCGGCGTGTGCAATCGATATCCCATGAAGCCCCTTATGCCGCGACCAGATCGTCGGCGGTTGTGTACGGCTCGTGACCCCAGATGCACTCCTCGACGAGGTAGGCCCACTTGAGATCCTTCGCGAGCTGGTTCGCGAGGCCGCGCGCGATGAACTCCGCGTCGTCCCAGCACGTGTTGTAGTCGTATTCCGCGTTGTCCGAGCAGTGCTGGCGGACCTGGCGGGCTGCGTCCGTCATGCCGAGCTCGTCGAGGGTGCGGGCAGCGGACTGGAGCTCGAGGATACGGCCGGACAGGCGATCCATCTCATTGGCGATGTCGGCGTGACCGTTGAGACGGAAGGCGTCGGCGAGGCCGATGTCGGAGAAGAGGGACTGGACGAAGCCGTCGCTGGAGATGACGAGCTTGGCGAGTTCGATCTGGTTGCGGGTGAGCTTGGTGTGCATCGTGGTGGTCTCCTGGCCCCCTTTGATCCGGCGAGGCGTCCGGTAACGATCTATTAATTAGTGACTAGTAACCTTATGTCAAGCGACCTTTGGAGGTCTCATGCTCGGCTACGAAGAAACCGGTCTCATCCTCGGCATGGGCGACCGCATGAAGCGGGATGCGGCGGCCGCCCAGGCGGTGGTCGATCAGGTGGTCTCCCAGAGGAATGATGCGATCCGGCTGGCGAACCACAACTACTTAGAGTGGGAGAAGTCGCAGGCGGTGGTCGCCGAGCAGGCCGCCTACATCGCCCGCCTTGAGGCCATCGTCAGGCGCCAGGCCGGCTGCGCCTAACGCCGAAGAATGTTGGCGACGATCTCGTCGTCGGTGAGCGCGGCCGCGCGCGGGGCAGGGGCCGGGTTGACCGCCTGACGCCGGCGCGCCGGGTCGCCCTCCGCGATCGTCCGATCCAGATCGAGCTCCGAGATCCAGATCTTCGCCCAGGCCTCGGCGTCGATCCGCCGGAGGTCGCGCTCGGACCGCATCCGGACCAGCTCTGCCGCGACATGCGGTCGCAGGCCTTCGGGCAGTCTCTGGCCCCGTCCAGCGCGCCGCTCCTGGGCCCAAAAAGCGACCTTTTGAGCCTCCGTCTGAAGGATTGGCCTTCGAGCTTCCACGCCTCCAGGGGCTGGATAAGACGTTTTGAAGGGGGTCGAGCGCCTCAACCTGAATCTGTCGATCAAACCCATTTTAGCCTCCGTACGTGGCTCCTGGTGAACCACAGGCCCCAAAGATATGCCTCTGCACTATGAAAGTAACAAGCGAAGGTCGTTTGCGCATCGTAAGTCGAGGCCGCCGGATGCGTCCTCAGGGTGGCGAAATCCGATAGATCCGGACCCAGCGTTGCGGTCGTTTTGAGGGTTTGACGGTCCGTGGAGCGCGGCGAGGGTCAAATCATGGTTGCGGATACTTCGGACTGCGGCATTCTCTAAGCGTTGAATTTAACGCTTCTCGGATTCGTCCATGCTTCGCCGTCCGCCTGCCTATGTGCCGCCATCAGAGCCCCAGTCTATAGAGACGCCCGCGCCCGCCGCGCCGGCGGTCCAGAAGGTCTCCGAGACCCCGTGGGAACCGGCTCCGGCGTTGGAGCCCGGCCCGGTTCCGGCCCTCCCGACGGTGCGCCGCGTCCTGCCGGTCATTCCGCAGGGGCGCGCGGAGCATCTCGAGGACAGCCTTTGGCGCGTATTCGCGCTCGATCTGGTGTCGATGCTGGAACAGACGCCGGAGGCGCTCCAGGCGCTCGATCTCGGCGTCGGGCTGTCCGAGCGTTACGCGGCCGCGAACAAGGTTCTGGAGAGCCTCGAAGGTGACGTTGCGGACCGCGCGATCGCGGCGGGCAACTTCAAGGATTTGGTCGCGGCCGACCGCTACGCGAGGCGCGGCCAGTGAAGCGCTTCGATCACTTGCGCATCGCGGCGATGCGCGAAGCCGGCATGACGCATCAGGCGATCATGGCTGAGCTCGGCTGCTCGGCCGCGACGGTTGCCAAGGCGATCCGCGACACGGGCATCGCGCGCTCCTACTGCTCGGTGTCGAAATCGCTTGCAGAAAAGCTCGCCCTGCAGGGGCTGAGCGATCAGGAGATCGCCGACCAGACCAGACGCTCAGTGAGCACGATCCGTAAGGCCCTGAGCGGGTTGATCAACCGCCAGACGCTCCGGATCGATCGTCAGTGCGAGCTGGTCCGCCGCAAGCTCAAGCGCAGCCAGAACCTCGCCCATATCGGCGACATCCGCCTCATGGGTGGGAGCTGCAGCCCGGCGCCAAGTAACGGTCCTTCAGAAGTCGCGCCAACGGCCGGGGTCGTCGTGCGCAATTCCGCGCCCGCCACCCGATTCTACAACCGGGCCTTCCATTGGGACGACATCCCACTGTCAAGGAGCGCCGGATGAGCAACCGCGTCATCGTCTCCTGCCAGGTCCGCGGCGCCTTTGCCGGATACGGCGAGATCTGGACCGTTCAGATCTCGATCCGCGGTCGGGTTAGCCGAGAAAGCCGGGTTTTGCGCGGCATCGGCTGCGCGGACGCGCCCACCGTCGAGGAAGCCGAAGCCGAGGCCTGGGCTGACGCGATCTCCGACTTTTGCTCGGAGGCCCAGCGCGCCGGGCTTCTCGATGCAGAGATCGATTTCGAAGTGGAGGGCCCGGTTTTCGACTGGGTGACTGCGTCGCACGAGCTCAATCAGGCTTGGCGGGCGGCTGCGAAGGAGAAGCGCACATGACTATCACCGAACCCCGCATTCCAGTGTCTTCGACACTTACCTACCGACCCGCTCGCTCGACCAACTCCAGCGCCTGCGGATGATATTTGAGGCCGTGAGCGTCGCTTCGAGAAGCGTGCCGCCAAATGCCGAAGGGCTTCAAGATCTCGTCCCCGACGCATCGCAGGATCGTCGCTCTAAGGCGGGCAGGGCGGTCGCGCGTTCACATCGCGAAGGAGCTCGGCGTCAGCTACTCCATGGTCGTCAAGACGCTGATCGAGGCTGGCCTGGGCTCGCAGAACCGCCTGCCGGACGAGCCGGTCCTGCAGGAGTACCTCGAGGCCGGCATGAGCCAGGCCGAGATCGCGCGGACCTACGAGGTCTCCCCGGCGCTGGTCTCCAAGACCCTGAAGCGGGCGCGCGAGGCGCTTGAGCCGGCCTCCTGAGCCGCAGATCAATCTGATCCGCCCATAGGTCAGCGGCAGGTCAACGTGATCTGCGCGCGACCTATGGGTGACCTGCGCGTAACCTTCCCATAGGTTATGGGACCGAAAACTCCATGAGTAACAATCCCTTATGACGCTGATCCGGAAGCTGAGCGTGAGCGGCTCAGAGAGCTATGGCTGGCCGGCATTCGCACGGCGGCGATCGCCGAAAAAGACGGGACCAACATCCATGTCGTCCTCAGCCGGGCCGCGGCGCTGGGCCTTTCGACCCGGCGAAATCGCGGTCGAAAGGTCGTGCCAGGGTCAGCGGAGGACCGCCGTCTGCGAACGCTCGACGCCACGGTCGAACGCCTGACCCGGCTCCGAACGCCGATGGACGAGATCGCGATCAGGGCCGGCGTCAGCCAGCGGACCGTCTATAATCGGCAGCGACGCCTGGGCCTGCGTCAGCCCGGCCGGCGCCTGCCCTGATCGATCCCATCCAGGACGGCGATGTCGGCCTTGGTGTAGCCGTCGGTCGGCTCCGGAGCGGGCTCTTTGAGCAGACCGTGCTCCCTCAATTCGGCCTCTAACCGTTCAATCTCTTGGCCTGCGCCCTCTGTGGGGGAAATCGTTTTCGGGTCCATGATCGGCCTCCGAGCCCGAATTTTTGTGCACTTTAAGCCACAATTTCCGCGGTCACCCACCGATTGTATCCTAAATTGCGGGGTCGATCATCGGTTGGCGTGGTTAACCGGTAAGGATTGGCCGTTCGGAGCCCCGAACTTCCCCACGATTTTGACGAACTTCCCCAAGGTTTTCGACATAGGCATGGGGAAGTTCGTGGTGAAGTTTTCGATTTCACCCATAGCCGCAAGACTCTGCGAAACCTAGGATTTTGCCGCTTGATGCGGATGCAAAATCCGGCATGCTGAATCGCATGTACGCCGCATCTTCGATTCCTTTGCAGCAGCTCGCCGACGCGTTCGGCCCGGACCCGATCATCCCCCTCGATCGGGCGGCCGGGCTCCTGCGCATGTCGTCAAAGCAGTTGCGTGGACACTGTGCGGCGGGGAACATTCACTGGGTCAACACAGGGCTCGGGACCCAGCGGCAGAAGCGGTTCTTTCGCCTCGCCGACATCGCGGAGTTTCTCGAGCGCCAGTCACAGCAGGCGACGCACGCTCAATGTC
This sequence comes from Hansschlegelia zhihuaiae, assembly GCF_004103825.1. Classification (GTDB taxonomy): domain Bacteria; phylum Pseudomonadota; class Alphaproteobacteria; order Rhizobiales; family Methylopilaceae; genus Methylopila; species Methylopila zhihuaiae. Next base: position 79,359 of record NZ_RYFI01000019.1, read on the forward strand.
GGTCTTCAAGCGTCCGGACAGCACGGGCTGGCACTACGAATTCGTCGTCCGTGGTGTCAGGCTTCGTGGAAAGGCGCCGTATGATGACAAGCGCCAAGCGGACGCCTGGCTGAAGGCCGAGAAGGCTCGCGTAAAGGCCGCCGCCGCCGACAAGGTCGCCGCGCCCTCCATGACGTTCGACGCCGCAGCGGACCGGTATTGGACCGAGGTCGGCCAGCACTCGAAGGAACGCGATCTCGCCGCCAACCTAGAGCGCCTCGTGCTCTGGGTCGGCCAGCGCACGCCGATCTCCGACATCAATAACGACCTCGTGGCGCGCCTCGTCGCCCGGCGCCGCGCCGACATCAAGACCAACGCGGCCGCCGGGATCGTGAAGGACGAAGAGGGCAGGCCGGTCCTCGTCTCTCCCTCGACCGTCAATCGCTCTGTCACCGCGCTCCTGCGCCGGATCATGACCCGCGCCCGCAAGGCCTGGGAGATCCCGCTCCGCGAGCCGGACTGGTCCCAGCACATGCTGAAGGAGCCCGAGGAGCGGGTGCGGGAGCTCGATTTCGCGGAAGAGGAGCGCCTGTTCGAGAGCCTGCGGCCGGACTACCGGCCGATCACGGCCTTCGTCCTGGTCGTGGGGCTCCGGCGTGAGACCGCCGTCACGCTGACCTGGAACCAGATCAAGTGGGCCGAGGGCCAGCTGCGGGTGAAGGGCAAGGGTGACAAGTGGCAGACCCTGCCGATCACGCCCGCGATCACTGAGATCCTGTGGCCGCTGTGGCAGAACCGCGACCCGTCGATCGAGCAGGTCTTCACCTACACCGCCGAGCGGACCCGCACCTGCGCGACCTCGAAGAAGCAGTTCGTGCGCGGCAAACGGTACGCCATCACTTACAGCGGCTGGGGGAACGAGCTCGCCCGCGCCTGCAAGGCGGCCGGCGTCGTCGACTTCAAGCTCCATGACACCCGGCACACGGCCGCGACCAGAACGCTCAGGGGCTCCAAAAACCTCGCCGCGGTCCAGAAGCTGCTCAACCATTCCGATGTCAAAACGACGATGAAATACGCTCACGTGCTGGTTGACGACGTCGCTGAAGCCCTGTCCACGAGCGCCCTTGACGTCGCCGCGCGCCGCGCGCGTTACGAGGAAGCGGCCGCAAAAATCCCCCACGGCACTCCCCACGGGACGAAGCGGATGCGGACTAACGGCCGAAAAAAAAAGCGTATTCGGCCGTAGAGTGACAATCTTCCAAGCTGAATACGAGGGTTCGATTCCCTTCACCCGCTCCATCCTTCCGGGACGCGCAGGCGCGATCGGCCGGATTTGAAGGCAAGAACCGAAGCGCGCCGCGCCGCGCCGGCGCTTAAAGCATCCGTCAACGGCCGAAAATGGACGGCCCTGAACGGAGACCTGTCATGACCCTCGCCCGCAAGCGCATGGCCTCGCCGGTCGGAGAGCTCTCGCTGGTCGCAAGCGAAACTGGCCTCGAGGCGATCCTCTGGCGGAACGACGACCCGAAGCGGGTCCGCCTCGGGCCGGTCGTCGACCGCGACGATCATCCTCTGTTGCTCGAGACCGAGCGGCAGTTGGCGGACTATTTCGCGGGGAATCGCCGGTCCTTCGAGCTCAACCTCGATCCGTCCGGCACGCCGTTCCAGCGCGGCCTCTGGAAAGCTCTGGCGGCGATCCCGTTCGGCGAGACGCGGAGCTACGGACAGCTCGCCGCCGAACTCGGAAACCCGAAGGCGGTCCGCGCCGTGGGGGCCGCGAATGGCCGCAACCCGATCTCGATCGTGGTCCCTTGCCATCGCGTGATCGGCGTCTCGGGTGACCTGACGGGCTTCGCGGGCGGCCTTGAAGCGAAGGCCTTTCTGCTGAAGCTCGAAGCGCGATCGGTCGGAGCCGGCGAACGGAGAGCCGCATGAGCGCGCTCCGCTTCGCCGTGTTCGAGACCGCGGGCGGCTTCTGCGGCGTCGTCTGGAGCGATGCGGGCGTCGCGCGGTTTCAGCTTCCGACCCGCAGCGCGGAGGCGACCGAGCGGCTGCTGCTGCGGCGGGCGCCGGACGCCGAACCCGGCCAGCCGCCGGCCGAGGTCGCGGCGGCGATCGAAGCCGTCCGGCGCTATTTCGAAGGCGAGGAGACGGATTTTTCCGACGTCGCGCTCGACCTCCGCGGCCAGGACCCGTTCTTCCGCCGCGTCTACGACGCCGCGCGAGGCGTCGGCTGGGGCCGCACGACCACCTATGGCGCGCTGGCGAAAGAGCTCGGCGAAGGCCCCGAGACCGCGCGCGAAATCGGGCAGGCGATGGCGAAAAACCCCGTCGCGCTCATCATTCCCTGCCACCGGGTGCTGGCGGCCGGCGGCAAGATCGGCGGCTTCTCGGCGCCCGGAGGAACGGCGTCGAAGTCCCGCATGCTTGCGCTCGAGGGCGTCCACGTCGAGACCGAGCCGAGCCAGAGCTCGCTGCCGCTCTAGGCGGTTTTTGGGCCGTCGGGCCGCGGCTGAACCAGCCTCGGGCCGGGCGCGTGCACAATAGGCTTGTGTAACGAGAGGAGACCGCCTAGAGCAGCGGCGCTCTAAGCCGGAACAGCGTCACCACGCAGGAAATCGCCGATGGCCAAGGAAAAGTTCGCGCGGACGAAGCCGCATTGCAACATTGGGACGAT
>NZ_RYFI01000002.1:0-22973 GCF_004103825.1 Hansschlegelia zhihuaiae
GAGATGGTGATGCCGGGCGACAACATCGCGATGACGGTGGAGCTGATCGTTCCAATCGCGATGGAGGAGAAGCTGCGCTTCGCGATCCGCGAAGGCGGCCGCACCGTCGGCGCAGGCGTCGTCGCAACCATCATCGAGTGATTTGAGCTTCCCTGACGTGGGCGAGGCTGGCCGGCGAGCCGGCCGCCTCAGTCCCCGTGGAGACGGTTAAGACCATGAACGGCCAGAACATCCGGATCCGCCTCAAGGCGTTCGACCACCGCATCCTCGACACCTCGACCCGCGAGATCGTGTCGACGGCGAAGCGGACGGGCGCGCAGGTGCGCGGCCCAATTCCGCTTCCGACGCGGATCGAGAAGTTCACGGTGAACCGCTCGCCCCACGTCGACAAGAAGAGCCGCGAGCAGTTCGAGATCCGCACCCATAAGCGGCTCTTGGACATCGTCGACCCGACGCCGCAGACCGTGGACGCGCTGATGAAGCTCGACCTCGCCGCCGGCGTCGACGTCGAGATCAAGCTCTGATCGGAATCGATAGGTAAGGACGACGCACATGCGGTCCGGATTAATCGCACAGAAGCTGGGCATGACCCGCGTCTTCACGGACGCCGGCGAGCATGTTCCCGTGACCGTGCTCAAGGTCGACCAGTGCCAGGTCGTCGGCCACCGTACGGTCGAGGCGAACGGCTATGTGGCGCTCCAGCTCGGAGCCGGCTCGCGCAAGCCGAAGAACGTGACGCGCGCCGAGCGCGGCCACTTCGCCAAGGTCGAGGTCGAGCCCAAGCGCAAGCTCGTCGAGTTCCGCGTCTCGGACGACGCCGTGATCCCGGTGGGCGCCGAGCTCACCGCCGATCACTTCGTCGCCGGCCAGCGCGTCGACGTCACCGGCACCTCGACCGGCAAGGGCTTCGCCGGCGCCATGAAGCGCTGGAACTTCGGCGGCCTGCGCGCCACCCACGGCGTGTCGATCTCGCACCGTTCGCACGGTTCGACCGGCGGCCGTCAGGATCCCGGCAAGGTCTTCAAGAACAAGAAGATGGCCGGCCATCTCGGCGACGAGCGGGTCACCACGCAGAACCTCAAGGTCGTCTCGACCGATCCGGAGCGCGGGCTGATCCTCGTCGAGGGCGCGGTTCCGGGCGTCAAGGGCGGCTGGATCCTGGTGCGCGACGCCGTCAAGACCCGCTTGCCGGACGGCATTCCGATGCCGGGCAAGTTCCGCGAGCGCGACGCCTCGAACGGCCAGTCGTCGAATGCGGCCGCCGAGACCCCGGCCGAGCCGGCGGCCCCTGAAGCTTCCGCCGAGGAGACCGCGTGATGGTCGAGATCGCGATCACCAAGGCCGACGGCAAGTCGGGCGACACGGTCACCTTGTCCGATGACATTTTTGGGCTCGAGCCCCGCGTGGACATCCTGCACCGCGTCGTGCGCTGGCAGCTCGCCAAGCGGCAGGTCGGCTCCCACAAGACGCTCGGCCGCTCGGACATCGCCCGCACGGGCAAGAAGATGTATAAGCAGAAGGGCACCGGCCGAGCGCGCCACGCGCAGGCCTCCGCGCCGCAGTTCCGCGGCGGCGGACGCGCCTTCGGCCCGGTCGTGCGCTCCCATGAGCACGACCTGCCGAAGAAGGTGCGGGCGCTCGGCCTGAAGCACGCGCTGTCGGCCAAGGCCAAGGACAGCCAGATCGTCGTGCTCGACAGCTTCACGCTCGGCGAGGCCAAGACCAAGTCGTTCCTGGCCGAGATCGCCAAGCTCGGCTTCTCGAACGCGCTCGTGGTCGACGGGTCGGAGGTCGACTCCAACGTGAAGCTCGCGGCCCGCGCGATCCACACGGTCGACGTGCTGCCCGTCCAGGGCATCAACGTCTACGACATCCTCCGCCGCGACACCCTGGTCCTGACCAAGGCGGCCATCGATGCGCTGGAGGCGCGCTTCAAATGACCGATCTGCGCCACTACGACGTCATCCGCTCGCCGATCATCACCGAGAAGGCGACCTACGCGTCCGAGCAGAACAAGGTCGTGTTCAAGGTCTCGGACACGGCCACCAAGCCGCAGATCAAGGCGGCGGTCGAGAAGCTCTTCGACGTCAAGGTCGTGAGCGTGAACACGCTTGTCCGCAAGGGCAAGGAGAAGCGGTTCCGCGGTCGCCTCGGCCGTCAGGGCGATCAGAAGCGGGCGATCGTGACGCTCGCCGAAGGCCATTCCATCGACGTGACGACGGGGCTCTGAGATGGCGCTCAAGACTTACAATCCGATCACCCCGAGCCTTCGCCAGCTGGTGATCGTCGACCGCTCGGCGCTCTACAAGGGCAAGCCGGTCAAGCAGCTCACCGAGGGCCTCAAGTCCTCCGGCGGCCGCAACAATCATGGCCGCGTCACCGTCCGCTTCCGCGGCGGCGGCCACAAGCGGACCTACCGGCTGATCGACTTCAAGCGCCGGAAGGTGGACGTGCCGGCGACCGTCGAGCGGATCGAGTACGACCCGAACCGCTCGGCCTTCATCGCGCTCATCCGCTACGCCGACGACGAGCTCGCCTACATCCTCGCGCCGCAGCGCCTGAACGTCGGCGACACGGTCGTCTCGGGCGCGCAGGTCGACGTGAAGCCCGGCAACGCGATGCCGCTCGGCGTCGCGCCGGTCGGCACGATCGTCCACAATGTCGAGATCAAGATCGGCCGCGGCGGCCAGATCGCGCGCTCGGCCGGCTCCTACGGCCAGATCGTCGCGCGCGATCAGGGCTATGTGACGCTGCGCCTGTCGTCCGGCGAGCAGCGCCTCGTCCACGGCCAGTGCTTTGGCACGGTCGGCGCGGTGTCGAACCCGGACCACGCCAATATCAGCCTCGGCAAGGCCGGCCGTTCGCGCTGGCTCGGCCGTCGCCCGCACAACCGCGGCGTCACCATGAACCCGGTCGATCATCCGCATGGCGGCGGCGAAGGCCGCACCTCGGGCGGCCGTCACCCGGTCACCCCCTGGGGCAAGCCGACCAAGGGCAAGCGCACCCGCTCGAACAAGGCGACCGACAAGTTCATCGCCTCGAGCCGGCACGCCCGGAAGAAGAAGTAAGGGAGCCCGACAATGTCTCGTTCAGTCTGGAAGGGCCCCTTCGTCGACGGGTACCTGCTGAAGAAGGCGGACGCCGCGCGTTCGTCGACCCGTTCCGAGGTCATCAAGACCTGGAGCCGCCGCTCGACGATCCTGCCGCAGTTCGTGGGCCTCACCTTCGGGGTCTACAACGGCCAGAAGCACATCCCCGTGTCGGTCTCTGAAGAGATGATCGGCCACAAGCTCGGCGAATTTGCTCCGACGCGCACCTTCTACGGTCACGCGGCGGACAAGAAGGCCAAGAGGAAGTAAGGACATGGGCAAGCCAGCCGCCAAGCGCGCGCTTCCCGAGAACGAGGCCAAGGCCGTGCTGCGCATGGTCCGGATCTCGCCGCAGAAGCTGAACCTCGTGGCCCAGATGATCCGCGGCAAGAAGGTCGAGACGGCGCTCGCCGACCTGACCTTCTCGCGCAAGCGGATCGCCGGCCAGGTGAAGAAGACGCTCGAGAGCGCGATCGCCAACGCCGAGAACAACCACGATCTCGACGTCGACGACCTGATCGTCTCGGAGGCCTTCGTGGGCAAGTCGATCGTGATGCGACGGTTCTCGCCGCGCGCCCGCGGCCGCGTGGGCACGATCCAGAAGCCGTTCTCGCACCTGACGATCGTCGTTCGTCAGGTCGAGGCGCAGGCGGCGAAGGCCTGAGGAGAAGACGATGGGTCACAAGGTCAACCCGATCGGGCTTCGGCTCGGCATCAACCGCACCTGGGATTCGCGCTGGTTCGCGAGCAAGGGCGAGTACGGCAAGCTCCTCAAGGAGGACGTCGCGATCCGCGACGCCCTGCTCAAGGACCTGAAGCAGGCGGCGGTCTCCAAGATCGTCATCGAGCGGCCGCACAAGAAGTGCCGCGTGTCGATCTATTCGGCGCGTCCGGGCATCGTGATCGGCAAGAAGGGCGCGGACATCGAGAAGCTTCGCAAGAAGGTCAGCTCGATGACCTCGTCGGAGGTGCACATCAATATCGTCGAGGTGCGCAAGCCCGAGATCGACTCGACGCTGGTCGCGGAGTCGATCGCCCAGCAGCTCGAGCGCCGCGTGGCGTTCCGCCGGGCGATGAAGCGCGCCGTCCAGTCGGCGATGCGCCTTGGCGCCGAGGGCATCCGCATCAACTGCGCGGGCCGTCTCGGCGGCGCCGAGATCGCTCGCACGGAATGGTACCGCGAGGGCCGGGTGCCGCTGCACACGCTGCGCGCCGACGTCGACTACGGCGTCGCGACCGCCAAGACCGCGATGGGCACCTGCGGCGTCAAAGTCTGGATCTTCAAGGGCGAGGTCATGGAGCACGACCCGATGGCTCAGGACCGCCGCCTGAACGAAGGCGAGGGCGGCCGTCCGTCCCGCCGCGACCACGCGTGAGCGGGGCCGCGAGGAGTTAAGCCATGCTGCAACCGAAGAAGACCAAGTTCCGCAAGCAGTTCAAGGGCCGCATCAGCGGCGCCGCGAAGGGCGGATTCGAGCTGGACTTCGGCGCCTACGGCCTGAAGGCCCTCGAGCCGGAGCGCGTCACCGCGCGCCAGATCGAGGCCGCCCGCCGCGCGCTGACCCGCCACATGAAGCGCGCCGGCCGCGTCTGGATCCGCGTCTTCCCGGACGTGCCGGTCTCGAAGAAGCCGACCGAAGTCCGTATGGGCAAGGGCAAGGGCGCGAACGAGTTCTGGGCCGCCAAGGTGAAGCCCGGCCGCATCATGTTCGAGATCGACGGCGTGCCGCTCGACGTCGCTCGCCAGGCGCTGACGCTCGCGGCCGCGAAGCTGCCGATCCGGACCCGTTTCGTCCAGCGCGTGGCCGAGTGAGGAGCTTGAGACGATGACCAAGGCTCAGGACTACCGCGCGATGACGCCGGATCAGCTCGACGACGAGCTCGTGAAGCTGAAGAAGGAGCAGTTCAACCTGCGCTTCCAGAAGGCCACGGGCCAGCTCGAGAACACCGCCCGCGTAAGGCTCATCCGGCGCGACATCGCCCGGGTGCGCACCGTCGCGACCACCAAGCGCGGCGAAGCCGCCGCGAAAGCCTGAGGAGGGACCGAGATGCCGAAGAGAGTCCTGCTCGGGACCGTGATTTCCGACAAGAACGCCAAGACCGTCGTGGTCAAGGTGGAGCGCCGCTTCACGCATCCGCTGCTGAAGAAGACGGTCCGCCGGACCAAGCACTACCACGCCCATGACGAGGACCAGACCTTCAAGGTCGGGGATCTTGTGTGGATCGAGGAGAGCCGCCCGATCTCGCGGCTGAAGAGATGGGTCGTGAGGCCCGACGCGTCGGTCGATCCCGACGCTTCCGCCCCGCCGCCCACCGAGTGAGCGACATCTGAAACGGCCCGCCGGGCGAGGTCCGCTAGACCAAGCGGATACCGGTCCGGGCGTAATCGAGAAGGCTTAAGGCCATGATTCAGATGCAGAGCAATCTTGACGTCGCTGACAACAGCGGCGCCAAGCGCGTGATGTGCATCAAGGTTCTGGGCGGCGCCGGCCGCCGCTACGCCGCCGTCGGCGACATCATCGTGGTGTCGGTGAAGGAGGCGATCCCCCGCGGCCGCGTGAAGAAGGGCGACGTCATGAAGGCGGTCGTCGTGCGCACCGCCAAGGACATCCGCCGCATGGACGGCTCGGTGATCCGCTTCGACCGCAACGCCGCCGTTCTGATCAACAATCAGAAAGAGCCGGTCGGCACGCGCATCTTCGGCCCGGTTCCGCGCGAGCTGCGCGCCAAGAACCACATGAAGATCATCTCGCTTGCGCCGGAGGTGCTGTGATGGCCGCCAAGATCCGCAAGGGCGACAAGGTCGTGGTCCTGGCCGGCAAGGACAAGGGCAAGACCGGCGAGGTGCTGAAGGTGCTCCCGAAGGAGACGCGCGCCGTCGTGCAGGGCGTCAACGTCGTGATGAAGCACCAGCGCCAGACCCAGAACCAGGAAGGCGGCATCATCCGCAAGGAGGCCGCCATCCATCTCTCGAACATCGCGCTCGCCGACCCGAAGGACGGCAAGCCGACGCGCGTCTCCTTCAAGATCGAAGGCGAAGGCGCGAACCAGACGAAGGTCCGCGTCGCTGCGCGGTCCGGGGAGCGGATCGATGGCTGAGGCCGCCTACACGCCGCGCATGAAGCGGCATTATGACGACGTGGTGCGGGCCCAGCTCATCGAGGAGTTCGGCTACAAGAACCCGATGGCCGTTCCGTCGATCGAGAAGATCGTGCTGAACATGGGCGTCGGCGAGGCCGTGGCGGACTCCAAGAAGGCCCAGAACGCGGCCGGCGAGCTCGCCAAGATCGCCGGCCAGCGGCCGGTGATCACCAAGGCCCGGACCTCGATCGCGACCTTCAAGCTCCGCGAGGGGCAATCGGTCGGCTGCAAGGTCACGCTGCGGCGCGCCCGCATGTACGACTTCCTGGACCGGCTGGTCACGATCGCGCTGCCGCGCGTCCGGGACTTCCGCGGCCTGAACCCGAAGAGCTTTGATGGCCGCGGCAACTACGCCATGGGCATCAAGGAGCACATCGTGTTCCCCGAGATCGAGTACGACAAGATCGATCAGGTCTGGGGCATGGACGTCATCGTCTGCACGACGGCGAAGTCTGACGACGAGGCGCGCGCTCTGCTGCGCGCCTTCAACTTCCCCTTCAGGCAGTGACGGGAGGATCGCATGGCTAAGAAAAGCGCGGTCGAGAAGAACGAACGTCGCCGCAAGCTGGTCGCCCGCTTCGCCGCCAAGCGCGCCGAGCTGAAGGCGATCGCCAAGAACCCGAACCTCGACCTCGAGGATCGGTTCGCGGCCCGCCTGAAGCTCGCGGAAATGCCGCGGAACGGCTCGAAGACCCGCATCCGCAACCGGTGCGACGTCACCGGCCGTCCCCGCGCGTATTACCGCAAGCTCGGCATTTCGCGCATCGCGATCCGTGAGCTGGGCTCGAAGGGCCTGGTTCCGGGTCTCCTGAAGTCGAGCTGGTGAGGAGGGGAAAATGGCTGTGAACGACCCCCTCGGCGATATGCTGACGCGCATCCGCAACGCGCATATGCGGAACAGGACGACCTGCTCGACGCCGGGTTCGAAGCTCCGCCAGCACGTCCTCGACGTGCTGCAGGCGGAAGGCTACATCCGCGGCTACACGCAGACCGAGCTCGCCAATGGGCGGACCGAGTTCGAGATCGAGCTGAAATATTATGACGGCGCGCCCGTCATCCGCGAACTGCAGCGCGTCTCGAAGCCGGGCCGCCGGGTCTACGCTTCGGTGAACAACCTGCCGCGCGTGGCGAACGGCCTCGGCATCTCGATCCTCTCCACGCCGAAGGGCGTGATGGCGGATCACGACGCCCGCGACAACAACGTGGGCGGGGAGATCCTCTGCCGCGTCTTCTAAAGACGCCGGCAGAGGGTTTTTCGGTTCGGAATTAGGAGAGCGATCATGTCGCGCATCGGCAAGAAGCCGATCGACGTGCCGTCGGGCGTCACCGCGGCGGTCGACGGTCAGAACGTCAAGGTCAAGGGTCCGAAGGGCGAGCTCGCCTTCCGGGCGCATGACGACGTCGTCCTCGAGTTCAAGGACGGCAAGCTCACGGTCACGCCGCGGGAAGAGACCAAGCGGGCGCGCTCGATGTGGGGCATGTCCCGGACCATGGTGTCGAACCTCGTCGAGGGCGTCACCAAGGGGTTCGAGAAGAAGCTCGAGATCACGGGCGTCGGCTACCGTGCGTCGGTCCAGGGCAAGAACCTGGTGCTGGCCCTCGGCTACAGCCACGACGTGATCTACCCGATCCCGGACGGGATCCAGATCGTCGCGGGCAAGCCCACGGAAGTGACGATCACTGGCGTCGATCGCCAGCGGGTCGGTCAGGTGGCTGCAGAGATCCGTGATTTCCGCCGGCCCGAGCCCTACAAGGGCAAGGGCGTGAAATATGCGGGCGAGTTCATCTTCCGCAAGGAAGGCAAGAAGAAGTAAGGACGACGCGCCATGGCGAAGAATCTTGCGACTGAGGCGCGCCGCCGGGCGCGCGTGCGCCGCGCGCTTCGCGCCGCGGCGGGTGGGCGTCCGCGCCTGTCGGTGTACCGTTCGTCGAAGCAGATCTACGCGCAGATCATCGACGACTCGAAAGGCGTGACGATCGCCTCGGCCTCGACGCTCGACAAGGGCTTCAAGGCCGAGAGCAAGACCGGCGCCGACATGGCCGCCGCGGCCGCCGTCGGCAAGCTGGTGGCCGAGCGCGCCGCCGCGGCCGGCGTCAAGGACGTCGTGTTCGACCGCGGGTCGTACATCTATCACGGCCGGGTCAAGGCCCTGGCCGAGGCCGCCCGTGAGGGCGGGCTCAACTTCTGAAGCCCGCTCGAGGCGAGAGGAAATAGAACATGGCTCGTGAGCCCAGAGAGAACCGCCGCGATCGCGACCGCGAGGACAGCGAGTTCGTCGACAAGCTGGTCCACATCAACCGCGTCGCCAAGGTGGTGAAGGGCGGACGTCGCTTCGGCTTCGCCGCGCTCGTGGTCGTGGGCGACCAGAAGGGCCGCGTGGGCTTCGGTCACGGCAAAGCCCGCGAGGTGCCGGAGGCGATCCGCAAGGCGACCGAGAGCGCCAAGCGCGGCCTGATCCGCGTGCCGCTCCGCGAGGGCCGGACGCTGCATCATGACGTCGACGGCCGCCACGGCGCGGGCCGCGTCGTGCTGCGCGCGGCGCCGGCCGGCACCGGCATCATCGCCGGCGGCCCGATGCGCGCCGTGTTCGAGACGCTCGGCGTCCATGACGTCGTCGCGAAGTCGCTCGGCTCCTCGAACCCGTACAACATGGTGCGCGCGACTTTCGATGCGCTGAAGGCCGAGGATTCGCCGCGCTCGGTCGCGGCGCGCCGTGGCCTCAAGGTCTCGACGCTCCAGGCCCGCCGCCGCGACGTCGACGCCGACGCGGTCGCCGAAGGCTGATCTCAAGGTTTGAAGGAGGCTGACAATGGCCGACAAGGACGACAAGAAGGCCGCAGCCGCCGACGAGACGAAGGCTGCTGGGAAGAAGGCGGCTCCGAAGGCTGCGGCGGAGAAGGCTGCGCCCAAGGCCGAGGCCAAGGGCGACGCTCCGGCGCGCGCCAAGAAGCCGGCCAATAAGGGCCAGGTCCGCAAGGCCGCGAAGAAGGCCGTGCGCAAGGAAGCGGTGAAGAGCGGGGCCAAGGCCGCGCCGAAGCCGCGCGCAAAGAAGGCGCCGAAGGGCGACGTCGTGACGGTCGTGCAGACCGGCTCGTCGACCCGCCGTCCGTTCGACCAGCAGCAGACGCTGGTCGGGCTCGGCCTCGGCCGCATCGGCAAGCGTCGCGAACTGACCGACACGCCGGCCGTGCGCGGCATGATCGCCAAGGTCGCGCATCTCGTGCGCGTCGAAGCGTAAGGCCGGGAGAGACAAGATGAAACTCAACGAGCTCCACGACAATCCCGGCGCCACCAAGAACCGGATGCGCGTCGGCCGCGGCATCGGCTCCGGCAAGGGCAAGACCGGCGGCCGCGGCGTGAAGGGTCAGAAGTCCCGCACCGGCGTCGCGATCAAGCAGTTCGAGGGCGGCCAGATGCCGCTCTATCGTCGTCTGCCGAAGCGCGGCTTCACCAACATCTTCGCCAAGGACCTCAACGAGGTGAACCTCGCACGCCTGCAGCAGGCCGTCGACGCCAAGAAGCTCGACGCCTCGAAGCCGGTGACCGAAGAGGCGCTGGTCGAGGCCGGCGTGCTGTCGAAGAAGCGCGACGGCGTGAAGGTGCTGGGTCGCGGCGAGTTGAAGACCAAGCTGGACCTCGAGGTCTGGGCCGTGTCGAAGACGGTCGCGGACGCGATCGAGAAGCTCGGCGGCAAGGTGACGCTGCTCGCGCCCGCCCCCAAGGCGGATGCGGACGCGGCCTGAAGCGCCTATCTAACGACGCGCGACGCCTCCGGGGGCCATGCGACCCTTGGGGGCGTCGTTCGGTTTGTCCGACCATGAGGGCGTAAATGGCTTCCGCCGCTGAGCAGCTCGCCGCCAATCTCAACTTCTCGGCCTTCTCGAAGGCGAGCGAACTCAAGAAGCGCATCTGGTTCACGCTCGGCGCGCTGATCATTTACCGGCTCGGCACCTACATCCCGATGCCGGGCATCAATCCGAGCGCGCTCGCGGAGGTGTTCCGCCAGCAGTCGACGGGCATCATCGGCCTGTTCAACATGTTCTCGGGCGGCGCGGTCGGCCGCATGGCGATCTTCGCGCTCGCCATCATGCCCTACATCTCCGCCTCGATCATCGTGCAGCTGATGACCTCGGTCTCGCCGCACCTCGAAGCCCTCAAGAAAGAGGGCGAGCAGGGCCGCAAGGTCATCAACCAATACACCCGCTACGGCACCGTTGCGCTCGCGGCCGTGCAGGCCTACGGCATCGCGGTCGGCCTCGAAGGCCAGGCGAACGTCGTGGTCGATCCTGGCTGGTTCTTCAAGATCTCGACGGTCATCACGCTGACCGGCGGCACGATGTTCCTGATGTGGCTCGGCGAGCAGATCACTGCGCGCGGCATCGGCAACGGCATCTCGCTCATCATCTTCGCCGGCATCGTGGCCGAGCTGCCTTCGGCTGTCGCCGGCACGCTCGAGCTCAACCGCCAGGGCGCTCTGTCGACGGCGCTGATCCTCGGCGTCATCACCATGGCAATCGTCGTGATCGCTTTCATCGTCTATATGGAGCGGGCGCAGCGCCGGCTGCTGATCCAGTATCCGAAGCGACAGGTCAGCCAGAACCGGATGACCGGCGGCGAGAGCTCGCATCTGCCGCTCAAGCTCAACACCGCGGGCATCATCCCGCCGATCTTCGCCTCGTCGCTTCTGCTGCTGCCGACCACGATCGCAAACTTCTCGGCGCAAGGTCAGGCCGCCGGCTGGCTCACCAGCATCACGGCCTATCTGGCCCATGGTCGGCCGCTGTACATGGCGCTCTATGTCGCGCTGATTGTGTTCTTCTCGTTCTTCTACACCGCGATCGTCTTCAACCCGAAGGAGACGGCCGACAACCTGAAGAAGTATGGCGGCTTTATTCCCGGCATCCGTCCGGGCGAGCGCACCGCCGAATATATCGACTATGTGCTGACTCGGATCACGGTCGTCGGCGCCGCCTACATCGCGCTGGTCTGCGTGATTCCCGAGATTTTGATCTCCTACGCCGCCGTGCCATTCTACTTTGGCGGGACTTCGCTGCTGATCGTTGTGTCGGTTACGATGGACACGGTCGCGCAGGTTCAGGGACATCTCTACGCCGCGCAGTATGAGGGCCTCATCAAGAAGGCCAAGCTTCGAGGGAAACGCAGATGAGATTGATCCTGCTCGGACCGCCTGGCGCCGGCAAGGGAACGCAGGCCGAGCGGCTGGTCGAGAAGCACGGCATCGTGCAGCTCTCGACCGGCGACATGCTGCGGGCGGCGGTCGCGGCCGAGACGCCGGTCGGGCTCGAGGCGAAGGATCGCATGGCGCGCGGCGAGCTCTGCCCGGACAGTCTCGTGGTCGGCGTCGTGGCGGAGCGAATCGTCCAGCAGGACGCGCATAACGGCTTCATCCTCGACGGCTTTCCGCGCACGCTGGCGCAGGCCGAGGCGCTCGACCGGATGCTCGACGAGAAGAACCTCAAGCTCGACGCGGTGATCGAACTCGTGGTCGACGAGAACGCGCTGCTCGAGCGCGTCGAGCGCCGGGCCCGCGAGGCCGCCGCGGCCGGCAAGCCGCTGCGCCCCGACGACGCGCCCGAAACGGTCCGCAAGCGGATCGCGGATTTCAGGGCCGTCACGAGCCAGCTCCGGCCGTTCTACGAGGCCAAGGGCCTGCACGCCAAGATCGACGGCATGCGCCCGATCGACGAGGTGGCACAGGAAATCGACGACGCCCTGAAGGCGGTCGCCTGAGGCGATTCGCACCGATCGGCGATCTTACCTGGAGTCGTGGCGCTTTTGGGGTTGACGCCGCCGCCCCAAAGGGCTACGCGCACGCCTTCACCGAAAGCAAGCGGAGACGCGGGCATATCGCCGTGCGGTCTCTTTTCGGCGTTTCAGCATCTTGCGCGCAAGGGCCGGCCTCCACCGGACGCGCGCCCGACCCGCCGGTCTTCGGTCCGGCCGATATGGAGGAGAGAAGAATGGCCCGCATCGCCGGCGTCAACATTCCGACGAACAAGCGCGTCGTCATCGCGCTTCAGTACATTCATGGCATCGGCGCCAAGAAGGCGGGCGAGATCTGCGAGAAGGTCCAGATCCCGGCCGAGCGTCGCGTCAACCAGCTGACCGACGCCGAGGTCATCCAGATCCGCGAGACGATCGACCGCGATTATATGGTCGAGGGTGACCTGCGCCGTGACGTCGCGATGAACATCAAGCGCCTGATGGACCTCGGCTGCTATCGGGGCCTGCGCCACCGCCGCGGCCTTCCGGTCCACGGCCAGCGCACGCACACCAACGCCCGCACCCGCAAGGGCAAGGCGAAGCCGATCGCCGGCAAGAAGAAGTAATTCGTTCGCGCCGCCGGCTGGTCCGGCGGCGCCTTTTGTCCCGAGCGCCTGGCATTACGGGCGCGCCTGAAGGATCGAGAGCCAAATGGCCAAGGAAGCCCAGCGCATTCGCCGTCGCGAACGCAAGAACATCGCGTCCGGCGTCGCGCATGTGAACGCCACCTTCAACAACACGATGATCACCATCACCGACGCCCAGGGCAACACGGTGTCGTGGTCGTCGGCGGGCTCGCAGGGCTTCAAGGGCTCGCGCAAGTCGACCCCCTATGCGGCGCAGGTCGCCGCCGAGGATGCCGCGAAGAAGGCCGCCGAGCACGGCATGCGCACCCTCGAGGTCGAGGTCCGCGGGCCGGGCTCGGGCCGCGAGTCGGCGCTCCGCGCGCTGCAGGCCTCGGGTTTCATGGTGACGTCGATCCGCGACGTGACCCCGATCCCGCACAATGGCTGCCGGCCGCGCAAGCGCCGGCGCGTCTGACGTCGCGTTTGGACTGATGCGCCCCGACGCTCCGGGGCGCATGCCCGTTTCGGCCCCCGCGCTTTGCGGCGAGCCTCATCCGCCGGGCGAGGGCGGCCCGCGGCGACTGACGAAGGATGCACTCAAGTGATCCAGAAAAACTGGCAAGACCTTATTAAGCCGAACAAGCTCGAAGTCTCGGCCGGCCACGACGGCAAGCAGAGCGCCACGATGGTCGCGAGTCCGCTCGAGCGCGGATTCGGCCTCACCCTCGGCAACGCGCTGCGCCGGATTCTCTTGTCTTCGTTGCAGGGCGCGGCCGTCACCTCGGTGCATATCGACGGCGTGCTGCACGAGTTCTCGTCGATTCCGGGCGTCCGCGAGGACGTGACCGACATCGTCCTCAACATCAAGGACGTCGCGATCAAGATGCAGGGCGAAGGCCCGAAGCGGATGGTGCTGCGCAAGCAGGGCCCCGGCCAAGTGCACGCCGGCGACATCCAGGTGGTGGGCGACGTCCAGATCCTGAACCCCGACCTGGTGCTCTGCACGCTGGACGAGGGCGCGGAGATCCGCATGGAGTTCACGGTCGACACCGGCAAGGGCTACGTGCCGGCCGACCGCAACCGGCCCGAGGACGCGCCGATCGGCCTCATCCCGGTCGACAGCCTCTATTCGCCGGTCAAGAAGGTCTCGTACCGCGTCGAGAGCACCCGCGAGGGCCAGAACCTCGACTTCGACAAGCTGACGCTGAACGTCGAGACCAACGGTTCGATCACGCCCGAGGACGCGGTCGCGTACGCGGCGCGCATCCTGCAGGACCAGCTCGAAGTCTTCGTGAACTTCGAGGAGCCCAAGAAAGAGCAGGCGCCGTCCTCGATCCCCGAGCTCGCCTTCAACCCGGCGCTGCTCAAGAAGGTCGACGAGCTCGAGCTCTCCGTGCGCTCGGCCAACTGCCTGAAGAACGACAACATCGTCTATATCGGCGACCTCATCCAGAAGACCGAAGCCGAGATGCTCCGCACCCCGAACTTCGGCCGCAAGTCGCTGAACGAGATCAAGGAAGTGCTCGCCCAGATGGGCCTGCACCTCGGCATGGAGGTCGGCGGCTGGCCGCCGGACAACATCGACGAACTCGCCAAGCGTTTCGAAGAACACTACTGAGGTCGGAGACCGGCGGGCCCTCCGAGGTCCCGGTCCGAGGAGAAGAAAAATGTCGATGCACGGCCGGCGGGGACGCCGCTTCAACCGGCTTCAGAGCCACCGCAAGGCGATGTTCGCCAACCTCGCCCAGTCGCTGATCGAGCACGAGCAGATCGTCACGACGCTTCCGAAGGCCAAGGACCTGCGTCCCGTGGTCGAGAAGCTGGTGACGCTCGCCCGTCGCGGCGACCTGCACTCCCGCCGCCTCGCGATCGCGGAGCTCCGCCACGTTCCGACGGTGCAGAAGCTCTTCGACGTGATCGCGCCGCGCTACAAGGAGCGTCCGGGCGGCTATCTGCGCATCATCAAGGCGGGCTTCCGCCATGGCGACAACGCGGCCGTCGCGGTGATCGAGTTCGTCGACCGTGACGTCGACGCCAAGGGCAAGGCCGACCGCGAGCGCGCCGAGGCCGCCGAAGCGGCTTAAGCTTCATGCGCCGCACGAGGATCTGACGGGAAGCGGCCGGAGACGGCCGCTTTTCGTTTTTCCTCTCCCTCTTGCGGAGAAGGCGGCGGCGAAGCGGCCAGATGAGGGGCGCAGGCGGCGCAACGTCAGTCGCCTGCCCTGCAGCGCGGAGTTCGCCTCACCGTCGCGACAAGACGATCATAACAGCGCCGACCAGCGCGAGGCCTGCGCCGTACCAGGTCCACTCGATGTCGTTGATCATGAAGCTTTCCCGCGGCCAGGCGATCACGCCGAGCCCCTGGCCGATCCACAGAAGGCCGGCCGCGACGCAGGCGAGACCGATCAGCAGGACGATCGTCTTCATAGCCATGCTCCTCATGGGGACCGGAGGACCGGAAAGGCCGCCCAAGTCGGGCGATCCCGCACTATATTTGCGAATGTCCGCGTGATCGCCAAGGTATCGTCAGGGATCGTCTCATGCGCATCGCCACGGCTCTGATCGGAGCCGCCATCGCACTCTCGGCCGCGGCTCCGGCCGACGCCCAGGAGCGCCGCCTCCCCGAGAGCCGGCAGGAGATCAAGCTCTCCTTCGCGCCCGTGGTGGCGCAGACGACGCCCGCGGTAGTCAACATCTATGCGACCCGCACCGAGCGGCGGCGGCGCAACCCGATCCTCGACGACCCGTTCTTCCGCCAGTTCTTCGGCGATGGCGGGCCTTTGCCGCAGGACCGGGTGCAGCGCTCGCTCGGTTCCGGCGCCATCGTCTCGGACGACGGGCTCGTGGTGACCAACAACCATGTGGTCGAGGGCATGACGGAGATGCGCGTCGCGCTCTCCGACAAGCGCGAATTCCCGGCGAAGCTGATCCTCAAGGACACCCGCACCGACCTCGCGGTGCTCAAGATCGGCGACGGCCGAGAGAAGTTTCCCTGGCTGCGCTTCGCGGACTCCGACGCGCTGGCGATCGGGGACCTTGTGCTCGCGGTCGGCAACCCCTTCGGCGTCGGCCAGACCGTGACCTCCGGCATCGTCTCGGCGCTTGCGCGCACGCAGGTCGGGGTCGGGGATTTCCAGTCGTTCATCCAGACCGACGCCGCCATCAATCCGGGCAATTCGGGCGGCGCGCTGGTGGACCTCGACGGCCGCCTGATCGGCATCAACACCGCGATCTTCTCGCAGTCCGGCGGCTCGGTCGGCATCGGCTTCGCGATCCCCTCCAACATGGTCCAGGTCGTGGTGTCTTCGGCCCGCTCAGGCTCGAAATCCGTCACGCGACCCTGGTTCGGCGCGGATCTGCAGAGCGTCACCGCCGAGATCGCCGAGAGCATGGGGATGAAGCACCCGGGCGGCGCGCTGGTGGCGGGCGTCGCCAAGGGCTCGCCCGCCGCGAGCGCCGGCGTCGAGCAGGGCGATCTCGTCACCGCCGTGGACGGCCGTCCGGTCGACGACGTCGAAGGCTTCTCGTTCCGCTTCGCCACGCGGCCGATCGGCGGGCAGGCGACGGTGACGGTGCAGCGGCAGGGCAAGCCGCGGGACCTGAAGGTCGCGCTCGCGGCCGCGCCGGAAATCCCGCCGCGCGACCAGCGCACCATCGGCGGCGAATCGCCCTTCACGGGCGCGACGGTCGCGAACCTCTCCCCCGCGCTCGCCGAGGAGATGTCGCTGCGCTCCGATTTGAAGGGCGTGGTGGTGGCCGAAGTCGCGAGCGGCTCGATCGCCGAGCGCCTCGGCTTCCAGAAAGGCGACGTCGTCCGCGAGGTCAACGGCGCGCGCGTTCCTGACGCGCGCGAGCTCGAGCGGGTCTCGGAAAAGGGCGGCCGGCAGGGCTACTGGAAGGTCACGATCGAGCGCGACGGGCAACTCGTGACGAGCGTGTTTTAAGTACCATGGCGAACCTCTTCGAAGCGGCTGGCCTCGAGCGCGACGCCCCGCGGCCGCTCGCAGATCGGCTTCGGCCCAAGACGCTCGGCGAGGTCATCGGGCAGGAGCATCTGCTCGGCCCCGACGGCGCGCTCGGCCGCCTGGTCGAGGCCGGATCGCTCGGCAGCCTGATCTTCTGGGGACCGCCCGGCACGGGCAAGACGACCGTCGGCCGGCTGCTCGCCGACGCGACCGACCTCGCCTTCGAGCCGATTTCGGCGATCTTCTCCGGCGTCGCGGATCTCAAGAAGGTGTTCGACGCCGCCCGCGCGCGCCGGCAGACCGGCCGCGGCACGCTGCTGTTCGTCGATGAGATCCACCGCTTCAACAAGGCCCAGCAGGACTCGTTCCTCCCCGTCATGGAGGACGGCACGGTCACGCTGGTCGGCGCGACGACCGAGAACCCGTCCTTCGCGCTGAACGCCGCGCTTCTGTCGCGCGCCCGCGTGCTGGTGTTCCGATCGCTCGACGCCGAGGCGCTCGAAAAGCTGCTGTCACGCGCCGAAGCCATCGAGGGCAGGGGACTGCCGCTCGACGCGGGCGCCCGCGCCGCCTTGATCCGCATGGCCGACGGCGACGGCCGCGCGGCGCTCACGCTGTCGGAGGAGATCTGGCGGGCGGCGCGGAAAGGCGAGGTCTTCGACGCCGAGCGCGTCCAGGAGGTCGTGCAGCGCCGCGCGCCGATCTACGACAAATCCGCGGACGGCCACTACAATCTGATCTCGGCGCTGCATAAATCGGTTCGCGGCTCGGACCCCGACGCCGCGCTCTACTGGCTCGCGCGAATGCTCGACGCGGGCGAGGACCCGCTCTATCTCGCCCGCCGCCTGATCCGGATGGCCTCGGAGGACATCGGCCTCGCGGATCCGCAGGCGCTCGTGGTGGCGATCGCCGCCCGCGACGCCTATGAGCAGCTCGGCACGCCCGAGGGCGAGCTCGCGCTGGCGGAGTGCGTGGTCCACCTCGCCACCGCGCCGAAGTCGAACGCGGTCTATGTCGCCTACAAGCGCGCGCGGGCGGCGGCCAAGGAGCACGGCTCCCTCGTCCCGCCCAAGCACATCCTCAACGCGCCGACCAAGCTCATGAAACAGGAAGGCTACGGTTCGGGTTACGACTACGACCATGATGCGCCCGACGCCTTCTCGGGCCAGGACTACTTCCCCGAGGCGATGGGCCGCCGCGCTTTCTACGACCCGCCCGACCGCGGCTTCGAGCGCGAACTCCGGAAGCGGCTGGAATACTGGGCGAAACTGAGGGCGGAGCGCGGGTGAGGTGGTTTGGCCGTCCGACGGCATGATACGATTCAAATGGCGTCTTCATTGACTTCGAGTGAATGGCGCGGTGACGGAGACCAGTCTGCTCTCTGCGGGGCGAAGCCAGATGACGAAATCCCTCGACGCGATTCTGGACAAGGTCAGCCGACTGCCCGCCGTCCGCCAGGACGAGATCGCCAGGCTGCTCGAAAAACTCGTCGACTTCGGCGATGGCGACGGGTCACGGCTCTCGGCTTCCGACTGGGCTGAGGTCGACCGGCGGCTTTCCGCTGACGTACGTTATGCAAGCGACGAGGACGTGGCGGCGTTCTTCCGTGAAGCCCTCTCGTGAATGTTGGGCTCCGTGAGGAGGCGCTCGACGATCTTCGCCGCATTCGCGATTGGTACGTTGCGCGCAATCCCGTGGTCGCCCGCGCCATGATCTCGAGAGTGCAGGATCGTTTGAACCAGTTGACCGATTTTCCAGAGATCGGCGCGATCGAGGCGGGGAGGCCGGACCGGACGCTGTACGTGCCCGGCACGCCGCTCGTCGTCGTTTACCGGATCGACGCGACTTCGGACTTGGTTGACGTCATTGCCGGCGTCGACGCGCGGCGCGATCCCCTCTCTCGGCGTCGCCCATGATCCCGGTCTTCTTCGTCGCGCTTGGCGGCGCGCTCGGCTCGGTCGCGCGCTACGGCGTCAATGTCGCGACGATGCGAGCCTTCGGGTTCGGCTTTCCGTGGGGCACGCTGACCGTGAACGTCGTGGGCGGCCTCGTCATGGGTCTGCTCGCGGCGTTTCTCGCGCTGAAGGTCGAGGCGCCGCCCGAGATCAAGCTCTTCCTGATGACCGGCGTGCTGGGCGGCTTCACCACCTTCTCGGCCTTTTCGCTCGACGCCGTCATGCTGTGGGAGAGAGGTCAGCCCGGGCTCGCCGCGGCCTATGTGGCGGCCTCGGTCGCGCTGTCGATCGGCGCGGTCGTCGCCGGCCTCGCGCTCGGACGCGCGCTGGGATAGTGGAGAGCGTTCTCCAGGCGCATGCTCGCGCCTGTCGCGCCGGAAAGACTGAAGTCCGATGTCCAAAGCACCAGCCCGCGGGCCCCGCGGCGCGTCCAAACGAGGAGGCTCGATCTTCGGCGCTCGCCGTCCCGACGGGCGCCCGACCCGCGCCGCGGCGAAGAAGGCGGCGGACGGCCAGTTCCGCGCGCCCGCCAAGCCGCGGCCGGCCGTGAATCCGAAGGACGAGGTCCGCCTCGAGACCGCGAAGCCTTTGCCGTCGCTGCCGGGCAAGTCGGCCGGCGTGCAGTCGATCCCGGTGCGCGCCGCGGAAGAGGGCATGCGGCTCGACCGCTGGTTCAAGGAGCGCTTCCCGGCGCTCGCCTTCGGCCATCTCCAGAAGCTCTGCCGCACCGGCCAGATCCGCGTCGACGGCGCCCGCGCCAAGACCGCGACCCGGCTCTCCGCCGGAATGACGGTGCGAGTGCCGCCGCTGAAGGACGAGAGCGAAGGCGAGGGCGGAGTGGCCAAGCCGGCCGTCCGCCGCCCGGAGATTGACGACCGCGACGCGCGCGAGCTGAAGGCGATGACGCTGCACGAGGACCGCGACGTGCTGGTCCTCAACAAGCCCTTCGGGCTCGCGGTGCAGGGCGGCTCCGGCATGACGCGGCATGTCGACGGCATGCTGGCGAGCTTACGCGACCGCGACGGCCAGAAGCCTCGCCTCGTGCACCGCATCGACAAGGACACGGCCGGCGTCCTGGTGGTGGCGAAGACAAGGCTCGCGGCCTCCGAGCTCGCCCGCGCCTTTCGCTCGCGCTTCGCCCGCAAGGTCTATTGGGCGCTGGTCCCGGGCGTGCCGCGCGTCCGGCAGGGCCGCATCTCGACCTATCTCGCGAAAGGCGAGGGCGACGGGCCGGCCGGCGAGCGCATGATGGTCGCCGAGCACGGCGACGACGGCGCGAGCCACGCGCTAACCTATTACGCTGTCGTGGACCATGCCGGGCACAAGCTGTCCTGGCTGTCGCTCAAGCCGGTGACCGGCCGCACGCACCAGCTGCGCGCCCATTGCGCGCATATCGGCCACCCGATCGTGGGCGATCCGAAATATTTCAACGTCGAGAACTGGGAATTGCCCGGCGGGCTGCAGAACCGGCTGCACCTGCTCGCCCGCCGGCTGGTTTTGCCGCTGCCGTCCGGCAACGTCCTCGACGTCTCGGCGCCGCTGCCGCCGCACATGGCGCAGTCCTGGAGCCTGCTCGGCTTCGACGCCTCGCGCTACGACCCGATCGTCGACGCGCCGGAGGACTGAGGCCTCACAGCGGCTCCGGGGCCTCGAACAGGTCCGCGAGCACGCCGCCGCCCTTGAGCAGTCGCGCGCGGGCCGGCGTGTCGTAGGCGACGAGCAGGACGGGCCGCGCGCCCGGCTCCATCCGCACCATGGTCGCGCCCTCGGCGTGTTCGTCGCCGGGGCCGAAGGGCAGATCGAGCGTCCGCTCGACCGTCTCGCGGGGCGCGACGGAAGAGTCCTGCGCGCCGAGTCCGCCGCGCCAGCGATAGAGCCGCACGGGCCCGTCGAGGTCCATTGTGGGACCGGCGAGGATCACGAGATCCTGGCCGTCGACCAGCAGCGACCTGACGCCGAGCCCGTCGAGGTCGAGGAAATGGCGGCGGATCAGGTCGCCGTCCTCGAATTTCTTGAGCTTCAGCCGCCCGCTCTTCTTCGCGTTGAACTTCATCTCCAAGATGGTGGCCCAGCCGCGCAGGACCGGGCCTCGCAAGCCGAGGAAGATGCGGTCCTTCACCACCACCATGCCCTCGACGTCGAGCCCGTTGTCCTTGGACGGGATCGCCATGAACGGGCCGAGATGCTCGTCCTTGTGGAGATGTTTCGACAGCGCGCTGCCCTTCGACGTCATCCTGAGTGCGCCGGCGCGGCGGTCGCGCTTGCCGCCATCGAGCGCCGGCGCGGCCGCAGCGAGCGTCGGAACCCCCGGCCGGTCGCCGGCGATGAGCGGAATGCGGCCGAGCAGGAAGCGGTTCGCCTCCTGCTCGACATGGGTGAGCTTGTCCAGCGCCTGTTCGGTCGTGTCGCCGCCGCCCGGCTTCTTGCGCTTGAGGCTGTGCGAGCCCACGACCCAGAGGAAGCCGTCGGCCACCGCAAGGCCTTCGATGTCCGCTTCCTGCTCGACGCCGTTCGGAAAGTCGAAGAAATCGTGGAGATCGTACCGGACGTGCCTGCCGAAGCCGACGACCCGCCCCGTCTTGTCGCGCTCGACTGTCAGCCTTTCGAGCGAGGCGCCCTCGTCGGCGCCGACCCAGAGGCTTTCGCCCTCGCCGATCGCAGCTATGGCCGAGACGTCCTCGCGGATCTGTCCCTTGGAGGCCGAGGGGTCGTGGAACACGAGCGGGATCTGCCCGACGCGCCTGGGTCGTCGGCGCGCGAGCACGACCTTGGATAGGCGCGCGAACTCGTCCTCTTTCACTCCAAGCCACGCAAGCACCTTTTCTGGCGCCTCGCCGGCCTCGACGTCCCGCATGCCGGCGGCGACCATGCGCAGCGACGGCGTCTCGCCGCCGGTCCTCGTTTTGGCTTTCGCGTTCGCCATGTTTTCGACGCTCCTGATGAAGCACGTGATCTAGGGCGCGCGGCCGCGCCGCCATGGTCTTGTGCGGTCGGCGGCCCGCAGGCTAGGTCAGGGCATGGCATCGCTCTCCCCGCCATTGCTGGTGATCTTCGACGTCGACGGCACGCTGCTGGACAGCCAGCGCGCGATCGTGGCGGCGATGACCACGGCCTATGAGTCGCACGGCCTGGCTCCGCCGAGCCGGCGCGCCATCGTGGGCGTCGTCGGGCTGTCGGTCGCGGAAGCCGTGGCGGAGCTGTCGCGCGAGGCGCCCGATCATCCGCGCGAGGCGATCGGCGAGGCGTTCAAGGAGAGCTTTCGGCAAGGCCTCGCCCACGCGCCGGACGAGTCCGGGCTCTATCCGGGCGCCGCGGATGTCCTCGATGCGCTTGTCGCCCGCGAAGACGTCCTGCTCGGCCTCGCCACCGGCAATTCGCGGCGCGGCGTCGAACGCCTGGTCGCGCGCTTCGGGCTGGAACGCCACTTCGTCACCACCCAGTCGGCAGACGACGCGCCCTCGAAGCCGCATCCCGCGATGGTTCATCAAGCCTGCGTCGAGGCGGGCGTGCCCGCGGAGCAGGCCGTGGTGGTGGGCGACACCAGCTTCGACATGGCGATGGCGCGCGCCGCGGGCGCCAGGGCGATCGGGGTGTCCTGGGGCTATCACGCGCAGGACCGGCTGTTCGCGGCCGGCGCCGAGCGGGTGCTGTCGTCCTTCGCAGAGCTTATTCCCGCGCTCCGCCTCGTGGATCCGGCGGACGCGGCGTGAGCGACGGGGCGAAGGCCGCGACCGCTTCTTTGCCGAAGCGCTTCTACAAGGAAGCGCAGGTCATTGTGACGGCTGAAGGATTTGCAATCGCACTCGACGGGCGCCACGCCCGCACCCCGGCCAGGGCGCCGCTCGCGCTGCCGACGGCTGCCCTGGCCGAGGCGGTCGCCGAGGAATGGCGCGCGCAGGGCGAGGCCATCGACCCGTCGACCATGCCGCTCACCCGCCTCGCCAATGTCGCGATCGACGGCGTCGCGCAGGAGGCCGAGGCGGTCGCGGCCGAGATCGTGAAATATGCCGGCAGCGACCTTGTCTGCTATCGGGCGGAAGGTCCCGAGCGCCTTGTCGCACGGCAGAGCGAGCTATGGGACCCGGTGCTCGCCTTCGCCCGGGAAGAACTCGGCGCCCGCTTCATGCTGGCCGAGGGCGTGATGTTCGTCGGCCAGCCGGAGGAGACGCTTGCGGCGGTCGACCGGGCGACCCCGCGCGACGATCCGTTCGTGCTGGCCGCGCTCAGCACGATGACGACGCTGACCGGCTCCGCCCTGATCGCGCTCGGAGTGTTGCGCGGCCGTTTCACGGCGGCGGCCGCCTGGGAGGCCGCGGAGGTCGACGAGGCATGGAACGCCGAGCTCTGGGGCGCCGATTCCGAGGCCGAGGCGCGCCGCGCCCTCCGCTGGCGCGACATGGCGGCGGCCGCGCGGATGGCGGCGCTGGCGCGGACTTCACCTCTCCCCGGCGGGGAGAGGTCGGTCCGAAGGG
>NZ_RYFI01000002.1:23136-49744 GCF_004103825.1 Hansschlegelia zhihuaiae
CCCGAGGGAGGAGGAACAGCGTCCCTCTTCGAGGGATCGCTCGGCCGTACCGGTTGCAAAAGGGCAACGATTGCTCGCGACCATACGCGGATAGGTAGTTCTCCGGATGGGCGAGTCGCGCGCGGCCGGTCGTTATCGGGCGCTCACGAAACGCCCGTAAGGCCTGACCCACATGCGCCTCACTCTCCTGAAGTTCTCCGTCGCGGCCGCGCTTGCGCTCGCGCTTTCGGCCTGCGCGGCGCATCCGCCGTTCATCCCGGCGGAGCAGCCGTCTTATGTGGGCAAGGTCGAGGTGCGGACCGACCCGAAGATCACGTCGACCCGCATCGCCCAGGCGGTCAGGTCCGAGACGATGCGCGAGTCCACGCGCTATGGCCGCAGCGGCGCCGCAAAGGAACTCCGGATCTCGATCGAGCGCCTGAACTACAAGAACCCGGTGGCCTCGCTGCTGATCGGCGACGCCAACCACGTCAAGGCCCGGGTCGCGGTGATCGACGCCGCCTCGGGGCGGCCGCACGGCGAGTTCGAGGCGGATGCGATCGA
The DNA here is from genome assembly GCF_004103825.1 of Hansschlegelia zhihuaiae. GTDB lineage: Bacteria > Pseudomonadota > Alphaproteobacteria > Rhizobiales > Methylopilaceae > Methylopila > Methylopila zhihuaiae. The sequence continues at coordinate 23,680 of NZ_RYFI01000002.1, forward strand.
CAATCTGGCGATCAACGGCGTGGTCGGGGCGGTGATGGCCGCGACCCAGGACAAGGGCGCCGTCGACGAGCGACTCGCCGAAAAGCTCGCCTCCGTGGTCATGGAGCGCGTCTACGGCACGGCCGCCGCGACCGAGGCGCGCAAGCGCGAGCCTGTCGACGTCGCCGAGGAAGCTCCCGCGTTGACGCCCCCGGCGCCCGCTCCAGCGGCCAAACCCAAGCCCGGCGCTCCGAAGCGCGCGCCGGTCGCGAAGCAGCCCGCGGCGCCCGCCGCCGCGGGCAAGACTGCGATGGCGACGGGGCCCGCTCCGGTCCCCGCGGTCCGCTGATCCCTCGGCCCTTCGTCGGCGTTGCGGCGCCGCAGCGCGCGCGTTACGGCTCTCGGCTCGTAAGTTGAGCCGAGAGCAAGAGGCGCCGCACGTGAAGCACATTCTCGAGGAGCTGGAAGAGCGCCGCGCCACCGCCCGGCTCGGCGGCGGCGAGAAGCGCATCGCGGCGCAGCACGCGCGCGGCAAACTGACGGCCCGCGAAAGGCTCGAGATCTTCCTCGATCCCGGCTCCTTCGAAGAATACGACATGTTCGTGGAGCACCGCTCCAACGACTTCGGCATGGAACGCCAAAAGATCCCCGGCGACGGCGTGGTGACCGGCTGGGGCACGGTCAACGGCCGCAAGGTGTTTGTCTTCGCCAAGGACTTCACGGTGTTCGGCGGGTCGCTCTCCGAGGCGCACGCCAACAAGATCATGAAGATCCAGGACATGGCGATCCGCAACCGCGCGCCGGTCGTGGGCCTGTTCGACGCCGGCGGCGCGCGCATCCAGGAGGGCGTGGCGGCGCTCGGCGGCTATGGCGAGGTGTTCCAGCGCAACGTGCTGGCCTCGGGCGTCATCCCGCAGATCTCGGTGATCATGGGCCCGTGCGCGGGCGGCGACGTCTATTCGCCGGCCATGACCGACTTCATCTTCATGGTGCGCGACCGCTCCTACATGTTCGTCACAGGCCCGGACGTCGTGAAGACCGTGACCAACGAGACGGTGACGGCGGAAGAGCTCGGCGGAGCGAAGGTCCACACCACCAAGTCCTCGATCGCCGACGGCGCCTATGACAACGACGTCGACGCGCTGGTCGACATGCGCCGGCTGATGGACTTCCTGCCCGGCAACAACATCGAGGGCGTGCCGGAATGGCCCTCCTTCGACGACGCCGACCGCGAGGACCTGTCGCTCGACACGCTGATCCCGGACAATCCGAACAAGCCCTACGACATCAAGGAGCTGCTCGCGAAGACCGTCGACGAGGGCGACTTCTTCGAGATCCAGGCGGATTTCGCGAAGAACATCGTCACGGGCTTCGGCCGCATGGAAGGCCGCACCGTCGGCTTCGTGGCGAACCAGCCGATGGTGCTGGCCGGCGTTCTGGACTCCGACGCGAGCCGCAAGGCCGCGCGTTTCGTGCGCTTCTGCGACTGCTTCGAGATCCCGATCGTGACCTTCGTGGACGTGCCGGGCTTCCTGCCGGGCACCGCGCAGGAATATGGCGGCCTCATCAAGCACGGCGCGAAGCTGCTCTTCGCCTATGCCGAGGCGACGGTGCCGAAGGTCACGGTCATCACCCGCAAGGCCTTCGGCGGCGCCTATGACGTCATGGCCTCGAAGCATCTCAGAGGCGACGTCAACTATGCCTGGCCGAGCGCTCAGATCGCGGTGATGGGCGCCAAGGGCGCAGTCGAGATCATCTTCCGCGGCGCTGACGCGGACGGCATCGCGGCCAAGACCAAGGAATATGAGGACCGTTTCATGTCGCCCTTCGTGGCGGCCGAGCGCGGCTATATCGACGAGGTCATCCACCCCCGCTCGACCCGCAAGCGCGTCGCCCGCGCGCTCGCCATGCTGCGAGGCAAGCGCCTCGAGAACCCGTGGAAGAAGCACGACAACATCCCGCTGTGAGACGCTGAGCCGGCGAACGAACCAATGCGCGCGCTGATCTGCGCCTTTGGCAGCCATGGCGATGTGCTGCCGCTTGTCGCGATCGGCGCGGAGCTGAAGCGGCGCGGCCACGACGTCGTGGTCGGGAGCGCCGAGCCGTTCGGCGCGGCTGTGCGGCGGGCGGGGCTCGAATTCGAGCAGCTCGCGACCGAGGCCGAGTATCGCGAGGCGCTGGCGCACGCCGATTTGTGGCGGCCGATCCGCGGGGCGCGGCGGCTGCTGGGCTTCGTCGAGCGCTCGATCCGGCCGGTCCACGACTTCGTCGCGCGCCGGCGGCTGAAGGGCGAGACGATGGCGATCGCCTCGTCGCTCGCGATCGGCGCGCGCGTCGCAAACGACGCGCTGAGCGTTCCGCTGATCACCGTGCATCTGTCGCCGATGATGATGCAGAGCGGCCATGAGGCGCCGCGGCTGCCCGGGCTTCCGCCGCTCGCCTGGCTGCCGCCGCGTTTCCGGTGGGACCTCCAGATGGGCGTCGACGAATATTTCGTGGATCCCGCCGTCACGCCCCGGCTCAACGCCTTCCGGGCCGAGCTCGGACTGAAGCCGATCAAGCGGCTGCGTCACTGGTGGAACGCGCCGCGCCGCATGCTGCTGATGTGGCCGGACTGGTTCGCCGCGCCCCAAGCCGACTGGCCGGGCCAGGCGCGGCTGGGGGGCTTCCCGCGCGCCGACCTCTTTGGCCATGTCGACGACCGCCCCGACGAAGCGCTCGAGGCGTTTTTCGCCGCTGGGGAGACGCCGATCGCGGTCACATTCGGCTCGGCGATGCGGGGCGGGGAGGAGCTCTATCGCGCGGCGCTCGACGCCTGCGAACGCTTGGAGCGCCGCTGCCTCGTGCTGTCGCCGACGCCGGTCGAGATTCGGCCCGCGATGCGCGGCCGCGCCATCGTGGTTCCTTATGCGCCGTTCGGAGCGGTGCTGCCGCGCTGCGCGGCCTTCGTGCATCACGGGGGCGTCGGAACATTGGCGCAGGGCTTCGCCGCGGGGCTGCCGCAGCTCGTCGTGCCGCTCGCCTTCGACCAGTTCGACAACGCCGACCGCCTCCACCGGCTCGGTTGCGGGATCTCCGTGAGCCGCCGCTGGTTCGGCCCTCGAAGCGGCGCGCGCGCGCTCGCCGCGCTGATCAGCTCGCCTGCCGTGGCGGAAAGCTGCCGGCAGGTCTCGGAACTCATGCGCGCCGACGACGCGGTCGGCCGGGCCTGCGACGAGATCGAGGCGGAGTTCGCGGCCGAGCGGGCGATCCGCCGCGCGCGGCCGAAGCGCAAGGCCCAAAGACCTCCGACTGCGGCTGATTAAGCACGTCGCGGGCCGAACTGCGCGAAGCCGAGCCCGCGCATTGCCGCATTGCATCAAAAGGGCTTGAATTGCGCGCGAGCGAGGCGGACAGAGTCTTCCGTCATCTTCTCGTCACGCGATCAATCCGCATCTCGCGGCCGCTTGGTGGTTCATGCGTATTTTGGTCGTTTCGATCGGCACCTATGGCGACGTGCTGCCTTTCATCGCGATGGCGGCGGAGCTCGACCGGCGCGGCCACCATGTGACGCTTGCGAGCGCCGCGACCTTCGAGGCGGCGGCCCGGCGCGCCGGCGTCGACTTCGAACCGCTGATGAGCGTCGAGGACTATTCCGAGCTCTTCGAGCATCCTCAGTTCTGGCGCCCGTTCCACGGCGCCCGGCGCCTGTTCTCGGCCCTGCCGAAATTCCTCAAGCCGACCCACGACTTCGTCGCGAGGCATCATGTCCCGGGCGAGACCCTGGTGATCGCCTCGGCGCTCGCGATGGGCGCGCGGATCGTGCGGGAGACGATGGGCGCGCCGATCGTGTCCGTCCATCTCGCTCCGATCATGTTCATCAGCCGCGACGATCCTCCGCGCACGCCCTACCTCATCGTCCCCAAATGGCTTCCCAAGGCGGTTCGCTGGCGGCTGCAGACCGGCCTCTACACCGAGTTCATCGCTCCGCTGATCCTGCCGGGGCTCAACGAGTTCCGGCGCTCCATCGGCCTGAAGGCGAGGCGCAGGATCAGATCCTGGTGGCAGTCGTCGCAGCTCACGCTTCTGCTGTTTCCGAGCTGGTTCGCGTCGCCCCAGCCGGAATGGCCGAAAAGCGCCAGGCAACTCGACTTCCCGCGCGCCGACATGTTCGGCGCGGTCTCGGCCCGACTCGACCGGCGGCTGGACGCCTTTCTGGACGCCGGCGAAAAGCCCGTCGCGATCACCTTCGGGTCGGGGCGGCTCGGCGGCGACGCGGTCTACCGGGCTACGATCGAGGCCTGTCTCAAGCTCGGAAGGCGCTGCCTCGTTCTGTCGCATCAGGAGCTCGACATTCCCTCGGGCCATGAGGACCAGGTGTTCTTCTCGCGCTACGCGCCGCTGAGCGAGGTGCTGCCGCGCTGCGCGGCGCTCGTCCATCATGGCGGCGTCGGGACCGTCGCGATGGCCTTCGCGGCGGGCGTCCCGCAGCTCATCTCGCCGCTCGGCTTCGACCAGTTCGACCACGCGGTCCGCGTCCGGCGGCTCGGCGCCGGCTTGTCGCTCTCCCGCTCGCATTTCAACGGGCGTCGCGCCGCCACGGCGTTGAGGACGCTTCTGTCCTCGCCGCTCGTCGCCGAACGCTGCGCGCGGATCGCGGCCGCGACCTCGAAGGAGGACGTCATCGCCAAGGCGTGCGACGTCGTCGAGGCGGAGTTCTCCGCGGCGCTCGAGCCGCGCGGCCGCGCCCGAGAGGCGCGCCGGGCGGCGGTTGTCTAGCGCGCGCCGCGGGCCTAACCTCCTCGCGGGGCTTTTCCGGGCGTTTGGACACGGACGCGCAGGCGTGACATGAGCTTTGTTCATGGCGCTCACTGAAGGTGCTCCGATCCGGACCGGCGACGCCGACGATCTCGGCGCGCATGCGCCGCGGCGCGGCGAACTCGGCGCCGAGCCGTCGCGCCAGGAAGTCCGGCGCCGGCACGTGCTCTACGTCCCCGGCTACGACCCCCGCGATCCGCAGCTCTACCGCCGCCTCGCGGCGCTCGAGCTCCGGCGCTTCGGCAAGCTTTGGGATGCGCGGGTCGAGATCGCGCCCGAAGCGATCGGCGACCCGGCCACGCCGAGCGTCGGCTGGAAAGGGGTGGTGACCGCAGGCGACGCGCGCGTCGAGGTCACCTACGAGACCCTGCGCTGGGACGACATCGTCGCGCAGGATTTCGCGACGCCGCTGCCGGTGAAAATTCTCCGGGGCTTCAAGACGCTGTTCGACTCGCTGGCGTCGGGCCAGCTCTTCCGGGTCGCGCGCGCCTCGCCCTGGTGCGCGATCGTCTGGATCTATCCCGTCTGCGCCTTCCTCGGAGCGGGACTGCTGGCCGCCGCGTTCGGCGCGTTCGTCGCCTTTTTCGCTGGACTGGTCGGCGCTCCCGGGAGCGCGGCCTTCGTCATCGGCGCGCTCGTCGCCTTCGCGGGCGCGCTCGGCGTGATGGCGGCGCTGAGGCGCGCCGGCAGCTACGTCATTCACCTGATCGACGACGGCCGCTCGCAGCGCCACTACATCCGCCGCCAGTGCCCTGAGCTCGAGCGGCGGGTCGACGCCTTCGCGGCCCGCATCCGCCAGGTCAAGGCGCGCTCCGACGTCGACGAGGTGATGGTGGTCGGCCATTCGAGCGGCAGCTTCATCGCCATCGACGCGATGGCGCGCGCCTACGAGGCTGACCCGGACCTCGGCCGCGGCCGCCCGGCGCTCGCGCTGCTCACCGTCGGCGCGACCGAGCTTCTGGTGGCGCTCCATCCGGCCGCCGGCTGGTTCCGGGACCGGCTGAAGCGGATCGCCATGGAGCCGACGCTGTTCTGGGCTGAGGTCTACGGGCCGTGGGACCTGATCAACTTCCCGAACCGCGACCCGGTCGAGGAGCTCGGCCTCGACGCGCCCGCCGACCGGCCGAACCCGACCTTCCGCCGCGCCTTCCTCACCAAGATGCTGAAGCAGGGCACGATCGACGAACTGAAGCGGCGGCTCAACCTGTTCCGCCTGCATTTCCAGTTCATCATGTCGAACGAGGTGCAGGGGCCGTTCGACTATTTTTCCCTCGTCTGCGGCCCCTGGCGCGTCCGCACCCAGTTCCGCCGCACCGCCCGCGGCGCGCTGATGTCCCCGCACCTCGGTCCGCCGGTCTATCCGGGGAAGAAGGAGGAGTGAGCGTCACGCTGCGACGGCGTGTTGCTGCGCCGCACTCCGTCCTTCGAACAGTGGCGCGGGCGCCGGCTCTCCCCTAAACACGGACGTCTGATCCGCCTTCGTCCTGACCGGGACGCCCGAGGCGTTCCCCGGAGTTTCTCGTTCCGATGTTCAAGAAGATCCTCATCGCCAACCGCGGCGAGATCGCCTGCCGCGTGATCAAGACGGCGCGCCGGATGGGGATCGGGACGGTCGCGGTCTATTCCGACGCCGACAAGGACGCGCTGCATGTCGAGATGGCCGACGAGGCCGTCCATATCGGCCCGCCGCCCGCCGCCCAGTCCTACCTGGTCATCGAGAACATCATCCGGGCGGCCAAGGAGACCAAGGTCGAGGCCGTGCATCCGGGCTACGGCTTCCTGTCCGAGCGCGCCGCCTTCGCCGAGGCGCTGGCCAATAACAAGATCGTCTTCATCGGCCCGAACCCCAAGGCCATCGAGGCCATGGGCGACAAGATCGAGTCCAAGAAGGCGGCCGCCAAGGCCAAGGTCTCGACTGTCCCGGGCAATCTCGGCGTGATCAAGGACGCCAAGGAGGCCGTGAAGGTCGCCGACGAGATCGGCTATCCGGTGATGATCAAGGCCTCGGCCGGCGGCGGCGGCAAGGGCATGCGCATCGCGCACTCCGCCGCCGACGTGGCGGAAGGTTTCCGCGCCTCGCAGTCGGAGGCGAAGTCGTCGTTCGGCGACGACCGAGTGTTCATCGAGAAGTTCATCGTCAATCCGCGCCATGTCGAGATCCAGGTGCTGGGCGACAAGCACGGCAACGTCATCTATCTCGGCGAGCGCGAATGCTCGATCCAGCGCCGCAACCAGAAGGTCGTCGAGGAGGCGCCGTCGCCGCTGCTCGACGAGGCCACCCGCCGCGCGATGGGCGAGCAGTCGGTCGCGCTGGCGCAGGCTGTCGGCTATGATTCGGCCGGCACGGTGGAGTTCGTCGCGGGGCAGGACAAGAGCTTCTACTTCCTCGAGATGAACACGCGCCTCCAGGTCGAGCATCCGGTGACCGAGCTCGTCACCGGGGTCGACCTGGTCGAGCAGATGATCCGGGTCGCGGCCGGCGAAAAGCTGAAGATCAGGCAGGAGGACGTCACGCTCACCGGCTGGGCGGTCGAGAGCCGGATCTACGCCGAGGACCCGTATCGCAACTTCCTGCCGTCGATCGGCCGGCTGACCGCCTACCGGCCGCCGGCCGAGGAGCAGAGGGACGGCATCACGGTCCGGAACGACACCGGCGTGGTCGAGGGCGGCGAGATCTCGCTGCACTACGATCCGATGATCGCCAAGCTCGTGACCCATGGCCCGGACCGGCTGTCGGCGATCGAAGCGCAGGGCAGGGCGCTCGACGCCTTCGGGATCGACGGCATCCAGCACAACATCCCGTTCCTCACCGCCCTGATGGAGCATCCCCGTTGGCGGATGGGGAACCTCTCGACCGGCTTCATCGCGGAAGAATTCCCGGACGGTTTCGCCCCGCGCAAGGCGGAGGGCGAGGTCGCGGCCGCGCTGGTCGCGATCGCGGCGCAGATCGACTGGATGGTGATGGAGCGCCGCCGGCTGATCAGCAATCAGTTGCGCGCGGGCGCCGCCACCAAGGAGCGACTGCGCACCGTGCTGCTCGACGGCGAGCCCACGCGGGTCGAGACCTCGGCCGAGGGCGACGCCGTGCTGGTCCGCACGCTGGACGACCAGGGCGGCGAGACGCGGCTGCAGCGCGTTGTGACGGACTGGCGGCCGGGCGAGCCGGTCTGGCGCGGGACGATCGACGGCGTCGAGATCGCGGCGCAGGTCCGCAAGGCGAAGAACTACGGCTATGACCTCGCCCATCGCGGCGTCGCGGTCTACGCCCGCGTCCACGGCGCCCGCATCGCCGAGCTCTACGCGCTGATGCCCGAGAAGCAGGTCGCCGACACCTCGAAGCAGCTGCTCTGCCCGATGCCGGGCCTGGTGGTCTCGATCGCGGTCGAGGAGGGGCAGGAGGTCAAGACCGGCGAGACGCTCGCGGTGGTCGAGGCGATGAAGATGGAGAACGTCCTTCGCGCCGAGCGCGACGGCGTGGTCGCCAAGATCAACGCCAAGGCCGGCGACAGCCTCGCGGTCGACGCGGTGATTCTGGAGTTCGAGTGAGGGTTGCCGGCCGTCGGCCTGCGCCCATGTGAGCGCCGATGAGCGACACCGTCGAACGTTTTCGCGTCACCGGCCTCGTGCAGGGAGTGTTCTACCGCAAATGGGCGCAGGCGAACGCCGAGGGGCTCGGGCTGCGCGGCTTCGTCCGGAACATGGGCGACGGGTCGGTCGAGGCGGTGTTGGCGGGCCCGAAGGAGAGACTCGACGCCTTCGCGGAGGCCTGCCTCGCCGGGCCGCCGAACGCGAAGGTCGAGAAGGTGACGCGCTCGGCCGCGGACGAGGACGATTTGCCGAAGCGCGACGGGGTCGAGATCGCCGACGACGGGTGAGCGTCGAACGCTCCGCCATGTCCCGGCCTTGAGCCGGGACCCATTGAACTCAGTCGTGGCCGATCGAACGGCGTTGGGTCCGTTGCGTTAGAGGCCGTCGCGCCGGATGGATCCCGGCTCAAGGCCGGGACATGACGGCGGCGCCTCACTCTCGCGCGTCGCTCCGAAAATCTCCTCGAACGTCTCGCGCAGCGCCATGTCGACCTCGGGCACGGAGACGACCCGTCCCAGATCGGCGAGGCTGGTCACGCCATGGTCCCGCACGCCGCAGGGGATGATGCCCTGATAGTGCGACAGGTCCGGCTCGACGTTGAGGCTTGCGCCGTGCAGCGTCACCCAGCGCCGCACCCGGACGCCGATCGCCGCGATCTTGTCCTCTGACCCCGCGCCGCGCTCGGGGCGCCGCACCCAGACGCCGACGCGGTCCTCCCGCCGCTCCCCGGTCACGCCGAATCGGTCGAGCGTCGCGATCAGCCAAGCTTCGAGCGAAGCCACATAGGCTCGCAGGTCCGGCCTGCGGCTTTTCAAGTCGAGCATGACATAGGCGATGCGCTGGCCGGGGCCGTGATAGGTGTACTGGCCGCCGCGGCCGCTCGCGAACACCGGCAGGCGGTCCGCCTCGACGAGGTCGGCGGGCTTCGCGCTCGTGCCGGCGGTGTAGAGCGGCGGGTGCTCGAGCAGCCAGACGAGCTCAGCGGCGGCGCCGTCCGCGATCGCCGCGGCCCTCGCCTCCATTTCGGCGACGGCGGTCTCGTAGCCCACGGGCGCGTCGTTGACCCGCCATTCGACCGGCGCCGCGCCGGACGCTCCGGCGAAACTCTGCGCGAGACGGTCGCGGGCCAAGGCTAGGGCAAGGGCCCCTCGGTCAACCATGGATTAACCCTGTCCGTGTTCTCGTCATCTCGAGACGGCGCCGCGTCTGGAGCGCCGCGGGAGACGGTAGTTCGTGCCGCAGATCGACAAGGTCAATCTCGAGCTGTCCGTCGTGCTGGGCGCCGCCGCCATGCCGATCCACCAGCTCCTGCGCATGGGCCGCGGCGCGGTGATCGCACTTGGCGCGAACGAGGACTCCGCCGTCACCCTGCTCGCCAACGACCATCCGATCGCCCGCGGGACGGTGTTCGTCAATGGCGACCGGATCGGCGTCGAGATCACCGACATGCTGCCGCGCGACCAGAAGGGCCGGACCGAGCGGCTTCAGGACGAAGGGGCGCCGGATCGGGAGGCTGTCGACGCGGCCTGAGCCGAGGCGCCGCGCCGATCGCGCTTGTGGTCGCCAAGTCGATTTGTTATCAGCACCGCCGCCGCGGTCGTGGCGGAACTGGTAGACGCGCAGCGTTGAGGTCGCTGTGGGGCAACCCGTGGAAGTTCGAGTCTTCTCGACCGCACCAGCGCCTGAACTCCCTTGATCGTACGGACTTCCGGTCCGGACCTCCGATCATGGAAACGGCCCGCCTCGAGCGGGCCGTTTTCGTTTGCGGCGAGACCGCGCTTGGCCCGATTCGTCTCGCCGCCGCTCTCAGACGACGGCGAGTTCCGGCTGCTCGATGGGCGCCGCGCTCCGTGCTCCCTGCTCCGGCAGGTCGACCCGCTGCGGCTTGAGGAGGGCCAGCCTTCCGTCCTTCACGGCCAATCTCTGGATGTAGAAATAGGGTTCTCCCATGACGGGAGAGGGCGCGGAGACGATGCGCAGGCCGCCGCAGCGCCCGGTCCAGTCGACATGCCGGTGGCCGTGCATGACGATGAGCCGGTGCGCGTTGGGCTTGAGCTGGCGCAGGAACCAGCTGCCGTTGATCAGGGCGGTGCCGATCCGCTCGGACAATGAACGCGTCGGCCTTGGATACTCCAGCAGATGGTGGTGCAGGGCCACGATCCAGCACGCGTCGGGCCGCGCCCTCATGATGGCGGCGAGCCTGCGCTCCTGCTCCGCCGGCATCAGGCCCAGCGCATTGGTGAAGGAGAAATGCGTGTCGGCGTTGGAGTTGAGCAGGACGACGCCGAGCCCGTCCGGCCCATCGGGGTCGAGCGTCATCGGAAAAGCCTCGTCCCAGAGTGAGCGGATGTCGGCGGCGCGCTTGCCGCGGCCGGTGCGGATGAAGGTCCTCACCGCTGACGCGTGCGGCGCCAGCCATGCCGAAAGCGAGGCCTGATCGCGTTTGGACGATCCGCCGATATGCACGCGTTCGCCCTGGAGTTTGGCGAGAAGGGCCAGAGTCCGCAGGCGCCGCAGCCGCTTGCCGGGCGAGAATGGCAAGTCGAGCCGGGCCGGGTTCGCCCGGTCGACCACGTTGACGTCGTGGTTGCCGGGAAGCAGCAGGGCGCGGTCGCGAAGCCCCGGAAAGCGGTCGAGCGCCTCGACGAATTCGGCCCATTCGGCCGACCGGCCCGCGTCCGTCATGTCGCCGGTGAAGAGGACGAGGTCGAGCCGTTCTTCGGCGTCCACGCGGGCGAGCGCCGCGAGCGTCTGGGCGACCCGTTCATTGCCCTGTGGTCCGGACCGACCGCTCTCGATCCGGAAGCCGAAGCGCTCGCCGATGGTGTGGAGGTCCGACAGATGCGCGACCCGCCAGACCTTGCCGCCCGGCTCGGGGTCGTGGCGATCGAGGCCGACCGGCTGGTCCATCGCCGCATCCGCGGTGCCCCACACGAGCGAGGCGAACGCCACGTAGACGCCGAACAGCACCACGCTGTTGGCGAGGGCCGCCACGATCAGGGACGCGGGCGCGATCAGATCCGCCCATGAGCCGATCCAGCGGGAGTGCGGCCAGGCGAGATAGGCGGCCGCGCCCGAGGCGAGCGACATCAGGACGGCGGCCGCGAGCGCCGTCACCCGCCCGACGCGGGCGCCGTCGCGCCGGAAATAGAGCGACAGGCGTCGCCCGACGAAATGGCGAAGTCCTTCTCGGCAAAGCACGAAGCTTGGCTGGACGGCGAGCGCGTTCAGCGACCAGAAGCTCTGTTCCGCAAGCCGGAACGCCGGCCTCGCTCCGACGAGGGCGAGTGTGATCAGGCCTGCCAGGACCAATAGCGGAAGCAGTCCCCCGAGGGCTTCGGCGGCGCTTCGCGAGGTGGTCGACCACCAGGCGGTGACGACGAGCGGCGCCGCGCCGAGAAGCGCGCACGGCAATCCGATCAGCAGCAACCATGACAGGAGCAGCTTCGGCAGGCTGATCTCGACCAGCACCCAGCCGGCGAGCGAGGCGATCGACCAGAGCTTCGTGCTCGAGGCGTCGTCCTCGATGTCGCCGCGACGTGGATCGATGAGGTCCGCCATGCGCTTGAGCTAACTCCGGGCGGCTGGGAGATGTCCAGGGAGGCGCAGGCGGGCGAGGGATCGCCCGCCTGCGCCTCGGCGGTTGCCGCCCAACCCCAAAGCGCCTAAACCCGCGACGACTCCCGCCAATCGAACCTCGCCGAGGGCGCCATGACCGCAGACGCCGAAACGCGCGACGCGTCGCCCGAGGTCGAGGCCGACGCGGAGATTCGCGACGACGAGGGCCGGCTCGTCACGGCTTTCGTCGAGGCCGTCGAGGCCGCGATCAGCGCGAACGACTCGCAGCGCGTCCGCGAGATCGCCGGCGACCTCCATGAATCCGACGTCGGCGATCTGATCGAGACCCTCGAGGCCGAGGACCGCCCGAAGCTCGTCGAGCTGCTCGGCAAGGATTTCGACTTCGCGGCGTTGACCGAGGTCGACGAGACCGTGCGCGTGCAGCTGCTCGAGGAGCTGCCGCCCGAGACCGTCGCGGAGGGCGTGCGCGAGCTCGAATCCGACGACGCGGTCTACATCCTCGAGGACCTGGACGAGGCCGAGCGCGCCAAGATTCTGGAGCAGATCCCTGCGCCGGAGCGCATCGCGCTCACGCGCAGCCTCGACTACCCGGAAGACTCGGCCGGCCGCCGGATGCAGACCGAGTTCGTGGCCGCGCCCGAATTCTGGACCGTGGGCCACACCATCGACTACGTCGCCGACGCCGAGGAGCTCCCCGACACCTTCTACGAGATTTTCGTCGTCGACCCGACCTACAAGCTGGTGGGCTCGGTGCCGCTCGACCGGCTGCTCAGGGCGCGCCGCAGCAAGCATCTGTCCGAAATCCTGGAAGACGATCCCCGCACCATCGCGGCGACCGAGGACCAGGAAGACGCGGCGCGCATGTTCGAGCGCTACAACCTCGTCTCGCTCGCCGTGGTGGACGAGGCGGAGCGCCTCGTCGGCGTGCTGACCGTCGACGACATCGTCGACGTGATCGAGGAGGAGGCGGACGAGGACCTCCGCGCGCTGGGCGGCGTCACGGGCGACGAGGAGATCTCGGATCCGGTGTTCTACACCGCCCGCAGCCGCATCCCGTGGCTGCTCGTCAATCTCCTGACCGCGATCCTCTCGGCGAGCGTCATCGGGCTGTTCGAGGCGACCATCGAGCAGATGGTCGCGCTCGCGGTGCTGATGCCGATCGTCGCCTCGATGGGCGGCAACGCCGGTACCCAGGCCATGACGGTCGCGGTCCGCGCCCTCGCCACCCAGGATATCGGCGGACGCAACGCGCGCCGGCTGATCCGACGCGAGACGCTGGTCGGGCTCGCCAACGGCGTCGTGCTCGCGCTCGTCATCGCCTGCGCCGCCGGCTTCTGGTTCCAGAACGCCCAGCTCGGCGTGATCATCGGCTGCGCGATGGTGACCAACCTCGTCTTCGCCGGCCTGTTCGGCATCCTGATCCCGCTGACGCTCGAAAGGCTCAAGGCCGATCCCGCCGTCGCGTCGGGCGTCTTCCTGACCACGGTCACGGACACCGTCGGGTTCTTCTCCTTCCTCGGCCTCGCCACCTGGTGGTTCGGCATCGGCAAGTGATCCGCAGCGCGGACCGCCCCGAGGGACGCCGGTCGGGGAAAACATGGTGACCGGCCGGTTAACGCTTTGGCGACAGTTCGAGAGATAGCCTGCGCGCGACTGAAGGATCACGCAGGAGATTTCAGGATGATCGAACCGATGCTCGCCCGGCTTATGGGCTGCGTGGTGTTCGCTGGCCTGACCGGCGCGCTTCTGGCGGTGGTGTCCACGCCGACCGACACCGCGAAGCGGGACGCGGTCGCGGCCGCGGAATTGCAGCATCGCGTGCAGACCGCGATGGTCGCGCGTCAGTAATGGAGCTCAGCCGCTTTTTGCGGTAATGTGCAGGCGCGCTGATCTTAGGGAGCGTTCGGGGATATGCGACACGGGGGACCCGGCGAGCGCCTCAAGGGCGTGGGCGCCGCAGCGGCGCTTCTCGCCGCATTCGCGCTCAGCGCCTGCTCGACGGTGGCGGGCGACGTGCCGCTCGAGCGGACCGCTCTGACGACCGAGATCGAGACCGGCGTCGGCGTGACGTCTCCGATGACGGGCGTCGTCACCACGCCGGACGATCACGCGATCAAGGGCATCGACGTCTCGAAGTTCCAGGGCTCCGTCGACTGGGCGTCGGTGCGCGCCTCGGGCGTGTCCTTCGCCTATATCAAGGCGACCGAGGGCGGCGACCGCATCGACGACCGCTTCGCCGAGAACTGGGCCGGCGCGAAGGCCGCGGGCGTGCCGCGCGGCGCCTACCATTTCTATTATTTCTGCCGCACCGGCGCCGAGCAGGCCGCCTGGTTCATCAGGAACGTGCCCGCCGATCCGAACGCGCTGCCGGTCGTGCTCGACATGGAATGGAACCACCTGTCGCCGAGCTGCAAGCGCCGGCCGCCGGTCGAGGAGGTCCATCGCGAGATGTCGACCTTCCTCAGGATCATCGAGAAACACTATGGCAAGCGCCCGATGATCTATTCGAGCGTCGACTTCCACCGCGACCGGCTGGTCGGCGCGTTCCCCGGCTATCATTTCTGGCTGCGCAGCGTCGCGGGCCATCCGAGCCTGAAATATCATCCCTCCCGCGCTTACTCGTTCTGGCAGCACACCGCGACCGGCCGCGTCTCGGGCGTGACCGGCAATGTCGATCAGAACGTCTTCATGGGCGACGTCGCGTCATTCAAGCGGTTCGCCGCGGCGGGCCTCTGACCGGCCCGCGGCGCCGCGCCGCCAGCGCCGCGTCTTTGCGGCGAGGCGCCGCAGGTTCGCGCCGGCTATCAAATGGATCTTTGGCGACGTTGCGTCTTGCCGAAACAGGCGCGGCGTGATCGGTATCGCTCCAGAAACGCCTAGAGGAGTTCGAAATGACCGATCTGACGGAAAGCAGGCTCGACGAGATGGCGTCGAAGATCGCGGCGCTCGAGGAAGAGGTCGCGGTGCTCAAGAAGCGCGTCCGCACGGCCCGCAAGAAGATCCGCAAGGCGAACCCGAACCCGAAGAAGAAGGGCGAAGGCGAGGCGATCGAACCGGCGGTCTGACCGCCGGACTACGCGCGCCCGCGCGCCAGACAAAATCCCCTTCATCGCTGAGGTCGACGCCGCGGCGGACAGCGCCGCGGACGCGCCGGCGCGCCCTCGGCGGAGCGGCGAAGCGAGCGTCGCGGTCTCCGCGTCGGAGCGTGGCCTCCCGGGGGAGATCGCGTCGCGGTCAGTCGCGCCCGACGGGGACCGTCGGCTTGGGCCGCCGCCCGGCGACGCCGAACATCCGGCGGATCGCCGAGGTCGTCGCGCTGACGCGGGCGATCGAGGGACGCTCGACGAACTCCCAGGAGACCCATCCCGCGACAAGAGAGAGCGGGAAGGCGAGCGCCAGGACGCTCCAGGCCGACCAGCCGGGCGCGGCGTAGACGATGGTCTGCTCGATCAGATAGCCCCAGACGTAGAAGCCGTAGGACCACACGCCGAGCTTCGCGAACGGGGCGGCGACCGGGCCGCCGCAGAAGCCGAGGCAGACGATCGCATAGGCGATCAGGATCATGCCCGCGATCGCCGCGAAGGGCGTGAAGGCGAGGGGGATCGCGACGGCCGCCACGCCAAGCAGGATCCAGTTCGACACCGGGATGCGGTCGGCGAAGACCGCCATCGCGATGCCGGTGCCGAAGGTCGAGCAGAACCTCACGAGGTGATGCGGCGTGCCGAGCTGGAGATACTGCTCGCCGTTCCAGAACCACACGACGTTGACCGCGAGCGTCGCGACGAGCCCGAACGCGACCAACGGCTTGATCTTCAGCAGCCCCATCGCGCCAAGCGCCGCGAGCGCGATGGCGAAGACCAGCTCGTAATGGATCGTCCAGAGCGGCACGAACATGATGCCCGGCTCCGGATTGCGGTCGAACACGCCCGGCAGCGTCGCGTTGACGTCGGCGAGCGTCGTCACCGCGAGCACGAAGCCCGCGAGCCCGCCCGAGAAATATTCGGCATGGCCGAGCCGGGTCACGATCGGCCCGATCGCCAGCGCCGCGAACAGGGCGGCGACGAAGATCGCCGGCACGTAGCGTGCAAGGCGGGCGATCACGAAACGCAGAATGTCCGGACGTTCGATCAGGCTGCGGGTCAGCAGCAGGCCCGACAGGATGAAGAAGGCGTGGACGCCGTGGAAATCCAGCGTGAAGGCGAAGACGTGGACGAAGTCCGCGGTTTTCACGCCCGGCGTCGAGGTGATCCAGGCATGCGCATGCAGCACCGCGGTCGCGGCGAGGATCCGCACGGCGGCGAGATCGTTGCTCGGCCGGCTGAGGCACTCTGCGAGGGTGGGCGACAAATTCGAGGTCCTCGTCGCGATGATGATCGCCGCAAGCGCCGGAGATTATCTCGATCTCGTGAACAAAACGTCGAGACGATCAAGGACATCCGGCCTTTCTGGGCGGGCGTCGGTTTCCTCCCGATAGAGGGGCGCCCTAGAGTGCGGCAGGAGCGCGGCGCAGATGTATTTTGTCCTGTCCAAGGTTCTAGGCTTCTTGGCCGCGCCTTCGAACGTCCTGTTCCTGCTCGGAGCGGCCGGGGCCGTCGCGGCGGCCGCGGGCGCGCGCGGGACCGGGATAGGGATGATGGCGGCGGCGATCGTAGGCTTCGGCGTCCTTGGCCTGTCGCCGGTCGCCAACCTTCTGCTCATTCCCCTCGAGGAACGCTTCCCGCGGGCTGCGGCCGATCCGCCGCCGGCCGGCGTGATCGTGCTCGGCGGCTCCTTCGACACGGTCGTGGCGGGCGCTCGGCGCGAGATCGCGCTGACGGAGGCCGCAGAGCGCATGACCGCCGTCGCCGAACTCGCGAGTCGCTTCCCCGGCGCGCGGATCGTGTTTTCGGGCGGCTCCGGCACGGTCGTGTTCGACGGCGCGACCGAGGCCGACCTCGCGGCCCGCATGTTCGAGAGCTTCGGGATCGATAAGGCTCGGTTGACGCTCGAGGGCCGGTCGCGCAACACGGTCGAGAATGCGCGCTTCACCCGCGACCTGGTGACGCCGGTCACGGGCGAACGCTGGCTGCTGGTGACCTCGGCCTATCATATGCCCCGGGCGATCGGGACGTTCCGCCGCGTCGGCTTCAAGGTCGAGCCGTGGCCCGTCGACTACCGCACGCGCGGTCCGGAGGACGCTGCGAGGCCGTTCATGTCGGTGTCGGCCGGACTGCGGCGAACCGACGTCGCCCTGCGCGAATGGGTCGGGCTTGTGAGCTATTGGCTGCTCGGCTATGTCGACGACCCGTTGCCGAGGCCCTGAGAGGCCACAGATAAACCTGCGCTCCGATGGCGAGGGCGCTTCCAGGCTCCGTTGCGGCGACGCCGCGCAAGGCTCTCAATGACGACTGACTCCGACCGAGGCGTGGCGATCGAGCCGGCGCCTTCCGCTCCGCCGCGGGGCGGGGGCCGGGTGGGCGCGAGCGGCACGCATGGGGCTAGCGCCGCCCAGGCGGCCGAGGTCCATGACGAGCGTCACGGCTTCTGGACGCTGACCATCGGCAGCGTCGGAGTCGTCTATGGCGACATCGGCACCAGCCCGCTCTACGCGATGCGCGAGTCGCTGCTGCATCTCGGGCACCGCGCGAGCCTCGAGGAGGTGATCGGGATCACCTCGCTGCTGATCTGGGCGCTGATCGTCGTCGTCACCTACAAATACGTCATGATCCTGCTGCGCGCCGACAACCATGGCGAGGGCGGGACGCTGTCGCTCATGGCGCTCGCCCAGGAGGCGATGGGCCGGGCGACGGTTCCCCTCACCGCGCTCGGCGTGGTGGGCGCCGCGCTGTTCTACGGCGACGCCATCATCACGCCGGCCGTGTCGGTGCTGTCGGCGGCCGAGGGCCTCAAGGTCGCGAGCCCCGCCTTCGCGCCATACGTGCTGCCGATGACGCTGCTGATCATCGTGGCGCTCTACGCCATGCAGTCCTTCGGCACCGGCAGGGTCGCGGCCTTCTTCGGGCCGATCACCGTGGTCTGGTTTTTGACGCTGGCCGCGCTCGGCGCGGTCCACATCATGGACGCGCCGGCGGTGCTCGCGGCCCTCAATCCGTGGCACGCGCTGCTCTTCCTAATCGAGCACAAGTTCCTGGGCTTCGTGGTG
Organism: Hansschlegelia zhihuaiae; assembly: GCF_004103825.1. Taxonomy (GTDB): domain Bacteria; phylum Pseudomonadota; class Alphaproteobacteria; order Rhizobiales; family Methylopilaceae; genus Methylopila; species Methylopila zhihuaiae. The sequence continues at coordinate 41,765 of NZ_RYFI01000002.1, forward strand.
CTCGGCGCGACCTTCCTCGCGGTGACGGGCGCCGAGGCGCTCTACGCCGACATGGGCCATTTCGGCCCCGGTCCGATCCGCACCGCCTGGCTTGGCCTGGTGCTGCCCTCGCTCATGATCAACTATCTCGGCCAGGCGGCGCTCGCCGTCTCGCATCCGGAGGCGATCGAGAACCTGTTCTTCCTGATGGCGCCGGAATGGGGCCGCCTGCCGCTCGTCCTGCTCGCCTGCGTCGCGACCGTGATCGCGAGCCAGGCGGTGATCTCCGGCGCCTATTCGCTGACCCGTCAGGCCATGCAGCTCGGCCTGCTGCCGCACCTGGAGGTGCAGCACACCTCCGAGACCCAGCACGGCCAGATCTACATGCCGAAGGTCAACTGGCTGATGCTGGCCGGCGTGCTGCTGCTGGTGCTGACCTTCCAGACCTCGAGCCGCCTCGCGGCCGCCTACGGCATCGCGGTCACCGGCACGATGATCATGACGAGCCTGCTCGCAACCGTCGTGATCGCGAAATCCTGGAAGCTCGGCTGGCCGGTGGCGCTCGGCATGATGGTGCCGATCCTGATCGTGGACGTGACGTTCCTCAGCGCCAACATGCTGAAGATCAAGGATGGCGGCTACATCCCGCTGATGCTCGGCGCCGCCATGGTGGTGCTGATGTGGACCTGGATCCGCGGCGTGCGCTTCGTCGAGGGTCGCATCCGACGCGAGGCGATCCCGCTCAAGGAGTTCGCCAAATCGATGTCGACCTCCTCTGCGACGCGGGTGAAGGGCACGGCCATGTACTTGACGTCGTCGCCCGAGATCACGCCGCCGGCGCTGCTCCACAACCTCAAGCACAACAAGGTGCTGCACGAGCGGAACGTCATCCTGACGGTGCACACCACCAACCAGCCGACGATACGCGACAGCGAGCGGATCTCGCTGAACCGGGTGTCGGAGGATTTCGCGACGCTCGAGGTGCTTTACGGCTTCATGGAGGATCCGAACCTGCCCCGGGCGCTCGCCCAGGCCAAGGAGCTCGGCCTGCCCTTCGACATGATGAAGACGTCGTTCTTTGTCGGACGCCGTTCATTCCGCGCTTCGGCCAGCGTCGGCATGCCGCTCTGGCAGGACCATCTGTTCATCGGGCTGGTGCGGCAGTCCTACGACGCCACCGAATATTTCCGTATCCCCGCAGGCCGGGTGGTCGAACTCGGCAACCAGATGGTGGTGTGACGGCGACGCGCCGAGAGGGGGAGCGGAACGATGACGGGCTCGGAGCTCGAAGAGCGCTACCGGCGCTACATCGCCCGCCTTAACGATCGGCGCGTCCACGAGCTCGAGGACTTCGTCCACGACGAGGTCGTCTACAATGGCGAGCGGCTGACGCGGGCCGGCTACCAGGACCTGATCGCCGAAGCCGTCGCCGCGATCCCGGACCTCTGGTTCGACATCCGGCTGCTGGTCGCTTCGGGCGACAGGGTCGCCTGCCGCCTTCTGTTCGAATGCACGCCGCAACGGACGTTTCTCGGACTGGAGCCCAGCGGCAAGCGCGTGTCGTTCTGCGAACACGTCTTCTACGAGTTCCGCGACGGCCGCATCGCGGAGGTGTGGTCGCTCATCGACCGCTCGGCCCTCGCGGCGCAGCTGGCGGGCTGAATTTCAGGAGGCCGCGTCAGGCAGTCCGATCCGGTAGACGCCCTTGAAATCCTCCGGGTCGACCGGCTTTCCCTTGCGGTAGATCGCGACGCCGCCGCGCTTCGCAAGCCGCACTGCGGCCGCCTTGACCGCGGGAAGCCGGCCCTGCCAGTCCTCCTCGCCGCGCTGCTGGGCCGCCGCCTTGGCGGCCTCGGTCGGACAGATCGTCTTGCCGGCGCCGCGCTCGCGCGCGAGCCGCAGCACCAGATCCTCGATCGTCTCGCTCATTCGGCCGCGACCGCCGTCGGCTGGCCCGCGAGCCACGCCGCGAGGTCTGCGCGGGCGCGGTCGGTCAGCATGCGCTTCTTGGCCTGCGCCTTCATGGCCCCGCGGACCCGCGACCCGTCGGGCGCCCGGATCGGCCCCTCGACCGGCGGGAACAGCCCGAAATTGACGTTCATCGGCTGGTAGCTGCGCGGACCCTCGCCCTCGAAAAAGAGATGGCCGCCGGTGATGTGGCCGAGCAGCGCGCCGAGCGCCGTGGTGGCCGGGAGCGGAGCGAGCGCCGCGCCGTGCCGCTCCGCGGCCGCGAAGCGCCCGGCCAGCAGGCCGGTGGCCGCGCTCTCCACATAGCCCTCGCAGCCGGTGATCTGGCCGGCGAAGCGCAGCCTGGGCTCGGCCTTCAGCCGCAGCGCGCCGTCGAGCAGCTTCGGGCCGTTGAGATAGGTGTTGCGGTGGAGCCCACCGAGCCGCGCGAACTCGGCCTGTTCGAGCCCCGGAATGGTGCGGAACAGCCGGACCTGTTCGGCGTGCCGGAGCTTGGTCTGGAACCCGACCATGTTGAACAGCGTGCCAAGCGCGTTGTCCTGCCGGAGCTGGACCACGGCGTAGGGCTTCTCGTCCGGCTTGTGGGCGTTGGTCAGCCCCATGGGCTTCATCGGCCCGTGGCGCAGCGTTTCCGGCCCCCGCTCAGCCATCACCTCGACCGGCAGGCAGCCGTCGAAATAGGGGGTCGAGGCCTCCCACTCCTTGAACGAGACCTTGTCGCCCGAGACCAGCCCCGCCACGAAGGCCTCGTACTGCTCGCGGGTCATCGGGCAGTTGACGTAGTCCGCGCCGGTGCCGCCGGGCCCGACCTTGTCATAGCGCGACTGCCGCCAGGCGACCGACATGTCGATCGTGTCGGCATGGACGATCGGCGCGATGGCGTCGAAGAAGGCGAGCTCGCCCTCGCCGGTGAGCTCCTGGACGGCCTTCGCGAGCGCCGGGGAGGTGAGTGGGCCGGTGGCCACGATCACGCTGTCCCAGTCGGCCGGCGGCAGGCCCGCGACCTCGCCGCGCGCGATCGTCACCAGCGGATGCGCCTCGAGCGCCGCTGTCACGGCCTCCGCGAAGCCGACGCGGTCGACCGCGAGCGCGCCGCCAGCCGGCACCTGATGGGCGTCGGCCGAGGCCATGATCAGCGAGCCGAGCGCGCGCATCTCCTGATGCAGCAGGCCGACGGCGTTCTGCTCGGCGTCGTCGGAGCGGAACGAGTTGGAGCAGACGAGCTCGGCGAGCGCGTCGGTGTGATGGGCGTCGGTGCCCCGCACGGGCCGCATCTCGTGCAGCACGACGGGAAAACCCGCCTCTGCGAGCTGCCAGGCAGCCTCACTGCCCGCGAGGCCGCCGCCGACGACATGGACGGGTGTGGTCATAGGCGGGGACCGTAGTGTCACGCGACAGGGAGGGCAACGACGGCTTCGGCCAAAAGAAAAAGCCCCGGCGGGGCCGGGGCTTCTCAGCAGTCCGTGGAGCCGGACTTCACGCGGCGCGGGCCGCGCGGCGGGCGACCGACTCGATGTCGAGCCAGGAGACGCCGATGTCGGCGCGCGAGCGGTCGTCGAGCGAGGCGAGCGCGGTGACGGTGGCGCGATAGGTCCTCCAGGCGCGATACTTCTTCAGGAGGAAAGAGAGCAGCATTGTCTTCAGTCCAGTCCGGACGGCGGTCTTGCGGCTCGCGCCTCATGCGCGGGAATGTCGGGGCCGCCGAGTTTCGATGGGCGAGATATAGGGAGAGTCGGCGGTGCTGCGTTAGGCTTAGGCAGGCAATGCTGCAATGCGCGCCTGTCATGCCCGGCTAACGGCCGGTTAACGCCCCGGCGTGTCTTGAAGGGCGTTCATTCTCTCGGAAAGAGCTTCCGAAGATCGCCCCTCGCCAAAGTCTGTTGCGGCGCCACAGAATTAGGCGTGCCGCAAAGTTGCGCCTATTCCGCGGCGTCCTTCAGGCCGCCCTTGAGCGGGCGCCGCTCCAGCACTTCCTTCAGGAAGGCGCCGGTGTGACTGCCCTTGGCGGCGGCGATCTGTTCGGGCGTTCCGGTGGCCACGATGCGGCCGCCGCCGTCGCCGCCCTCGGGGCCGAGGTCGAGGATCCAGTCGGCGGTCTTGATGACCTCGAGATTGTGCTCGATCACCGTAACCGTGTTGCCCTGGTCGACGAGTTCGTGCAGCACCTCCATCAGCTTGGCGACGTCGTGGAAATGCAGGCCGGTGGTCGGCTCGTCGAGGATGTAGAGCGTGCGCCCCGTGGCGCGCCGCGACAACTCCTTCGACAGCTTCACGCGCTGCGCCTCGCCGCCCGAGAGCGTCGTGGCCTGCTGGCCGACCTTGACGTAGCCGAGCCCGACCCGCGCCAGCGTCTCCATCTTCTCGCGGATCGACGGCACCGCCTTGAAGAACGCCGCCGCCTCCTCGACCGTCATGTCGAGCACGTCGGCGATCGACTTGCCCTTGTAGAGCACCTCCAGCGTCTCGCGGTCGTAGCGCTTGCCCTTGCAGACGTCGCAGGTGACGTAGACGTCGGGCAGGAAGTGCATCTCGATCTTGATGACGCCGTCGCCCTGACACGCCTCGCAGCGGCCGCCCTTCACGTTGAACGAGAAGCGGCCCGGCATGTAGCCGCGCGCCTTGGCCTCCGGCAGCCCGGCGAACCATTCGCGGATCGGCGTGAAGGCGCCGATATAGGTCGCCGGGTTCGAGCGCGGCGTGCGGCCGATGGGCGACTGGTCGATGTCGATCACCTTGTCGAGCGCCTCGAAGCCCTCGATGCGCTCGTGGGGGCCCGGATTCTCGTTCGCGCCGTTGAGTTTCCGGGCCGCGGCCTTGAACAGCGTGTCGATCAGCAGGGTCGACTTGCCGCCGCCCGAGACGCCGGTGACGCAGGTGAACAGGCCGAGCGGCACCTCGGCGGTCACGTCCTTCAGATTGTTGGCGCGCGCGCCCACCACCTTCAGCGTCTTCTTCGGATTGAAAGGCCGGCGTTTCTCGCGGACCGGCACCGAGAGTTCGCCCGTCAGATACCGGCCCGTCAGGCTCTCCCGCGACGCCATGATGTCCGCCGGCGTCCCGTGCGCGACGATCTCGCCGCCATGCACGCCGGCGGCCGGCCCGACGTCGACCACGTAGTCCGCGAGCCGGATCGCGTCCTCGTCATGCTCGACCACGATCACCGTGTTGCCGAGGTCGCGCAGCCGCTCGAGCGTTCCGAGCAAGCGGGCGTTGTCGCGCTGGTGGAGGCCGATCGAGGGCTCGTCGAGCACATAGAGCACGCCGGTGAGGCCGGAGCCGATCTGGCTCGCGAGCCGGATGCGCTGGCTCTCGCCGCCCGACAGCGACCCCGAGCCGCGCGACAGCGTCAGATAGTCAAGCCCGACATCGACCAGGAAGCGCAGCCGGTCGCGGATCTCCTTCAGGATCCGGAAGGCGATCTCGTTCTGCTTGTCGCTCAGATGGTTCGGCAGGTCCTCGAACCAGGCGTGCGCCGCCTTCACCGAGAGTTCGGAGGCCTGGCCGACATGTCGGTCGGCCACGCGGACCGCGAGCGCCTCCGGCTTCAGCCGGTAGCCCGCGCAGGCGAGGCAGGCGACGTCCGACATGTAGCGGCCGATCTCCTCGCGCGCCCAGTCGCTGTCGGTCTCCTTCCAGCGCCGCTCGAGATTCACCACCACGCCCTCGAAGGTCTTGACCGTCTCATAGGAGCGCAGGCCGTCGTCATAGACAAAGCGCACCTTGTCGTCGCCGGAGCCGTAGAGGATGACGTTCCGCGCCTTCTCCGGCAGGTCCGCCCAGGGCTTGGTCAGCGAGAAGCCGAAATGCTTGGCGAGGGCGTCGAGCGTCTGGAAGTAGTAGGGCGAGGTCGAGCGCGCCCAGGGCGCGATCGCGCCCTTGCGGAGCGACAGGCCGCCGTCCGGGACCACGAGGTTCGGGTCGACGCTCATTTCGGTGCCGAGGCCGTCGCAGGCCGGGCAGGCGCCGAAGGGGTTGTTGAAGGAGAACAGCCTGGGCTCGATCTCGGAGATGGTGAAGCCCGAGACGGGACAGGCGAACTTTTCCGAGAAGGTCAGCCGCTTCGGCTGCCCGTGCTCGTCGGTCTGGTCGGCGAACTCCGCGATCGCGATGCCGTCGGCGAGGTGGAGAGCCTGCTCCAGGCTGTCGGCGAGGCGCGAGGAGACGTCGCCGCGGATCACCACGCGGTCCACCACCACGTCGATGTCGTGCTTGAGCTTCTTGTCCAGCGCCGGGGCTTCGGCGATCTCGTGATAGGCGCCATCGACCTTGAGGCGCTGAAAGCCCTTCTTCTGGAATTCGGCGATCTCCTTGCGGTACTCGCCCTTGCGGCCGCGGACCACGGGCGCGAGCAGATAGAGCCGCGAGCCCTCGGGCAGGCTCTTCAGCCGGTCGACCATCTGGCTGACCGTCTGGCTCTCGATCGGCAGGCCGGTGGCGGGCGAATAGGGGATGCCGACGCGCGCCCAGAGCAGGCGCATATAGTCGTAGATCTCGGTGACGGTGCCGACGGTCGAGCGCGGATTCTTGGACGTGGTCTTCTGCTCGATCGAGATCGCGGGCGACAGGCCGTCGATCTGGTCGACGTCCGGTTTCTGCATCATCTCGAGGAACTGGCGGGCGTAGGCCGAGAGGCTCTCGACATAGCGGCGCTGGCCTTCGGCGTAGATCGTGTCGAAGGCGAGCGAGGATTTGCCCGAACCCGAAAGACCCGTGAACACGACCAGCCGGTCGCGCGGGATGTCGAGGTCCACATTCTTGAGATTGTGCTCGCGCGCTCCGCGGATCGAGATCATGCGCGCGTCGCGGCCATGGTTCGGCAGGCGCTCGGCGGCCTTGTCGAACGCAGCCTCCAGCGCTGCGGCCGAAGCCTTCCCTCCAGTCGTGACGGCGCGCGGCGGCGGCGCGTCGGCCTTCGCCGCGCGCGAGGCCGGTTTCGCGGTCCGCGTCGTCGCTTTCGCCATGTCAAATCGTCCCGAAGGGCGGGGAGGGCCGCCGGTCGCAGCGCTCTAGGTCGTGTCGCGGTCGGCCGGATCAAGAGCGCGCTTGTGAGCCCCAGCCGCGCATGCTAGAGAACATAAAAAGAACAAAAAGGCCAGCCCATCGGCCGACAAACAGGAACATGGCCGACCGGCCGATTGTGGACAAGGCGACATCGGCGCGCGACCCCGGGCGGCTCCGGGGATAAGGTGCGCCCTCGAAATTTGGGAGAACCCACGATGGCAGGCAGCGTCAACAAGGTCATTCTTGTCGGCAATCTCGGCAAGGACCCCGAGGTGCGTCGCCTGAACTCCGGCGAGCCCGTGGTGAATCTGCGCATCGCGACCTCGGAGCAGTGGCGCGACAAGCAGACCGGCGAGCGCCGCGAGAAGACCGAGTGGCACCAGGTGGTGATCTTCAACGAGAACCTCGCCAAGGTGGCCGAGAGCTATCTGAAGAAGGGCTCGAAGGTTTACGTCGAAGGCCAGCTGCAGACCCGCAAATACACCGACGCCTCCGGCGTCGAGAAATACTCCACCGAGATCGTGCTGCAGCGCTATCGCGGCGAGCTCGCGATGCTCGACGGCCGTGGCGGCGGCGGGGACGACGCCTATGAGGGCGGCGGCGGAGGGGACAGCTTCGGCCGTTCGAGCCCGTCCGAGCGCCGCCAGCCGGCTCCCGCGGCCGCAGGCGGCGGCCGGTTCAGCGACACGATGGACGACGACATTCCGTTCTGATCGCCGGAGGATCGCCGACGATCTCCCGCCGTCGTTCTCGGTCGCCGCGCGCGCTGTTTGGGCTGGACGGCCGCGGCGCGCCGCCTGCGGCGTTCGTCGCATCCATTTGCGGACCGACACCCCGGGCAGGCCGTTAGCGTTAATCATATGTGAAGATCGGCAACCTGAGATTGCCGTTTTTGCTGGCGCCGTCAGCGTCCGCGGATACCTTTCGCCGCCGACCTGACGCGAAAGGACCGGCCATGCTCACCCACGAGATCGGACTCCCGCCGCTGCCGCAGTCGGTGCGGCGCGTCGCCTTGTGGCTCCCCCCCTCCGC
>NZ_RYFI01000002.1:49760-57695 GCF_004103825.1 Hansschlegelia zhihuaiae
CTTTGCGCGGTGCTGTGTCCCCTCGCGACCACGGCCATTTGGCTTCTTGGGCCCTATGGCTGGAGCTTTGTAGTCGCGGCTGCGAACGCCGCGACCGTCGCGCTCTCCGCGGTCTTCGAGGGCGTCAGGGATAGACCGGGCCATGCCGCCGAAGCGATCAGCATATCGTTCGCCATCGTGCTGGCGGCGGCCGGGCCCGCGCTCGTCATGGGCCTCTCGGGCCGCGACGGACTGGGCGGCGGCGGATCGACGGCCGCGCTCTTTCCGGGCTGGATGGCGGTCATGGTCGCGCCCGCCATGCTGGTCTACGGCCATGCGCCCTCTGTGTCCGACGGTCGCCTGCCGGCGCCGGTTTCGGCGGATTTCCTGATCCTGTTCTCGGCGGCGTCCATGGGGGTGGCGCTGGCTTACGCCATCTGGGTCGAACTCCGCCCCGCGCTGCGGGGAGGGCAGGACGAGCCTTCGCCAAGCGCCGCTTGACACGAAAATGACGCTTGGTCGCGCCGCCGGCCTGCGAGCGCCGCACATGCCTGCCTCGCGCCAACGCGGCCCCAGCATAAGCATCTGATTCTAATCGTTATTTTCACGTCGATCGATCGCGGCGCGCAGTTGGCTTTCCGGTGTGGAATCGTCTAGGTTCCGGCCCGACTGAAACGTTCCGAAAGCCGTTCTCTTGGCCGATCCCAACGACCCGATTTCGGGCGAGCCGTCCGATGTCCGCCTCGTCTCGATCGCGGACGAGATGCGCCGCTCCTATCTCGACTATGCGATGTCGGTCATCGTCTCACGCGCGCTGCCGGACGTGCGCGACGGGCTGAAGCCGGTGCATCGGCGCATCCTGTTCTCGATGAACGAGAACGGCTACTTCCCTGACCGGCCTTACAGAAAATCGGCCCGCGTGGTCGGCGACGTGATCGGTAAGTACCACCCGCATGGCGACCAGTCGATCTACGACGCGCTGGTTCGGATGGCGCAGACCTTCTCGATGCGGCTGCCGCTTGCGGACGGGCAGGGCAATTTCGGCTCGGTGGACGGCGATCCGCCGGCGGCGATGCGCTACACCGAGATCCGGCTGGCGAAGCCCGCGATGGCGCTGCTCGCGCATATCGACGAGGACACGGTCGACTTCCAGGACAACTATGACGGCTCCGAACGGGAGCCCACAGTCCTTCCGGCGCAGTTCCCGAACCTTCTGGTCAACGGCGCCGGCGGCATCGCGGTCGGCATGGCGACCAACATTCCGCCGCACAATCTCGGCGAGGTCGTCGACGCCTGCGTGGCGCTGATCGAGAAGCCCGAGATGGAGCTCGACGAGCTCATCGAGATCATTCCCGGTCCGGACTTCCCGACCGCCGCCCGCATCCTCGGCCGCGGCGGCATCCGCTCGGCCTACGCCACGGGCCGCGGCTCGGTCATCATGCGCGCCAAGGTCGAGACCGAGGAGATCCGCAAGGATCGCGAGGCGCTGATCGTCACCGAGATCCCCTATCAGGTGAACAAGGCGAAGCTCGTCGAGCACATCGCCGAACTGGTGCGCGACAAGAGGGTCGAGGGCATCTCGGACCTGCGCGACGAGAGCGACCGTCAGGGCATGCGCATCGTCATCGAGCTCCGCCGCGAGGCGGTGGCCGACGTCGTGCTGAACCAGCTGTTCCGCTTTTCGGCGCTGCAGACCAGCTTCGGCTGCAACATGGTGGCGCTGACCGGCGGCCGCCCTGAGCTCATGACGCTCCGCGACATGCTGGTCGCCTTCATCGCCTTCCGCGAAGATGTGGTGAGCCGGCGCACCAAATTCCGGCTCGGCAAAGCGCGCGACCGCGCCCACGTGCTGGTCGGCCTCGCCATCGCCGTCGCGAACATCGACGAGGTCATCCGCCTGATCCGCACCGCGCCGGATCCCGCGACCGCCCGCGAACGGCTGATGGAGCGCGACTGGCCGGCGCGTGACGTCGAGGCGCTGATCGCGCTGATCGACGACCCCCGGCACCGCATCAACGAGGACGGCACCCACAAGCTCTCGATGGAGCAGGCGCGCGCGATCCTCGATCTGAGGCTCCAGCGCCTCACCGCGCTCGGCCGCGACGAGATCAGGGACGAGCTCGACAAGCTCGCGGCCGAGATCGCCGACTATCTCGACATCCTGCGCTCGCGCGAGCGCGTGCAGACCATCGTGCGCGAAGAGCTGCTGGCCGCGAAGGACCAGTTCGCGACGCCGCGCCGGACCGAAATCCTCGAAAGCGACGCCGATTTCGAAGACGAGGATCTCATCCAGCGCGAGGACATGGTCGTCACCTTCACGCATGGCGGCTACATCAAGCGCGTGCCGCTCGTGACCTACCGGGCGCAGAACCGCGGCGGCAAGGGCCGCTCCGGCATGGCGACGCGCGAGGAGGACTTCGTCTCGCGGCTGTTCGTGGCCAACACGCACACGCCCGTGCTGTTCTTCTCCTCGCTTGGGCAGGTCTACAAGCTGAAGGTCTGGAAGCTGCCGCTCGCCGCGCCGCAGGCGCGCGGCAAGGCGCTGATCAACATGCTGCCGCTCGATCCGGGCGAGCGCATCACGACCATCATGCCGCTCACCGAGAACGAGGCCGACTGGGCGCGCTACGACGTGATGTTCGCGACCTCGGGCGGTACGGTGCGGCGGAACAAGCTCTCCGACTTCGTCAACGTCAACCGCTCCGGCAAGATCGCCATGAAGCTCGACGAGGGCGAGAGCATCGTCGACGTGCAAATCTGCTCGGAGGACGACGACGTCCTGCTGACCACGCATCTCGGCCAGTGCATCCGCTTCCGCGTGACCGACGTGCGGGTGTTCAAGGGCCGCGACAGCGTCGGCGTGCGCGGCATCACGCTCGCCTCGGGCGACCGCGTCATCGCGCTGTCGATCCTTCGCCATTTCGAGGCGTCGGCCGACGAGCGCGTCGCCTATCTCAAGCGCGCCAACGCGGTCCGGCGCGGGCAGGGCGAGAGCGTCGCCGAGGACGCGACCGCCGAGGCGGAGGCCGAGGCCGAGACCGACGCGGAGGCTGGCGCCGACATCGAGCTTGGCGCCGAGCGCTACGCGTCGATGAGCGAGGCCGAGCAACTCATCCTCACTCTGTCGGAAAACGGCTACGGCAAGCGCTCGTCTTCTTTCGAGTACCGGGTGACGGGCCGCGGAGGCAAGGGCATCGTCGCGATGGTGACGAACGAGCGGAACGGCCCGCTGGTCGCGTCTTTCGCGGTCCAGCATTCCGACCAGATCATGCTGGTCACCAATGCTGGCCAGACGATCCGCTGCCCGGTCGACGACATCCGCCTCGCCGGCCGCACCACGCAGGGCGTCACCGTCTTCAAGACGGCCGAAGGCGAGCGTGTGGTGTCGGTCGACTATATCGGCGAGGACGAGGCGGAGTAGGGGCGGCGGATTGGAACGGCCGTTAACGCGCCTTCAGTAGAATTACTCAGGTCCCGTTAAGCATAAGCGGGGCATCGTCTTGCCACCCCGCGGCGCGGGAGCCTATCGTTCCCGCATGGCCCGGTGGGGGAATGGCTACCCAGGGGGCGGGAACGTCCTCATATCCTGGTTCAAATCCAGGCTGGGCCTCCAAAATCAAGGCGGCGTCCGCGGTTCTCGTGGGCGCCGCCTTTTTTTCGGGCCCTGCCCGATAACGAACAGGTCGCCCGGCCGCTCCGCAAGCGACCGGGCGTCCTCGTGCGCCTTCGGCACGGAGAGGGGCGGGAATCCGTGGCCGTCGCCGGTTCGCGGCGGGGGTTAACGCCCGAGGGGACGGTGGTCCAGGGGGCGCGCCTCGGTCGTCCGGTCGAACGTCGATCGATCGCCCGTGGTCGACGCCGTCGCGAGCACCGCGAGGGCCGCGACCGCATAGAGCACGGCGAGTGCGGCCACCGCCGTCCTCACGCTTCGCCCCCGCGTCGCAGTCCTCGTCATCGCGAGCTCCCTTGATGTTCGGCGGGCAAGTTAACGATCGGGACTGAACGGGGCATGGCGCGCCCGTTCATGCGGGGTTCACGGATACCGCAGCTTGCGGGCGGGCGGACGGACGGGTAAGCACGGCGCGCCCACCGACCTGAAGATCTTGATGCCCCGCGTCGCCTATTACCCAGGTTCCTTCGACCCCGTGACCTCCGGCCATGTCGACGTGGCTGCGCGCGCATGCCGTCTCGCGGACCGGCTGGTGATCGCAATCGGGACCCATCCCGGAAAGGCGCCGATGTTCTCGGTCGAGGAGCGCCGCGCCATGCTGGAGGAGACCTGCGGGCCGCTCGCCGCCGACGCCGGCGCGGAGCTCCGCGTGGAGACGTTCGACGGCCTGGCGGTGTCGGCCGCGGTGGCGGCGGGCGCCTCGCTCCTGATCCGCGGCGTGCGCGACGGCTCCGACCTCGACTATGAGATGCAGCTCGCCGGCATGAACGGCCAACTCGCGCCCGCGCTGCAGACGGTGCTGCTGCCGGCGAGCCCCGCGGTCCGGCCGATCAGCGCGACCCTCGTGCGCCAGATCGCGAGCATGGGCGGCGACGCTTCCGCCTTCGTCCCCGCGCCGGTCGCGCGCCGCCTCGCCGAACGCTTCGCCCGTTGACGCCATCCCGCCCCGGAAGGTCCTGGTCATGAAATTCGTTCTCGCACTGCTCATGGCGCTGGCGTTCTCGGCCGCGCCGGCAAGCGCCGCTCCGAAGCAGCCGGGCGGCCCGGTGATCGTGCTCGAGACCACCAAGGGAACGGTCAAGATTCGCCTGCGGCCCGACCTCGCGCCGAAGCACGTCCAGCGCATCGAGACGCTGGTGCGCGAGAAGTTCTATGACGGCGTGCCGTTCCACCGGGTGATCGCGGGCTTCATGGCGCAGACCGGCGATCCGACCGGCACGGGCACCGGCGGGTCCAAATATCCCGACATTCCGGCGGAGTTCTCCCGCGAGAGTTTCAAGCGCGGCGTCGTCGGCATGGCGCGCTCAGCCGATCCGGACAGCGCCAACAGCCAGTTCTTCATCTGCTTCGCGGCCGCCCCCTGGCTCGACGGCCAGTACACCGTGGTGGGCGAGGTGATCGACGGCATGGACGTCGTCGACCAGCTCAAGAAGGGCCAGGGACAGGGCGGCGTGGTGCAGGGTCCCGACACCGTCAAGACCATCCGGCTCGAGGGCGCGCCGGGCTGAGCCCACGCGCCGACGGAGCCAAACCTAAACTTCAAGGAGACGCGCCATGAGCGATCCCGAAAACACGCTGCTGATCGAGACCACGCAGGGCAAAGTGACGGTCGAGCTGCGGCCTGACCTCGCCCCCGGCCATGTCGCGCGGGTCAAGGAGCTCGTGCGCCAGGGCTTCTATGACGGCGTCGCGTTCCATCGCGTCATCGACGGCTTCATGGCGCAGACCGGCTGCCCGGAGGGCACCGGGCGCGGCGGCTCCGGCAAGAAGCTCAAGGCCGAGTTTTCACAGGAGAAGCATGTGCGTGGCACCGTCTCGGCGGCGCGCGCCATGGACCCGGATTCCGCTGACAGCCAGTTCTTCATCTGCTTCGAGGACGCGCCCTGGCTCGACGGCCAGTATTCGGTCTGGGGCAAGGTGACCGACGGCATGGACAACGTCGACAAGATCAAGCGCGGCGAGCCGGTGCAGAACCCCGACAAGATCACCTCGATCAAGGTCGCGGCCGACGCCGCCTGATCCGAGGCGGGGCGCGCTCCGGAATGCTGGAGAAGCTGCTCTTCGCGATTCCGGCGCTCGCCATCGGCGCGGGCGTCGCGCTGCAGGGGATCATCAATGCGGGCCTCGCCCGCGGGATCGGCTCCTACGTCGTCGCGGCCGCCACCTCGTTCTGGGTCGGGACGCTGACGCTCACCGCGCTCGCGCTGGCGAGCGGGAGCGTCGGCGGCGCTGTCACGGCTGGGCGCGGCGTCGGGCTCGGTTGGTGGATCGCGGGCGGCCTGCTCGGCGCCGCCTATGTCACGATGATGACCGTCATCGTGCCGAAGATCGGCATCGGCGCAGCGACCGCCTTCGTGATTGCCGGGCAGCTGATCACGGCCGCTCTGCTTGACCATTTCGGCGTTCTGGGCGTCTCCGAACATCCCCTGACGCTGCTCAGGATGCTAGGGATCGCGCTGCTGATCGCCGGCGCCCTGCTGGTGCGTTTCTTCTGATCCGACGCCGCCCGCCAGGCGGCGGGCGGCTGCGGAGCCAAGCGGCGTGGACGTCTCCCTCTTCGATTTCGAGCTCCCCGAGGAGCTGATCGCGCTTCGCCCGGCCGTTCCGCGCGACGCCGCGCGTCTGCTCGTGGTGCGTCCCGGCGGCGAGCCCGAGCTCGAGGACCGCGTCGTCTGCGACCTGCCCGAACTTCTCGCACCCGGCGACGCGCTGGTGGTCAACGCCACGCGGGTGATCCCGGCCCGCCTTTACGGCCTCAGGCGTCGCGGCGAGACGGCCGCGCGAACCGAAATCCTCCTGCATCGCCGCCTTGACGCCGCGCGCTGGCTCGCGTTCGCGCGGCCGGCCAAGAAGCTCGCGCCGGGCGACCGGTTAAGCTTCGGCGAGACGTCGGAGGGCATGGCCTGTCTGCTCGGCCGCCTCGACGCGACCGTCGAGTCGCGCGGGGAGGGCGGCGAGGTCACGCTCGCCTTCGACCTCGCCGGGCCGGACCTCGACCTCGCGATCGCGGCGTCGGGCGACATCCCGCTGCCGCCCTACATCGCGGGCCAGCGACCGACGGACGCCCGCGACGCCGACGACTACCAGACCATGTTCGCGCGCGAGCCCGGCGCGGTCGCGGCCCCGACCGCGGGCCTGCATTTCACGCCCGCTCTGTCGGAGGCGCTCGCCGCGCGCGGCGTGGCGCGGCATGAGACAGTGCTGCATGTCGGCGCCGGCACCTTTCTGCCCGTCAAGGTCGAGGACACGGACGATCATCGCATGCACGCCGAGTTCGGCGTCCTGGACGCCGCGACCGCCGGGGCGCTGAACGAAACGCGGGGTCGGGGCGGGCGCGTGGTCGCGGTCGGCACCACCTCCTGCCGATTGCTCGAGAGCGCGGTCGGGCCGGACGGCCGGCTCGCGGGGTTCTCGGGGGAGACGGACATCTTCATGACGCCCGGCTTCCGGTTCCGTGCGGTGGACGCCCTGCTCACCAACTTCCATCTGCCGCGCTCAACCCTGATGATGCTGATCGCGGCGTTCGCGGGTCTCGACGTCGTCCGCCGCGCCTACGCCCATGCGGTCAGGGAGCGCTACCGTTTCTACTCCTACGGCGACGCCTGCCTGTTCCTCCCGGAGCGGCGCGGATGAGCGCCATCCCGTTCCGTGTGGCGGCGATCGACGGAGCCGCCCGCGCCGGCGAACTTGTCTTCCCTCGGGGCGTCATCCGCACGCCGGCCTTCATGCCGGTCGGCACGGCCGGGACCGTGAAGGCGCTCTACGCCGATCAGGTCGCCGCGACCGGCGCCGACGTCGTGCTGGGCAACGTCTACCACCTGATGCTCCGGCCCGGCGCGGAGAGGATCGCGTCGCTCGGCGGGCTGCACGCCTTCATGCGCTGGGACAAGCCGATCCTGACGGATTCCGGGGGCTTCCAGGTCATGTCACTGGCGGCGCTCCGCAAGCTCGACGCCGACGGCGTCACGTTCCAGTCGCATATCGACGGCTCAACCCATCGCCTGACGCCCGAGCGCTCGGTCGACATCCAGCGCCTGCTCGGCGCGGACGTCACCATGCAGCTCGACGAATGCGTGCGGCTGCCTGCGCCCCGGGTCGAGGTCGAGCGCGCCATGCGGCTCTCGCTCGACTGGGCGGAGCGGTCCAAGACCGAGTTCGGGACGCCCGACGGCCGCGCGCTGTTCGGCATCGTCCAGGGCGGCGACCAGCCGGATCTGCGCCGCGCCTCGGCCCGAGGCCTCGTCGAGCTCGGCTTCGACGGCTACGCGATCGGCGGGGGCGCGGGG
>NZ_RYFI01000002.1:57772-70935 GCF_004103825.1 Hansschlegelia zhihuaiae
GCCGGAGTTGCCCGCCGATCGCCCGCGTTACCTCATGGGTGTGGGGTCGCCCGACGACATGCTGAAGGCCGTGGCGCGCGGCGTCGACATGTTCGACTGCGTGATGCCCACACGCGCCGGCCGCCACGGCCAGGCCTTCACGCGCTTCGGCCGCATGAACCTCAAGAATGCCCGCTTCGCCGACGATCCGCGGCCGCTCGACGAGGAGAGCGATTGCCCAGCCGCGCGAGACTATTCGCGCGCCTATCTCCACCATCTGGTGAAATCCGGCGAGATCCTCGGCATGATGCTGCTGAGCTGGGTGAACGTCGCGTATTATCAGACATTGATGGCGGGGGCCCGCGGCGCGATCGCGCGGGGCGCGTTCGGGGATTATGCGGCCTCGGCCGTCGCGGGCTGGGCGGGGGGCGCCGATTAAGCTTATAAGCGCCCCGGCGGAGAATTCGCCGCGGCGCATGGTTGCGCGCATCCGGTCGTGCAAACGACGGGTATCGACACCATAAATCAACGGGTACGCAGTATCCCTGAATTGCGGTGGTCGCCCGACAAGGCGTATCTCCGCTTGACGCGCGATCGAGGTCGCGCGCCACCAGTTTGAGGCGTCCATGGCGCGACCCAATCAGCAGCCTACGGGACCCGGAGCCGAGACGCTCCGCAAGGTGCGGAGCGAGCTCAACTCCGCGCTCTGGCTGCTCGGCGTGTTCTCGATCGCTATCAACCTGCTGCTGCTCGTCCCCTCGCTCTACATGATGCAGGTTTATGACCGCGTCCTGCGCTCCGGCGTGGTCGAGACGCTGATCTACATCACGCTGATCGCCGCCGCCTCGATCGCGGTCTACGCCGCCCTGGAGGCGCTGCGCCTGCGCGCGCTCGCCCGCATCGGCGAGTGGATCGAGGACCGCCTGTTCGAGCCGGTGTTCGCCGCGGCCATGGGGGCCGAGCGCGGCGTCGTGAAGACCGGCGCGCAGGAAGGCACGCCCTTCAACGACCTGCGCACCGTGCGCACCTTCCTGTCTGGCCCGACGCTGCCTTCGCTCTGCGACGTGCCCTGGATGCCGGTGTTCCTGCTCGGCTGCACGCTGATCCACCCCGATCTCGGCCTGCTCGGCCTCGTCTTCGCCGTGCTGATCGTCGGCCTCGCGCTGATCAACGACCGGGTGACCAAGCCCGCGACGGAGCGCGTCGCGCAGGGCCACGCGGAGGCTCAGCGCGTGCTGGCCGAGGCCGCGCGCAACGTCGACACCGTGGCGGCGATGGGCATGAGCCGGCCGCTCGCCAAGAAGGCGAGCCGGGCCAACGCCGCCTCGATGGCGCTGCTCGCCGACGCGACCGACCGCGGGACGGTGATGATCGGCGCCGGAAAGTTCCTGCGCGTGGTCGCGCAGATCTGCACGCTTGCGCTCGGCGCCTATCTCTCGCTCGGCGGGCACATCACGCCCGGCGGCATGATCGCGAGCTCGATCCTGCTGTCGCGCGCGCTCGCGCCGCTCGACCAATCGATCGCGGCCTGGCGCGGCCTGCAGCAGTGCCGGCTGTCCTGGACCCGGATCTCGAACCTGCTGAACGCCGCCGGCCACATCATCGAGGACCCGATCGCGCTGCCGACCCCGGAAGGCAAGCTCTCGATCGAGGGCCTGACCATCATGACGCCCAACAATGAGCGGCCGATCCTTGCGAGCGTCTCGCTCGGGGTGCAGCCGGGCGAGACCGTCGCCTTCATCGGCCCGTCGGGCTCCGGCAAATCCACGCTCTGCCGCGCGATCGTCTCGAGCCGCACGCCGGCGCGCGGCGTCGTGCGGCTCGACGGCGGCGACGTCATGCTGTGGCGCGACGACCAGCGGCGCAAATATATCGGCTATCTGGCGCAGGGCACCGAGCTGTTCTCCGGCCGGGTGCGCGACGTCATCGCCCGCTTCGACGAGCCGGACGACGAGGCGGTCGTGGCGGCCGCCAAGCTCGCCGGCTGCCACGAGCTGATCCTGAGCCTGCCGCAGGGCTACGAGACCATGCTGCACAATGGCGGCCAGATGCTCTCGGGCGGCCAGCGCCAGCGCATCGCGCTCGCCCGCGCGGTCTATGGCGAGACCCGCCTCGTGGTGCTGGACGAGCCGAACGCCAGCCTCGACGGCGAGGGCGAGCGCGCGCTCGTGAATTGCATCGCGGCGCTCAAGCAGCGCAAGGTCACGACGCTGATCGTGACCCACAAGCCGGCGCTCGCGCATCTCGCCGACCGCGTCGCGGTGATGCAGAACGGACAGATCGTGAAGCTCGGCAAGGCGACGGACGTGCTGCGCGAGCTCGTCGCTCCGGCGTCGTCCGAGAATGTCCGCGCGATCCCTGGAGGCGCGCGCTCATGACCGAGAAGCTGACCGGCGAACAGAGCAAGGCGCTGCCCGACTTCACCGAGCGCTCGCCCAAGCTCGCGAACCGCCTGCGCGGCGTCGCGCTCACCGGCGGCGTGGTGATCTTCGGCTTCATGGGCGGGTTCACGGTGTGGGCCGCGACCGCGCCGCTCTCCGCCGGCGCCGTCGTGCGCGGCGTTGTGGGCCCCGAGGCCAGCCGCAAGTCCGTCCAGCATCTCGAAGGCGGCATCGTGAGCGAGATTCTCGCCCGCGACGGCGATTTCGTGAAGCGCGGCCAGCCGCTGATCACGCTGGAGCGCGCCCAGGCGCTCGCGGCCGTCGGCCAGGTCCGCAACACGCTGTCGCGCCGCGAGGCCGAGGTCGCGCGGCTCTCCGCGCAGCTCTCTGGCGCCGAAGAGATCGACTTCGCCGGGGCGATCGCCGACGCCGACGGCGATCCGACCTTCCCGGATTTCGTGAAGGGCCAGCAGGCGCTGTTCGTCTCGAGCGTCAAAGCGCTGCGTGAGAAGCAGCAGCTGCTGCGCACCCAGATCGACAAGCTCTCGGCGCAGATCGAGGGCGCCAAGGCGCGCATCTCCGGGTCGGAGAGGCAGCGCGAGCTGATCGACATCCAGATCGATGACACGCAGAGCCTCATGGAGAAGGGCCTCGCCCGCAAGCCCCTGCTGCTCGACCTGCAGCGGCGGCGCTCGGAACTCGACACCGAGATCGCCGGCCTCAACTCCGACATCAAGCGCGCCGAGATCGAGAAGATCGAGAAGAAGATCACGCTCGACAACGCCGAGACGACGTTCCTCAACGACACCTCGACCGAGCTCGCCAAGGCTCGCTCTGAGGTCGCGGGGCTGTCCGCGCGGCTCGCGGCGAGCAGCGACATCCTGACCCGCACCCAGGTGATCGCGCCGGCGACTGGATATGTGCTGAACAGCCAGGCGAAAACCATCGGCGGCGTGATCAGGCCCGGCACCGACATCCTGCAGATCGTGCCGACCGAGGGCGACCTGATCATCGAGGGCCGGGTGTCGCCGGCGGAGATCCGCAACATCGAGACCGGACAGGACGCGCGGGTGTCGTTCACGACCTTCCCGATGCGCGACATGCCGATGATCCCCGGCAAGGTCATCCACGTTGCGGCGGACGCCATCACCGACCAGCAGACCCGCGAGACCTATTACGTGGCCAAGGTCGCGGTCGACCGCGCCGCCTTCGCGGCCTACGCCAAGGTCGAGGACATGAAGCCGGGCTCGCCGGTTGAGGCCTATGTCGAAGCGCGCAAGCGCGTCGCCATGGAGTATTTCATCGAGCCGGTGGTGCACTCCTTCCGGCGCAGTTTCCGCGAGCAGTGAAAGCCGGTTCCGACTGGTCCCGGGCGCGGGTTCGGGCCGGAACGGAAGCCGGCCGAGACGGTTCTCCCAAGTGACGGCGCCCTCATGCGGGGCTGATACGCTGAGGAGAACGACATGCCCTATTCCACCGACGCCGAACGAGTCTGCGATCCCGTCGAGGAGATCGGCGTCTGCATATCGGCCTCGAAGAGCGGCTCGAGCCTGCGCGCCCGGCCGGATCTTGGCGAGACCCGCAAAGTCGGGACGGGAGGCCGCCGATGACCACCGGCCCCAACGTCCCGAACCCGCCCGGCCCCGAGGTCCCGCCTCCGGGCGGCCCGGTCGTCCCGCCGCCGGCGCCCGACGACGTGCCCGTTCAGGATCCCGACATCGTGCCGAACCCGGACCCCGAGATCGACCCGTCGATCGACGAGCCGGTCCCGCCCGAACAGCCGGTGATCGACCCGCCGCAACGGTGAGGGTCGAGGTCGGCATGGGCCCGAAGAGAGATCGCGCGCAAAGCCTCGAGCGCGGCGTTCGGGAGCTATGCTTCGATAAGCTCGATCTGCACCGCTATGCCGTCGAAACGCCGCCCCCGGTTCACCTGATTGACCTGAAGGATGAGCTCGTCGCCCGGCGCCAGGTCGCCTCCCGCGATCAGATTTGCGCCGGCGGCCGCAGTCAGGTCGAGGGAGGAGCCTTTTGAAAGAGGCGTTGCGCCCAGTCTCGTGAAGCCGGTCAGGTTGACCAGCTCGCCCTTGCGCCGCCGGCGGACGATCGCGTTTCCGTAATTGTCGGCGTCGGCGACGATGTCGGCGGCGGCCACAAGGTTGAGCGACAGGATTCTGCCCGGGCGCTCTCCCATGACGAAGAATACTTCACTCGGCGTCGCGTTCGATCCGGCCGCATCGATCGTCAGCGGCCGGCTGAGGTGCTTGACGCCCTCACCGTTCAGCGGCGACGGCCCCACAAGCGCGATGGCCGGGCCCTTCGAATTGGCGATGAAGGAGCGGTTGTTGCGGCCCCATTTGATCTTCGCCGTCTTGTCTGATCCGATCCCGTCGAGCGTATAGGCTGTGCGCGAGCCGCCGCCCTCCGGGCCTCGAACGACGGTGTCGTCGATGTCGATGACGGCGCCCGGCTTGAAGCGCGTGCGGCGCAACACGACGCCCCCGGCGCCGCGGTCGAGTCTGTCGTGGTTCTGTACTTTGAGCCCGCGCACCCTCAGATAGTCCATGTACTGCGACAGGAAGCCGATGCCGTCGCAGCCGTCGACCGCGACATTGTCGATGCCCGCGCGCAGCACCGAGTTGGCCGTGGCCGCTCCGCCTGCTCCCGAAGCGTTGACCGAAAGCGCCGCGGAGACCTCCTCGTTGGTCGAGTGCCGAATGTCTTCCATCACGCCGTTTCGGATCGTCAGGCCGTCGCACTCTTCGACGCGGAACGATCCCGCGCCGCGGAAATGAAAGTCTTCGATCAGGACGTTCTTCACGACCGGCATAGTGCCGTCGCCCCTCTTGCGCGGATTGGCGATACGGATCGCGTGCGCATGCGGGACGCCGCCTTCGAACTGCGTCAGCCCGCGGATCGTGACGTCGCGCGGCGTGATCGACTTGGAGTAATCCGCCGGGATGCCGCCTGGCGCGTTGTCGACATACTCCTGATAGGTCCCGTAGCTGTTCTTCTTCGCGTAGATCGTGACCAGCTGCCTGAGGTTCTCGGCCTTGTTGTCGATCACGGAGAGCCCCACCGGGGTCGTGACGTCGATCGCCTGCTGTTGTCTCTGAATTCCGTTTCGGAAGACGTTGCCCTGTACGAGGGTCTGGTACATCACCTGGTCGAAATCGAGCGCCTCGGTGAAGTTGTCGAAGACGTTGTCGACGTATTTCGAACGCCACATATAGCCAAAATGGCCGACCTGGAGCATGCCGTACCAGCGACACCGCTCCATGACGAAGTCTTCGTGGTTGGCGAAGTAGCCGAGGCGCAGATTGCCGCTCGCGGCGTCGGACGCGTCGCCCCAGCAGCTTCGGAACGTCATACGCGTGGCGCCGATCGCATAGGCGATCGAGCAGACATGAGGAGCCGCGTCGCCGCCCCAATCCGCGCTGTGCGCCTTGAAGCCTGCGCCGTCGAACGTCCAATCCGTGACGCCGGCGCGCGCGGTCGACGTGTCGTGGGGGCAGAAGAAGAGGAAGTACTTGCCCTTGTCGGACGGCATGACCTCGGGCCTGACCGGCTCGATCCATCCGTCATTGCCGATCATGGTGAAGCCGCTCTCAAGCTTCAGCGCGGCGTATATTTCTCCGGAGCGATATCCCGGCTGGGTCTCGTGAAGTTTCTTGTTCGGGACGCCGATCCTGAACGCCTGCTTCTCCGGCAGCGAAATCAGCGATCGCCCGTTGTTCCTGCAGTAGTCGATCGCCGCGTCGTACGCCGCGGCGTTGGTCCCCGGCGAACCGTCTGTCATGAACTGGGCGATCGGAACGGCCGCATTCTTGTCCGCCGTCAAAAGGCCCGCCTGACGCAGTCCGTCCGTCCTCTGGCCGCCGAAACCTCTCGAAGCCGGAGGGAAAGCGCGCTCGGCCGATGCGGCGACAGCCAGCGCGTTGAGGCCGGCGGCGCACAGAAAGGATCTGCGGTCCAGGGCATACGCCATCTTTGACCACCCTTCGGCCGATGATCGACGTTCTTCGGGACCATAAAGCAGACGCCCGGCGCAGTCGCCGTCTGCCCCCGGTTCACGGAGTCGCGGGAAGCGCCGGCGCCGCGCGACGACGGACATGCCGCCGCCCGAACGCGACCCGTTCCCTGCGAAGGGGATACTCACGCCGAAAGCGGATCGAAAACCGCGCGTCCGCGTTGCTGATCAGGGCGTTGGACAATCAGAGCATTCGGAGAGGGGACGCGATGTCGACCATCATCCTGATCATCATCGTTCTGATCATCATCGGCGTGCTGCCGACCTGGCCCTACTCGCGAGGATTCGGATACGGGCCGAGCGGCATTCTCGGCGTCGTCCTGATCGTGCTGTTGATCCTGGTTCTGCTCGGGCATATCTGACCGCGACGGAACGTCGAAGGCTGTCGCCCGATGCATCTGAGCCGGTTTTCCCGCGCCATTTTCGCGACCGCAGTCGCCGCCAGCCTCACCGGCTGCGGCGGCGCCGGCAGGACCGCGGCCGAGCGATGCGAGGCGGCGGGAGCGAAGCCCGACGCGCCGAACTTCGACAGCTGTGTTCGTCAGGAAGAGGAGCGGCAAGCCGACGGCGCTCGACGGGTGCTGAACGGCATCCCCGTGACGGGCTACGGACCCATGCGGTTCTGATCGCCACTTCGGCCGCAGCCGGGGATTGATCTTCTATGGAATCGCGGAAGGCCGTGCGGCCGATGACGGTGGTCGCGCCCAAGCGGAGCACACGTCATGTTCGGCGCCGGGTCTTATCGGTCTTCGTGGCCTGCATGCCCAAGAAGACGTTGGTGAGCGCGCTGGGACTCGAACCCAGGACCTACTGATTAAAAGTCAGTTGCTCTAACCAGCTGAGCTACGCGCCCCCGCGGGAGACCGCGGCGGCGAAGCTCCTAGCATCCTTGGACCGGCCGCGCGAGCCTCGTGGCGGCCGATCAGTCGATTTCGGCAGGCGGCGGTCCGCCACGGCGCCGGATGGCGAAGGTCGCGGCGCGATCTTCGGTTTCGATCGAGAGCAGTTCGTCGCCGAGCTCGCGAACGAGATTCGGGATGTCGACCCGGGCGAGCGGGTCGTCACAGGTCACGGCGACGATCGCTCCGGGGGGCGCTTTCAACAGCGCCTTGCGAACCTTGAGCGCCGGCAGAGGGCAACGCAGGCCGCGCAGATCAAGCTGACGCGCGCCGGCGGCATCTGGCGCGCCAACGTTGCACACGGTTCCGCGATCGGTCGATAGCCGTTTCAATAAGCTACTATTATCAAACATCTTTTGCGGCGCAATACGATCTGGAAGCGTTTGACATTCGAAGGATTCAAATCGTACTCCTAGTCACAGGATGGCCGGCATGGCGCCGGCGATGATTCCGCCGCGACCGTTGTGGCGCGCGGGCATGCCAGAAGGGGAGGATGCTTCCTATGATCGGCGAACTTTCGCGACGGCAGTTCTTGAGAACTGCAGGCGCGGGCGTCGCCGGGACGACGCTCGGAGCGATGGGCTTCGGCGGCGCCGAACAGGCCTTGGCCCAATCGGTGCGGCCCTTCAAGCTCGCGAAGACGACGGAGACCCGGAACACCTGCCCATATTGTTCGGTGGCCTGTGGCATCCTGATGTACGGGGTGGGCGACGGCTCGGCCAACAACAAACAGGCAATCATGCACATCGAGGGGGATCCGGACCATCCGGTCAACCGCGGCACGCTTTGCCCGAAGGGCGCGGCGCTGCTCGACTTCGTGCATTCGGACACGCGCCTGAAATATCCGATGCACCGCAAGCCGGGCTCGGACAAGTTCGAGCGGGTGACCTGGGAGTTCGCGCTCGAGCGCATCGCCCGGCTGATGAAGGACGATCGCGACAAGAACTTCGTCGCGAAGTCCAAGGACGGCGTGACGGTCAACCGCTGGACGACGGTCGGCTTCCTGGCCGCGTCGGCGACCACCAACGAAACCGCGACGCTGACCTACAAGGTCGTGCGCTCCGCGGGGATCGTGGCTTTCGACAACCAGGCGCGCGTTTGACACGGACCGACGGTGGCCAGTCTGGCCCCAACATTCGGTCGCGGTGCGATGACGAACTCCTGGGCGGACATCGGCTGGACCGATCTCGCCATCATCATGGGCGGCAACGCGGCCGAGGCGCATCCGTGCGGCTTCAAATGGGTCGTTGAGGCGAAGGCCAATCGCGGCGCCAAGCTGATCGTCGTCGATCCGCGCTACACGCGTTCGGCCTCGGTCGCCGATTTCTACTGCCCGATCCGGCCTGGAACCGACATTGCGTTCCTGGGCGGCGTGATCAACTACCTCTTGTCGAACGACAAGATCCAGCACGACTACGTCAAGAACTACACCAACGCGGCATATCTGGTGAATCCGGCCTACGGGTTCTCGGACGGCCTGTTCACGGGCTACGACGAGGCGAAGCGCGACTACGACAAGTCCAGCTGGGACTACCAGGTGGGCGAGGACGGCTTCGCCAAGCTCGACGACACGCTGCAGGATCCGAACTGCGTCTTCCAGCTGATGAAGAAGCATTTCGCGATCTACACGCCCGAGATGGTGGAGCGGATCTGCGGATCGCCCAAGGACAAGTTCCTGAAGGTGGCCGAGATGATCGCGTCCTGTTCGACGCCGACGAAGACCATGACGTCGATGTATGCGCTCGGCTGGACGCAGCATTCGAAAGGCTCGCAGAACATCCGCGCCATGGCGATGGTCCAGCTGCTGCTGGGCAATATCGGCGTGCGCGGCGGCGGGATGAACGCGCTCCGCGGTCACTCCAACATCCAGGGCCTCACCGACCTCGGCCTGATGTCGAACCTGATCCCCGGCTATCTCACGCTGCCGACGGAGAAGGAGCCGGACTTCAACGCCTATATGTCGAGCCGCGGATTCAAGCCGCTGCGGCCAGGCCAGATGAGCTACTGGCAGAACTACAAGAAGTTCTTCGTGTCGTTCCAGAAGTCCATGTGGGGCGAGGCCGCGACGGCGGAGAACAACTGGGCCTACGACTACCTGCCGAAGCTCGACGTCACCTACGACATGCTCCGCGTCTTCGACCTGATGGTGCAGGGCAAGATGACGGGGTATTTCTGCCAGGGCTTCAACCCGCTGATGACCTTGTCCAACAGGGGCAAGCTCACCGAGGGCCTGTCGAAGCTCAAATGGCTCGTGACGATGGACCCGCTCGACACAGAGACCTCGCGGTTCTGGGAGAACCACGGCGAGTTCAACGACGTGAAGACCGGCGACATCCAGACCGAGGTGTTCCAGCTGCCGACCAGCTGCTTCGCGGAGGACGAGGGCAGCCTCGTCAATTCCGGGCGGTGGCTGCAGTGGCACTATCCGGGGCAGGAGCCTCCGGGCGAGGCCAAGCTCGATACCTGGATCATGGCGCAGATCGGCCAGAAGCTGAAGGCGCTCTACCAGAAGGAGGGCGGGGCGTTCCCGGATCCGATCCTCAACCTGACCTGGAACTACGCCGATCCGAACAATCCGACGCCGCAGGAGCTGGCGAAGGAGATGAACGGCTCGGCGCTCGCCGACCAGATGGATCCGAAGGACGCGACCAAGGTGGTCGTCGAGAAGGGCAAGCAGCTTTCCGGTTTCGCCCAGCTCAAGGACGACGGCTCGACCCAGGCGTTCTGCTGGATCTACACCGGCTGCTGGACCGAGGCCGGCAACCAGATGGCGCGGCGCGACAAGGAGGACGGCGGCACGGGGCTCGCCCCGAAATGGGCGTGGTCGTGGCCGGCCAACCGGCGCATCCTCTACAACCGCGCCTCGTCGGACGTCGCCGGCAAGCCATGGGACGACAGCCGCAAGCTAGTCTACTGGGCGGGCGACAAATGGGCTGGGATCGACGTGCCGGACTATGGCGCGGCGTTTAAGCCCGAGCAGACGGTCGGCCCCTTCATCATGAACCCGGAGGGCGTCGCGCGGCTGTTCACCCGCAAGATGATGCGGGACGGGCCGTTCCCGACCCATTACGAGCCGTTCGAGGCGCCGGTCGCCAACGCCGTCGCCCCGAAGATCCGCGGCAATCCGGCGGCGCGCATCTTCAAGGGCGATTTCGCGGCGCTCGGCTCGTCGGACAAGTACCCTTACGTCGCGACGAGCTACCGGCTGACGGAGCATTTCCATCAGTGGACCAAGCATGTCTGGGTCAATGCGGTGCTGCAGCCGGAATTCTTCGTCGAGATCTCCGAGGAGCTCGCCAAGGAGAAGGGCATCACGAAGGGCGGCTGGGTCCGGGTGTGGTCGAACCGCGGGTCGGTGAAGGCCAAGGCGGTCGTCACCAAGCGCATCAAGCCGCTGATGGTGGACGGCAAGCCGACCCACATCGTCGGAATCCCGCAGCACTGGGGCTTCATGGGCGCGGCCAAGAAGGGCATGAACCCGAACTCGCTGACCCCCTTCGTGGGCGACGCGAACATCGAGACGCCGGAATACAAGGCGTTCCTGGTCAACATCGAGGCGATCGCCTCGGGTCCTGTGGCGTAAGGGGAGGGCGGAGACATGGCCAACCAGTCCCTCAATCTCCTTCGCCGCTCGGCGTCGACCGACACGCCGCCGGTCACCGGCGGCCAGACCATCGAGGTCGCCAAGCTGATCGACGTCTCGAAGTGCATCGGCTGCAAGGCGTGCCAGTCGGCGTGCCTCGAGTGGAACAACCTCCGCGAGGAGGTCGGGGTCAATGTGGGCGTCTACGACAACCCGCACGACCTCACGCCGAACTCGTGGACGCTGATGCGCTTCGCCGAGTGGGACAACCCGGACACCGGCAATTTCGAGTGGCTGATCCGCAAGGACGGCTGCATGCATTGCCAGGATCCGGGCTGCCTCAAAGCGTGTCCGGCCCCCGGCGCGATCGTGCAGTACACCAACGGCATCGTGGACTTCGTCCACGAGAACTGCATCGGCTGCGCCTACTGCGTGAAGGGCTGCCCCTTCAACATCCCGCGCATCTCGAAGGTCGACCACAAGGCCTACAAATGCTCGCTCTGCTCCGACCGCGTCGCGGTCGGCCAGGGGCCGGCCTGCGCCAAGGCATGTCCCACCGCCGCGATCATGTTCGGTACCAAGGAGGACATGAAGAAGCAGGCGGAGAAGCGGATTGTGGACCTCAAGTCCCGCGGCTACGCCAATGCGGGGCTCTACGACCCGGCGGGCGTCGGCGGCACGCATGTGATGTATGTGCTGCATCACAACGACAAGCCGGAGATCTACGCCGGCCTGCCGCACGAGCCGAAGATCAGCCCTCTGGTCGCGGCCTGGAAGGGCACGGGCAAGGTGCTGGCGCTCGGCGCTCTCGCCTTCGCGGCGCTCGGCGCGTTCTTCCATCACACCGTGGTCGGGCCCAACAAGGTCTCCGAGCACGACGAGGAGAACGCGGCGGAGCTCGCCGAGGAGGGCAAGAGCTCCAAAACTGAGGCGAGGCCGGTCTGATGGCGATCGACATCGAACACCAGCCGCCGGTCGTCCGCGCGCGGACCTTCGTGGACCGTTACTCGGCCTTCGCGCGGGTCAACCACTGGATCACCGCGATCACGTTCAGTCTGCTGACGCTGAGCGGACTCGCGCTGTTCCACCCCAGTCTCTACTTCCTGACGGCCTTGTTCGGCGGAGGCGCGCTCACCCGCGCCATCCACCCCTGGCTCGGGGTGATCCTGCTCATCAGCTTCTTCGGCATGTTCCTGCAATTCTGGCGGATGAACCTCTGGAACCGCGACGACACCCAGTGGATGAAGCAGATCGGGGACGTGGTGAAGGGCGACGAGGAGCGGCTCCCCGAGCTCGACAAGTACAACGCCGGCCAGAAGGGCGTGTTCTGGGGCCAGGCGCTGATGATCCTGGTGCTGTTCACCACCGGGCTGGTCATCTGGGACCAGTATTTCGGCGGTTACGTCACCATCGAGACCAACCGGCTGGCGGCGCTGATCCATGCAGTGATGGCGTTCTTCGCCATCATGCTGATCATCGTGCACATCTATGCCGGCATCTGGGTGCGCGGCTCGGTGGCGAGCATGACGCGCGGCAAGGTCACCGGCGGCTGGGCATGGCGCCACCACCGCAAATGGCTGCGCCGGACCGTCAAGGGCGAGCGCGCCCCAGGCGAATGACGCGACATCGCGAGGCGTCCGCGCCTTGCGCTAGACTGGCGGCCCGGCGGCTCACGCGCCCCGGGCCGTCTTCGTTTCGACCGAGGAGATCGCATCATGGCCGGACCGAGCGCGCTGGCGCCGACCCCGACCGACATCGGCGTCACGCCGAAACCTGAATTCGCGGTGACGCCCGACCCCGCTTCGCTGTTCGCGAAGCGCGCGGCGCGGTTCCGCGAGATCGCGCCCGGCCATCCGCTCGAGGATTATCTCGGTTTCCTGGCTGAACTCTCGCAGATCCAGCATGACGTCCAGCAGGGCCTGCCCGATCCGACGCCGCCGAGCGAGGAGGCGATGGCGCGCTCCCAGGAGTTCGGCATGCCGCCGATCGACCGCGGCCGGTTCGAGCCCGACGAGGCCGCGCTCGAGACGCTGTCGCGCCTGCTCGACCGGGCGGTCGCCGTCGCGATGCCCGAGCCGGCCGCGGAGGCCCGCGCGCGGCTCGCCGCCGATCCCAAGGCCAGGCGGACCGCGATGGTGGAGGCGCTGGAGAACGCGGCCGGGGTGGAGACGCTCGCCGACCACGTCTTCGCATCCGCCGCGCTCCAGGTTCATTTCGCGCGGCTGGCCGGGAGGCTCGACGCGTCGCGCCTCGCGCCCGTCGGCGTCGGCGCCTGTCCGGCCTGCGGCGGGG
>NZ_RYFI01000002.1:71017-257613 GCF_004103825.1 Hansschlegelia zhihuaiae
CTACGTCGCCTGCGCGCTCTGCGGCACGCTCTGGAACCACGTCCGGGTCAAATGCGTCGCCTGCGACTCCACCGCCGGGATCGCCTATCGCGCTTTGTCGGAAGACGGCGAGACGGTCGAGCCCGTGGCCGCTTCGAAGCCGAGGGACGACCGCGCGACCGTCAAGGCGGAGACCTGCGACACCTGCAGGTGCTACGTGAAGATCATGCACCAACACCTTGACGTCGATCTCGATCCGGTCGCCGACGACGTCGCTTCGCTCGGCCTCGACATCAAGGTGCGCGAGGCCGGCTGGGCGCGAGCGGCTTTCAATCCCTATCTGCTGGGATATTGATCTGAGGCGGGGCCTTTTCCCCGCCGAGGCCGAAGAGCGTATGTTGCACGAGCCGCGTGAGATCCCGCCCGAGACCCGCGCGCCGCTTCCGGCGGTCGATCGGGTGCTGGCGACCGACGCGGCGCAGCTCGCGATCGAGCGTTATGGCCGCGCCGCGACGGTGGCGGGCGTCCGCGCGAGCCTCGACGAGGTTCGTCCGGCCTGGCGGGCCGGCGCCGCCGTCGACGTGTCGCCGGAGCGGATCGCGGCGGCCGCCTCGATGCGGCTCGAGGGCGAGAGCCGGCCGAGCCAGCGGCGCGTGCTCAATCTGACGGGCACGGTGCTGCACACCAATCTCGGCCGCGCGCTGATCGCCGAGGAGGCGATCGCCGCCGTCGTCGCCGCCATGCGCAGCCCGACGGCGCTGGAGTTCGACCTCTCCGACGGCCGGCGCGGCGAGCGCGACGACCATGTGCGCGGCCTGCTGCGCGAGCTGACGGGCGCCGAGGACGCCGTCATCGTCAACAACAACGCCGCCGCCGTGCTGCTCACGCTCAATTCGCTGTCGGACGGGAAGGAGACCATCGTCTCCCGCGGGGAGCTGATCGAGATCGGCGGCGCGTTCCGCATGCCCTCGATCATGAACCGGGCCGGCGCGCGCCTGGTCGAGGTCGGGACGACCAACCGGACCCACCTCGCCGACTATGTCGAGGCGATCGGGCCCCAGACCGCGCTCGTCATGAAGGTGCATCCCTCGAACTACCGCATCGAGGGCTTCGTGAAGGAGACGCCGGCAGCCGAGCTTGCGCCAGCCGTCCATGAGCGCGGCGTTCCGCTGGTCGACGATCTCGGCTCTGGGGTGCTCGTCGACCTCGCCGCCTACGGTCTGCAGCGCGAGCGCACCGTGCAGGAGGCGGTGCGCGACGGCGCCGACATCGTGACCTTCTCAGGCGACAAGGTGCTGGGCGGCCCGCAGGCCGGGCTCGTGGTCGGCCGCCACGATCTCGTCCGCCGCCTCGCCAAGAACCATCTCAAGCGGGCGCTCAGGATCGACAAGCTGAGGCTTGCGGCCCTCGAGGCGACGCTCAGGCTCTACCGCGATCCCGACCGCCTCGCCGAACGCCTGCCGACGCTCGCGCTGCTGGCGCGTCCGGCCGAGAAGCTGAAGGCGCTGGCGGCGCGCTTCCGGCCCGCTCTCGCCGACGCCATCGGGCCGCGTTTCGAGGTCGAGATCGTCGATCTCGAAAGCCAGATCGGCTCCGGGGCGCTGCCGCTCGCGACCATTCCGAGCGGCGGGCTCGCGGTCGCGTCGCTCGGCGAGAAGGGGGGCGGCGGCGCCCTCCAGCGGCTCGCCGCCTCGATGCGGGCGCTGTCGGTCCCCATCATCGGCCGGATCTCCGACGATCGCCTGAACCTCGACCTGCGCGGTCTGGACGACGAGCACGCGCTCGCCGAGAGCATCGTCGAGCTTGGCCTCGCCACCGCGGCGGAGGACGCCGAATGAGCTGGTTCGGCAAGATCCTGCGCGGAAATCCGGAGGAGGAGCGGCCGACCCTGGCCGAGCAGGAAGAGGACCTCGAGGACGTCGACGCGCTGATGGAGATGGCCTTCAACGCGGCAGCTTCCGGCGACTATGCGCTCGCGACCGGAGTATGGCGTCCGCTTGCGGAGCAGGGGCAGCCGCGCGCGCAGAGCAATCTCGGGGCCTGCTACGCCGAGGGGCTCGGCGTAAAGCGAGACCTCGAAGAGGCGACGCGGTGGTTCCTGGCCGCGTCCAAGGCCGGCGACCCGGTCGGCCAGCGTCATCTGGCGACGCTTTACTTCAAGGGCGAGGGCGGGGTGGAGCAGGACGACGCGGCCGCCGCCGACCTTTATCGGCAGGCCGCGGAGCAGGGCGACGCCGCCGCGCAGGACATGCTGAGCTGGATGCTGCTCGAAGGCCAGGGCGTGGAGCTCGACGCCGGCGAGGCGCGCCGCTGGGCGCTCGCCGCCGCCGAACAGGAGGTCGCGAGCAGCATGACGCGGCTCGGCCTGATGGCGCACAACGCCATCGGCATGGAGCGCGACCCGGACGAGTCGGCGCGCTGGTGGTACGAGGCGGCCCGCCGCGGCGACGCCGACGGCCAGGCGATGCTGGGCGCGGCGCTCCATCTCGGCGCCGGCGTCGAGCAGGACGACCGGGCGGCGCTGGTCTGGCTGCTGCGCGCGGAGGCTGGCGGCAGCGCGCTCGCCGCCTCCTTCCTCGGCTCCGTGCGCGCCGCGCTGGAGCCAGAAGACGAGGCGGCGGCGGCCGCGGCCGCCCGACGTCCGATCGCCACGGAGACCGAGGCGTGATCGTCGGCACGGCCGGCCATGTCGACCACGGCAAGTCGGCGCTGGTGCGGGCCCTGACCGGGATCGATCCCGACCGGCTGAAGGAGGAGAAGGCGCGCGGCGTCTCGATCGAGCTCGGCTTCGCCTATCTGCCGCGCCCGGACGGCTCGGTGCTGGGTTTTGTTGACGTGCCCGGCCATGAGCGCTTCGTGCGCACCATGCTCGCCGGCGCGAGCGCGATCGACCTCGTGATGCTGGTGGTCGCGGCGGACGACGGACCGATGCCGCAGACCCGCGAGCATCTTGCAATCGTCGATCTGCTCGGCGTGCGGCGGGGGCTCGTGGCCCTGACCAAATGCGACCTCGCCGACGACGCCCGGCTACGCGAGGTCGAGGACGAGATCGACGAGCTGCTGCAGGGCACCGCGCTCGAGGGCGCCGAGATCCTGCCCGTGTCGGCGGTGACCGGGGAGGGGCTCGCGGCCCTGCAGTCCCGGCTCGACGAGCTTGGCGCATTCGCGCCCTCCCAGGGCGGCGAAGGGCGTTTCCGGCTTTCGGTCGACCGCTGCTTCACGCTCGCCGGCGCGGGCACGATCGTGACCGGGACGCTCCGCGACGGGCCGGTGAGTGTCGGCGACGCCGTGACGGTCTCGCCCTCGGGGCTAACGGCGCGGGTGCGCGCCATCCACGCCCAGAACCGGGCGGTCGAGATCGGCCGCCCCGGCGAACGCTGCGCA
Source organism: Hansschlegelia zhihuaiae (assembly GCF_004103825.1). Lineage (GTDB taxonomy): Bacteria > Pseudomonadota > Alphaproteobacteria > Rhizobiales > Methylopilaceae > Methylopila > Methylopila zhihuaiae. Next base: position 74,381 of record NZ_RYFI01000002.1, read on the forward strand.
TTGAACCTCGCAGGTTCCGCCGTCTCCAAGGACGCGATCCGGCGCGGCGACGTCGTCGGCGCTCCCGAGCTCCACGCGCCGAGCGACCGCATCGACGTCGAGCTCTCGGTGCTCGCCTCGGAGCCGCGGCCGCTCGGCCCCTGGACGCCGGTCCGCCTGCACCACGGCGCGGCCGACGTCGCGGCCCGCCTGGTGCCGCTCGAGGGCGACGCGCTCGCGCCGGGGGTCGCGGCCCGCGCGCAGATCGCGCTCGACCGGCCGATCGCCGCAGTCGCGCTCGACCGCTTCGTGCTGCGCGACACCAGCGGCGTCCGCACCGTCGCCGGCGGAAGAATTCTGGACCTCAGGGCGCCCGCCCGCCGCCGCCGCGCGCCCGAGCGCCGCGCCCAGCTCGACGCGCTGGCGCATGCCGACCACGCCGAGGCGCTCTCCGCCCTGTTCGCGGCGCCGCCCCATGCGGTCGACGTCGAGGCTTTCTTCCGCGACCGCAACATCGGACCCGCCGCGGGCGCGGCGCTGACCTCGCGTCTCGGCGTGAGCCCGCTTCCCGGCGGCCGCGGCTATGCGCTCGCGCCACAGATCTTTTCGGCCTTTCGTTCGGCCGTCGCCGACGCGCTCGCGGCGCATCATGCGGCGAATCCGGACCTTCAGGGACTGGGCGCCGAACGGCTCAGGCTCTCGGTCGAGCCGCGCCTGCCGGGCCGCGCCTTCCTCGCCGCGCTCGCGGCCCTCCAGCGCGAAGGCGCGGTCGGGATCGCCGGGGCCTGGGTCAGCCTGCCCGGCCATGTGGCGCGACTCGCGCCCGCGGACGATCGCCTCTGGGAGGCGGCGGCGCCGCGCCTCGCCGGCGAAGCCCGGTTCCGGCCGCCGCGCGTGCGCGATCTCGCGGCTGAGCTTGGCGCGGCTGAAGAGGACATGCGCCGCATGTTGAAACTGTCGGGTCGCCTCGGCCGGGTCGACGAGGTCGCCCACGATCACTTCTTTCTCCGCGAGGTCGTGGCCGAGATGGTCGAGATCGCGACCGAGATCGCCGAACGGGAGCCGTCCGGCGTCGTGACGGCCGCCCGTTTCCGCGACCGGCTCGACAATGGCCGCAAGGTCGCTATCCAGATCCTCGAATTCTTCGACCGGCACGGCGTCACCATTCGCCGGGGCGACGAGCGGCGGATCAACCGCCACCGCCGCGACCTGTTCCGCCGGTCGAGCGTGACCGAAACCGGCGAGGAGCGTCTGGCCTCATGATCCCCTTCTCGCCGCCTGCCGCCCTTGACGCCCTCGAGCGCGCCGCCGCCGAGGTCGGCGCCGCGGAGAGCCAGCTCCGCGATCAATTCGCGAAGGAGATCGCGCAGCTCGAGACCGACCGGCGACGCGCCTATCGCCGGTTCCATTTCCTGAGCGCTCTGGTCTCCGCCGACGCGACGGCGGCCGATCGCGAGACGTCCCGCGCGGCCCAGCGCCTCGCGGCGGCCGAAGAGCTCGAATGGGCCGGCCGCGACGCCGCGCGCGACGAGGTGCTGGACGCCATGACGCCGCTTGCGGACGCGGTCCACGACGATCGCCTGGCCCGTGAGGAGGAAGCGCGGGCGGCCGCGGAGGCGCGACCGGAGGCGGACGCCGAGCCGGTCGCCTACTCGCTCGACGAGCCCGCGCATGGCGAGGGCCGCGAAACGGCGCTGCTGATCGCGCTCTCGGATTTCGAGGCGCGGTTCGAGGCGCTGCGCGGAAAGCCCTTCGCCGAGCTCTTCGACCGCTACATGCCGGACACGCCGCTTGTCGATTTCTGACGATCACGCCGCCGATCCGCCGCTGATGCTCGACTTCGACGACTGGATGCCGGCGGAATACGCCGCGACCGGCGGCTTCACCGCGCTCGTGGTGCTGGTCGAGATCGGCGAACGCGACGCAAGGCCCGTCGCCTCGACGTTCTTCCACGTGATCGGCGGCGAGGCGCGCTGGGCGGACGTTCGAAAGCTGTTCGCCTCGGCGCCGGGCGGCTGGGACGGCGCCGTGTTCTTCACCGCGACCGCGCGCGACGGCGGCCCCGTCGAGGAGCCGCTGGCGCGGGTCGAGCTCCGCCGGGTGGAGTCGATGATCGACGACGACAGACTCGCGATCAATGACGGCGCCTTCTTCGACAGGCGCGGCCGGCGCATGCGCATCGACGTCGACGAGGCGACCGGATGAGCGTTCTGGAGGCGGCTCTGCGCTCCGATTCTGCGCTGCTTTCGATCGCCGCCGCGCAGGAGCGCGCCGAAAAGCTGGTGGCGCGCGCCGTGCCGGGCGAGCGCGCGCCTTTGGCGCGGCTCGGCGGACGGGTCTCGGCCGAGAATGTCCTCAGCCCGACGCCGCTGCCGCCGTTCGACCATTCGGCTATGGACGGCTATGCGCTCGGCGGCGTCGGGGCGAGCTTCGAGGTGCGCGGGCGGCTCGCGGCGGGCGACGCCGGCGCGCGCGCGCCTTTGCGCGAGGGCGAGGCGGTCCGCATCCTGACCGGCGCGCCGATGCCCGAGGGCGCGGTCGCGGTGGTGATGCAGGAGCGCGTGACGCGCGCCGGCGGCCGGATCGTCTTGAACAGGCCTCCTGCGCCCGGCGACAACATCCGGCGCCGCGGCGAGGACGTGGCCGCGGGCGACGTCATCGTGCCGGCGGGGGGGCGGCTCGACGCCCGCCACGTCGCGATCCTTGCGGCCTCGGGCGTCGCCGAGATCGCGGTGCGGCGGCGCGTGGTCGTGGGCCTGGTGTCGACCGGCGACGAGCTGGTGCGGCCCGGCCGCCCGCTCGGACCCGGCCTGATCCACGACGCCAACCGCCCGATGCTCGCGGCGCTGCTCGACCAGCCGGCGATCGAGATCGTCGATCTCGGCGTCGCGCCGGACGACCGCCCGGCGCTGACGCGGCTGGTGAGCGAAGCCGCCGCCCGGTGCGACCTGATCGTGACGAGCGGCGCGACCTCGGTCGGCGACGAGGATCATCTGGCCGCGGCCGTCATGGCGGCGGGCGGCGCTCTCGAATTGCAGCGCGTCGCCCTGAAGCCCGGCAAACCGGTGGTCGCCGGCCATGTCGGCTCGACGGTCCTGGTCGGCCTGCCCGGAAATCCCTTCGCGGCGCTGGTGGCCTGGCTGCTCGTCGGGCGGATCGCGCTGGAAAAGCTCGCCGGCATGGAGCCGCACCCGCTACGGCCGCTCGCGGCGGTCGCGGGCTTTTCGCAAGGCGGTCCTGGCGGCCGCACGGAGTTCGCCCCGGCCCGCGTCATCGGGGCGGCCGACAACGGCCTGCCGGTGGTGGAGAAGCTCGGCCGCGGCGGCTCGGCGCGGCTTGCGCCGTTGATCGCAGCCGACGGCCTCGCGGTCATCCCCGCTGGCCGAGACGAGGTCAGGCGCGGCGACGCGATTGGCTTCCTGCCCTTCGTGGCGGCGGCTGAGCTCTAGGCGGGGGCCATGGCCGCCCGCGCCGCCGTCCTCTCCCTCGTAACGGGCGTCGCCACCGCCGCGTCGATCGCCGTCGCCCGCGATCTCGACGTCGCCGTCGGCAAGGCGGTGTTCGACCGGCTGTGGGTCCAGGCGCCGTCCTCGACCAAGAGCGCCGATGGTCTTGGCCCGCTGTTCGCGGCGCGCTCCTGTTCGGCGTGCCACGGGGCGGACGGCAAGCGGGCGCGCTTCCTGCTCGGCCGAGACGATCCGGCGGCGACGCCCGGCCTCGTGCTGAGACTCGCGGATGCGAAGGGCCGGCCCGACCCGGTCTATGGCGCGCAGCTGCAACCCGCAGGGCTCGGCGGCGCGCCGGGCGAAGGCGAGGCGGCCGCGAGCCGCCCGCCAGCGCCGGGACCGTCCGTAAAGCCGGAATGGCGTGTCGACGGTCTCGCCTACGGAGCTCTGGGCGCTGGCGCCCGCGTATCGGCCCGCGTGGCGCCGTCGCTGGCGGGGCTCGGGCTTCTCGCGCGCGTCCCGGACGCCGCGATCGTCGCGCGCGAAGACCCCGACGACCGCGACGGCGACGGGGTGTCGGGCCGTGCGGCGCGGCTCGCCTCGGGCGAGATCGGCCGCTTGGGCTGGAAGGCGACGGAGCCGACCCTTCAGGCTCAGGCCGAGGCCGCCTTCGCGCTCGACCTCGGCCTGTCGACCCGAGGCCGGCCGGACCCGGTCGGCGACTGTACGTCGGCGCAGGTTGCCTGCCGCCAGGCGCCGAATGGCGGCGGACCGGGCGAGCCGGAGGTCGGGCCCGAATTGCTCGCGGGTCTCGTCGCGTTCCTGAAGAGCCGGCCGGCGCCCGCTCACCCGGCGACCGGACGCGGCGAAGATCTGTTCGAGGCCGTCGGTTGCGGCGCCTGCCACGTCCCGAGCCTCGCCCTCGCGGATGGCGGCGAGGCGCGGGCGTTCTCCGACCTGCTCCTGCACGACATGGGCTCGGGGCTCGACGACGGCGCGGCCGAAGGGGCGGCGGCGAGCCCGGAATGGCGAACGGCGCCGCTCTGGGGGCTGTCCGAGACGCTCGCTTTGGGAAGCGGCCTGCTGCATGACGGCCGCGCCGGGACCGTCGCGGAAGCGATCGCCTGGCATGGCGGCGAGGCGGCCGCCGCACGCGCCCGGTTCGAAAAGCTTGCGCCCCACGAGCGACAAGCGCTCCTCGACTATTTGAACGATCTTTGAGCTGGCTCTCTCGGAGGTAAGTAATCCTACGATCTGGCGATCGCTTTCATTTTTCAGCAGATTTCGTCTTGTCCGGACAATCCGGCGATCGGGGCCGAGCTCGGCGCCTCTGACGGGGATCGCGCATGACCTCTCTGAGCTACAGCAAGCCCTTCGACGCTTTCGACGGGCCGAACAGCCTCGCGAAGCTCCTGCAGGGCGATTACCACACGGGAAGTTCCAGCACCGTCCAGGTTCAGGCGGGCTCGTTCAACCTGATCATCCAGGGCGAAGGCCTGACGTTCGACGGCTCCGGCGCGCCGAAGAGCGGAACGATCACGGAGATCGCGGTCTACGACACCGCCTTCCAGCCGGTCGCGGCGGCGAGATCGCTCGAAATCAAGGCGGCTGACCTCAACAAGGCTATCGATGGCGGCGGCCTGAAGCAGCTGGTGAGCAAGCTGTTTGGCGGCGACGACGTCTTTCTCGGCACATCGGCTGCGGAGTCCTTCGACGGCCTCGGCGGCGACGATGTCTTCAACGGCAGCGGCGGCGCCGATCACTACAATGGCGGCAAAGGCTTCGATACGGTCAGCTTCTCGAGCTTCAGCGGTAGCGACGGCCTTGTCGTCGATCTGCTGAAGCCGAAGAACAATACGGGCTACGCTGAGGGCGACGCCTATTCGTCCATCGAAAAGATCGAAGGCACCAACTACGCGGATCGCCTCGTCGCCGGAAAAAAGGCCGTGGAGCTTTCGGGCGGTGGCGGAGACGACACGCTGGTCGGCGGTCAGGGCAAGGACGTCTTCAGGTTCAACGGCGATTACGAGCCCGGGGTCGACGACATCGAGAATTTCCAGGCCGGGAGCGACAAGATCGTCCTGTCCACCTTCGGCTACGAAGCCTTCGACGGTATGGGGCCGAAGCTCGCCAAGGCGTCCTTCGTCATCGGGACCGCGGCCAAGACCGACGATCAGCACCTGATCTACGACAAGAAGACCGGTTCGTTGTTCTACGACGAGGACGGCGGCCGCGACTTCTACGACCAGGTGAAGATCGCCCAGTTCGAGGAGGGCGTCGCCCTCAAGCATTCGGATTTCAGGCTGTTCGATCCGTTCTCGAGTTGATCTGAGCGGAGCGTCGCGACCTCTCGACGCGCGCGCCGGGCCGCGCTTGCGCGGCGCCTCGCCAGGGTGCACGGAGGACCGGACCGCGGCGGCCGGATCGATCGCCGACCCGCGGCCCGCATCCGCGGCGAGGTGACGCCCATGAAGCTGGTTCTCGCCTTCGCGCTCCTCGCGGGCATGGCGTGGGCGGCGCCGGCGTCCGCCGCCCCTCCCGAGCCCGGCCCGCTCGCCGTCCGCGTGATCGAACAGGCCGTGCTGCCGCGCTACGAGGCGCTGGCCGCGGCGACCGCGCGACAGGCGGAGGACTGGGCGCGGGCCTGCGCGGACGGCGACTCCGGCGCCGAGACCGAGAGCCTCAAGGCTGACTACCAGGCGGCCGCGGACGCCTGGGCCGGGGTGGAGTTCGTCACCACCGGCCCGATCGGCGAGTCGCTCCGCGCCGACCGGATCTTCTTCGGACCGGACCGCCGCAACTATGTGACCAAGGCGCTCTCTGAGCTGGCCAGCCGCGCGAGGGACGCAGACCTGACCGCCGACGCGATGCGTAGCGCGAGCGTCGCGGGACAGGGGTTTCCGGCGCTCGAGCGCGTGCTCTACGAGCCGGGCGACGCGCCGTCGGCCGGCCAGTGCCGGATCGGTTCGGCGATCGCCCGCAACCTCGCGGGCATCGCGGACGACATCGTGCGCGAGTGGCGCGCCGCCGACGGTCCGCTCGAGAAGCTGAGGCGCGGCGAGGGCGACCGGCTGCACTTCGCCGATCCCCAGCACGCGGCCGCGCGGCTGGTCACCGACCTCGCCGGGGGCGTCCAGCGCATGGTCGACCTCAAGCTCCTGCCGGCGCTGGGAAGCTCCGCCGACGCCGCGAAACCCAAATCCGCCGAGGGCTGGCGATCCGGCCGTTCGGCCCGCGCGCTCGCGGCGACGGTGGCGAGCCTCGGCGACATGGCCAAGATCTTCGCGGCCTCCGCGCCGCCGGATATCGCGAAGGCGGACGAGAAAGCGTTCGATGCGGCCCGCGCGGCGGTCGCGAAGCTCCCGGCCGACCTCGGCGAAGCGGCGGCCGATCCGAAGCGCCGGAAGACGCTCGAGGCCGCGGTCGCCGCGCTGAAGGCCGCGCAGGCGGACGTCGCGAAGAACCTCGCGCCGGCGCTCGGTCTGCCGCTCGGCTTCAACGCGCTCGACGGGGACTGAGAGACGATGGCGGGATCGGGCCATGATCGCGTGACGCGCCGCGCCGCCCTTGGGCTGCTGGGCGGCTCGGTCGCCGCGCTCGGCCTCGGAGAGGCCCACGCGGACCTCGTTCCGGAGATACTCGGCGCCGCTCAGGACGCGTCGGGCAATTTCCGCATAGGCCTGATCGACGCCGCCTTCGGCGAGGCCGAGGGCGCGCCGGCCCCGCTTCGGCTCCACGCGCTCTGCCCGCGGTCCGACGGGCGCGAATGCGTCGCCGTCGCGCGCCGGCCCGGTGATCTCGCGCTGGTTCTGGACGGGGCAGGGTCGCGCGTGCGCGCGACCTTCAGGGCGAGCGAAGGCCGGCGCTTTTCGGGACACGGCGTCTATCGCGACGACGGCCGGACGTTCCTGTCGACCGAGATCGACGTCGCGACCGGCGACGGCGTGATCGTCATCCGCGACGTCGCGGGCGGATACGCCGTCCGCGGAGAATTCCGGTCGGCCGGCGTCGGCCCGCATGAGCTGGTCTCGACCGGCCGGCTGATCGCCGTCGCGAACGGGGCCAAGGAGCCGAAGGGCGATCCGGGGATCGCCGCGCTCGATGGAGCGCGCGCCCTCTCCAATCTCGCGCTGATCGATCCCGTCACTGGCGTTGTCGAGAACGTCGCCGAGCTGGGCGGCGGCGGCCTCGAGACCTTGTCGCTGCGCCACCTCGCGACGCTGCCGGAGGGCGGTGTGTTGGTCGCGGCGCAGGATCGGGAGGCGAGCGTCCGCGACCGGCCGCTGGTGGCGCGCCTCGACGGAGGGCGGCTTCGTCCGTTCGACGAGGCGCTCGAGGCGACGCCGCTGTTCGCCGGCTATGTGGGCTCGCTCGCCGTCGACCGCTCGGGCCGGTTCGCGGCGGCGTCGAGCCCGAAGGGCGGGGTCGTCGCGGCTTTCGACGTCGTTACAGGGAAGGTGATCGGCTCGGTCGCCGCCCCGGACGTCTGCGGGCTCGCGCCGGCCCGCGAGCCCGCCGGCTTCGTAGCGACCTCGGGGCTCGGCGACGTGCTGCGGATCGCGGTCGACGTGGACGGCTGCGCCATCGTCGCGCGTCGGGCAGGCGCACTGCGCTGGGACAATCACCTCGCGGCCCTCGCGCCTCCGACATCCGGAGAGCGATGACGCGGATTTGGCGGGCGAAGCGCTTGCTCCTCCAGTCTCGTCCGTCGTAACCATCGCCTCGATCTTTCGGCTGCGGTCGAACGTCGCGGTTCGCGCGGCGTCAGCGCACGCGGAAGAGCGCTCAGGGAATTGGCCGCTGCCTGCGACCAGACTTTAAGAAAAAGGTATATGCATATGGAACGTCGTAAATTCCTCGCCGCGACCGGCGCAGGCGTCGCGGGCGCCGCGGCGCTCGCCGCGCCGGCGATCGCGCAGTCGCAGCCCAAGGTGAAGTGGCGCATCACGTCGAGCTTCCCGAAGTCGCTCGACACGATCTATGGCGGCGCCGAGGTGTTCGCGAAGGCGATCTCGGAGATGACCGACGGCAATTTCTCCGCCCAGGTGTTCGCCGCGGGCGAGCTGGTGCCGGGACTGGAGGCCGCCAACGCCGTCACCAACGGCACCGTCGAGGCCTGCCACACCTGCTCCTACTACTATGTCGGCAAGGACCCGACTTTCGCGCTCGGCTCGGTGGTTCCCTTCGGTCTCAACACCCGTCATCTCAACGCTTGGCTCCGGACCGGCGGCACCGAACTGCTCGACGAGTTCTACGCCCAGCACAATTTTGTCAGCCTCGCCTGCGGCGGAACCGGCGCCCAGATGGGCGGCTGGTGGCGCAAGGAAATCACCAAGGTCGACGACCTCAAGGGCGTGAAGATGCGCATCGCAGGCCTCGCGGGCCAGACGATGGCGAAGCTTGGCGTCGTGCCGCAGCAGATCGCCGGCGGCGACATCTATCCGTCCCTCGAGAAGGGCGTGATCGACGCCGCCGAATGGATCGGGCCTTACGACGACCACAAGCTCGGCTTCTACCAGGTCGCCAAGAACTACATGTATCCGGGCTGATGGGAAGGCAGCCTCTGCGTCCACATGTTCATCAACAAGGGCAAGTGGGAAGAACTGCCGGCGAGCTACAAGGCGGTGGCCAAGGCCGCGGCCGCGCTCGCCGACGAGACGATGCTGGCGAAGTACGACGCCCAGAACCCGAAGGCGCTGCGCGAGATCGTGGCGTCCGGCGTGAAGCTCAGGCCGTTCCCGCGCGACGTCATGGAGGCGGCCTACAAGGCGAGTCAGGAGATCTACGCCGACCTCTACACAAAGAACCCGGCGTTCAAGAAGATTCACGAGAACCAGACCGCCTTCCGCAACGAGGAGGTGCTGTGGTTCCGGGTCGCCGAGCTGCCCTTCGACAGCTTCATGGCGCAGGTCCAGAGCCGCGGCTAAGGCGGCTCCGTCCGACCAAACTGCAGGGCCCGGCGGCAGCGCCGGGCCTTTGCTTATTTTACGGCCTTGCCGAGGTCGGGCCCGCGGCTACCTTGAGGGACATCCCAAGAGGCGGCGGGATCATGGGTCGCCGAGACAGCGGGCGTGAGACCCGCGTTCGAGGAGGCCTGATCCTATGGAACGCCGCAAATTCATCAGCGCCGCCGGCGTAGGCGTCGCGGGCGTCGCGTTGGCCGCTCCCGCCGTCGCGCAGTCGCAGCCCAAGATCAAATGGCGCATCACGTCGAGCTTTCCGAAGTCGCTCGACACGATCCATGGCGGCGCGGAGACCTTCACCAAGGCGATCTCCGAGATGAGCGACGGCAATTTCACCGCCCAGGTGTTCGCAGCGGGCGAACTGGTGCCGGGGCTCGAAGCCGCGAACGCCGTGACCAACGGCACGGTCGAGGCCTGTCACACCTGCTCCTACTACTATGTCGGCAAGGACCCGACCTTCGCGCTCGGCACCGCCGTCCCCTTTGGCCCGAACGCCCGGCAGATGAACGCCTGGCTGCGCTCCGGCGGCCGCGAACTGCTCGACGAGTTCTACGCCCAGCACAACTTCGTCAACCTGCCCTGCGGCAACACCGGCGCGCAGATGGGCGGCTGGTTCCGCAAGGAGATCAACAAGCTCGACGACCTCAAGGGCGTGAAGATGCGGATCGCCGGCCTCGCAGGCCAGACGATGGCGCGTCTCGGCGCGGTGCCGCAGCAGATCGCCGGGGGCGACATCTATCCGTCCCTCGAGAAGGGCGTGATCGATGCCGCCGAATGGATCGGGCCTTATGACGACCACAAGCTCGGCTTCAATCAGGTCGCCAAGAACTACATGTATCCCGGCTGGTGGGAGGGCGGCCCCTGCATCCATCTCTTCGTCAACAAGGCGAAGTGGGAGGAGCTGCCGAAGACCTACAAGGCCATGGCGATGGGCGCGGCCGCGATCGCCAACGAGACGATGCTCGCGAAATACGACGCCCAGAACCCGAAGGCGCTTCGCGAGATCGTGGCCTCGGGCGTGAAGCTCAAACCCTATCCGCGCGACATCATGGAGGGGGCGTATAAGGCGAGCCAGGACATCTACGCCGAGCTCTATGCGAAGAACGAGTGGTTCAAGAAGATCCACGAGAGTCAGACCGCTTTCCGCAACGAGGAGGTGCTGTGGTTTCGGGTCGCCGAGCTGCCCTTCGACTCGTTCATGGCGCAGATGCAGAGCCGCGGCTGATCGTCGACCTTCGGAGCCGGCGGCGCGCCGGCCCGCGGCCGAGGCCCGAACGAACGGGACGCTCGTCAGTCGCTCGGCTCAGCTTGTCTCCTCGGGCGCGGCGGTTATCTAGAGCCTGCGTAACCCCGGCGGCCGACGTCGCGTGAGGCCTCCATGACGTTCCAGACCCTGTCGCACGACACGGCCGCCTCGGCGGCGACGCTCCCCGCGCCGCCCGACGCGCCGGCGGGCTTTCCGGACCGGATCGCCTTTTTCCTCGATCTCGACGGCACGGTGCTCGACCTCGCGGCGACGCCCGGCGGCGTCTCGATTCCGCGCGAGACCGTGCGGGCGATCGGGCGGCTTGCGAGGCGCCTCGATGGCGCGCTCGCGGTCGTCACCGGCCGCAGTCTCGCGGATGTCGACCACATTCTCCAGCCGCTTAGGCTGCCCGCCGCCGCGCTGCACGGCGCGGAGCTCAGGCGGCGCGGCGGCGGGCGCTCGGCGGGCGCGGCCGAACCGCCGCCCGCACGTCTTACGGCCGCTCTCGGCGCCTTCGTGGATCAGCGCCCGGGGCTTTCCCTGGAGGACAAGGGCGCCAGCGTCGCGGTGCATTTCCGCGCGAGCCCGGAACGGGAAGGGGAGGTGCGCGAGCGGGTCGGCGAGCTGGTCGACAGGCTTGCGCCGACCCATGAGGTGCAGCCCGGCAAGATGGTCGCGGAAGTGCGCCCACGCGGCGTCGACAAGGGCGCGGCGCTGAAGGCGCTGATGGAGCAGCCGCCCTTCAAGGGCCGAGTCCCCTTGGTGTTCGGCGACGACCTGACGGACGAATTCGCCTTCGAGGCCGCTGTGTCGCTCGGCGGCGGCGCGGTCCTGGTGGGCGAGGTCGATCGCCCCTCGGCCGCCGCCCACATGCTGCCCGATCCTGCTGCGCTCAGGGCGTGGCTCGCCGAGCTCGCGGAGGCCGCCTGACGCGGCCCCCGCAAGCGCGGCTGCTTTGACTTCGCTCAGGCCACCGAGAAATCGTCGCGGCTGAGATCGAGCCCGGCCCCGAGCGTCGCGAACTGGACCGCGTCCTCGCCGCCTTTGCCGTCGGCGTCGAACAGCAGCGCGCCGCTCGCCTTGTCGTAGATAATCCGGTCGGAAGCGTCGCGCGCCTCGTCGCCGATCCGGAACGCCGCCTTCGCGAGGTCGCCCGCGTCGGGGCCGAAGATCGACGCCGAAAGCTCAAGCGCATCCTCGCCGACCATGAAGTCCTGGACGTGGTCGACGCCGCGGCCGGGCTCGGAAGCGAAGCGGAAGACGTCCGCGCCTGCGCCGCCCTCGAGCGTGTCCGCGCCGTTCCGGCCGTCGAGCGCGTCGTCACCGTCGCCGCCCTTGAGGACGTCGCCGCGACCCGAACCGGACAGCTGGTCGTCCTGGTCGGAGCCCAGGACCTGCTCGAAGCCCTCGACGCCGCCCGTGCCGGTCGCGGCGCCCGAGCGGAGGTTGACGGTCACGCCTTCCGAGAACCCGGAATAGTCCAGCACGTCCTGGCCGCCGCCGCCGCGCGACAGGCCGGAGATCTCGGAGCCGTCCTCGATCGCGAGCGTGTTGTCGCCGGAGCCGAACTGTATCGCGACGCCGTCGCCGCCAGTGATCGCGCCGCCATTGACGATCACGTCGTCGAGATCGCTGACGATGCGCACTGCGAAGCCGGTCCCGCCGGTGATCTCGCCATGGTTCTCGATGCGGGTGACGAAGCCGGCGCTGCCCTGCGAGCTGTTGTCGATCAGGATTCCGCGGTCGGCGCCGAAGATCTCCGCGCCCTCGAAATTGCGGATGACGCCGCCGCCTGCCGCGATGCCGTCGGAGGTGTTGGGCAGGCCGTCGGAGCCGTTGCCGCCCGCGCCCGTGCCGCGGATCACGCCGTAATTGTCGATCGTCGCCAGGAAGTCGACGTCGACGCCGTCGCCGTCGCCGTCATTGATCCCGTCCGGTCCGCCGCCGTCCTCCTCGCCGACGTCGGAGCCGTGGACGTCGGTGCCGTCGAGGTCGCTGAACGCGCCGGTGATGACGCCATGGTTGATCACGGTCGCCGAACCATCCGAGCCGACGCCCGAGCCGTTGCGGCCGGTGATGACGCCGCCTTCCTCGTTGACGACGCGGATGTCCGAACCCTCGCCGGCGTCGACCGCATGGCGGTCGCCGTTGATCAGGCCGGAATTGATGACGACGCCGGTCGCCTCGTCCTCGAAGGTGATCCCGTCGGCGCCGTCGATATAGCCGGCCGCCTTGCCGCCCGAGATCTGGCCGGTGTTCTCGATCCGGCCGAAACCGCCGATCTTCACACCGTCGCTCTCCCGCGACGCCATCAGCCCGTCGTTGAAGACGTGGCTGCGGAAGCCCGCGCCGGCGTCTCCGAGGTCGAGCGCCGAGCCGACGGTGGACCGAAACTCGCCGCCCTCGGCGTTGTCGATGCGGAGCCTGCCGGCCGAGAGCGGCGCTTCGTCGATCTGGACGGCGTCGTCGTCGGAGCGGATGACGCCGCTATTGGCGATGTCGGCGACGAGCCGCTCGCCGATCTCCTCCTCGAAGCGGATCGCGCGGCCTTCCTCGGCGAGGTTCTCGATCGTGCCCTCGTTGACGATCGACGCGCCGTCGGTCGGGCCGGTGAAGCGGACCGTCTCGTCCTCGTCCGAGACCGCGAACACGCCCTCGACGCGCAGCGTGTCCGCCCCCTCCATGTCGAGGCGCTCGTCCAGCGTCTCGCCCTTCGCCACCACCGTGTCGGCCATCGTGTTCTCCCGAACCGTCTCGCCGGCGTTCAGCCGGCTGAGTTTCATGCAGATCGGGGAGCGTATGGCGCGTCTCGATGACGACGAGACGACGCCGAGGACACTGTTCAGCGAGGAATGTCGAAGCCGGTCTTGTAGGCTGACGACCCGCGGCCGCCCTCGGTCTCGCGATAGGGCACGATCGTCTGCTGCTGCTCGCCGAGCCCCGCGATGCCGAGTCGCATCGTGTCGCCGGCCTTGAGGAACACCGGCGGGTTCATGGCCATGCCGACGCCGGGCGGCGTGCCGGTGGTGATCACGTCGCCGGGATCGAGCGTCATGAAGGTCGAGACGTAGGAGACGAGATAGGGGACGCGGAAGATCATCGTCGAGGTCGAGCCGTCCTGCATGCGGCGGCCGTTGACGTCGAGCCACATCGCGAGATTGTCGAGGTCTCCGGCCTCGTCCAGCGTCACGAGCCAAGGCCCGAGAGGACCGAAGGTCGGGCAGCCCTTGCCCTTGGTCCACTGGCCGGATCGCTCCGTCTGGAAGTGTCGCTCGGTCACGTCATTGCAGATGCACACCCCGGCGATGTGGGAGAGCGCGTCGGCTTCCTCGACGTTCGACGCGCGATCGCCGATCACGATGGCGAGTTCGACCTCCCAGTCGACCTTCTGCGCGGCCTTCGGCAGCATCACGTCGTCATTCGGGCCCGAGACGCAGTTCGGCGCCTTGTTGAACAGGATCGGCTCGCGGGGGACCCTGAGCCCCGTCTCCGCCGCGTGATCGGCGAAGTTCAGTCCGACGCCGATGAAGTTGCGCACGTTTCCGACGCAGGGGCCGAGCCGCGCGCCGACCGGGACCTCGGGCAGCGACGCAGGATCACGCTCGCGGATGCGCGCGAGGCCGTCGGCCGTCAACGCGTCGCCCGCGACGTCCGGGACCACGTCGCTCAGATCCCGCACGCGGCCTTCGGCGTCGATCAATCCGGGCCGTTCCGCGCCCCGCTCCCCGAAACGCACGAGCTTCATCAGCGTCCCCTCATCTTCGCCGCCTCTGAGCGGTCGTCTTGTTCCGAGCAGGAAGCGATAGGGCGCGGCGGCGCGCTTGGCGAGCGAGGCGATGGGATGAGGGCGCCGGATGTGGTGCGCCGAAACCACGCCTGCGGCGAAACCCGCGACAAAATGCGTCAAAACTGTTGCCGGGCGAAAGGAGCGTCCGCAACCTGATTACACCGCCGCGGGGGAATCGCCGGCGGACCAATATCGGCGCCGGCTTCGCACCCGCGTCTCGGGGAACGCACATGTCCAGTATCATGTACCGTCGCCGCCGCAGGCTTCTGTCCGGCGTGGTTACGCTTGCCGCGCTCGTCGCGTCCCACGAGGCGAACGCGGGGGCCTTCGCGCTGCGGGAGCAGAGCGCGACCGGCCAGGGCATGTCCTTCGCCGGCATGGCGGCGGGCGGCGGCGACAGCCTGTCGGGCATGTTCTGGAACCCTGCGGTCGTCAATCAGGTCGAGCATCTCCAAGGCGAACAGCACCTGTCCTTCATCGCGCCGTCTTCGAAGATCGAGGTCAGCGACGCCACGAAGGGACTGGTGGGCGCTCTCGGCGGAACGCCGCGCGACGGCGGCGACATCGGCGAATACGCGTTGCTCGGCGCCAGCTACAGCGCCTATCGGGTGAGCGATCAGGTCTCAGTCGGCCTGTCGATCAACACGCCGTTCGGGCTCGCCACCGACCCGCATCACAATTGGGCCGGCCAGACCTACGCACGCTCCTCCCAGGTGCGCTCGATCAACGCGGCGCCGACGGTCGGTTATCAGGTCAACGACTGGCTCTCGATCGCAGGCGGCGTCCAGATCCAGTATTTCGACATCCAGCTGCGCCAGGCGCTCGGACTGCCGCAAGGCTCGCAGAACGCGACCCTCACTGGCGACGACATCGGGGTCGGCTTCACGGCCGGCATGACGATCGCGCCGGTCGAGGGAACCAGCGTCGGCGTCGGCTTCCGCTCCTCGATCGAGCACAAGCTGAAGGGCAATCTCTCGGTCCCCGGTCCGAACGTGAAGATCAAGGCCGAAGTGGATCTGCCGGAGCAGGTCACCATCGGTCTTCGCCAGCGGGTGACCGAGGATCTGACTCTGCTCGCCGGCGGCGAATGGACCAATTGGAGCCGGCTGGACTCGGTCGCGGTCAAGGCGCGGACGGGCGGCGCGACCGTGACGACGCTGCCGTTCGGCTACAAGGACGGATGGTTCGTGTCGGGCGGCGCCGAATATCGGTTTACGCCCGCCCTCACTGGACGCGCGGGCGTCGCATACGAGTGGTCGCCGATCACCGACAAGGTGCGCTCCAACAGGCTCCCCGACGACGACCGCTGGTGGCTTTCGGCCGGCGGCTCCTACAACCACAGCGACCGGCTGGCCTTCGATCTCGGATATTCCTACATCTTTGTGCCGGGCAAGTCGAAGATCGACATCAAAGCGGGCGATCCCGACTTTGTGGGACTGCCCTATTCGGCGAAGTCCAAGTCGGAAGTCCACATCGTTTCGGCCGCAGTGCGTTATAAGTTCGGCGGCGACGCCCCGGCGGCCCTCGTCACCAAATACTGAGTTCCGGCGTTCCCGCGTAAGGGGCAGTTGGAAAACGGGTGGCCGCGCCTGTCGCGCCTTGGCCAAATTCCCGTCTGGGCGATAGTTTCGCTCAGAACGCGCCCGGAAAGTTGCCGCCGTCGATCAGGAGGTTTTGGCCCGTGAGGTAGCCCGCCTGCGCCGAGCAGAGAAAGGCGCAGAGCTGGCCGAACTCGGTCGGGTCGCCGAAGCGCTTGGCCGGCACGCCGACCATCCGGGAGGCCGCGACCTCCTCTTCGGTGCGGCCCGAGAGCTTCGCCTCGGCCGGGAAGCCGCCGCGCAGCCGGTCGGTGTCGAACATGCCGGGTAGGATGGCGTTGATGGTGACGTTGCGGTGCGCCACCGTGCGCGCCACGCCGGCCACGAAGGCGGTGAGGCCGGCCCGCGCGCCGCTCGAAAGGTCGAGCCCGACGATCGGGGCCTTCACGGACGCCGAGGTGATGTTGACGACGCGGCCGAAGCCGCGCTCCGCCATGCCGTCGATCACCCGCTGGATGAGCTCGATCGGCGCGACCATGTTGGCCACCACGCCGGACAGCATCGCGTCGCGGTTCAACTCGCGAAAATCCTTGCGGGGCGGGCCGGCGTTGTTGTTGACGAGAATGTCGGGCGCAGGCGCCGCGGCGAGCAGAGCGTCCTGTCCCTCGCGGCTTGCGACGTCGCCCGTGACCGCGATGATTTCGGCGCCGGTCCGCTCGCGGATTTCGGCGGCCGTCTTCTCGAGCCGGGGCGCGTCACGGCCGTTGACCACGACCCGGCATCCTTCTGCGGCGAGCGCCTCGGCGCAGGCGCGACCGAGGCCCTTGCTCGAGGCGCAGACGATGGCGGTGCGGCCGGCGATCCCGAGATCCATGAGGGCGCGATCCTGCTCTTTTCGGCAAAAAGGCCGGCCCAGAGGGCCGGCCGGAGAGATGGGCTCGGGGCGCGGCTTCAGCCGCGCGAGGCCATGAAGCGCTCGAACTCCTCGCGCTGGCGGGTCTCGTCATGGGCGCCGCGCTCGGCCCTGAGATGGGACTCGAAGGCGGCCGTGGTCTCGTCGACCTTGCGGCGCTCCTCGTCGAGCCTGCGAAGCTCGCCGTCCCGCCACGCGTCGAACGCCGCGTTGCCGGTCCGGCGCGGCGCGCCGCAGCCGCTGGCGCGACGTGGGCGGAACTCGTCGCGAAAATTGCGGCCGATGTCGTCGGCGGCCTGCCGCGCCCGATCGAGCGCGCCGCCCGAGCCGCGCAGCGTAGCCGCGATCTTCTCGCCCCAGATCACATAGACGATCATCGCGAGCCCAAGCGGCCAGAACAGGATGAAACCGATCGCCGTGAGGGCGATGGTGAGGGCGGTCCAGCGATGCGGCACGCCAGGGATGACGGCGGCGGCGTCATCGATCGGGGGGTTCGAGGTCATCGTCGTCTCCGTTCGGCGGCGCCCCGGGGGCAGGGCTCGCCGTCTTGCGACAATCTGGCGACGGCCGATCCGCCGTTCAAGTCCGCGCGTCCGCGGCGTCCGCCGCTCGCGGAACGCTGGCGTTTTGCGCGCGCTCTCCCATTATCTCTCTGTGGGACCTTCGTCACAGGCCTGAGACGAATCAGGCTTATGGCGGACAGCGAGCAGCACGCGAGGCGCCGATTTGCTGGACGAACCTGAAACGCAGCGGTTCCGGGCGCTCTTCATCTCCGACGTCCATCTCGGAACCAAGGGCTGCCAGGCCGAGATGCTTCTCGACTTCCTGCGGGACCACGACGCCGAGGTGATCTACCTCGTCGGCGACATCATCGATGGATGGCGGCTGAAACAGTCCTGGCACTGGCCCCAGGCTCACAACGACGTCGTCCAGAAGCTGTTGCGCAAAGGGCGCAAGGGCGCGCGGATCGTCTATCTGCCCGGCAATCACGACGAGTTCCTGCGCGACTATTACGGCACGCATTTCGGCGGGATCGAGGTGGTGGAGACCGCGATCCACGAGACCGCGACCGGGCGGAAGTATCTCGTGATCCATGGCGATATCTTCGACATGGTCGTGCGCCACGCGCGCTGGCTCGCCTTCCTGGGCGACTGGGCCTACGAGACGGCGCTCGCGGTCAACACCTACCTCAATCTGGTCCGCCGCAAGCTCGGCCTGAGCTACTGGTCGCTATCGGCCTGGGCGAAGCTCAAGGTCAAGAACGCCGTCAACTTCATCGGGCAGTTCGAGGAGACGTTGTCGGCCGAAGCCGGCAAGCACAAGGTCGACGGCGTGATCTGCGGCCATATCCACCACGCGGCGATGCACGACATGAACGGCGTCGCCTATGTGAATTGCGGCGACTGGGTGGAAAGCTGCACCGCGATCGCCGAACATGCCGACGGCCGACTCGAGCTGATCCGCTGGGCCGACCGCAAGGCGGTCGAACCCGCCGACTTCGGGAGCAAACGGCAGACGCGAGCCCCCGTCGCCGCCTGACCGGCGCGCGGCCTTTACGGAGTCGGCCCATGCGGGTCCTGGTGGTGACGGACGCCTGGCGCCCCCAGGTCAACGGCGTGGTGCGCACGATCGAGCAGCTCGTGACCCATGCGCCGACCTATGGGGCGGAGATCGTGCTGCTGACGCCGCAGGCGTTCCGCACCGCCCCGCTGCCGACCTATCCGGAGATCCGGCTGGCGCTCGCCCGCGCCGCGGTGGTCGGCGGCATGATCGACGCCGCCAAGGTCGACCACATCCACATCTCGACCGAGGGGCCGCTCGGCCTCGCGGCGCGCCGCGCCTGCCTGAGGCGAGGGCTCGCCTTCACGACCAGCTACCACACGCGGTTCCCGGAATATGTGCGGCGGCGCATGCCCATTCCCGAGCGTTGGACCTATGCTTGGCTCCGCCGCTTCCACAACGCCGGCGACGGGATGATGGTCGCGACCGATTCGCTCGCGCGCGACCTCGCGGGGCGCGGCTTCGAACGCCTGATGAGGTGCACGCGCGGCGTCGACGCCGATCGCTTCAGGCCCCGCCCCGGCGTCGACGTCTTCGGCCTGCCGCGGCCGGTGTTCCTCTATGTCGGCCGGATCGCGACGGAGAAGAACATCGAGGGCTTCCTTTCCCTCGACCTGCCGGGGTCAAAGGTCGTGGTCGGGGACGGCCCGTCGCGCGCGGCGCTCGCCGCGGCGTTCCCGGCCGCGCGCTTCACCGGGTCGCTCGACGGCGAGGCGCTCGCCGAAGCCTACTCCTCCGCGGAGGTCTTCGTGTTCCCGAGCCGAACCGACACCTTCGGCATCGTGATCCTTGAGGCGCTCGCGAGCGGCCTGCCGGTCGCGGCCTTTCCGGTCACCGGTCCGATCGACGTGCTGAGCGGTTCAGGCGCCGGCGCCGGGGCGCTGAACGAGGATCTTCGGGCCGCGGCGCTCGCGGCGCTCGAAATCCCGAAGGAAAAGGCGCGGGCGGTCGCGCTCCAGCACGGCTGGTCGGAGGCGGCGCGCATGTTCGTGGAAAACGTCAGGACGGTCATGGCCCGCCGGGCGAAACGGTTGACCGCCTAGAGCAAGTCGTTCTGTTGCGGACTTGCCCCGGCGACCCGAGGTCCACGGGCTCAGGCGAACAGGATCGCCTTCTCTTCCTCGGACAGGCTTTCCAGCAGGCCCGGCGTCCAGGCCTTGGGCATGACCGGCCGTGTGGCTGCGGCCGGGGACGGGGAGGGGGAGGCCGCCAGCGGGGCTGCGGCGTGTTCGTCCGTCAGGTCCAAGGCCTCGCCATTCACCAGCATGACGGCTCGGGGGAACCGATCGGTCTCCGCGGCCACGGTGTCGAACTGCGCGGCAGATTCCTCGACGGCGCCGTCGACGAGCGCATGCTCCGCGACCAACGCGTCGTCCTCGAACTCGTCATAACCGCCGGCGGCGTCTGCGACCGGTGAGACGGAAGCCTGCGGCGGCTCCAGGAGGCGCGGCGTTTCGCCGAGAGCTTCGAGAGCCAGCGCGATGGCGCGCTCGAGTTCGCCGCATTGTCGCAAAGCCCGGCCCGCCTGGCGGCGCGGCCTCGGGACGGAAGCGAGCGTCTCGCGGATCCCAGTGGCGAGGGATGCGGCGGCGCGGATGCGCCCCACCGCCTCCGCCGAGCCTTGCGGCGCGTTCTGCCGTGACGCGAGCCGCCCCTCGAGCGCCACGAGCGCGTCGAGCACGGCCATGGTGTCCGACGTGCGATTGCGGCGCGCGAACTCGGCGAGGAACCAACGGCCCCGCTCCGTCTCCATCACCGCGGAGGCGATCGCGTCGTAGTCCTCGAGCGAGAGTGGCGTAAGGGCCGACATTCCGATCCGCTCCGGGCCGCGGCCGGATTCGGGCCGCAGACGCTACGAGAGTGCATCTAAAGCGAATTTCGCGCCTGCGAAAAGGTAGGAATGTCCCGTATGCCGCCTCATCCCCACAGCGCGGGAACGGGCGGGCGCAGCAGGCTGCCCTCGTAGACAAGGCCGTGCTCCCGGTCGCGGGCGAGCAGCAGCGGGCCGTCGAGGTCGACGATCGCCGCGCCCTGCGCGACGAGGACGGCCGGCGCCATGGCGAGCGAGGAGGCCAGCATGCAGCCGACCATGACGGTGAGGCCCGCCGCGCGAGCTTCGGCCGCAAGCGCCAGCGCCTCGGTCAGCCCGCCGGTCTTGTCGAGCTTGATGTTGATGGCGTCGTAACGCCCGATGAGGCGCGCGAGGCTCCCGCGGTCATGCGCGCTCTCGTCGGCGCAGACCGCGATCGGCCGGTCGATCGTCGCGAGCGCCCCGTCATCGCCGGCCGGCAGCGGCTGCTCTACGAGGGTCACGCGGGCGGCCGCGCAGGCCCGGAGGTTCTCGGCGAGCGCGGCGCCGGTCCAGCCTTCGTTGGCGTCGACGATGAGCTCGGCCTTCGGGGCCGCGGCGCGGACCGCCGCAATACGCTCGGGGTCGCGACCGTCGCCGCCGCCGAGCTTGACCTTGAGAAGCGGACGGGCGGCCGCCGCGCGCGCGGCCTCGGCCATGGCGTCGGGGGCGCCGAGCGACAGCGTGAAGGCGGTGACGAGCGGTTCGGGTTCGGGCAGGCCTGCGAGCGCGGCGACGCTCGTGCCTGCGCGCTTGGCCTCGAGATCCCAGAACGCGCAGTCGAGGGCGTTGCGGGCGGCGCCCGCGGGCAGCCGCGACTGCAGCGCGGCGCGGTCGAGGCCGGCGGCGATCCCGGCCGCGAGCGCGTCGATCTCGGCCTTCACGCCCTCCGGCGTCTCGCCATAGCGTGGATAGGGCCGGCACTCGCCGCGGCCCCGATGCGGGCCGTCCACGAGTTCGGCCACGACGGTGACGACCTCGGTCACCGACCCACGCGCGATGGTGAAGGCGCCGACGATCGGCCAGCGCTCGATACGAGTGGTGAGGGTAGGGGCCATGAGGGGGACGCCCAAGCGATGCGAGGCCCTGCTGATAGCGTGGTCGAACGCCGATTTGAACATGCGTTCGACCGCGCGCGTTCGCTTCGGCCGCCTTCAACGGGCTTTATGAGCCGTCAACGAATGGAGTGGCGAGCGGGTGTGGATCATCGCGAAGATCGCGTTCGGCGTCGTCGGCGCATACGCCGCCTTCTGTCTCGTCATGTTCCTCGCGCAAAAGGCCTTCCTGTTCCATCCGACGCCCGAGACCGGGCCTCCGGCGGCCTATGGGCTGGCCGAATTCCGCCGCGTCGAGATGGTCGCGGAGGACGGCGTTCCGCTCGTCGGCTGGCTCCACGAGAACGCCAGCCGCGAGAAGGCGATCCTGTTCTTCTACGGCAACGCCGACGCGCTGCCGCCCTATGCCGGCTTCTTCAGGAGCTTCGCCAAGGCCGGATATTCGGTGCTCGGCGTCAATTACCGCGGCTATGGGGGCTCGGGCGGCGAGCCCTCGGAGACCGGGTTCTACGCCGACGCCGACGCCGGCTTCCGTTTCCTTGCCCGGCACGTTCCGGCTGAGAGGATCACGGTCGTCGGCCGTTCGATCGGGACCGGCGTCGCGGTCGATCTCGCGGCGCGGAACCCCGTGAGGTCGCTGGTCCTGATCTCGCCCTTCACCTCGGTCGTGGACGCCGCCTCGGAGGTCTTCTGGTATCTGCCCGTCAGCCTGCTGCTCCGGCACCGCTTCTCGTCCATCGACGGCATCCGCCGCGTGAGGGCCCCGGTCCTGATCATGCATGGCGACGCCGACGCGATCATCCCCGTGCTCCACGCCAGGCTCCTCCACGAGGCCGCGGCGGAGCCGAAACGGCTCGAGGTGTTCGAGAGCGCGGACCACATCGCGATGGATCTCGACCGGATCTTCCGGCTGACGGTCGAGTTCGACGCGGGCGACGAGAGGCGCTGAGCGGACTCAGCGCGGCGCCGGAAACTCCTCCAGCAGCCGGTCCACGATCGTCGCCATCCCGAAGCGCAGGGGATCGCTCGCCGGCACGCCATGCGCGGCGGCCGCCTTCTCGAGCGTCGCCCGCGCCTCCGCCTCGGGGAGCGCCGACGTGTTGATGGCGACGCCGACGCAGCGGATGTCGGGATTGGTGAGCCGGCCGGCCGAGACCGTCGCCTCGATGACCTGCGCGATGCTGGGCAGCGCATGCGAGACATTGCGCATCGTCTTCCGGGTCGGCTCGTGGCAGACCACGAAGGCGTCGGGCTGCGCGCCATGCAACAGGCCGAGCGTCACGCCCGCGAAGGAGGGGTGGAACAGCGAGCCCTGGCCCTCGACCACGTCCCAGTGGCCGGGCGCGGCGGCGGGCGAGAGCCATTCGGCGGCGCCCGCGATGAAGTCCGCCACCACCGCGTCGATCGCGACGCCGCGGCCGGCGATCAGCACGCCGGTCTGACCCGTCGCGCGGAACTCGGCGTCGAGCCCGCGGTCGCGCATCTCGGCCTCGAGCGCGAGCGCCGCATACTTCTTGCCGACCGAACAGTCGGTGCCGACGGTGAGCACGCGGCGCCCGGGCCGCTTCTCGCCATTACCGGTCGCGAAACGCTCGGTCGACGCCCTGAGGTCGAACAGTTTTCGGCCATGCGCGTGGGCCGCTTCGGCCACGCGCTGGAACGAGGCGAGCCGGACATGCATGCCGCTCGCGACGTCGAGTCCCCGTCCGATCGCTTCGACGATCGCGTCGATCCAGTGCTCCGGCAACCGTCCGCCGGCGTTGACCACGCCGATCACGAAGGTCTTGGCGCCCTGCCGGACGGCCTCGGCCACGTCCATGTCCGGCAGGCCGACATCGGCGCCGCAGCCGGGCAGGCGCATCTGGCCGACGCACCAGTCGCGCCGCCAGTCGACGACGCCGGCCGCAGTCTTGGCGGCGAGCTGGTCCGGGGCGTCGCCCAGAAACAACAAGTAGGGCCTTATGATCTCCACGGGGGGTCTCCGGGCGGCGCCAGCCTCGACAGATTGCGCGCGTCCTGAATAGTAGGACGGACCCCCATCGGACAAGGCGACCCGGCGTCGCCGGGCCCGGACAGTTCGCGCGTGGATGTTGACGAGACTGCCGCAGATCTGACGGTCGGGACCTTCGACGAAGGTCTCGTGCTGACGCCGCTCGGCCCGTGGACGGCGCGCACGGGGGACGAGCTCCAGGACAAGATCGACGCTCTCAACCTGAGCGGGGCCGACGGTCGGTCGGTCGTGATCGACATGGCGGAGGTCGCGCGCCTCGACACCGTCGGAGCGCTGCTGATCCAGCGGTTGCGCGCGGCCGCCGAGGCCGCCGGCGCGACCGCCGAGCTCCACGCCGTGAAGCCGCAGCACGAAAGGCTGATGGCGGCGCTCCGCGAGCACGCCAAGCAGAAGCCGCCGCCCGCGCGCCGGACTTCCGGCGCTGTCGATCTGCTGGCCGGCGTCGGGGCGAGCGTCATCGAGATGGGCGACGACGTGAAACGAGGGCTCGGCTTCCTCGGCGCGGTCGTCTCGGTCTGCGCGAAGCTCGCGATCACGCCCTGGCGGTTCCGCTTCACCTCGACGGTCCACCACCTCGACCGCGTGGGCCTGCGTGCGGTGCCGATCATCGCGCTGATCTCGTTCCTGGTCGGCGCGATCGTCGCGCAACAGTCGATCTTCCAGCTCCGGAACTTCGGCGCGACGCTGTTCGTGGTCGACCTGCTCGGCATCCTGGTGCTGCGCGAACTCGGGGTCCTCCTGACGGCGATCATGATCGCCGGCCGTTCGGGCTCGGCCTTCACGGCGGAAATCGGCTCCATGAAGATGCGCGAGGAGATCGACGCGCTGAAAACCATGGGTCTCGACGCTGTCGAAATCCTGGCGCTGCCGCGCCTCGTCGCACTTGTGGTCGCGATGCCGATGCTCTCCTTCATCGCGTCGATGTCCGCCCTGTTTGGCGGCGGACTCGTCTCGTGGGGCTATGGCGACATCACGCCGATCACTTTCCTGCAGCGCCTGAACGACGCGATCACGTTCCAGACCTTCATGGTGGGCATCATCAAGGCGCCATTCATGGCGGTCGTGATCGGCCTCATCGCATGCACCGAAGGCATGAAGGTGGAGGGCTCGGCCGAATCACTGGGCGCCCGGACGACGGCGTCGGTGGTGAAGGCGATCTTCGTCGTCATCGTGCTCGACGGCGTCTTCGCCATGTTCTTCGCGGCAATGGGGATCTGACGATGGCCCCCGCCGAGAGCGCCGCGCCCGTCCCGAAGGGCGGCGACCACGAGGTTGTGATCAAAGTCCGCGATCTCGTCGTCGGCTTCGGCGAGCGCAACGTCATCGACGGCTTCGATCTCGACGTCCGGCGCGGTGAGATTCTGGGCGTGGTGGGGCCCTCGGGCGCCGGCAAGTCGGTCACGTTGCGCGCCATCATCGGGCTGTTGCCGAAGAAGGCGGGGACGGTGGAGGTGTTCGGCGTCGATATGGACAAGGCGACCTGGGACGAGCGGCTCGCGATCGAGCGCCGCTGGGGCGTGCTGTTCCAGCAGGGCGCATTGTTCTCCTCGCTCACGGTCAAGCAGAACATCGAGATGCCGCTGCGCGAGCACACCCATATCTCCGCCAAGCTGCGCGACGAGATCGCCCGGCTGAAGATCGAGCTTGTCGGCCTCAAGCCCGAGGCCGCCGACCTCTTCCCTGCGGAGCTTTCGGGCGGCATGATCAAGCGCGCGGCGCTGGCCCGGGCGCTTTCGCTCGATCCCGACATCGTCTTCCTCGACGAGCCCACGGCGGGCTTGGACCCGATCGGCGCCAACGCGTTCGACCGGCTCATCATGACGCTCAAGGACACGCTGGGGCTGACCGTGTATATGGTGACCCACGATCTCGACAGCCTGACCACCGTGTGCGACCGCATCGCCGCGCTCAAGGGCGGCAAGCTGATCGCCGTCGGTCCGATGTCCGAGATGGTGCGGAACGACGATCCGTGGATGCAGGAGTATTTCCGCGGCGAGCGCGCCCGCGCGGCCGGCATCGGCGCGGCGGCGTGAGCGTGGGAGAGTAGACCGATGGAGACCCGCGCCAATCACGTTCTCGTCGGCGCCTTCACGCTCGCCGTGCTGGCTGCGGCCTTCGGCTTCGTATGGTGGTTCGCGGGGGTCGGGAAGACAAGCGAGCGCGCGATCTATCGCATCCAGTTCCAGGGCGCGGTGTCGGGCCTGACGCCGGGCTCGGGCGTGCAGTTCAATGGCATCCGGGTCGGCGACGTCACGAGCCTCAATTTCGATCCGCAGGACCCGGCCAAGGTCGTGGCCCGCATCGAGGTGTTCAAGAACACCCCGATCCGCACCGACACGCGCGCCCGGCTCGAGATGACGGGCCTCACCGGCGGCGCCGTGATCCAGCTCACGGGCGGCTCCCAGACCGCCGAGAGCTTTCCGCTGGTGACCACCGAATCGGGCGATCCCAACAACGCCCCGGTGCTGATCGCCGAAGGCTCGGCGTTCCAGGACATCCTGGAGAGCGCCCGCACGGTGCTCGATCAGGCACGCACCACCTTCGGCGACATCCAGGGTCTCGTCGGCAATTCGCGCGGCTCGATCGAGAGGTCGCTGCAGAATGTCGAGCAGTTCACCTCGGCGCTCGCGGCGAATTCCGGCGACCTCAAGAGCTTCATGCAGAACACGGGCGTCGCGGCGCGGCAGATCGGCAACCTCGCGGACAATCTCGTGCCGCTCGTCACCGACGTGCAGAACCTCGTGCGCGCCGTCGACGTCAACAAGGTCGACCAGACCATGTCGAACGCGGTCGCGTTCACTGATTCGCTGAAGAAGGCCGGCCCGCAGGTCGAGAAGGCGCTGACCCAGGTCGCGGCGCTCGCCGAGCAGCTTCGCGGCTCCGGGCAGAAGGTCGACGACGTGCTGGTGCGCGTGCAGGGCATCGTGAATGCGGTGGACCCGAAAACCGTGAACGCGGCCGTCGACCGCTTCAACCAGGTCCTGCAGTCGGTCGACCCGGCGAAGGTCACTTCGACGATCGCCTCCATCGAGGAGGCCTCGCGCAACGCCAGCCGCACCATCTCGGCGATCGATCCGGAGAAGATCAACCGGGCGGTCGACGGATTCACGGGGCTCGCGACCTCGATCGACGGTCCGACCATCAACCGGGCGGTGGCGAGCTTCGACCGCGCCGTCTCGGCGATCGACGGCGACAAGGTCCGCGCCACCGTCGACAATGTGAACCGTTTCGCCGAGGCGCTCGGCCGCAACAGCCAGACCGTCGACCAGATCATCGCCGATGCGCGCAACATCTCCGGGCGCTTGACCGGCACCGCCGACAAGCTCGACGCGCTGCTCGACGACGCCCGCAAGCTGGTCGGGTCGGGCGAAGCCCAGGGGGCGGTCGCGGACTTCCAGAAGGCCAGCCAGGCGGTCCGCGATCTCGCGCTCAAGCTCGACGGCCGCACCGCCGAGATCGCCGCGGGCATCACAAGGCTGTCGAGCTCGGGTCAGCGCGACCTTTCGGGCTTCATCGCCGACGGCCGCCGCACGCTCAACAATCTCGACGCCGTGCTCGGCGACATCAGACGCAACCCCCAGCAGTTCCTGTTCGGGACCAAGGGCGGCGTTCCGGAGTATCGCGCCCGATGACCTTGTTCCTTTCACGTCGGGCGAAAGCACGGCTGGGCGCGCTGGCGCTCGCGGCGCTCGCGCTCACAGGCTGTTCGAGCGCGCCGCCGCCGCAGACCTTCGACCTCACCGCTCCGTCCCGTCCCGGGCGATCGGCCGGATTCGCCGGTAACCTCATCGTGGCCGAACCGATCGCGGTCGCGACTCTCGACGGGCAGAACGTGGTCGTGAAGCCGACCACCGGCATCGTGACCTATCTGCCCAACTCGCAATGGGCCGACCGACTGCCGAAGCTCGTCCAGTCCAAGATCATCGAAGCCTACGAGAATTCGAACCGGCTGCGGTCGGTCGGCCGGCCGGGCGACCGCCTAACGGTCGACTACCAGCTGTTGAGCGAGCTCCGCGCCTTCGAGATCGACGCCGCGACCGGAACCGCCAGTGTCGAGCTCACGGCCAAGGTGGTGAACGACAAGACCGGCAAGATCGTCGCCGCGCGGGTGTTCTCGGCGCGGCGGCCGGTCGCCGCCGTGGACGGGCCCAACGCCACGCGCGCGCTCGACGCCGCGCTCGGCGAGGTGCTGGCCGATCTCGTCGCCTGGCGCGGCGGGGCGGCCTGACGCCTCACGCAGGCGTCATCCGCTGGACCGTTGCCCGGCGCTCTGGCCGCCCGACCTCCTTCGCGACACAAGCGACGGAGGCCCCAAGGCCATGACCAAGCTGTTTCGCGCGCTTTCCCTCGCCGCGCTGATCGCCACGCCCGCGCTCGCCCATCACGGCTGGTCGAGCTACGATTCGTCGAAGATGTTCGTGATCGAGGGTCCGGTGATCGACTCCTCCTACGGCAATCCGCACGGCTCGCTGGAGCTCGACCACGGCGGAAAGCGCTGGGAGATCGTGCTGGCGCCGCCCTCGCGCATGACCGCCCGCGGCCTCGCGGAGGCCGACATCGCCAAGGGCAAGACCGTCAAGGTCGAGGGCTATCCGAAGTCCGACGGCGAGCCGGAGATGCGCGCCGAGCGGATCACCGTGGGCGGCAAGACGGTCGAGCTGCGCTAAGCCGAGAATCCCGACGTGGAGCACGCCGGCCACGCCCCGGAATGGGCCGCGGCGCTCGAGGCCTCCTGGCTCGGCGTCGCGATGCGCCAGTCGCTGTTCGCCTATCCGGTCGCGAACCTGCTGCATCTTCTCGGCCTGACGCTGCTTGTCGGCCCGATCATGCTGCTCGATCTCCGGCTGATGGGGTTCGGCCGCGGGTTGATCGACGCCGCGGCGGCGTCGCGCGTGCTGACCCGCTTCGCGCTTGCCGGCCTCGCCTTCGCGGCCGCCACCGGGCCGCTGCTGTTCGTCGCCGACGCGAAGTCGCTCTCGACCAGCGCGCTGCTGATCGCGAAGCTCGTCCTGATCGCTGCGGCGCTGGCCAATGCGGCGCTGCTGCGGCTCTGGTGGGGGAGGCTGCTTCCGGACTGGGACCTGTTCGCGCCATGGCTCGCGAAGCTTCAGGCCGCGGCCTCGATCGCGCTCTGGGTGACCGTCGCCGGGCTCGGGCGGATGATCGCCTATCTCTGACCGTCCGGACGGATGAAAGCCCGCCGGCGTGGTCTGCCGGCGGGCATTTCCTCAGACGTGGACGGCTCAGCGGCTCTCGAACTTGCCGGCCGCGTGGGCAAGCATCGTATAGACCTTGCCAGTCTCCGAGGTCAGGTAGGTCTGGGCGAGGGCGTCGTCGGAGCCCTGCGGCGCGACCTCGTCGAGCAGCTTCTCGAACTCGGCGACGTAGCGGTCGACCGTCGCCCGGAACTCCGGCTCGGCGGCGTATTTGCGCTTGATGTCCTCATAGGTCTGCTGGCCCTGCAGCGTGTAGAGCCTGCGGGTGAAGACGTTGCGCTCGCCGCGCCGGTAGCGGTCCCAAAGGTCGGTCACGGCCTGGTGGTCAATCATCCGGGCGATGTCGACCGACAGATTGTCGAGCGACTCCATCGTCGCCGATTGCTGGGCGCGGGCCTGCGCGCCACCCTCGCTGCGGCGGACCGGATCGATCTCGCCGTCGTCGCGGGAGGCGCGGGCGAGCAGCCCGGAAATCCAGCTGCCGCCGTCCTCCTCGGCGCGCGGCAGGCGCGCCGAGGGTTTCGGTTCGGCCGGGGGAGCCGCCTTTGGCTGCTGGGCGGCCGGCTGGGGCGCAGATTTCGGCGCGGGGGCCTGCGCGGCGGGTTGCGGCGGGGCCTTTGCTTCCGAAGGCGCCTTCGGGGCGGGGGCCGCCGGCGCAGGTTCGGCCGGACGCGGCGGCTGGGGCGCCCGCGCCTGCGGCGCGGCGGGCGCCGCGCGGACCGGCGCGGCCGCGCCTGCCGCCGCGACCCGCGGACGTTCGGCGACGTCGAAGCTCGCGCCGTGCCGCGAGGCGATCTCCCCAAGCGCCGTCAACGCCTTGATCTGCTCGGCCACGACGCGGCGGAGCTCGGCGGCGTTCTCCTCCGCCTCCTTGGGCATTTCGAGCACGCCGCGCTTCAACTGCTCGCGGGTCGTGTCGAGCTCGGACTGGATCGACGCGGTCATGGTCCGCATCTCGCGCGCGACCTCGCCGAACCGCGCGCTCGCTTCCGTGAGCATGCGGTTCATCTCGCGCGCCGCGTCGTCATTGGCCGCCTTGAACGCCGAGGTGGTTTTGGCGCGCTCGCTCTCGGTCGTGGTCCGCACCTTCTCGAATTCGCCCGCGATCGACTGGGTCGTGGCGCCGACCTGCGCCGCGAGCCCCTCGGCCACCTTGGTGGCGCGCTGCTCGGACTTCGCCAGCGCGGCGTCGATCGAGGTCGCGAAGCCTTCGAGCACGCCGCCGAGCTCCTTGGCCTTGACCCCGAGCCCCGAGGCTAGCGTGTCTAGCGCGCCGCGACGTTCCTCGAGGTCGCCCGCGAGACGGGTATGCGTGCCGTCGAGCGTTTCGATGACCTTGGAGATCGACGCCGTCTGGCTCTCGAGCTGGCGGGCGACGTCGCCGACCCGCTCGAGCACGCCCATCGAGACGTCGCGCAGCGACGCGACCTGCGCGCCGACCCGGTCGCCGGTGCGCGTCGTGGTCTCGGCGATGTCCGCCATGATCTCCTCGAAGGCCGTGACGCGGCCGGAGAGGTCGCTCTCGACCGCGCCGAGCTTGCGCCCGGCGTTGTCGAGCAGGGTCTGCAGCGCCGTGTTGGCGTCGGCGAGGCGCGTGAGGGTGTCGGCCAGTTCGCCCGCGAGCGCAGTCTGCGTCTCGGTCAGC
Organism: Hansschlegelia zhihuaiae; assembly: GCF_004103825.1. Taxonomy (GTDB): domain Bacteria; phylum Pseudomonadota; class Alphaproteobacteria; order Rhizobiales; family Methylopilaceae; genus Methylopila; species Methylopila zhihuaiae. Next base: position 104,589 of record NZ_RYFI01000002.1, read on the forward strand.
TCGGCGACGGCGCGCTTGCTTTCGCGCGAGATCGTGCGGGCGAGCGTCGAGGTCGCCTCGGTCACCGCCTCCTGCAGCTTGAGGCTCGAACCGTCGAGCTGCTCGACCGCGCGCGTGGTCTCGGCGCCCATGGTTTCGCCGAGCCGTTGCGAGGTGAGCCTGAGACGGTCGGCCACCTGGTTGAGATTCGCGATGGTCGAGGCGCCGCGCGTCTCGAAGGTCGCGACGAGGTCGCCGTTCAGGGCGTCGATCGCCTCGCGGAGCGCCTCTCCGCGGACGCCGAGCGTCTCGACCAGGGCGGCCGAGCGTTCGTCGAGGCGGCTGACCACCGCCTCGCCGACGCTCGAAAGCTCGCGCGTGACCGCGCCGCCCTGGCTTTCCAGCCTGTCGAGCAGGCCGGCCCCGTTGCTGTCGAGCGCGGCCGACAGCTCCTCGATCCGTCGGCGCAGATCTTCGGCCACGTCGTCGGTGAGCTTGGCGAGCCCCGACTCGATCTTGGCCGAGACGTCGGCGAGGGAGCGGGTGACGCCTTCGACGCGTTCGCCGATGAGGTCGGCGAGGCCGCCGCCGCGCTCGTCGAGCGTGGAGCCGACCTGGTCGAGACGGCCGAGCACGGTCATCTCGAAGCGCGCGATGCGGGTGTCGAGCGTGTCCGCGACCTCGATCGCCTTGGAGCCGAGCGCGCGGTTGACCGCCTCCGCCTTGCCGTCGAATGACGCCACGAGGTCGTCGGTGCGCGCCGCGAGCGTCGCCGCGAACTCGGCGGCGCGGCTCGCAAGCAGGGTCGCGACGCCGGTCGAGCCCTCGCCGAGCGTGCGGGCGAGCTCGAGCGTGCGCTGCGCCAGCGTCTCGTTGAGCGAACGGGTGCGCGAGCTCAGGCCGTCGTCGATCCGCGTCATGCGGCTTTCGAGCGAGAGCGCGAGGTCGCTCATGCGGGCCGACATCTGCTCGTCGAAGGAGCCGAAGCGCGTGGCGAGCTGGGTGTCGAGGTCCGCAGCCCGTTCGGCGAAGGAGTCCGCCCGTTCCGCGAGCGCCCGTTCGAGGTCCGCGGCCTTGGCGTCGAAGCCCGCGACATGGACCGAGACCGAGCGGGTCAGCCGCTGGGCGCGCTCGTCAAGCCCCTGGAAGCTCTCGGCGATGGCGTCGCTCATCGCGGTCGCGCGTTCGTTTAGGGCGCCGACGCGCTCCTCGATCGCGCCGTCGAGCGCAGACACATGGGCCGAGAAGGTCTGGAGCCGTTCGCCGAGCGCCGCGTCGAGCGACGAGACCCGGGCGTCGAAGGCGCCGAGACGCTCGCCGATGACGCGGTCGAGGGTCCCGACGCGGGCGTCGATCTTGCCGATCTGAACGCCGATCGTCTCATCGACTGCCGCGACCTTGGCGTCGACCGCCGCGACCCGCTCAACCATCGCGCCGTCGATGCGGCTGATCGTGCCGTCGAGCTCCGAGATCTTCTGATGGACGAGGGCTGCGCGCGAGCCGATCTCGTCGCCGACGCGCGCGACCTGGGCGTCGAGCCCGGCGACATGAGCGCGGGTCGCCTGGTCGAAGGCCGACAGACGGCCGTCGAAGCCGGAGATGCGGTCCGCCAGTTGGCCGTCGAGATCGCCGAGCTTGCCGTCGAATGCGACGAGCCTGTCGTCGATCGACGAGGCGAGGCGTCCGCCTTCGGCGCGAAGGCGGTTCTCCACTTCGGCGACCCGGTCGGTGATGATCTCGGCGAAGCGACCGGTCTCCCGGCCGAGCCGGTCGACCAACGCCGGTCCGCGCGTGCCGAACACCTCGTCGAGCGCCGCGAGCTGCGTCGCGAGCGTCTCGCCCACGGCGCCGCCGCGCGCCGAGATCGCTTCGGAGAGTTGGTGCGCCGCGACGGCGAGGGCCTCGGCGACCTTCTCGCCGCGCTGGCCGATGACCGCGCCGATCTCGCCCGCGAGGCCGTCCAGGCGCTCGCGGATCGCGACGACGCGCTGGTCCATCAGGCCGCCGAAGCCCGCGACCGAACTTTCGAGGGTGGTCTTGGCCACCGCAGCGCCGTCCTCGAGGCGCAGCGCCACATGGGAGGCCGCGTCGGCGAGCATCCGTTCGGCCGAGGAGATCTCGGAGGCGAGCCGGTCGCCCAGCGTCGCGCTTGCGATGTCGAAGCGCTCCTCGAAGGCGCCGATGCGCTCCGCGATCGCCTGGCCGGCCCGCTCGTCAGCCTTGCGGAAGGCCTCGTCGGAGATCGCGGCACGAGCCGCGATCTGCTCGATGAGACGGGTCTCGGTCTCGGCGATCCGCTTCTGCAGGTCGCCGCCCCGAACCACGATCGTGTCGTGGATGCGCTCGGCGGTGTCGCTGAGCGTCACGGTCAGCCGGCCGCCGCGGTCGGCGATGATGTCAGCGACCGAAGCGCCGGTGGTCGACAGTCTGTCCTCGAAGGCCTTGAGGCGGTCCTCGACCCCCGTCGAAATACGCCCGGTCGCGGCGTCGAAGGCGGCCTCGGCCGCAAGGGCCCGGGCGTCTATCTTGCCCGACAGCGCGTCGCCAGCGGCTGCGAGCCGCTGCTCGAGTTCGCCGCCCTTGGCCACGACCGTCTCGTGGATCCGATCTGCGGTCTCGCCAAGCGACTCGGTCAGCGCGCCGCCGCGGTCGGCGATGATCTCGGCGATCGCCTCGCTGATCGAGGCGAGGCGCTGCTCGAACTCGCCGAGCCGCTCGCCGACCTGGCCCGTGACGAGCTGCGCGGCCGCCGCCAGGGCGGCCTCGGCGAGTCCGGCGCGGGCGTCGATCCGCCCCGCGAACTCGTCGCCCGCCGTCGCGAAGCGGCGCTCGAACTCGCCGCCGCGCGTGACCACGGTGTCGTGGATGCGTTCCGCGGTCTCGTTCAGCGTCTCCGTCAGCGCGCCGCCGCGTTCCGCGATGAGCTCGGCGACCGCCTCGCCGGTCGTCGACAGACGTTCCTCGAACGCCTTGAAGCGGACGTCGACGCTGGAGCCGACCCGGCCGGCGGCGGCGTCGAAGGCGGCCTCGGCCGCGACCGCGCGCGCGTCCAGCGTTTCGTTCATGCGCTCGCCGCTGGCGGAGAGCCGACGCTCGAGGTCGTCGCCGCGCGTGACCACGACGTCGTGGATGCGCTCGGCGGTGTCGCCGAGATTGGTGAGCAGGATCTGGCTGCGCTCGGACAGCACGTCGGCGATCGTGACGCCGGCGGTCTCGATCGACTCGCGGACCTCCTGGGCCCGGCCGTCGATCGCCTGGACGATGCGGGCGCCGGCTTCGCCGAAGTCGGTCTCGATCGCCGCGCTGCGGTCGACCACGGCCTCGTAGACCCGGTCGCTGGCGCGGGCGATGCGGGCCGCCACCTCGAGGCCCTGGGATTCGAGAAGGCTCGCGATGCGGTCGCCGCCTTCCGTGTAGCGGCGCTCAAGCTCGCCGCCATGGACGACGATCGCCTCGTGCATCCTGGCGCTCGCCTCGGCGAGCCGGTCGGACAGGTCCTCGCCGCGGGTGGCGATCTCCTCGGCGAGGCTCCGGCCGGCGCCGTCGAGCCGTTCGGCGATCTCGCCGCCGCGCAGCGAGAGGTCCTCGACGACGCGGTCGCTCGCGCCCCGCAGGGCGTTCGTGACCTCGTCGGACCGTGCGGCGAGCGACTGCTCGACGTCCGCGGCGAGCGCGCGCAGCGCCGCCGTGGTGTCGTCAGCGCGCTCGGAGATCGTGCGGACCACGACGTCGGACCGATCCCCGAACAGCGCGACCACCTGGCCGCCGGTGCGCTCCAGATCGTCGTTGAAGGCGGTTCCGCGCGAGGCGAAGTCGTCGGCGAGACGCGCGGCCGTGGTCGCGAAGGCCTCGATCGAGCGATCGCCGCGCTCGCCAAAGGCTTCGGTGACGGACTCCGCGGTCGCGGCCAGCGTCTCGACGAGGTCACGCGACCGGTCGTCGAGCGCGTCGATCACCGCGCGCGCCTTGAGCTCGATCGCCTCGTGGAAGCGGGCGCCGGCGTCGGCCAGCGCGTCGGTCATCTCGCGCGAGCGGTCGGCGAGGGTCGACAGGACGTCGTCGGCGCGCTCCGACATCTGGTCGTGGAACAGCGCGCCGGCGGCCGCGAGCGCGCCCGTGAGCTCCTCGGCGCGGCCCGCGAAGCGGTCCGTCACGCCGAGCCCGGTGCGGTCGAGCTGTTCAATGATGGCGTCGGAATGCTCGGCCAGGCGGTCGGAGACCGCCGCGCCGACCCTCTCGATCTCGCCCACCACGGCCTGGCCGCGGATGTCGAGCGCGGAGGCGGCCTCGGACGAGAACCGCGCGACGCGGTCGTCGAAGTCGGCGCTCGCGGCCGCGAGGCGGTCGGTGACCAGCATCGCCCGCTCGTCGATCGCGCGCACCAGCGTCTCGCTCGACGAGGCGAGCGAGACGCGGGCGAGCTCGGAGCGCTCGGTCAGCGTGTCGGCGACGCGGCGTCCGACCTCGTCGAGCTCGCGCGCGACCTCGGCGGCGTTCGAGGTGAGGCGCTCGACCATCTCGGCGCCGCGGCCGCCGATCGCCTCGAGCATCTCTTCGCCCGCCCGGCGGATCGCGTCGGTGAATTCGCCGCTCCGGGTTCCGAGGTCGCCCGTCATGCGGGCGCCGGACTCGGAGATGTTGTCGGTCAGGACGCCTGCGGCGGCGTTGAGGTCGCGCGCCAGCAGATCATGCGCGCCCGCGATCGTCTCGCGCAGCCGTTCGGCGTTGCCGTCGATCGCCTCGCGCTGGGCCTGGATCTCCTCGATCAGGGTGCGGACCCGCACCTCGTTCTCGTGGAAGGAGCGCTCAAGCGACGAAACCTCGCCGCGCACGAGCGATTCGAGGTCGCCGGCCCGCGAGACCGCGCGCTCGATGCCGTCGCCCATCGCGGCGACTTCGCGGCGCACCGCCTGGCCCAGCGAGGTGACGGTCTCGGCCGAGGTCGTCTCGGGCTCCGCGAGGCGCAGCGCCACCTCGGTCATCGAGCGGGCGACGATGCGCATCTCCTGGCTGCGCCAGGACATCATCGCGAGCATGTAGAAGAACAGGATCGGGGCGAGCGCGCCGAGGGCCGCGACGGCGAGCTGCGCCTGCGCGCCGCGGTCGGCGAGGTTGAACTCGGCGCCGCCGACGCCGAGCACCGTCACCGCATAGATCAGTCCGAGCGCGGCCCAGGCGACCGCCGCCGCGGTCGCGACCACGAAGGGCGCGCGCGAAGGCTTGCGCTGCAACGCGTAGACGAGATGCGCGAAGGAGCGCGCGTCGTCATTGGCGGGCGCGCGCCTGCCGCTGCGGTCGACGGGCGGGCGCCGCTCGCCGGCCGGCGGATCGAGGCGGGGCTCCGACGATCTGGCGGCCGTGAGGTCCGGGTTGGCGGCCGCGGACGGATTGCCGGCGGAAGGAAGCTCGACGGTCGTTTTCGACTGCGGCGAGACGAGATTCAGCGCCTCCTCGATCGCCGACAGTGCCGCCTCAGCCGGGTCTTTCGCCGGTGTCGCATTCGCCATCGTCGTCGCCTCGCGTCCGCACGCCACACACAATTGGTCGCTGGGAAAGGCCCGAAGGTTCTCGTCCGGTCTTTAAGCCGGATCTCAAACCATTCGTTTCTCTGGAGAAATGGCCTTCCTGACGATCCCCTTGGTGCCCCGACGCGCGACGCTTCGCCCGACGGGGCATACTCCTGCGCCGACAATGCTATCGGCGATCTTAACTCTAGAGAACCGCGGAATCCCGCATTTGGCAAACATCGTTAACGTTTCAGCAACCATTCGACGGCGAGGAGCGAAGAGGCTTGAAGCGCTTGAGGTTCGTCGCGGCGCGGGCCCGCGTGAGCGTGTGGAAAACCCCGTGCGCCGACGTCCTTTTTGATGCCGCCGGCTCGCGGACCCGGCTTCCGAAGAGCCTGCCGATCCGTCGGCCCGTTCGGCGTCCGTAAACCACCGCCGTTAAGGTTAACACACTCCGGACCGAGTAATATCGACCACCTGACGAAGTAGTGAATAGCTGACAGATAGCCGAACCGACGGCGTCGTCATAATGATTAACCGGCCGCGCAGGGAAGGAGGGGGCTGGTTAATGACTTCCGTTTCATTGATCCTTCCTCTGCGTTCGCAGTCGCGATGCGCGGCGTCCGTCGCGAGCGCGACCGCGGGCGTCGTCCGAGGGTCGTCCGGGATTTCAGCGCTCGAATGCGATTGGCGCGCCCTCGCGGCGACCGCGCGGGACGGCGCGCCGTTCCTCAACTTCGCCTTCGCGGTCGCAGCCGCCCACTACCATGAGGCGCGCGGAGAGCGCGTGTTGACCGCGACCGTGATGCAGTCCGGACGTCTGGTCTGCGCGCTTCCGATCGCGGTCGCGAGACGGAGCGGGATCAAGGTCGCTATGCTGTTGGGCGACCCGTTCGCCCAGTATGGCGACGTCCTGCTCGCCCGCGAGGTCGCGCCGAGGCTTTGCGAGCTTGCGCTTCGGGAGCTCGCCCGGGCCATCAATGTCGACGTCCTGGAGTTCCGGCGCGTGCGCGATGGCTCGGCGCTCATGTCCGCCCTCTGCCGGTTCGCGCGACCGACCGGACCGATCCTCGAAGCGCCGTTCCTCGATCTCGCGAATGGACGCCCCGTCGAAGACCTGCTGCACGCAATCGGCGGCGCGAAGCAGAGGCGAGAACGCGCCCGCTCGCGCCGGCGCCTGGCGGAGCAGGGTGCGCTCGGCTTCGAGGTCCGCCGCGGGGCGGAGGCCTGCGAATGGGTTCGCGACGCCGTCGAGATGAAGCGGCGCTGGCTCGCGGCGGCCGGCCATGCGAGTCCGGTCATCGACGACCCGGAATTCGCGAAAGCGTTCGCGCGCGTGGCCAAGGACCCGCGCGACGGCCGCTGCCTCGTCGCGACCCGGCTCGGCGTCGGGGGACGGCCCGCGGCTTACGAGATCGGGCTCGTGCAAGGCGCGCGCTACCACGCCTTCTTGGGCGTCGTCGCCGGCGACTTCGCGGCCGCCAGCCCCGGAAAGATACTGATGGAAGAAACGTTTCGTTGGTGCGGAGCGCAGGGTCTCGAGACGATCGACCTGCTTCCGCCCGCAGATCACTACAAGCGGCTCTGGTCGAACGGATCGGTTCCGGTCCGCGACCATGTCCGGCCGGTGACGATCGCGGGCGCGCTCTATGCCGGCCTCTGGCTTGAGACCTTGCGTCCGCGGCTGCGCGCCGCGCTCGGCCGCCTGCCGGCGTCGCTCCGTCGTAAAGTTGGCGCGGCCGCCCTGAAGGCCGGCGCGCGTTAGGGCGCCGCCGGCCTGCGGGCCTCACGCCGCGCGCAGCTCGCTCGTGCAGGCGAAGCGGATCTCCTCGACATGCCGGCAGTCCGTTCCGCAGCAGCCGCCAAGGATCGTGATCTGGCGGTGACGGCTGCGCAGCGCCTGATACTGGCGCCCGAGCTCGACCGGATCGCCCGCGTCGAGATCCGACGAGGAATCGAGCTCGGCGTGGCTGCGCTTGGAGGCGTTTGCCCGCAACCCCCTGAGCCGCAGCAGCCATTCGCCCTCGTCGTCGAGGCTGCCGGCGAAATGCGTCGGGTGGGCGCAATTGATCATGTAGTATGCCGGCGCCCCGCCCGTTGCGGCGTCGACCAGTTCGATGGCCTGGCGCAACGAATGACCGGCCGGAAGCCGGCCATCGGTCTCCAGCGTGAACGAGATCGCGACCGGGACGCCGGCCCGGTCCGCCGCGCGGGCGATCCCGATGGCCTCCTCGGGATAGGTGAGCGTGTAAGCCGCGACCATGTCGGCGCCGGCAGCCACGAACGAGGCGATCTGCGCGGCGTGGTACTGTTCGGCCTCGGCCGCTGACATCATCTCGGCCGCCTGGTAGCCGTCGCCGCGCGGCCCGATCGTGCCGCTGGTCACCACCGGCGCCGAAGGCGCGTCGAAGCGCTCGCGCAACTCGCTCAGCATCGCGATCGCCTGGCGGTTGATCGCGTCGAGCGCCGCTGCGTCGTAGCCCAGCCTGGCGCCCCAGTCGTGGTTCGCCCGCCAGGTCGGGCTGTCGAGAATGAAACCGAGACCCCACCGCTTCGCCATGACGGCGTATTGGGCATAGTAGTCCTTCAGTCGCTCGCCGCCGTCCTCGGCGTCCATCAGGACGAAAGAGGCGAAATGCGGCAGGTCGATCTTCTGGTGAAAGATGAACGTCGTCTCCATTCCGCCGTCGGTCAGGAAGAGCGTATCCCCGAGTTGGGGAAGGGCGTGTCGGTATTTAGACATAATGGCGTTTCGAACCCGCTGATGACGTTGTTGGGCGCTTTCATCCTGCGCCTATGGGGCTGGACGATCATCCACGCCGGGACCGAAAGCTAGCGGACCCGTGGTCCAGCTCGGCGTCACGCAAAAGTGTGCAGCCGGCAGAGACGTTTGGCCGGAATGTTCGGTCCGAAGCTCCGATGTCCGGAACGAACGTTCCAATAATGGCTGCACCTTTGGTACAGTCATTCCGGACAAGGTCAGAGCGCCGAGGGGAGGGTCGCATGCTGCATGCAGCGGATCGTCGCCGCACCGACACTCGCGAGCGCATCCTCGAACTCGCCGAGGCGTCCACGCTCGCCAAAGGCTTCGGCGGCACCTCGATCGACGAGCTGATCGCCGGCGTGGGCATCACGAAGAGCGGCTTTTTCTACCATTTCCGCGATAAAACTGAGCTCGCGGAAGCGTTGATGGACCGCTACCTCGTCCACAACCGTAAGGTGATTTCTGACATTTTCGACCGGGCCGACGAGCTGATCGAGGACCCGCTGCACGGCATGCTGGCCGCACTCAAGATGTTCGCCGAGACGCTTTCGAACATCCCCGAGGCGCATCCCGGCTGCCTTGCGGCCACGTTCTGCTACCAGGACCAACTGTTCAGCGCGCGCATACGCGAAATGAATATCGAGGGCATGCTCGACTGGCGGACGAGCTTCCGCCGGCGCTTTGAGGCGATCGTCGAACGCTACCCGCCGAAGCGCGAGGTCGACCTCGACGCCATGGCGGACAGCGTCATCACGCTGGTCGAGGGCGGGCTGATCCTCGGGCGGGTCCATCAGGACCCTAGCATCCTGCCGCGCCAGATCATGCTGTTCCGGGACTTCGTCCGCCTGAGCTTCTCCTGACGGAAGCTCAGGCCACGCCGAGCTTCTTCTGGAGGCTCGTCGAGGAGGTCGTGTACTGGAACACGATCTTGCGGTCCGGATTGATCCGGCGGGCGGCGGCCTGCGCCATCAGCGCGCCTTCGTGGAAGCCCGACAGGATCAGCTTGAGCTTGCCCGGATAGGAGTTGATGTCGCCGATCGCATAGATGCCGGGCGTCGTGGTCTCGAATTTCTCGGTGTCGACGGGGACCAGGTTCTCCTCGAGATTGAGGCCCCAATCGGCGATCGGCCCGAGCTTCATGGTCAGCCCGAAGAAGGGCAGCATGGCGTCGGCGGCGATCTCGTGCGTCGAGCCGTCGGCGAGCTTCGCCTTGACGGCCTGCAGCACGCCGTCCTTGCCGATCAGTTCTGTCACCTGCCCGAGCGCGAGGTCGATCACGCCCTCGTCGACCAGCTTGCGCATCTTGTTGACGCTGTCGGGGGCGGCGCGGAAGGCGTCGCGGCGGTGCATGAGCGTCACCCGTTCGGCTACCGGCGCGAGGTTCAGCGTCCAGTCGAGCGCGCTGTCCCCGCCGCCGACGATCAGCACCCGCTTGCCGCGGAAGACGTCCATCTTCCGCACCGCGTAATGGACCGACTTCTCCTCGAAGGCCTCGACGCCTTCGATCGGCGGCTTCTTGGGCTGAAACGAACCGCCGCCCGCCGCGATCACCACCACCTTCGTGTCGAAGCGCGTTCCCGCGTCCGTGGTCAGCAGGAAGCGATCGTCTGCCGTCTTTTCGAGGCTCGCGATGATCTCGGAGAAATGGAACGTCGCGCCGAACGGCTTGATCTGCTCCATCAGATTGTCGGTGAGGCCCTGGCCGGTGACCATCGGCAGGCCCGGAATGTCGTAGATCGGCTTCTCCGGATAGAGCTCGGCGCATTGACCGCCCGGGCGATCGAGGATGTCGACCACATGGGCCTTGATGTCGAGCAGGCCGAGCTCGAAGACGGCGAACAGGCCGACGGGGCCGGCCCCGACGATGACGACGTCGGTCTTGATGGTCTCGGTCATGGGATCCTGGGTGCGAAGCGTCTTGCGGCGCCGCTTAAAATCGCGGCCAGCCTCGCGGGACGGTTTAGAACAATGGCCCCATGAGGAAAAGCGCGCTCGCCGCGCGGCGAGGACAGCCCGGCGGTCAGTTCAGCCGGGATGGGCGGCGTCCGGGCGCAAGGGGCGAACTCATCGCCATGGCGACGTCGTTCGGCGACAGAGTCGCGGCCATCACCCTGTTCCGGCCGCCGGCCTTCGCGGCGTAAAGCGCGACGTCGGCGCGCTTCAGCGCCTCGTCCATCAATTCGTCTCTGCGCCATTCGCCCGCCCCGAAGCTGCAGGTGATCCTGAGCCGCGGGTCGATCTCCGGGAACGAGAGGGCGGCGACGTCGAGGCGCACCGCCTCGCAGGTCGTGACGGCGTCTTTCACGGAGCCGCCGGGAAACAGCAGCCCGAACTCCTCGCCGCCGAGCCGGCCGACCATCGCGCAGCGGGCCGACGCCGCATGCGCGACGGCGGCGATCACCACGTCGCCTGCGCTATGGCCATAGGTGTCGTTGATCTGCTTGAAGCGGTCGATGTCGAAGATCGCGACCGCGTCCGTCTCGCATCGCGAATAGAGCGCCGCGGTCTCGAAGAAGGCGCGACGGTTCAGCAAGCCGGTCAGCGCGTCGATGGTGGCGAGGCGGATCAGGTCCGACTGAAGCCTCGCGAGGCGGCACGCGACGCGAAGCCTGGCGAGCAATTCGTCCGCCGCAGGCGGCTTGACGATGAAGTCGTCGGCGCCGCTGTCGAGCGCCTCGACGACCGTGCTGCGCTCCGACGAGGACGACATCACGAGAATGTAGAGCGCGCGGCGCGAGCCTGCGACGAGACGGGCCTGGCGCGTGAGTTGCAGCCCGCTCATGCCGTCGAGCTGCAGGCTCGTCACCAGGACGTCGACGAAGGAGTCTTGCCGCAGTCGCTCGATCGCCGCCATGGCGTCCGTGCAGGGCACGACCTCATGGCCGGCGTTCTCGAGCGTCGCGCCCAGAACCTTCAGGACGACGCGGCTTGGATCGACGATGACGATCTTCATGGGCCGCTCCGCAACTCCAGCGCGAAGCTATTCCAAGATTCGTAACGCCAGGTTTATGTAGGGTCGTCTAAGTAGTTCTACCTAACCGGCGAGTCGGTCAGCCCTGGCGCTCCGGCGTCGTCACCACGAGGCCGTCGAGCGCCGGCGTCATCTTGATCTGGCAGGACAGGCGGCTGGTGGGGCGGACGTCGTAGGCGAAGTCGAGCATGTCCTCCTCCATCGGCTGCGGGCCGCCGACGGTGTCGGCCCAGGCCTGGTCGACATAGACATGGCAGGTGGCGCAGGAGCAGGCGCCGCCGCATTCCGCCTCAATCCCGGGGATGTCGTTGCGGATCGCGTTCTCCATCACGGTCGAGCCCGGCTCGGCCTCGACCGTGCGCTTCGCGCCCGATGAATCGATGAAGGTGATCTTCGCCATGCGCCGCGCGGCCTCCGGGTGTTGGCCGGCCGCACGAGCGGGCGGCCGGTCGCGCGGGTTCGTTTAGAGCGTCTCGAAGGAACGCGCCAGCCGGCGCATGCGCGCCCTCGGGCGAACGCCGGCTGAGATCAGCGATCGAGGCCGAAGCGGAGTTCGATCGCCGAGGTCACTTCCGCGACCGACTCGGCGAGTTCCGCGAGCGCCTTGCCGGTCGGCTCGCCGGAAATCGCGGCGCGCTCCAATTCCTCTGCCGCGAACGCCACCCGGCTCGCGCCGACGCCGCGGGCCGAACCCTTGAGCGTGTGGGCCACGTTGGCCCGCTCTTCCGGGTTGGTCAGCGCGTCGAAGCGGAACAGCAGGATCCGCGCCTGACGACGAAACAGCTCCAGGACCTCGCGCTCCAGCGAGCGGTCGCCCATGGTCTGGCGGTTGAGGTGGACGACGTCGATCGCGGTCGCGAAAGAGCTGTCCGCACGTTGCTCGAATTGCTTCATGATGCTCGACATGATGACTTCTACGCTCCGATCCCGCCAGGGTACGCGGCGGTTCGTCCCTTTGTTACTGTGCGCCTGTTCTGTCCAAATCTGGGCGCGGTTGGTTCACCATTTGCTACAAATTCTTTCTTCTGGCTTTGCGTGGCTTTTACGCCACTCTCGCCAAGATGCCGGACCGGCTTTGAACTTGGTCCGAACGGGACGTTCATTCGGGGTTCACTGCCGGACGCCCGAGGATTCGCCGTTCGACGGTTACCGGCTGGTGAAGCGACAGGGTTGAGAAAGCCTGAATGGCTTCCCACCTGCCTCGGGGCGCGGCCGAGGCCCGCCCATTCGCCGACCGGGAGCCCCATGCGCCGCCTGATTCTCTTCCGCCACGCCAAGTCCGACTGGTCCGAAGCCGGGCAGGACGACCATGACCGGACGCTCGCGCCTCGCGGACGGCGGGTGGCGGGGCCCATGGGGGCCTGGCTCGCCGGCCGCGGCTTCCGGCCCGACCTCGTGCTGTGTTCGACGGCCCGGCGCGCCCGCGCGACCTGGGACCTGGCGAGGGCCGCCTTCACTCCGGCCCCTAAGGCGCGGTTCGAGCCCGGCATCTACATGGCTTCCCCCGACGCGCTGGTCGAACTGACGAGAAGCGCGCCGGCTGACGTTCAAACCTTGATGATCGTGGGCCACAATCCGGGCCTCGAACAGTTCGTAGAAATGCTTGCTCCAAAAGGCGACCCCGAAGCCCGCCGGACGCTGTCGGAGAAGTTTCCGACGGCGGCGATCGCAGTCGTCGACTTTCCCATCGACGATTGGGCTTCGGTCAAGCAGGCGTCCGGCCGGCTGGACAGGTTCGTCACGCCGAAGACGCTTGGACTCGGCGAGGCATGATCTTCGACAACCTGTTCGACGAGGCCCGCATCGTCGCGCGGAGCCTTGCGGACGCGGCGGCCGGGGCGCTGGACCCGACGATCAGGCTGGGCGTCACCGGCCTCTCGCGCGCCGGCAAGACCGTCTTCCTCACCGCGCTCGTCCAGGCGCTGGTCCATGGCGGACGGCTGCCGGCGTTCCGGGCCTACGCCCAGGGGCGGATCGCGGGCGCCCGGCTCAGCCCGCAGCCGGACGACGCCGTGCCGCGCTTCGACGTCGAGGCGCATATGAAGGCGCTGACCGGGCCCGACCGACGCTGGCCCGAAGGCACCCGGCGGATCTCGGAGCTGCGCGTCGTCGTCGACTTCGAGGCGCGCGGCTTCCTGAGCGGCTCGCGCTCGCGGCGGCGCCTCACCCTCGACATCGTCGATTATCCGGGCGAGTGGCTGCTCGACCTCGCGCTGCTCGGCCAGGACTTTCGGGAATGGTCGGGCCGCACGCTGGCGTCGAGCGAGGGACCGACCCGCGCGCCGCTCGCGGCCGACTGGCGCGCTTTTCTCGCCAGCCTCGATCCATCCGCGCCGCAGGACGAGGACGCCGCGCGGACCGCGGCGGCGCTGTTCACCGCCTATCTCCGCGCCGGACGCGACGATCGCGTCGCGCTCTCGACCCTGCCGCCCGGGCGCTTCCTGATGCCGGGCGAGCTTGAGGGCAGCCCCGCGCTCACCTTCGCGCCGCTCGCTTTGCCTGCGGAAGGCGAGGCGCCCGCGGGTTCGCTCTGGGCCATGATGGAGCGGCGCTACGAGGCCTACCGAACCCATGTCGTGAAACCGTTCTTCCGCGACCACTTCTCGCGGCTCGACCGGCAGGTGGTTCTGGTCGACGCGCTCGCCGCGCTCAACGCCGGCCCCGAGGCGGTCGCGGACCTCGAGAACGCCCTGACCGATGTGCTCGCGGCCTTCCGCCACGGCCGCAACTCCTGGCTCAGCTCGCTGTTCCGGCCCCGCGTGGATCGTCTGCTGTTCGCGGCCACTAAGGCCGACCATCTGCACCACACCAGCCACGACCGGCTTGAGGCGATCCTGAAGCGGCTGGTGTCTCGGGCGATCAAAAAGGCCGAGTTCGGCGGCGCTGCGGTCGACGTCGTCGCGCTTGCGGCGGTGCGCGCCACCCGCGAGGCGAGCGCGCGGCAGGGCAGGGAGGAGCTTCCCGTGATCGTCGGCGTGCCCGAAAAAGGCGAGCGCTCGAACGGGCAGGCGTTCGACGGCGAGGAGGAGATCGCGGTGTTCCCCGGCGACCTGCCGGACGATCCGGAGGTCGCGCTGCGGTCCGGCGGCTATCGCGGCCGCGCCGCCAGCGGGGAGGGCGGCGACCTGCGCTTCATCAAGTTTCGGCCGCCGAAGCTCGTCGCCGCCGAGCGTCCGCCGCAGCTTCCCCATATCAGGCTGGACCGCACGCTCGAATTCCTGATCGGTGACGCGCTCGCATGACCCAGGCTCCCCGCCGCCCCGCGGCCTTCCGGCTGAACGATCCCTCCGTCGTGCTCGGCGCCCAGAACGAGGAGGTGTCGACCTCGCGCGGCGGCGTCGTGCTGACGCCGCAGCCGGACGCCTTCGAGGCCGGGCTCGAGCCCGCGGCGGCGCCGGTCGAGAAGCCTCGGCGCGGCGTCACGCTCGGCGGGCTGTTCTGGAGCGCGCTCGGCGGCCTCATCTCGCTCGCGCTCGGTCTGTGGGCCACGCGGGTCGTCGAGGAGACCTTCTCGCGCGCCGACTGGCTCGGCTGGCTCGCGCTCGCCCTGGCGGCCCTTGCGGCGCTCGCGGGGCTCGCCATCGTGGCGCGCGAGATCGCCGGCCTGATGCGGCTGAACCGCATCGAGCACCTTCGGGCGGCGGCGGACCAGACGCACAGTTCGGACGATCCCACGCAGGCCAAGAAGGTCGTGGCGGACGTGGTCGCGCTCTACGCCGCGCGGCCCGAGACGGCGCGGGCGCGCGCGGCAGTCGCGACCCATGACGACGAGATCATCGACGGCTCCGACCGCCTGCGGATCGCGGAGCGTGAATTGCTGGAGGCGCTCGACCGGGAGGCCACGCGCGCCATCGCGTCCGCGGCCAAGCGCGTGTCGGTCGTCACGGCGGTCTCGCCGCGCGCGATCGTCGACCTCGGCTTCGTGCTGGTCGAGTCGATGCGCCTCATCGGCCGCATCGGCGCGATCTATGGCGGGCGGCCCGGCACGCTTGGCTTCCTCAAGCTCGCCCGGCACGTCGGGGCGCATCTCGCCGTCACCGGCGGCATGGGGGTGGGCGACGGGCTCATCGAGCAGATGCTCGGCCACGGGCTCGCGGCGAAGCTCTCGGCGCGTCTGGGAGAGGGCGTGCTCAACGGTCTGCTGACGGCCCGCGTCGGCCTCGCGGCCATGGCGGTCTGCCGGCCGCTGCCCTTCGTCGAGCGGAAGGCCCCGACCGTGCGTGAGGTCGCGGGCAACCTGTTCGAGGCCGCGCCGCAGCGCTGACGGCGAAAAAAACCGCCGACGCGGTGACTGCAGGGCCGCGCCGGCGGTGGACGATTTCGTCTCAAGTTGGTCGCCGCCGCGGAGATGACGGCGTCGTGGCCGCAGTTACGGACGGTCGGGTCAATCGGATCGCGTGCGGCCCGATTCCCGTCGATTATCATTTCGGATGAGGCAGTTCCCGATCAGCCGATTTGGCCGCGGTGACGAACGACATGGTCGGCGAGAACGAGCGCCATCATGGCCTCGCCGACCGGCACCGCGCGGATGCCGACGCAGGGGTCGTGCCGCCCGCGCGTCGAAACCTCGACCTCCTGGCCGGACGTGTCGATGGAACGGCGCGGCGTCAGGATCGAGGAGGTCGGCTTCACGGCGAAGCGCGCGACCACCGGCTGGCCGGTCGAGATGCCGCCCAGGATCCCGCCGGCGTTGTTGGACAGGAAGACCGGCCGGCCGTCCGCGCCCATCCGGATCTCGTCGGCGTTCTGCTCGCCAGTGAGGAGCGCGGCCCCCATGCCGGCCCCGATCTCCACGCCCTTCACGGCGTTGATGCTCATCATCGCCGCCGCGAGATCGGAATCGAGCTTGCCGTAGATCGGCGCGCCGAGGCCGGCCGGCGCGTTCTCCGCTACGACCTCGATGACTGCGCCGACCGAGGAACCCGACTTCCGGACGCCGTCGAGATAGCCCTCCATCTCACGCGCCGCGATCGGGTCCGGGCAGAAGAACGGGTTCCTCGCGACCTCCTCCCAGTCCCACCGGCTGCGGTCGATCGCGATCGAGCCCATCGCGACAAGCGCTCCGCGGATCGTGATCTCGGGGATCACGAGCTTCGCGATCGCGCCGGCGGCGACCCGGCAGGCGGTCTCGCGGGCCGAAGAGCGGCCGCCGCCGCGATGGTCCCGCACGCCGTATTTGGCGTCGTAGGTGAAGTCCGCATGGCCTGGCCGGTAGCTGCCGGCGATGTTCGAATAGTCCTTCGAGCGCTGGTCGACATTGCGGATCAGCAGTCCGATCGGCGTCCCGGTGGTGGTCAGCGTCCCATCCGACGCCTCCAGCACGCCCGACAGGATCTCGACCTGGTCCGGCTCTTTCCGCTGCGTGGTGAAGCGCGACTGCCCCGGCCGGCGCCGGTCGAGCGCCGCCTGGACGTCGTCGCGGGTGAATGTCAGTCGAGGCGGGCAGCCGTCCACCACGGCGCCGATCGCGGGCCCGTGGCTCTCCCCGAAGGTCGTGACGCGGAACAGATGGCCGAAAGAGTTGTGGGACATGGGGCCGAGCCTATGCCATGTGGCGGCTTTTCCGGGAAGCGGGCTGGAAGCCGGCGCGACGATTGCGTAGGAACTCTCTCAAATCTCGGACGCTCGCTCGTGGATTCGCCAAAATGTCGACGCCTCTCGAAAGCATCGCCGCCGGCGAGACGCCTTATGTGTTCTTCGATCTGGAGACCACCGGGCTGACGCCGAAGCGCGACCGGATCATCGAGATCGCGGCGCTGCGCTTCGACCGCACGAGCGGCGAGCTCGACAGCTTCCAGACGCTGGTGAAGCCCGACCGTGCGATCCCGGCCTTCGTCCGGGCCATGACCGGCCTCGACGACGCGGCCTTCGCCGACGCGCCGGACGCCAAGTCCGCGCTCTCCGAGTTCTTCGCCTTCGTCGGCGACGACCCGCTGGTCGCCTACAATATCGGCTTCGACCACGCCTTCCTGGTGGCCGAGGCCGAGCGGGAGGGCATGTCCGCGCCCCCCACCACGGTCTGCGCCATGCGGTTCGCTCAGTCGCGCATCAAGGACGTGCCGAACCACCGGCTCGAGACCATCGCCAAGGCGCTCGACTGCCCCCGCCCGCGCGCCCGCCGCGCGATGGAGGACTGCCTGACCGGGCTCACGGTGTTCGAGAAGACGCTGGAGCTCTGAACGCCTACGGCGACGCTGCGTTCTTTGACGCGCCCGCGACCTCCTGCCCGCAACTTGGGTCGAGCCGCGGCCCGAGCCAGGCGAGCGCCTCGCCGAGCTGGCGGCGCCAGGTCTCCCAGTCATGCGCGCCAGGACCGATCCGGAGCGTCGAATCGAAGCCGCGGCGGCCGAGCGTCACGTGGAGCAGCGTCGCGCTCTGCAGCAGGCCGGCGCGGTCCCGGTCTCCGGCGGCGATGTAGAACGCGGCCCTCTGTCCCGGTCGGTCGGCCGCCGCGCGGGCCCTGGTGAAGACGTTCCAGGCGTTGAAGCGCTCGCGTGACAGCGGGCGTCCGAAGGCGCCGTCGTAGAACGCGTCGGCGCGCGCCAGCCGCTCGGCGTCCTTCGGGGCGATCGGAGGCGTGATCGCACCGGCGAAGCTCATCGCGGCGCCGAACGCGTCGGGATGGTCGAGCCCGAACAGGACCGCGCCATAACCGCCCATCGACAGGCCGCCGACCGAGCGCGCCTCGCGGCAGGCGGCGGTCGGATAGCGCGCGTCGATCGCGCCCGTGAGGTCGCGGGCGATCGCGGTCGCCATCATGCCTTGGCCTCCCGGATCGGCGTTGTCGATATACCAGCTGAACGGCGCGACCGGCATGACCACGAGCGTCGGCGGAATCACGCCCTCGTCGACCGCCCGGTCGATGATCTCGAAGACAAAACCCTGGTCGAGCCAGTCGGACTCGCTCGGCCGGCCCTCGAGCAGGAAGAGGACCGGCCAGCGCGCGCCGTCCTTCGGGGCGCTCGCCGGGCGATAGACGTTGTAGACGAGCGGACGGCCGAGGGCCGGACTGAACGCGGACTGGTTCCGCTCGACCGCGCCAAAGCCCTGCGCGGCCGCGGGGAGGGCGGCGAGGCAGAGAGCCGCGGCGAGGGCGGTCGATAGCAGGCGTCGGGTCACGAGGGGCGGATCGGTTCGGAAGGCTCGGGACGCTGGTTCTAGCGCGTCAGGCGAAATGGCGCAGGCTCTCCCCGATCAATCGCCCGCGAGCCGGCGCTCGATCATCGGCAGCCGGTCCCATCCCCAATACGGCTCGCCGTCCACGATGACCCACGGGACGCCGAAAGCGCCGCGCGACACGGCTTCTTCGCCAACCTCCCTGACCTTCGCCTTCAGTTCCGGATCGGCGACGCCGCTTGCGAGCGCCTCCCGATCGACGCCGAGGCCGGCCGCCGTCTCGATCACCGCGGCGACGTCGTCGATCGCGAGCGACCCGTCGAAATAGCGGCGATAGACCTCCAGCGCGAAGCGCTTGGCGAGGCCGGGGTCGCGCGCGTCGATCCAGTGGAAGCTTCTGAGCGCCGGCAGGCCGGCATGCGGATGGCCCTCGGGGATGGCGAAGTCGAGGCGCTTCTGCTGCGCGACGCGCGCCCAGTCGAGCGCCGTGTAATCCGATTTCAGGGGGACGCGCGTCAGCGGCTGCGCCCCGGTGAGCCGGAACGCCGTGCCGAGGCTGAAAGCCCGCCACCGGACCTCCCGGCCGTGCCGCGCCGCAAGCTCGTCGATCTCGAGCGCGGCGAAGTACGCGTATGCCGAGGGGAAGTCGAAGAAGAACTCGATCGGCGCGGGCATCGGCGTTCCGTCGGTGATGGCGGCACCCTGAACTGACCGTGGCGCGCCGACGAATTCAACCATTCGGTTCGTCTCGGCCTGTCTCGAATTCGTCCAGCTCGACGCGGCGTCTCACATGGCTGTCATCGCAGCCCGTTACCGTCTCCCGTCAGGCCGCGCCGTCGGAGGCGCTTCACCGGGGGGACTGGACGTGGCGATTTCGGATCGGCTGCGCGACGCGATGGATCGTCGCCGCTTCATCAACACCGCCTGGACGACCGCGACCGCGGCGACCGCGATGGCGCTCATCCCGGGCGACGACCTGTTCGCCAAGGCGATCGGCGCCGATCCCTTCACGCTCGGCGTCGCGTCCGGCGATCCGACGCCGACCGGCGCGGTGCTCTGGACGCGGCTCGCGCCCGACCCGCTGTTCGGCGGCGGCATGAAGGACCAGACGGTCCGCGTCGGCTGGCGCGTCGCGCGCGACGAGGCGATGCGCGACGTCGTGGCCTCCGGCAAGGCCATGGCGACGCCGGCGCTCGCTCATTCGGTCCATGTCGAGGTCGAAGGGCTCACGCCCGGCCGCGACTATTTCTACCAGTTCGACTACCGCCAGGACGAAAGCCCGGTCGGCCACTTCCGCACCGCGCCGTCTGCCGCCGAGCGGCTGAAGAAGCTCGAATTCGCGGTGCTGACCTGCCAGGCTTGGCAGGACGGCTTCTACACCGTGCTGCGCGACGTCGCCGCCCAGGACCTCGACGTCGTCTTCCACCTCGGCGACTACCTCTACGAATACGACCCGCGGACCAACAAGCGCGGCGTCGTGCTGCCCGACCGCTTCGCTGGCGAGACCGCGTCGCTCACGCGCTATCGCGATCAGCACGCGCTCTACAAGACCGATCCGGACCTGCAGCTCGCGCACAAGAACCACGCCTTCGTGGTGATCTGGGACGATCACGAGGTGCAGAACGACTATTCGGGCAAGTTCCCCGAATATGACAACATGCCGCTCGACGTCTTCCTCGCGCGCCGCGCCAACGCCTATCAGGCCTATTACGAGCACATGCCGCTCAGGCTGCCGCCGAAGGGCGCGAACAACCGCCTCAAGATCTACCGCAGCCTGCAGTTCGGCGACCTCGCCGAGTTCGTGATGCTCGACACCCGCCAGTACCGCTCCGACAATCCGTGCGGCGACGGCGAGAGCCTGCGCTGCGACGCGGCCTACGACTACCGCGTCCAGATGCTCGGGACCGCGCAGGAGCAGTGGCTGTCCCGCCAGCTGTTCGCCAAGCGCGCCCGCTGGACCTTCGTGACCCAGGGACTGCTGATGGCCGAACTCGACCACGATATCGGCCCCGGCAAGCGCTTCTGGAACGACGCCTGGGACGGTTTCCCGAGCGCCCGCGACCGGGTGTTCCGCGACATCCAGGCGTCCGGCGCTCGTAATCCGGTGGTGCTCACCGGCGACTGGCACTCAACCTTCGTCAACGACCTGAAGCTGCGCTTTAAGGACCAGAACGCGCCCGTGCTCGCGACCGAGTTCGTGACGCCCGCCATCACCAGCGGAGGCGACGGCACGCCCTACGGCCCCTATTACGGCCCGATGATCCCCACGAACCCGCACATCAAATATTACGAGGGCGACAAGCGCGGCTATTTCCGCATGACCCTCACCCCCGCGATGCTCCATGCCCGCCTGCGCTTCGCGAGCAAGGTCGAGGCTCCCGACGGGACCGTCAGCCTGGCCGAGCGCTTCGTGGTGCTGGATGGCCAGCCGGGCGCGGTGCGTGACGGCGCCTGAGGGCTCGGTCGCGAAGCATGGTGCGGACGGCGGGAGTCGAACCCGCACGCCTTGCGGCCCAGGATTTTAAGTCCCGTGCGTCTACCGGTTTCGCCACGTCCGCGCGGCGCCGTGCATGCACAGAAAAAAAGCGCGCCGCAAGCGGCGCGCTTTGAAGGTTCCGCGCGGGAGGATTGCGCGGGGGAGGAAACTCAGAACCGGTAGGGGGCGCGAAGAATCTCGGCCTTGTCGAGGCCGGAGAGCTTCAGGTCTTCGGGCGAGGGCGTCTGGCGCGCCTCGACCGCGGCGCCCACCCGACCGGCGGCGGCGATCAGCACGAGGGCGTCGCGCGCCTCGCGGATCACTTCGCGGATGCCAAAAGACGGCGCGGGCCGGCCAATGGCGAGGGACAGGTTGCGGGCCACGTTCAATCTCCAATCGTTCATGAGGCGCTTGCCTCGTGACGACAAGATAAGCGGGATGCCGCAGCGCACAATGCGCGTTGTTTGCTGGTATGCCATGCGTCTTACGCATGGCTTTGGACGGCTGAATTCGTAAAATTGTAAGGAATATGATAGCCGATCAGGGCTAGGCGGGCGCCGCTCTCATGTTCGTGAGCATGGCTTCCACCACGGCCTTCGCATCTGCGAGTGCGGCGGGGTCGCGCGAGCGCAGCACCAGATTGGTGTTGAACCGGCCGCCCTCGGTGAACGGGTAGCTGCCGATCGTGACTCTCGGATGGGCGTTCTGGACGTCGCGGAGCGGGACCGCGATGTCGCCCTCCTTGGCGTCGGCGCGCAGCGTCACGCTTGCGACCGGGACGCCGGTCCGAAGCTGAGGGACGATGGTCTGGAGCATCGCCTTCATGATCGAGGGCACGCCGGCCATGACGAAGACGTTCTCGAGCCGGAAGCCCGGCGCCTTTGAGACCGGGTTGTCGATCAGGTCGGCGCCGAAGGGGATTCTCGCCATCCGGAGCCGCCCCTCGTTGAGGTCGCCCGGATTGGGAAAGCGCTCCCGCAACATGGCGACTGCGCGCGGGTCGTGGTCGATGCCGACCCCGAAGGCCGCGGCGACCGCGTCTGCTGTCTTGTCGTCATGCGTCGGGCCGATGCCGCCGGTCGTGAACACATAGGCGTTGCGGGCTCTCAGCGCGTTGAGCGCCTCGACGATCGCCTCCTCGACGTCGGAGACCACGCGAATCTCGGTGAGGTCGATCCCGATAGCCGTCATTGTCTCGGCGATGTGGCCGGAATTCGTGTCCTTGGTTCGGCCGGAAAGGATTTCGTCGCCGATCACGAGGATCGCGGCGGTGACGGGCGCTTCGTCTTGACCTTGGGGCATCGGCTTCAAGTTCGGTTCGGGTTCGATCGTCGGCGGCGCCGCGAAGCTAGCGGAGCGCCGGGGCCGGGCAAGGCGACCGACGCCGCGGGGAGGCGAAAATGAGGGCGCTGATCAATATCGACGTGCCGGAGCTGAACGCCGCGACCGCCTTCTATGTCGCGGCCTTCGGGCTCGAGGTGACGCGCCGGATCGGGCAGGACGTCGTCGAGCTCTCGGGGCTCGGCGCAAATTTCTATCTGCTCGAGAAGCCGGAGGGCTCGCCGGCGCTGCCGGGAGGCCGCGCCCCGCGAAGCTACGTTCGACATTGGACGCCGGTGCATCTCGACCTCGTGGTCGAGGACGTCGAAGCCGCGCGCGACCGGGCGATCGCAGCCGGCGCGACGGTCGAACGCGACGTCGCGGACGTCGCCTACGGCCGGATCGCGATGCTGGCCGACCCATTCGGGCACGGCTTCTGCCTGATCGAGTTCAGGGGCCGCGGCTATGACGAGCCGGGGTGAGGAAGGGCGGCCTCATTGAGGCGCAACGCTGGCCACCCCTTTTCCAGCTTGCGGGAGAAGGTAAGGATGAGGGTGAGCGGCGGGGCCGTCCGCAAGAGGAGCCTTTCCGCGCGGGAAGCTCTCTTGCCTGAAAGCTCGGCGCTGACGCCCTCACCCCGACCCTCTCCCGCAGGCGGGAGAGGGGGGTAGGGACTGCCGAGGTCAGCGGCCGGCGGTGCGCTGCCCGCCATGGGCGCGGGGACGGTCTCCGCCCGGCTTGCCGCCGCGGCGGGGCTTCTGCATGAAGCCGGCCGACTTGAGGTCGCCGTCGCCGCGCGGGGCGCCGGCGGGCCGGGGCGCGCCGTCCTGGCGGTGGCGGGGCTGCCCGCCATGGGGGCGGCGCTGTTCTCCCGTCCCCTCGGCGGGACCGCCGTGCCGGCGATCGCCGCCATGGCGCTGCGGGCGGCCGCCCTGGCGGTGCTGATCGCCGGAACGGTGCTCCTGCGGGCCGTTCGGCCGGCGCGGGCCGCGGTTCGGCTTCTGCGAGGCCGCGCCGGCGCCCTCCGGCTCGGCCTTGCCGGCCTCGGAACGGCGGTCGGTCGACGGGATCGACTGCTTGATGAGACGCTCGATGTCACGGAGATAGGCGCGCTCGTCATTGGCGACGAGCGAGACCGCGAGGCCCGCCGCGCCGGCGCGCGCCGTGCGGCCGATGCGGTGGACGTAGGATTCCGGCACGTTCGGGATGTCGTGGTTCACCACATGGGTGACGCCGTCGACGTCGATGCCGCGGGCGGCGATATCGGTCGCGACCAGCACCTTGATGTGGCCGGTGCGGAACGCGCCGAGGGCGCGCTCGCGCTGCGGCTGGCTCTTGTTGCCGTGGATCGCCGCGGCGTTGATCCCGTCCTGCTCGAGCTGGCGCACGACCTTGTCGGCGCCGTGCTTGGTGCGGGTGAAGATGAGCGCCCGGCCGAGCTCGGGGCTCTTCAGGATCTCGGTCAGCACCGCGCGCTTGCCGGACTGCTCGACGAACACGACCGACTGTTCGACGCGGTCGGCGGTCTTGGCGACGGGCGTCACCGCGACCATCGCCGGATCGGTCAGCATCGCATCGGCGAGGTCCTTGATGGTCTTCGGCATGGTGGCCGAGAAGAACAGCGTCTGCCGGCGATGCGGCAGCATCGGGATGATGCGGCGGATCGCGTGGATGAAGCCGAGGTCGAGCATCTGGTCGGCCTCATCGAGCACGAAGTGTTCGACCTGGTCGAGGCGAAGCATCTTGCCGTCGACATGGTCGAGCAGGCGGCCGGGGGTCGCGACCAGGATGTCGACGCCGCCCGCGAGCTTGCGGATCTGCGGGCCGGCCGCGACGCCGCCGAACACGATCGCGACCGAGAGGTTCAGGTTGCGACCGTAGGAGCGGAAGCTCTCGGCGATCTGGGTGGCGAGCTCGCGGGTCGGCGACAGCACGAGCGCCCGGCAGCCGCGGCGCGGCGCCATGCGCGGGTTCTTCACCAGCTGCTCGATGATCGGCAGCGCGAAGGCCGCGGTCTTGCCGGTGCCGGTCTGGGCGATGCCCATCAGGTCACGGCCGGCGAGAACGGTCGGGATCGCCTGCGCCTGGATCGGGGTGGGGCTCTCGTAGCCGTCCGCCGCCAGCGCCTTGAGCACGGGCTGGGAGAGGCCGAGGTCGGTGAATTGGGTCAAGTTTCTTGTCTTTCGGATACAGCCATGGGCCCGCGCGACGTCCCTTGGGGCGCGCAGGCGTAGCGGGTGCGTGTGAGACGCGCCCCGCGTGATCTGGGCTGTCGATGATCGGGTTCGTGGGCGTTCGGCAGGTCCTGAAGGTCAGGTGTCACGCGGCCGAACGCGGGTGGGCGCACCATGGATGCGACGCTTGAGACATGTCGGCGGGCGACGGAAAAGTCAAGCCTTTAGGACAACATGGCCGGCGGACCAGCTGCTTGCGCCGTTCACGATTCCCTTTGCAGCTTGGCCAGATGCTCCACGAGCCCCTTGGTCGAGCCGTCGAGCCCGTCGGTCGCGACCTCGCCCTTGACCACGGGGATGAGCCGGCTCGCGAGTTCCTTGCCGAGCTCGACGCCCCACTGGTCGAAAGAGTTGATCCCCCAAATCGTCCCCTGCACGAACACTTTGTGCTCGTAGAGCGCGATCAGCTGGCCGAGAGTGCGCGGGTCGAGCATGCGGTAGGCGATCGCGCAGGTGGGACGCGAGCCTGGAAAGGTCTTGTGCGGGGCGAGCCGCAAGGCCTCCGCCTCGTGCTTGCCGGACTTGCGCAGGATCTCGGCCGCCTCCTCGGTCGTGCGGCCGCGCATGAAGGCCTCGCCCTGCGCGAGGGCGTTCGCAAGCAGCATGGCGTGCTGGTCGCCGACCTGCTCATGGGGAACAGCCGCCATCAGAATGTCGGCCGGCACGACATCCGTGCCCTGATGGAGCAGCTGGTAGAAGGCGTGCTGGCCGTTGGTGCCGGGCTCGCCCCAGACGACAGGCCCCGTGCGGCTCGTGACGGCTGAGCCGTCGCGCGTCACCGACTTGCCGTTCGACTCCATGTCGAGCTGCTGGAGATAGGCCGGAAAGCGCGCAAGCCGCTGGTCGTAGGGCAGCACCGCATGGCTCGGCCAGCCACAGACATTGCGGTGCCAGACGCCGACCATGCCCATCAGCGCCGGGATGTTCTTCTCGAGCGGCGCCTGCCGGAAATGCTCGTCGACCTCATAGGCGCCGTCGAGGAAGGCCTGGAAGTTGTCGGCGCCGATCAGGATCTCGAAGGAGAGGCCGATCACGGACCACAGCGAATAGCGGCCCCCGACCCAGTCCCAGAAACGAAACATGCGCTCGGTGTCCATGCCGAAGGCCGAGACGGCCTCCGTATTGGTCGAGATCGCCGCGAAATGCGCCGCGACCGCTTCCTCCCCCAGCGCCTCGACCAGCCAGGCGCGGGCGGCGCGGGCGTTCGCCATGGTCTCGAGCGTCGTGAAGGTCTTGGAGGCGACGAGGACGAGCGTCCTTGCCGGGTCGAGGCCCTGCAGCGTGTCGGCGATGTGGGCGCCGTCGACATTCGAGACGAAATGGCCCTTGAGGCCCTCCTGGGCATAAGGCGAGAGCGCAAGAGCCGCCATAGCAGGCCCAAGGTCCGAGCCGCCGATGCCGATATTAACGATGTCGGTGAACCGTTCGCCGGTCGCGCCGACGAGCGCGCCGGAGCGGACGGCCTCGGCGAAGTCCGCGGCCTTGGCGCGCTCGGCCAGCACCTCGGGCATCACGTCGCGCCCGTCGACGACGATCTTCGCGCCCGCCGGCGCGCGGAGCGCGGTGTGGAGCACGGCGCGGCCTTCGGTGGTGTTAATCTTCTCGCCCGCGAACATCGCGTCGCGCCGGCCCTCGACGTCGCAGGCGCGAGCGAGCTTGATGAGCAGGCCCAGCGTGTCGGCCGTCACATGCGTCTTGGAGAAGTCGTAGAGCAGATCGTCGAGCGCGACCGAGAAGCGCCCGAAGCGATGCGGGTCGGCGGCGAACAGCTCGCGCAGCGTGACGTGCTCGGTCTCGCGGCGATGCGCGGCGAGACGGTCGAGAACGGCGTCGCGGGCGGCGGTCATGTGTGGGCTCCGCAGATGGCGTCGTCCCGGACGCGGCGAAGCCGCGAGCCGGGACCGCGCCGGAAGATAGGCGCATGAGATGCTTCGTCATGGTCCGGCTTGACCGGACCATCCATAGACGACGCGAGCTCGACGCCGACCATGGGTCCTCCGGTCAAGCCGGAGGACGACGGGCGGCGTTTCCGGCGCTTGGTCCGGATAACGATCCCGGCTCGACCGCTTCGCCGCCGTCCGGGATGACGGGCGACTTCAAATCGCGCTCGCGCCCTGTTCGGCCGAACTGACCAGTGATCGGAAGCCGGCGAACAAATTGCGGCCCATGCCGAATTGCGGCTCGGTCTCCTCGCGCGCCTGATCGCGGGCCGCTAGCTCCTCGGCGGGAAGCCGCACCTGCAACACGCCATGGACCGCGTCGACGCGCACCAGGTCGCCGTCGCGGATGCGCCCGATCGGGCCGCCGTCGGCGGCCTCGGGCGTCACATGGATCGCGGCCGGCACCTTGCCGGAGGCGCCCGACATCCGGCCGTCGGTGACGAGCGCCACCTTGTGCCCGCGCTTCTGGAGCACGGCGAGCGAGGGCGTCAGCCGGTGGAGCTCCGGCATGCCGTTGGCCTTGGGCCCCTGGAACCTCACCACGGCGACGACGTCGCGGTCGAGCTCGCCGGCGCGGAACGCGGCCTCGAGATCGTCCTGGTTCGAGAACACCCGGGCGGGCGCCTCGATGACCCATCGGTCCTCCTCGACGGCCGAAACCTTGATGACGGCGCGGCCGAGATTGCCGTCCAGCACCTTGAGGCCGCCCTCGGGCTGGAACGGCGTCTTGACCGGCCGCAGCACGCTCTCGTCGCCCGAGGCGTCGGCGATCGGCCTCCAGACGATCTCGCCTTCGACGAGCCTCGGCTCCTTCTCGTAGTCCGCGAGCCCCGTCCCCATCACGGTCAGCACGTCGTCGTGCAGCAGGCCCGCGCCGCGCAGCTCCTTGATCAGGTAGGACATGCCGCCGGCTGCGTGGAAATGGTTCACGTCGGCCGAGCCGTTCGGATAGATGCGGCAGAGCAGCGGGGTGGCGGCCGAGAGCCGGTCGAAATCGTCCCAGGTGAGCGTGATGCCGGCCGCCTTCGCCATAGCCACCAGATGGATCGCGTGGTTGGTCGAGCCGCCGGTAGCGTTTAGCCCGACGATGCCGTTCACGAACGCCTTTTCGTTGAGGATCTGGCCGACGGGCGCGTAGCCGTTGCCTGACCGCGTGATGGCGAGCGCCTGGTTGACCGCGGCGCGGGTCAGCGCGTCGCGCAAGGGCGTGTTGGGCGGCACGAAGCTCGCGCCGGGCAAATGCAGCCCCATGATCTCCATCAGCATCTGGTTGGAGTTCGCGGTGCCGTAGAAGGTGCAGGTGCCGGGCGAGTGGTAGCTCGCGGACTCCGACTCGAGCAGTTCGGCGCGGCCGACCTTGCCCTCGGCGTAGAGCTGCCGGACATGGCCCTTCTCGTCGTTGGAGATGCCGGTCGGCATCGGGCCGGAGGGCACGAACACCGCCGGCAGATGCCCGAAGGCGAGAGCGCCGATGACGAGGCCCGGCACGATCTTGTCGCAGATGCCGAGATAGAGCGCGGCGTCGAACATGTCGTGCGACAGCGCGACCGCCGTCGACATCGCGATCACGTCGCGGGAGAACAGCGAGAGCTCCATGCCGAGCCGGCCTTGCGTGACGCCGTCGCACATCGCCGGCACGCCGCCCGCGACCTGCGCCACCGCCCCGACCTCGCGCGCGGCCTGCCGGATGAGATCGGGGAAGCGCTCATAGGGCTGGTGGGCCGAGAGCATGTCGTTATAGGCGGTGACGATCCCGACATTCGGGACCGCCTGGCCCTTCAGCGCCGCCTTGTCGTGCGCGCCGCAGCCCGCGAAGCCGTGGGCGAGATTGCCGCAGGACAGCGCCGCCCGGTGCGGGCCCTCGGCCGCGGCCTTCTCGACGCTGGAGAGGTAGCGCGCGCGGCCCTCGCGCGAGCGGGCGACGATCGCCTCCGTCACGTCTGCGATGCGGGCGTCGAGCGTCATCGATCAGCTCCCAAGCTTGGCGAATGTAGGAAGCGCCTCAGGGCGCCCATGCCACCTCGAGCGGTTCGCGCGCGTTCCGGATCACGGCGCGGATCGGCATCTGCAGAGGATCGTCGCCCGCAAGCGCTTCGTCGAGCACCCTTTTCTTCGCCTCGCCCTCGACATGCAGCACGAGCTTCTTCGCGGCGAGCAGAACGGGCAGCGTCAGCGTGATTCGGGGCTCGATCGCGGCCTTCGCGCGCATCGGTAGGACGAGCGCCTTGCCGGTTGGGTCGATCGCGTCCTCGAGACGGTCGCCGCCGGGGAAGAAGGAGGCGGTGTGACCATCGTCGCCCATGCCCAGCACCGCGACGGTGAGCGGGCCGGAAAGGTCGGCGACCCGCTGCTGGACCTCGGGCAGGGCGCCCTCCGGCGAATTTGCGTCGATGAAGAGCGGGACGAAGCGCGCGCGCGCGGCCTCGTTCCAGAGCAGGTGCTCCTGGACGAGGCGCGCGTTCGAGCGCTCCTCGGTGTCCGGAACCCAGCGCTCGTCGACCAGCGTGACGGTCACCGACTCCCAGTCGAGCTCCGCCTTCGACAGCGCATGGAAGAACAGTTTGGGCGTCGATCCGCCCGAGACCGCGAGCGTCGCCTCGCCGCCGTCGCCGATGGCGTTGCGCAGCGCCTCCGCGACCTCTTCGGCGAGAGCGCTCGCGAGCGCCTCCCGGTCGGGGAACGTCCGCAGGTTGATCTTGAGGCTATCGCCGTCGCTCACGCGGGGTCCTCGTGCCAGGTGCGGCCGTCGCGCTCGATCAGCGCCACGGCGGCGGACGGGCCCCAGGTGCCCGCCGTGTAGGGATCCGGGACGCGGCCGAGCCGCGACCAGCTCTCGAGGATCGGGTCGGCCCAGATCCAGGCCGCCTCGACCTCGTCGCGCCGCATGAACAGCGCCTGGTTGCCGCGGATCACGTCCATCAGCAGACGCTCATAGGCGTCCGGGTTGGGACCCTTGAACGTCTCCGCAAAGGAGAGGTTCAGCGGCACCTCGCGGAACCGCAGGCCGCCGGGGCCGGGGTCCTTGATCATCAGATAGAGCTTCACGCCTTCGTCCGGCTGAAGTCGGATCACGAGCCGGTTCGGGGCCAGGAACCCGCCGGCCGCGCCGAAGATCGACAGCGGCACCTCGCGGAACTGGATGACGATCTCGGACACGCGCGACGGCAGGCGCTTTCCGGTGCGCAGATAGAAGGGCACGCCCGCCCAGCGCCAGGTCTGGACCTCGGCCTTGAGCGCCACGAAGGTCTCGATCGTGCTCTCTTCGCCGCCGAGCTCGTCCCGATAGGCGGGCGCCGACTTGCCGTCGATCGCGCCGGAGCGGTACTGGCCGCGCACGGTGAGCGAACGGATGTTGCTGTCGTCGATCGGCTTGAGCGCTCGCAGGACCTTGAGCTTCTCGTCCCGCAGGGCGTCCGCCTCCATCGCCGAGGGCGGCTCCATGGCGACGAGGCACAAGAGCTGCAACATGTGGTTCTGCACCATGTCGCGCAGCGCGCCGGACTTGTCGTAATAGCCGGCGCGGCCCTCGACCCCGACTTTCTCGGCGACCGTGATCTGGACGTGGTCGACATGGGCGGAGTCCCAGACCGGCTCGAACAGCACGTTGGCGAAGCGCAGCGCCATCAAATTCTGCACCGTCTCCTTCCCGAGATAATGATCGATCCGGTAGATCTGGCTCTCGGGCAGCACGTCGGCGACCGCCTCGTTGATCTCCCGCGCCGAGGCGAGGTCGCGGCCGAGCGGCTTCTCCAGCACCACACGGGTCTTGGGCGTCAGCAGATTGTGCTTCGACAGGCCGTGAGTGATGTCGTCGAACAGATCCGGCGAGGTCGCGAGATAGAAGGCGCGGACCTTGTCGAGCCCGTCGGCGATCAGCTTGGCCAGATCGTCCCAGCCAGCCTCGCCGGTCGCGTCGACCATGATGAAGTGCAGCCGGTCGAGGAAGCGCGAGACCGCCGCTTTGTCGAGATCAGTTTTCGAAACGTAGGTTTCGAGCGCGGTCTTCACCTCGGCGCGGAATTGCTTCCGGTCGAGCTTTGAGCGCGAGACTCCGACGATCCGGCTCGGCTCGCTCAGCTGGCCGTCGCGGTCGCGCAGGAAGAGCGAGGGGAACAGCTTGCGATGCGCCAGGTCGCCCGTGCCGCCGAACACGACAAGGTCGAAGGGTTCGACCGCGACGATGCGGCTCGTCATCGATGAGCGACTCCTGGGGGCGTTCGGGATTGATGATCTCGCAGGCGCGAAATGATGGCGCGCCAGGCCACGCTGTCAAATGCGGGGGCGCGCCGGCGGCCTCGCAGGCCCGGTTCAGCCGGCGCCCAGTTCCGCCCAGTCGAGCTCGGCCTCGACGACGTGGAAGGCGTCGTCGCCGATGACGGAGTCGCGCCGGAGTTCGACCATGCGATCGCGCGCGGCCGCGATCGCCTTCCGCCTCAACCCGTCGCCCGGTCGGTCGTCGGGGCTGGAGTCTCCATTGGCCTGGTTCAGCTCGATCGCGCCCTGATATTCCTTGCGCAGCAGCCTGGCCGGCAGGCTGTCGTCGCCTTCGATCGCCGCGAGCGCGGCGCGGTGGATTTCGACCCGAGCGAGCCGGACCTCGCGCGCGACCGGATCGTCGTCGGAGAGGCCCGATCGGATGATCAGAGCCTTCAGGGTCAGCCCCTGGAGGGTGAGGGTCCCGAGCGTGACCGTGAAGGCCGTCAGCAGGATGAGGTCGCGATACGGAAAGGGCGAGCCGTCGGAAAGCGTCTCGGGCACCGCGAAGGCGGCCGCCAGGGTGACGATGCCGCGCATGCCGGCCCAGGAGATCACGACGCCGCTCGCGACTGTCGGCCGCATCATCGGGCGGGGCGGGTTGAAGCCGTAACGGTCGATCCGCATGCGGATCACCTTGTTGAAGGCCATCACCCAGGCGAAGCGTGCGAGGATCACGGCGACGAGCACCGCGAGCGCGATAGCGGCGTAGGAGAAACGCAGGTCGCCGAGCCGCTCCCAGATCGGCCCGATCTGCAACCCGACCAGCACGAAGGCGAAGGCGTTCAGCACGAACACCGCCGTCTCCCATACGGCGAAAACGGGCACGCGCATCCGCGCCGGGAAGCGCTGGCCCGACATGCGGGCGACGGTCATGGCGTAGACCACGATGGTCAGGATGCCGGACAGACCGGCGGCCTCGGCCGCGATCCAGACGCCGAAGGTCAACGAGAACTGCAGGATGATCGCGATCGGCGCGTCGCCGACGCGGGTGAGCGGGCCGGTGAGCCGCGCCACGGCGTATCCGGCCACGACGCTGCCGACCACGGTGAGGACGAGGACCGGCGCGAAAGAGGCGACGCTGAATTCTCCGTCCATCGCGGCGAGGATCGCGAGCCGATAGATCAGCAGGGCGCTGGCGTCGTTCAGAAGGCTCTCACCCTCGAGAATTTTGACGATTCGGTGCGGCAGCCCGACCTGGCGCACCACGGCGCTCGCGGCCGCGGCGTCCGGCGGCGCGACGATCGCGCCGAGCGCGATCGCGACCGCCCAGGGCATGTCGGGCACGAGCCAATGCACCAGGACAGCCACCGCCGCCGTGGTGGCGACGACCGCGGCGACCACCAGTCCCGCCACCGGGGCCCAGTTGTCGCGCAGGTCCCGCAGCGACGCGTCATAGGCGGCGTCGACCAGGATCGGCGCAACGAACAGCGTCAGGGCGAGATGCGGGTCGAGCGTCCATTCCGGGCTGTGCGGCACGAAGGCGAGGCAAGCCCCGCCGATGGCGAGGAAGGACGGGTAGGGGGCGCCGAGGCGGCGCGCCAGCATCGCGAGGAGCGCCGCCCCGAACAGCAGCGCGATGATCCATTCGAACGTCTCCATCGGACCGCCGCCTCCCGCCGCTCTAGCCGCGCCACGTGAAAACAGGCTTGCGCTTCTCGAGGAACGCCCGCGCGCCTTCCTTCAGATCCTCGCCCGCGAAGCCGCCGCGCCACAGCGCCTCGAGGCGATCGAGGTCGGACGCCTCCGCGCCGAGCGCGTCGACCGTGATCTTGGCGGCGGCGAGCGAATAGCGCGAGTTCGCAACGATCTGGCCGACCAGCGTCGCGACCTCCTCGTCGAGCCGATCCGCAGGGACCACCCGGTCCACGAGGCCGATGCGCAGCGCTTCCGCCGCGTCGATCAGGCGGCCGGTGAACAACAGGTCCTTGGCGGCCGAGCGTCCGACCGTCGCGACCAGCCGGCGCGTGCTGACGACCGGATAGACGATGCCGAGCTTTGCGGGCGTCACGCCGAAGCGCGCCCCCTCGGCGGCGATCCGGAGGTCGCAGGCGAGCGCGATCTGGCAGCCGCCGCCGACGCAAGGGCCCTCGATCGCGGCGACCGTGGGTCTTGCGATCCGCGCGACCGCCTCTTCGCCGTCGCGCACGGCGTCCGCGAAGGCGTCCCGGCGCTCAGCCGACGCCTCCGTGAGCGCGACGAATTCCGAAATGTCCGCGCCGGCCGAGAACACGCCGCCGGCTCCGCGGACGACCACGGCGGAGATGTCCGGATCGGCCGCGATTTCCGCCGAGACCTCCGTCAGGGCGCGCCAGGCCGCCTGGTCGATCGCGTTCTTGCGGACCGGCCGGTCGATCGTGAGCGTCGCGACGCTCCCGTCGCGGGTCAGCCGCACGGATGGCGGCGGCGCGCCGGTCGGCGCTGCGGTCTCGGCCTCGGTCATGCGGCGCTCGTCGTCTCGGGAATCGGCGCTGCATAGCATCGATCGTTCCCATGCGCGCGGCCAGGCGCGCGCGGCGCCGGGGCTTTGCTTGATTTTGCGCAAACCATGGATCGCAGCGCCCCGGCTTGCCGAGCTTCGCGTCCGCCCTCACCTTGCGCGCCGAGCGGCCGGCGGCGGCCGGAGACGACAAAAGGGAGGCCCCGATGACCAAGGTGCTGGTGCTCTATTATTCGACCTACGGGCATATCGAGACGATGGCGAACGCCGTCGCCGAGGGCGCCCGCGAGGCTGGCGCGGACGTCACCGTGAAGCGCGTGCCCGAGACGGTCCCGGAAGAGGTCGCGCGCCAGAACCACTTCAAGCTCGACCAGGCGGCCCCGGTCGCGACCGTGGATGAGCTTCCCGAATACGACGCCGTCATCTTCGGCGCCCCGACCCGCTATGGCGTCTTCGCCTCGCAGATGCGCGCCTTCATCGACCAGACCGGCGGCCTGTGGGCCAAGGGCGCGCTCAACGGCAAGGTCGGCGCCGCCTTCACCTCTTCGGCGACCCAGCATGGCGGGCAAGAGAGCACGATCCTGACATTCGTCCCGACCCTGATGCATCTCGGCTTCGTGGTGGTGGGGCTGCCCTATTCTTTCGCGGGCCAGATGTGCGTCGACGCCGTCACGGGCGGCTCGCCTTATGGCGCGAGCACCATCGCGAACGGCGACGGCTCGCGCCAGCCGAGCGACAACGAGCTCGCGGGCGCGCGCTTCCAGGGCAAGCACGTCGCCGAGATCGCGAAGAAGCTCGCGGCCTGACGAGGCGGACGGGACGGCGGCGCGGCATGAAAGTCGCGCCGCCTTGAAGCGTTTGTTGAACGAGAGACAACAGAAGAGATAGGTAATAGTACTGATATTTTTCGCCTATATTGTAGACATACTGCTTATATTGACGCCATAAGAGGTGCCGGTCCCGATGCTCATCAGCAAGGAAGCCTCTCAGGTCAGTCCGCTGTTCGTCATCTATCGCGAGGGCGAGACTGCGACCGTGACCCTGTCATATGGCCTTTCCGGCTATTACGATGAAGAGCTCGGCTACTACGTCTGGGAAGGCGATATCTCGTCGACCGTGGGAGACTTCGGCGACTATCTGTACCAGCCGTTCGATCGCCCGATGGACCTGCAATATACGGCGACGCTCGCCGATGGCGTGACCTATCAGGGCGCCTATGACGTCAATGACTACATCGACGGAACGTGGCTGCATCTCGACTATCGCGTGACCGCTTTCTCGACGGCGGCCGACTTCGCCGGCAAGGCACCGGCGGACCTGGTTTTCGGGTCGGAGCTGGCCGATCGCGTCAGAGGCGCGGGCGGCGACGACGTGCTTGAAGGGGCGGGCGGCGCTGACAGGCTCGCGGGCGGCCTCGGCGACGATGCGTTGCGTGGGCAGACCGGGCGCGACGATCTTTCGGGAGGCGCCGGCGACGATCTCGTGAAGGGCGGAACCTCGGCCGACGTCCTTTCCGGCGGCGAAGGCGCCGACAGGCTGGTCGGCGGGCGGGGCGGCGACGCCTTCGTCTTCGACTCGACGCTCGGCGCCGACAATGTCGACCGGATCGCCGATTTCGGCGAAGGTCCCGACGAGATCCGGCTGTCGCGCGACGTCTTTCAGGCCCTGACAGGCGAAACGCTAGCCGCCGCCGAGTTCGCCGCGACCGCCGACGGCGTCGCGACTTCCGCCGAGCAGCGGCTCATCTACGCCATCGAGACCGGCGAACTGTTCTACGACGCCGACGGATCGGGCGCCGGCGCGGCCGTGCTCTTCGCCAAGCTCAAACCGCAGCTAGAGCTGACGGCCGACGATTTCGCGCTGGTCTGAGGCAGGCCCTGCGGGCAGCCGCGACGCGAGCGACAGCAGCGCCCGGTCGTGGAGCAGCACGGTCTTCTCCTTCGGGGTGAGCCAGGCGACGGCGTCGGCGAGCGTCTCAGCCTCGGTCAGCTTGGCGGCCGCCATCACGCGTTCCGGCTCGGGCGCGCCGCGGGGGCGCGACGGCGCGACCGGCAGCATGCGGTCGTGCTCGCGGAAGAAGTCCGGGTCGGCGACGAGCGCCGCCAGCCCCTCGCCCTCGTCGACGCCGCGCGCGGCGAGGAGGGCGCCTTTCTCGCGCGCCGCGGCCGCGATCGGCGGCACGGTCGTCTCCTCCGGGATCAGCATCAGGCCGAGGCGCTTGAGGAACAGGCCCGAGGCGAGGTGACCGGAAAGCCATGAGAGCGGGATCGCAAGCAGCAGGCCCGCGATCGTGGGCGACATCCAGCCGGCGAGCGACGGCGCGATCATCAACGCCGTCACCAGTGTCACCGCGCCGAGCGCCATGTGCCAGCGATGTCGCCGGACGATGTCGCCAAACGGGATCGAGCCGTCGTCGCGGCGCTGCGGATTCCACCCCGTGGCGCGGCCCGCGAGGATCTGGAACACCGACCCCGACTGCACGAGCATCATGATCGGCGCGAACAGCGACGACAGGATGATCTCGAGGATCGCCGAGACCAGCGTGCGGAACGCGCCGCCGCTGCCACGCCGCGAGGCGCCGTTCATCAGATGGATGATCAGCCCGAAGAACTTGGGCGCGATCAGGATCGCCATCGTCACGCCGAACAGAGCGAGCGCGCGCTCGGCGTCGAAGCGCGGCCAGGCCGGGAACAGCGCGAATTCGTCGGTGAAATATTCCGGCCGGATGAACTTCGACTGCAGCGCGAGCGCGATGCCGCAGAGCAGCATGAACATCCAGAACGGCGAGGCCAAATAGGAGAAGATGCCGTTCAGGAAATGCTGGCGGCTTAAGGGATAGAGCCCGCGCGTGGTCAGCAGCGCGGTGTGCTGCAGATTGCCCTGGCACCAGCGGCGGTCGCGCTGGGAGAGGTCGATCAGCGAGGGCGGGCTTTCCTCATAGGAGCCCTCGATCCGCGGCAGCATGTAGACCGCCCAGCCCTTGCGCCGGATCAGCGCCGCCTCGACGAAGTCGTGGGACAGGATCAGGCCGCCGAAGGGCGGGCGGCCCTTGAGGTCCGGCAAGCCGCCGCCGCCCGCGAAGGCCGCCATGCGGATGATGGCGTTGTGCCCCCAATAATTGCCGTCGCGGCCGTACCAGACCGCGATGCCGGCCGCGATCACCGGCCCGTAGACCCGGCTCGCGAATTGCTGGACGCGGGCGAACAGCGTGTTGCGGCTGATGACGAGGGGGAGCGTCTGGATGATGCCGGCGTCGGGGTCGGCCTCCATGGCGGCGGCGAGCGCCGTCACCGCATGCCCGGTCATCAGGCTGTCGGCGTCGAAGATCACCATGTGGTCGTAGCTCCCGCCCCAGCGGGTCACGAAATCCTCGATATTGCCGGCCTTGCGCCGATGGTTCTTCTCCCGGTGGCGGTAGAAGACGCGAGCCTCCGGTCCGAGCGCCTCGCGCAGCGCGAGGAAGGCCCGTTCCTCGGCGATCCAGACGTCCGGGTCGGTCGTGTCGGAGAGCAGGAAGCAGTCGAAATGCGCGCCCAGGCCAAGGCGCGCGATGTCCTCGTGGATCGCCTGGATCGCCCCGAACACCCGGCTCGGCTGCTCGTTGTAGATCGGCATGACGAGCGCGTTGCGCGAACCGAGCCGCTCCGGCGCTTCCGGCTCGGCGATCGCGGGCTTCCCGAACAGCGCGACGAAGCCGACGATCGAGCTCGCGAAGGCGAGCGCGATCCAGGAGAAGTTGACGAGGAACAGGAAGAGCAGCGCCCATTCGAGCACGGTGACGCCGCCGACCTCGACGACGCCGTACATCTCGCGCCCGCCCAGCACGACCGCGGCCACCAGTCCGACGCCGACGAACGCCCGGCTCACCCATGGCGTCTTCCACGCCTTCGGCTCGACGAGCGGCCGGACGTCGTGCTTGGACCACGTCCAGAGCGGCTGCGACGGCATCCTCAGCGGCGCCTCGGGCGGCATCGCCGGAAGCGCGTTGGCCCGGCCATCGGCTCCGGTCACGCCGTCCACCTGTAGAGCCAGGTCTCGCCGATCCGGCCGCCTTCGCCCTCGAGCACCATGCGGAGCTCGCAGAGATCCTCGTTCGCCGGGTCGAGCGTGAACGTCACCCGGTAGCCCTTGATCTCCGGATTGGCGCGGCCGACGACCTCCTGGATCTGGCCCGCCGAGGTCGTGGCCTGCGGGCGGATCAAAGACGCGCGGGCGGGGTCTGCGACCGCGTCGCCGGCGAAATCGACGATGAAGCGCCGCCGTCTGCCGCCGGCCGCGCCCGTTACGGTCGAGACCACGGTCGCGCCAGGCGCGCGATCGGGCGGCGACCAGCACCAGTGTAGCCGGTAGGCGATCGAGAACGGCGTCTTGGGGTCGATCGGCGCCTTGGGGCGCCAATAGGCCACGACGTTCTCGTTGATGTCGGTGTCGGTCGGGATCTCGAGCAACTGGAGCTGGCCCTCGCCCCAGTCGCCGATCGGCTGCGCCCAGACGCTCGGCATGCGGTCATAGCGGCGGCCGAGATCATTGTAGGGCTGGAAGCCGCGCTGGCGCTGCAGCAGGCCGAAGCCGCGCGGGTCCCTGTCGCCGAACACGCTGATCTGCAGGTCGCCCGGATTGCTGAGCGGCCGCCACACCCATTCGCCGCCGCCGTTCCAGATCTGCAGCCCGTCGGCGCGGTGGACCTGCCCGCGGACGTCGTCCACGCCCGCGCGGTCGTTGGGGCCGAACAGATACATCGAGCTCATCGGCGCGATGCCGACATGGCCGAGCGGCTCGCGCGCGAACAGCGTGAGCTCGACGTCGACCACCGTGATCTCGCCCGGCCGGACGACGAAGCGGTAGGCGCCGGCGACGCGGCGGCTGTCGAGCAGGGCATGGACCACGATGGCGTTGCCGCCGGAACCCGGACGCTCGATCCAGAGCGCCCGGAACAGCGGGAACTCCTCGCCGTTCGGCTCGCCGACATCGATCGCGAGCCCGCGCGCGGAGGCGCCGAAGATCTGACCGCGGGCGAGCGCGCGGAAGATCGTCGCGCCCTGGAAGGTCAGGAAGTCGCGCAGCTCCTCCGGCTGTTCGAGCGGCGCGCGGGCCGTGAAGCCGGAGAGCGGGAAGGGCCGGTCAGCGGGCGGCTTCGGCGCGCGGCCGAAATCGAACCACTCGTCGTCGTCCGCGATCATCCGGACCCGACCGTCCTCGACGAGCCCGATGCGGACAGGCGAGCGATAGATGAACCCGCCGGGCAGCAGGTCGAGCGTGAAGCCGCGGTTCTCAGCGGTCCAGAGCGCGCGTTCGGGCTTCATGCGGATCGAGCGGAAGACGTCCTGCGGCAGCTCGGCGAAGCCGTTCGGCAGGAAGCCGCGCGGCGCCTCGTAGCCGCGCCCGGCCAGCCGCTGCGCCTGCTCGAGCACCGCCTCGCGCGAGAACGGCGCGCCGTCGCTCAGCAGATCCGGCGGCGCCGGCTGCTGCGCCCGCGCCGATCCGAGCGGCGCCGCCATGACGCCTGACGCCAGCACGCCCGACGCGACGCCGGAGCAGAAGTCTCTACGGTTCATGAGCGGGACGCTTGGCGGCCTCGGCCGACCGATTCGAGGGCGAGAGGGAGCGGAGCACGGATGATGTCGTCCGATCGCTGCAATTCCAGTGCGCGGACGCTGAAGCCGGCCCTCACGGCTTTCGCGTCAGGGGCGCCCGACCGGGTCGCCCGCATAGGTCGTCGTATCGCAGGCGAGGCCCTGTTCGGCAAGCGTGGCGCAGGCGCGCTCGGCGTCCGTCCGGTTCGGGAAGGGCCCGGCCACGAGGTCGTAGAGCCCCGGCGTCGCCTGGCTCCGCTGCGCGCGCGGCGAAAGCCTCGCCAGCACCTGCGGGTGCCGGCCGACGAGCGCGCTCCAGCGCCGCCGCACGGCGTCGATCGAGACGTCCGGCCCGAGCGACAGCGCGAAGCCCCCGGGGCGCGGTTCGGGGATCGTGGTGACGACGCGCGCGACCGATCCCGTCGTCTCGGGCGCCTGGGCGTTGCGGGCCGCGATCTTGAGCTCGCCGACGCCGCGCTCCAGCGCCGCGAGCCGGTTGGACAACGTCTCGCGCTCGGCGGCGAGCCGCGCGACCTCGAGCCTCAGCGCCCGCTCTTCGGGGGCCGCCACCAGGCGTTCGGACGAGCGCGGGTCGGCGACGCCGCGCCAGGTCACCGCGCCGGCCCCCGCAAGCGCCGCGACCATGACCGCGCCCCAGACCACGGCGGGCGCGACCGGCCCCAGCCGCCGATCATCGACGCGCTCGTCATAGGTGTATCGGCTCACTGAGCGCTCCGGAAATCACGACGCGCAAAGAGGATAGCTGAGTCGCGGTTGTTTCCATCGCGCCGGGCCGCCGGAGCCGGTTGCGAGCGACCGCGCGACGCGCCACTGTCGCCGCGCAATGCGGTCCAGAGGCCGCGCCCGACCTTGCAGAGACCGAAATGAGCTCATCCGCCGCCGACCGCAGCTGCCTCACCGTGGTGCTCGCCGCAGGCGAGGGGACGCGGATGCGCTCTGACCTTCCGAAGGTTCTCCACCGGGCCGCGGGCCGCACGCTGATCGCCCATGTGCTGGCCGCGGCGAACGAGGCGGGATCGGGCGCGCTCGCCGTGGTGGTCGGTCCCGGACGCGAGGACGTCGCCGACGAGGCGCGCCGGTTCGCGCCGGAGGCCAAAGTTTTCGTGCAGGGCGAGCGCCGCGGCACGGCGCACGCCGTGCTCGCCGCCCGCGAGGCGATCGGGACCGAGTTCGACGACGTGCTCGTGGTCTACGGCGACACGCCTTTGGTGCGCCCTGAGACGCTGAAGCGCCTGCGCGCGCCGCTCGGCCACGGCGCCTCGGTCGTGGTGCTCGGCTTCGAGGCGCGCGATCCGACCGGCTATGGCCGGCTGATCTCGCGCGGAGACAATGTCGTGGCGATCCGCGAGGAGAAGGACGCGAGCGACGAGGAGCGGGCGATCCGGCTCTCGAATGGCGGCCTGATGGCGATTTCGGGCGCCATGGCGCTGGAGCTGCTCGAGAAGATCGGCGATCGCAACGCCAAGGGCGAGTTCTACCTGACCGACGTGGTCGAGGTCGCGGTCATGAGCGGGCTCGCGGTCGCGGTCGAGGCGGCGCCGGAGGACGAGGTGCAGGGGGTGAACACCCGCGCCCAGCTCGCCGAGGTCGAGGCCGCGCTCCAGCGACGGCTGCGCGCCGCCGCGATGGAGGCGGGCGCGACCCTGGTCGCCCCCGAAACCGTGTTCTTCAGCCACGACACCAGGCTCGGCCGCGATGTGATCGTCGAGCCGAACGTCTTCTTCGGCCCCGGAGTGACGGTGGCGGACCGCGCCGTGATCCACGCCTTCAGCCATCTCGAGGGCGCGAGCGTCGGGGAGGGCGTCTCGATCGGTCCGTTCGCGCGGCTGCGGCCCGGCGCGAAAATGGCGGCGGGCTCGAAGGCCGGGAACTTCGTCGAGGTGAAGAACGCCGAGATCGGCGAGGGCGCCAAGCTCAACCACCTGACCTATGTGGGCGACGCCTCGGTCGGCGCCCGCGCCAATCTCGGCGCCGGCACGGTCACCTGCAATTACGACGGCTATTCGAAGCACCGCACGACGATCGGCGCGGACGTCTTCGTCGGGGTGAACTCGGCTCTCGTCGCGCCGGTGACGATCGGGGAGGGGTCCTATGTCGCGACCGGCAGCGTGCTGACCGAGGACGTGCCCGCGGATTCGCTTGCGCTCGCCCGCGCCCGGCAGGTGACGAAGCCGGGACGGGCGGCGCAGCTCAAGGCGCGGCTGAAGGCGAAGAAGGAGAGGGCGTGACCAGCCGCGACGCGGAGCTCCGACCTTTCAGCCGCCGCTAAGCACTCCGTGCTATGAGGCTCGCGCGGGACGTTGAGCGGAGTCGGGCGCCTCATGTGCGGAATCGTCGGCATTCTGGCCAGGGAGGCGGCTGCGCCGCAGCTCGTCGACGGGCTGAAGCGGCTCGAATATCGCGGCTATGACTCGGCCGGCGTCGCGACGCTCGAGGACGGCCGCATCGTCCGCCGGCGGGCCGAGGGCA
This sequence comes from Hansschlegelia zhihuaiae, assembly GCF_004103825.1. Classification (GTDB taxonomy): domain Bacteria; phylum Pseudomonadota; class Alphaproteobacteria; order Rhizobiales; family Methylopilaceae; genus Methylopila; species Methylopila zhihuaiae. Next base: position 145,653 of record NZ_RYFI01000002.1, read on the forward strand.
AGCTCCGGAACCTCGAGGCGAAGCTGAAGTCCGAGCCGCTCGGCGGCCTCACCGGCATCGGCCACACCCGCTGGGCGACCCATGGCGCGCCGACCGAGAGCAACGCCCACCCGCACGCCACCGAGCGGGTCGCCGTCGTGCACAACGGCATAATCGAGAATTTCCGGGAGCTCCGCGCCGAGCTCGAGGCCGAAGGCGCGAGCTTCACGAGCCAGACCGACACGGAAGTCGTCGCCCACCTCGCCTCCCGCGCGCTCTCCGCCGGCGCGACGCCGCGCGAGGCGGTCCGGGAAACGCTCGCCAAACTCCGCGGAGCCTTCGCGCTCGCCTTCATCTTCGCCGGCGAGGAGGACCTGCTGATCGGGGCCCGGCGCGGCTCGCCGCTCGCGATCGGCCATGGCGAGGGCGAGGCCTATCTCGGCTCCGACGCGGTCGCGCTCGCGCCCTTCACCGACGCCGTGACCTATCTCGACGACGGCGACTGGTGCGCGCTGACGCGCTCGTCGGTCGAAATCTACGACGACGCCGGCGCGAAGGTGAAGCGCGAGACGGTCCGGTCGTCCGTCGCTTCGGTGATGGTCGACAAGGGCGCCTACCGGCACTTCATGGCGAAGGAGATCGCCGAGCAGCCGGAGGTCGTAGGTCATAGCCTCGTGCGCTATGTCGACATGACGACGGGCCGTATCCGCCTGCCCGACGGCGCCGATTTCGACTTCTCAACCCTCGACCGGCTGGCGATCTCGGCCTGCGGCACCGCCTATTACGCCGGGCTGGTGGCCCGCTACTGGTTCGAGAAGTTCGCGCGGCTTCCCGTCGACATCGATATCGCCTCCGAGTTCCGCTACCGCGAGCCGCCGCTCGCGCCGGGCTCGCTCGCGCTGATGATCTCGCAGTCCGGCGAGACCGCCGACACGCTGGCGACGCTGCGCCACTGCAAGGCGCAAGGCGTGAAGATCGGCGCGGTCGTCAACGTGCCGACCTCGACCATCGCGCGCGAGGCCGACGTGATCTTCCCGACGGTCGCGGGCGTCGAGGTGGGCGTCGCCTCCACCAAGGCCTTCACCTGCCAGCTCGCGGTGCTGGCCGCCCTCGCCATCAAGGCGGGTCGGGACCGCAAGGTGCTGTCCGACGCCGACGAGCAGAAGCTCGTCGCGGCGCTGATCGAGCTGCCGCGGCTGATGTCCGAGGCGCTGCATCTCGAGGACGCGATCGAGAAGCTCGCGCCCACCTTCGCCAAGGCCCAGGACGTGCTTTATCTCGGTCGCGGCACGAGCTTCCCGATCGCGCTCGAAGGCGCCCTGAAGCTCAAGGAGATCTCGTACATCCACGCCGAAGGCTACGCGGCGGGCGAACTCAAGCACGGCCCGATCGCGCTGGTCGACGAGACCGTGCCGGTCGTGGTGCTCGCGCCCTTCGACCCGCTGTTCGAGAAGACCGCCTCGAATATGCAGGAGGTCGCGGCTCGCGGCGGCAGGATCGTCCTGATCACCGACGCGGAGGGCGCGAAGCACGCCGGCGAGACCTTCGCGACGCTGGTGGTGCCGAAGGCCTTCGCCTTCGTCAGCCCGCTGATCTACGCGATCCCGATCCAGCTCATCGCCTACCACACGGCGGTGTTCATGGGCACCGACGTCGACCAGCCGAGGAACCTGGCGAAGTCGGTGACCGTGGAGTGAAATGCGAGGATCAGCCGGCGTTCGCCGCAGCGACGATGAGGTCGGCGATCTCTTTCGAATGGCTGATCATCGAAAGATGGCCCGCCGGAAGCTCGATCGTCCGAGCCTTCATCCGCTTTGCGACAAAGCGCTCGAGGTCCGGCGACGTCGTCCTGTCCTGCGTCGAGACCGCGTACCAACTCGGCTTGGAGCGCCACGCGGCGCCTGTCGTCTTCGACGCAAACAGCCCGTCGGCGATCGGACCCTGCACGGCGTAGAGGGCCTTCGCACGGACAGGATCCACGCCGTTTGCGAAATCGCGCAGGAAGCTGTCCTCCGTGAACTGCGTGAAGCCGTTGGACCGAACGAAGCCGGACGCCGCGGGCGGAGTCGGGAAGGTCTTCGCCAAAGCCGCATAGTCCTCGCCTGCGTCCGGCGCGCGCGCCGCGACATAGACGAGGGCGGAGACGTTCGGGTCGTTTCCGGCCTCGGAGATGACCGCTCCGCCCCATGAATGGCCGACGAGGACGGTCGGGCCCTCCTGGATCGCGAGCGTCCGTCTCGTCGCCGCGGCGTCCTCCGCCAGCGACGCGAGCGAGTTCTGCACGGCGGTCGCCCTATACCCGGCGGCCTGAAGGCGCTCGATCACGTCGATCCAGCACGAACCATCGGCATAGGCACCATGGACCAGGACTACGTTTCTGGCGGATCCCGCCGCCGCGGGACGCGCGCCGAATGCGGCGAGCGCGGTCAGGCCGGCGAGCGCGCCGGCGGCCTGACGCCTGGTGAGCGCGCCGCGAGGGCCTTTGCTGTCGAGTCGACCGTCAATCATCTTCTTCCTCTTCACTCGGCGGACGGCTCGCCGCGTCGGTGGGCCGTCACTCAGGTCCCCGGCTTTTTTCGAAGATGGACGGACGAATGTTACGGGGTCGCGCACCGCGTCGGAGCGTTCAGTAGTGCGGAGGCGGACGGTCGACCGGCCCCGGTCCCGCGACCGCCTCCTCCATACGCTCGCCGAGGGCCTCGACCTCGCGCTTCAGGCGCTCGATCGTCGCCCATTGGGCGGTGACGACCTCGTTGAGCGCCTCGATGGTCCGGTCCTGATGCGCGACGCGCGATTCGAGCGCCTCGACGCGATCCCCCAGCCGATCGCCTTCTTCAGTCATCGGTCGAATCCTTCATTGGCCGCGAGGGGCGCGTGCCGACATACATCGCCCCGATCACGATGAGCGCGAGGGTCGCGCCGACAGCGATCGGCGGGGCGGTCGACAGCATGATCAGCACGGCTGAGAAAGACATGCCCGCGAACGCCGCGATCTTGCCGCGCAGCGGGATCGCGCCGTCGCTCCGCCACGCCTTCACCGTCGGCCCGAGCCGGGGATGTTCGAGCAACCAAGTCTCCAACCGCGGCGAGCCGCGCGCGAAGCAGGCGGCCGCGAGGATCAGGAAGACCGTCCCTGGCATCACCGGCAGGATCAGTCCGGCGACGCCGAGGCCGACGAGCAGCCAGCCTGCCGCGAGCCAGCCCAGGCGGACGACGGAAGACGGCCGCGCGTCGCGGTCGCGATCGGGAGGAGGTTGCATGTTCCGCCAGCCTCCTATCGCATCGGGGTCGCGCCGCGCCAGATGATATGCGCTATTGTGCGTCGCGGCGCCCGTGCGGGGCGCGACGAAATGGGTGATTCCGATGACGCAGCCTGCGCCCGGCGCCCTTGGACCGCTCGGCGAACCCGTCCCGGCGCCGAAGCCGCACGGTCTTGCGCGGCTTCGCAACTATTTCCTCACCGGCCTCGTGGTGGCGGGTCCGGTCGCCATCACCATCTGGCTCACGCTCTGGCTCATCAACCTGATCGACGGCTGGGTGAAGCCGCTGATCCCGCCGGCCTGGAACCCGAACAGCTACCTGCCGGTGGCGGTGCCGGGCGTCGGCGTGCTGGCCGCGGTCATCGGTCTCACCATCCTAGGCTTCCTCGCCGCGAACCTCGTCGGCCGCACCATCGTGCAGTCCGGCGAGAACGTGCTCGATCGGATGCCGGTGGTGCGCTCGCTCTACAAGGGCGTGAAGCAGATCTTCGAGACCGTCTTCAAGCAGGACGGCACGAGCTTCCGCCGGGTCGGACTGATCGAATGGCCGGGTCCCGGAATGTGGTCGATCTGCTTCATCACAGAGCCGGCGCGGGGCGCGCTCGCGGCCGGCCTGCCGGGTCCCGACCACGTCTGCCTGTTTGTGCCCTGCACCCCGAACCCGACCACCGGCTATCTGGTGATGATGGAGGAATCCAAGGTCACCGAGATCGGCGTGACGACCGACGAGGCCTTCAAGCTCATCATGTCGATGGGCATCATCCAGCCGGCCGAGGCGCTGGCCAAGGCCCAGGTCGAGCCGGCCTCGCCGCCGCCACAGATCGACGCCTCGCCGAGCCGCGCGGCCGAAACGGAAGCCGCCGAATAGCGACGCTTCAGAGAATCTGACGCCGAGGTCGACGCAACGCAGCCATGCTGAACTGCGGGGTATGATGGCCCGTCGCTTGCTCATCTGTCTTCGACGAAAGTCGGAGAAGGAGCATCGACATGGGCGTCGCGGAACTCGTGGTGGCGATCTGCCTGCAGGCCGAGCCGTCGTCGTGCCGCATTTTTCATCAGCGTCAGCATTCGGCGCTCAACGGCTGCGCCGTCGTCGAGGAGAATGACGAGCTGACGGTCGAGCCGGGCTGGTATCTCGCCCGCTGGACCTGCCGGTGGCGGCGTTGAAGGCGATCACCGCGCCGACGTCCCCCCCGTGAGCCGGGACCCATTCGGCTCAACCCGTCCACGAAGCCGCGACGGCGGGACTTCTTCAGCGCGGCGCCCAATGGGTCCCGGCTCTTCGGCCGGGACATGAGCGCAGCGTCAGCCCGCGCGCAAGAGTCTGACGGCGGCGTCGCGCTCGAACAGGTGCAGCAGGAGCCGCAGCGCTTGGCCGCGCTCTCCCGTCAGGTTGGGGTCGCGCGAGAGGATCAGCCCGGCGTCGTCATGGGCGACGCGGACCAGCGCGCCATGCGTCTCGAGCCTCGCGAGGCGGAACACCGGGGCGCCGCTCTGGCGCGCGCCCAGCACCTCGCCCTCGCCCCGAAGCTCTAGGTCCTTCTCGGCGATGACGAAGCCGTCCTCGGTGTCGCGCAGCGTCTCGAGCCGCGCCTTCGCGGTCTCGCCGAGCGGGCCCTTCCAGAGCAGCAGGCAGGTCGACCGGCCCGCGCCCCGTCCCACACGTCCGCGCAGCTGATGGAGCTGGGCGAGGCCGAAGCGCTCGGCGTGCTCGATCACCATGACGGTCGCTTCCGGCACGTTGACCCCGACCTCGATCACCGTGGTCGCGACCAGGATCGGCGTTTCGCCCGAGACGAAGCGAGCCACGGCCGCATCCTTCTCCGCGCCCTTCATCCGGCCGTGGACGAGGCCCACCCGGCCGGGAAACGCCTCGGAGAGCGCGCCGAAGCGGTCCTCCGCGGCCGCGACGTCGAGCGTCTCGGACTGCTCGACCAGCGGACAGACCCAATAGACCCGCGCGCCGTTCTCGATCGCCCGGCCAACCGCGCCATACACCTCGTCGAGCCGCTCGAGGCTGACGAGCCGCGTGTCGATCGGCGTGCGGCCCGGCGGCTTCTCGTCGAGCGCCGAATGGTCCATGTCGCCGAAGGTCGTCAGCACCAGCGTGCGCGGGATCGGGGTCGCGGTCATCACCAGCACGTCGACGGCCGCGCCTTTGCTCGCGAGCGCGAGCCGCTGGCGGACGCCGAATTTGTGCTGTTCGTCCACGACCGCCAATGCGAGGTCGCGGAACGCGACGTCGTCCGAGAACAGCGCATGGGTGCCGACGATGAGGTCGACCTCCCCGGCCTCGAGCCGCATCAGCAGGCTCGCGCGCTCGCGGCCCTTCTCGCGCCCGGTGAGGACCGCGACGCGAATGCCGGCCGTCGCCGCGAGCGGCTCCAGCGTCGCGAGGTGCTGGCGGGCGAGGATTTCGGTCGGCGCCATCAGCGCCGCCTGGCGGCCGGCCTCGATTGCGGTCGCGGCCGCGAGCAGCGCGACGACGGTCTTGCCCGAGCCGACGTCGCCCTGAAGCAGGCGGAGCATCCGCGTCTCCGAGGCCAGGTCGGCGCGGATCGCCGCGACGGCGCGCGTCTGCGCGCCGGTCAGCGCAAAGGAAAGCGCCGCCTCGATCTTCCGCGACAGTCTTCCGTCTCCGACCGTCGCGCGTCCGCCGAGGCGCCGCATGCGCGCCCGGACGAGCTGAAGCGCCAGCTGGTTCGCGAGCAGCTCGTCATAGGCGAGACGGGTGAGCGCTGGCCCTTCGGGCGCGACGTCGCCCGGCCGGCGCGGCCGATGCAGCGTCTCGAGCGCCGTCCTGAAGCCCGGAAAATCGCGCTGCGCGAGGAAGGCCGCATTCTGCCACTCCGGCAGCTCCGGCGTCCGCTCGAGCGCCGCGCGGGCGGTCCGCGCCAGAAGCCCGTGTGTCACGCCCTCGACCAGCGGGTAGGTCGGCTCGACCGGCGGCAGCTTGGCGAGCCCCTCGGCGTCGAGCACATGGCTCGGATGGACCATCTGGAACGCGCCGTCGAACAGCTCGGGCGCGCCCGACACCCAGCGCTTCTCGCCGAGCGGCAGCAGGCGCTCGATGTATCCCGCCTGCGCGCGGAAGAAGACCAGGGTCATCGCGCCGGTCGGATCGGCGACGACGACGCGGTAGGGCGCGCGCGGCGAGCGCGGCGGCTGGTGACGCTCGACCTCGACCTCGAGCGTCGCGACCTCGCCCGCGACGAGCTCGGAGATCGTCGGCCGCGCCCGCCGGTCGATCGCGCCGGACGGCGCATGGAACAGGACGTCGACGACGCGCGGACCTTCGGGCCGCGCATCCGGCAGCAGCCGGCCGAGCGCCTTCGCGACCTTCGGCCCGACGCCCGGCAGGGTCGTGGCTTCGGCGAAGAGGGGATCGAGGCGGGAGTCGCGCATGGGGGCGATAGAGGAGGGCGGGGCTCGAAAGGATGCAAGGGCATGAAGCGTCATCCCGGCCGGAGCGTTTGCGGAGAGCCGGGATCGCGTTCAGGCAAAGGAGCAGGCAGCAGGCGCCAAATCCGGGGACGATCCCGGATCGGCCTGTCGGCCGTCCGGGATGACGGCGTATCTCGGGCTGGCGCGAGGCCGGCGAAGGCGCCACATGTTGAGCGCATGACCGGCACCACCCGAACGACGGAAGGCCTCGATCCCGCGCGTCGCCGCGCGCTCTACCGCTCCTGGCGGCGCGGCACGCGCGAGATGGATCTTCTGATGGGCCGTTTCGCGGACGCCGAGATCGACCGCTTCGACGAAGCGGAGTTCGCCGCGTTCGAGGCGCTCATCGAGGTCCCGGACCGCGACCTGTTCGCCTGGATCGCCGAGAAGGAAGCGGTTCCGGCCAATTACGACACGGGCGTGTTCCGGCGCTTGAAGGCGTTCCACGAGGCGTATCCGACGACGGAGCATATCGGATAGCCGATCTCGGACCTGCGGACTGCGTGCTTCGAGACGGCCCTTCAGGCCTCCTCAGCGTGAGGAGGGCTCAACGCGCCATCGGCGTTGAGCGGCTCGGCGTCGTTCTGTAAAGCCACCCTTCACGCTCCTCATGCTGAGGAGCCTCGCATAAGCGAGGCGTCTCGAAGCACGCGATCCGCTGCCGCCACCCCGTCGATCTTGAACGTACGATGACCCTCAAGCTTTCCGCCCTGCTCGACGCCAAGCCGGCGACGATCTCCAACGTCCCCGACGGCTTCGACGCGCTCGTCGTCGCCGACCTCGCCCGCGCGCTCGCGGCGCAGCGCCACGACGCGGCGGGCGTGCTGCATGTCGCGCGCGACGGGTCAAGGCTCGCGGCGATGGAGCGGGCGCTCGCCTTCGTCGCGCCGGACGTCGAACGCCTGACCTTCCCGGCCTGGGACTGCCAGCCCTACGACCGCGTCTCGCCGAACGCCGCGGCGGTGGCGGCCCGCACGACGACGCTCGCGCGCATCGCGGCGACGCGCGGCGGCGAGAAGCCGCGCGTCGTGCTGACGACCGTGAACGCGGCCCTCCAGCGCGTCGCGACGCCCGGGACCGTCACCCGCCAGAGTTTTTCGGCCGCGCCCGGCAACGTCGTCGACCTCAAGGCGCTCGCCGAATGGCTCGAGGTCAACGGCTTCATGCGCGCCTCGACCGTGCGCGACTACGGAGAGTATGCGATCCGGGGCGGCATCGTGGACCTGTTTCCCGCAGGCCACGCCGAGCCGATCCGACTCGACTTCTTCGGCGACGCGCTGGAGACCATCCGGCCCTTCGATCCCGAGACCCAGCGCTCGACCGGGCAGCTCCGCGCGCTCGACCTCGTGCCGATGTCGGAGGTGCAGCTCACCTCCGAGACGATCCGCCGCTTCCGCCAGTCCTACGCCGCGACATTCGGCGCGCCGGGGCCGAACGATCCGCTCTACGCCGCGGTGAGCGAAGGTCGCCGCTACCCCGGCATGGAGCACTGGCTGCCGCTGTTCCACGACGGGCTCGCCACCCTGTTCGACCATCTGCCGGACGCCCGCCTGGTGCTCGATCCGCTGGTCGAGGACGCGGCCGGCGAGCGGCTCGCCCAGATCGCCGACTATCACGACGCCCGCGCCGAGGCCCTCAAGCACGACAAGTCGGCCGCGACCTACAAGCCGCTGCCCGCCGATGCGCTTTACCTCGCCCCGAAGGAATGGAGCGAGCGAGTCGAGGCCGCGGCGCCGATCCGGCTCTCGCCCTTCGCCGCGCCGGACGGGCAGGGCCAACGGACCTTCGACGCCGGCGCGCGGGCGGGCCGCAGCTTCGCGGCTGAGCGGGCGGACGAGAACGCCAACGTCTTCGACGCCGTCGTGTCCCACATCAGAGCCCTGCAGGGCGAGGGCAGGCGGGTCGTCGTCGCCGCCTGGACGGAGGGCGCGCGCGAGCGGCTCGGCACCGTGCTGACCGACCACGGGCTGAAGGCGACGCGTCCCGTCGCGAACTGGCGCGATGCGATGGCGCTGCCCCCGGAGGCCGTCGCGCTCGGCGTGCTCGGCGTCGAACAGGGCTTCGTCACCGACGACGTCGCTGTCGTGGCCGAGCAGGACATTCTGGGCGACCGGCTCGCCCGCGGGCAGAAGAAGAGGCGCCGCGCGCAGGACTATCTGACGGAAGCCGCGGGCCTCGCGGCCGGCGACCTCGTGGTCCATGTCGACCACGGCATCGGCCGCTTCGTCGGGCTCAAGACCATCGAGGCCGCGGGCGCGCCGCATGACTGCGTCGAGCTGCATTACGCCAACAACGACAAGCTCTTCCTGCCGGTCGAGAACATCGAGCTGCTGTCCCGCTACGGCTCGGACGACGCCGAGGCTCAGCTCGACAAGCTGGGCGGCGTCGGCTGGCAGGGCCGCAAGGCGCGCCTCAAGAACCGCATCCGCGAGATGGCGGGCGAGCTCATCAAGATCGCGGCCGCCCGCATGGCCGCCGAGGCGTTCCGCGCGACGCCGCCGGACGGGCTCTATGACGAGTTCGCGGCGCGCTTCCCTTATGACGAGACCGAGGACCAGCAGGCCGCGATCGACGCCGTGCTGGACGATCTTGCGGCCGGGCGCCCGATGGACCGCCTGATCTGCGGCGACGTCGGCTTCGGCAAGACGGAGGTCGCGCTGCGCGCCGCCTTCGTGGTCGCGATGTCGGGCCGGCAGGTCGCGGTCGTGGTGCCCACCACTCTGCTCGCCCGCCAGCACCACAAGACCTTCGCGGACCGCTTCCGGGGCTTGCCCCTGAAGGTCGCGCAGGCTTCGCGCTTCGTGACCGCCAAGGAGCTGTCCGAGACCAAGAAGGGCCTCGCCTCCGGCGACGTCGACATCGTCGTCGGCACGCATGCGCTGCTCTCGAAGACCGTCCAGTTCAAGGATCTCGGCCTTGTCATCGTCGATGAGGAGCAGCATTTCGGCGTCGGCCACAAGGAGCGGCTGAAGCAGCTGCGCTCCGAGGTCCATGTGCTGACGCTGAGCGCGACACCGATCCCGCGCACGCTGCAGCTCGCCATGACGGGCGTCCGCGAGCTCTCGATGATCGCGACGCCGCCGGTCGACCGGCTCGCGGTCCGCTCCTTCATCGCGCCCTTCGACCCGCTGATCGTGCGCGAGGCGCTGCTGCGCGAGCGCTATCGCTCCGGCCAGTCCTTCTTCGTCTGCCCGCGCATCGAGGACATTGCGGAGGCCCGCGCCTTCCTCGCCTCCGAGGTGCCGGAGGTGAAGGTCGCGGTCGCGCACGGCCAGATGGCCGCGACCGAGCTCGAGAAGGTCATGACCGACTTCTATGAGGGCCGCTTCGACGTGCTGCTCTCGACCGCGATCGTGGAATCGGGCCTCGACATCCCGAACGCCAATACGCTGGTGGTCTACCGCGCCGACATGTTCGGCCTCGCGGCGCTCTATCAGCTGCGCGGCCGGGTGGGGCGAGCCAAGACCCGCGCCTATGCGCTGTTCACCGTGCCCGCCAACAAGACCCTGACCGTGAACGCCGAACGGCGTCTCAAGGTGCTGCAGTCGCTCGAAGGGCTCGGCGCCGGCTTCCAGCTGGCGTCGCATGATCTGGATATCCGCGGAGCCGGCAATCTGCTGGGCGAGGAGCAGTCGGGCCACATCCGCGAGGTCGGCTACGAGCTCTACCAGCAGATGCTCGCCGACGCCGTCGAGGCGCTCAAGGAGGGCGGGGCGCAGGTCGCCGACGACCGCTGGTCGCCGCAGATCACGCTCGGCGCGCCGGTGATGATCCCGGAGGAGTATGTCGGCGACCTCGCGGTGCGGCTGTCGCTCTATCGCCGCCTCGCCGAGATCGACGAGGACGAGGCGCTCGACGCCTTCGCGGCCGAGCTCGCGGACCGCTTCGGCCCGCCGCCCTCGGAGGTCAAGCAGCTGCTCGAGGTCGCGGCCATCAAGGCGCTCTGCCGCCGCGCCAATGTCGAGAAGATCGACGCCGGGCCAAAGGGCGTCGTGCTGTCGTTCCGCGACAACTCCTTCGCGAACCCCGATGGCCTCGTCATGCATATCGCCCGCGAGGAAGGGCCGAACGCCAAGGTGCGGCCCGACATGAAGGTCGTGTTCAAGCGGGAGTGGCCGACGCCGGCCATGCGGCTGAAGGGCTCGGCCAAGCTGCTCCGTGAGCTCGTCAGGATCGCCGAGGCGCCGAAGAAAGCGGCGTGAGCGCTCATCGCGCGCGCGTCACTGCGGCTGCGCAAGGCGATCGTGCGAAATCGCGGGCGCCCAAAAAGCCATCGTTCAGGTGGGATTCGGTCGAAGCGCCGGCCAGTCGCTTTGCGCGCATTTCCGAACATTTTCGAGAGGTGACTTTGCAGATTTGTGGTCCCGGGGAAGTGAACATTTGCCCACTTTTCGGCGCCCTCTCGCCGCTTGAGCCTCATACTTGATCTTGGCTGCGACGAAAGGCGAACCATAAGTTCTCCGCCGCCCGCGCTCCTCCTCCGACCGCGGAATACCGGAGAAATCAATCAATGTTCGGACGTTTACTTCGCCTCGCCGTTCTGGCGGGGGCGGCAGCGCTGTCTGTTGCCTGGATCACAAAAGCCGAGGCGGCCGAAGGGCCCTTCGCTGTCACCACGGGTTCCTACAAGTTCGTCGCGCGCGACGAACCGCTTGTCGCGACCGACCGCAAGGTCGATCTCTGGGGAGAGGTCTACCGGCCAAAAGATCTCGCCAGAGGTCCGTTTCCGCTCCTCTTGTTCCTGCACGGCAATCACGGCACCTGCGGAATATACGATGCCGAGAGGGGCGTGCGCGTCGACAATCGAAGCGACTACACCACCACCGGCGAGTGTCCGGGCAAGTATGTCGTGACGCCGAACCACCTCGGCTACGCATATCTTGCGGAGGAACTCGCCTCCTGGGGCTATGTCGTCGTTTCGATCAACGCCAATCGCGGCGTCACCGCCGGCGCCGGGCTGCCCGACGATCGCGGCCTGAATCTGATGCGCGGCCGGCTGATCCTGCGCAATCTCGCGCTGCTTTCCGACTGGAATCGTGGATCGGGCGCGATCGAAGCACCGGACTCCCTCGGCTTCGATCCCAAGGGCGTGATGGACTTTTCGCAGGTCGGCCTGATGGGTCACAGCCGTGGCGGCGAGGGCGCGCGCGCCGCGCTCCAACAGTTCCGCGACGAGGGCAGCCCGTTCGCAGGCATGATCGAGCCCATGACGATCCGCTCGATCTTCGAGATCGGGCCGGTCGACGGACAGACGTCGCGCGTGCTCGACGCCAACGGCGTCAACAGCATGATCCTGCTGCCGACCTGCGACGGCGACGTCTACAATCTTCAGGGCATGAAGGTGTTCGACCGCGTGTTCAGCCGCGGCGAGCCCGTCGACGACGTGAAGGCGTTCCACGGCACCTTCGCGGTGTGGGGCGCGAACCACAACGCCTACAACACCGAATGGCTGACCTCGGATTCACCGGGTTGCTATGGCGCGAACCAGATCTTTCCGGCGAGCGGACGGTCGTTGCCCCAGCAGACCACTGCGAAGGAGACCATCATACCGTTCTTCCGCGCGACGGTCGGACCGAACGCCAATCCCTCGCTTGCAAACAGGTTCGATCCCGCGGTGCAACTCCCCGACGTGTTGACTGATCTCACCAAATACGATCGCGGCTACCTCCCGCGGCCGATCAATGCGGAGACCGTCGTGCTGGAGCGCTTCACCAATGTGTCGGGCCTCAGCGATGCGGGCGTCCCCACGACCGCCGTCGGCTTGCGGGTCAGCCACCAGGCCGCCAGCTACGAGCATGATCCGTCGGTGCGCGTCGCGGAGGTGAACTGGGATCAGGCCTCGGCGAAGGAGCGCTACTTCCAGGTCAATCTCGCGCCCGAGGGACGCGATCTTTCAGCGTTCAAGACCTTTGCGTTCCGGGTCGCGCTCCGATGCTTCCAGAACATTTGCAAGAAGTTGCCGACCGATAAGGGCGAGATGAACTTGACCGTGGCGCTCGCGGACGCGACCGGCGCGACCTCGAACGAGATCCGCGTAGGCGCCCGCGTCCGGATCAGCCGCCCGATCGGGCCGGCCTTCTATGACGAGAACGACACGAACAGGTATTTGCACGGCACGCTCTACACGGTCGAGATTCCGCTGCAGGATTTCGACGTTGTGAACCTCGCGGCGATCACGGGCGTGCGCTTCAGATTCGAGCGCAAGCCCGCCGGCCTCGTCGACATTTCGGACCTCACGGCCACGACGCAGCTGCCCGCACTGCCTCAGGTCGCGGCCCTGGCCGAGATGTCGAGCACGTCGTCGGCCGGATTCGCTCCTGCGCCGAAGCTGGCCGCGGCGCCGACCGCCGGCGCGGACGGCAACCGGCTCAAGATCGTGCGCTCGAAGGCCCCCGCCGCGCCGCGGGCCGCCAAGGGAGGCGGGGCGACCGTCGACATCGTGCTGAGCTCGAAGCGCTCTTTCCCCGTCACGGGGGCATTGCCGAAGCTCACCGTGGGCGATCAGACGGTCGAAGGCGGCACGCCGTCGCCGGATGGCAAGACGCTCACCATCACAGTGCCGGCGAAGACCTTTAACGGGCTCAAGGACGGCGCCGACGTGTCGCTGTTCCTCCAGGCCAGCTCGCCGACCTGGAAGTTCGGGCCGCTCGCCAAGTAATCTGCGGCCGCGGAACCAAGGTTGACCATACGAACCGGGGCGCTGCGTCGAGAGGCGGAGCGCCCCGGTTCTCATTCCTCAGTTTCGTCTTCGTCGCCGAGCGCCCGGTCGATCGCCTCGACGAGCACCTCGGGCGGATGCGCGCCCATCACCACGAGCTCGCCGGCGAGGATGAAGCACGGCACGCCCTCGACGCCGATGGCCCGGGCTCGGTCGATCTCCTCGCGCACGATCTCGACGTCCTCGTCGCTGTCGAGCCGATCGCGCAGCGTCTCGCTGTCGAGGCCGGCCGCCTCGGCGGCCCGCGCGATGACGTCGAGATCGGAGATGTCCTCGCCTTCGGTGAAATAGGCCTCGAACAGCTGCTCGATCAGCGCGCCCTGGGCGGTCGCGCCCTCCTCGGCCGCCACGCGGATCGCGCGGTGCGCGTCGAGCGTGTTGGGCGAACGCTCGATCTCGGAGAACAGGAAGGCGATGCCCTCGTCGCGGCCGATCGCGGCGAGCTGCTGTAACGCGCAAGAACGGGTGGCGCCGGGCGGGATTATCCGGGAATAGGCGGGATCGGCCGGGACGGGCCAAGAACCTGAGGGCCTGAGGCGGACCGGCCGGGCCAGAAAGCCAGAAAGCCAGAAATCGGGGCGCGCAAGTTCGGATGGCGCCGAGAGGGCTTCGAGCGGCCGGCGGCCGCCCCGGATGTTGACAGGTCAATTCGGAAAATCGAGAGAGATCGGGCATGATGCCCGAACTGGGGCGGACCCCGTTTCAAAGTGGGGTCAACCCCAGTTCGAAACGCCGTCGAACGGATCGGAGTCGGGCATGGGACCGTATCGGCGCGCGCAGCTGACGGAGGCGAAGAGGCGGAGTCGCGCGGCGGCCCGCGAGGCCGAGGCCGAAGGGCGGCCGAAGCCGCATGCCGAGGCGGTGCGCGAAGCGTTGGCGGACGCGGCGCTGATCATCCTGGCCGTCAACGGGCCCGGACACGAGGAGATCATGCGCCTGGTGTGCGCCGGCTTCCCCGCGACGGCCGGCCTGCCGCTCCAGCTCCGCGCCAAGGCCCGAAGCGGCCGCCTACGGCCGAGGCGACTGACGCCGGAACGGCTCCGCGTGGCGACGAACCAGGACGTCAGCGAACGCAGCGACCCTGGTAGTTGACATCCGACACAAGGCCGTAGGTCGGAACGACGCGCCGAGAGGTGATCTCATAACCACGCGCGCACACTCCATCGCTATCGAGCCACGACTGCAACTGTGTCATGCGCGCCTTCTCGCCGAGGTCGTTGTCCGGATAGGCGAGGCTCATTTCGGCCCGGAATCTGAAAGAGCCATCCGGGTAAGGCGTGAAGCTACTTGTCGCGTTGCGGTCTATACGGGCCGTCGTCTCGCATCCGGCCGCTGACACAGCAAAAGCAATGCTGAAAATAAGGAGAAGGACGCGCTTCTTCGGACCCATCAGGGGTTCCCTCCCGATCAACGACTAACGAGACGCCTCATAGGCCCGGCGGAGCTTACCGTCCTCAGACCTGCGGATTTTCTCGACAGCTACAGCAATGACGCAGCTGTCGACCTTCTCGCGATCGTACTGTCCGAATTCGCGTTCGCAATTCTGGCGGATGTCGGCGATGATCTGCTCGCCAGACCGCGGAGAAAAGTCGATCGTCTTGATAAGGATAAGGGCGACGATCAGAACGCCTGAAATGATCCAAAACGCCTTCATCTACCCGCCCCGTCTCAGCTAAATGCTTCTACCAAACCACATTACGCGGCCGGCGACGTACAAGTCGACGGCTTCGTCGGCGCTGATCTCTTCCGGCGGATAGACCTCCTTGTTGTCGCTGATCAGCGTGAGCGAGCGGTTCATCTTGACGTGGATGCGCTTGAGCAAGAGCAGGCCGCCGACGCGCACGATGTAAATCCCAGCGTCCTCGATCCGGTCGATCGAGGTGTCGACGAGCAGGATGTCGCCCGACCGAATGGTCGGCTCCATCGAATCCCCGCGCGCCGTGAGCACGTGAGCGTTCTTTGGATTGATCCCGCGCCGGCGCAGCCACTCCGTGTCGAACGCCAAGAGGGCGACCGGCTCTTCATTTACCGCGAGTGACCCGGTTCCCGCGGCCGCCTCGACGTCGAGACGAGGAATCAAGGTGAGGTCCGGCGCCAAGCCCGGACTTTCTTGGCTCCCTTTCGGACCCTCCCCGGACACCAGCCATTCCAGGCGCACGCCTTCGGCCTTGGCGATCCTCGCCGCCGTATCGGCGCGCGGCATGCTGCCCTTGAGGTTCTGGGCGAGCGACGTGACCGAAAGCCCCCACTTCGCGGCGACTGAATTGACGCTCCGCTCGCCCACGAGCTCGCGAATCCGATCGGCGATGTTCCCCCCCGCTGCGGCCATCACCGGCGAACTCCGAAGCCGCTTCGGACTTCGCAGCGCCCGACCATCAGCTCAAAAAACTCTTCAACGTCAATCTTTTGGACGTCAAAGCGTTTAATCGGCCTGCTCGGTGAACTCCGAAACGTCGATATCGACGCTTTAACGTTGACGAATCGACGCACCTGCGCGTACCTTTGTCTGACGAACGTATGTCACTGCCCCCGAAAAAACCGGCCTGGCAGGGCCGGTCATCCGAAGGACGCCCGATGTCAGCGCAGAGCTGGGATCAGTACAGCATCAAGGCGGAGATCCACCGCCGCGGCGGGACCCTCACGGGCATCGCCGAGGAGGCTGGCCTCAAGAACACCGCCGCATGCCGGCTCGCCCTCTCCGGCAGCAACTATGCCGGCGCGAAGGCGATCAGCGCGTGGCTCGGCGTCCCCTTCGACGAGCTGTTCCCCCATCTCTATCGCCACCAGCGGGCGCGAGAGAACCGTATCCGCAAGGGATCAGCGGCGGCTAGTCAAAACCGCGCCCCCCGCGCTGCCGCGGCGAGGGCTTCGTGATGGCCGCGCCGTCAAAGAACAGGGTTAAGGCTGACGGTCTCCCACCGCTGGTCGCGCCTGAGCGCTACGACGAGCGGTCCGACCTGGTGGTCTACGCGCTCGTCGCTCTGACGCTGGCGATCGGGTCGCTGTTCGGCCTGGTCATCCTCGCGCACCAGGCGGCGCTGTCGTGAGCGACCGGCCGCCCCTCAGCCGCCAGATCTCGGCCCTGCAGGCCGAGATCCTCGTCCGCCGCAAGGAGCTCGACGAGGAGGTCCGGCGCGGCCGCGTCAAGGACAGCCAGCGGACCTTCATCCTCCAATCGCTCGAGGCCGCGGTCGACACGCTGAAATGGCTGCAGGCCATCGAGCCGACGCTCAAGCAGCGGCTCTGGAACAACGATCAGGCGCCGGCGGGAGGCTGCTGGTGATGGCGCACCCGCTTCAGGCCGTCGTCGACCACTTCCAGGCCGAGATCAATCACAACGTCTTCTGGGCCAACCGGCACCGCGAGGACGGCCATCTCGCGTCGGCCCAATACCGTGAAGACCACATCCGCAAGCTGACCGGATGGATCGTGGCCCTGCAGGCCGCGATCGACCAAAAACCCGGCCCTTCCGCATCACAAGAGACAGCATCAGCATGACCGCCGCGGCCACCATCCGCGCGATCGAGATCGCGCGCATCGACGACACAAACCGGCTCCGCCCCGTCAATCCTGGCGCGGTCGCGGCCCTCATGGAGGCCTATCAGGGCGGCGGCGACTGGGGCGCGATCCGCGTCGTCGAGCGCGGCGACACCTTCAAGCTCGTTTTCGGGGCCCAGCGCGTCGACGCCGCCCGCCGGCTCGGCCTGACCGAGATCGTCGCCGAAATCTGCACGGTCGAGCAGTATCCGGACGACACGGCGATCCGGCTCGACGAGATCCAGGAGAACTTCGTCCGCTACGAGCTCACCAAGCTCGACCGGGCCGTCAATCTCGCCGCGTGGAAGGCGATCTACGAGGCGGAAATACCGGTCGCAGGCCATGGCGGACGCCGCCGCGGCGCGGGCCGGAAAATCAAGTCGCAGAATTCTGCGTCTTTGCGCAAAGGGGGCGAGCAGCCCGCCTTCGCGGAGCGGTTCTCGGCCGCGGCGGCCGCCTTCCTGGACATATCGGAGCGCTCCGTTCAGCTCGCGGTGCAGATCGCCGAGGGCGTCTGCCCCGAGGCGCGGCTCCGGATCGCCTTCACGGACGCCGCCAAGAACCAGGCCGAGCTGCTGCTGCTCGCGAAGGAGCCGCCAGCGCGCCAACTCGCGATCTGCGACCTCCTGCTCTCCGAGCCGCCGGCCGCCCACGGCGTCGGCGAGGCGATCGCGATCCTCGACGGCCTTCAGATCGTCAAGCTCGCCGGCTGGGAGCGGCTCTCGGGCGCCTTCGCGCGGCTGAAGCCCGCGGAGCAGCAGGCGTTCTACGCGGCGCATGAGGACGAGATCCGCGCATGGCTCGCGATCCGCGACGCCGTGGCCGCCAGACGGCGCAAGGCGGCCTGAACCGATGAACCGCCGCCGCGACACACGCACCCTCGACCTGCTCGCCTGGGAGCCCGCCTCGGTGGTCGCGGCCTATGCCGACGACGTCGCGGGCAAGGGCGCGCTCGACAACAGGATCGCGCGCCTTGTGTCGCGGGCGCTGCGCGACGCCAAGGACGATCACGGCTTGAGCCGCGACCAGGTCGCCGAGCTGATGTCCGGCTACCTGAAGCGCGAGGTGTCGGCCGCGCAGCTCGACCACTGGGCGTCGGAGGCCAACAGCGACCGGCGCATCCCGCTCGACGCCTTCGCGGCGCTGATCCACGCGACGGGCGCCGACCAGCTGCTCGGCTTCCTGCCCGGCCTGTTCGGCTTCGTCGCCGTGCCGGAGCGCTACGCGCATCTCATCGAGCTCCACGAGATCGAGGAGCATGAGACGCGCATCGCCGCCCACAAGGCCGCCCTGACGTCGAAAATGAGGGCCGCCCGGTGAAGGAGTGGCTGACGGCGAGGGAGATTGCGACTGAGGCGCTGCCGGCTCTACCGGAGACCGAGCGGGGCGTCCAACTGCTCTCGGAGCGGGAGGGCTGGAACGCCAGCCTTGCCTATGCTCGCCCGCGCTCCGGTCGCGGCGGGGGCTTCGAATACAATGTCGCGCTGTTCCCGACGCTCGCGCAGCTCGAATACAAGCGCCGCCATCTCAAGGTCGAGCAGCTCGAGCTCCCCATTCCGGCCTCGCTCGGGGCCGCGCCCGTCACCGACCGCGAGCGCGCCGAGCGCGACGCCAGGCTAGCGGTTCTCGCTGCGTTCGAACGGTTTTCGAAGGGCCAGCGGCTCAAGCCCGCCTCGCTCGCCCAGATCTTCGTCGCCCGCTACAATTCCGGGACGCTGCCCGTCGACCCATGGGTCCGGGAGCGGATCTGCAAGCTCTCGAAGCGCAGCCTGCAGCGCTGGCGTCTCGCCAAAGAGGCGAACCGGACGGAGAGCCTTGGCTCCGATCCGGGCAAGGCCCGCGCCGGCACGGGCCTGCTCGACGTCGCCAATGGCGGGCGGGTCCGCACCCACATCCTCGCGCTGATCGCGCATCAGCCGCATATCTCCGCGGCGAACGTCCGCAAGCTGGTGCGCGCGGAGTTCGGCGACGAGCTCGTCGGCCGCGACGGAAGCCTGCAGGCCGTTCCGCCGGTCCGCACCTTCCAACACGCGATCGCGGCGCTGAAACGGACCGAACAGGTCGCGCTGACCAAGCTCTCCAATCCCGACCGCTACCGGTCGACCATGGCCCCGCGCGGCGTCGGCGCGCTCCGGCACGTCACGAAGCCCAACCAGCTCTGGCAGATCGACGCCTCGCCGGCCGACGCCCAATGCATCGACGGCCGCCACGCGATCTATGTCTGCCTCGACGTCGCTCCGCGGCGGATCCGCTTCTACGTGTCGAAGACGCCGCGCGCCGCGGCCGTCGGCCTGCTGATCCGGCGCGCGCTGCTCGCCTGGGGCGTCCCCGAGACGATCAAGACCGACAACGGTTCGGACTTCGTCGCGGCAGAGACCAAGCGGCTGTTCGCGTCGCTCGGGATCGAGGCCGAGCTCTCGCCCGCCTACACGCCGCAGGCCAAGGGCCATGTCGAGCGGGCGATCCGCACCGTCCAGCACGATCTGATGCCGCTGCTCCCCGGCTATGTCGGCCATTCGGTCGCCGACCGGAAGCAGATCGAGGACCGCAAGGGTTTCGCCGACCGCCTCGGGGCCGACACCGCCGAGCTGTTCGGCGTCTCAATGACGGGCGCGGAGCTGCAGGCGCATCTCGACGCCTGGGCCGAGGAGACCTACGCGCACAAGCCGCATGCCGGGCTGAAAGGCGCGACGCCCTTCCAGGCGGCCGCCGCGAGCCCAGAGGCCCGCCGCATGGTCGACGAGCGCGCGCTCGACGTCCTGCTGATGCCGGTCGCGGGCTCCGGGGGCGTGCGCACCGTCCAGGCGACGGGCGTCAGGATCGACGGTCACCACTTCGTCCTCAAGGAGGCGCTGCCGGGCGACCGCGTGCTGCTCCGCATGGATCCGCTCGACGCCGGCCGGGCCTTCGCCTTCGACGTCAAGGACGGCCGGCATGTCGGCGAGGCGCTGTGCGCCGAGCTCGCCGGAATCGACCCCAAGAAGCTGCTCGCCGCCAAGAAGGCGATGACGGCCGAGATCCTCGAGCGGCGCGCCGGAGAGGCCAAGGCCGAGGTCAAGCGCCTGGTGAAGGGCCGTCCGCTGATCGAGCGGACGCTCGAGGTCGACCGCCGCGACGCGCCGAACGTGCTGGCCTTCCCAAAACCGGAGGTTCCGCACACGACGCCCGAGATCGCAGCGGCGCTCGACGTCACGCGCGAGGCCGAGGTCATCCCGCTCGACGAGCGCGCCGCCGCCATGCACGCGCAGCTCAAGGCCGAGCTCGAAGGACCGGCCCTTCCTGGACTCGCGCGCCTGGTCGAGGCCGCGGACGCCCGCGCGGCCAAGATCGCAGCGCGGACAGACCGCGTCGGCGGCAACGTCGCGGCGCTGCCCGAGAGCCCCAAGGAGCGCTTCCGCCGCGCCAAGGCGGTCCTCTTGGCGGTCGAGGCCGGCGAAGTCGTCGACACGCTCGATGCGGTCTGGGCCGGCGGCTACGCGCAAACCCCTGAATACCGAGCGCATCAGGGGATGCTGGATATCTACGGCGAGGAATATCTCGCCTTCTGAAACGCAAAGACCCCGGCGTGCAGGCCGGGGTCCGAAGCAGAGCGAAGTTCAAGTGAGGACGTGACTATGCAGACATTGCCCCCGGCCGACAAGCCCGCACCGCTCAAGAACGTGGCGAACTTCTCGACCCTGATCCAGACCGTCGTCGAGCGTGCGCCATACCTGCCCGGGCTCGCCTGCTTCTACGGCCATTCGGGCCTGGGGAAGTCGCGCTCGGCCGTCTTCGGGGCCGGACGCTACCGCGCGACCTATGTCGAGTGCGGCCAGTACACGAGCGCCAAGTCGCTGCTCGAATCGATCCTGAAGGAGCTCGGCGTCGCGAAGCCGCGCGGGTCGATCCCGAACCTGATCGACCAGGCGATCTACATCCTCGCCGCCGATCCGACGCGCCCGCTCATCATCGACGAGGCGCACTGGATCGCCGCCAAGCGGTTCGTCGACCTCGTCCGCGAGTTGCACGACAAATCGACCGCGCCCGTGATTCTGATCGGGGAGGAGACGCTCCCGAGGCAGCTCGAGGCCTATGAGCGCGTCCACAACAGGATGCTGGTCTGGCAGCCGGCGCTGCCCTGCGACCTCGACGATTTCTGGGCGCTCGCAAAGGCCACCAATCCCGGCCTGCAGATCGCCCCGGACCTCGCCCAGCGCATCTTGAAGGATACGCATGGCAACACGCGCCGGATCCTGACGAACCTCGCCCAGGCGGCTCAGATCGCCGCCCGGAAGGGCATCGAAACCGTCTCGAGCGACGCCATGGGCGCGCTCGTCGGCGTCGCGGCTCCCGCGCCCCGGAGGGCCGCATGAGCTCGCGGCGCAAGTCCGAGTATCACTCGGCGACGCTCGCCATTCCGGTCGGGCTCGAACGGATCTGGGCGGCGATCCGCAGCGTGAACGCCGACAGGGCCTCGGGCTGGTCGGTCCAGGACGTCGCGCACCGGGCGAAGTCCGACCCCCACATCGTCCGCCCCTATGTCCGCGGCCTGCGCGCCGCCGGCTATGTGAAGCTCGATAGCGAGCTGAAGGAACACGGCCGCACCACGCCGTTCTACCGGCTGGAGAAAACCTCGCGAGAGGCGCCGCGCGTGCGGCCCGACGGCCGCGAGCTTCCGGAGATCGGCCGCGAGATCCTGTGGCGCTCCATGAAGCTGATGAAGAGCTTCACGATCGCCGAGCTCGCGGCGGCCGCGGCCGAGGTTGCGCCCGGCCGGGTCGGAGCGGCGACGGCCAAGCGCTACGTGCTGGAGCTCGCCCGTGTGGGCGTCCTGCAGATGGCCGCGCCGGTCGCCGGCCGAGAGCCCGGCCGGTTCCGCCTCGTGAAGCCGCTCGGCGCGGCCGCGCCGCGGATCCTCGCCGCCCACATCGTCTTCGACCCCAACGCCGACGTGATCCTCGGGACGCCCGAGGCGAGGGAGGTCGTATGAAGCCGGGTCCCCGCGCAGGCGCCGCGGCGCGCACCGACTATGTCGCCAAGGCGAAGCTCGCCTGGGCGGGCTCGCCGCCCGACTGGATCCTCGCGCTCGCCGAACAGGCGACGCTGAGCTCCGCCAAGGCGACAGCCGCGCGGCTCGGCTATTCGACCTCGGTCATCTCGACGGCGATCGCCAACGTCTATCCGGGCGATCTCGGCCGGCTCGAGCAGAAGGTCCGCGGCGCCTTCATGGGCGCGACGCTCGACTGCCCGGTGCTCGGCGAGATCGGCCGCGACCGCTGCCTCGACGAGCAGAAGGAGCCGTTCCGCTCCTCGAGCGCGACCCGCGCGCAGCTCTTCCACCACTGCAACACCCCCGGCCGCTGCCCGCACTCGAAGAAGACGGCCGAGCTCACCGCCAGCGTCGAAGGAGGCGCATCGTCATGACCAGTCTGTTTTCAACGCTCGACGCCCTTCCGGGCGCCTGCTCCGACGCCTTCGAGCATCTCGCCGACCATTGCCGCGAGAACGCCGACCACGGCTTCGCGGTGTCGCCGCAGGACGCAAGAGAGCTCGTCGCGCTGTTCGACCGGCTCGCCACGCGCGCGCTGTTCGAGGAAGGCATCGTCGAGACCGCCCGGGCGCGCGCCAAGGCCGAGCGGGCGCTCGACGCGATCGCGATCGTCGAGGCGAAGCCCGACCTGGTCGACGTCGTCGCGCTAGAGGCCGCGATCGCGACTGGCCGCGTGGTGCTGTTCAACACGGGCGCGCGCCGCGCCCTCGGGGCGCGGCCGTCATGAGCGGGCTCATCCCCTATGCGGGCTATGACCGGACGGACACGATGTCCCGCAGTCTCCGCGCGGCGAGCGAGCACGTCAACGCCGAGCAGCGCTGGACGCCCGAGAAGGTCAGCGAGCTCAAGCGGCTCAAGCGCGAACGCCGCGCCTATTCGGAGATCGCCGATCGGCTCGGCTGCACGAAGAACGCGGTCTGTGGGAAGGTCCACCGGCTCGGGCTGCCGCCGGACGCCCGGAACACGGCGCCGGGAACGTCGCCGGTCCTGATCATCAGCCTCGTCGCCCAGTCGTTCGGCGTCACGGCCAAGAACATCCTCGGCCGCGACCAGAGCCGTCGCGTGTCCGAGCCCCGGCAAATCGCGATGTTCCTGTGCCGCCGGCTCACCAAGGCGTCTCATCGCCAGATCGCGGCGCGCTTCGATCGAAACCAAGCGACGGTCGGCCAGGCGCTGCTGCTGATGCGCTGCCGCTTCGCCGAGAGCGCCGACTTCCGGAAGTCGATCCGGGCCCTCGAGCGCTCCATCCGCGAGCGTTCGAGCCCGCTTCAAACCCCTGTCGAACACGAAAAAACGGAGACGGTCCGATGACCGATCACGACGACGACCTGGTGATGCCCGAGGCCGCGATCCGCGAGATCGACGGCGAGCGGCTGGTGCGCGACTCGAACGGCAAATGGACGCCGGTCGAGCACGTCAAGCCGCAGCACATCGACGAGGACCGCACAGTCCGCAAAATCATCGCCTACGCCAAGAAGCTGAACGCGGAGCTCGCCCGCTTCAAGCTCCACACCAAGGCGGACGTGACCGACTTCCAGGCGCGCCTCTCGGAGCGCTACGGCGGGCGCCGCGGCGGCGACAAGGGCAACGTCACCATCACCTCCTATGACGGTTGCCAGAAGGTGGTGATCCAGACCCAGGACACCGTCTCGTTCGGGGCGGAGCTGCAGGTCGCGAAGGAGCTGGTCGACGCCTGCGTCGCCACCTGGTCGGAAGGCGCGGACAGCAAGATCATCGCGCTCGTCCAGCACGCCTTCCAGGTCGACAAGGAAGGCCGCATCAACCGCGCGGCCCTGTTGCAGCTGCGGCGTCTGGACATCGACGACGACCATTGGCGCGCCGCCATGGAGGCGCTGAACGACGCCGAGAAGGTCATCGGATCGAAGGAGTACACGCGCTTCTACGAGCGGCCGAACTTCAAGGCGAAGTGGGAGCCCATCCCGATCGACCTGGCTTCGGCGTGAGGGGGGCGAGGATGATCCACGTCTCCACGCGGCCGGGACCGGTCTCGCGCATCAACACCGCGATCGTCGGCGACGTCGTCGTCGCCTCCTTCGTCTGCGCCTCGCCGGAGGCCGCGGCCGCGGTGATGAGCTCGATCGACGCGAGGCTCGCCGAGCAGAGCTTCGACTTCTCGCCCGTCGGTGAGCTGCCGGAGCCGGATCCGTTCCCGGCCGGCAGTCCGGTCGGCGTCCGCGTCCACGCCTGGGACGAGGGCGAGATGTCGATCGACGCCGTCGTGCTGCGGCGGATCTCCGACGACCGGCTCGAGGTCCGCACCCGCATGGGCCGGATCGAGCGCGTCCACCAGCGCGACCTGCGGGCGAGGCCGGTCCAGTGACGGCCTCGACCGGGCTCGATCCCGCGCCCGACGCGGCGCCGGCGAAGGCGGCGAATCCGGGCGTCCCGTCCGCGCCCCTCGAGGTCGTCGCCCGCGCGACCGGCCTCAAGGGCGCGCTCGCCGATGACGTCGCCGGCCGGATCGTGCTCGCCCTCGGCGAGGCCGGCTGGTGGTTCGTCCACGACGCCCAGCCGGGCAAGCGCACCGGCTATCGCGGCGGCCGCCCGGCGGTCGCGGGAGAGGGCTGAGCCGATGGACCTCGTGCTCGTCGTCTGCCTCGTCGCCTCGCCCGGCCACTGTCGGCCCGAGCGGCTCGCCTACAGCTACGAGGCGGCCGCGCCGCAGGCCTGCATGGCCGCGGCCCCGCCGATCGTCGCCGAGTGGACCGAGACGCATCCGGAGTGGTCGGTCGCGCGCTGGCGCTGCGAACCGCTCGAGCGGAGGGCGCGGCGGTGAGCTCGGCTCTGCTCGCCCGGATCGCGGAGCTCCAGGAGCGCAACGACGCGCTGGAGGCGGAGCTCGGCAACCTCCGCGACGCTCTCTCCGTCGAATACCGGATCTGGATCCCGGGCGTGCACCTGACGCGCCGCGAGGCGACGATGTTCGGCGTGCTGATGAAGCGCGAGATCGCCTCGCGTGAAGCGATCATGCACGCCCTTTATGGCGACGTCGACGACCGGCCTGAGGTCAAGATCGTCGACGTCCTCATCTGCCACGTCAGGCGGAAGATCAGGGGCTACAACGTCCGGATCGAGACGTGTTGGGGCATCGGTTTCTTCCTGTCGGCGGCCGCAAAGCGCGCGGTCGAAGCCGGCGAGGTCCACAGGGTCGACGCTGAGCTGCCGCAGGACTTTCCGCCCGACCTGGTCGAGCCCGAGCCTGTGTTTGAGCCGGAGCCGGCTCTTGAGCCGACTCCCGCGCTCCCCGCACAGCGTCGCAAGCCTCGGCCGACCGCCGAGAGGCCGCCGCGCTTCTTGTGGGGCGACGACTGGAGGCGCGTCGGATGACGGCCTCCCGGAAACGCTCCCGCAAGGCCAAGCCTGCCGTGGCCCTCATGCCCGGCGACCTGGTGTTGATCGGCACATTCGGGGTCTCCCTGCCGGGCGACTGGTTCCTGGCGAAGGTCGAGTGGACCGACGGCGTCGACGTGCTCGTCGAGCAGTACGGCCTCAGTGGCGCGGACCGGTTCCACCACCTCCATTCGGTCGAGGCGGTCCGCGCTGTCGGCGACCATGATTTCTTGCGCGAGGCCAAGGAACGCGCCCGCGTCGAGGTGAAGGAGTTGCAGGAAGAGGTCAGTCGGGCCGAGAGCGCGCTGGGCGCCGCTCGGGCCGCGGTCTGGCGTCGTCTCGACGAGATCGGAGTTGCTGGAATCCAGCGCTCCGGGAGTGGCGGGGAGGTCGACCCCGCATGAACGCGAATTCGACCCGCGGGGCTCAGCGCCAACCGGTCCCCGCCCGACAGAACAACAGTCACCGTCGGCCCCGCCGCTGCTGCGCAGCGCCGGCGAGGATCGACGCCCACTGGTTACCAGAGCGTGGAGAAAATTCTCTGCGGCTCGTGTCGCGCGCTGCTCTTCCGGGCGGCTCCCGGCGCGATCGCCGGCGTGCTAGAGATCAAGTGCCGCCGTTGCGGCGTCATCACCAGTCTGAGGCCCCGAGAGCCCGCCTGCGAACGCCTGGAGCGTCCTGTGAAGGACGAGTCATGCGTTCCGCGATCATCGGCTCCGCCACGCTCCTCGAGGGCGACGCGCTCGAGCACCTGAGGGCGCTCGCGCCCGGCTCGTTCGGCGCGCTATTCTCCGACCCGCCCTATTCATCGGGCGGCGCCTTCCGCTCCGACCGGTCGCAGTCGACCAGCTCGAAATACCAGACGTCCGAGCATCGCGGCCTCTACCCCGAGTTCCAGGGCGACACCCGGGACCAGCGCTCCTATCTGGCCTGGTCGACGCTCTGGATGCTGGCCGCGCGCCGCGCCGTGCGGCCGGGCGGCCTCGGGGCCGTCTTCACCGACTGGCGGCAGCTCCCGGTCACCACCGACGCCTTCCAGGCGGCCGGCTGGGTGTGGCGGGGCCTGGTCGTCTGGGACAAGACGCGCGCCGGCCGGCCGCAGCTCGGCCGCTACCGCAACCAGGCCGAATATCTCGTCTGGGGGACGAACGGGCCGCGCAAGCTCGCCGGCCAGGTCGCCGACGGCGTGTTCACCCACTGCGTGGACAAGCGGAAGCGCCACATCGCCGGCAAGCCGATCGCGCTGATGCGCGACGTCATGGCGATCATGGACGGGCCGGTGCTCGATCCGTTCATGGGCTCGGCCCCGATCGGCCTCGCCTGCCTCGAGCTCGGGCTCGGCTATCTCGGGATCGAGGTCGAGCCGGCCTATTTCGACATCGCCGAGCGGCGCCTCAGGGAGGCCGCGGGCTGATGGCGTCTGTTCACACCCTCCGCGAGCGCCTTCCTCGGCGCAGCCGTCATAGCGACGCTTACTTCCGCGACGAGCTCGCGCCCTGCGGCGAGGCGGGCGGCCTGGTCGCCGAAAAATGGGCTCCCTTCAGCGGTGAACCGGCGGACGTCAGCGATTGTCTCGTGGTGCGCCCGCGACCTTGGATCCTGACGATATGGGAACCGCTTGAGACGAACGCGCCGTCGCCGACCCTCGCGCGACCATACTGCTGCCTGCTCAACACCGTGATCTTCTACGACGCGCAGTATCGCAAGATGCTGTGGAGCACGTTTTACTGCGCGTCGACCGATCGGCTGCGTCGAGGCGGGGTGCTGGACTTCTACAGGTTCGACACCGTGAAGACCCGCCTCCTGTGTGAGCAGCCCGTTGTTTTCGAGCGCGAGACCTTCATTGTCGGCTGCGGCCGGGTCCTCTGGGCATCGCACGGCCGCGATCGCCGTCGCTGGTGGATGCGTCATCCCGCACGGCGCGCGGAGCGCCGCCCATGAGCGAGTGCACCCTCGGCGTGACCTGGTGGCAGGGGCCGGCGCCGACGCCCGGCGTCTACTTCAAGACCGCGCGCGGCCGCACGGCCTACGAGGTGCTCGCCTTCAAGGCTCGCCGCCCCGGCTCGAAAACCTACGGGACCGTGCGGTGCCGGCGTCTGCCGCCGGTCGAGATCCCCGACGGCGCGACCGTCTTCCTCTGGGAATGGAGCCGGCGCGGATGATCCAGCCTGCGACCCTCGCCGAGCAGCGCACCTCGGAAGAGGTGCGGGTCCACGAGATCCTGTGCGCCTCCGGACATTGGTGCTCCGCCTACATCATCGCGTCCCGCCTTGGTCTCTCGCGAGCGGCTGTTTCGCGGGCGATGCAGCGGATGAAGCGGCGCGGCCTGGTCGAAGCCGACGGGCATTGCTGGCGGGCGCTGACGCCCAGGGAATTGGGGCTGGACCAATGACCCAGCCCGCGTCCGGCGGCCAGATCCGCATGATCCACAAGCTCGCGCGCCAGGCCGGGCTCGACGAGGACATGCGCCGCGACCTGATGGAGCGCGAGACCGGCAAGCGTTCGGTCAAGGAGCTCGACATCCGCGGGGCGATCAAGGTCATCGACCGCCTGCAGGAGCTGCCGCAGGCGCGCGAGAGCCGCGCGCGCGGCGCCCTGAAGCTCGACGGCCCTTACGCCGGCAAGATCCGCGCGCTGTGGATCTCGGGCTGGCATCTCGGCGTCGTGCATGACCGCTCCGACACCGCGATGGTCGCCTTCGTCGAGCGCCAGACGCGGATCCAGAACTTAGCGTGGCTGCGCGACCCGGCCGACGCCCGCAAGGTCGTCGAGGCGCTCAAGAGCTGGCTTTCGCGGAAGGCCGAAGTGGCCTGGGGGGACGAGGACGCCTCCGGCCTCGGGGCGAAGCGAGCCGTCTATCTCGCCATCCGCCGGGCGCTGACGCCGCTCGGCGTCGATCCCAACCAGGTGGAGTTCCCCGGCCGCTACGGCCTTCCGCGCGGGGCGACGGACCTCGACGAGCTGATCAAGCGCGCCGGCGCGCGGCTGCGCCAGGCGCGGGCGGCGAAGTCGGGGGGCGCATGAGCCATGGAGCGCCTCGCCGAGATCGTCTCGCTCCAGTCGCTGATCAGGGCGCGCAGGACGGGGTGGCGGCGTCAGCCGACCTTCGAGCTCGAGGCGCGGCTTCGGCGGCTGATGCGCGAGCAGCTCGCCGCCGAAGTCGAGGCAGCGCAGCGCGCGGCCGCGCGGGAGCGCCGGCAGCCAGGATCCTATCAGAGGGAGCTCGAGCTCGATGAGCAGTGAGGGGGTGATGAAGGTCGGCGACGTCGCCTTCGCGCGTGAGCTCGTCAGCGACCATGCCGTGGTGCGCTTCCTCGAGCGCGCCTGGGACGTCGACGTCGACCTGATCCGCCACCAGATCGCGGTCGCCACGGCGCATGGCCGCGACGCGGCGGCGTTGCAGGGCTTCGAAAACTTCGACGTCGCCGTCGGGCGCGTACGCTTCGTGCTCAAGGAGGGACGGATCGTCACGGCGCTCGTCGACGAGCGGACGGGCGTGCCGCGGCTGAACCGGAGGTGCTTCCGGTGACCCTCCCGCGCGGCGCCCGGGCGATCATGGCGAGCCGGCGCGAGCCGCCGACGTCGCTCGACTTTTTCCCGACGCCGCCCTGGGCGACGCGCGCGCTCGTCGAATACGTGCTCGAGCCGAACGGCTTCGAGCCCAAGCTGATGCGGGCCTGGGATCCATGTTGCGGCGAAGGCCACATGGCCGAAACCCTCAAGGAGAGCTTTGGGGACGTCGAGGCTTCGGACATCTTCGACTACGGCCGCGGTTACCGCCTCGCCGACGTGCTCGAGACGGGCGTGATCTACGACAACCGCGCCGACCTCGTCATCACGAACCCGCCCTTCAACATCGCATTGGACATCGCGCTCGCGGTCCTCTCGCGCTGGCGCTTCGAAGGCCTCTTCCTGTTGATGCGCACCAGCTGGCTGGAGAGCGAGGAGCGCTATCGGAAGCTGTTCTCGTTCTATCCGCCCGACGTGTTCGCGCCGTTCGTCGAGCGCGTGCCGATGGTGAAGGGGCGCTACGATCCGAAGGCGAGCTCGGCGACGTCGTACGCCTGGATCGGTTGGATGAACCCCGAGACGTTCCGGGCGTCTGCCGGGCCCGCCATCACCTTCATCCCGCCCTGCCGCAAGCGCCTGGAGACCAAGGCCGACATCCGCCGCTGGTGCGCGCCGGCCGCCGCGCCGCTGTTCGACGGGGCGCCATGAGCTATCCCGAGCCGCCGGTGCCCGAGAATCTCGCGGCTTACGTCGACGCCATGGGGCGGCAGCTCGCCGTGCGGTTCCTGCTGCGCTTCGGTGGCGGCTATCTTGCTCTTTCGGCAAATCCGAGATCAGGATCGCCGGTCGTCGAGCTGATCGGCGAGCGCGCCGCCCGCGCGCTGTTCGAACGGCTCAGCGCGCGGTCCGGCCGATCGCAGGTTCGCGTGCCGACCGATCGGCGCTGGATCGCCCGGCAGATGAAGTCGGACAAGGCGTCGACCTCGGAGATCGCCCGCACCCTGCACGTCAGCGACGTGACGGTGCGGAAGTATCTCGGCGACGCCGATCCGGAAGGCCTGCGGGCCGCCCTCCGCGCCCGCCAGCTCCGGCTGTTCTGATCCGCGCCTCACAACAGGCTTGCGAATTACGGCCGCCCGCCCGTTCGGGCATCTCTGGTCGCGACCAGCGGCGATCGAGCCGCTTTCGAAACCCTTTCGAATCGCGCCGGAGCCTGTCGATGACCGAAGCCCCCTGGCTC
Source organism: Hansschlegelia zhihuaiae (assembly GCF_004103825.1). Lineage (GTDB taxonomy): Bacteria > Pseudomonadota > Alphaproteobacteria > Rhizobiales > Methylopilaceae > Methylopila > Methylopila zhihuaiae. Next base: position 175,721 of record NZ_RYFI01000002.1, read on the forward strand.
GCCGCCGCGCGCAAGGATCTCGGCCTCAAGGAGATCGTCGGCTCCCGCCATGAGCCGCGGGTCGTCGCGTTCTTCGCCGAGTCGGGCGCCGCCTGGGTCAAGGACGACGAGACCGCCTGGTGCGCGGCCTTCGTGGGCGCGAAGCTCGCCGAGATCGGGATCTCGGGCACCGGCAAGCTCAACGCCCGGTCCTATCTCGACTGGGGCGCAGCCCTCACCAAGCCGGCGCCGGGCGCGATCGTCGTCTTCAAGCGCGGCTCCTCGAGCTGGGAAGGCCATGTCGCCTTCTATCTCGGCGAGACCGCGACCACGATCCGCGTGCTCGGCGGCAACCAGGCCAACGCGGTGACCGAGGCTGCTTACGCCAAGTCGAGCCTGCTCGGCTATCGCTGGCCCGCCGGCTTTGCGCTCCCCATCGGCGGTCCGGCCAAGCCCGCCGCGGCGCCCGGGCCGACCCTGCAGCTCGGCTCGAAGGGCGAGGCCGTGAAGTCGCTGCAGAGCGGCCTCAACGCGCTTGGCGCGAAGCCCGCGCTCGTCGTCGACGGCGATTTCGGCCCGATGACCCGGTCGGCCGTCATCGCCTTCCAGAAGGGCCGCCAGCTCGCGCCGGACGCCATCGTCGGGCCGAAGACCTGGACGGCCTTCGACACCGCCATCGCGCAGCTCGGCTGAGGAGGCCAACGCCATGACCCTGCAGGGTTCGAAGTCCAAGAAGTCGTCGCTCACGATCTGGGCGGGAGCTCTCGGAGCATTGGTGGGCATCGGCGGCGGAGCCCTCGGCTTGACCGTCACGGAAGCGGACGTGTCCGAGCTCGTGGGCGCTGGAGCGGCGATCTTCGCTGGCGTCGGCGGCGTCATTGCCGTGATCGGCCGGATCCGGGCCACCAAGACGGTCCGGTGAGGCCATGTACGCCCATGCGTCGCGCGCCGATCGAGCGGAGCGATCCATGACCCATCGCATCGATCGCGGTCTCGAAGGCGTGCTGCGCTTCGTCGGCTGGCTGTTCTCCCGGCCCGCGCTCGGAATCGACCTCGGATTGATGGCGATCGCCTTCGGCTGGGTCGCGGTGTTCATCGCGAACCCGGCCGTGCTCGACGCGACGCAGTTCGCGCTGATGAGGACGATCAATCGCGAGGCCTGGGTCGCCATCCTATCGATGATCGGCCTGGCGCACGCCATCGGCATGGCGAGCCCCTGGCGGCTGAAGGTGTTGCGCGTCGTCGCCCTGTTCGCCTCGGGATGGCTCTGGCTCGTGGTGGGGACGACGTTTGCGCCTCACCTCGTCACCGGGGCCCCGACCTACGTCACTATCGGCTTCGGAGCACTGATCACGGCCCTCTACGTCTCGCGCCTGCGCGAGTGAGCGATGGAGGCGTTCGCCGACCTATGGAATCTCGCTCAAAAGCTCGTCGGCGCCGGCGGCTGGCTGGCAAACCTCGCGGTCGCGATCGTCGGCGGCTTCGCGCTGCTGATGAAGATGCGGGGGATCGGCCGGGAGGATCGCGTCGGCGAGCAGCAGGCCAAGGCGGTCGAGCAGCAGGGATCGTTTCAGGAAAGGCTGCTCAAGGCGTTGGAACGGAGCGACGCCCGGGAGGCCCGGCTGTTCGAACGCATGGATCGGCTCTCCAGGGACAACGCCGTGCTGACCGCTGACGGCGCCGAGATGCGCGTCGAACTCGGTCTCGTGCGGAACCAACTGCGGAACGTCACCGCTCTTCTGCGCCAGGTGCGCGATGGGTCGGTCGCGCCGGGCGCCATCGAAGTCCCAGAAACGCCGGCGCCGGGAGCAAGTTGATGGAGGAGCAGACCCTTCGATCGGCGCTCGTGATCATCGTGGTCATCACGCTCTGCGTCGCCTGTCTCGGCGTCATGTTCGGGGTGTGGAACCGCACCGCCCCGAAAAGGGCGCTGGAGCGCACGGATCTTCGGGTGGCCGAGCTCGACGGGCGTCTCGACAAGATCGAGGACCGCGTCGTCGAGCTCGAAAGCCATGTGAAGCACCTGCCGACCAAGGACGACGTCCACAACATCGATCGCGGCCTCATCCACCTGACCGGGATCGTCGAGCAGCATGGCGAGCGCAGCATGGCCGTGCTGCGCAGCGTCGATCGGATCGAGAGCTTCCTGTTCAACCAGTCGCCGCCGCCGCTCGCGGCGCCGTCGATGACGACGCCTAGCAGGGAATCCGCATGACGACCGAATTCGCCCGCCACCTCGAGGAGGACGCCCGGCTCGTGATCCTGCGCGAGCTCTCCGCGCAGGTGAACAACACCCTCAACGAGTCGACGGTCACGGACGTGCTCGAGCTCTGGGGCCATAACCGTTCGCGCGAATGGGTCCGGACCCAGATCCGCAAGCTCGGCGAGCTCGGCGCGGTGCGCGTCACGGATCGCAACGGCTTCCTGATCTGCGAGCTCACCCAGGCCGGCATGGATCACGTCTCGCGGCGGAGCGTCATCGACGGCGTCAAGCGTCCCACCCTGAGGTGACGGCGATGAATGAGACGGAGGGGCGCGGCCGCCTGTCGTCCATGGACCTCGTCCCCGATCACGCCCAGAGCGAGATCGTGTGGGCCATCCAGGAGCTGAACAAGCGCGAGCGCAGCCAGGAGGACATCCGCTTCGAGCTCAACGATCGGCTCGCAGCTCTCGGCGTCGGGCCGATCTCGAAGTCGGCGTTCAACCGCAGATCCATGCGGCTCGCCGCGCTCCGCAGGAAGATCACGATGTCGCGCGAGATCTTCGCCGGCCTCGCGGACGAGTTCACGGCCGACAAGGTCGACGAGAACACGGTCGCACTCGGCGAGGTGATCAAGATGACGATCGCCGACCTGGTGTCGGACGGCGAGGACCGTTCGACGAAGGAGGTGCTCGACATCGCCCGCGCCTTCTCGGCGATCACCACGGGCCAGAAGGCGTCGACCGAGCGCAGGCAGAAGATCCGGATCGAGGAGAAGGCGAAGGCCGCAGCCGCCATCGACACCCTGGTCAAAAACGCCGAAGAGACCGGGCAGCCGGTCGACAAGCTCGAAATGCTGCGGAAGATCCGCGAAGACGTCTACGGCGTGTTCGAGGCGCCGCCGGCGTGACCGCGACGTCTCGCCCAGCGCTTCAAATCTACGGCTACCAGCGACGCTGGCTGCTCGATAAATCGCGCTTCAAACTCGGAAAGTTCGCCCGGCAGACCGGCAAGACCTTCACGACGACGCTGGAGGTCGTCGACGACGGCTATGAGGCGGCCGTCCAGGAGCGACGGACGCGCTGGGTCATCCTATCGCGCGGCGAGCGCCAGGCGCGCGAAGCCATGGATGAAGGCGTCAAGCGGCACGCTCAGGCCTACAAGATCGCGCTCGACGCCCGGGAGTACGACTGGCAGGGCCAGGAGGGCTCCTACCGGGCGCTCGAGGTCGACTTGCCCTATGGCGGCCGCATCACGGCGCTGCCCGCGAACCCCGACACCGCCCGCGGCTTCTCGGCCAACGTCTTCCTCGACGAGTTCGCCTTTCACAAGGACAGCCACGCGATCTGGAAGGCGCTCTTTCCGGTGATCTCGGCGGGCTGGAAGCTCCGCGTCACGTCGACCCCGAACGGCAAGTCCGGGAAGTTCTACGAGATCGACACAGCCGACGACGAAACCTGGTCGCGTCACGTCGTCGATATCTACCAGGCCGTCGCCGACGGCCTGCCCCGGAACATTGAGGAGCTGCGCGCCGGCATCGCCGACGAGGACGCCTGGGCGCAGGAATACGAGCTGCAGTATCTCGACGAGGCGAGCGCCTGGCTCAGCTACGACCTGATCACGTCCTGCGAGGAAGAGCGCGCCGGCGACCCGGCCCAGTACCAGGGCGGCCCGTGCTTCGTCGGCCGCGACATCGGCCGGCGCAACGACCTCCACGTCATCACCGTGCTCGAGCAGGTCGGCGACGTGCTCTGGGAGCGCGAGCGGATCGAGCAGAAGCGCAAGAGCTTCGCCGACATGGACGAGGCATTCGACGAGGTGATGCGCCGCTACCTGGTGGCGCGCGCCTGCGTCGACCAGACCGGCATGGGCGAGAAGGTCGTCGAGGACGCGCAGCGCCGCTACGGGACCCGGGTGGAGGGCGTGCTGTTCACCGGGCCGTCCAAGCTGATCATGGCGACCAGCGGCAAGGAGGCCTTCGAGGATCGGACGGTCCGGATCCCGATGGGCGACGCGCCCTACCGCGCGGATCTCCACAAGCTCCGCCGGGTCGCCTCGGCGACCGGCGCGCCGCGCTTCGTGGCCGAGCGCGACGACGACCACGCCGACCGCACCTGGGCGCTGTTTCTCGGGATCCACGCCGCGAGCGGACCGGTCACGGAATATGGCTACCGGCCGGTCACCGGCATGAACCGCCTGTCCGGCCCCCCCGGTCGCTATGACGACGATTTCGACGCCGACGACCGAAGGTCGGATGCGCGCATGTTCCGCCCGCCGCTCGGCGCGCGGCTCCGCGGGGGAGGCATCTGATGGCGGAACGCACCCAGCTCGTCGACGCCTATGGCCGGCCGCTCCGCCGCGAGCGCCTGGTGGGCGAGAAGGCCGGCCCGACGCTGACCGGCGTCCGCTCGGTGCTCACTGGCTATCCGGGCGACGGCCTGACGCCGGGGCGGGTCGCCGGCATCCTGCGCGCGGCCGATCAGGGCGACCCGCTCCGCTATCTGGAGCTCGCCGAGGCCGTCGAGGAACGCGACCTCCATTATGTCGGCGTGCTCGGCACGCGGAAGCGCTCGGTCTCCCAGCTCGACGTGACGATCGACGCGGCGGCCGACGACGCGGAGAGCGTCAAGCACGCGGACTTCGTCCGCGAATGGCTGAAGCGCGACGAACTGCAGGACGAGCTGTTCGACATGCTCGACGCGATCGGCAAGGGCTACTCGGTCACCGAGATCATCTGGGACTCGTCGGAAGGCCAGTTCGACGCCAAGCGCCTCGAGCATTGCGACCCGCGCTTCTTCATGCCGGACCGCCGCGACGGGACGACGCCGTTGCTCCGGACCGAGACCGGCGAGGAGCCGCTCGAGGCGGGCTGCTACGTTGTCGCGAAGATCCGCGCGAAGTCGGGGCTGCCGGTCCGTTCGGGCATCGGTCGGCTCGCGGTGTGGTCCTGGATGTTCAAGGCCTTCACCAATCGCGACTGGGCGATCTTCACACAGACCTTCGGCCAGCCGGTGCGCGTCGGCAAATACGGCCCCGGCGCGAGCGAAGACGACAAGGACACGCTGTTCCGGGCCGTTGCGAACATCGCCGGCGACTGCGCTGCCATTATCCCGGAATCGATGCTGATCGAGTTCGTCGAGTCGAAGAACGTCAGCGCCGGGTCGGATCTCTACCTGAAGCGCTGCGACTGGCTCGACCAGCAGATGTCGAAGGCGGTGCTCGGCCAGACCGGCACCACCGACGCGATCGCCGGCGGCCATGCGGTCGGGAAGACGCATCGCAATGTCCAGGAGGACATCGAGCGCGCCGACGCCAAGGCGCTCGCGGCCTGCCTCAACCGCGACCTGATCCCCCCGATGATCGGTCTGAACTTCGGGCCGCAGAAGAAGTATCCCAAGCTCAAGATCGGCCGCGAGGAGACGATCGACCTCAGTCTGCTGAAGGACTTCCTGCCGACCTTCGTGGCGATGGGCGGCCGCGTCGAGCGTTCCGTGGTCGGCGACAAGTTTGGCCTGCCGGACGCGCCCAAGGACGCCGAGATCCTGACGCCGCCCGTGGCGCCGAAAGCGGACGGCGATCCGGAGAAGGACCCAAAGGAAGGTCCCGAGAAAAGCTCGGAGAAGGATCCTAAGGCGAAGCCGCCGGCGGCCACCAGGACGGCCCTGCAGGCGCCCGAGCTCGGCCGCCCGGCCGATGCGATCGACGCCATGGTGGACCGGATCATCGCCGACCAGGGGTTTGAGCTCGTCGCGCCGATGATCGCGGGGCTCGAGGCGCGCCTCGCGGCCGCGACGTCGATGGACGAGGCGACGCGGATCCTCGCCGAGCAGCTCGCGACGATGGATGCGTCGAAGCTCGGCGAGATCCTCGCGCGCGCCGCCTTCGCGGCCGGGATCTCGGGCGCCGCGCGCGAACCGCTCGCCTGAGATGGTCCCCGAGCTCGAGCCCGTCGCGCCGATCGACGCGCTCGCGGCGCTCGCCGCGCGCGGCCGGCGGCTCGATCCGACAGAGCACTGGACCGAGAAATGGCAGGCCGAGCACGCCCACGCCTTCACGGTGGCGCGCTCGGCCGGCTTCGACATCCTGGCGGACATCCACCAGGAGCTCACCCGGGCGCTGGCTGAGGGCGCGACCTTCCGCGACTTCGCGTCCGAGCTGCAGCCGAAGCTCGAGCTCAAGGGCTGGTGGGGCCGCACCGAGGACGGCGTCCAGCTCGGCTCGATGCGCCGGCTGCGGACAATCTTCGACGCCAATCTGAGGGTCTCCTACGCGGCCGGCGCCTGGGCGGCGTTCGAGCGCAACAAGGCGACCCGGCCCTGGCTTCGCTACGTCGCCGTCATGGACGGCCGAACCCGGCCGGAGCACGCCCGCCGGCACAATCTCTGCCTGCGCGTCGACGATCCGTACTGGGACCGCTGGGCGCCGCCCTGCGGCTGGAACTGCCGCTGCACGCTGCAGAGCCTCTCGGACCGCGACGTCGAGCGCATGCGCGGCGAGCTCGCCTTCGCGCCGCCGCCCGATGAGGGCGTCCGCCAGTACCGGATCCGCGCGACCGGCGACGTGGTCGACGTGCCGATCGGCATCGACCCGGGCTGGGCGCACAACCCCGGCAAGGAAGGCCACCGGGCCGTCGTCCTCGCCGACAAGCTCGTCGAAGCGCCGCCCGAGCTCGCGGCTCAGGCGGCCGCGGATCCGGCCTGGCCGGCGCGGCCGCTCGCCGACGAGTTCGAGACATGGGCGACCAAGGTGGTCGACGGCGACCGCGTGAACCGCTCGACCTGGACCGTCGGGGCGATGACGCCGCCCATCCTCTCGGGGCTGAAGGCGCGCGGAATCGCGCCGGCCTCGGCCGCAATCACAGTCCGGCAAGATGCGGTCCGCCACATGCTGCGCGATTTCAAGGCGTCGCGCGGCGCCGCCCCGCCGATCGCCGCGCTGCTCCGCCTGCCGGAGACGCTGGGGCGCGCCTCGGCGGTGCTGCTCGACCGGCGGAGCGGCAAGCTGCTTTACGTGTTCGACGTCGAGGCCGAAGAGCGGCTCGCGAAGCTCGTCGTCGAGATCGACTATGTCGAGCGGGCAAGCGCGCCGGATGTCGGGCGCGTGACGGTCGTCAGCAACTCGATCCGGTCGGGCGGGATGGTCGAGACGCGCGTGCTGCGCGACCAAAACGCCTATGAGCTGATCGACGGCTCGCTGGACTGAAGCGGCCGCGCTAGATCTTGGCGCATGATCCCGACCACCGCCGCCGAAGCCGCCGCCCAGGGCTGGGACCGGCTGATGGTCGGCTGTCCGACATGCCGCAAGATCAAGACCGTGATGCTCAACCGCCTGCCGCGCGGCTTCCCGCTTGGCGAGGTCCGCAAGCGGCTGTCCTGCCGCGTCTGCGGGTCTCGGCCGGATTGCGCCAGCCTCGAGAAGACGATCCCGCCGCAGGGCTACGGGACGCCGGAGACGGAGTCGCTGAAGCTTTTTTGAGAGGCGGCCGCCGGGGGCGCGCAACATCCCCGGTCGAACAGGCCGCGCGTCGTGTGCTCGACGGCGGCGCGCTCCGCGAAAGCGACTTCCTCGCTGCTTCGGCGGCCAAGCCCAAGATAGACCGCGCCGCCGCTCGAGCCAATAGGAGGCCCGTAGAGGGCCCATTGCCGCCATGCGACGGGGCGATGTAGCCTGAGGGGGGCGCTTCGGCCGTTCTAGCCGTTTCAAAACCGGTTTAACGGCGAAGCCTCGGGGAGACGATCCCCGCCTTCGCGGCTTCGCCGCGACCGACGCGGTTCGCCCCGCTCCCTCACAACAGGCTTGCGAATTACGGCGCGGCGGCGGTTCGGGCAGTTTCGGCGCCATGTCGAACGCCGCCGCCACGGAGATCGCGCTCTGCGCCGCCCTGCCGCTTCCCGCGGCCGGCGACGCGGCGCATCCGAAGGCGCCCGAGTTCATCCACCTCGTCCCGGCCGGTGACGTCGCCACCGTCGACGGCCGCGGCCCCTATCGCATGCCGGACGCCGCCAAGGTCGCGGCGAGCTTCGTCTCCGGCTCGCGGCTGCCGATCTGCGAAAACCACGCGATCGACTACGCGGCGCCGAAAGGCGGCCCGTCGCCGGCGCGCGGCTGGATCGTCGGCCTGCAGGCCCGGGACGACGGGCTCTGGGGCAAGGTCGAGTGGACCGCGGCCGGCGCCCGCCTCGTCACGAGCAAGGCCTATCGCGAGATCTCGCCGGCGCTCGTCCACCGCAAGGACGGGGAGGTCGTCGGCGTCGCCCGCGCCTCGCTCGTCAACATGGCGAACCTCCGCGGTCTCGTCGCCCTCCACAGCCAGCAAGGACATTCGATGGATCTGCTCCCGCAGCTCCGCCAGGCGCTCGGCCTGGCAGAGAGCGCCGATGAGGCCGCCGTGCTGGCGGCCGTCAAGGGCCAGGCCGCCCGCGTCTCCACTCATGCGGCGATCGCCGCGGCGCTCGGCGTCGACGCCGGCGCGGCGACGGAGGTCGCCCTGCAGGGCGTCCAGGCCGCCGGCGCCAAGGCCGTGACCGAGGCGCTGAAGCCGATCAACGCGGCGCTCGGTCTCGCGGCGGACGCGGCGCCGGCCGTCGCGCTGCAGGCGGTCCAGGAGCTGCGCGATCCCGCGAAGCATGTTCCGGCCGCCACCGTGACGGCGCTCCAGTCGCAGCTCAGGGAGCTCGGCGAAAGCATCACGAAGGAGCGCGCCACGGCGTTCGTCGACGCGGCGATCAAGGCCGGCAAGCCGATCGTGCCGCTGCGCGACCACTACATCGCCCGCCACATGGCCTCGCCCGACGAGGCCAAGCGCGTCGAGACCGAGATCGGCGCGATGGTCTCGCTGCAGGGCGCCCGCCCGCGGCCGACGCCAAAGGAGGGCGAGCCCGCCCTCAGTGAGGTCGACGACCAGGTCATCGCCCTGATGGGCGTCGATCCGAAGGCCTTCGCGGCCGCCCGCAAGCTCGAGGAAGAGAAGAGGGTCTGATGGCCGCGCTCACCGCACCCCGCCACACCGTCACCCGCTCGGGCGACATCCGCGAGCCCGGCGTCAAGGGATCCACCAAGATTTTCCAGGGCGCCATGGCGGCGGTCGGCGCCGACGGCTTCGCCGTCCCGGCGTCGACCGCCACCACCCTGAAGATCCTCGGTCGCGCCGAGGAGACCGTCGACAATTCGGCGGGCGCCGACGGCGCGGTCAATTGCCGGATCGCGACCGGCATCTTCCGCTGGGACAACTCCGCCTCCGGCGACGCCATCACCCGCGCCGACATCGGCGCGACCGCCTACGCGGTTGACGACCACACGGTCGCCAAGACCAACGGCACCAACACCCGCTCGGCCGCCGGCGTCATCTTCGACGTCGACGACAAGGGCGTCTGGATCAAGCACTGAGGCGCCCCCGATGCTCGTCAACGGCACCAATCTCCGCTCGCTCTACACGGGCTTCAACACCGCCTTCCAGGGCGGCTTCGCCGGCGTCGCGCCTCAGTACGCCGAAGTGGCGATGACGGTCCCGTCGACCACCAGGGCGAACGAGTATGGCTGGATCGGGCAGTTCCCGAACATCCGCGAGTGGATCGGCGACCGCGTCATCCAGAACCTCGAGCTTTTCGAGTACCTCATCCGCAACCGGCCCTTCGAGGGCACGATCGCGGTCAACCGCGAGGACATCGAGGACGACAACATCGGGATCTACAACCCGCTGATGCAGGAGTTCGGGCGCTCCGCGGCGGTGTTCCCCGATCAGCTGGTCTGGGCGCTGCTAAAGGCCGGCTTCTCCACCCTCTGCTACGACAAGCAGTACTTCTTCGACACCGACCATCCGGTGCGCAACGAGGCCGGCGACATCGTCTCGGTGTCGAACACCGGCGGGGGAGCCGGCACGGCCTGGTACCTGCTTGACGCCTCGCGGACCATCAAGCCGATCATCTACCAGACCCGGAAGCCCTTCACCCTGGTGCGGCGCGACCGGGAGGAAGACGAGAACGTCTTCAACCGGAAGGAATTCCAGTACGGCGTCGATGCGCGCTGCAACGTGGGCTACGGCTTCTGGCAGCTCGTCTTCGGCTCGAAGCAGACGCTCGACGCGACCTCCTACGAGGCCGCGCGCGTCGCCATGACCGGGATGAAGGGCGACTTCGGCCGCCCGCTCGGCCTCAAGCCCAACAAGTTGATCGTCCCGCCGTCCCTCGAGGGCGCCGGCCGCCGGCTCCTGCAGTCGCAGCTGGTCAATGGCGGCGAGAGCAACCCCTGGGCGGGGACCGCCGAGCTCGTCGTGGTGCCTTGGCTCGCCTGAGCCGACGGAAGGGAAAACGATGGATACGAAGACCTCAGGGGGCGCGAAAGCGCCGACGGGCAAGGCCGCCAAGACTGCCGCGGCCGCGCCCAAGGCGGGGGCGACTGTAGCCTCCGCAACCGGCGGCGATACGCTCGCCGGCGAGGCGGCCTCGCTTCCTGGCGGGGTCGCTTCCGACACGATCGCGGGCGGCCTCCGCGACACGCTGCTGGGCGGCGCGGCCAATACCGTCTCGGGTCATGGTGGCGACACCCTGGAGGGCGCGATCGACCGCAGCATCGGCGAGGCGCTCGCCGGTCGGCGGCCGCTGCCGACGCCGGCGGCCGAAGCCGCGACCGCGATCGCCGAGGCGCCCGTCAATCCGTTGCCGGGCTCCGGCTTCCTCGACGATCCACGTCCGCTTGAAGCCCGTTTCGAAGGGCTTTCGAACGCCGAGATCCTGTCGCTCAACGCGCGCCTGGCGTTGCTGCCAGCGGCCGACCTCGAGCTGTTCCGCGCAGAGCTCGCTCAGGCGCCAATCGACCCGGTGCGGGGCCAGGGCACGCTCGAGGGCGACGACCACCGTCGCTGGCTCGACACGACGGTCCGGACCGCCGGTCGCCTGTGGGGCGGGCTGCGCGCGCTTTCCGAAGGGCGCGCTCTGCCGCCCGTCACCGAGCTCGACGCCCAGTTCGCGCTCGACCCCGATAAGGGACCATGGCTCCGAATCCGCGCGACCCGCGAGGGGCATCGCCGCGCCGGGCGCGCCTGGTCGACGGCGGCGGCCTTCGTGTCGGCGGGCGATCTCACCGACGCGGACATCGCAGCGCTGCAGGCGGATCCGGCGATCATCGTCGAGGACGTCTGACCTCGTGGCTTACGCGACACTCCAGGATCTGATCGACCGGTTCGGCGCGAAGGAACTCGTTCAGCGCACCGACCGCACGAACAAGCCGCCGTCGACGATCGACGAGGCGCTGGTCGAGCAGGCCCTGGATGGCGCGTCGTCCCTCGCCGACGGCTATCTGCGCAAGGTCTACGAGCTGCCGCTGCCGGCGACGCCGCGCGTGCTCGTCGACAAGATCTGCGACATCGCCCGCTACACGATCCGCGACGAGTCGAGCGAGGAGAAGGGCTTCGTCCACCGGAACTACAAGGGCGCGCTCGACTGGCTCGAGCTCGTCTCGACCGGAGCGGTGGCGCTCGACCTCGGGTCGAACGTCCCTCCGCCGGAGCCTGCCGGCGGCGGCGCCGTGCGCTCGAGCTCGGGCGACCGCACGCTCACCCAGGGCTCGATGAAGGGCTACGTCTGATGGCGGCCGAGGGCGCGCGCGTCACGATCGACGACAGGGCGATCCGCGCGGCGATCAACGACGCGGTCGGCTCCGGCGCGCAGGAGCGCGCGATGTATGAGGACATCGGCGCCTACATGGTGACGGCGACCCAGCGGCGCTTCGAGGCCGAGACCGGCCCGGGCGGCCAGAAGTGGGCGCCGTTCGCCAAGTCGACGCTGCAGCGCATGCCGCCGAAGCGGAGGCCGCCGCGCCTGCTGCGCGACCGCAACCGGCTCTATTCGTCGATCGTCAGCCAGGCGTTCGGGGGCGGCGTCCGGGTCGGCACCAATCTCGCCTACGCCGCCATCCACCAGTTCGGCGGCGAGGTGAAGCAGGAAGCGCGCGAGCAGACCGCCGTGATGCGCTTGGTCAAGGACGGCGCGGGCCGCAAGGTCGACAAGGACGGCGCCATCATCCGCTACGGATCGCGGCATCGTTTCGCCAAGGCGTCGACCCGCGTGAAGTCGCGCCGCGAGGTGACGTTCGAGGTCGGGGCGCGGACCATCACGATCCCGGCGCGGCCGTATCTCGGCGTCGATCCGACCGACGAGGCCGAGATCCTCGCCATCGTCGCCGACCACAAGGCGCGGGCGATCGGAGCGCAGCCGTGATCGTCGGGGCGGTCATCGCGCGCCTCGAGGCGATCCCGCAGACCTTCGCGCTGGTCGAGGGCGTCGAGCGGCTCTCCGCGCTCGCGACCGAGGTCCCGACCGCGACGCCGGCGGCCTGCGTGTTCCTCGACGAGGAGGCGGCCGAGGAGAACGAACGCGTCAACGGCGTGAGCCAGCGCGTCGAGGGCGACCTCAAGGTGGTGGTCACCACGAGCGACGTCTCGGACGCGCGCGGCGCGACCGGCGCCGACGACATGGAGGCGCTGAAGGCCGAGGTTCGGGAGAGCCTGATCGGCTGGACGCCGCCCGGGGCCGACGACGTCGTCACCTATCTGGGCGCGCGCCTGGTGCGCGCCGCCGGCGGCTACGTGACGGTCGAGATGACCTTCGCGACCGCCTTCACCGTCAGAGCCTGAAACGAGGAGAGTCCCGATGCCGGTGCGCACGGGCGGCCGCTACCTGGCCGACAAGAACGGGAAGGTCGCTCGCGATCCGAAGGACGAGGCCACCAAGCCTGCGCCCGGGCCGGGCGAGAAGTCGAAGAGCGCGGCGACTTACTCGCCGCCCGACAAGCTCGAGCAGCCGCCAGCCGAAGAGCCCGCGGCGAAGGGCAAGGGGACCTGACCGATGCCGCGCTATTTCCGCAAGCTCGCGACGCTGCTCAAAGGCGAGACCACCTACGGCGTCGACTCGGCGCCGATCGCCGCCAACGCCTTGCTCATGACCAACGTCTCGATCGAGCCGTTCCAGGGCGAGGAGGAGGCGCGCGAGCTCTATCTCCCGTGGCTCGGCCATCAGGGCGTGCTGTTGGTCGGCAACTTCGCCAAGGTCTCGGGCTCGATCGAGCTCGCGGGATCCGGCGCGGCCGGCGACGCGCCCGCGTTCGGCCCGGCGCTGCGCGCCTGCGGCCTCGCCGAGGTCATCTCGGCGGGCGTGAAGGTCGACTACCTGCCGGTCTCCTCCGGCTACGAGTCCGCGTCGATCTACTGGAACATGGACGGGGTGAACCACATCCTGCTGGGCGCTCGGGGCAACGTCCAGCTCGCCACCTACACGCCGAAGCGCATCCCGCGTCTCCAGTTCGAATTCTGGGGGCTGATGGGCGCGATCGCCGACGTCGCCCTGCCCGAGGTCGACCACGCGGGCTTCCAGGATCCTCTGCCGGTCTCCAAGGACAACTCGCCGGTGTTCTCGATCCACGGCACGCCCTGCGTCGCCGAGAGCTTCGCGTTCAATCTCGGCAACCAGGTCGAGCCGCGCCTCCTGATCGGCAGGGACACGATGGAGATCGTCAACCGCAGCGCGACCGGAACCGCGGTCGTCGAGGCGGTCTCGGTCGCGAGCAAGAACTGGATCGGCATCTCGAAGTCCCATGCCAAGGGCGCGATCGCGGTCCAGCACGGCACGGTGGCCGGGAACATCTGCGAGATCTCCGCGCCCGCCGTGCAGATCGGCCGGCCGACCGTCGGCCAGACGCAAGGCATCACCAACAACAGCCTTCCGCTCATGTTCACGCCCGACGAGGGCGATGACGAGCTGACGCTGACCTTCCGCTGAGGAGGCGGCCCGCATGTTCGTCATCGACCAAACCTCGCTGTTCTGGTGGCCCGTCACGGTCCGCTGGCCGAGCAATGAGAAGCCCGGCCAGTTCGACGAGCAGACCTTCCAGATGCAGTTCGAGCTGCTCTCGCGCGACGAGACGAAGAAGATCTTCGACGACGCTCGCGCCGCCGGCCGGAGCGGCGAGGACGCCAATGACGAGCTGATGAGGCGCGTCTGCAAGGGCTGGCGCGACGTCCAGGACGTGAGCGGGAAGTCTGTCGCCTTCACGCCTGAAAGCTTCGCGGAGGCGTGGCGGCGCGCCCCGGTCCGGATCGCGGTCAACGAGGCCTATACGGCGGCGATGAACGGCGAGGCGGCCCGCCTGGGAAACTGAAGGCGGCGGCGCGGGCCTGGGCCTACGGCCATGTCGGTAAGGCCGACGCCTCCCGCCCCGCCGCGATCGACGACGAAACCCTCGCCGAGTTCAAGAAGCTCGGCGTGACCGTGAGGACGTCCAAGAGAGCCGAGGACGACGGACAAGTGCGCGTGTTTTCCGAGAACTGGGCGAGCCTGACGGCCTTCCTGGACTGCGCGACGCAGTGGCGGGCGCTGCTCGGCAAGGGCGGCCTGGTCTGGCTTGGGCTCGACTATTCGGGCGTCGGCGAGGTGCTGCGCGCGCACGGCCTCGGGTCTGAGGCCTTCGCCGACATCCGCGTCATGGAGACCGAGGCGCTCGGGCCGCTGAACGAGGCGGCCCCGTGACGCTCAAGCTCGCGATCGAGATCACGGGCGACCAGCGCGGCTTCAAGGCGGCCGCGACCGAGACCGGCCGCGACCTCGACCAGATCGTCGCCAAGGCGAAGGTCTCGGCGGCCGAGCTCGCCCGGCTCGAGGCCGAGCTCGAGCAGGCGGCCGGCGCGGCCGCGCGCATGACCAACGCCTCGGTCAACAGCGCCGGCCGGATCAATGAGCGGCTCGGCGTCCGGACCGACTTCGGGGGCGCGCAGCGCGGCGAGGACGTCGCCGCCTTCGGCCGCGAGCTCGACGCGGTGCGGGCCAAGTACAACCCCGTCTTCGCGGCTCAGCAACAGTATCTCGGCCAGCTGCGCGAGATCCGCGAAGCCCAGAGGCTCGGCGCGCTCTCGGCCGACGAGGCGACGGCCGCGATCACGCGGACCAAGAACGCCTTCGCGGCGCAGGTGCGTGACCAGCGCACCGTCGCCCGCGGCGGCATGCCGGCCTGGCAGCGGGCGAACCTGACGGCGCAAGGTCTGGACGTCGCTACGTCGCTCATCGGCGGCATGAACCCGCTGATGATCGCGGCCCAGCAGGGACCGCAGGTCGTCCAGGCCTATGGCGGCGTGAAGGAGACGATCGAGGGGGTGCGCGCGGCTGTCACGGCGACCCGGGTTGCGGTCCTGGGCGTCACCGGGGCCGTGGTGGCCGGCGCTCTCGCTTGGAACAGCTACCTCAATTCGGTCAAGGAGGTGGAGACCGCGGCCTCCGGCCTCGGCCGCGGCTCGGGGGCGACGGCCAGCGAACTCGGCCTGATCGCCGAACGCGGCGCGGCCGCCGGCGGGATATCGGAGCGGGAGGCCCGCTCGATCGAGGCGGTGCTGCTCCGCACCGGCAAGATCGGTGCGGACGCCTTCCAGCCGCTCATCACGATGTCGAAGGATTTCGCGGCAACGATCGGGACCGATCTCGCGGGCGCCGGCGAGCAGCTCGCCGCGATGTTCGCCGACCCGGCGAAGGGCGCGGAGACGCTCTACCAGAAATATGGGCTGATCTCGGGCGCCCAATCCCGATACGTCCAGCAGCTTGCTCGCCAAGGCGAGGCGGACAAGGCCAGGCTCGCCCTGATCGAAGCCCTCAACGGGCGGCTGGTCGATGCCGAGAAGGCGACCACGGCGCTCGGGCGGGCGTGGGATGCTGTCGCCAACGCCGCGTCGAACGCCGCCCAGGCCATAGGCGAAGCGATCGAGCGCCGCGTCTCGGGGGAGACGCCGGAACAGGAGCTCGCCCGGCTCAAGCAGGAGCGCGACGGCCCGGGGGGCTTCGACCCGACGCTCGACCTCGATCTCTTCGGCGATCGCGACCGGCGGATCAAGGAGCTCGAGGCTCAGGTCGCAGCTGAAAAGCAGGCGGCCGCTGCCGAGCGCCAGAGGAAGCTTGACGAGGCCAAGGGCACGTTCGCGATCGGCCTGGCCGACCGGTCGCCGGTCAACGAACTCGACCGTCGTCGCCGCGAGCTCCAGACCGAGATCGGCAACCTCGAGGCCGGCCAGGGCAAGCCCGGCGTCACGGCCGAGGAGAACGACCGGATCGCCCGCTCGATCGAGGCGAAGCGGGCGGCGCTCGAAGGGCTTCGCCCGGCCTATGAGCGGCAGATCCAGATCGAGCAGCTCGACGCGCAGATCAGCCAGGCGCGGGATCCCGTCACCAAGGCCGATCTGGCGGCTCGGCGCGAGCGGATCGCGCTCGCGCAGGAGGAGATCGGGCCGGCGGAGCGCGCCGCGCGGATCGAGGCGGCGCGGACCCAGTCGCTGAACGCAAGCCTCGCGACGGCCCGAACCGCGACCGCCGACATGCGGGACGAGGCCCAGGAGCGGGCGCGGGTCAATGCGGCGGTCGCGGCCGGCAGCGCGTCTCTCGACGAGTTGGAGGCCCGGCTCCGGCTCGAGCTCTCCCTCCGGCCTCGGATCATCGCGCTCGCCAACGCGGAAGGATCGGCGCGCGAGGATCTCGCGCGGTCAATCCGGGAGGAGCGCGCGGCGTTTGAGGCGAACCGCGCGGAGCAGGCGAGATCCGCCGGCCTTCGCATCCTCTCCGGCCAGGGCGACGAGCTCGCGCGCGCCAGGACCGAACAGGCGCTCATCGGCGACACGAATGGCGAGCTCGAGCGCCGCATCGCCCTGCTCCGGGCCGACCAGCAGATCCGCCAGGCAGGCCTCGCGACCGGCTCGGCCGAGGCGAAGCAGATCCGCGACAATGCGGCGGCGCTCGCAGAGCTCAACATCGAGACCGAGCGCCGGCAGGCGGTCTATCGCATGTCCTCGGGCCAGCGCGAGGAGATGGAGCGGCTCCGCCTCGAGGAGGCGCTGATCGGCTCGTCCAACGCGGAGCGGACGCGCGCGATCGCGCTGCTCGATGCCGAGCAGAGGATCCGCGACGCCGGGGTCGCGTCGAGCTCGGCCGAGGCCGAGGCCATCCGCGCGAACGCCCGTGCGATCGCCGAGGTCAGCACCGAGCTCGAGCGCAAGAAGGCCGCCTATGCCGAGGTCGAGGCCTTCGGCGAGCGCTCGATCGACCGGGTGACGGACAAGATCCGGGAACAGGGCCTGAGCTTCAAGACGCTCGGCTCGGCCGCCACCGACATGGCGAAGGATCTCGAGGCGGAGTTCTTCAAGCTCGCGGTCGCCAACCCCGCCAAGAACATGTTGCTCGGGCAGAACAACCCGACGCTCAGCGACGCCGGCGGCGCGCTGCAGCGGCTGTTCGGCGGCGGGCAGAGCTCCGCCGAGGCCAAGGTCGCGGACGCGGTTAAGTCGGCCGCCACCATGACGGTGACGGCCGGCACCGTGATTGTGACCGGGGCCGCCGGCGTGCCGAGCCTGACAGGAGCGGGCGGCGGCCTTCCGGCCCTCGCGATGAGGGCCGGCGTCCCGCAGATCCCGGGCACGACGGCGGACGGGATCTACCTGCCGAAACACACCGGCCTCACCGCGCCGGCCGCCGCGGCCGCCCGCGCGAACGAGGCGGCGGCGGGGCCGTGGTCGGCCATCCGAACCAGCGGGACGGCGAACGTCTCTTCGCTCAACCCGGTGTTCAAAGACCGTCTCGGCGCGATGTTCGCGGCGGCCCCGCCCGACATCGCGGATGATCTGTCCGTCTATTCGGGGTACCGCTCCACAAGCCACCAGGCGCGGCTCTACGCCCTCGACATCGCCCGCAACGGCGGCCGGCCGAGCGGCATGGTGGGCCGGCCGGGCGGCTCCATGCATCAGTATGGCGAGGCGGCCGATCTGCGGTTCACATCGCCGGAAGCGCGCTCCTGGGTGCATGAGAACGCGGGCCAGTACGGCTTGCGCTTTCCGATGAACGATCCCCGGCGGCACCCCTACGAGCCGTGGCACATTGAGCCCGTCGGCGGACGCCGACAGGGAGGAACGCTCGCGCCGGCTGCGCCTCCTGAAGTCAACGTGGCCCCGGCGCAGGCGAGCATCGACCGGCTCACCCAGTCGACCAATCAGGCCGCCCAGGGCGCGCTGCCGCAGCTCACCCAGCAGACCCAGGCCGCGACGCAGGGGCTCGACGGGTTCGGCCAGGGCCTCTTGAAGGCGCTCCAAGGGGGCGGCGGCGCCCCAGCAGGCGGCGGCGCGGGCGGCGGGATCTTCTCCTGGCTGTTCGGCACGGGCGGGGCGACGGGGGGCGCTGGGGCGACCGCCGCGCCCGTGCCGACGGCGCCGGCCGTGGCCGCCGCGCCGGCGATCGCGGCGGCGGCCGCGCCGGCGGCCGGAGCGCGGTCCGGGAACTTCAGCTTCACGGTGCTCAACCAGGGCCGGCCGGTGACCGGCCAGGTGGTCGAGGATCGCGAGGACGAGAACGGCCGTCACGTCACCGCGCTGCTCGGCGAGGCGCAGGCCGCGGAGATCGACCGTGCCGGCTCGCAGACCAACAAGGCGCTGGCCCGCCGCTACGGGCTGACCGACGCTCCCTACGGGCGGGGCGCGTGATGGCGGCGATCTGGCGGCCCTCGCTCCCGCAATACGCCGCGCGACCCGGCTACAAGGTCGCGATCGGCGACACTCGGCTCGTCGGCTCGACGGAGTCGGGCGGCGACAACTCGCGGCGGCGCTCGACCCGGCGCGTCGACGTCCACACCTTCCAGATGTTCTTCGACGACCACCAAAGGGAAGAGTTCCTCCGCTTCTGGGAGTACGACGTCGGCGGCGGCAATCTGGACTTCTGGTTTCCGGCCCAGCCCCACGAGCGCTACTGGGCCGATCCGACCGACGGCAAGGCGCTGACGGACGAGACGGGTCTCGGCATCGCGTTCCGCGAGTGGTGGCTGGTCCAGTTCGTCAAGCGCCAGGCGCCGCCCTCCTTCGACCTGCGGGGGCTCGACTGGGTCGCGTCGATCGCGATCGGGAGGATCGCGTGACGACGCCCTCCGAGCGCGCCCACGAGATGATGACGGCCGAGAGCTCGGCCGAGGCCACGGTCGACTTCCTGACCTTCACCCATGCGAGCCTTGGGGACCCGATCCGGCTCTGCAACCACAAGACCGAGATCAAGTCGGTCGACGGGCCGGTCACCACCTACTGGACGCGATCGCGCGAGGCCGGCCGGGTGGGCGGCGAGCTTCCGAACGCCCGCCAGGAGTTCGACTATCTGCCGTTCGCGGTCGTCTGGCCGGGCTATGAGGAGGGCGCGACTCCCGAGATCCGGATCGCGATCGACATGGTCGACCGGACGTCGATCCTCGGCATCCTCAGGGTCTATCGTGAGGGCCGGGTCAAGTGCCTGGTCGAATCGGCGCTCGCTAGCGATCCCGACATCGTCGACTTCCGCTTCCGCGGCTTCTATCTCCGCCGCGCGCCCTGGGACGGGATCGCGGCGCAGCTCGGGCTGCAGCTGACCCCTTACGACCAGGAGCCCTATCCGGTCGGGTTCCTTGGGCCATCGGTCGCCCCGGGGCTGTTCCCATGATCGCGCCGGCGGCGCCGGCGGCCGCGATCGCCGAGGCCTTCACCAATCGCTTCGTCTCGGCCGAGATCGGCTGGCTCGAGGACGATCGCGGCTGGGCCGGCACGCACTGCTTCGGCCTCGTGCGGCTCGTCCTCCTGGAAGACCACGGGATCTTCGTGCCGGACTACGGGCCGGCGCGCGACCGCCATGAACGGCTGCGCGACGGCGCTGCGCGCACTCCCTTCCGGCCGGTTTCGAAGGCCGTTCAAAACCCCGTCGAACGCCGCCCCTACGACGTCGTGACGTTCGACGCGGCGGGCTTCGACGACCATTGCGGGATCGTCGCGACGCCGCGGCTGATGCTGCATCTGTCGAAGCGCGTCGGCTACGCCCGGGTCGACCGGATCGACATCGGCTGGGGCGCGGTCTCTGGCGTCTTCCGACACGAGTCGCTGCTGTGACCCCGGCGCTCGCCTTCGCGCCGCCGCCGGCGGCCGCGGCCGGGACCGGCGTCGGGCTGATCGTCGCCCGTCGCTTCGATCCGTCGCTCGCCCAGGTGATCGAGCGTCCCTACGGCGCGACGGTCGCCGAGCTGCTGGACGAGCAGCTGCCGGAGGCGACGGAGGCGCAGCGCGCCCGCCTGGTGGTCGTCGTGGTGCTCGAGCGCGAGGAGCGCGAGCTCGCGATCGGCGTCTGGGCCGAATACAGGCCGCCGGCGGGATCGACGCTCCGGGTGCATTTCCGGCTCGAAAAGGGGCCGGTCATCAAGTCGCTGCTCTCGATCGCGATCCTCGCCTTCGCGGCCTGGGCGGGGCCGCTGATCTTCGGCGGCGGGCTCCTCGGCAATCTCGGGGCGATGGCGATCGGCGCCGCGGGCCAGTTCCTGCTGAACGCTCTGATCCCGGCCGAGACGCCCAAGGGTGGCAAGCGCGACGACCCGCGCTACTCGATCACCGGATCGCAGAACGACCTCAAGCCTTACGCCAAGATCCCCGACAATCACGGGCGCATCCGGATCTACCCGCCGCTGTTCGCCCAGCCCTTCAGCGAGGGCCTTAACGAGCACCAGTGGACCAATATCCCGATGGTGCTGGGCTATCCGGAGGCCGAATACAGCGACTGGCGGATCGGCGAGACGCCGCTCGAGGAGTTCCCGGACGCCGAGCTGCAGGTCGAAACCGTCGGGCCCGACGACCCCTGGCCGTTCTCGGCCTACGTCAACCCGGTGTTCTCCGAATATGTCGACACCCTCCTCAAATTTGAGGAGGGCTGGGCGGTCCGCGATCTCGCGACCAATTGCGACTACATCTCGGTCGAGTTCGTCTGCAAGCGCGGTCTGGTCGCCTTCTCGAAGAAGGGCAATCCGGGCTGGCGCACCGTCACCGCTGCGGTCCAGTACAAGCACAAGACGGACACCGAATGGATCGCGCGGCCCGACGTGGTGGGCGGCTTCGACGACGACGTCGAGTATCGCTTCGGCGACGCCTGGCTGACCGACGGGCCCGGCAACTGGCAGGTCCGGACGCGGCGCGTCTCCAACGAGGAGCAGTCCAACCGCGACATCGACGAGCTGACCTGGGGCATCCTGCGCGGCTACCGGCCCGTCCGTCCCTTCAACTTCAACAAGCCGATCGACCTCGCGGTGCTCAGGATCCGCTCGAGCGCGATGGCGCAAGGCATGCTGAACAAGATCAGCTGCGTCGCGCACGCGATCCGGCCGGACTGGGATCCCGCGACCGGGACCTGGATCACGCGCAAGACAAAGAGCGCCGCGGCCGCGCTCCGCCGCATGGCGCAAGGGCCGGCCAATCCCGAGCCGACGCCGGACGAGGAGATGGATTTCGACGCCTATGGCGAGTTCGGCCAGCACTGCGTCGACAAGAACCTCTGTTTCAACATGTCCTGCGACCAGGACGTCTCGGTCGACGAGGCGATGCGCCAGGCGGCGGGCGCGGGCCGCGCCTTCCCGACGCGGCCCGAAGGGCTGCGGTCGCTATTCATCGACCGGCCGCAGCCGATCCGGCGCGGCATCGTGGCGACCCGCAACGCCTCGAATTTCGCGGGTGAGCCGCTCTATCCGGACGCCCCCGACGCGTTCCGCGTGGCGTTCCTCGACGAGACCGACGACTTCAAGAAGACCGAACGGCTCGTCCCGAAGCCGGGCCTCGTCGGCAAGCCCAAGACCTTCCTGCCGCTCGACCTGCCCGGCCGCACCAACCCCGACCAGATCTGGATAGAGGCGCGCCGGCGACACCTCGAGTTCGAGTATCGCTTCGAGACCATGTTCGCCGAGCAGGGCGCAGCCAATTTCTACGCCCCGCCCGGCGCCCGGCTCGGCGCGCAGTTCGTCACCGTCGACCAGAAGCAGGTCAGCGCCCGCGTGCTCGCCGTCGACGGCGACCTGGTGGTGCTGGACGAGCTCGTCGACATGGCGGCCGGCGAGTCCTACGCCGCGCTGTTCCAGTCGAGTAGCGGCGTCGTCTTCGAGCGGACGCTCGCCTGGCGGGCGGGCTCAAGCAAACTGATCACGTTGACGGGCGAAGGATCGCAGCCCGGCAAGGACGACATCGCCCTGGTCGGCCTCGCGGGCGCGCAGGCCGAGGACGTCGTCGTCAAGGGCGTCGAGCCGATGAAGGACGGCCGGGCCCGTCTCACGCTCGTCCATCACGCGCCGCAGCTCGACGCCGAGGCCGAGGCCTCGGTGCCCGCCTGGTTTCCGATCGAGCCGGAGCCGCGCGACTGGGCTGACGAGCGGCCGGCGACGCCGGTGATCGTCCGCGTGATGTCGGGCCGCGACGCCATGCGCCCGGGCTTCGAGGACGAGGAGGACTTCGGCGAGGTCGAGGTCCCGCCGGTCGTCGTCATGGTGCGGCCGGGCTCGGGCGGGCTCGCGCCGACGCACACGATCAAGGTGACGATCGGCGAGCATGACGACACGACGGGCGCGGGCGTCGGCCGGGCGGAGTTCGACGGCGACGACTTCGACGTCGGCGAGACCATCAGCGTGACCGCGATCGCGATCTCGATGTTCGGGATCGAGAGCCTCGCGGCGGCCGGGCCGGTCGAGCACGTCGTCAAGGCGGTGAGCGACGTCCCGGAGACCCTGACCTTCACGGCGGACTGGGTCGGCGGACGCATTCGGATCAAGTGGAGCACCGACGACGAGGCGGCGGTCGCGCGGCTCCGGATCCTCGCGAAGAGCGGCACGCCCGGCGAGACCGAGCCCGACTTCGCCGACATGGACCGCCTGCATAGCGGCCTGCTGACCTCCTCGCCTTTCGAGGCGAGCGAGCCCGACGACCCCGGCGACTACTGGGTCGCGCTGTTCCTCGCCAACGAAGACGGCGAGGGCCGCGCCCCCGAATTCGTCACCCTCACGATCCCCGCATGACCAGGACGGACCGATGCTGACCTCCAGCAACGCCAAATTCTCGACCGACCTGCCGCCCTGGCCGCTGATCTCGCATTTGATCGGGCACCAGCAGATCGGGCCCGGCAACTTCCGGCCGGTGCAACAGACATTCATCGATCTCGCGCAGCAGCTGGTGGCGGGCGGGCCGGTCCGCGACGCGATCAACGCCGCCATCGGCGGCGAATTTTCGGGGTTGATGTTCACCTCGACCGCCGAGCGCGACGCGTTCGACGCCGACCCCGAACTCGGCCCGATCCCGCTCTATCGCAAGTTCCTGATCCAGTTTTCGGGCGACGAGGCGGTCGACGGGATCTGGCGCAAGACACCGTCGGGCTTCGTGCGAGAGGGGCCGCTCGACACCACTACGGCGGCGATGATCGAGGAGCTCGCCGCCACGATCGAGGCGCTTGCGCGCAAGCCGATCCCCCTAGTCGAGGTCGATGTCGGGACGTCAGCGGCCAACGCGCTCAAGGCGACGTCGCCGGCCGAGGGGGATCCGAACGAGACCAACCGGACGTTTTGGCTTTCGACTGGCGCGACGCCGCCGAACGCGGCGGGCGCGGTCACGCTCTCGGTCAACGACGAGACGCCGAAGCCCTTCCTGCACTGGAACGGGGCGCAGTGGCCTGCGGACACCGTGCCGCGGGCCGGCCACATGCTGGTCAGGGCCGGCGTCGCGTCCTACCGCTGCCTGACGCCCATCGGCGTGCCGGTGCCGAAAGCCGCCTACGACCGCATCCCGATCGACCTTGGGGCAGCGACGCGCACCGACGAGGGCGACTTCGACATCTACACGGTCGTCAGCGACGAAGCGACCGCGAACCCGTTCCAGAACGGCAAGCGCTACACGGTCACGCTCCCGTCCGCGAACACAAAACCGAAGCCGAAGCTCCGCATCAAGCGCAGCAACGGCGATCTCGTTGACCAAACGGAGATTGAGCAGGGGCCGGGGTCCTGGGCTCTGAAGATTGGCGCGCTGCCGGCCGGTAAACACGATCTCGCCGGCAATGGCACCAAAGTCATGACCATGAACCCGCTCGGGCGGGACAACTCCTCGATCGACGCCGACGTCATCGCGGTGGCCGTGGAAGGCAAGCTCGACGCCTCGGTCTTCGAGCAGTTTGTCGTGAACGAACAGGCGGCCCTCGCTCGCGTCGACGAGGTCGCGGCCGACATGGAGGGCGCGGTCGCGACCGCTAAGGGCGTGCTGTATCCAGAGCGCCCCGGGAGCGGATGGGCGTCGACGGTCAGGGATGGCGACGTCGACGCCGCGCTGACCGCCATCGTCCCGGCGCTGTGGTGCGTGGACGACGCGGAGCTTGGTCTGTCGGCCGAGGCGAAGGGCTCGCGGATCGAAGAAGGTCAGACGTCGATCGTCATCCGCCGTCCCGATCTGATTCCGGTCGAGGCCGGGCGGATATATGACGGCAAGGCGCGCCTCCGTCGGTCGGTCGACAGCAACAATCCGAGCGACGACGTCGTGCGGGCGGTCGTCGTCTATCTCGACATCCATCGGAGCGTCCTCAGCGAGGTCTATCTCTTCAACAACGTGTCGTCGGTCGCCAACGGCGTCCGCAGCGTCACCAAGCGCTTCGCATTCGAGGCCGGCGATGGGGTCGACTTCGTGATCCCGTCGGCCGCCGCCTATGTCGTCATGTATGGCGAGGCGTTCGGCGGCACCCCGACCACGCGCTTCTCCCTGTTCTCCTTCCGGGACGTCACGGATCTTGCGCCTGGCGGCGCTGACTACACGGGCGTCATCGAGCTTCTCAACGATCTCCAGGCGAACAGCGTCGACACCAATTTGTCGAACGTCGTCCCGGACGCCGGGCGAGGCGCTCTCGGCGCCGCGCGCGCCGACGGCTCCTACTTCTCGGCGGCCCGGGCGGGCATCAGCCTCGTCGGCATGCCGGCGGCCACAACGTCCATCCTCACCGGCGGCCATGCCGAGAACGGCGACGGCGGGGGCGCCGTGTTCCGAAGGGAGGACGTCGACCCAGGGCTGCCGACCCCGTTCTCGATCCCGGCTCCTGCGATCGGCAAGTGGTTCGTCAACCGCCAGAAGCGCATCACGGCCGAGATGGCCGGCGCCAAGGGGGACAGCGCCACGTGGGACGACGCGGCGTTTGAGAACCTGGTGGACTACGCCAACCAGATCGGTGGCGGGCTCAAGGTCGACCTGGCGGGCAGCTACAAGATCGGCGACCCGCACATCTTCACGCAGTCCAACATCGAACTCGACTTTGCTGGAGCGGGACGGATCGATGCGTCTGCCGCGTCCCTGACCGAAAGCTGGGCGCTGCTGCATTTCGCGGGCGCGGGCCAGTCGCACCGCACCACGCTCGCTGCGAGCGCGATCAGGCAGTCGAACGGCAACGGCGCCAACACGCTCGTGCTGGCGGACGCCGCCGGCTACCAGGCCGGCGACATCGTCGCGATCACGTCGCTCGGCGAATATTGGAGCGGCATCGCCGGGCTCTCGGGCGGCGACACCCGCCAGAAGGGCGAGCTCGCGATCGTCCAGTCCGTCGATCTCGGGACCGACACGCTGACGCTCGCGCACAATCTGCGCGACACCTACGACGCCGTCACCCACACGGTCTATGTCCGCCGACTGACGATGCTCGACAACATCCGGGTGAAGGGCGGGCGCTGGCGCGGCTCCGGCCACGGCGCGGATGACACCGGCGCCAACCCTCCCGGCGTGCGCGGCCTGCGCTTCGACTGCGTTAAGGGGCTCGTGCTCGATGCCCTCTATATGGAGAACTTCAACCGCTTCGCGATCGTCTCCAACCTCGGCCTCGACCACAAGGGCATCGGGCTCAGGATCGACGGACGCAGGCTGAGCGACGCCAGCAACCTCCCGACGATCTCGTCCTGGTTCACTGGCTGGTGGGCAGGCGGCGTGAAGGGGATGGAGCTCGTCGGTTGCTCGGCCCTCGCGTGCCGCCGCCTCGTCGATCCGGACGGCATGGAGTACCGCTACTTCGACGACGATCCGCTGCAGGACGTCCTCACCCACGACGTCGTCATCACGGGCGGCCGCAGCCTCGCCTGCGTCTCGGGCCCTGGCGGACACCTCTACGACAACATGATCGTGGACGGGCACATGGTCGACGGCCGCGGCGCCGGGACCACGGGCATCATCCATCGGGGCCGCCACCTGCGCGTGACGAACACCGTCATCAAGGACGTCTCGCTCGGCGTCGGCCTCGGCTACGGGTCGCCGACCTACGAGGACCCGGCCAGCTACGCCGAGAACCCGAGCGCGGGCTATGTCCACATCGACGCCGACATCTTCGGCGCGACCTGGGGCGTCTACGCGACCTCGGCTCTCGACGGACTGGTCCTTCGCGGCCGCGTCCTGGCTCTTCGACCGGTCCTGATCTGCGGCAAGAAGCAGGAGAACATCGACATCAGCGCGGAGCTGATCGGGACCTCGGACGACTATCCGATCATCGACAGCCCGTATGCGACCAAGGCCACCGCGAAGCAGTGGCGCATCCACGGCTGCACGCTGAAGAGCGGCACGATCGGCGTCCAGATCGCGTCGGCCGAGACCCCCGCCGAGAACGTCTCGATCGAGGGCAACACGTTCATCGACATCTCGACCAACTACGTGAAGTTCGCCGGCGCCGATCCGTGGGGCGCCAACATCGTCGTGAAGGACAATCACGCGTCTGGCGCTCCCGCGGCGACGCCCATCACCGGGGTGTCCGGCGTCGCGGGCTTCACGGAGAGCAACAATCCGTGGAACCTCTTCCGCCCGGCCTACACGGCCGCGCCCGGCGGCGCACTCACGATCCCAGGTCAGTTGGAGCCGTTCGCCGACATCCGCGTCAACGCGGCTGCCAGCGAGACTGACATCACGTCCATCGTCGGTGGCCGGGC
Organism: Hansschlegelia zhihuaiae; assembly: GCF_004103825.1. Classification (GTDB taxonomy): domain Bacteria; phylum Pseudomonadota; class Alphaproteobacteria; order Rhizobiales; family Methylopilaceae; genus Methylopila; species Methylopila zhihuaiae. Next base: position 202,650 of record NZ_RYFI01000002.1, read on the forward strand.
CGGCCAGACGATCATCGTGGGTCGGGGCGGGGCCACCGACGTCGTCCTGAAAAATAACGCTTCCCTGATCCTTGGATCAGACATCACGCTCCGCACGGCGCACGATCGCGTCGTGCTGGTGAAGTCGTTTTCCGCGACCTGGACGACAGTCGAGAAGCGCCGGTCCGACGTCGTCCTTGTCGAGGATTTCCGCCACCTCGCCGCGCCCGACGACGACCTGCCGATGCTGCAGGCCGCGCGGGACGCGGCCGGCGTCGGCGGCAAGGTCATCCTGGAGTTCGGCGTCAAATACGTCGTCTCGGCCATGCTGGCGCTGAGCGTCGCCGAACAGATCTGGGACATGCAAGGCGCGGCGATCGAGGCCGGGCCGAACATCGCCGATACCTCGATCGTCTACCTCACCGGCAACAAGACGCGCATCCAGAACGGCTTCATCTTCGGCGCCTCAGCCGATCAGGACACCCTTGAGTTCGGCCTCAGGCTCAGCACCGGCTGCGAGGCTGACCACATGGTCGTCTCGGACACGCGGCGCTACGGGATCGTGGCGAACAATGCGAGCCGCGTGAAGATCAAGGACTGCAGCGTCTCGAAGTTCTCGATGACCGGCGGCGTCTCCTGCGGCATCTGGGTCCAGAACATCGCGGACACCAGCTATCTCAGCGACATCGAGGTCACGGGCTGCATCATCGACGTGACCGACAAGCCGGCCAATTTTGCGGGCGCCGGAGCGATCATCCGCGGGACGGTGGGGCACCCCTACCAGGGCGTGAAGTTCACCGGGAACACGGTGCGGCAGATCGACGGCGACGGCTCCAGCAGCCTGCCGCTCGGCGTCGAGATCCGTTACGCCCGCACGCCGATCGTCACCGGGAACAACTTCTTCGGCGGCTCCATGGGCCCGTCGGTCGCCTATTGCGACGGCCCGGTGGTGGCGAACAACACGATCGAGGAGGCGACCCACTACGGCATCGAGATGCCGAGCTGCAACAACGCGTCCATCACCGGCAACACGATCAACCTGCGCGGAGCCGGGCTCGACGGGATCGCGGTGCAGGGCACGGAGACCAGCGACGACGGCGTCGTGATCTCGGGCAATACGATCGTCGGCTTCACGCGCTTCGGCGTCTTCGTCGACCCGGGCTGGACCGAGGTCATGATCGGCATGAACCGCATCTACTCGGTGTATTCGTCAGACACGTTCGTCTATTTGAACGGGGCCACTCGGGCGAGCATCATCGCCAACCGCGTCCGCGGCGGCGTGTCGTCGAAGAAGGGCATCCGGCTTCACGACACCAGCGACGCGGTGGTGGCGCTCAACCACATCGAGAACTTCACCGAGCAGGGCATCCTGCTGACCGCGACCGACACCACGGTCGACGAAGTCCTGATCTCGGGCAACCAGTTCAAGAACTGCCCGACCAAATTCGCCAAGTCGACGACGGGCTCAGGGGCCTTCGGGGCGAACGTCAACGTCTCCGGCAATCCCGGCCTCAGAGACGAGGGGCCGCTCGACGCCGTGCGAGTCGAGATTCACACCATCAGCGGGACCTTCACGAAGCAGGCCGGCGACAAAACTGTCCGCGCGATCGCTATCGCTCCCGGCGGTGGCGCTGGCTCTGGAGGTCTGCGCGGTCCCGGTGTCCAAGTCTATGGTGGCGGTGGCGGAGCCGCCGGCACGCTGGTCGAAAAGGTGTTCGACGCGGCCACGCTCGCCTCGAGCGAGGCCATCACAATTCAGGCCCCCGGCGTCGGCGGGGCCGCCGTGACGGCGACAGACGCCAACGGCAACCCGGGTACGGCCGGCGGCCTTGTGCTCTTCGGAAGCGGCCGTCTCACTGCGCGCGGCGGCGCGTTCGGCGGCGGCGGGGGCGCCGTGGCCGGGGCGGGCGGCTCATTCGCCGGCAACCGCGCCTTTCCGCCGAGCCCCGTTGTCTCGGCGGGCGCTGGCGGCGCGAACAGCGGCGGCGTGGCCGGTGAGGCCGCGGGCTATGGTCCGGGCCACGGCGGCGGCGGCGGCGGCGTCAACGCCGCTGACACGCCGGGCAATGGCGGCTCTGGCTCCAACGGCGCGCCCGCCGTCATGTCGATCGGCGTCACGGCCGGCGGCGCCGCCCCCGGCGGGGATGGCACGACCGGCGCCGACACGACGGCGGCGGACTACGTCGCGGGTGGAAACGGCGGCGGCGGCGGAGCTGCCAATGCTTCTGGCGACGGCGGCGACGGCGGCAATGGTGGGCTTTACGGGGCCGGCGGCGGCGGCGGCGGCGCGGCGCGCAACGGGTTCACGTCGGGCAAGGGCGGCAACGGCGGAGCCGGCGTCCTGATGCTGATCGTGACGAAGTGACGATCCTCGGCTCCCATAGGGACTGCTCCCGGATGATCACGCGACGCACGGCCAACGCCGGTCTTCTTGGCGCTGTCGCGGCGCTCGCCGCTCCGGCGATTGCCCGGGCGCAGACACCGCCCAACGTCGTCATGATCGTGCTCGACGATCTCAACGACTGGATCGAGCCGCTCGGCGGCTATCCGCTCTCCCAAACGCCTAACCTCGCCGCTCTCGCGGCTGAGAGCGTCAACTTCCGGCGCGCCTACTGCGCGACGCCCTACTGCGCGACTAGCCGGACCGCCACTCTGTTCGGCCTCGAGCCATGGGTGACCGGCGTCTACGCTCGAGGCGAGGACTGGCCGGTCGGCTCGCGGATCGTGACGGGGCAGAGGTCACTGCCCTGGCACTTCCGCGACCGGGGTTACAAGACCCTCAGTGTTGGCAAGTTTTTCCACACCGGCTGGCGCGCCGGCGACGGACCGCGGAAGCGCGCCGCGTCGCAATGGCCCGACGCTTGGGATTTCCTCGAGAATTGTGGCAGCGGCTCATGCGTTGCGCCGCGCGACGGCGGCGATGCCTTCGACTACGGGCCTCAGATCTTCGCGACGGAGCAGCAGCCCGACACGATCCGGACGCAGTGGTTCATCGACAACGTGCTCAATGCGAGCCACGACGCGCCGTTCTTCGGGGTGATCGGCCTGCAGAAACCGCATCTGCCCTGGCGTCCCCCAACCGAGTTCCTCGAGCTCTTCCCGCTCGAGGACATCGTCTATCCGCTCGGCGTCATGACGGAGGATCGCCGGCAGGACGTCACGATGGCGACCGACAAGGACCTGCGCGACCTGCCGTCCTCGGCGATCGAGTTCGTCCGGCAGTTTGGCGAGCGCGACAGCTTCGGGACCAACAAGGCGCTCGGCATCATCAACAGCGGCGAGTGGCTCAACGTCATCCGCCATTACCTCGCGACAATCGCCTTCGCTGACCATAGCGTCGGCCTGGTCCGGTCGGCGCTCGCCGCGAGCGCACACGCTGACAACACGATCGTCGTGCTGTGGAGCGACCATGGCTGGCAGCTCGGCGAGAAGCTCGCATGGCGCAAGTTCACCCTCTGGGAGCGGGCGCTGCGCGTGCCCTTCATGATCTCCGGGCCGGGCGTCACGCCCGGAAACTGCGACACGCCGATCAGCCTGATCGACCTGTTCCCGACGCTCTGCGATCTCGCGCTCGGCGCTGTTCCGACGAAGGAAGATCTCGGCAAGTTCGACCTGAGCGGCACGAGCCGTAAGTCCTGGCTTTCCAGCCCGACGACGCCGCGGGACAACGTCGCCGTCGCGTCTTGGGGGCTGACGACGGCGGAGACCAACGCGCTGTTGCCGAACGCGCCGCGGCTGCACTTGACGGCGCGGTCCAACACGGCGCGGCTGATTCAGTACGACGGCGGCGACCGCGAGTTCTATCGCAAGCCCGATGACGAGTTCGAATTCTTCAACGAGTATGAGAGCCCAAGCCCGGCGCTCGTGGCCGAGGCCGACGCCATGACGGCGGCCTTCCCGTCGCCCTCGGCCTACGCACAACGGGCCGGCGGCGGGTCGGACGACGAGGATTGAAAGCGGCTTTGAAACCTGCGGCGCAATCGAAAAGCGGCGCCATTCGAACTTGCGCGGCGTGCCATCCGAATTTGCGCGCTACAGCTGCTCGTGCATCGCGCGCACGCGCTCCATATCCTCGAACTTGCGCTCGAGATACTCGCTGCGGTCGAGGCCCTCGGGCGGGATCGTCGGGTCGAGTTGGTAGGGCAGGTAGCGCACCGTCGCGTCGACGTCGGGCCGCGCCGCGAGCGCGGCTTCGAGCCGGCGCTTGCCGATCCAGCACCAGGGACAGACGGGATCGGCGAAGACGTCGATCGAGATGGACGCGGACATGACGGCTCGTTTTCGGGCTCTGGAAGACGCCGATATAGGCGGGTCGCCCGCCCCCCGAAACCCTCAGGCCGTCTTGCGCGCGGGCTCCGTGACCAGCGCGACCGGCGCGAGCGCTGGTCCGAAGCCCGCGAATTCGAGCGTCGCGGCCGCCTTGGCGAGCGCCCCGCTATCTCCGCCCTCGAGCGCGAATCGCGTTCCGAACAGCGCATCGTCCTGCATCACGGGGGGCGCCTCGACGCCCGACCGCCGGAAGGCGGCCTCCGCCTCCTGGAGCGAGACCGCGAGGCCCCCGATCTGCGCGACGCCGCGCCGCGCCCCGCCGAGCGAGACGCGCCGCGAAAGCCTGTCGCCGATCGCGGAAAGCCCGGTCTCCAGCCATCCCTCGGCGTCGAAGGCGAGCGCAGGCGCGGCAGGATGCGCCGGGCAGGGCGATTGCGGGCAGGCCGGCCCGCGCAGCGTCAGCCGTCCCTCCGGCGTCACCCTGAGCTCGATCAGCGGCGGAAAGCCTTCCGGTCCGGCCGGCCCGAGCGGCAGCGGCGCGGGACGGTCGCGGACCGTGCGGGCGGCGGCGAAGACGCCGAGTTCGCCGAACGCCGTGACGTCGACGACCGACTGCGCGGCCGGGATGTCGCCGCCGCGCCCGTCCGGCCCGCGCCAGACAGCGATGACGCAGTCCGGAGCGAGCTCTTCGAGCCCGCCCTCGGCCGCGAGCCGCGCCGCGGCGCGTCCGGGCGCGATCAGGTGGGTGGCGCCAAGGTCGCGGGCCGCGGCCGCAAACGCCTCGGTGCTCGACGGCTGGTGGAAGCTCGCCGCGCAGCCGGTCGCGAGCCAAGGCGCGAGGCCCGTCGCCATTCCGGCGAGCCCGGCGAGATCGAGCGTCGACATCAAGGCCGACCCGCCGGCGAGCCTGGCGGCGATCAGCGGCGCGAGGCCCGCGGCCAGCAGCTCGTTGTGGCTCCGCGCCACCGGCGCGACGCCGGCGTCGAAGGTGACGACGGCGATATGCTCGGCGGCGTCTTCCGGTCTTTCGGCTCGCTCGACGGCGGTAGTGGGCTGCTCGAGCGTCTCGTCGAGCAGGGTCGCGCCGTCCGGCGCTTCGCCGCCGAACGATCCGACGAAGCGGATGGTCTCGAGCCCCGCCGCGACCTCGCAGGCGACCTCGGCATGGCGCGCGCCGCCGCCTCCGGTACGCGCCACGATCGCGGTCGCGCCGATCGAGTCGAGCGCCGCCACCATTTCCCTGCGCCGCCAGGCGAGCGGCAGCATCGCGGGCACGAGCCCCGCCCGCCACAGCGCGAGGCAGGTCAGCGCGCCGAGATGGCTCGCGCCGAGCTGGACGCCGACGGTCGCGTCCTCGCCGAGCCCCCAGGAGCGAAACGTCCCGGCGAGCGCGGAGACGGCGCGATCCACCTCGCGCCACGTTCCCGGGAAGGGCAGGTCATCGGCGACCAGCGCCAGCCCTTCCGGATCGCGGGCGGCGTTGAGCGCCAGGATCTCGTCCAGCGTGGCGGAGCCGGCGACCGGGTTCGGCGGCAGGTCCGTGCGGAAGGGCGCAAGGCGCATCGGCTCGTGCTCCAGACTCAGCCGGCGGCGGCGGGCGCCCGCCACCATGTTTCGAGCGCCGGTCCGTAGAGCGGCGTGACCGCAGGTCGCTCGACCGAGCGCCAGCGGGCGATCCACTGCTCCTTCACGTGGAACAGCGGCACGACGTAGAAGCCTGACAGCAGCACCCGGTCGAGGGCGCGGACCGCCGAGACGAAATCGGGGCGCTCGCGGGCGGCGAGCAGCGCCGCGATCATGGCGTCGACGGCCTTTTGCTTCGCGCCCATGTAGTTGCGCTCGCCCGGCGTGTCGGCGGCCGCCACGCTCCAGTACTTCTTCTGCTCCGTGCCGGGCGAGAGCGACGACACCCAATTGTAGATGATCATGTCGAAGTCGTAGGTCTGCATCCGGCGGAACGCCTGGATCCTGTCGACGAGGCGCACGGTGGCCCGCACGCCGGCGCGCTCCAGGCTGCGGACGAAGGCGAGCGAGAGCCGTTCCTCGTCCTTTGTCGAGACCAGGATCTCGAAGCGCATCGGCTCGCCGGTGTCGGCGCGCCTGAGCTCTGCGCCCTTGATCGTCCAGCCGGCCGCCGCAAGACCGTCGAGCGCCTGGCGGAGCGACTCGCGATCGCGGCCGGTGCCGTCATTGACGGGCGCGCTCCAGCGACCCTCCAGGATGTCCTCGCGAACGACGCCGGGAAACGGCGCCAGAAGCTCGCGCTCCCGCTCGTCGGCCGGAAGCCCGTTGGACGACAGCTCCGAGCCCTCGAAATAGCTCTGCGTGCGCACCGTCGCCGAGCCGAACATGTTGCGGTCGACCCACTCGTAGTCGAACAGCAGCCCGAGCGCCTCCCGCACCCTGACGTCGGCGAAGACGGGTCTGCGGGAGTTGAACACAAAGGCGTTCATGCCCCAGGGCAGGCCGGACGAGAAGCTTTCGGCGAGGACGTCGCCGCGCTTGACGGCAGGGAAGTCGTAGCCCGTGGTCCAGCGCGTCGGGTCGCCTTCCGGGCGGACGTCGATCAGGCCCTTCTTGAACGCCTCGAACATCGCCGTGGCGTCGCGATAATAATCGTAGCGGATCTCGTCGAAATTGTTCAGGCCGCGGTTCACCGCGAGCTCGCGGCCCCAATAGTTCGGGTCGCGGCGGAACGTCACCGACCGGCCGGGATCGACGGCGCTGATGACATAGGGTCCGCTCCCGGTCAGCGGCGCGAAGGTCGTGTCTTCGAACCTCGCCACGTCGATCGCATGCGCGGGCAGGACGGGCATCAGGCCAAGAATCATCGGCAATTCGCGGTCGTCCAGGCCCGCAAGATCGAAACGAACGCTGCGCTCTCCCTCGGCGACCGCCGATCCCACCCGTCGATAATTCGCCCGGAACGTCGGATGGCCGCGGTCGCGCAGCAGCTCGAAGGTGAAGAGCACGTCCTCGGCCGTGATCTTCTCACCGTCCGAGAAGGCGGCGCGCGGGCTCAGATTGAAGACCACGAAGCTGCGGTCGTCGGGCAGCTCGACGGTTTCGGCGAGCAGCCCGTAGAGAGAGAACGGCTCGTCGTAATTGCGCGCGAGCAGGCTCTCATAGACGTAGCCGCGCAGCCCCTGAGCTTGCGCGCCCTTGTAGGCGTAGGGGTTCAGCGTGTCGAAGCCGCCCAGCCAGCCATAGGTCAGCTTCCCGCCCTTCGGGGCGTCCGGGCGCACATAGGGAAGTTGCGCGAAGCCCTGCGGCAGCGCCGGCTCGCCATGCATCGCGACGCCGTGGCGCAGCGGCAGCCCGTTCTCGGCCCGCGCGCGGCGCGACAGCGCGAGCGTCGCCGCGACCGCGGGGACCGCGCGCAGAAGATCACGGCGCGCGATCGGAAGCTCCATCCGGCGGCAGTTCGTCATGGTTCCAGCAGGCTGACGCCCAAGCCGATTCGCAACAATGTGAGAATACGTTACCACAGGCTTTTGACGCTACGGGCCGATCAACTGACGCCGCCGTGATGATCGGCCACCATGTCGCCGTATTTGATCTACAGACAGCCGATCTTCGCTTTCGGAGCGGCAGGTCTTGCGGCGCGGAACCGTCTTGTTTAGACGCGCGCATCGGCCGTCGCCGTCAGTCGTTCCGACGACAGGAAGGAAACTCGCATGAAATTGGGGAAAGTCGCGCGCCTGGCCGTCATGACGGCCGCCGTCAGCATGGCGGCTGGCCATGCCTTCGCTCAGGACGCGCAGAAGCCGGCCGGGGAGGCCCCGAAGGAGGGGCAGGCCGCAGGTCCGGGCCCGATGCCGATGAATCCTCCGGCCGCGCCGCAGCCCGACTGGGTGAAGATCTGCAACAAGGACGAGAAGGCTAAGAAGGAGGTCTGCCTGACCTCCCGCGACGTCCGGACCGAAACCGGCCAGAACGTCGCCTCGATCGCCATCCGTCAGGTCAGCGGCGAGTCGAAGAAGTTCTTCCTGGCCGCCGTGCCGCCCGGCCTGCTGATCCAGCCCGGCGTGCGCGTCGCGGTCGACCAGAACCAGCCGGCCAACGGCCGCTATTCGATCTGCTTCCCGAACGCCTGCTACGCCGAGGTCGAGATCACCGACGCCTTCTTCAAGAACATGCAGAAGGGCAAGAACCTCGTGGTCCAGGCGATGAACCAGCAGGCCAAGACGATCAACTTCCCGGTCAGCCTCGACGGCTTCTCGAAGGCCTATGACGGTCCGGCGATGGACCCGAAGGTGTTCGCCGACGAGCGCAAGGAGCTGAACGAGGGCCTCGCCAAGAAGGCGCAGGAGGCCCGCGACAAGCTTCAGGGTCCGGGCAGCGCCCAGGCGCCGGCCAGCGGCCAGGCGATGCCGGGCGGCCAGGGTCAGGTCAAGACGCAGTAATCGGTTTCGCGCAACGCGCGGACGACGGGCGCCCGGCTCATCGAGCCGGGCGTTTTCGTTTGGGCGATCCGGTTGAGCAGATAGAGCGCGACGGCTCTACGCCGCTTAGAAGCTCAGTTCGCCATGCCGCCGCGGACGCGGTACGTGCCGTCGCTCAGCCGCTCGAACATCTCGCCGACCTGCGGATGCCGCACCGGCTCGCCGCTCGTGTCGTGCACGAGGTTCTGCTCGGAAACATAAGCGACATATTCGGTTTCGGCGTTCTCCGCGAACAGATGGTAGAATGGCTGGTCCTTGACGGGCCGGACGTCCTCCGGGATCGCGAGCCACCATTCCTCGGTGTTCGAGAAGGTCGGGTCGACGTCGTAGATCACGCCCCTGAACGGGTAGATCCGGTGGTGCACGACCTCGCCGATGCGGAATTTGGCGCGACGTTCGGCGGCGGGCATAGGGCGGGGGACTCGGAACGATCGGCGACGGCCGGACATGCACCGACCGGCGTCCATGCGTCAATCAAGGGACGGGCGCCGGCTCGATACGTCCCAAGGGCTCAGACGGTTTCGCCGCGGCTCACAGACCGTAGCGCTCGGCGGCCTCGGGCTCGCGCTCGGCGATCTGCCTGGCGAGGTCGACGATCACTTTGGCCTGCTTCCAGGTGGCGTCGTCCTGCATCTTGCCGTCGAGCATCACGGCGCCGGTGCCGTCCGGCATCGCCTCGACGATGCGCTTGGCGAACTTCACCTCCTCGACGTCCGGCGAATATACGCGCTTGGCGATCTCGACCTGGCTCGGATGCAGCGTCCAGGCGCCGACGCAGCCCATCAGGAAGGCGTTGCGGAACTGCGCCTCACAGGCCTCTCCGTCCGAGAAGTCGCCGAACGGCCCGTAGAACGGCTTGATGCCGTTCGCGGCGCAGGCGTCGACCATCTTGGCGATCGTGTAATGCCAGAGATCCTGCTGGTAGAACGCGCGGGCGGCTCCCTCCGCGCCCTTGTCGACCAGCACGCCGTAGCCCGGGTGCCCGCCGCCGACGCGCGTCGTCTTCATGCGTCTGGAGGCCGCGAGGTCGGCCGGGCCGAGGCTCATGCCGTGCATGCGCGGCGACGCGCAGGCGATCTCCTCGACATTCATGACGCCCTGCGCGGTCTCGAGGATCGCGTGGATCATGATCGGGCGCTTGACGCCGTGGCGCGCCTCGAGCTGGGCCAGGAGCCGGTCGAGATAGTGGACGTCCCAGGATCCCTCGACCTTCGGCAGCATGATGACGTCGAGCTTGTCGCCGACCGCGCCGACGATCTCGATCACGTCGTCGAGCGCCCAGGGGCTGTCGAGCGCGTTCATGCGGATCCAGAGGCCGGCGGCCCCGAAGTCGGTCGCCTTCGCCATTTCGATGAAGCCTGCGCGCGCCGCTTCCTTTGCGTCCGCCGGCACCGCGTCCTCGAGATTGCCCAGCACCACGTCGACTTGGCGTGCGAGGTCGCCGGCGCGTGCGCGGATCTTTTCGACATGCGGCGGCACGAAATGGATCATGCGCTCGACACGGACCGGCGGCTCGCGGAACGGTTCCGGGGCGCCGAGCGCGAGCGGGCGATAATAGGCGCTCGGGACGATCATGGTCGGACCTTTCGAACGGCGCTGAAGGGAGCCGCGCCATTTCGCGGCCGCGATGCTGCGGCGCAAGACGTCTTTCGTCGCAAGGTCTGGGACGTCGGGGTCTCTTCGAGCCGCGGCTGCGGCCCCCCGGGGGTCGCGGGCATGCTCGCTATGCGCCAAAAAGCGTTGAGCTCCGGCCGCAAAGGCGCCATTGCCGCGGAGGCGGCCCGATCGGCCGGCCATCGGCTTCTCGCTCTCCGGACCCTATCCCGCGCCAATGACCGACGTCGCCGGCCTCGCCATGCCGTTCTTCGGCCTGATCGCGCTCGGCTTCCTGTGCGGGAAGCTCGTGAAGGGGCCGGAGGAAGGGCTCGCCTGGTTCAACGTCTACATCCTCTATGTCGCGGTTCCGGCGCTCTATTTCGCGCTGATCTCGCGCACGCCCTTCGAACAGCTCGCCAATGTCGGCTTCGTGGCCGCCACCACCGCGGCGACCTTCTCGGCCTTCGCGATCGCGGTCGGGATCGGGCTGTTCGCCTCGAAGGGCGATCTCAGGCAGGCGACCATCCAGGGCCTCGCGGGCGGCTACGCCAATGTCGGCTATATGGGCCCCGGCCTGACGCTCGCGGCGCTGGGACCCGCCGCGGCCGCGCCTACCGCGCTGATCTTCGTGTTCGACTGCATGCTGCTGTTCACGCTGACGCCGCTGCTGATGTCGATCGCAGACCCGCGGCGCGAGGGCGTCGCCTCGACCGCGCTGCTGATCGTCAGGCGGATCGCGCTCCACCCCTTCAACATCGCCACGCTCGCCGGGGGCCTTGCAGCCTATTTCCACTGGTCGCCGCCAGGCCCGGTCGCGAAGCTCGTCGAGCTGCTGAGCGTGTCGGCCGCGCCGTCGGCGCTGTTCGTCATGGGCGTGACGGTCGCGCTTCGGCCGCTGAAGCGGGTTCCGCCGGAGATGCCCGCTCTGCTCTGCGTGAAGCTGCTGCTGCACCCGCTGTTCGCCTGGTCGGCGCTGACTGTGATCGGCGGCTTCGACCCGCTCTGGGTCGCGACCGCGACTTTGATGGCGTCGCTCCCGCCGGCGCTCAACGTGTTCGTCATGGCGAGCCAGTACGGCGTCTATGTCGAGCGCGCCTCCAGCGTCATCCTGGTCGGGACCATTGCGTCCTTCGTCACGGTGACGGCGCTGCTCGCGGTGATCGTCGGCGGGCCGCGCTGAGCGGCCTCAGAACGCCGGCCCGCCCACGAGGCCCTCGCGCATCACGAAGCGCCGCAGCGGGCCGATCCGGGAGAGGGCCGCGAGGCCGAGACCGCGCAGCGCGTGGACCGGCATGAAGTCCGTCAGCAGCGAGCGGTTGAGGAGGTCGGTCGCGGCCGTGCGGCTCCAGACGTCCGCGGAGCGGGCGCGGGCATAGGCGCGCAAGGCCCTCTCGCCGCCGACGTCCTCGCCGGCCGCCCGCGCCTTCCGGACGATTTTCGCCACGGCCTCGGCGTCGCGCACACCAAGATTGAGCCCCTGCGCGCCGATCGGCGGCAGCACATGCCCGGCTTCGCCGACGAGCACGGTCCGCCGGGCCGCGAAGCGCGTGGCGGCGCCGATGACGATCGGAAATTGACCGACTGTCCCTGAAACGGTCAGGCGTCCAAGGAGATTCCCGGAGGCGATCGTCGCCTCCAGGCCGAGCTCATCTGGCGGAAGCGCGCGCAATCTTTCGGCGCGTTCGGGCGAGACGCCCCAGACGACGCTCGACCGCCTTCCGGGCATCGGCACGAGGGTGAAGGGGCCTTCCTCGCCGTGAAATTCGGTCGAGACAAAGCCGTGGTCGCGCTCGTGGTCGCAGGCGAAGGCGAGGGCGGATTGCGGCGCCCGCCGGCTCTTGAAGCCGATGCCCGCCGCCTCCCTGAGCCGCGAGTTCCGCCCGTCCGCCGCGACGGCGAGCCGGACTCGCAGCAAGCCGCCATCCTCGATCTCGAGTTCGACGGAGTCCGCGTTGGGCCGGCTCTCGACGGCCTCCTGTTCGATGACGCGGGCGGATGGCGCGCGGCCGAGCGCATCAGTGAGCGCCGCCGTGAGCGCCGCGTTGGGGACGTTCCAGCCGAACGCCTCGAGGCCGAGCTCGGCGGCGTGGAACGTCGCCTCAGGCGCCCGGAACAGCCTGCGGCCGGCGTCGGCGATTCGGAGCGTCTTCAGCGGCGCGGCGAGCGGCGCGACCGCGTCCCAGACGCCGACGTCGCGCAGGATCGCGACGGAGCCGTCGAGCAGGGCGGTGGTGCGCGGGTCCGGGCCGGGCCTCGGCGCGACGAGCGTCGTCTCAGCGCCCGTGCGAGCGACGAGCAGGGCGGCGAGCAGGCCAGCGGGGCCGCCACCCACCACTGCGACTTCGCAGGCTTCGGTCATGCTTCGGCGGGGACTGCGACTGGCATGAGCCGGATTATAGCGACCTGAAACGAAAAAGGACTGGTCTGATGTGCGCGTCCCGCGGCGACATCGGGCGCGGTCGTGAGGCGTCAGCGGAACGCCAGCTCACGGCGGCGTCATGCGAAGTCTTCGAATCCTGACGCGTCCGTGATGCCTGCGCAGGCGCTTCTCGCCTTGTATTTCAGCGGTTCCGGGCTATCTGGCAGCCGCGGAAAATCGGGCTCGCGGCGGCCCTCGGAGGCGGTTGCGCACGATGCTGGAAGTCTTTTCGAACCCCGAGGCCTGGGTGGCGCTCGCGACCCTCACGGCCATGGAGATCGTGCTCGGCATCGACAACGTCGTCTTCATCTCGGTCCTGGTCTCGAAGCTGCCGCAGGCGCAGGCCGACCGCGCCCGCAAGCTCGGCCTCGCGCTCGCGCTCGTGTTCCGCATCCTGCTGCTGTTCGCGCTTTCCTGGCTGATCGCGCTCAAGGAGCCGGTGTTCTCGCTGTTCGGCCATGGCTTCTCGTGGCGCGACATCATCTTGCTCGCCGGCGGCGGCTTCCTGATCGTCAAGGCGACGCTTGAGCTTCACAACTCGATCGAAGGCGAGGAGCACGGCCCGACGGGCGGGGTTCAGGCGGCCTTCGCGGTGATCATCGCCCAGATCATCGTCATCGACCTTGTGTTCTCGATTGACTCGATCATCACGGCGATCGGCATGGCCGAGGATATCGAGGTGATGATCGCCGCCGTGGTGATCGCGGTCGCGGTCATGTTCGTCTCGTCCGGGCCGATCTCGGCCTTCGTCGCCAAGCACCCGACCACCAAGGTGCTGGCGCTCGCCTTCCTGCTGCTGATCGGCATGGTGCTGGTCGCCGACGGCTTCGGCTTCCACGTGCCGAAGGGCTACATCTACGCCGCGATGGCGTTCTCGCTGATGGTCGAGATCCTCAACGTGACGGCCAAGAACCGCCGGCTCAAGCTCGCCGAGGCGGCAGACGCCGAGGACGCGCCGGCGAAGCCGCAGGACAGGATCGTGCGATGAGCGATCGAGGCCGGGTTCTGGTCGTCACCGGCGGCAGTCGGGGGATCGGCGCGGCGGTCGCACGGCGCGCCGCCGCGGAAGGATGGGACGTCGCGGTGAACTACGCCCGCGACAAGGCCGCGGCCGACAAGGTCGTGGCTGAAGTTGCAGCCGCGGGCCGCCGCGCCGCGGCCATCCAGGGCGACATGGCGATCGAGCGCGACGTCGTGGCGCTGTTCGAGACCGCCGCGGCGCTGCTCGGCCGGATCGGCGGCGTCGTGAACAATGCCGGCGTGGTGGGCTCCCCGGCGGGTCGTCTCGACCAGGCCTCGGCGGACATGATCGCCCGCGTGGTCGACCTCAATGTCACGGGCGCTCTGCTCGTTGCGCGCGAGGCCGCTCGGCGGCTCTCGACGGCGCGCGGCGGGGCGGGTGGCGCGATCGTCAACGTCTCATCGATCGCAGCGACGCTCGGCGCGCCCGGCGAATATGTCTGGTACGCCGCGACCAAGGGCGCGGTCGACAGCATGACCGTCGGGCTTTCGCGGGAGCTCGCCGCCGAGGGCGTGCGCGTCAACGCCGTGTCGCCGGGCCTGATCGAGACCGACATCCACGCCTCGGGCGGCCAGCCGGACCGGCTCAAGCGGCTCGGTCCGAGCGTGCCGATCGGACGCGCCGGAACCGCCGAGGAGGTGGCCGAGACCGTCGTCTGGCTCTTGTCGGACGCCGCGTCCTATGTCACGGGCGCGAATGTCCGCGTCAGCGGCGGCCGCTGACCCGTCCTCGAAAGGCGCCCTTGCAAGTGATCCGGCATGCCGCAGCGGCGCTTTCGGCCGCGCTTGTCCTGTCATCGCCAGTCTCGGCCGCCGACGCGCCGAACGCCGCCTGGGTGGAGAACCTCAGCGAACCGACGCAGTGCGCCGAGTTCGACAACGTCTATTACACGCTCGCCAACCCGAAGGTCACGCGCTTCGAGATCGAGGTCAGCGCGCCCGTCTACCTGCCTGATCTCAAAACCGATTCGACCGGTCCGGACTTCGCCAATTGCGAAGCGATGAAGGACGATCCGAAGCACAAGTTCCAGCCAAAGAAGCTGACGCTGTACGAGGACGGCGACATCCGCATCGTCGGCCACACCTACGCCGAGAGCTGGCGGGCGCGGGGCGCCGAGGTGATGGTGGGCGACATCGACGAGAGCGACCTGCACCTCGTCCAGTGGTTCCAGAAGGTTGACGGCGACTTCCACGAGTTCCTCGTCGTCTATCCGTTCGACGGCTACTGGCGCGCGAAGCCGATACCGACCGAGGCGTTCCCGGACGCGGCCTACGGCACGTCCTTCCTGGTCGGGCCGATCGAGAAGCAGCACCGGCCGATCGTCGACATCGCGAAGCTCAAGATCGACCCCAGGGCGCGCGCCTTCCGCATGACCTTCGCCAAGGGCGGCGTCGGCGAGATCAGGATCCGGAGCGCCGACCGCGAGCGCGTCGTGCTGGACGTCAGCGTGGACGGCCTGCCGGACGGCGATCCGCCGGCGCCATTCGCGGCGATCCGCTCCATGTTCGTGACGCCGACCAACGCGGACGTCGCCCGCATCAACTGGCGGACCGACGCCGGGCTCTACAATGAACCGATCATGGAGTTTAAGGGCGCCAACGCGCACGAGATCCGGTTCGACCGGATCGAGCTCTCGAGACACAACACCAGCGCGCCGGACGTGACGTTCCGCGGCTTCGCGGGGCCGCCCCCGGCGCGATAGACGAGTTCAGAGGAGATCGACATGGCCAAGGCGATCCGTGTGAAGGCGACCGGCGGCCCGGAGGCGATGCAGTTCGAGGACGTCGAACTGCCTGCGCCGGGCGAGGGCGAGGTCGCGGTCCGCCACACGGCGGTCGGCGTCAACTTCATCGACGTCTACTACCGCACCGGCCTCTATCCCGCGCCGCAGACGCCCTTCGGCCTCGGCTTCGAGGCGGCGGGGGTCGTCACGGCGCTTGGCCAGGGAGTCTCGGGACTCCGCGAAGGAGACCGCGTCGCTTATACGACCGGCCCGCTCGGCGCCTACGCGACGGACCGGGTCGTCGCCGCGCAGCATCTGGTCAAGCTGCCGGCCGGAGTGTCGGACGAGACCGCCGCCGCCATCATGCTGAAGGGCATGACGGCGCAGTATCTGCTCCGCCGCACCTTCAAGGTCGGGCCGGAGCATACGATTCTGTTTCATGCGGCCGCCGGAGGCGTTGGCCAGATCGCCTGCCAGTGGGCCGCCCATCTCGGCGCGACGGTTATCGGCACGGCCGGCGGGCCGGAGAAGGTCGCGCTCGCCAAGACCAAGGGTTGCGCGCACGTCATCGACTACAAAACCGAAAACTTCGTCGAGCGGGTGAGGGAGATCACGGGCGGCAGGCTGTGCGACGTCGTCTACGACTCGGTTGGCAAGGACGCCTTTCCGGGCTCGCTCGACTGCCTGAAGCTGCGCGGCCTCTGGGCGAGTTTCGGCCAGTCTTCCGGCCCGGTTCCGGATTTCTCGATCAATTTGCTCGCCCGGAAAGGCTCGCTGTTCGCGACGCGCGCGAGCCTGTTCAACCATATCGGGACCAGGCCAGAGCTCGAGGCGACGGCCGCCGACCTGTTCGACGTCGTGACGTCCGGCAAGGTCACGATCGAGATCGGCCGGAGGTTCCCGCTCGAGAAGGCGGCGGACGCGCATCGCGCGCTCGAGGCTCGCGAGACGACCGGCTCGACGGTGCTGATCCCGTAGTCATCGTCGACGTGGCGGCTCGCCTGATCCCTCCCCTTGCAAGGGGAGGGTGGACCGGCGTCAGCCGGGACGGGGGGGGATCGTGCAGGATCAAGCTCGACGCTCCGAGTCCCCTCCCGGCCTGGGCCTTAGGCCCGAGTCCACCCTCCCCGCTGCCGCGGGGCAGGGTAGAAGAGCGGCCGGCCCCCGCTGGCCTGGGATGACGCCTGATCCCTGCGCTCCTATACTTCGCTGGCGTCACAACCGCAGAGCACGAATGCCCGCCTTCCGCACGACCCGCCGCGTTCCGCACTCGGCCGCTGAGATGTTCGACCTCGTGGCGGACGTCGAGAAGTACCCGCTGTTCCTGCCGCTCTGCGAGGCGCTGAGGATCAGGAAGCGCGAGGAGGGCGTCGCGCGGCCCGTGCTCATCGCGGACATGACCATCGCGTACAAGATCGTCCGCGAGACCTTCACGAGCCGCGTCACGCTCGATCGCGACGCGAACAAGATCCTGGTCGAATATCTCGACGGTCCGTTCAGCCATCTCGAGAACCGCTGGACCTTCCGGGACCGTGAGAGCGGCGGCTCCGACGTCGAGTTCTTCATCGAGTGGGAGCTGAAGAGCCGCACGCTCGCCATGCTGGTCGGCTCGGTGTTCGACCGGGTGTTCCGACGCTACGCCGAGGCCTTCGAGCAGCGCGCCGACCGCGTCTACGGCGACAAGCCGGCGCTGGCGTGAGCCGGCCGGGCGAGCAGGGGCTGATCGAGCGGTTCTTCCGCCCGCTCGCGACCGCGCCGGGGGCGGCGCTCCTGTCCGACGACGCCGCGACGGTTCCGACCGGCGACGGCCCGGAGCTCGTGGTCACGACCGACGCGATCGTCGCCGGCGTGCATTTCTTCCCCGACGACCCGCCCGATGCGATCGCGCGCAAGGCGCTCAGGGTCAATCTGTCGGACCTCGCGGCCAAGGGCGCGCGGCCGGCCGGCTATCTCGTCACGCTGGCGCTTCCCGACGACTGGGCGGTCGACTGGCTCGAGGGCTTCGTCGAAGGGCTCGCGGCGGATCAGGAGGAGTTCGGCGTCAGCCTGCTGGGCGGCGACACGGTGCGGACCCCGGGCCCACTGATGGTCTCGGTCACCGCGCTTGGCCATGCGCAGGAGGGCGGGGTGCCGCGAAGGGGAGGCGGGGCGCCGGGCCAGCGGCTCTACGTGACCGGCACGATCGGCGACGCCGCCCTTGGCCTGCGGCTGAGGCAGGACGAGCGGCTCGCGCTGCGCTGGGATTTGCGGCGCTCCGAGCGCGAATGGCTGCTCGACCGCTATCTCATTCCGGAGCCCCGGCTTGCGCTATCGGCCGTGGTCGCGGCCTACGCCACGGCGGCCATGGACCTTTCGGACGGCTTTGTGGGCGATCTCGAGAAGCTTGCGGCCGCCTCGAGGGTCGGCGCGATCGTGGAGGCGGCCCGCGTTCCCCTGTCGTCTGCGGCCGCCCGGATCGTGCGGTGCGACGAGGATGCGCTTGGCGTTGCGCTCACGGGCGGCGACGACTACGAACTGTTGATCGCGATCGATCCCGACGACGTCGAGGCCTTCGAAGCGGAGGCGCGCAGCTGCGCGGTCGCCGTGACGGACATCGGCGTGCTGTTGGAAGGCGAGGGCGTCGAGATCGAATCGGGCGCCCGCCTCCTTTCGCTGGACCGAAGCAGCTACAGCCACTTCTGACCGACGTCCGCTGTTGCGCGTGCGCCACGAGAGGCCGGCGAGACGCGCGGACCGCGATTGAAACGGCCGAAGCGCGCACGCATGATGGTCCGCGGTCGAATCTTGGCCTTCTTTCAAGGCGCAGGTCCCGAACCGAACGAACAAACCACAACCATGGGGCGGACCCGCATGCGACCCATCTCTCTTTCCTTGGCGGCCACGGTCGTCGGCCTAGGCGCGCTTTGGTCCGGAGCTGCGTCGGCGGCCTCGTGCGGCAATGACGGCGCCGGTTTCAGCGCGTGGGTGCCGGAGTTCCAGGCGGAGGCGCAGTCGCGCGGCATCTCGGCGCGCGTCGCCCAAGCGGCGCTGTCGGGCGTCGCTTACGATCGCGGTCTGATCGCCTATGACCGCACGCAGCGTCCCTTCAAGCTCAGCCTCGAGCAGTTCATCGCCAAGCGCGCGCCGGCCTCGCTGATTACCCAGGCGAAGTCGCGCTGGGCCAAGAACCGCGCCGTCTTCGACCGGGTGGAGCAGCGCTACGGCGTCGAAGCCCCCGTGATCCTCGCGATCTGGGGCATGGAGACCGCCTTCGGAGCCATCCAGGGCAAGAAGAACGTCTTCAACGGCCTCGCGACGCTCGCCTATGACTGCCGCCGGACCGAGATGTTCCAAGGCGAACTGCTGGCCGCGATGCAGCTCGTCGACCGCGGCGACCTGACGATGGCCGAGATGCGCGGCGCGGAGCATGGCGAGATCGGCCAGGCGCAGTTCCTGCCGACCTCCTACATCAAATATGCGGTCGACGGCGACGGCGACGGGCGCAGCGACATGGTGCGCTCCTCGGCCGACACCATCGCGTCGATCGCCAACTATCTGCGGTCGAACGGCTGGCAGCGCGGCGGG
Source organism: Hansschlegelia zhihuaiae (assembly GCF_004103825.1). Taxonomy (GTDB): domain Bacteria; phylum Pseudomonadota; class Alphaproteobacteria; order Rhizobiales; family Methylopilaceae; genus Methylopila; species Methylopila zhihuaiae. The sequence continues at coordinate 221,666 of NZ_RYFI01000002.1, forward strand.
GGCTTCGACCAGTACGGCCCGCTCGCCGAATGGAACAGGGCCAGCGTCTACCAGAAGGCCATCGCCTACGCGGCGAACAAGATCGCGGAAGGCTCCTGAGGCGGCTCGGCGACTTCTCAACGCCTTGCTCTGGCGTGCTGCGTGCTTCGAGACGCCGTCCTGAAGGACGGCTCCTCAGCATGAGGCAGGTTGGTGCTTTGGCATCCTGCAATGGTCCTCATGCTGAGGAGCATGCCGCAAGGCATGCGTCTCGAAGCACGCAACGCCGGCGCCCCGGGGCTTTCATCAATCTGCTTCGTCCATGTGCGCGCCCGTCGAAGACAAGCCACCAGGACGATTGCGCAATCATCGCCGTTCTGGCAGCTTCCGCCGCGACCGATCGGTCGTGCGGGCGGAAGGCGACTTCCCCATAAGACAAAACAAAAGCACGGCGCTGGTCGCCGCAGGTCCGGCCTGCGACGAGGAACGTCACGTGTGAGGGAAGAACCCCAATGGCGCTTGTACTGATAATAATTCTCGGTCTTCTGTCCGTCGTCTACGGGGTCTGGGCGACCAAGTCCCTGATGGAGGCCGACGCCGGCACGCCGCGCATGCGGGAGATCGCAGGCGCGATCGCCGAAGGCGCGCAGGCCTATCTGAAGCGCCAGTACACCACGATCGCGATCGTCGGCGCCGTCATCTTCGTCGCCCTCATCTTCCTGCTGTCCTTCGCGGTCGCGATCGGCTTCCTGATCGGCGCGGTCCTCTCCGCGGCGGCCGGCTTCATCGGCATGAACGTCTCGGTCCGGGCGAACGTCCGCACCGCCCAGGCCGCCTCGAAATCGCTAGGCGCCGGCCTCGAGATCGCGTTCAAGTCGGGCGCGGTCACCGGCATGCTGGTCGCCGGCCTCGCGCTGCTCGGCGTCGCGGTCTATTACTCGATCCTGCGCATCATCGGCTTCGATCCGGGCGACCGCACGGTCATCGACGCGCTGGTCGCGCTCGGCTTCGGCGCGTCCCTCATCTCGATCTTCGCGCGTCTCGGCGGCGGCATCTTCACCAAGGGCGCGGACGTCGGCGGCGACCTCGTGGGCAAGGTCGAGGCCGGCATTCCCGAGGATGACCCACGCAATCCCGCGACGATCGCGGACAATGTCGGCGACAATGTCGGCGACTGCGCCGGCATGGCCGCGGACCTGTTCGAGACCTATGCGGTGACCGTAGTCGCCACGATGGTGCTGGCGTCGATCTTCTTCGCCGGCAACGCCCTGCTGCCGAGCCTGATCCTCTATCCGCTCGGCATCTGCGCCATCTGCATCGTGACGTCGATCGCCGGGACCTTCTTCGTGAAGCTGCCCGCCAACCAGTCGATCATGGGCGCGCTCTATCGCGGCTTCGGCGTCTCGGCGGCGCTCTCGCTCGTCGGCATCGCGATCGTCACCGCGCTCCAGGTCGGCTTCACGACTGAGTACACCACGACGACCGGAACCAGCTTCACGGGCTGGGACCTCTATCTCTGCGCGGTGGTCGGCCTCGTCATCACCGGCGTGATCGTGGTCATCACGGAATACTACACGGGCACCGGCTATCGCCCCGTGAAGTCGATCGCCGCGGCCTCGGTCACCGGCCACGGCACCAACGTCATCCAGGGCCTCGCCATCTCGCTCGAGGCGACGGCGCTGCCCGCGCTGGTGATCATGGTCGGCATCATCGTCACCTATTCGCTCGCGGGCCTGTTCGGCATCGCGATCGCGGTTACGGCCATGCTGGCGCTCGCGGGCTTCGTGGTCGCGCTCGACGCCTTCGGACCGGTGACCGACAACGCCGGCGGCATCGCGGAGATGTCGGAGCTGCCGCCGGAGGTCCGGACCTCGACCGACGCGCTCGACGCGGTCGGCAACACGACGAAGGCCGTCACCAAGGGCTACGCGATCGGCTCGGCCGGCCTCGGCGCCCTTGTGCTGTTCGCGGCCTACACTTCGGACCTCAACCACTTCATCGCCAACGCCTCGCAGTACCCGTACTTCGCCAATGTGAAGCTCGATTTCTCGCTGGCGAACCCCTACGTCGTCGTCGGCCTGCTGTTCGGCGGCATGCTGCCCTTCCTGTTCGGCGCGATGGGCATGACCGCGGTCGGCCGCTGCGCAGGCTCGATCGTCGAGGAGGTCCGCCGCCAGTTCCGCGAGAAGCCCGGCATCATGGAAGGCAAGGACCGTCCGGACTACGGACGCGCCGTCGACCTGCTGACCAAGGCCGCGATCAAGGAGATGATCATCCCGTCGCTCCTGCCGGTGCTGTCGCCGATCGTAGGCTACTTCATCATCCTCGCGGTCGCGGGCAAGAGCGAGGCGTTCTCGGCGGTCGGCGCGATGCTGCTCGGCGTGATCGTGACGGGCCTGTTCGTCGCGCTCTCGATGACCTCGGGCGGCGGCGCCTGGGACAACGCCAAGAAATACATCGAGGACGGCCATCACGGCGGCAAGGGCTCGGAAGCCCACAAGGCCGCGGTGACCGGCGACACGGTCGGCGATCCCTACAAGGACACGGCCGGACCCGCCGTAAACCCGATGATCAAGATCACCAACATCGTGGCGCTGCTGCTGCTCGCGATCCTGGCGCACTCGGCGGGCTAAGGCCGAAACGAGGCGTCATCCCGGCCGGCGCGAACCGCCGAGCCGGGGTCCGTCGCGAGAAAGTGGCGCGGTTCGGCGCTACGCCCAAGTCCCGGCCTTTGAGCCGGGACCCATCATGCGCCGGACGCGCCCGATGAGGGGCGTCGCCCGGCGCGCTCTCGAGTTGAAGTGGAAGCCCGAATGGGTCCCGGCTCAGGGCCGGGACATGAGCGCGGCTCTCGTCTCCGGCCTCAGGCCTCAGCCCTTCTTCGACGCGGCCGGCTCGACCGGCCCGCCAGCCTCTTTCCAGGCCTTGAAGCCGCCCGAGACGTGGGCCACGGGCTTCAGCCCCATCGATTGCGCGGTGTCGGCCGCGAGCGCCGACCGCCAGCCCGAACCGCAGAAGAACACGAAGGTCCGGTCCTCGGCGAAGACCGGCTTGTGATACGGACTCTCCGGATCGATCCAGAATTCGAGCATGCCCCGCGGGCAGTGGAAGGCGCCGGGCACGCGGCCTTCCCGATCGAGTTCGCGCGGATCGCGAAGATCGACGAAGGTCACGTCTTCGCGGCGATGGAGAGACAGGGCCGTCTCGACCGGCAGGCTCTCGACGCGCGATTCGGCCTCGGCCAGCATGTCGCGGAAGCCGCGCGTGATGGTCTGCGCCATCCCCGGAAAGGCCGTCAGGCTTTCTTCAGCCGCCGGCCATCGCTCCGCCGCCTGTCGCGCCGCCACCAGGCCGACAGACGAGAGCGGGCGTATTTGGTCGCCAGCGTGAATGACGCCTTCAGCGCCGGGAACGGGCTGTTCGGATGGCCAGCGACGCGTCCGCCTGCGTTCCGCCAGGACTTCAGGCCGCCCCGCAGGGCGAGCGCGCCCTCGAGCCCGAGCTCGCGAGCACGCTTCGCCGAAGCGAGCGGCGCCGTGTGAGGGCCGCCATAGAAGATGAAGGTCTTGCCCGGTTCGAACAGACGCGCGTGGAGCGGGCTCGACGGCGAGACGATGGCCGCGAACTCGCCCGGCGGGCAGTGAAGCGAGCCTTCAATCCAGCCAGTCTCGTCGACGACCTCCCAGTCGCGAAGATCGACGAACACCGCCTGCTTGCGGCGCCAGAGCCCGATCGCGTCGCGCGCCTCAATGACGATCGAGCGCCGCGCGCGCACGGCTCCGCGCGGCTTGGCCGCCGAGGTCATCGGCGAGAATCTGGGGAACGCTGTAGTCGACGCCATTTGTCGCGTCTTTCGATCGGAGTTCGACGAGTGATCAAACGCTGAACATTACGACATGTTTCAATGCGACCTTCGCAGGGTCACGCGGTGTTGACCGCCACATTGTCGATCAGCCGGACCCCGCCGATGCGGGCGGCGGCGAGAAGACGCGCCGGGCGGTCCTCCAGCGCGGTGATCGGTCTCAGCGTGCCTGAGTCGCGCAATTCCACATAGTCGATCGCGAAACCCGCTCCCTCGATCCGCCTTTTCGCGGCGTCGAGAGTCTGGCTCACGTCCCGACCAGCCTCCGCGGCCGCTGCGGCTTCCGCCAGCGCGGCATGCAGCTCGGGCGCGCGCGCCCTGTCAGCGTCCGTCAGATAGACATTGCGCGACGACATTGCGAGTCCGTCGGTCTCGCGAATGATCGGCGCGCCCTGGATCTCGATCGGAAAGCACAGGTCGCGGGCCATCCGCCGGACCACCGCGAGCTGCTGAAAGTCCTTCTCGCCGAAGATCGCGACGTCGGGCGCGACCTGGACGAAAAGCTTCGCCACCACGGTCGCCACGCCAGCGAAGAAATGCGGCCGGACGACGCTTTCGAGACCTTCCGACGGGCCGCCGACCGTCACGGTGGTCGCCGCGCCGTCCGGATACATCTCCGCGACGTCCGGCGCGAAGACGAGGTCGACGCCGCATCGCGCGAGCATGTCGAGGTCGCGCTCCAGGTTCCGCGGATAGGTCGCGAGGTCCTCGTGCGGCGCGAACTGGGTCGGATTGACGAAGATCGACACGACGACGCGCGGCGCGACGCGCGCCGCCTGCTCGACAAGCGACAGATGACCGGCGTGGAGCGCGCCCATGGTGGGGACGAGCGCGATCCGCTCTCCGGCGTTTCGCCGGGAGGCGAGGCGGGCGCGCAGCTCGGCGACGGCGGTGACGGTTTTCGGACGCGACATCGACGCGATCTGCCTCCATGGACGTCGCCCGACGGCCGGCGACCGCGGCCCATTAGCAGCGCGCCCGCCGACGCGCCACGGTCGCGGTCCGACACAGGCGCGATCAAGCAAGACTGAGCGGCGGCGTCTTGGCCCGCCGGCCTTGCCCGTGCGAGCTTCGCCGGGCGGCCGCGTCGCCGCTTCGGAGAGCGGAATGATCTGGATCGTGTTCGGCGCGATGGCGGTGGCCACATTCCTGGCCGTCGGCCGGATCCTCGTCGACGCGGACCCCGCCCATGCGCGTCGGCAGATTCGCGTGACCGCGATGGCGGTGTGGGCGGTCGGCGTCGCGCTGGCGCTCGCGGGCAAGCCGCTCTACGGCCTGACCCTCATGGCGCTCGGCGCGGCTGGCGTGTTCGCGGCCCCGCGGCCGCGCAAGTCACCGCGGCGGCCCGAAGGAGAGCGTGACGGCGGGGCGTCCGGCGGGCGTGCGCACGTCGAGGACGACCCTTACTGGCGGGCCGACGAGGTCCGGCCGGACGTGGGCTTTGGCGTAATGACGGAACAGCAGGCGTATCAGATCCTTGGCCTGCAGCCGGGGGCGAGCGCGGAAGAGGTCGCCCGTGCGCATCGGACGCTGATGAAGAAACTGCATCCCGACCAGGGGGGGTCGACGGAGCTCGCGGCGCGTGCCAACGCCGCCAAGGACGTTCTCGCGAAGCGGCGCCATGGCTGAGGCCTCTCCCGCCGGGCTCAATTCTTGATCGCGAAGCAGCTCACCGAGCTGCGCTTCAGGGCCCTGCAGGCGGCGTCGGCCGACCGCTCGTTCAGGCCGGCGAACCGCGCGCGGTAATAGGTGGTCGCGCCCTTGGTGTAGACCTCGGTGAAGGGTTCGGCGGCGTTGAGCAGCCGGCCGCCCTTCGAGGCCGCGTCGGACAGCAGCTCCTCGGCCTTGGCGGCCTCGGTGGTGGCGCCGATCTGGATCATCCAGCCCTTGCGCGCCGGCGTCATTTCGGCCGTCTGCGCGGTCTGGCGCACGGGCTCCGCCGCGGCCTGCCTGGAGGCGGAGCGGCTCGGCGATTCGTTCGTGGCGAGCTCGGCGATCTGGTCGTCCTGCGCCGCGGCGACGTCGACGCTGCCGGTCGTGGTCGGGGCAGGCCCGACGACCCAGCGCATCGGCTTCGGAGCCGGCGCGGCCGGCGCCTCGACGACCGCCGGGACCGCGGCGGCGACGACAGGCTCGACGGCGGGCGACACGACGCGCTCGACCTGGACGGGCCGCGGGGCAGGGATCGGGGCGGCCTCGCGCTGGACCGGCGCGGGCGAGGGGACGGGAACCGGCGCTTCATAGCCGACGCGCTGGGCGGCCAGCGGCGCCGGCAGGCCGGCCATGACGGCCGGACGGGCGCGAATCGCGGACGGCGAGGCCGCTTCGGCGACCAGCGGCGCGACGCGCTGGCCGGGCTGGGCCTTCGGCAGGTTCAGCGCGATCAGCTCGCGCATGTGATTGTCGCGGGAGGCGCCCGTGCGGCCGCCCATCACCACGGCCACGATGCTGCGTCCATTCGACTTCACCGAGGACAGCAGGTTGAAGCCGGACGCGTTGGTGTAGCCGGTCTTGATGCCGTCCACGCCCTCGACGCGGCCGAGCAGGCGGTTGTGGTTGGGCATCTGGCGGGCGCCAAAGGCGAAGACGCGGGTGCCGAAATAGCCGTAGTAGCGCGGGAAGCGGTCCTGGACGGCCCGGCCGAGCGTCACGAGATCGCGCGCCGTGGTGATGTGGTCGGGGTTCGGAAGGCCGGAGGCGTTGCGATAGACGGTGTCGCTCATGCCGAGCGCGCGCGCCTTGCGGGTCATGCGGTCGGCGAAGGCGAACTCGGAGCCCTCGAGATTCTCGCCGAACGCGCAGGCGACGTCGTTGGCCGATTTGGTGACGAGCGCCTTGATTCCATTCTCGACGTCGATCGTCTGACCCGGGCGCATGCCGAGCTTGGAGGGCGGCATCGCGGCGCAGCGCGGCGACATCGTGATGCGCGAGCCGAGACTGAGGCGTCCCCGCTCCAGATCCTCGAAGACGAGGTAGAGCGTCATGACCTTGGTGACAGAGGCAGGAAAACGTCGCGCGTCGGCGTTCTTCTCGTACAGCGTGCGGCCGGTCTTGGCGTCGACCACCAGCGCCGCGTAGTTCGACGCGCCGGTGAACGTCGCGGCTGCGACCGGTTTGATCGACCTGTAGGACCGTTTCTTTTTCGACCGCGCTTCGGCGCTTTCGACGGTCGCCGCCATGGCGCCGGCCACGATGCCGGCGGCGACGACGCAGGACAGAAGACGGACGCTGAGTTTCGCTACGCTACAAGACATGTGCCGTCCGCCATTTCCCGTTCTGGTCGTCTCCGGCGCTGCGGCCGGGTGGCGTTCACGCCGCTGTCAATGACGGTAGGAAGATGCGGTTACGGAGCAGTTAAGCGCCCCGTTTTGTGCAATGCAAAATCTTTCCTTGACGTCCATGCTGCAGTGCATATATCAACGTCGTGAACGGCGGACCCGTTTGCTGAAAGTGGTGGGCCCGGCGCCGAGCGCTCGATGACGAGGCTTGGCGAGGTCCGACATTCGTCAAGGAGGAGACAACTATGACGACGACTTTTGAGGACGTGCAGAAGTTTGGCCGCGAGAACATGGACCTCACGCTGAAGAGCCTCGGCTCGGTCAGCAAGGGTTTCCAGGCGATCGCCGTCGAAGTGGCGGACTACTCGAAAAAGACCTTCGAGGACAATTCCGCGCTGGTCGAGAAGCTGCTCGGCGCCAAGACGATCGACAAGGCTATCGAGGTTCAGTCGGCGTTCGTCAAATCGAGCTACGAGACGTATCTCGCGCGCATGACCAAGATCGGCGAACTCTACGCGGACATCGCGAAGGAGAGCTACAAGCCGGTCGAGACCGCTCTCGCTAAGGCGAAGTGACGGCTTCCAGCTGACAGTTTCGGACGCCGCCCGACAAGGCGGCCGTCCTTGCGAAGCCCGGCCCTCGGCCGGGCTTTTCTTTTGTCAGCCTTCCTGCGCGGGCGCTGCGCCCCTGCCGCCACCGGCGCGGTCCGGTCAGGCATGTCCGCGCCGCCCTTTTTTTCGTCCCGACCGACGCCTAGGTGTGCGCACGAGAGGTCCGAGCGCTCTGGCGCACTGCGGCGAGCGGGGCTAGGATCGATGGTGTTGATTTGAGCCGCCGCTGCGAGGCCGCGCGGCTCGGCGACGGACGGCGCGACGGTTGATGGGCGAAGGACGCGGCACAATCTTCAAACGAGGCGCCAGACGGCCGGCCGGCCGTCGCAGCGCCGCCGCGCTCAGGTCGGTCATGATCGCCGCCACGGGCTCGCGGCGCGTCGAGGACGCAGGGCCCGGCGCCGCCGTCGTCACCAAGACGCGCCCGAAGGTCAAGCGCCCGAGTCTTTATCGTGTCCTTATCCTGAATGACGACTACACTCCGATGGAGTTCGTCGTCCACGTGCTCGAACAGTTCTTTTCCAAAGACCGTGAGGCCGCGACGCGGATCATGCTCCACGTCCACAATCACGGCGCAGGGGAGTGCGGCGTCTACACATACGAGGTGGCCGAAACCAAGGTGACGCAGGTGATGGATTTCGCGCGCAAGCACCAGCACCCCCTGCAATGCGTCATGGAAAAGAAGTGAGGTAAGCCAGTTGCCGTCATTCTCGCGCAGTCTCGAGCAGTCCCTTCACCGCGCGCTGGCCTTCGCCAATGAGCGCCGCCACGAATACGCGACCCTTGAGCACCTGCTGCTGTCGCTGGTCGACGACCAGGACGCCGCGGCCGTGATGCGGGCCTGCAACGTCGACCTCGAGATCCTGCGCCGCAACCTGATCGAATATGTCGACGCCGAGCTCGACAATCTGGTCGGGGACACGTCCGAGGATTCGAAGCCCACCGCCGGCTTCCAGCGCGTCATCCAGCGCGCCGTGATTCATGTCACCTCGTCGGGACGCGAGGAGGTGACGGGCGCCAACGTGCTCGTCGCGATCTTCGCCGAGCGCGAGAGCCACGCCGCGTTCTTCCTGCAGGAGCAGGACATGACGCGCTACGATGCCGTCAACTACATCAGCCACGGCATCGCCAAGCGTCCGGGCCTCTCCGAGAGCCGTCCGGCCCGCGGCGCGGACGACGACGTCGGCGCCACCACGGACGAGCCTGCCAACGGCAAGAAAAAGGCCGATGCGCTCGACGCTTATTGCGTCAACCTCAACAAGAAGGCGAGGGATGGCAAGATCGATCCGCTGATCGGGCGCGACGCCGAGATCTCGCGCACGATCCAGATCCTCTGCCGCCGCACCAAGAACAACCCGCTGTTCGTCGGCGACCCGGGCGTGGGCAAGACCGCGATCGCCGAAGGCCTTGCGCTGCGCATCGTGCGCGACGAGGTCCCGGAGGTGCTGCTCGACGCCACGGTGTTCTCGCTCGACATGGGCGCGCTGCTCGCCGGCACGCGCTATCGCGGCGATTTCGAGGAGCGGCTGAAGCAGGTCGTCAAGGAGCTCGAGGCGACGCCCGGCGCGGTGCTGTTCATCGACGAGATCCACACCGTGATCGGCGCCGGGGCCACCTCCGGCGGCGCGATGGACGCCTCGAATCTGCTGAAGCCGGCGCTCGCCTCCGGCACGCTGCGCTGCATCGGCTCGACGACCTACAAGGAGTACCGCCAGCACTTCGAGAAGGACCGGGCGCTCGTCCGGCGCTTCCAGAAGATCGACGTGGCGGAGCCCTCGGTCGAGGACGCAATCGAGATCCTCAAGGGTCTCAAGCCCTATTACGAGAGCTTCCACCAGATCCGCTACACCAACGAGGCCATCAAGGCCGCGGTCGAGCTCGCGCACCGCTACATCAACGACCGCAAGCTCCCGGACAAGGCGATCGACGTGATCGACGAGACCGGCGCGAGCCAGATGATCCTGCCGGAGCACAAGCGGCGGAAGACCATCGGCGTGAAGGAGATCGAGACCACGATCGCCACCATGGCCCGCATCCCGCCGAAGTCGGTCTCAAAGGACGACGCCGAGGTGCTGCGCTCGCTGACCGACAATCTGAAGCGCGTGGTCTACGGCCAGGAGGCGGCGATCGAGGCGTTGTCCTCGACCATCAAGCTCGCCCGCGCAGGCCTTCGCGACCCCGAAAAGCCGATCGGCTGCTACCTGTTCTCCGGCCCGACCGGCGTCGGCAAGACCGAGGTCGCGCGGCAGCTCTCCTCGCTGCTCGGCGTCAAGCTGCTGCGCTTCGACATGTCGGAATATATGGAGCGCCACACGGTGAGCCGCCTGATCGGCGCGCCTCCGGGTTATGTGGGCTTCGACCAGGGCGGGCTGCTGACCGACGGCGTCGACCAGAACCCGCATTGCGTCCTTCTGCTCGACGAGATCGAGAAGGCGCATCCCGACCTGTTCAACATCCTGCTGCAGGTCATGGACCACGGGAAGCTGACCGACCACAACGGCAAGCAGGTCGACTTCCGCAACGTCATCCTGATCATGACCACCAACGCCGGCGCGTCGGATCTCGCCAAGGCGCCGATCGGCTTCGGCCGCTCGAAGCGCACCGGGGAGGATTCGGACGCGATCAACAGGCTGTTCGCGCCGGAGTTTCGGAACCGGCTCGATTCGATCATCGCCTTCGGCAATCTGCCGATCGAGGTGGTGCGCCAGGTCGTCGAGAAGTTCGTCCTCCAGCTCGAGGCGCAGCTCGCCGACCGCAACGTCACGATCGAGCTCTCCGACGAGGCGCGCGACTGGCTCGCCGAGCGCGGTTACGACCCGATGATGGGCGCGCGCCCGCTGGCGCGGCTCATCCAGGAGACGATCAAGACCCCGCTCGCCGAGGAGGTGCTGTTCGGGCAGCTGAAGGGCGGCGGCGCCGTGCGGGTGGTGGTCGAGTCCAAGGAAGGCGGCGAGCCGGGCCTCGGATTCGAGTTCCCGGCCGGGCCGGTCACGCCGAAGCCCGAAAAGATCGACCGCAAGGCCGAGGAGGGCGGGCGCAAGCCTTCCAAGCGCAAACCGTCGTCCAGCGCCCCCCGCAAGACGATCGCCAAGACGCCGCCGCTCGTGCGCAGTGACGGCTGAGCACCCCGCCCGCGGGGCGGCCATCCGCCCTGCGGACTGAGCCCATGGGCCAGCCCGAGCTGGCGGGCGACGAGCGGCCGCCGCGCGTCTGGGCGTTGCGCGGCGCCCGCGACTCGCTGAGCACGCCCGGCTTCGTGCTGTTCGGCAGTTTCGTCGGCTTCGGCGCTATGACGCACGACTTCGGCTGGCCGCTCTGGGCGGCCGCGCTGTCGACCGCTTTGGTCTGGGCGGCCCCGGCCCAGCTTGTGCTCGCGGGCTCGCTCGCGAGCGGCGCCGGCATCGTGGCGGCGGCTCTCGCGGTCACGGTGTCCGCCGTCCGCCTCCTGCCGATGGTCATCGCGTTCCTGCCCGTGTTGCGGACGCCGCGCACGAGGCTGACCGCGCGCCTGCTCGCCGCCCATTACGTGGCCGTGACCGCCTGGTTCGAAGGGCAGCGTCGGACGCAGATGATGCCGCGCTCGGCCCGCATGCCGTACTTCCTCGGGCTCGCCAACGGACTCGTGGCCGGCAGCACGATCGCGACCGCCGTCGGCCACGCCGCCGCCGGGGCCCTTCCCACGCCGCTTTCCGTGGCGCTGCTGGGGCTGACGCCGATCTACTTCCTGCTTTCGCTCGAGCGGGGCGCCGGGAGCGTTGGCGAACGCCTCGCGATCCTCATCGGGCTTTTCATGGCGCCCGTCGTCGGCGTCCTGACCCCGAGCCTCGATCTCCTCCTGACGGGCGTCGTGGGCGGCACGGCCGCTTTCGTGATCGAGCGCGCCTTGCGCCGGCGACGGGAGACGCCATGACCCATTACGACGGCTGGTTCATGCTCGCCGCGATCCTTGCGGCCTTCGCGGCGAACGAGGTCTGGCGCGTGGTCGGCGTGGCGCTGTCGGCGCGCCTTCACGAAGACAGCGCCGTCTTCTCCTGGGTGAAGATGGTCGCGACCGCGCTGGTCGCGGGCCTCGTGGCCAAGCTCGTGCTCAACCCGACGGGCGGCCTCGCGCTCGCGCCGCTCTGGCTGCGGCTGGGTTCGGTCGCGTTCGGCGTCGCGGCCTATGCGCTCGGCCGTCGTTCGCTCGCCCTCGGGGTCGCGGCCGCCGCCGCCACGCTGATGGTCGGGACGGCGGTCATCGCTCCTGGAGCGCCGCCCTGATCTTCTCCGCATGCGCGGCCAAGACCTCGGGCTTCTCCATCTTGCCCGTGTGCGGCTTCAGCGGCACGTCGGTCCAGCGCGGCAGGATGTGGACGTGGGCGTGGAACACGCTCTGTCCGGCGGGCGCCTCGTTGAACTGGGTGATCGTGACGCCCTCGGCCCCGAGAGCGGCCTTGACCGCGCGCGCGACCTTCTGCACGGCCGCGAACAGCGGAGCGATCGTTCCGGCGTCCATGTCCAGCAGGTTGCGCGACTGCGCCCGCGGGATGACCAGCACATGGCCGTCGATCTGCGGCATGACGTCCATGATCGCGATCGCGGCGTCGTCCTCGTAGACCTTTTGGGCCGGCAGCTCCCCGCGCAGAATCTTGGCGAAGATGTTGTCAGGGTCGTAGTCGGCCATCGCGCGGCCTCCCTTCGGATCGGGCGCGCAAGGGATCGCAGGACGCGGAGCGGGTCAAGCGCGCGCCGGCCACAGCGGCGTCCCGAATCCCGTCCTCGCGTCAGCTCTCCGCCCCAGCGTCGCTGCGACGGAAGGGCGTCGCCTCCTCGAGTTCGGTCTGGGAGGCCGCCACATATCGCCGCTCCCGCGCGAGATAGTCCGCGACCGCGCGCTGGAGACCGGGATCCGCGAAGGCGTGGGCGGAGCGCGTCACGACCGGGCGATAGCCGCGCGCGAGCTTGTGCTCGCCCTGCGCGCCGGCCTCGACACGGGCGAGGCCCCGCGCGATCGCGGCGTCGATCGCCTGATGGTAGCAGACCTCGAAATGCAGGAAGGGATGCTCCTCCACCGCGCCCCAATAGCGACCATAGATCGCGTCGCCTCCGATGAAATTCAGCGCGCCCGCGATCGGCCGGCCGGCGCGTTCGGCGAGCACCAGCAGGATCGTCTCCGGCATCGCCTCGCCGATCAGGCTGAAGAACCGGCGGTTGAGATAGGGCCGGCCCCATTTGCGGGAGCCCGTGTCCATGTAGAAGGCGAAGAACGCGTCCCAGCAGTCCTCGGTCAGGTCGGATCCGGTGACGTGCCGGATGGCGATCCCGTCGGCCAGCGCCTCGCGGCGCTCGCGCTTCAGCTGCTTGCGCTTGCGGGAGGCGAGGTCGGCGAGGAAGTCGTCATAGGAGCGGTAGCCTTCATTGCGCCAATGGAACTGCTGGTCGTCGCGGGCCAGATAGCCCTCGCGGACCAGAAGCGCGCGCTCTTCCTCGGTCGCGAAGGTGACGTGGGTGGATGAGGCGCCCGTCTGGCGCATGAGGCCGCGCAGCGCCGCGGCGAGGCCGGTCCGTGCGGCCTCAGGGTCGTCGTCCGGAGAGACAAGCAGCCTCGGTCCGGTCGCGGGCGTGAAGGGGACCGCGACCTGCAGCTTCGGATAATAGCTGCCGCCCGCCCGTTCATAGGCGTCGGCGAAACCGTGGTCGAAGACATATTCGCCCTGGCTGTGGGACTTCAGATAGCAGGGCGCGAAGCCCGCCGGCGAGCCGTCGGGTGCTTCGAGCGCGACATGAGCAGGCGCCCACCCGGTTCCTGGGCCGACCGAACCGGAGAGCTCGAGCGCGTTCAGGAAGCGGTGGTCCACGAAAGGATTGTATGGACCGCAGGCCAGCGCGCAGCGGTTCCAGGAGGCGGCGTCGACGTCCGCGATGCGCGAGATCACGCGGGCGCGGAAGGCCGGCTCCCTCGGCGAGTGCGACGTGACGGACTCTCCCGGCTGAGGAGTTTTGGGTGGGTTCGGAAACGAAGCTTCATCTAGGACATAGCCCAAAAGATTGGGGCCCGGGAATGCGGCGCGGGTGCGTCGAAGGGACCAGTGGGCGGGCCTTTATCGCGGCGCCGGCCGGTGGTTCTATGCCGCCCCGGCCGAGCATGGCCGACAAGCGCCCGTAGGCCGGCCGCGCCGCGGCGGGCGCGGAGGAAGAAAAAGGACGCAACAAGGATGAAGCTTCAACTCCTCGCAGCCGCCGCGCTTGTTCTCGGCGCAGCCGGCGCGGCCGACGCCCACGGCCCGACGCGCCAGAAGACCGAGCAGAAGGTCGAGATCAACGCCTCGCCGGACAAGGTCTGGAAGGTCGTCGGCAACTGGCTCGACATGAGCTGGCTTCCGCCCGTCGAGAAGACCGAGGGCGACGCCGCCGCCGAGAAGGGCGCCAAGCGGAAGATCACGCTGAAGGGCGGCGCCATCGTCGAGGAGGAGCTCAACCAGTACGCCGCCGACAAGATGATGTATTCGTACCGCATCACCAATGTCGACGTGAAGGTGCTGCCGGTCTCGAACTATTCGTCCAAGATCATCGTCAAGGGCGAGGGCGACAAGACCACTGTGACCTGGGACGGCGCGTTCTATCGCGGCTTCCCGAACAACGATCCGCCGCCGGAGCTCAGCGACGAGGCCGCGCTCAAGGCCGTCAGCGGGCTCTACCGCGCCGGCCTCGACAATCTGAAGAAGAAGGTCGAAGGCGGGAGCTGAGCTTTTGCGTCTCGGCGCGCTCCTCGCCGCGGTCTGCCTCGTCGTCGCGGGTCCGTCCCGCGCCGACGAGGCCTTCGTCACGAACCAGTCCAGCGACGACCTGTCGGTGATCGATCTCGCGAGCGGAAAGACGCTCGCCACGATCCCGATCGGCGGCCGACCGGCCGGGGTCGCCGTCTCGAAGGACGGCGCGCGCGTCTACGTCACCTCGCCCGAGGGCAAGGCGCTCAACGTCGTCGACGCGGCGGCGCGCCAGGTGGTCGCGAAGATCGATGTCGGGGGAGGGCCCCTCGGCGTCGCGGCGCATCCTTCGGGGTCGCTGGTCTATGTGGCCGACTGGTACGCCCACAAGATCCATGTGGTCGATCCCGTCGCCCGGAAGGTCACCGGCTCGATCGAAGTCGGACTGTCGCCCTCCGGCCTCGCGGTCACGCCGGACGGCAAGCTGCTGCTGTCGGCGGACCGCGACTCCAACGAGGTTTCGATCGTCGACGTCGCCAGCGCGAAACGAGTGGCGCAGCTCCGGGTCGGCGACCGGCCGTTCGGCGTCACGATCGACGCCAAAGGCGAGCGCGCCTACACGGCGAACGTCGCCACCAACGACGTCTCGGTGATCGACATCGCCGCCCGCAAGGTCGTGGGCAGCGTGAAGGTCGGCGACAGGCCCTACGCCGTGGCGCTGGCGGGCGGACGCGGCTTCGTGACCGATCAATATCAGGAGCAGGTTTCGGTGTTCGACCTGTCGAGCCTGAAGCCGGTCGCCACAATTCCGGTCGGAGAGTACCCGGAGGGCATCGAGGCGTCGCGCGACGGCCGGTTCGTCTATGTGTCTAACTGGTTCTCGAACACTCTCAGCGAAATCGACGTCGCGACGCTCAAGGTCACGCGCGAGATGACGACAGGCAACGGGCCGCGCTCCTTCGGCTCGTTCATCCGCGTCACGCCCTGACCGCCCGCCTCATCGGCAACAGGCGGCCCGAACCTGGGCCGCCAGCAGCATCGGGTCGAACGGCTTCGGGATGACGGCGCAGGCGCCGAGCGCCTTGAAGCGCTCGACCTCCTGCGCCTGGGTGCGGGCCGTGATGAAGACGACCGGAATGCGGCTGGTGTCGTTGCGCGCCCTCAGTCGGGCGAGGGTCGAGGGCCCGTCCATGTCGGGCATCATCACGTCGAGCAGAATGACGTCCGGGCGCCAAGCGACGGCCTTCTCGATCGCCTCGGCTCCGGAAGCGGCGGTCTCGACCTCCATGCCCTCGTCGAGGTCGAGCGAAATCCGTGCGATTTCTCTTATGTCGGGTTCGTCATCGACATAGAGAACGCGCACGCCGACTCTCGCGCTATGGTCACGACGCCATAACTGTCCCGATATGGCGGCGGGTCAATGTAGCCGCCGCATTTCTGACCCATTTATCCGAAAGCGCCCATCGCGCTCCAGATGATCGCACCCGACATCAGCGCGAGACCGATCACATCGCCGCGCAGCAACTGCTGTTCGATCGCATTGTGAGGCGCCGGGTTCAGCAAAGAGTCGTCGACGAAATCGATATCGCCTTCGCCATATTGAGAATCAATTGCCTTAGTCTCAGGCGAGCCCGAGACTTCTTCGTGGCGATCGTCTACGATGATCGCCTGATCATTGCTATCTTGACCGATCCGATATACGTAAAACATCGTATGTCCGCAGGAGTGACTTGCTGAAAACTGCGACCACAACGCGGGACGGGCTCGTGAGTTCCCACCCACGGGCCGCGTTTCACAAAATATTTACGGATGGCTATCGCTTCGGAAGCGCGCCTTCGTCGATCAGATGCTCGAGCGCGCCGATGGCGATCTCGAGATCGGCGATCTTCCTCAGCGCTCCGTCGGACGGAAGGGTGGCGGCCTTCGCGGCGGCTGCGAGCAGCTCCGCCTGGGCCGTCTTCATACGTTCGAGAAGCGATCGGTACTCATTCATTCCTGATGTCCTGCGAGCGACGGGGCCGCAGGAGCGGTTCCGCTAGCGAAACGATTTGGTCGGAGCGGCGGGATTTGAACCCACGACCCCTAGTCCCCCAGACTAGTGCGCTAACCGGGCTGCGCCACGCTCCGACGCCCCAGGCGGGGCGCCGTTGCTCTAGCGCCAGTCGCACTGCGGCGCAAGCGGTCGCCGAAGCCGCCAGGCCGAGCAGGTGAACGGCGGATGAATGGCGGATGAATGGCCCGCCTAGCTTTCGTTCAGGCGACCAACTCTATGAGTCCGGTCGATCGAGCATGATCCCCTCGCCGCATGCCGGCGCCGGCCGTGGATACCGCCCCTCTTCACGCCGAAATCGCTCGAACGCTTTAGCCCGGCCGACAGGGAACGGCCGGGCTTTTTTCTTGCTGTCTTGGTGCGGTCAAAGCGTTAGAATCCGCCCGAATTTTCCCCGGGCCTCGCGTTCTGCTAAGCGGCGACAGGTTCCGCAACAGGGCGCAGGATGATCTCGCAAAAGGCCAAATACGCCCTGAAGGCGCTGGTCGCCCTCGGTCGCGCCCCGGAGGGCAAGCCGTCCTCCATCCGCGATCTCGCCGCGCGCGAGACCATCCCGCAGAGTTTCCTCGAGCAGATCCTGATCGAGCTCAGGCGCGCAGGGTTCGTCGAGAGCCGTCGCGGCAAGGATGGCGGCTACCTGCTCGCCCAGCCGCCGTCGTCGATCGGCCTCGGCCGTGTGTTACGGCTCCTCGATGGCCCGCTCGCCCCTTTGCCCTGCCTGTCGCGCACCGCCTATCGGCGTTGCTCCGACTGCGCGGACGAGGCGAACTGCACGGTCCGCCGGATTTTTCAGGACATGTACGAGACCACCGTCGAGATCATGGACCGCACGACCCTCAAGGACGCGATCGACGCGCCGGCGGAGACGACGGATCGCCTCCAGCTATCGAGCTGATCGCCCGATAAATCAACGATGGAACAAAATCTATAGAAAGACGCTCTGTTGCGTTGACAATCCCGACTCAGCGTGTCGTGTATTTGGCGTCGCCTTATCGGAGATCAGTCCATGACCCGCCGCCGCGCCTCGCTCATCTTCGCCGCGCTTGCTCTCGCCGCGCCGCTTTTCGTGACGCCCGCCGCAGCGCAGACCAAGCTGACCAACGTCTCCTACGATCCGACCCGCGAGCTCTATAAGGACTTCAACGCCGCCTTCGAGAAGAACTGGAAGGCGGAGACCGGCGAGACGGTGAAGGTTCAGGTCTCGCATGGCGGCTCGGGCAAGCAGGCGCGGTCGGTGATCGACGGGCTGAACGCCGACGTCGTCACCCTCGCCCTGGCGGCCGACATCGACGCCATCGCAAAGGCGAGCGGCAAACTGCCCGCCGACTGGCAGAAGCGACTGCCGCACAACTCCTCGCCCTACACGTCAACCATCGTGTTCCTGGTCCGCAAGGGCAATCCGAAGGCGATCAAGGACTGGGACGATCTGGTGAAGCCGGACGTCCAGGTCATCACGCCGAACCCGAAGACCTCGGGCGGCGCCCGCTGGAATTACCTTGCGGCCTGGGCCTTCGCCCGCGAGAAGAACGGCGGCGACGACGCCAAGGCCAAGGCCTTTGTCGGCGACCTGTTCAAGCACGTTCCGGTGCTCGATTCCGGCGCCCGCGGCTCGACCACGACCTTCGCCCAGCGCGAGATCGGCGACGTTCTGCTCGCCTGGGAAAACGAGGCCTTCCTGTCCTTCAAGGAGTTCGGCGAGGACAAGTTCGAGATCGTCTACCCGTCGATCTCCATCCTGGCCGAGCCGCCGGTCGCGCTGGTGGACGCCAATGTCGACAAGAACGGCACCCGCAAGCAGGCGGAGGCCTATCTCAACCTGCTCTACGACCGCGAAGGCCAGCGGCTCGCCGCCAAGCACTTCTACCGGCCGATCAAGCCTGAGCTCGCCGACAAGGAAGACGTCGCGCGCTTCAAGGACCTGAAGCTCGTCACCATCGAGAAGGATTTCGGCGGCTGGGCGAAGGCCCAGGGCGAGCATTTCGGCGACGGCGGCTCCTTCGAACAGATCTACAGGCCCCAGTAAGCGGCCTCCTCCCTCCTGTACTGGCCGCGACCGAAGCTTCCGGCCGCGGTCCTTTCACGTCACGACCACCGGGGAGCTTTCTTGACCGACGCGACCACCGCCGCCGCCGCGGGCGCTAGGCGCCCAACGACCGCCGCGAGCCAGGATCGGCCCTCCCGCATGAGTTCGAGCTTCCGCACGCCGAGCGCCATTCCGGGGTTTGGCCTGACCTACGGCTTCGTCTGGTTCTATCTCTGCCTGATCATCCTGATCCCGCTCGCCGCCGTCGTCCTGTGGGCGGGATCGCTCGGCCCCGCGAGACTGTTCGCGCTCGCGACCGAGCCGCGCACGCTTGCGGCGCTGCGCGTCTCCTTCGGCCTGTCCTTCGCGGCCGCCGCGCTCAACGCCGTGTTCGGCCTGATCGTCGCCTGGGCGCTGACGCGCTATTCCTTCCCGGGCAAGCGGTTGCTCGACGCGGCCGTCGACCTGCCCTTCGCGCTGCCGACCGCGGTCGCGGGCATCGCGCTCTCGGCGATCTACGCGCCGAACGGCCTGATCGGCTCGATCGCGCCGTTCAAGATCGCGTTCACGCCGCTCGGCATTTTCGTCGCGCTGGTGTTCATCGGCCTGCCTTTCGTGGTGCGGACCGTCCAGCCGGTCCTGGCGGACCTCGACCGCGAGCTCGAGGAGGCCTCCGCCACCCTCGGGGCGCGACGGCCCACCACCCTCCTGCGGGTCGTCCTTCCGACGCTGATCCCGGCGCTCCTCACCGGCTTCGCGCTCGCCTTCGCGCGCGCGGTCGGCGAGTACGGCTCGGTGATCTTCATCGCGGGCAACATCCCTTACGTCTCGGAGATCGCGCCGCTGCTCATCATCATGCGGCTCGAGGAGTTCGACTACGGGGCCGCGACCGCGATCGCGACCATCATGCTCGCGATCTCCTTCCTGATGCTGCTCGCCATCAACCTGATCGAAGCCTGGTCGCGCCGGAGGCTCGGACATGCCCGCTGACGCCCCCGCCATGCGGCTCGACAGCCCGACGGCCGAAAGCCCGGCCGCCCGCTTCGCGATCACCGTGATCGCGATCGCGTTTCTCGGCTTCTTCCTGATCCTGCCGCTCTACGCCGTGTTCGCCGAGGCGCTGCGCAACGGGATCGCGGCCTATTTCGAGTCCTTCGAGGACCCCGACACGATCGCGGCGATCCAACTCACCCTTCTCGTGGCGGTGATCGCGGTGCCGCTCAACATCGTGTTCGGCCTCGCGGCCTCCTGGGCGATCGCGAAGTTCGAATTCAAGGGCAAGAGCTTCCTCATCACCCTGATCGACCTGCCGTTTTCCGTTTCGCCCGTGGTCTCGGGCATGTGCTATGTGCTGCTGTTCGGCGCCAACGGCTATCTCGGCCCCTGGCTCGTCAAACACGACATCCAGATCATCTTCGCCGTGCCCGGCCTCGTGCTCGCGACCATCTTCGTGACCTTCCCCTTCGTGGCCCGCGAACTGATCCCGCTGATGCAGGAGCAGGGGACCAGCGAGGAGGAAGCGGCGCTCTCGCTCGGCGCAGGCGGGTGGCGCACCTTCTGGTCGGTGACGCTGCCGAACGTGCGCTGGGCGCTGCTCTACGGCGTGCTGCTCTGCAACGCCCGCGCGATGGGCGAGTTCGGCGCGGTCTCGGTCGTCTCCGGACATCTGCGCGGGCTCACCAACACGATCCCATTGCAGGTCGAGATCCTCTACAACGACTACAATTTCGTGGCCGCCTTCGCGGCGGCCTCCGTGCTCGCGGGCCTCGGCCTCGTGACGCTCGCCATCAAGTCCGGGCTGGAATGGCGCTACGGCGACCAGATCTCCGCCGCGCACCGCCACTGAGTTCGAGGAGCCTTCGATGGAGCTCAAGATCCGCAACCTCCGCAAGGAGTACGGCGCCTTCCCGGCCCTGAACGGCGTGAGCCTCGACATCCGCTCGGGCGAGCTGATCGCGCTGCTCGGGCCGTCGGGCTCTGGCAAGACGACGCTGCTGCGGGCGATCGCGGGGCTCGAGGTTCCGGACGGCGGCCAGATCCTGTTCGGCGACGTCGACGCGCTCGGCAGGCGCGTCCAGGATCGCAATGTCGGCTTCGTGTTCCAGCATTACGCGCTGTTCCGACACATGAAGGTGTTCGACAACATCGCCTTCGGCCTGCGGGTGCGCGGCCGGGATCGACGGCCGCCCGAAGCCCATATCCGCAAGAGGGTCCTCGAGCTGCTCGACCTCGTGCAGCTCAACGGCCTCGAGGGCCGCTACCCGGCGCAGCTCTCGGGCGGCCAGCGCCAGCGCGTGGCGCTCGCCCGGGCGCTCGCGATCGAGCCGAAGGTTCTGCTGCTCGATGAGCCGTTCGGCGCGCTCGACGCGCAGGTCCGCAAGGAGCTCCGCCGCTGGCTCCGCCAGATCCACGACGAGACCGGCCACACCACCGTCTTCGTCACCCACGACCAGGAGGAGGCGATGGAGCTCGCCGACCGGGTCGCGGTGCTGCACAAAGGCGACCTGCAGCAGGTCGGCAGCCCCGACGAGATCTATGACGAGCCCGCGAACCCCTTCGTCTACGCCTTCATCGGCGACTCGACGGCCCTGCCGGTGACGATCGAGCGGGGCAGGGCGATGCTCGACGGTGCCCCGCTCGTTCTCGGGCCCGTCGACGCGCCCGAAGGGGCGGCGCGCGTCCATGTGCGGCCGCAGGACGTGCGGCTCGCGGACGAGAGCGAGTCGGTGGTCTCGGGACGCGTCATGACGCTGCGCCGCTCCGGCCAGTACCGCCGCGTCGACATTGCGGTCGGCGAGCGCCACACCCGCGTCGAGGCGCTGCTGCCCCCGGAGGCGGAGATCGCCGTCGGCGACCAGGTCGGCCTCGCCTTCCGGCGCTTCGCGATCTTCCCCGAAGAGAAGGAGCCGCCGAAGCTCGGGCTGGCGCGGGAAGCCAAGGCTGCCTGAGGCGCACTACTCCCAAGCGCTCGCGACCGCTACTCTCCGCGCGCGCGGATTCGCGCGGGCGGGGTTCCGGATCGCGATGACCCTTCATGTGGCGTAAGGCGGCGTCTGTCGGCGGGCTGACATTGCTCAGCCGCGCCTTCGGCTTCGTGCGCGACGTGATGATGGCGGCGCTGCTGGGCGCCGGGCCGCTCGCCGACGCCTTCATGGTGGCGTTCCGCCTGCCGAACCATTTTCGGGCGATCTTCGCCGAAGGGGCGTTCAACGCCGCTTTCGTGCCGCGCTATGCCCGCGCGCTGACGCGCGACGGGGAGGGCGCCGCCAAGGCCTTCGGCGAGGACGTGCTGTCCATCACCCTGCTGGCGCAGGCCGTGCTGCTCGTGGCCGCGCTGATCTTCGCGCCGCTTGTCGTCGCGGCGCTGGCGCCGGGCTTCGCCGACGACCCGCCGCAGCTCGCGCTGACCGCGGAGCTGACCCGCATCACCTTTCCCTATCTCCTGCTGATCTCGGCCATGACGCTGGTCGCGGGCGTGCTCAACGCCCATGACCGCTTCGCGGCCGCCGCCTCGGCCTCGATCCTGCTCAACATCTGCATGATCGCGGCGCTGATGGCCGCGGGCTGGTTCCCGACCGTCGCCCACGCGCTCGCCTGGGGCGTGCTGGTCTCCGGCTTCGCGCAGCTCGCGCTGGTGTGGTGGGACATGCGCCGCTCCGGCGTCTCGCTCGGGCTGCGCCTGCCGCGCCTCACCGCCAACGTGAAGAACTTCCTCACCGGCTTCGGCCCGGCGGTGCTCGGCTCGGCCGGCGTCCAGATCGCGATGTTCGCCGACACGATCCTCGCCTCCTTCCTGCCGTCCGGCTCGGTCTCTTATCTCTATTACGCCGACCGGCTCTACCAGCTGCCGCTCGCGGTGGTCGGCATCGCGGTCGGCACCGTGCTGCTGCCGGAGCTCGCGCGCCGCCTCGCCTCCGACGACCTCGCAGGCGCGCGTGACCGCCTGAACCGCGCGCTCGAGGGCGCGCTGCTGATGACGCTGCCCTTCGTCGCTCTGTTCGCCGCCGCGCCCGGCCCCGTGGTCGCGGCGCTGTTCGGGCGAGGGGCGTTCGACGCCGCTGCCGTGGCCGGGGCCGCCGCCGCGCTCCAGGCCTACGCGTTCGGCCTGCCGGCGGTGGTCGCGCTGCGCTGCGTGACGCCGGCCTTCCACGCCTCCGGCGACACCGCGACGCCGGTCAAGGCGCTCGCCGTCGCGACGATCGCGAATGTCGCGCTCAAATTCCTGCTGATCGGCTCGTTCCTGCACGCCGGCCTCGCCTTCGCGACCTCGGTCGGCGCCTGGATCAACCTCGCGCTGCTCGTCGTGCTGCTCCGCCGCCGCGACGGCTTCTCGCCGGACCGCCGCTTCTGGATCAACATCGCGTCCGTGACGATCGCGACCGCGGCCTCGGTCGCCGCGATCCTCTGGTCGCTCGAGTCCGCGCACGCGGCGCGCGGGCTGATCCCCGCCTTCCCGGATCTTGCGCCGGCCGCGATGATCGGCGTCGCGGGGGTCCTGGCCTACGCCGCCTTCGCGGCCGCCGGTTACGTGATCGCCCGCAGGCTTCGCGGTTGAGAGTCAGCCCGGAACTGCGCGGGTCGAGCCCGTCGGTTCGGCGGCGCGCCGCCGCTCCCAGGCGGCGTTCGCGGCCACGAACCCCCATGTCATGCCGAGCAGCGCCCATTGATGGCGCCAATGGTCGACGTCGATCACCGCCGCCTCGACCATCAGCACCATCCAGGTCGAGAAGCAGCAGATGAAGACCGGCCGCCACGGCGTCGCGAC
The DNA here is from genome assembly GCF_004103825.1 of Hansschlegelia zhihuaiae. Taxonomy (GTDB): domain Bacteria; phylum Pseudomonadota; class Alphaproteobacteria; order Rhizobiales; family Methylopilaceae; genus Methylopila; species Methylopila zhihuaiae. The sequence goes on from NZ_RYFI01000002.1 coordinate 244,920, forward strand.
CAGGACGTAGCGGAAGCCGAAGACCAGCGTCAGCGCGGTCATGACGATCAGCGAGATCCCGCCCAGCCAGCCATAGGACAGGAAGCCGTTGAGATAGGTGTTGTGGACGTCGGCCCCGACGACCTTCCCGAACTGGAAGATGCCGATGCCGAGCGGCTGGTCGAGCGCGATCCGCCACCCGATCACATGGTTCGAGAAGCGGCCGCCATGGCCGACGTCGTAGTTCTGCTCGAGGCTGGCGCGCTCGGCGAACAGGTCGCCGACCGCCGGAATCTGCAGCAGACCGATGATCAGCAAGGCCCCGGCGCCCGCCGCCGCGATGCAGGTCACAAGGATGCGGGCGCGGCTGCCGGGCGACGGCGCGACCAGGATGGTGAACGTCGTCATCACGGCGGCGGAGGCGATCAGGTGGCCCCAGGAGCCGCGCGAGAACGACAGGAACACGCCCGCCATGACGGCGCCGAGCAGCGCGAGCCAGATCAGCGAGCGCTTCAGGTCGCTCGAATAGAGCCGCTGGATGAGCACCAGCGCCGGGAAGATCAGATGCGGCGCGTAGACGTTCGGGTCCTTGAACGCGCCCTTGGCCCGGCTGAACAGCAGCAGCTTGTCGGAGAACGGGACCAGGTGGAAATAGCCGATGATCGCGAGCCCGCCGCTGATCACGCCGGCGACGAGCCAGGCGTTGGCGATCAGCCGCGCGCGCTCCTCCGTGCGCTCGGCGAGGAACAGCGCGAAGAACACGCCCGTGGCCGCCAGGAAGATGCCGACGATCGTCCATTTCAGCGTGTCGGGGCGGTCGAAGACCTTGTTGAGGGTCACCACCGCGCCGAGCTGGTAGAGGATGACGAGCAACAGGAAGGGCAGCAGCGTGCGGGGCAGCTTCAGGCCCGTGAAGGCGAACAGCACGAGCGAGCCGACGATCAGCAGGTCATAGGCCGCCGGCTCGAACATCACGAAGAAGCTCGTGGCCACGGCGAGCCAGACGATCCCCTCCCGGACGTCTTCGGTGGTCAGGCGGAAGCGGCGCGGCGGGCTGTCGGACCGCAGGGCGCCGACGGCGCTCAATAGGCGTTCTCGGCCTTGGCGAGCGCGAAGGGCGTCCTGAGCAGGATCATCAGATCGAACAGGATCGACCAGTTCTCGATGTAATAGAGGTCGTGATCGACGCGCTTCCTGAGCTTCTCCTGATTGTCGACCTCGCCCCGCCAGCCGTTGATCTGCGCCCAGCCGGTGACGCCGGGCTTGACCTTGTGGCGCGCGAAATAGCCGTCAACCACATCGTTCCAGAGGCGCTGCGAGGTGTGGGCGTTGACGGCGTGCGGGCGGGGGCCGACCAGCGACAGTTCGCCCTTGAGCACGTTGAACAGCTGCGGCAGCTCGTCAATCGAGGTCTTGCGGATGAACCTGCCGACCCGCGTCACCCGCGAATCGTTCTTGGTCACGACCGTCTTGGCCTCCGGGTCCGACATTTCGTGGCGCAGCGAGCGGAACTTGAAGACCTCGATGACCTCGTTGTTGAAGCCGTATCGCTTCTGGCGGAAGAACACCGGACCCTTCGAATCGAGCTTGATCGCGATCGCGGTTCCGATCATCAGCGGAGCCAGGACGATGAGCGCGAGCGAGCCGACGATGACGTCGAAGGCGCGCTTGGCGACGAAGTCCCAGTTCTGGATCGGCTTCTCGGCGAGCTCCACCATCGGGATCGCGCCGAGATAGGAATAGGCTCGCGGACGGAAGCGCAGCTTGTCGGTGTGCGCCGACAGCCGGATGTCGACGGGAAGCACCCAGAGCGTCTTGAGGATCTCGGCGACGCGGCCCTCGGCGCTGACCGGGATCGTCACGATCAGCAGGTCGACGCGGGCGAGCCGCCCGAACTCCACCAGTTCGGCGATGTTGCCGAGCTTCGGATAGCCGGCGACGAGCGGAGGCGAGCGATCGTTCGATCGGTCGTCGAACACGCCGCAGATGTTGACGTCGTTGCCGGGCGTCGACTCGAGCGAGCGGATCAGGTCCGCGGCCGGCTCGCCGCCGCCGACGATCACCGCCTTGCGGCCGAGCCGACCCTCGCGCGCCCATTGCTGCACCAGGACGACCAGCACGCTATGGCCGATGACGAAGCCCGCGCCGCCGAAAAGAAACCAGTAGCCCATCCAGTCGCGCTGCACGGCGCCGCCGAAGTCGAAATAGGCGCCGATTGCGGCGAAGCCCGCGAAGACCAGCGTCCATGCGCCGAGAATCCGGCCGAGCTGGCCGCCGAAATTGCGGAAGGCGACGACGTGATAGGCGTCCGCGGCCTGCGCGAAGATTGCCGAGAGGGCGACGCCGATCGCCATCGCCAGCAGATAGGGCCAGGCGATCGGCACGGCGCCCGGAAACGCGAATTCGTGGGCGACGAGGCCCGAGCCCACCACGATGGCGACGTCCATCACCCGCACCGCGCCGACGAGCAGCACCTGCGAGATCGAGGCAGCGCTGAACCGTTCCGCGATTTCGCGGGCCTGTTCGTTCAGTCGAGCTTGCCGCGGCGTCGCCGGCTCTGGCGCCGGTTCGCGGACCTTGAATTGCACCATCGACACGTCGGCCACTTTCTCGCTCCGAATGTGAGCGAGGCCACTATGCCCTTAAAATCCCACCAACGGTTTACGGCGACCCGTCAACCAAGGTTTCTCCGCTTTTGGATGCCATCGCGGTAAATGGTTTCGATCCTCGAAGACATCTCTTTCAGAGAAAACTCGTGGCCGATATGTCGCCTGCGGGCCTCTGCGGCCTCTCGCGCGGCCTCCGGGGAAGCGTGGAGCTCGGCCATGGCCGCGGCGAGCGCGGCCGAATCTCCCGGCGGGATGAGCGCATCGGAATAGGGGCCAAAGATCTCCGGAATGCCTCCGACGCGCGTCGCGATCATCGGCAGGCCCGCGGCGATCGCCTCCAGCACGACATAGGGCATCGATTCGGCCCGCGAGGGGACCACGATCGCCCGGCCGAGCGCGAACGCCTCGCGGGCCGGCATGGGGGCGCGGAAGCGCACGTGATCCTTGAGGCCGGCGGCGTCGACAAAGGCCCGATACTTCGCTTCGTCGGGACCGTCGCCGACGATCACCGCGCTCGCCCTGCGGCCTGAGTCCGCGAGAAGCTTCAGCGCGTCGAGAAACACGTCGACGCCCTTCAGGTCGCGCAGCATGCCGAGATAAAGGAAGTCGGCGGCCTCGGCCGCAGGGGCGACGGGCTCGAACTCCTCCGGCCTCAGCCCGTTGCGGACCACGGCCGCCGGGCAGCGGGGCGGCCCGACCTTCTCGACAAAGATCCGCTCCTCATAGGCGCTCACATGGATCAGCGAATCCGTGATCCGCTCGAGCGCCCGTTCGACCGCGAAATAGAGCCGGCCCTCCGTGGACGTCGCCTCGTAATGAAGGCTGCCGCCATGCGGGGCGTAGAATCGCGCGACAGGCCGCGTCCGGCCGAGCCACGCGCCGACCAGCCGGCCGAAAACGCCGCCCTTGGCGCCGTGGGCGTGGATGACGTCGGGCTTCAGCGGAGAAAGCGCGCCGCGCACCTTCACAAGCGCGAGAGCGTCGGACGGAGCTATGTTCCTGGCGATCGGAAGGCGCACGGCCCCGAGCGCGAGTCGGGGCTCGACCGCGGCGATCTTCGCGTCTTCGAACGCGCCGCCCGTCAGGCTGTCGCAGACGACGCCGACGGCGTGGCCGGAGGCGGACTGCGCCTCGGCGAGGTCGATGATGTGCCTGAAGATGCCCCCGACGGGCGAGCGGACGACATGGACGATTCGCAGCGGCTGAGCGTCGGACATGGAGGCTCGCGATAGGAGTGTTCCGGAGATGCCTAAGCCCGAAACCCTAAGCGCCCGTCACCACGGCCGGATTCGGCCCGGACACGTTCAGAACCAGCGTTCCAGAACCGTGACCGTGTCGCCCGGTCGGATCGGATAGGTGAGGGGCACCTCGGCTTTGTAGACCCGGTCGCCGATGCGGCGGGTGAGCTCCACCCTGTTCTGCACCGCGCGGGGGCTGAAGCCGTTGGCGATCGCCACCGCGTTCTGGGCCGTCATGCCGGCGACGTAAGGATACTGGCCGGACTGCGTCACCTCGCCGAGGATGAAGAACGGGCGATAGGACTCGATCTCGACCGAAACGTTAGGATCGCGCAGGAACCCGCTCTTCAGCTTGGATTCTATTCCGGTGCGGACCTGGTCCGAGGTCTGGCCCTCGACCTTCAGGCGGCCGACCAGCGGCATCGCGATCGCGCCATCGGGCTCCACGGCGTAGGAATTGCTGAGGTTCTGCTGGCCGAACACGTTGACGCGCAGCCGGTCGCCGCTTGCGAGCGCGTAAGGTTCGTCGAAGGCCGCCGCGAGCGGCGGCGGCACCGCGCGAGGCGCGGCGCAGCCTGCGAGCGCGGCCGTTGCGAGAAGCGCGAGCATAAGACGCCGCGACCGTTTCAAGACGACGCCCCCGTCGGGTCAAGGTTTATGCTTCGTTACACCGGCAGGGTTAACAATCGGTTCTGCGGTTAACGGCCGGCGAGCCGCCGGTTAACCGGCCGGCAACCATGATCGTGCTCGATTGCCAGGGTCGAGACCGCGGTGACGGCGCGCATCGAGGAGCGGGAATGGCCAAGAGCGGCGCCCACCACAGGGACGGCGAGGCGTCTGAAAGCGGCGAGATCGATCTGCGCGCGCTCGGCCAGGGCATCTGGCGGCGCAAGTTCTGGATCCTCGGTCCGGCTCTGCTGGCGGCGATCGCGGCGATCGCCTTCGTGCAGATCTCCGCGCCGCTCTACCGCTCCAGCGCGCTCGTCCTGATCGAGAATCGCGAGGGCGCGGCGCCGGGCGGCGAGCGTGGTCTCTCCTTGCCGGACGAGCAGGCGGTCGCGAGCCAGGTCCAGCTGATTCAGTCGCGCGACCTCGTTCGTCAGGTCGTAAAGTCCCTCGACCTTTCAAAGGACCCCGAATTCGGCCCGAAGGGTCCCGGCCTCATCTCCAAGATTCTCGGTTTCGTCGGGCTCGGCGGCGAGGCCAGGTCGCTCCCCATGAACGAGCGCGTGGTCGACCGGGTCGCCGCGAATCTGAGCGTCTATCCGGTGTCCGGCTCGCGTGTCGTGGGCGTCGAGTTCGTCTCCCAGAACGCCGATTCGGCGGCTCGGATCGTCAACGGCTTCGTCGACGCCTATCTCGACATCCAGCGCGACTCCAAGCGCGAGACCAACCGCCAGGCGAGCCAGTATCTCTCCGACGAGATCGCCAATCTGCGCGGCCGCGTCGGCGAGGCCGAAGAGCGCGTCGAGGCGTTCCGGGCCAAGGCCGGGCTGCTCGTCGGCACCAACAACACGACGGTCGCGGCCCAGCAGCTCGGCGACATGTCGAATCAGCTCTCGACGAGCCGCACCCAGCAGGCCGAGGCCCAGGCCAAGGCCGACATGATCCGCACCGTGCTGAAGCAGGGCCGGCCCGCCGAGGCGCTCGACATCGCGAATTCCGAGACGGTGCGCCAGCTCTCCCAGCGCCGTTCCGAGCTCGCCGCCCAGATCGCGAGCGAAGGCCGGACGCTGCTGCCCCAGCATCCGCGCATGCGCGAGCTTTCGGCGCAGCTGTCCGGGCTCGACGAGCAGATCCGCTCCGAGGCCGACAAGCTCGCCCGCGCCTTCGACAACGAGGCCAAGACCGCAGGCGCTCGGGTGTCGGCGCTCGCCAAGCAGCTTGACCAGCTCAAGACCACGGCCGCGACCGCCAACAACCAGGAGGTCCAGCTCCGCGCGCTCGAGCGCGAGGCGCGGTCGCAGCGCGACCTGCTGGAGCAGATGCTGACCCGGTACCGCGAGACGAGCGCTCGCGAAAACCCGGAGGCGCTGCTTGCCGACGCCCGGGTGATCTCGCGCGGCGCCGCGGCAACCGAGCCCTACTTTCCGAAGAAGACCGCGACGGTCGCGCTCGCGACGCTCGGCGTCTTCGTGCTCGCGCTCTTCGTCGCGGCCGCCGCCGAACTGTTCGGCGGCGGCCGGCGATCGCGCGAGATCGACCACGGGCCGCCGCCTGCGCTTGGCGAACAGCCGGCTTTCGGGCGGCTCCAGGGGCCCATGCCGTCCTCCGGGCCGCCGACGCCTGCGCCGGAGCCGCAGGCCGGCCGTGACGACGATCCGAAGCCCGATCTGCCGAAACCCGAAGAGGCGAAGACTGCGCCTGTGCTGGCATCGGCGTCCGCCGTCGCTCCGGAGCCTGTCGCGCCCGAAGCGCCCGAGCCGTCGAAGACCGCGCCTGGCGCCCGATCGTCTGCGGGAGCAGCTCCGGCAGTCGCCGCGGTCGCAACCGCGGCAGGAGCGACCGCCGCCGCAAGGCCAAGCCCTGCGAAGCTCAGCCCTGCGACCTCGCTCGGCCGTCCTACGGCCCGCGCGGCGACCATCGAGTTCGCCGACGCCGCGCTGGTCGCGGCGCTCGCCCGCCAGCTCGCCGCGATGCCGACGGGCGACGGCGCGCTCAGGATTCTCACGACCGGCGCCACGCCGGACCTCGGCGTCGCGAGCGTCGCGGCGCGGCTCGCGGCGACGATCTCCGAATCCGGCCGCCGGGTCGTCGCGGTCGACGCGGCGGGCGGCGCGCGCAATGGCGAGGAGGGGCCGGGCCTCGCCGAACTCCTGTCCGGCGACGCGACCTTCGCGCAGGCGATCCACCGCGACCGCGGTTCGCGCGTCCACCTCGTGCCGCAGGGCGCGGAGCCTTTCGAGCGGCTCGACCCGGCGGCGCGGTCCCGCCTCGGCATCGTGCTGGAGGCGCTCGCGCTCACCTATGACTTCGTGATGATCACCACGCCGAGCGGCCCCGGCGGCTCCGACGCGTTCGCCGCGCATTGCGGCGCGGCCGTGCTGGTCTCGAACGCCGGCGCGGCCGACGCCGTCACCGTCGAGGCGCATCAGCGGCTCAGGGCGAACGGCATCGACGACGTGGTGGTGCTGCTGATCACCGACGGCGGCGGCACGCCCGGAGGCCGCTCGCTCGCCGCTTGACCGCGCGGCGAGCGCCGATCGCCTTCAGGAGTGATGGTCTTCGGCCGATGCGGCGCTTCTGCGTCCGGCCATCGCCTTGCGCGCGCGATCGAGCAGCGCGTAGGCGCGGGGACTTGCCTTCACGCGCGCCTTCGCGGCCGCCGCTCCCGCTACCGCCGCCGCCGCGGCGCGCCCGCGCAGCGTGACGCCGAAGATCGAGTCGAACAGCGGCACGGCGTCTGGGCAGTACATCTTCTTGTAGGCAGCGGCGCCGACGCCGAGGTCGAAGATCGACAGGCCGCGGCGGATCGAATCCTCGACCACGAAATTCATCAGCATCTCGCCGGGGCTGTACTTCGCCCGTTCGCCGCTGGTGATCGAGATGAACATGCCGCAGTAGCGGCCGCGGTCGGCGAGGCCGCCCGTCACCGAGATGATTTCGCCGTCGAGCTCGAACCCGTAGATCTCGACGGTGGGCGCGGCGCCGCTGAGCCCGCAGGCGTCGGCCAGGAACTCGTGGACGCCCTGACGCTCGAACACGTTCGCCACGCCGCGCATCTCGAACTGGCGGGCCTTCTGGTCGAAATAGGCGTCAAGCAAGCGCGCGCGCTGCGCGGCGGTCTCGGCGCGGTAGATGAGCGGATGGCCGAGCTCCTCGAAGCGGCGCATCTTGCGCCGCTGGTTCGAACGCGACTTGGCCGACACGAAGCGTTTCAGATGTTCTTCGAGGCTCGGCGCCAAGGGGCCGCTGAAGCCCGCGTCGGGGGAGGGCTGGCGGGGCAGCGCGGCGAACGGGTTGTCGAAGCCCTCCCAGACGTGAGGCTGGTTCGACAGCGCGAAGGCGTCGATCCGCGCGATCTTCGCGGCGTCGCGCAGCAGACGCATCGCGTCGCCTCCGGCGAAGGCCGCGAGGCTGTCGCGCCGGATGACCGGGAGGTTGTAGTTGACGTGGCTGCCGCCGAGGAAACGCGCGACCCTGATTCCCGCTCGACGCTTCAGGCCGAAGGGCAGCAGCGCCACCGGCCGGCCGGAGGCGTCCCGCGCCACCACGATGAGAGGCTCGACGCCCTCCGGCCCCGCGGCGTGATCCACCCAGGCGCGAAGGAAGGCAGGATTCTGATAGGGCGTGGCGAGCGCCTCGGGCATGAGCGCCGTCCAGAGGGCCGCGACCTCGGAGAGGTCGCGATGGATCTCGACGGTCGCATAGGCCTGGCCCGGCGCAGCGGGGAGCCGGTCGGTCTTCATCATGCCGGCGATCCGATGCGTGGCGGCGTTCGGCTCCCCGCGGTCGCAGGGAGCCTTGCCTCTGGGTTGGAGATACTGCGGCCGCGTCGCAGAAAGGGCGCTACGCGGCATCATGGCGCCGTTCCTTGCCTCGCGCCCCGCGTCACTTGCTCACGCGCAGGTTCGACAGCGAGTCGCCGATGGTCTTGAACGCGTCCTTGAGCGCCGTCTCGTTGCCGGCTGGGAAGTAGTACTCGGCCTTCGACGCGCACGCCTGCATCAACTTCTCGATCTCGCTGTTCTTCGGGATGTTGAACGCGACGGTGTAGATGATCACGCTGGCGCTCTTGGCCGAGTTGCAGACCTCCGTGAGGCGTGCGTTGAGATTCTTGACCGCCTGCGCTTCCTGATCAGTTCCCAGTCGCTTTTCGCTCAGCACGCCGTAGGCCGTGTAGCCGCCCAGGCCGGCGCTCATCGTGTTGGCGCCATCGGTCATCAGCACGAGCGCCTTGCTCATGCGCGGCGTGTTGTAGTCCAACGGGAGTCCCGACAGGGACATGTCCCCGCCCCACTTCCCGCGCCACCTCGGCGAGAGCATCCTCCATCCCCACACAGCGCCAAGATTGACGTGGGTGTTTCCGCCATCCTTCATGTTGTCGATGGCGGTCTCGACCGTCGCCCTCTTCTTGGTCATGGGCAGCATGGGCGACGGGCAATATTTATTGTATTCTTTATTGTACTCGTAGAAAAAGTTGCTCCAAGGAGAACTTGGATCAAGATTGGGATATTTATAGTATCTAAACAGCGTCGATTTATCGAGAGGGGTGAGGGTCGGCGGGGCGTCCGTGGTGTCAAGCTCGCGGGTCCGCTGATTGGCGGAATATGCGCGAGCCTCGATGCAGCCCGACCAACCCGACGGCTTCAGGGCGACGTTGGCGGGGTCCGGGTCCATCCAGGCCAAGTGGTTCGCTACGGCGGGCCCGATGTTCACTGTCTGCGAGAAGGGCACCAGGCCGACATAGAGGTCGTCCGCCTCGGCCTGTCCACCATAGAGGATGTTGAGCAGCGACTTGGCGGAAGATTTTAGCGCGGGCATGCTGCTGCTCATCGAGCCCGTGTTGTCGAGAGCGAGCACTAGTTCCAGGCCCGTCGCGGCGCGCGTGACCTCCGACGTCGCCTTCACCTTCACCAGCTTTGTTCCGAAGATCCGCATGAAGGCCGTCGGCATCTCGGCCTCGGCGCTCAGTGTGATGACGCTCTTCGTCGCGTTCGGCGTCGCGGTGACGGAGGTGACGGTCGCGCCCGAATAGCCGGCCGCGAAGTTCGCCTGCACGAAGCGCTTCGCGTCGGCGTTGTAATCCGTGGTGCTGAGTCTTGCGCCGACCGCGAGACCTGCGGCGTCGAGCGCGTCGGACAATCGGGCCTTGACCAGCACGCCCCGGCCGGTGTCGACCGCGAGCCCGACGCAGCCGATCAGCACCAGCAGCATCAGGCCGATGAGGGGGGCGACGACGCCGTCTTCCGAACGGGCGAGGCGGGCAAGGCGGGCGCGCGGCCCGTTCGACGAGGTGCTCATCAGCAGGGCTTCGTGTTGAGCGCGCCGAGGCGCGGGCGATAGAGCGACTGCGTGTGAAGGTCGATGTTCCCGGTCACGAACTGGGTGAAGAGCGGCTCGTACCGGTAGAAGACCTCGGAGACGATGAGATTGTCGTTGCCGTCGGCGAGCAGCGCCTTGTCGACGTTCGCCGCCGCGCCCTCCTTGCCGATCTTGCTCTGCCACTGCGAGCCGTTGGTGCTGTAGCACTGCCACCGCACCCTCGGCGTCGTGTTGTCGAGATAGACGGACGTCAGGATCGTCACGCCGTTGACGCCGGACCGGTAGGATTTGAGGCTCGATCCCGTGATCCGGAAAACCTGCGCCATGGTGGAGGAGTTCAGCGCCTTGTACTGCGCGGTCACGTCCGCGACCGAGAAGCCGACCTTGTCGACGCCCGACCGCACCTGGATGAAGCGCGTCAGGTCGTAGCCGCCAAGCAGCAGGGTCGCGAGCACCGGCGCCATCAGGGCGAACTCGATCGCGGCGAGCCCGTCCTGCGAACCGCGGAACCGGCGGAGCCGGGAGATGAGCGCGGGGCGGGCCATCAGTACGGCTCGTTCCTGACGGCGATCTCGGATTTCAGCGCGCGAGCGCCGTCCTTGCCGATGAGCTTGCCGATGAAGGGGGTCGAGATCGGCCAGTTATAGGTCGCGGTGTAGACGACGATCTGGGTCGCGCCGCCGAGGCCGCCCTTGCCGCGATCGACGTCGTAGGAGCCGTTGCCGTTGGTGTCGGTGAAGGACTCGCCTGCGTCGCGCTTGCCGTTCTTGTTGGTGTCGGTGAACGGCTCGGGCTGGCCGATGTCGCTGTAGTCCGTGTAGGCCTTGCTGGTGACCTGGATCTTAGCCGGGTCGAGATATTTGGAGGCGGCCGTCTTGATCGCCGCTGACACCGCGTCGGCCTGGGTCTTGCCCGCCTCCTTGAAGCCGGTCTTGCCGACGCGGCTCGCCGCGAACACGGAATTGTCGAGCACCGCCTGCGCGCCCTGCATCAGGCCAAGCTCGACGACGCCGCAAAGCATCAGGACGAGCGGCGGGCCGATCAAGGCGAACTCCAGCGCGGTCGCGCCGCTTGCGTCGCGGCCGAACGGCCGAAAGAGGCGGCGGTGGAGACGGGACGGGATCATGGCTTCGCGGCTGAGATCGGTTCTTTTCTCAAGGCCGGACGCTATGGAGGGAACCTTATACAATCCGTGAAGTCGATCGTGTAAAATCAGCTTCAATTCCGCTGAAAATGCTTGGGAAGGAGGCCGTCGGAGCGGCCGGAGGCCCTCATTCTTGCGGCGACGGCCGTTTCTGCGACCGACGCCGGGCGCGCAAGCTTCAGCGAAATCTCCTCAAATTGTCGACATCCGCGGCGTGGGTCGACGCGCGGCGAGTTCTGCGGGCCTCGCAAGACTTCGTTTACCGTCGGCGCCGAAAGTAGCCGCGACCTACGATCGGGGACCGGAATGAGCGGAGCGCGCACGCGACTGTTTCGCGCGGCGTTCGCGGCGCTCGACCTCGTCGGCGCGAACCGCGCCCTCGGCGCCCGCACGCGCGGCCTCGGCCTGATCCTGACGCTCCACCACGTCCGCAAGTGGGACGGCCGCTCCTTCGCGCCGAACCGTCTGCTCGAAGTCGAGCCGGCCTTCCTCGACCTCGCGCTCGGCCGCGCAACGGAACTCGGCTTCGACTTCGTGACGCTCGACGAGGCCCTCGCACGCGTCCGCGCGGGACGGTCGGAGCGACCCTTCCTGCACGTCACCTTCGACGACGGCTATCGCGACGTCCGCGATGAGGCCCTGCCGATCCTGCGCCGCCATGGCGCGCCGGCGACGCTCTACGTGGCGTCAGGCTTCGCGGAGGGCAGCGTCGACATCTGGTGGCTCGCGCTCGAAGCCGCGCTCGCCCGCGCCTCGGAGATCGCGATCGACCTCGGCGCCGGGAACGAGCGGCTCCCCTGCGCCACGCCGCGCGAGAAGGACGCCGCCTGGTCGCGGATCTATTGGGCGTTGCGCGCGGGTCCGGAGGAGCGGCTGAGAACGGAGACGCAGCGGCTCGCGCTCGAGCAGGGGATCGATCCGCTCTCCTTCGCGCGCGATCTCTGCATGCGCTGGGACGAGCTCCGCGAGGTCGCGGCCGATCCGCTGGTCGAGATCGGCGCCCACACCGTCACCCATCCAATGCTGGCGAAACACCCGGCAGAGGTCGCGCGCGCCGAGATGGCGGAGAGCCGCGAGGCGATCGCGCAGGCGCTCGGCCGGACGCCACGGCACTTCGCCTATCCGGTCGGCGATCTGTCGGCCGCGGGCGCGCGCGATTATGCTCTCGCGGACGAGATCGGCTTCGACAGCGCCGTGACCACGCGGCCCGGCCATCTCGACGCCTCGCACGCCGCGGCGCCGACGGCGCTGCCGCGCGTCTCGCTCAATGGCCATTTCCAGACCCGCGCCGCGGTCGACGCGCTGCTGTCCGGAGCGCCCTTCGCGATGATGCGGGCGGCGCGGAGGCTGACGGGGCGGGCGTAGCCGGCGCATCGCTCATGTCCCGGCCTCGAGCCGGGACCCATTCGGCTCCGTGTTCTCCAAGAAATCGCCGACGTTGGTTCGTCCGGAATGCAGCGCGCTCAATGGGTCCCGGCTCAAGGCCGGGACATGAGGGCGGCGTTCATCGATCAGCGCCTGTCGACGCGCTCCATCCAGCGGATGAGGAGCGCGGCCGGGATGATCCAGATCAGGCCGAAAAAGGCGAAGAAGGCGAGCTGGACGGCGGCGCCGGACTGGGCCAGCCGGACCTGACCGACGATCACCACGACGAGCGCGTAGATCACGACGCCGAGCACCAGCGCGATCCCGCCGATCAGTTTCTTCACGCGGGGCGGCATGGCGGGGCCGGGGTCGCT
>NZ_RYFI01000002.1:257635-273422 GCF_004103825.1 Hansschlegelia zhihuaiae
GGAGTCGCTGGCGGGGAGGGGCGGTGCGTCGCCTTGTGCGCGCCGCACCGGCGACTTAAAGCCTCCGGCCATCCGCGATCAACCCGCGCCCGAGGAGGCGCGCCGCCTCAGTGTCCGAAGCCCGCTCCGTATCTTGTCCTGGTCGACGCTTTGTCCGCGCATGGCTCGCGCTCACGCTCGCGCTGGTCGCGCTGATGGTGGTGGTGGGCGGCGCGACGCGGCTCACGGGCTCCGGCCTCTCGATCACCGAATGGCGGCCGGTCACGGGCGCGATCCCGCCGATCGGCGAGGCCGCCTGGGCGGAGGAGTTCGGCAAATACCGCGAGAGCCCGCAATACCGGCTGCAGAACGCGGGCATGTCGCTCGGCGAGTTCCAGTTCATCTACTGGTGGGAGTGGGGCCATCGGCAGCTCGGGCGCCTGATCGGCCTCGTCTTCGCCGCCGGCCTCGCCTTCGCGGCCGTGACCCGGCGGGTGAGCCTGAAGGAGGGGCTCGTCCTGTTCGCCATGGGGCTGCTGCTCGGCGCGCAGGGGGCGATCGGCTGGATCATGGTGGCGTCCGGACTGCAGCCGGGCATGACGGCGGTCGCGCCCATCAAGCTGACGCTGCATCTCGGATTCGCGCTGCTGTTCTTCGCGAGCCTTGTGCTCTTCCTCGCCCATCTCGGCCAGTTCGGCCGCGACGCACGGCCTCTGACCGCCGGCCTCAGGGCAGGGGGCTACGCCGTGCTCGGCTTGTCCTTCGTCCAGATCTTGCTCGGCGGCCTGGTGGCGGGATCGAAGGCGGGTTTCTCGTTCAACACATGGCCGCTGATGGACGGCGGCTTCGCGCCGTCCCACGAGACCCTGTTCGCCCAAATCCCTTGGTGGGAGAACTTCGTCGACAATGTCGCGCTGGTGCAGCTCAACCACCGGCTCGCGGCCTATCTGCTGCTCGCCGCCACGGTCGCCTATGCGGTCGCGGCCCTGCGCGCGAAGCTCGACGGCCGCGCGGCGCGCCGCGCCGTCTGGCTCGCGGGCCTGATGGTGGCGCAGGCCGCGCTGGGCGTCGCGGCGCTCGTCCACGTCGTGCCGCTGTCGCTCGGCCTCGCGCATCAGTTCGGCGCGGTGGTCGTGTTCGGCCTCGCGACGGCCAACGCCGCGCTGCTCGCCGAGGCCGCGAGGCGCGAGCGGGCAGGGGCGCCGCAGGCGCTGCCGCAGCCGGCGGAATAGCTCTACACCGACGTCGCGGCCTGCCGATGTCCCGGCCCGCCGATGTCCCGGCCTTGAGCCGGGACCATTGACCGCCGCGATCTCAGGAAGGAATGGCGCAGCCGACGCCTTGGCCCGGTCCCATCGCGCCGAATGGGTCCCGGCTCAAGGCCGGGACATCGCCGTTTCGTTCAGTACCCCATCAGCTCGATCTTGGGGCAGCGGTCCATGACGACGGCCAGGCCCTCCGCTTCGGCGCGGGCCGCAGCCGCCTCGTCCACCACGCCGAGCTGCGTCCAGAACACCTTCGGCCGGGGGTCGAGCGCGAGCGCCTGCTCGAGGACCTCGGCGACGTGCTCCGAGGCGCGGAACACGTCGACCATGTCGATCGCCTCGGGAATGTCGGCGAGGGTGGCGAAGGCGGGAAGCCCAGCGATCCCGCCGCCGCCATGGCCTGGATTGACCGGGAACACCTTGTAGCCGCGCGCAGCGAGGAACCGCGCCACGTCGTTGCTCGGCCGCGCCGGGTTCGGGCTCGCGCCGACCACCGCGATCGTGCGCACGCCCGCGAGGATGGACGGGATCTGTGAGCTGTCGGCGGTCATGCGCGAGGGCCGGCTTCGGGCTGGCGTCTCACTTCTTCCCGCCGGCGTCGTCGCCTTCGTCGTCGCCGAACAGGTCCTTGATCTTGTCGAGATAGGGCTTCACCGCTTCGACATTGCCGGGCAGCGGCTGGAAGCTCTCGAGCGCCGCGAACTGCTCGTCGAGATCCTTGAGCGCCGATTTCTTCTCGTCCTCGGACAGGGCCGCGTCGGACTGTATCTCCTCCTGCACCTTCTTCTTCTCGGCCGCGAGGTCGGTGCCGCCGCCTTCCGGATCGCTCGCGCCGAAGGCGAGCAGGACCGACTGGGCGACGTCGGCCCAGTCCGAATAGCTCGCGAACTGATGCTTCTTGAGGATCGCCTCGATCTGCGGCTTGGCCTTCGGGTCGTCGAGATAGGTCGCGAGCGCGCCGATCGGGTCCTCGGCCTCGCCGACCTCGGCCTCGTCGCTCTCGGGCTGGTTCTGCGGGTTCTTGTCCTGCTCCTTGGCGGCCGGGTTTTCGGCCGCGAGCTTCTCGCGGAGCGCCTCGAACTCCGGCCAGGCGGCGATGAAGCCCTCGACCAGCTTGCCGGTGAGCGGGACCTGCTTGGGCTCGAGGTCGGCGGCCGATTGATCGCCGCCCTGTTGCGTTTCTGCGGGAGCCGGTTTGTCCTGCGCCGCGGCCGGAACGGCGCCAAGGCCCGCGATTGCAAACAGGCTGGCGGCGACCAAAAATTTGCGCGACGCGTGGCTCGCAGCGATGAGCATGACGACCTCCGAGGGGCGTTGCGTCGCACGGATGTTGCGCGACGGTCCCGATGCGGCTTCCGACGGCCGCTACGGGGCGCCCGGGGGCCGGGCGCACGGCTTCGAATCGAGACTATGACGGGGGAATATGGACGCGACCATGACGCAAAAGCCACGCCCCGCCGTGGATCGCCGGGCGCGCATGACGCTTCGGGAGCTGAAGGCGTTCCTCGCGGCCGAATTTCCGCAGCTGTCCCAGGAGGGCTCGACCTATGAGGTCGAGGCGGTGGGCTACGGCGCGGCGCGGATGCGCCTGCTGTTCCACGACAGGCATCTGAGACCGGGCGGAACGGTCTCCGGCCCGTCGATGATGGCGCTCGCAGACGTCGCGCTCTACGTCGCGCTGCTCGGCGCCATCGGCCCGGTGAAGCTCGCGGTGACCACGAGCTTCACCATCAACTTCCTGCGCCGCCCGGAGCCGAGGGACGTGGTCGCGACCTGCCGTTACCTCAAGGTCGGCCGCACGCTCGCCGTCGGCGAGGCGGAGCTCCGCTCCGACGGCCTCGACGAGGTCATCGCCCATGTGGTCGCGACCTATTCGATTCCGCCGAAGGCGTAGGACGGGATGCCGGAAGAGCCTCCTCCCAAAATCGCCGACGCTCAGTCGAAGAAATGCGGGCTTCATGAAGGAGCCCGGATGGAAGAGCCTCCTGCTGGAGAAGCTCGTAAACGAACTTCTCTCTGTAGAATTATCGAGGCGATAAGGCTCTTGTGGGCGGTTATCGCCATTGTCGTCTCGACCGCCATAGGCGCGATTATTGGATGGGAGAGCCACGGAATTATTGGAGCTCTCGCTTTGGCGTTTGTCGGGATGGTCGCAGGACTGTTTCTGAGCTCCCCGAGCTTCGTTTTACAAATATTGCGCTAACGGATGACGACGTATACACGTGAGCGTTTCTTCCCAGGTCGCTCGCGGGCGAACCGGGTCGGCGGATGAGGAGGGACGTCGACACGCGCGCCGACATGTTCCGACCGGTGCGAAAAGGGGGCGGGTCCGCTTTCCCCGCGAGAGAAGGTCAGGGCAAGCGACGTTTCTGGATGGGCTAGGGGGTTATTGGGAGGTATTAAATTACCAAAATTAGAAGTCATTGATTTTACGCCATTTTCTCGCGTCTTCACATATTGCAAACCCGCTCGCCTTGGCGTATCAACCGCCACGTCGCGCGGGACGTCGTTTCCCGCGCCTTTCTTTTGTCCCGACCCCCGAGGCTCGCCCGATGCGACCAGAACCGGCCCGGTCCTTCGTGACCAAACCTGCCGACGTCGAGAAGAAGTGGGTGGTGATCGACGCCACCGACCTCGTCGTCGGCCGTCTCGCCACGCTGATCGCGATGCGGCTGCGCGGCAAGCATCTGGCGTCCTTCACGCCGCATGTCGACGACGGCGACCACGTCATCGTGGTCAACGCCGCCAAGATCCACTTCACGGGCCGCAAGCGCGAGAACAAGTCGTACTTCTGGCACACCGGCTATCCGGGCGGCATCAAGGAGCGCAAGGCGCATCAGGTGCTGGACGGCCGCTTCCCCGAGCGCGTGATCGAGAAGGCCGTGGAGCGCATGCTTCCGCGCGGTCCGCTCGGCCGCAAGCAGCTCGGAAACCTCAGGGTCTACGCCGGCGAGAGCCATCCGCACGAGGCCCAGCAGCCGACCTCGCTCGACGTCGGCGCCCTCAATCGCAAGAACAAGCGGAGCGCCTGAAAATGGCCGAGAACATCTCCTCGCTGGGCGAGCTCGGCGGCGCGCTCGGCACGAGCGCTTCCGAAGCCCCCCGCCACGTCAAGAAGGTCGACGCTCAAGGGCGCGCCTACGCCACCGGCAAGCGCAAGGACGCGGTCGCCCGCGTCTGGATCCGGCCGGGCTCGGGCAAGGTCACGATCAACAAGCGGCCCATCGAGATCTATTTTGCGCGCCCCGTGCTGCGCATGATCCTCGAGCAGCCGATCAACGTCGCGAACCGCCAGGGCCAGTACGACGTGATCGTCACGGTCGCGGGCGGCGGCCTGTCGGGGCAGGCGGGCGCGGTGCGCCACGGCCTCTCGAAGGCGCTGACCTATTTCGAGCCCGAGCTGCGCGGCGTGCTGAAGAAGGGCGGCTTCCTGACCCGCGACAGCCGCGTCGTGGAGCGCAAGAAGTACGGTCGCGCCAAGGCCCGCCGCAGCTTCCAGTTCTCCAAGCGCTGATCGAATACGCCGGACACAGGTTCTGCGTACCGGACAGGCGGGCCCATCGCGGCCCGCCTTTTTCGTCTCCGAGGGCAATGCAATGTCCGCCGCGCTCATGTCCCGGCCTTGAGCCGGGACCTATTTTGCTCCCCGCGGGAAGGGCCCGCAGGGGCGATGATATCGTAGGAGGCGTTGCGCCGATGGGTCCCGGCTCAAGGCCGGGACATTGGGGCGGTGGTTCAGCGTGTCATTCGGCGCGGGCGCTGTTATCAGAGCTCGTCCTGACGACGATCCCGGCTCTCCGCTTCGCTCCGGCCGGGATGACGGAGACATAGATGGCCGCCCCGAACGCCGACCCGCTTCACCCGCGCCCCGTCGACGACGCGCTGAACCCGTCGCGCCGCTTCGGCGAGTCGATCGAGGCGAACTACGCCGGCGCGGCCTCCTTCCTCCGCCGCCCCTACGCCCGATCGACCGAAGGCGCCGAGGTCGCGGTCTGGGGCGTGCCGCTCGACACTTCGGTGTCGAACCGGCCGGGGACGCGGTTCGGCCCCCGCGCGATCCGCGAGGCCTCGACGATCATGTGCGGCGACCCGGCTTATCCCTTCGCCTTCGACATCTTCGGCGATCTCGCGGTCGCCGACACCGGCGACTGCTCGCTCGACTATGGCCGCGTCGACCAGATGCCGGCGGCGATCGAGCGCCAAGCGGCCGAGCGATATGCGGCCGGCGCGCATCTCGTGACCCTCGGGGGCGATCACTTCCTCACCTATCCCGTGCTCAAGGCGCTGGTGGCGCGGCTCGGCCGCCCCGTCGCGCTCGTCCAGTTCGACGCCCATCAGGACACCTGGGACGACGACGGCAGCCGCATCGACCACGGCACGATGATCACCCGCGCCGTGCGCGACGGGCTGATCGTCCCGGAACGCTCGATCCAGATCGGCATCCGCACCCATGCTCCCCAGGACTGCGGCATCTCCATCGTTGACGGCTTCCTGGCGCACGAACTCGGGCCGCTCGCGACCGCGAGCCGGATACTGGGTCACGTGGAGGACGCGCCGGTCTACGTGACCTTCGACATCGACTGCCTCGACCCGGCCTATGCGCCCGGCACCGGCACGCCGGTCTCGGGCGGCGTGTCGTCGGCCTGGGCGCTCGCATGCCTGCGCCGCCTCGGCGCGCTCGACCTCAAGGGCTTCGACGTCGTCGAGGTGTCGCCGCCCTATGACCATGCGGGCGTGACGTCGCTCGCCGGCGCCCATCTCGCGCAGCTCTATCTCGGGCTCCTTGCCGAGAGGAAGCGCGCCGGCAAACCGATCGCGCTTTGACACGGAAGGACCGTCATGCCGCCTCTCGCCGCCGCCCGCATCGCCGCGCTGGTCGCGGTCACGCTCCTGCTTCCGGCCTGCGCCAATGACAGGGTCTGGATGCGGTCGGGCTCGAGTTCGGGCGACGCCGAGATCGACGAGATGAACTGCACGGCCGAGGCCGCGGGCGGCGGCGTGTCGGTGTCGATCGGCGACGTCGGCCCGAAGACCGACGCGACCTCCAACCGGTCCGCCTGCCTGAGGGCGAAGGGCTACCGGCTGAAGGAGCTGACCGCGGACGAGGCCGCGAAGCTCAAATCGCTCGGCGGCGTCGCGCGCGAGACATATTGGAACGAGCTCCTGACGAAATACGGCTTTGCGCCGGCGACCGAGAAGCCGGGCGCCAGATCAGGCCCGGCATTGCCGCCGGCGCCTCCGGCGCGCCCATCAGCGCCGGCGCAATGACGCGGTTGCGCCGGTGAGGGGACGCGCCGCGGGGCGCGTCTTCCGGCTCGCGGCCCGATGACTACGTGTCGGTCGAATGCGGCCGCCGCCCCCGCGGAGGCCCGGAGACCAGCGCAATGAGACGCGTCATCACCGTCACGCCCGCGCCGCGCGGCCACTGGGTCGGGGACGGCTTTCCGGTTCGCTCGCTGTTCTCGCATCCGAGCCACGGCGCGGACGTCAGTCCGTTCCTGCTGTTCGACTATGCGGGGCCTGTCGAGTTCGAGCCCGCCGCACGGCCTCGCGGCGTCGACGTCCATCCGCATCGCGGCTTCGAGACCGTCACGATCGTGTTCGACGGCGAGCTCGAGCACCGCGACTCGACCGGCGCCGGCGGCCTGATCGGCCCGGGGGACGTGCAGTGGATGACCGCCGCCTCCGGCATCCTGCACAAGGAGTTCCACAGCCCGGCCTTCACCAAGGCGGGCGGGCGCTTCGAGGTCGCGCAGCTCTGGGTCAACCTGCCGGCGCGGCACAAGGGCGAAGCGCCCGGTTACCAGACGCTGACTTCCGCCGACATCCCGACGGTCGAGCTTTCGGACGGGGCAGGGCGCGTTCGGGTGATCGCGGGCGCGTTCGACGGCGCGAGGGGGCCTGCCGAGACCTTCACGCCGATGAATGTCTGGGACGTCCGGCTGAACGCCGGTGGCGCAGCGACGCTGACGCCGCCGGAGGGCCACACCGTCATCGTCGCGGCCCTCGGCGGTTCGGTCGCTTTGAACGGAGCGGAGCGCCTCGGCGACGCCGAGACCGCGCTGCTGTCGCGCGAGGGCGGACCTTTCACGATCGCGGCCGAGGGCGACGTGAAGCTGCTCGTGCTGACCGGGGAGCCGATCGACGAGCCGGTCGCGATGCACGGGCCCTTCGTGATGAACACGCGCGAGGAGATCAGCGCCGCGATCGCGGACTTCCAGTCCGGCCGCTTCGGCACGATCCCGGCCTGAGACCCGTCAGGCGACCTCGGGGGCGCGCTCCGCGAGCGCGTCCCTGAGCGCCCTGATCTCGACGTTCAGGCGGCCGAGGTCGCGGATCGGAAGCTTCGAGCCGGCGAGCAGCGCGAGCGGGACGCAGCCTGCGCGTTCCTTCAGCGCGCGGCCTTCGTCGGTCAGCCGGATGACGACCTGACGCTCGTCCTCCTCGCTACGCCGGCGCGCCACGAAGCCGGCGGCCTCGAGACGCTTCAGCAGGGGCGTCAGCGTGCTGGATTCCAGCATCAGCCGGTCGGCGATCTCCTTCACCGTGAGGGCGTCGTCTTCCCACAGCACCAGCATCGCGAGATATTGCGGATAGGTCAGGCCGAGCTCGTCGAGCAGGGGCTTGTAGACCCGGTTGATCGCGAGCGACGCCGAATAGACGGCGTAGCAGAGCTGGTCCTCCAGCTTTAGGCTCGGGGCGCGCGGGGGCATCGGCTCACTCCCTCGGTTCGACTGCGGTAAGATAATCTATATCGCGATAATTGTTCGCATGGCAGCCATGCACATCCCGCACTTCCAATATTTATCGCGATAATGAATATCGACGCATCGAAGTCGCCGCCCATGTCGCGGTCAGACAGGAGAGTGTCATGAAGGTTCTGTACAAGACCGAAGCCGTCGCCACCGGCGGCCGCACCGGCCACGCCGAGACGGTCGACGGCTCGTTCAAGGTCGATCTGGTCACGCCGAAGGAGCTCGGCGGGCCGGGCGGCGCGGGCCAAAACCCCGAGCAGCTTTTCGCGGCGGGCTATTCCGCCTGCTTCCTCGGCGCGCTGAAATTCGTCGCGGGCCGCGAGAAGGTGAAGATCCCGGACGATACGACGGTGCGCGCGCAGGTCGGCATCGGCCCGCGCGACGACGGCGAGGGTTTTGGCCTCGACGTCGCGCTGACCGTGACCATTCCCGGATTCGACCACGCGGCCGCCGAGGAACTCGCGGCCAAGGCCCATATCGTCTGCCCATACTCGCATCTTACCAGGAACGGATTGGACGTCCGTCTGTCGGTCGCCTGAGCGTCCTCCGGCCCGGGCGGCGAAAACCGTCCGGGCCGATCTCTCAGCCGAGCGCGATGTCGAGCCCGAGGTCCAGCGTCGGGGCCGAGTGGGTAATGCGGCCGACCGAGATCAGGTCAACGCCGGTCTCGGCGATCGCCGCGACCGTCTCGAGCGAGACGTTGCCCGACGCCTCCGCGAGCATCCGTCCGCCGATGCGGCGCACCGCCTCGCGTAGAGTCTCGGGAGACATGTTGTCGAGCAGCACGACGTCGGCGCCTTCGGCGATCACGAGGTCGAGCTGATCGAGATCGTCGACCTCGATCTCGATCTTGACGAGATGACCGGCGGCGGCCTTTGCGGCGGCCAGCGCCGCCTGAATGCCGCCCGCGACCGCGATGTGGTTGTCCTTGATCAGGATGGCGTCGTCGAGCCCGAAGCGGTGGTTCGCCCCGCCGCCGCAGCGCACCGCGTATTTCTCGAAGACCCTGAGGCCCGGCGTCGTCTTGCGCGTGCAGCAGGCTTTCGCGGGCGTATGGGCGATGCGCTCGGCGAAGGCCGCGGTCAGCGTCGCGACGCCCGACAGATGGCCGAGGAAGTTGAGAGCGACCCGCTCGGCCGACAGCAAGGCGCGCGCCGGCCCTTCGATGCGGGCGACGACGGAGCCCTTCTGGAGCCGATCGCCGTCCTGGCGCTCGGTCGAGAACGAGACGCGCGCGTCAAGCGCCTCGAAGGCCGCGGCGGCGAGTTGGACGCCGGCGAGCCGGCCCTCGCTTCGCGAGACGATCGCAGCGCGGGCGACGGCGTTCGCCGGGATCGTGGCGGCGCTCGTGATGTCGCCGGCGCGGCCGAGATCCTCCGCGAGCGCGGCCTCGACCGCCCGCCGCACGGCGATTGGATCGAGCGGGGCGGGCGTCACGAGGCGGCGAGCTCGACGGCGTTCTGGCCGAGACTGTCGAGCGCGTCCTTCAGCGAAATGGTGGAGCGCCGCTCCCACTCCTCGCGCGGCGCGGCAAAGTCCGAACGCATATGCGCGCCGCGGCTTTCCTTTCGGCGCTCCGCCGAGATCGCGATGAGGAGGGCGGAGGTCGCCATGTTGGCGAAGTCCGCGCCGATCGCCTCGCGTCTTAGCCGGTCCAGCGTCTCGATGGCGCGCGTCAGTTGCGGCCCGTCGCGCAGCACGCCGACGAGATCGGTCATGGTCCTGCGCAGCGTCGCGGTCGCGGCGCTGTCGGGGAGCGAACCGTCATGGTCGGCCGGTTCGCCGCGCATCCGCGCCGTGGCGGGGGCCGCGGGGGTGAGGCCCTGGATGTCCTCGGCGATGCGCGCGGCGAACACCACGGCTTCGAGCAGCGAATTCGAGGCCAGCCGGTTCGCGCCATGCGCGCCGGTGGACGCCGTCTCGCCGCAGGCCCAGAGGCCGTCGAGCGAACTCCGGCCGTTCGCGTCGGTCAGCACGCCGCCCATGTGGTAGTGGGCCGCTGGCGCGACCGGGATGGGCTCGCGCGTCGGATCGATCCCCGCCGTCTGGCAGGCCGCGAAGACCGTCGGGAAGCGGGTCGGGAACCGGTTGCCGACGGCGTCCCGCGCGTCGAGGAACGCGCCGCCGGCCTGCGCCGCCTGGTAGACCGCGCGGGCGACAATGTCTCGAGGCGCGAGGTCGAGATCGGGGTGGACGCCTTCCATGATGCGGCGGCCGGCGCTGTCGACCAGCACCGAGCCTTCGCCGCGCAGCGCCTCGGTCGCGAGCGGGGCGGGGTCGCGACCGACCGCGATCGCGGTCGGGTGAAACTGCACGAATTCGAGGTCCGCGAGGAGCGCCCCCGCCCGCGCCGCCATGGCGAGCCCTGCGCCGCGCGCCTCGGGCGGATTGGTGGTGACGGCGTAGAGATGGCCAATTCCGCCGGTCGCCAGCACCACGGCGCGGCCGATGACCTGGACCGGGCGCCCCGACGGGTCGCCGATGCGGCGCGCCGAGACGCCGGTGACGAAGCGCCCGCGCGTAACGAGGGATTCGGCCGCGAACCCTTCCAGCACGCGGATGTTGGCCTTGCGCCGTACCGCCGCGACCAGCGCGCCCATGATGGCGCGGCCCGCGAGGTCGCCATTGACGCGCACGATGCGCCGCTCGGAATGCGCAGCCTCGCGGGAGAGCAGCAGCTTGCCCTCGAGGTCGCGGTCGAACGGCACGCCGAAGGCGAGCAGATCGGCGATCCGGTCCGACGCCTCGCGCGTCATCAGCCGGGCGATCTCGACGTCGACGATTCCCGCGCCGGCCGCGACCGTGTCGGCGGCGTGCGCCTCAGCGCTGTCGCCGAGGCCGACCGCCGCCGCGATCCCGCCCTGCGCCCAGGCCGAGGAGGCGCCGTCGCCGAGCGGCGCGGCGGTCACGATCGTGATGGGGCGCTCGCCGAGCTTCAGCGCGCAGAACAGGCCCGCGAGCCCGCCGCCGACGATGACGACGTCGTCGGCTCCCGCCCATGACTGCGGAGCGAGGTCGTCGAGCGAGATCGGATCGGGGGAGTCGGTCATCGAAGCTCTCTTGGAGCACGGCGCGGATCGCTCCGCGGTCATGTCCCGGCCCTGAGCCGGGACCCATTCAGCGCCTCGATCGAATGCCGATCGGCGACGCCTGACATGATTTTCGACGTCGAGCCCAATGGGTCCCGGCTCAGGGCCGGGACACGAGGTCGAGGTCCAGGCCCCGCTCGCGTCAGATCTTCAGGTGCACCATCGCCTCGACGCTGCGCCGCGCGCCTTCCGCGACCGCCGGGTCGACCACCACCTCCTCGCGCATGTGCACGAGCGACTCGAGGATCTTCGGCAGGGTGATCCGCTTCATGTGCGGGCAGAGGTTGCAGGGCTTCACGAACTCGGTGTCCGGGGCCTCGGCCATCACGTTGTCGGCCATCGAGCACTCGGTGACCATGACCACTTTCCTGGGCTTCCGAAGCTTCACGTAGTCCAGGATCTTGGCGGTCGAGCCGGTGAAGTCGGCTTCGGCGATGACGTCCGGCGGGCATTCGGGATGCGCCAGGATCGTGACGTCCGGGTCGGCCGCGCGATAGGCGCGCAGCTCCTCGGCCGTGAAGCGCTCATGCACCTCGCAGGCGCCGTGCCAGGAGATGATCCGGACCTTGGTCTGGGTGGCGATCCAGGCCGCGAGATATTGGTCGGGGAGCACCATCACTTCCGGGCTTCCGAGCGACTCCACCACCGCCACCGCATTGCCGGAGGTAAGGCAGATGTCGGCCTCGGCCTTCACTTCCGCGGTGGTGTTCACATAGACCGCGACCGGCACGCCGGGATGGCGGCGGCGCAGCGCCCGCACGTCCTCGGCGGTGATCGAGGTCGCAAGCGAGCAGCCGGCGCGGCTGTCGGGGATCAGCACCGTCTTGTCCGGGTTCAGGATCTTCGAGGTCTCGGCCATGAAGTGCACGCCGCACTGCACGATCACCTCGGCGTCGGTGCGCGTCGCCTGGCGGGCGAGCGCAAAACTGTCGCCCACGACGTCCGCGACGCAGTTGTAGATCTCCGGCGTCTGGTAGTTGTGCGCCAGGATGACGGCGTTGCGGACGACCTTCAGCTCGTTGATCGCCTTCACGTAAGGGGCGAAGAACGGCCACTCGACCGGCGGGATGACGGTCTTGACGCGCTCGTAGAGATGCGCGGTCGCGGCTTCGACCTCGGGCGTCCAGTCGAGCGACGGCATGGCGACAGGCTGGAACCGGCGCGGCGGAGGCGTCGCGGAGCGGCGGGTGGACGGGACAGTGGCGGCGAGCGGGGACATGGCGTCCTCCAATGATCAACCGAACCTATTATGCTCATATCGAGCATAACTATGATAGTGGGGATCAGGACGGATTTGAAGAGCGTCGACGCAGAAATGTCATGAGGGGCGAGAAGTCCCCAAAAACGAAGCGCGCGCTGTCGGGTCGGGCGAAAGTCGACCCGGTCGGGTAGACGGCTGCGCCGGCGTCGTTCGGCTCATTCTCCTGCGGACAATATGTCAAATCCGAATATAGAATCCAGAGGTACGTGGATATACGTATATAGATGTCAGTACGCTCATGTAGATTGGTCACTAGGCGACGATCAACGCCTTGCATGGGGAGGTCGAGTTGAATTTTTGTCGATCGATGATTTTAGGACTCGCGGCGGCCGCATCGTTCTACGGCCTGACCGCTGGCCCCGCGCTGAGCCAGTCGCGGATCGGCGGGATCTATCAGGAGTTCAAGTCCAACTCTTGCGACAACTTCGACTCGTCGCCCTGCACGGTCGCGTTCTCGGTGCTGTTGCGCCAGCCGCTGAAGGTGCTGAAGGCGTCCTGCACCATCCTCACCTCCGAGGGCGGGTCTCCGTCGAAGGAGATCACCGGGGCGAGCCTCGGCCGCCTGTCCGAAAACGAGAAGACCTATATCGCGGGCCAGTTCCTTGCGCCGATCCAGTCCGAGTTTGCGGGACCCGGCCAGGTCGTGCTGAACTTCCTCGTCGATACGCTGCTGGTGGTGCCGAAAAACTGGAAGCCCGCCATCCGCATCTCGCGCCTCAACAATCCCCCGATTGCGGCGACCTGCAGCATCGTGGGCGAGGAAGTCGGGGCGGCGGACTGAGCTCTCATCACGGGGAGCGATGGCTCGGATCGCAAGCTTTCATGCGCGTGATCCGCTGAGAGGGCTATAAGGCTCCGGCCCGTTTCGTCTGGGCAGGAGCCGCCATGTCCGTCGCTTCGTCCGCCGCGCCCGTCGCGCGCGTCCCGGTCTTTGTCATCCTCTGCGGCTGCGCGATCGCCTGCCTGACCTTCGGGCCGCGCGCGACCGCGGGGCTGATGCTGACGCCGATCTCTGAGACGAACGGCTGGGGCCGCGACGTCTTCGCGCTGTCCTTCGCGATCCAGAACCTCATCTGGGGGATCGGCCAGCCTTTCGCCGGGGGCTTCGCGGACCGCTACGGCGCGCGGCCGGTGCTGATGGTCGGGGGCCTGCTCTATGCCGCGGGGCTCGCGTTGATGCCGCTCTCGACGGCGCCGGGCGCGATGCACATCTCGGCCGGCGTGCTGATCGGCTTCGCGCTGTCGGGCGCGTCCTTCTCGATCGTCATCGGAGCGTTCAGCAAGCTGCTGCCGCCGGAATGGCGGACGATCGGCTTCGGCTTCGGCACGGCGGCCGGCTCCTTCGGGCAGTTCCTGTTCACGCCGCTCGCCTCCGCGCTGATCGCCTCCTATGGCTGGCAGATGACGGCGCTGATCTTCGCGGCCCTTATGCTGCTTGTCCTGCCGCTCTCGATCCCGCTCGCGACGCGGCCTGCGACGCCCGCCCCGGGGGCGACGAAAATCCAGGACCAAACGATCCGCGAGGCGCTCGCCGAAGCCTTCGCCACCCCGAGCTACTGGCTGCTGGTGATCGGCTTCTTCACCTGTGGCTTCCACCTCGCCTTCATCACCGCGCATCTGCCGCCCTTCCTGATCGACCAGGGCATCTCGACCTCGGTCGGCGGCTGGGCCCTCGCGCTGATCGGGCTGTTCAACATCGCGGGCTCGCTCAGCTCCGGCGTCCTGTCCGGGCGGATGCCGAAGCGGCATCTTTTGTCCGCGATCTATTTCGCGCGGGCGCTGCTCATCGCGGGTTTCGTGTTCACACCCGTGACGCCCGTCACCGCGCTCTGCTTCGGCGCCGGGATCGGCCTCCTCTGGCTCTCGACCATCCCGCCGACCTCGGGCCTGGTCGTGACGATGTTCGGCACGCGCTACATGACGATGCTCTATGGCGTCGTGTTTCTGAGCCACCAGATCGGTTCCTTCATCGGCGTCTGGCTCGGGGGCGTGCTCTATGAGGCCTACGGCAATTACGACCTGATTTGGAAGATCGCGATTGCGCTCTCGATCATGTCCGGCCTCGTCAACCTGCCGATCCGCGAACGACCCGTGGAGCGACCGGCGACGGCGTGAGCGATGGCATCATCCCGGAAGACGGCGCCAGTCGCGATTCGGGATCGTGATCTCGAATGGCGCGCCAGAACCTCCCCGTCATCCTCCGGCTTGACCGGACCATGACGAGCGACATCCGGACGACGATCTCGGCTCTCCGCTTCGCTTCGGCCGGGATGACGACCGCCTTGCCAATGCCGGGATGACTTAGCCGCCCCGGCTCTCTATCTAGCCCGCGACCTCTCCCGATCCGAAGGAGCGCCGCATGTCCGCCTTCCGCGCGCTGCGCATCGACAAGACCGACGACGGCCAGACCATCTCGACGGTCGACTTCCCCGAGAGCGATCTGATGGAGGGCGACGTCGTGGTGCGGGTCTCGCACTCGACGGTGAACTACAAGGACGGGCTCGCCGTCACCGGCAAGTCGCCGGTGGTGCGGCGCTTCCCGATGATCCCGGGCATCGATTTCGCGGGCAAGGTGACGGCCTCCGAGAACCCCGAGTTCAAGGTCGGCGACGAGGTGGTGCTGAACGGCTGGGGCCTGGGCGAGACCCATCTCGGCGGCTATGCCGAGGTCGCGCGAGTCAAGGCCGACTGGCTGGTGCCGCTTCCGCAAGGCCTTTCAGCCGCCGACGCCATGGCGGTCGGCACGGCGGGCTACACCGCGATGCTCTGCATCATGGCGCTCGAGCGGCACGGCGTGACGCCTGCGCGGGGTCCCGTGCTGGTGACGGGCGCCGCGGGCGGCGTCGGCTCCATCGCGGTCGCGCTCTTGGGCAAGCTCGGCTACGAGGTCGTGGCCTCGACCGGCCGCCCGGAGGAGGGCGGCTGGCTGAAGGAGCTCGGCGCGAGCGAGATCATGAACCGCGAGGAACTGGCGAGCCCTGGCAAGCCGCTTCAGAAGGAGCGCTTCGGCGGCGTCGTGGATTCGGTCGGCTCGGTGCCGCTCGCCAACGCCATCGCACAGACCAAGTCCGGCGGCGCGGTGGCGGCCTGCGGGCTCGCGGCCGGCATGGACCTGCCGACCTCGGTCGCGCCCTTCATCCTGCGCGGGGTCTCGCTGCTCGGGATCAACAGCGTCACGGTGCCAAAGCCGATCCGCGTCGAGGCCTGGAGCCGCATCGCCCGAGACCTCGACCGCGAGAAGTTGGCCGCGATCACCAGAACGATCGGATTCGACGAGATCGTGCCGACCGCCAAGGCGATCCTCGAAGGCAAGATCCGCGGCCGCGTGGTGGTGGAGATCTAGTAGTAAGCGGAGGCGGCGCCTCTTCCCTTCTCCCCTTGAGGGAGAAGGTGGCCGGCGCGAAGCGACGGCCGGATGAGGGGTGACGGGGGGGGGCT
>NZ_RYFI01000002.1:273514-326775 GCF_004103825.1 Hansschlegelia zhihuaiae
TTCGACGTATCGCCAGACCATCAAGCGGCGCACACGCACCGGACGACGACCATGACCGATCTTCTCAACGTCGCGATCCTCGGGGCTTCCGGCTACACCGGCGCGGAGCTCGTGCGCCTGCTGTCGCGCCACCCCCGCGTGGCGATCACGGCGCTGACGGCCGACCGGAAGGCCGGCCACGCGATGGCCGACGTCTTTCCGCAATTCGCCGCGCTCGAGCTCCCGAAGCTCACCACCATCGACGAGGTCGACGTCGATGCGGTCGACCTCGTCTTCTGCGCGCTGCCGCATGGAACGACCCAGCAGGTCATCGCGGAGCTCTTCGAGACGAAGCCGTCGCTCAAGGTCGTCGATCTCTCAGCCGATTTCCGTCTGGCCGATCCGGACGCTTACGAGACCTGGTACGGCCATCCGCACCATGCGCTCGAGCTGCAAAGCGAGGCCGTGTTCGGCGTGAGCGAGCTCTATCGCGACGAGATCAAGGGCGCGCGGCTCGTCGCCAATCCCGGCTGCCATTCGACGACCTCGATCCTGCCGATCGTCCCGCTGCTGCGGGAGCAGCTCATCGACGCGGACGCGATCTCGATTGTGTCCGCGACTGGCATGTCGGGGGCGGGCAGGGCGGCCAAGGAGGAGATGCTGTTCTCCGAGGTGTCGGAGGGCGTCCATGCCTATGGGGTGGGCAAGCACCGGCACACTTCCGAGCTCGACCAGGAGTTCGACAAGGCCGCCGGACGGCCCTCGCGCGCGACCTTCACGCCGCTGCTAATCCCGATGAACCGCGGCATCTACGCCACCATCACCGTGACGCTTTCGGGCGGCGCGACCGCCGAGGCGCTCCACGCCGCGCTGCAGACCGCCTATTGGGGCGAGCCCTTCGTGACGGTGCTGCCCTTCGGCAAGGTCCCGCAGTCCCGCCATGTGCGGGGCTCCAACAGCGTTCAGCTCGGCGTCATGGCCGACCGCGGGCCGGATCGGGCGATCGTGATCTCCACCCTCGACAACCTCGTGAAGGGCGCATCGGGGCAGGCGGTCCAGAATATGAACCTGGTCGCGGGTTTCGAAGAAACCGATGGGCTCGCGCAGCTCGGACTGTTTCCGTAGCGGCCAGCGCGCCTCAACGTCACGCGCTCGTCACTTCGCCGAAGGGCTGGCGAGGGCTTGACGCCATACAGGCCATGGGTTTGACGCGGATCAAGGCGCAACGCGGCCCCCGCCCGGCATCGTGGATCCTGTTCAAACGGGAACCACTCCAATGCCGGTCGAATCGGTCTTCATCATCTGCGGGATACTTTCCGCGTTCACCATTTTCGCGGCGACGCTCGCATACAGCATGAGCCGCTCAGCCAAGCCGCGCCCGCGGGCGCGGCTCACGCCTTGACCTTCACATAACTCCCCGGCGCGTCCTCGATCCCCGGGTAGGGGCCGTCGCCCGGAACGCGCGCCGCGACCATCGTGGCGTCCATCGCGGCGAGCCAAGCGCGCCAGTCCGGCCACCAGGAGCCCGGCTTCTCCTCGGCGTGGTCGAGCCAATGCTCGAGCTCGCCCTTGGGCTCTTCGCCGACCCAGTGCTGGTACTTCATCTTGGCCGGCGGGTTCACGACGCCGGCGATGTGGCCGGAGCCCGCGAGCACGAAGCGCACCGGGCCCCCGAACAGCTGCGCGCCCAGGAACACCGACCTCGCCGGCGCGATGTGGTCCTCCTTGGTGGCGAGTTCGTAGACCGGGACCGTCACCTTCTTGAGATCCAGCAGTTCGCCGAGGATCTCCATGCGGCCGCGCGCGAGGTCGTTGTTGAGGTAGCAGCCGCGCAGATAGAAGGAATGGTTTGCGGCCGGCATCCGCGTCGCGTCGGAGTTCCAGTAGAGCAGGTCGAACGGGAACGGCGCCTTCCCCTTGAGGTAATTATTCACGAGGTAGGGGAAGATCATGTCGTTCGAGCGGATCATGTTGAAGGCGTTCGCCATGCTGGCGCCCTCGAGATAGCCGGCCTCGGCCATCTTGGCCTCGACGGCGGCGACCTGCGCCTCGTCGACGAACACCTTGAGGTCGCCGGCGTGGGTGAAGTCGACCTGGGTGGTCAGCAGCGTGGCGCTGGCGACCCGACTGTCGCCGGCGGCCGCCATATAGGCGAGCGTCACGGCGAGCAGGGTGCCGCCGACGCAGTAGCCGACCGCGTCGACCTGGTCGGTCCCGCAGATCTCGCGCGCGACATCGACGGCCTTTAGGATGCCGTCGCGCATGTAATGGTCAAAGCTCAGGCCGGCGTGGCGGGCGTCCGGGTTGACCCACGAGACGCAGAACACCGTAAGACCCTGCTCGACCGCCCAGCGGATCATGCTCTTCTCGGGCGTGAGGTCGAGCACGTAGAACTTGTTGATCCAGGGCGGCACGATCAGGACGGGCCGCGTGCGGACCATCTCGGTCGCTGGCGCGTACTGGATCAGCTCGAACAGATCGTTGCGGAACACGACCTTGCCGGGCGTGACCGCGAGGTTGCGGCCGACCTCGAAGCCCGTCCGGTCGGTCTGACGGATGCGCAGGTCGCCTTTGCCGGCGTCGATGTCCTCCGCCAGCATCTGCATGCCGCGCACGAGGTTCTCGCCCTTCGAGGCGAGGGTCTCGCGGATGAGCTCGGGATTGGTCGGCAGGAAGTTCGAGGGCGAGGCCGCGTTTGACAGCAGCTTCACATAGAACGCCGCCTTGTGACGCGTGTGCGGATCGAGGTCCTCGGCCTCCTCGACCATCCGGTCGGCCCAGCGCGAGGCGTGAAGATAGGCCTGCCGCAGGAAGTCGAAGACCGGGTGCTCGGTCCATTCCGGATCCTTGAAGCGAGGGTCCTTTGGGTCGGGCTTGATGGTCGGCTCGACCTCCTCGCCCGAGAGCCGCTTCATCGTGCCGGCCCAGAGCGATAGGAAGTCGCCCGTGAAGGCGCGCTGCGCCTCGGCGACCCGCCCGGGGTCCGCCAGCCAGCGTTCCGCCACCTGGCCGAGCGTGCGGGCGATGTCGGCGACCTGCGCGCCGTCAGTCGGCTTGCGGGCGCCTTCCTCGCGCGGGCGCAGATAGGCGGTCACCGCCTTGCCGCTCTCCTCCCAGAGGCGCGCCATGTTGGAGGCGAACTGCTCGACCTCGGGCGTCAGGAACGGGTGGGCGGCCTCGGCCCCAGGCGCCGAGCCGGGCGCATCTCCGGGCGGGGCCGACACTTCAGGCTTGGGCTGCGCGGCGGGCTCGGGCTGCGGGGCAGGCTTGGCGGCGACTGGCTCTTCGACCTTTGGTTTCGCAGACGCTTGACGACGCCGGGGGGCGGGCGACGCCGCGCCACTGATCTTCGCGGCGCCCGTCGCGGGCTTGGCGGCCGGCTTGCGAGTCGCGCCCGCCTTACTGGTCGCGACGGCGGCCTTCTTCGGCGTCTCGACAGCGGCCTTCTTCAGCGAAGCGCGGCCCTTGCCTCGGCCGCCCTTGGCGCGCGTCGATCTCGATGTCTCAGACTCCGTAGGCGGCGTCTCGGCGTCGGCCGGCTCAGGCGTTCGTCTGAGGGCGCTTCGACCCATAAGGCGCGGTTCTCCCAAAAAGGCGCCCGCGGTTGCGATGGGCGGTCCCAGGTCGGTCCGCGGGTTGCTTCGTAGCGTCGTGACGTGACAATAGGCTGTCGCGCCGCGACGCGCCATGGTCGAGCCGCCAAAACTCGTCTCGGCGAATCGGGCGCCTCATCTTTCCGTGCGGGACCCTTCCGGTGAAGACCAGCTTTCGCATGATCGTCTGCCTGACGGCGACCGCCGCCGCGCTGCTTTCGGGCTGCGGCCCCTACGGCCTGAAGGGCGACCGCGGCCTGCCGCCGCCTCCCGCCACGGTCGCCTATCCGAACCTCAACGAGATTCCGGCCGATCGCGGCCGTCAGCTGAAGAGCGCGACCGAACAGGAGCGCCTGAAGGCGGATCTCCTCGCCCGCAAGCGCGCGCCGCGCTAGAGCTGCCCGGCCGTCAGATCAGCGAGACGTCGCCGATCTGGAAGTCGTCGACACTGACATTCTGGAGCATGATCTCGGCCGAGCCGAAGGTCAGCACGGTGTAGCCGTCCGTGCCTTCGATCTTGAGGCTTCCATTCTCGAGCAGGTCTTCGACCGAGGTCTGTCCGGGCCGGGCGACGTCGAGTTCGATGCTGTCGGCCCCCACCTTGAAATCCCCGACCTGCGCCTGCACGGGCCCGCGCGTCAGCACGAGCGTATCGTGACCCTTGCCGGTCGTCACATAGTCGACGCCGCCGTCGAACAGGAAGACGTCGTCACCCGCTCCGCCGTCGAGGCCGTTCTTGCCGGCGCCGCCGGCAAGCGTGTCGTCGCCCCCGCCGCCGAACAGCACGTCGTCGCCCTTACCGCCGTTCAGGCGGTCGACGCCGTCTCTGCCATAGATCGCGTCGGCGCCTGCGCCGCCGGCGAGGACGTCATCGCCGGCGGCGCCGGTGATGAAATCCTTTCCGGCCCCGCCCTGGACCCGGTCGTCGCCGATCCCGCCGTAGAGAGCGTCGTCGCCCGCGTCGCCGAAGATCGCGTCGTCGCCGCGGCCGCCATAGATCGAATCCTCGCCCTTGCCGCCCGACAGCCCGTCGCCCCCGATGCTGCCGACGATCTGGTCCGCGCCGCGCGAGCCGAAGACGCCCTCGATCGACAGCAGGACGTCGGCCTCGTCGCCGAAGACCGCGCTTAGCGTCGAAAGATTGATCACGCCGCCCGCGGCGTGGTCGCCGAAGTCGGCGACGTCGATCCCGTCGCCACCGTCGAGCGTGTCGTCGCCGTCGCCGCCGATCAGCGTGTCCGCTCCGCCTTTCCCTTCCAGCAGGTCGTCGCCGGCGAGGCCGCGGAGCTTCTCGCCCTTGTCCGTGCCGGCGATTTCGTCGTCGCCCGAACCCGGTTCGTCGGAGGCGAGGCCGGCGAGGGGATCGTGTCGCACTGAGTCGAAAAGGACATGCGCCATCATCCGTCTCCCAGACGCGCCGCCTAACCGACGACGAAGGTTTTATGAAAAGTCTCTCCGAGACCTTTGACGGGACCTCCGGACAGGGTCAAAAGCTTTCGCCGGGTAACGTAAACGGGCGAGCGGCCGCCATTCGGCGTGCGCAACCGCCCGAATCCGCCCATGATGGGGCCGTAGGATACGGCCTCCGCCGAATCACGGGCCGCCATGTCGGCCGCCCGAAACACCGATCACGACCATGACCGAGTTCCATTCCGTCCGCCGGCTT
The DNA here is from genome assembly GCF_004103825.1 of Hansschlegelia zhihuaiae. Taxonomy (GTDB): domain Bacteria; phylum Pseudomonadota; class Alphaproteobacteria; order Rhizobiales; family Methylopilaceae; genus Methylopila; species Methylopila zhihuaiae. The sequence goes on from NZ_RYFI01000002.1 coordinate 278,753, forward strand.
CCGCCTTACGTTTTCGAGCAGGTGAACCGCGTGAAGGCCGCCGCCCGCAAGGCCGGGGCCGACATCATCGACCTCGGCATGGGAAACCCCGACCTGCCGACGCCAGAGCACATCAACGCCAAGCTGATCGAGGCGGTGACGAAGCCGCGGACCAACCGCTACTCGACCTCGAAGGGCATCCCTGGTCTTCGGAAGGCGCAGGCGGCCTATTACGCCCGCCGTTTCGGCGTGAAGCTCGATCCCGACACGCAGGTCGTCGCGACGCTCGGCTCGAAGGAGGGCTTCGCCAATATGGCGCAAGCCATCACGGCGCCGGGCGACGTCGTTCTCGCGCCCAATCCGAGCTATCCGATCCACGCCTTCGGCTTCCTGATGGCAGGCGGCGTGATCCGCAACGTGCCGGCGACGCCGGGGCCGGACTATTTCCGCGCGCTCGAGCGCGCGGTGATGCACTCGATCCCGAAGCCGATCGCGATCATCACCTGCTATCCATCGAACCCGACGGCCGAGGTCGCGGATCTCGACTTCTACAAGGACGTGGTGCGCTTCGCGAAGCAGCACGACCTCTTCGTGCTTTCGGATCTCGCCTATTCGGAGATCTATTTCGACGACAACCCGCCGCCCTCGATCCTGCAGGCGCCCGGCGCCTTCGACGTCGCAGTCGAGTTCACCTCGCTCTCCAAGACCTATTCGATGCCCGGCTGGCGCGTCGGCTTCGCGGTCGGCAACGAGCGGTTGATCGCGGCGCTGGCGCGCGTGAAGTCCTATCTCGACTATGGAGCCTACACGCCGATCCAAGTGGCGGCCTCGGCCGCGCTGAACGGTCCGGACGACTGCATCGCCGAGGCGCGCGAGATCTACAAGAGGCGCCGCGACGTAATGGTGGACTCGTTCGGCCGCGCCGGTTTCCCGGTGCCGTCGCCACGGGCCTCGATGTTCGCCTGGGCGCCGATCCCGGAGAAGTTCCGGCCGCTGGGGAGCCTCGAATTCTCGAAGCTCCTGGTCGAGAAGGCGTCGGTCGCGGTCGCGCCCGGCATCGGCTTCGGCGAGCATGGCGACGAGTTCGTGCGGATCGCGCTGGTCGAGAACGAGCACCGCATCCGGCAGGCCGCGCGCTCCATCCGCCGCTTCCTTGAAACCGCGGACGAGACGTTGCACAACGTCGTCCCGCTCGCCGCGGCCCGGTAGGCGTCCTTCCGGCCACGGCTTCTCGATCCAAGAAGCCACTGCTGCATCGACGTAGCTGCGTGCTTCGAGACGCCTTGGGCGCAGGCGCCCAAGGCACCTCAGCATGAGGAGCTTTCGTCTTGGCATCCTCAACAGTCCTCATGCCGAGGAGCCGGCCGCAGGCTGGCGTTCTGAAGCACGCAGGCGGGACCTCCCATTCTCTTTCTTCAACGCGGTCGGACGGAACAGCCTGATGGCGGAATCCTTGAGGGTCGGCGTCGCCGGCCTCGGCACTGTCGGCGCCTCGGTGGTGCGCGTGCTCTCGGAAAAGGCCGACGCCATCGCGGCGAGGGCGGGGCGCCCCGTCATGGTCACCGCCGTCTCGGCGCGAGACAAGGGCCGTGACCGCGGCCTTAAGCTCGACGGCGTCGCCTGGCACATGGATCCGAGCCAGCTCGCGCGCTCCAACGACGTCGATCTCGTTGTCGAACTGATCGGCGGCGCGAACGGCGCCGCGCGCGCCTGCGTCGAGACCGCGATCGAGCGCGGACGCCCCGTCGTCACCGCCAACAAGGCGCTTCTGGCCAAGCACGGCGTGGCGATCGCGAAAGCGGCCGAGAAGGCGGGCGTAGCCGTCGGCTTCGAGGCGGCCGTCGCGGGCGGCGTGCCTGTCGTGAAGACGCTGCGCGAAGCACTCGCGGGCAACGACGTCAGCCGGGTCTTCGGCATCCTGAACGGCACGTGCAATTACATACTGACGCGCATGGAGCGCGACCGGATCGGCTTCGCCGAGTGCCTGGCGGAAGCCCAGCGCCTCGGCTATGCGGAGGCCGATCCGACCTTCGACGTCGGCGGTTTCGACGCCGCGCACAAGCTTGCGCTGCTCACCACGCTCGCCTTCGGGGTCGAGACCGACGCCGACGGCATCTATGTCGAGGGCATCACCTCGATCACGCCCTTCGACCTGCAGATGGCCGAGGAGCTAGGCTACCGCGTGAAGCTGCTCGGCGTGACGACCAGGGGCGAGGGCGGCATCGAGCAGCGGGTCCACCCGTCGATGCTGCCGAAGGACAGCGCCATCGCGAGGGTCGACGGCGTCACCAACGCGGTTGAGATCGACGGCGACGTGGTGGGCGCCTTGGTGCTGGCCGGTCCCGGCGCGGGCGGCGACGCCACGGCCTCAGCGGTGATCGCCGACATCGTCGACATTGCGCGCGGCGTTCGTAGGCCGGTCTTCGGCATTCCGGCGGAGCAGCTCGCTGCGCCGAAGCGCGCGCCGATGCAGACCCATCAAGGGGGGTACTACATCCGTCTGTCGGTGATCGACCGGCCGGGCGCGGCGGCCGCGATCGCCACGCGGATGGCAGAGCAGAGCATCTCGCTTCGCTCTATCGTGCAGCGCGGACGCGAACCTGATTTCGATCGGCCGAGTTCCGAACCTGTCGCAGTGGTGTTGATTACCTATGCGACGAACGAAGCGGCGCTTCGCCGAGCGCTGGACGCGATCGAAGCGGACGGGCATATCGATGGCGCGCCTCAGGTGATCCGAATCGAAAAGCGCTGACGGCGAGCTGCGCGCAACGACGCGCAAGAGGACACGCCAATGCCGAAGTCGAACGCGGCGAAGTCGTCGGTGGCGCCCATCAAGGGCGTTCGCCGGTCTCCCGTCACGCCGGGGGAGATGATCGATCGGTCGCTGACCATCGAGATCGTCAGGGTCACGGAGCGCGCCGCGGTGGCGGCCGCGCGGCATCGCGGACGCGGCGACGAGCGCGCCGCCGACCAGGCCGCGGTCGACGCCATGCGTCGGGAGCTCAACCGGCTCGCGATCCACGGCACCGTGGTGATCGGCGAGGGCGAGCGCGACCACGCCCCGATGCTGTTCATCGGCGAGGAGGTCGGCGACCAGTCGGGGCCGCGGGTCGACATCGCGCTCGACCCGCTCGAAGGCGTCACGCTCTGCGCCAAGGCGCAGGCCAACGCCATCGCCGTGATCGCCGTCGCGGAGCCCGGCACGCTGCTGCAGGCTCCCGACGTGTACATGAACAAGATCGCGATCGGCCCGGACTATCCCGCGGACACGGTCCACCTCGACAATGAGCCCGGCCTCAACATCCGCCGGCTCGCGAACGCCAAGGGCGTTCCGGTGTCGGATATCACCGCCTGCATCCTCGACCGGCCGCGCCACGCCCGCCTGATCGACGCGGTGCGCGACGCCGGCGCCGCCATCCGGCTGATCACCGACGGCGACATCTCCGGCGTGATCGACGCGACTCGGCCGGACGAGACCGGCGTCGACATCTATCTCGGGCTCGGCGGCGCCCCCGAGGGCGTGCTCGCCGCCGCGGCGCTGAAATGCATGGGCGGCTTCATGCAGGGCCGCCTCGTGCTGGACGACGCCGACAGCCGCCGCCGCGCGGCGGAGCTTGGGATCAAGGATCCCGACCGCATCTACGGCATCGGGGAGATGGCGCGCGGCGACGTGCTGTTCTCCGCGACCGGCGTCACGGATGGCGGGCTGCTCTCCGGCGTCCGCTTCTCCGGAAGCTCGGTGTTCACCGAGACGCTGGTGATGCGGTCGTCGACGCGCACGACCCGGCGCATCAGCGCCGAGCACCGCATGACGGAGAAGTTTCACCTCGAGTAAGGCGCGGTTCCCTGTGGACGGCGCAGGATCGGATTGGCGCGGGGCGTCTCTCCGGCTACGACCGACGCATGAACCCGCGCGACCGAATCGACCGGCGACGTGGCGCGACGCCGTGACGGCCGCACTCGCCTTCACGCTGCGCGTCGACGGCGAGGCCGCCTTTCTCGGCGTGGAGCGCTCGCTGACCGGCCGCGTCTGGCGCGACCGGCTTGACCTTCGAGGCCGCGCCTCCGCGGCCGAGATCGGACGCGACCACGGCCTGTCCGATCTGCTGGCGCGCGTCATGGCCGGGCGCGGCGTCGCAAGCGCGGAAGCCGAGGCCCACCTCAGCCCCTCCATCCGCGCCCTGATGCCGGATCCGGACATGCTGACTGGCATGACCGCCGCCGCCGTCCGTATCGCCGACGCCGCCCAACGCGGCGAGGACGTCGCGATTTTTGGCGACTATGACGTCGACGGCGCGACCTCGACGGCGCTCGCCGCGGGCTTCCTCCGCGAGGCGGGCGCGCGGGTCGTGACGCACATCCCCGACAGGATCTTCGAGGGTTACGGCCCCAACGTCGCCGCGATCGACGGTCTGGCCGACGCCGGGGCGACGCTGCTCGTGACCGTGGACTGCGGCTCGACCAGCCTCGACGCGCTGGCGCACGCCCGCGCGCGCGGGCTCGACGTCATCGTCATCGATCATCATCAGGTCGGCGCCAGCCTGCCGGACGCCGTGGCCGTGGTGAACCCCAACCGGCAGGACGATCTGTCGGGCCTCGGACATCTCGCGGCCTGCGGCGTGGTGTTCATGACGCTGGTGGCGACGACCCGCGAGCTCAGGCGCCGCGGCTTCTGGGCCGCGCGCGGCGGCGAGCCGGATCTGCTCGCGGGCCTCGACCTGGTTGCGCTCGGCACCGTCGCGGACGTCGTGCCGCTCAAGGGCCTGAACCGCGCCTTCGTGGCCAAGGGCCTGATCGCGCTCAGGGCGCGACGCAGGCTCGGCCTCGCGGCGCTGATGGATGCGAGCCGGCTCGACGGGCCGGCGACGCCCTATCATCTCGGCTTCCTGCTCGGGCCCCGCATCAACGCAGGCGGCCGGGTCGGCGACGCCGGGCTCGGCTGCCGCCTGATGCTGACCGACGACGAGACCGAGGCCTGCGCGATCGCCGCCGAACTCGACCGGTTGAACGGCGAGCGCCAAGCGATCGAGCGCGCGACTCTCGCCGAGGCCGAGGCGGAGGCGAACGCCGCGTTGGGGCCTGACGGGGAGGGCTCCTCGGTCGCGGTCGTCTCGGGCGCCGGTTGGCACCCAGGCGTTGTCGGGCTGGTGGCCTCGCGGCTGAAGGAGAGGTTCCACCGGCCGGCCTTCGCCATCGCGGTCGCGCCCGACGGGACCGGGACCGGCTCGGGACGGTCGATCCCCGGCGTCGACCTCGGCGCGGCGGTCCGCGCCGCGGTCGAGCAGGGGCTTCTGGTGAAGGGCGGCGGCCACGCGATGGCGGCCGGCGTCACCATCGACGGCAGCCGGCTCGGCGCGTTCCGCGGCTTCCTCGAGGAGCGGCTCGCCGCCTCGGTCGCCGTCGCGCGCGGCGACCGTTCGCTGAAGGTCGACGCGGCGCTGACCGCGGCGGCCGCCACGCCCGCGCTCGTCCGAGAGCTCGAACGGGCCGGCCCCTTCGGCGCCGGCGCGCCGGAGCCGGTGCTCGCGCTTGCCGGACACACGGTCGCCTCCGCCGACGTGGTGGGCCAGGGCCATGTGCGGATGAGGCTGAGGGCCGGCGACGGCGCGAGCGTCGGGGCGATCGCGTTCCGGGCGGCGGAGACGGAGCTCGGCCGCGCGCTGATCTCGCGGCGCGGGGCGCGGATCCACGCGGCCGGCGCGCTCGGCGTCGACCGCTGGGGCGGCGCGGAGCGCGCCTGCCTGCGCGTGATCGACGCCGCCGCCTCGGACGGATAGCGGCGCCGTCCGATGCGCGCTTGTTTCGGCGCAGCGGGACGCCACGTGTTCTTCATGTTTGTGATGTTGGTCTGTCGCGAGTCGCTGCGGCCGGACCGCCAGCGGCTGGCGCCTGGAGTCCCGTGACAGATCTCGCCCCTTCCTCGCCGTCCGCCCCGAACGACGCCCAAGGCGAGAGCCCGCCGCCGCGGCGCGGGTTCTCCGACGTGCTGCACGAGCTCGCCAACTCCGATCGGGAGCGGGTGAGCGTGGGTTCGATCCTGCAGGCCTTCGGCGACCGCGCCTTCGGCGCGTTGCTGCTGGTCTTCGCGCTGCCCAACGCTCTGCCGATGCCGCCCGGCACCTCCGCCGTGCTCGGCGCGCCGATCGTCTTCATCGCCTTCCAGCTGATGATCGGGAGGCCGGTGCTCTGGCTGCCGCGCTTCATCACCGAGCGCTCGATGCGCCGGGAGGATTTCGCGACGCTCGCGGCCAAGATCGATCCGTGGGTCCGGAAGCTCGAGCGGCTGCTGAAGCCCAGGGCGCAGCTCCTGACCACGCCCTTCGCCGACCGGCTCACCGGCGCGGCCTGTTTCGCGCTCTCTATCGTGCTCGCGCTGCCGATTCCCCTCGGCAACATGCCGCCGGCGATCGCCATAACGGCCTTCGCGCTCGGCATGATCGAGAGCGACGGGGTAGCGATCGGCGCCGGTTGGCTCGGCGCCATTGCGAGCTTCATAATTCTCGCCGGCTTCTGGGCGGTGGTCACGACCGGCTTCCAATATTTCGCCGGGCCGCTGCTGCGCCTTTTCGGCGCGTGATCGGGCGCCGCGCGACGGCTTGCGGGGGTCCCCGAACCCCCTTATGACGTGCCTCGCGCACGCGCCCTTCGTCTATCGGTTAGGACGTCAGCCTTTCACGCTGGAGAGACGGGTTCGACTCCCGTAGGGCGCGCCAGACTTCAGGCCACGTCGAACAAAGCTCCGAACACGAAGAAGCATCGTGTGCGCCGTTCGTCCCGCGCAGCTAGGGCGATGCGTAGCCCTTCGGCGCGACCGCTCCCGATTTTCCTGCGCCAAGAAAGCCTTCCGCCAGTCCATAATGTCGCCATAGGGGACGCCCGTTCGTTTGGGCCGCCCGCGAGCGGATTCGCGCCTTCGACCTGCGCGGCTACATGGCTCTGCTCGAGCGGGAAAGCGCCCGCCAGCCGGCCAATGACTGAGACTGATCCTCGCACAGTCGTCCTCGTCGTCGACGACAGCCCCGACACGCTCGCGATGCTGAATGCTGCGCTGGAGCGGATCGGCGCCGTCGTGCTGGTCGCGACCGACGGACAACGGGCGCTCGCGTCCCTCGAGCAGGTCGTTCCCGACCTCATTCTGCTCGACGCCGTCATGCCCGGCATGGACGGGTTCGAGACATGCCGGCGTCTGAAGAAGCTGCCCGCGCTCGCCGACGTCCCCGTGATCTTCATGACGGGCCTGAAGGAGACCGACCGGATCGTCGAGGGGCTCGAGGCGGGCGGCGTCGACTACGTCACCAAGGCGATCGTGATCGACGAACTGCTCGCTCGCATCCGCGTGCATGTCGGAAACGCCCGCCTGTCGCGCAGCGCGCGCGCGCGGCGCTCGACACTACCGGACGCTTTTTGCTCGCGGCTGATCCTGCCGGACGTCTGCTGTGGTCGACGCCGCAAGCGAACCGCCTGCCCGCCATGGCTGACCCGGGGGCTGCGGGCGACGACCCGGTGCTGCCGGCCGCCGTCGCGAGGTGGCTCGCCGCTTGGGGCGACGGCCGCGGCGAGCATGCGCCGGCGAGCCTCCAGATCGGCGCCGGCGGACGCTCGCTCACAATCGCCTATGTCGGACGGGCGGACCGGGACGAGCTGCTGCTGCGGATCACCGAAGACGGCGCGGCCGACCACGCGGCGTTGTTCCGCGAGAGGTTCGGCGTGACGGCGCGCGAAGCCGAGGTCCTGCTATGGATCGCCCGCGGAAAGTCCAACCGCGACGTCGGAGAGATCCTCGGCATGAGCCCGCGCACGGTGAACAAGCACCTTGAGCAGATCTATGTGAAGCTCGGCGTCGAGAACCGCGCCGCCGCGACCGCCGCGGCCGTCCGGGCGCTGCAATGACGGATCCGTGGGAGCCGCGGTTCAACCGCCGGCGAGTCGGACGGCGGCGAAGCGACCGACGCTGAGCCCGTGCATCTCCCTGAGGCGCGCGCCGCTGGCGCCGCGGCCGCTCTCGTCCGCGGAGGGCGGCAGACAGTCGGCTGAGCGCGCGGACAGCCCGGCGAGCAATCGCCGCAGCTCGTTGTTCTCCTGCCGGAGCGCCTTCAGCTGCCGGACGCCTGAGGGCGTCAAGCCGCCGAACTTGCGCTTCCATCGATAGAAGGTCCGCACCGAAACGTGGGCGTCGGCGCAGATCGTGTCGATCGACACGCCTCGTGACGCCTCGTCCAGCAGCAGCGCGATCTCCTCGTCCGTCAAACGTGACGCGGCCATGTCGCATACCTCGCGTCATTTCGCCCAATGACTGGGCGTGCACAATCTGTCGGCAGAATGAGCCGATAGGGCGGCGCTGACAACCGGCCTTGGCGGTCCGTCATCTCATCCTCGCCGATCGCCGCGCCGGAAGAGATTCAACCCGATGACCATGCGGTCGCGCGTCCACGCGAACGGCTGGGCGCCAGGACGCGGATGTCAATTTTGACAAAGGTCCCGCCTCGTCGGCCGGGCGCCCAATCGCTGCGCTCGGCGCGCGCTTATTTGGCCTTGCCGCCCCTCCGGCGGGGCCGTCAGCTTCAAGGGACGAAATCCTCAGAAGGCGAGGGGCGATGAGCGCGTTCGATCGCAGAACCTTCCTCAAGACCACGGCCGGCGCGGCCGCCGGAGCGATCCTGCCGCTCGCGGCGCCGCCGCTGATCCGCTCCGCCCGCGCTGCCGGGACGGTCAAGCTCGGCTGCCTGTTCTCCTCCTCGGGCACGATGGCCAATCTGGAGGGACGGCTCAATTTCGTGGCCGGGATGGCCGCCGAGGAGATCAACGCCGCGGGCGGCGTCAACGGCTCCACGATCGAGGTCGTGACCTCCGACCCCGCCTCGGACTGGCCGCTCTACGCCCAGGTCGGCCGCCAGATGCTGGCGGAGACCAAGGTCGCGGCGCTGTTCGGCTGTTGGACCTCGGTGTCGCGCAAGTCGGTGCTGCCGGTCGTAGAGCAGAATGACGGACTGCTGTTCTACCCGCTCCACTTCGAGGGCGACGAGAACTCCAAGAACGTCGTCTACGTGAACTCGCCGCCCGCGAGCTCCGTGCTGCCCGCGGTCGACTATCTGATGAGCCCGGACGGCGTCGAGGCGAAGCGCTTCTTCATGCTCGGCTCCGACTATGTCTGGCCGCGCAAGATCAACAAGCAGCTCAAGGGCTACTGGAAGACCAAGGGCATCGACGAGAGCGCCTGGAAGGAGGAGTACGTTCCCTTCTCCTTCTCGAACTTCCAGACTCTGGTGAACCAGATCCGCGCCTTCGCCGACGCTCCGGGCGGCAAGCTGGTCGTGGTGCTCACCGTGGTCGGCTCCTCGATCCCGGACTTCATGCGCGAATTCGCGAACCAGGGCATCTCGTCCTCCGACGTGCCGGTGCTCGGCCTCGACATGGTGGAGGCCGACCTCGAAGGCCTCGACACCCAGAAGCTGGTCGGCCACCTCAACTGCTGGGCCTATCTGCAGCAGGCCAAGGGCGAGGCCAACCAGCAGTTCCTGAAACGCTGGGCCGGCTATGTCGGCAAGACCAAGGCGCCGTTCCGGCCGGACGTCGCGATCGACCCGATGGTGTCGACCTACGACGCTGTCCATCTCTGGGCGATGGCCGCGAAGAAGGCGGGCTCGTTCGACGCGCCGGAGGTGCGCAAGGCGTTCGGCGGGCTGAGTTTCGACTGCCCCTCGGGCTACAAGATCGGCATGACGGCCGAAAACAACTACGTGTCCCGCGGCGTGTTCATCGGCTCGGTGAACGAAAGCCAAGGCTTCGACGTGCTCTGGCAGTCCGAAGACACACCGAAGCCCGTCCCGATGAGCCAGTACGGCTGAGGCGCAGGGAAGGGCGTTCGATGCGGTGGCGCGGGGTCCTTGCGGGCCTGATCGCGGTGGTCGCGGCGTGCTCGCCCGCGGCCGCGCTCGATCGCGCGAGCGTCGCCGCCCGGGCCTGCGGCGGCGCGTCCGGTATGACCGACGCGGCGAATGCGATGGTCGCCAGCCTCCCCGACGCCTCCGTCGAGGACGCCCGATGGGTCGCGACGTTCTCGAACGCCGCGATCGAGCGGACCCTGCGATGCGGCGCGGGCGCGCCCACCATCGCCGCGCCGGAGGGCGCACGCGACGCGGCGAGCCTCCGGCCGGGCGCGCCGGCGGACGGCTCGCCGCCGCTGCTGAGCCTGAAGAACCGCCCGCTGTTCGAGACCGTCCGCGCCGCCGCCACCCTGCTTGCAGGCCCGACCGCCGCCGAACGCGCCGGCGCTCTCACGGCGCTGGAGCGGCGCGCCGGCTCGCTGCCGCCCGAGCTTTTCGAGCGCGCGGCGGAGGCCGAGACCGACCCTGCGCTGAAGGAGCGTGTTCTGGGCGTCGGCCAGGCCGCGCTTCTCAACTCGCCAGACATGGCCAAACGCCTCGCCGCGATCCAGCGTATCGCGGCGACGCCCGACCGCCGCGCGCTCACTCAGATCGCCGCGCTGAAAGGCGATCCCGCCTATGGCGAGGACCCGGCCTTCAGGGCCGCGGTCGATGCGGCCGTAGGTTCGATCGAGCGGTGGCTCGCCGTCTCGAACGCGCTCAACGTATTCTACAATGGCCTGTCCTTCGCCTCGATCCTGTTCATGGCCTCGGCGGGGCTTGCGATCATCTTCGGGCTGATGGGGGTGATCAACCTCGCCCAAGGCGAGTTCATCATGATCGGCGCCTATGTCGCCTACGCCGTGCAGGAGGCGATGCGGGCGGCCGCGCCCGGCCTGCTCGACTGGTACCTGATCGCGGCGATCCCCGTCGTGTTCCTGGTCACGGCCGGCGTCGGGATCGCCGTCGAGGCGACCATCGTGCGCCGGCTCTACACCCGGCCACTGATGACGCTGCTCGCGACCTGGGCGGTGAGCCTGCTCATCGTGAACCTCGTGCGCGTCGCGATCGGAACGCAGAACCTCCAATTCGTGACGCCGTCCTACATCTCCGGCGGGCGGCTGGTGACGGGCGATTTCATCGTCACCTGGAACCGGCTGTTCGCGATCGTCTTCGCGGCCGTCACCCTTGCGCTGACCTGGTTCGTGCTGAAGAAGACGCCGCTCGGGCTGAACATCCGCGCCGTCACGCAGAACCGCGCCATGGCCGGCTGCGTCGGCATCGCCACCCGCCGCGTCGACATGATGGCTTTCGGGTTCGGCTCCGGGCTCGCAGGCCTCGCCGGCCTCGCGCTCTGCCCGATCTACAGCGTGAATCCGCAGATGGGGTCGAACTTCATCGTCGACAGCTTCATGGTGGTCGTGCTCGGCGGCGTCGGCACGCTCGCCGGCACGGTCATCGCCGCGCTCGGGGTCGGCCAGATCAACGTGCTGATCGAGCCGCTCTACGGCGCTGTCGCCGCCAAGGTGATCGTCCTGCTGATGATCATCGCCTTCCTGCAATGGCGGCCGGAGGGGCTCTACGCGGTGAAAGGCCGGCGCAAATGAGCGCGGCCAAGCGCAGCCTGCTCGCCCGGGCGCTCGACGACCGCATCTTCGTCGCGGTGACGTCGGCGGTCGCGACCGTGCTGCTGGCCGCGGCCGCCTGGCCCGGGCTCTCGGACTACCGCGCCAACATCGTCGGGCAGCTCGCCTGTTTCGCCCTGCTCGCCGTCGCGCTCGACCTGATCTGGGGCTATGCCGGGATCCTGAGCCTCGGCCACGGACTGTTCTTCGCGATCGGCGGCTACGTCGCCGGCATGCATCTGCTGGAGCATTCCGTCGCCGTCACCGGGATCACCCCGGACATCGTCCAGTTCATGGGATGGAAGGCGCTGCCCGGCTGGTGGGGACCGCTCGAAAGCTTCCCCGTAGCGCTCGCCGCGGCGCTCGGCGTCGCCTTTGTGGTCGCGTTCCTGTTCGGCTGGGTGTCGTTTCGGTCCCGCGTCGGCGGCGTCTATTTCGCGATCATCACGCAGGCGCTCACCTATGTCGCGATGCTGCTGATGTTCCGCAACGACACCGGCTTCGGCGGCAACAACGGCATGACCGGCTTCCAGGCGATCTTCGGAGTTCCGTTCCAATCGCCGGGAGTCGCGCGTGGGCTCGCCGTCGCTTCGCTCGCCTCGCTCGTCGCGGCGCTGGTCGGATGCCGCCTGCTGACGATCGGCCGGTTCGGCCGCCTGCTGGTCGCGACCCGCGACGACGAGGTCAGGCTCCGCTCGCTCGGCTACGAGACGCTCCGGCTGAAGCTCGCTGTCTGGTGCGTCTCCGCGGTCCTCGCCGCCGTCGCCGGCCTGCTCTACGCGCCGCAGGTCGGCATCATCAATCCGCGCGTCCTCTCCCCCGACCTCTCGATCGAGATCGCGGTCTGGTGCGCGATCGGCGGCCGCGGCCGGCTCGCAGGCGCGGTGATCGGCGCGGCGCTCGTCAACGCCCTCAAGTTCTCGCTTTCGGCGACGCTGCCGGATCTCTGGCCCTTCGTGCTGGCCGGCCTCGTCATCCTGGTCGCGCTGATCTTCCCCAACGGCCTGTTGGACATCGGCCGGTGGCGGCCGACCTTGCTGTCCCGAGCCGGCGCCCTCCAGCCGAGGGACGCGACGCCATGACGGTCGCCGTGCTGGTCGAGGGGCTGACCGTCGAGTTTGGCCGCTTCCGCGCGATCGACGACCTCTCGCTCGCGATCGACTATGGCGAGGTCCGCGCCGTCATCGGACCGAACGGCGCTGGCAAGACGACGCTGCTCGACGTCATTTCGGGCGTCAGCCGCGCCCGGACCGGCCGCGTCCTGTTCGACGAACGCTTGGAGCTCACCCGGACGAGCGAGGCGGCGATCGCGCGCGCCGGCGTGCGCCGGAAGTTCCAGAAGCCGAGCGTGTTTGAGGCGCTCACCGTGCGCGACAATGTCGAGATCGGCGCCGGCGGGGCGCGCGACGCGGCGGCGAGAGACCGGATCGCGGCGACGCTCGAGACTGTCGGGCTCGCGGCCGAGGCCGACCGGCTCGCCGGCGAACTCGCCCACGGACAGAAGCAGTGGCTCGAGATCGCCATGGTGGTGGTCTCGGAGCCGAAGGTGCTGATGCTCGACGAGCCCGTGGCGGGCCTCACCGACGAGGAGACCGAGCGGACCGCGGCGCTCGTCCGCCGGCTCAGGACGCCCGGGCGCGCCATCGTGGTCGTCGAGCACGACATGGATTTCGTCGAGACGATCGCCGACCGCGTCACCGTCCTCCACGAGGGCCGCACCCTGTTCGAGGGTTCGATGGCGCGCGCCCGCGCCGACGCCCGCGTCGTCGACGTCTATCTCGGGCGGTGACGCGATGAAGCTCGCCGTCCGCGAACTCGACCAGCACTATGGCGGCGCCCAGGCGCTGCGGAAGGTCTCGTTCGAGGTGGCTCCGGGACAGTGCCTCGCGATCCTCGGCCGCAACGGCGCCGGCAAGTCGACGCTGTTGAAATGCCTCGCCGGCGCCCTGCCCGCCTCGCGCGGGGCGATCGAGTTCGACGGCGTCGACATGACCGGCGCGCCGAGCCATCGCCGCTCGCGCGCCGGCTTCGGCTATGTGCCGCAGGGCCGCGAGATCTTCGCCGAGCTCAGCGTGAAGGAGAACCTGATCGCCGCCGCCCGCCCTCATGGCGCGGCGACCGAGGCGACCTTCGAGGAAGTTTACGGCCTTTTCCCCGTCCTGCGCGAGATGGCGGGACGGCGCGGAGGCGCGCTCTCCGGCGGCCAGCAGCAGCAGCTCGCGCTCGCCCGGGCGCTCGTCACGAGGCCCGCTCTGCTCGCGCTCGACGAGCCGACGGAAGGCGTCCAGCCCTCGATCGTCCAGCTGATCGAGACCGTGCTGGCGGACCTGAAGGGCAGGCTCTCCATCGTACTGGTCGAGCAGTATCTCGATTTCGCGACCGCGGTCGCCGACCGATTTCTCGTGCTCTCCCGCGGCCGCGTGGTCGACGAAGGCGGGCGCGCGGAGATGAGCCGGGAGCGGCTCTCGAAATTCATGTCCGTCTGAACAACAGGGAAGGGAGGCGCCCGTCATGGCCCGTCACCACACGATCTCGTCCGCGCCGGAGAACATGGTCTGGGGCTATCTCGATTCGGCGCTCGAGCCGGTCGCGCGGGTCGCCTCGGGCGACACTGTCACTCTCACGTCTTTCCCCGCCGGGGGAAAGGAATACCTGCCGCCCGACCGCTCAAAGGTCCCAGCCGACTACATGGCCGCGCTCGATGCGCTGACCCAGGGCGGCGGCCCGCACTTCATCACCGGCCCGGTCTATGTCGAGGGCGCGGAGCCCGGCGACACGCTCCAGGTCGACATCCTCGAGGCGAAGCCCACCATGGACTGGGGCTTCGTCGCGATCCTGCCGCTGCTCGGCGCGCTGCCGGACGAGTTCACCGACTACGAGACCATCCATCCGGCGATCGACGCCGCCAAGGGCGTCTGCGCGCTCCCCTGGGGGGTCGAAGTGCCGCTCGACCCGTTCTTCGGCATCATGGGCGTCGCGCCGCCGCCCGCCTGGGGCCGCTGCGGCTCGCCGGTGCCGCGTGCCTTCGGCGGCAACATGGACAACAAGGAGCTGAAGCCTGGCGTGACGCTCTACCTGCCGGTCTTCAACAAGGGCGCGCTGTTCTTCGCCGGCGACGGCCATGGCGTGCAGGGCGATGGCGAGGTCTGCATCACGGCGCTCGAAATGGGCATCGAGGGCACGTTCCGCCTCACCGTCCGCAAGGATGTCGCGATCGACTTCCCCTTCGCGGAGAGCGAGACGCATCTCATGTCGATCGGCCTCGACGAGGACCTGGACGACGCCGCAAAGCAGGCCATTCGCGAGATGGTGCGCCACGTCTGCCAGCGATCGAACCTCACCCGGAACGAGGCCTACATGCTGTGCTCGCTCGCCGGGAATCTGCGCGTCACCCAGGTGGTGGACGGCAACAAGGGCGTCCACATGATGCTGCCGAAATCCGCGATCTGAGCGGGCCTCGCGATCAGGGCAAAGGCGGCGCGGAGGCGATCAGCGGGACGACGGCGCAAAAATCCTTCGCGGTCGCGAGCAGCGGCAGGTCGGCTCCGGGACGCCCGACCAACTGCAGGCCGAGCGGCAGTCCGGACGGCGACAGACCGACCGGGAGCGAGACCGCCGGAGCGTCGAGCACGGTCCAGGGCGCGCAGAACCTCGCGTCGCCCGTGCTGGCGAGTCCGGCCGGCGCCTCCCCGATCGCGGGCACGGCGAGAAGCGCGTCATAGCCTTTCATCCGCTCGGAAAACGCCTGGCGGCGATCGCTCTGGACCGCGAGCGCGTCGCGATAGGCCGCCTCCGAGGTCGCGCGGCCGGCGTCGACGAGGGCGGTCAGGTGGCCGCTCATCATGTCCGGCTTCACCTCCCGAAGCTCGCCGAAGATCTGCGCAGCCTCATAGGCGATGAGGGTGTCGGCGATCGCCGGGATCCGCTCCAGCATGTCGGACGCCTCGACCGGTTCGATGATCGCGCCGGCATCGGCAAGACTGCGGCGTGTGGCGTCGAAGAGCGCCGCCTGATCCGGGCTGACGACGTCGTTGGGCGGCGCAAGGGCCGCAAGGCGCAACGGCTCCGAGCCTGCTCTCGCCGAGGGCTTCGCCTCGGTCAGCAACGCGAAGGCGGTCTCGACGTCCCCCACCGCGCGGGCGAACAGGCCGACATGATCGAGCGCGCCGCACAAGGGATGAACGCCCCCTCGCGGCAGGGCGCCGAAGCTCGGCTTGAAGCCGACCACGCCGCAGAAGGCCGCCGGCCGTATCACAGAGCCGAGGGTCTGGGTGCCGAGCGCGAGCGTCACGATCCCCGCCGCCACGGCGGCCGCCGACCCGCTCGACGAGCCGCCCGGCGTGTGGCCGCGGTTCCAGGGGTTGCGGGTCGGTCCGGGATGGCGCCAGGCGAATTCGGTGGTGACGGTCTTGCCGAGCACGGTCGCGCCGAGCGCCCGCAGCCGCGAGACGATCTCGGCGTCCGCAGTCGGCCGGTGGCCGGCGTGGATCGGCGAGCCATAGGCGGTCGGCATGTCGGCGGTGTCGATCAGGTCCTTCACGCCGACCGTGACGCCGGCGAGCGGGCCGGAACCGGCCGCCGGCGCGCTCTCCGGCAGATGCGCGAAGGCGCACAGTTCGGGCTCGAGCGCGCAGGCGCGCTCCCAGAGCGGGGTCACGAGGCCTTGAGGGTCCGCGCCGCCGGCGATCGCGGCCTGAATCTCGGCGATGGTTCCAGCTTTGGGCATGGCGGTCCTTGCTCGTCGGGTCAGACGCTGAGGTGGCGGAGCACGCGGTCCCGCGCTTCGGCTTCGGCGACGCCCTCGTCGTCGATTTCGCCGAGCTTCAGCACCGCCCAGCGATCGGAGACGCGGAGCGCGAAATCAAGGTTCTGCTCCACGATCAGCATGCTGGCGCCGCTCGCCGCGCGCTCCTCGGCCAGCGCATTGGCGATGCGGTCCACCACAGAAGGCTGCAGGCCCTCGGAAATCTCGTCGATCAGCAGCAGGCGGGGTTTCAGCATCAGCGCGCGGGTGAGGATCAGCATCTTCTGCTCGCCGCCCGACAGCGTGCCGGCGCGCTGAGAGAGCCGGTCCTTCAGGAACGGGAAGTGCCCGAAGGCGCGCTCCAGCGCCTCCGGCAAGAGGCGGTCGCTCGACAGCGCGAGCCGCAGATTGTCCCGAACCGTCAGATCCTGGAACAGCGGCTGCTCCTGCGGCGCGTAGCCGACGCCGAGCGCGACGAGTTTCGCGGGAGCGAGGCCCGCGGTCGAGGCGCCGTCGATCGATATGGCTCCGCCGCGGAGCGCCACCATGCCGAGGATTGTCTTCAGCAGCGTGGTCTTGCCCATGCCGTTCTTGCCGAGCAGCGCGACGATCTCGCCGGGCCGCACCCGAAGCGACACGCCCTTGACGATCGAGACCGCGCCGTAGCCGCTGGCGACCTCATCGAGGGCGAGGTCGCCGCCGGCCGGCGCCTCGGCCCGCCGAGCCGCTTCAGCCATCCGAGCCTCAGCCATGGGCGGCGCCCGAATAGATGGTCCGGACCAGCTCGGAGCCGACCACCTCCTCGACTGTGCCGTCGAGGGCGAGCCGCCCCTGATGCAGCACCACGATGCGCGACGAGATCTCGCGCACGAAGTCGAGGTCGTGCTCGACCAGCACGGCGGCGACGCCGAGCTCGCCGGTCAGGGCCTTCAGCGCCGCGCCGATCGTGGTGCGCTCGGCCTTGGTGAGGCCCGCCGTCGGCTCGTCGAGGAGAATGAGCCGCGGCTCGAGCGCGACCACCATGGCGAGCTCGAGAGCCTGCTTCTGGCCGTGGGAGAGCAGGCGGGCCGGTTCGGCCAGCATGCGGTCGAGCCCGGTCATGCGCAGCACGTTCAGGGCGGCCTGCGGCAGCCCGATCGTCTCGGCGCGGCCGATCGGGCTCAATCCGTCGTGCGAGGCGCGGGCGAGCAGCAGGCAGTCGGCTACGGTCAGGCTCTCGAACACGCTCGCGACCTGGAATTTGCGGCCGACGCCGAGCGCGACGATGCGGTTGGGCGTCAGGCCGGCGGTCGAGACGCCGCCGATCGAGACCGCGCCCTTGAACGGCTCCGTTCCGTCGCTCAGGCAGCGCATCAGCGTGGTCTTGCCGGCGCCGTTCGGGCCGACGAGGCTGACGAGCTCGCCGGCCCGGACCTCGAGGTCGATGTTTTCGAGCACGGTCAGGCTGCCATAGGACTTGGCGAGGCCCTCGATCGTCAGAAGCGGCGCGCCGGCCCCGTCCGCTGCGGGACGGGAGGACCTCGCGACCAGCCGTGGCGTGAAGCCGGCCGATCGCCCGATCGGAAGCGCGCTCCAGACGCGGCGCGCGATCTCCGCGAGGCCGCCGGGCAGCAGAATGATGACGGCGACGAAGGTCGCGCCAAGCAGGAGCTGCCACAGGAACGGCAGATCGCCCGAGAGGTTCGCGGCGAGATAGTCGATGGCGACCGTGCCGAGGACCGGCCCGAGCAGCGTGCCGCGGCCGCCGAGCGCGACCCAGATGACGAGTTCGGTGCCGAACAGGAAGCCCGCGTTCTCGGGAGCCACCACGGAGGAGGCGTTGGCGAAGATGAAGCCCGCGAGCCCCGCCACGCCCGCAAGCGCCGCGGTGAGCGCGATCTGCAGCCGCTTGGGGCTCAGGCCGAGATAGGCGCAGCGCGCGTCGTTGTCCCTGACCGCGACGAGCGCGCGTCCCGCGTCGGAACGCACGAAGACCCAGGCGGCGAGCGTCGCCGCCACCAATGCGAAGGCCGAGAGCCGGAAAAAGCCTTCGAGCTCGAGCGGCAGCACCTCGAAGCCCACGAGGCCGCTGCTCGAGCCGGTCCATTCGCCGCCGGAATAGATCAGCTGCGTGACGACGATCGGCAGGACGAGCGAGATGACCGAGGCGTAGAGCGCGGTCGAGCGGTGGTAGAAGGAGAGCCATCCGACCGCGAGGCCGAGCGCCGCCGGCGCGACGACGGCGAGTGCGAGCGCCACCGCCATCCATTCCGGGGTCGCGCCGAGATAGCTCAGCGCCATGGCGGTCGCGTAGGCGCCGACGCCGAAGAACGCCGCTTGCCCGAAGGTGAGGATCCCGGTGAAGCCCCACAACAGGTCGACGGTGACGGCGAGAGTCGCATAGATCATCGAGCGGGTCAGGACGTTGACCGCGAAGGCGTCGAGGACGAGCGGCGCCGCCCAGAGAGCCGCGGCCGCGAGCGCAGCGACGACGAAGGGCGCCGCTCGCGACAGGCGTGGACGCCCACGCTCGGCCGATCCGGAGAGCCCGATCGCGGAAGCGTCCTCAGGCACGGGAGAAGCCTTTCGGGCTGATGCGGAGCGTGACCGCCGCCAACACGGCGATCGCGATGCTGCCGAAAATCGGGCTGACGAAGGCGCTGATCAGCACCTGCGCCGCGCCGAAGACCAGACAGGCCGCGGCGAGCGCGAGGAAGGACGCGTTCGACACCATCACCAGCATGAAGGCGCCGATCAGCCAGCCGACGCCCATATTCGGGTCGACGCTGGCGAGCGGGGTGAGCAGCACGCCCGCAAGCGAAGCGAGGCCGGCGCCGATCATGAAGGTGACGAACCGCACGCGCGCGGTGTCGATGCCGAGGCCGCGGGCCAGCGCCTCGTTCATGATGACGGCGCGCGCCGAAAGGCCGAGACGCGTCCCTTCGATCGTGAACGCGAACGCCGCCCCGATGACGAGCGCGGCCCCGAGCGCCACGAGCCGATACGCCGAGTAGTCGACGCCAAGGAGCTGGACGGCGCCGGGAAGCAGGTTCGGGGTGAACTGGACGTCGCGGCCGAAGCCGAGTGTGATGAGCTGGCCGATTACGATGCCGAGCCCCCAAGTGG
Source organism: Hansschlegelia zhihuaiae (assembly GCF_004103825.1). Classification (GTDB taxonomy): domain Bacteria; phylum Pseudomonadota; class Alphaproteobacteria; order Rhizobiales; family Methylopilaceae; genus Methylopila; species Methylopila zhihuaiae. The sequence goes on from NZ_RYFI01000002.1 coordinate 298,069, forward strand.
CGAGGATCGCGTCGAGCGGCCGGCGATAGAGCGGCCGGATGATGAAGAGCTCCGCGAGCCCTCCGAGGGCCGCGCCCACGACGAAGGCGAGCGGCGCCGCCGCCCAGGGATTCAGGCCGAGCTTGGCGGCGACCACGGCGCAATAGGCGCCGATGGTGATCCAGGCGCCGTGCGCGAAGTTGATGATCTTCAGCACGCCGAAGATCGCGAGCAGGCCGATCGACGTCACGAAGAGGATCGCGGCCGTGGTCAGCACGTCGAGGATGAGGAGCATCGCGCCCTCCGAGGCCGCAGGACGCCGCGTTCCGCCCGGAAGCGGGGCGCCTGTCAGGTCACTTTAGCTTCGGGCACTGCTCGCCGGGGTCGACGTCCTTGAAGGCGCTGATGACCTTCACGGAGCCGTCGCCCTGCACCTGGCCGAGATACATCGTCAGCGGGGCATGGTGCTGCTTGTTCATGCTGATCGTCCCGCGCGGGCCGATGAAGCTTACCGTCGGCAGCGCCTCGAGCACCTTGGCGGTCTCGGTCCCGCCAGCCTTCTCGACCGCCGCCTTGTAGAGGTAGATCGCCTCGTATTGCGGCACCGACAGGTCGTTCGGCGTCTTGAGGCCGGCGCCGAACTTTTTCTCCATGGCGGCGAGAAAGGCCTTGTTCTCCGCACTGTCGACGCCGGTGACGTAGGACGCCGAAAGGTAGATGCCTTCAGCGTCCGCGCCCATGCTCTTGGCCGTGCCCTCGTCGACCGCGAGATTGGCGTAAGGCAGCGAGACGCCGGCGCCGCGCAGCTGTTTGGTGAGCGTGACGTTCGGGGCGCCGCCGGCCGTCGAGGTGATCAGCGCGTCGGGCTTGGCCTCCTTCAGCTTGGAGATGATCGCGGTCCAGTCGCTGCCGTCCATCGGCAGGTACTCTTCGCCCACGATCTTGCCCCCGGTCTTTTCGATGTACTGGCGCGTGAAGGCCAGCATGCCGCGCCCGAAGGCGTAGTCGCTGCCGATCAGGAAATAGGTCTTGGCGCCCTTCTCCTTGGCGAAGGCGTCGACCACCGGCGGCACCTGCTGCTCCGGCACCCAGGCGTTGACGAACAGATTCTTGTTGCAGGAGCGGCCCTCGTAGAACGAGGTGTAGATGTACGGCGTCCTGCCCTTCGTGACGGCCGGCAGCCCGGCGTTGCGGGCCGCGCTGGTCTCCATCGAAATCAGCACGTCGACCTTCTTCTGATAGATCAGCGAGTCGAAGGCCTTCTGGGCGCCGGCCGCGCCGGAAGCGTCGTCCGCGACCTCGAGCTTGAGCTGCCGACCGAGCACGCCGCCCTTCGCATTGATCTCCTCGACCGCAAGTTCGGCCGATTGCACCACGGATGGCGCGACGACGCTGTTCGCGCCCGACAGGCCGACCGGAACGCCGATGACGATCGGGTCCTCGGCGCGCGCCGGCGAAACGGCGAGGACAAGCGCCGCTGCGGCGCCGATGAGATGACGCTTGGACATGGGTGAGTCGGGCTCCTCGGAAATGGCGGTCGGCGGAAAAGGGACGGGGTCAGCCGTAGACGTCGGTGCGGCGATCGCGCAGGACGTTGTTGAACTCGTTGAGGTCCTTGCGGCCCGCCTCGGCGAGGTCGATAACCGCGGTGACGGTCTCGGGCCGGTCCTTGCTCGCCGGGCCTGCGAGCGTCCAGCCTTTGGCGTCGATGATCAGGCTCTGGCCCTCGAAGGGCTGGCCGCGCTCCACCCCCACGCGGTCGGCGCAGGCGATGAAGATCCCGTTCGAATGCGCCGCCGCCCGATGCAGGATGTTGGCCATGGCGGCCTCGCCGGCCGGCTGGTCCGGCATCGGCACCCAGTTGGTCGGGACGCAGACGATCTCGGCGCCGCCGAGCGCGAGCTGGCGGAACGTCTCCGGAAACCAGCCGTCGTAGCAGATCGCGACGCCGATCTTCCCGAGCGCGGTCTCGAACACCGGAAAGCCGAGATCGCCCTTCTCGAAGAACACGTTCTCGCGGTGCCAGAGATGCGATTTGCGGTAGACGCCGATGAAGCCCTCCGGTCCCGCCACGACGGCGGAGTTGAACAGCGCGTCGCCGGCCCGCTCCGCGATCCCCGCCACGATGTGGACGCCGAGTTCGGCCGCGAGCGCCAGCCACGCGCGGCAGGACGGGCCGTCCGGCACGGGCTCGGCGAGAGAGCGCGCCTCCTCCGTCGTGTCGAACACGTAACCGGTGTTGGCGAGCTCCGGGAGGACGATCAGCCGGCTGCCGGTAGCCGCTGCGGCGCGGACCAGCTCCGACGCCCGCGCGACATTGGCGTCAACCGCCCCGATCCGGGGCTCGAACTGAATGCAGGAGACCTGTAACCGCGGGCGAGTGGGAGCAATCTCTTCTATCATGCTGGTTCCAAAACACAAAAATCCTCTGGACGCGGAAGTTATCCGCAGACCAGAGGCTCCAAAGCCAAGATGAGACGTAACAATCCTGCTGTCAGGCGATCTTGTCTGAAGCGGTTACGATAGCCCCGAATGCTCAGGCTGCAAGGCGATAATTAAAGCAAAGGATGCTTTGATCGTTGCCTTTCGGCCAACGAGATGTGCAGGCCAAGCCCGCTCATCGCTCGTGGGCGGCGACCACGCTTTCGGCGACGCTCGTCATCGGCACACGCGCCGCGGCCGCCCGGTCCCTCAGCAAGCCGATCTCCAAGCGCAGCGCCCGCCGCCAGCGTCAGCTGGTTGCTGGTCGGCTCAAGAATAAGCCTATGAAAAATAAGCGTGTATCAAATATCCAACGCCGAACACTATGACCAACACTATGATCGTGGTGGAGGCCGCCGGCCATGTCTTCTCGTCTCTGGAATTGAGATCGTTGTCCTCGGTCATCCCGTTCGCCCCTCTGTTGTGGCGTCGGCTGAGACAGCGGGTCCCGGTGCAGCCTGAGGTTTTGGCTTGGTGGACGGCCGCAGCCTTTCGCGGATCGCCTGGAAGAACACGTAGAGCGGCGGGATGACGAAGATCCCGAACAGCGAGGCGGCGATCATGCCGCCGAACACCGGCGAGCCGACGTCGCGCCGGGCGAGCTGTGACGCTCCGTGCGCGATCACCAGCGGAAGCAGGCCGAGGATGAACGCGAAGGACGTCATCATCACCGGCCGGAAGCGGAGCCGCGCTCCCTCCGTGGCCGCCTCCAGCAACGGGACGCCGCGTTCGCGCTGCTCCTTGGCGAACTCGACGATCAGGATGCCGTTCTTCGCCGCGAGGCCGATCAGCACGATCATGCCGATCTGCGCGTAGACGTCGAGGGTCAGCTTGCCGAGCACGAGCGCCGCGAAGGCGCCCAGGATGCCGACGGTAACCGAAAGCAGGACCGGCACGGGGATCGACCAGCTCTCGTAGAGCGCGACAAGGAACAGGAAGGCGAACAGCACCGCGAAGGCGAGGATGATGGGCGTCTTGCCCTCGGCCCGTTTCTCCTGGAACGCGGTGTCGGTCCATTCGCCGGCGTAGCCTTGCGGCAGCGAGCGCTTCGCGACCTGCTCCATGGCGGCCAGCGCCTCGCCGGAGGAGACGCCGGGCGCCGGGCCGCCCTGCAGCGTGACGGCGCGCAAATTGTTGTAGCGGATGAGCGCCGGCGGCCCGACCTCGACCTTGATCTCCAGCAGGCTCCTCAATGGCACCATCTTGCCTTCGGAGCTGCGGACGTTGATGCGGTAGATGTCGTCGACGGCCGCGCGGTCCGCCGCCTCGGCCTGGAGCTGGACCTGCCAGGTCCTGCCGAACAGGTTGAAGTCGTTGGCGTAGTAGCCGCCGAGCGCCGCCTGCAGCGCCTGGAACACGTCCTGCAGCTTGACGCCGAGGATCTGCACCTTGTCGCGGTCGATCTCGAGATAGATCGAGGGGTTGGTGGCCGAGAAGGTGCTGAAGACGCGCGACAGCTTCGGCTCCTGATTGGCCGCGATGGCGAGGCCGCGCACCACCTGCGCGAGCGCTTTCGGGTCGCCGCCGCGCAGATCCTCAAGCACGTAGGAGAACCCGCCTCCCGTGCCGAGGCCGATGATCGGGGGCGGGGCGATCGGCACGACCACGCCGCCATGGATCTGCGCGAACTTGCCCGCTAGGCCGCGCATCACCGCGGCGGCGCCCATCGATGGATCCTTGCGCTCCTCGAAGGACTTGAGCGTCACGACCATGAAGCCGGAGTTCGACTGGGAATAATTGTCGATGAAATTGAGGCCGACGACCGACGTGTAGTCGGCTATGGCGTGCTCGGATTTCAAGATCTCCTCGGCCTGCCGAACGACGTCGAGCGTCCGGCCGACCGCGGCGCCGTCCGGCAACTGGACCACGACGAAGAAGGCGCCCTGGTCGTCCTCCGGCAGGAAGCCGGTCGGCGTCATCCTGGACAGCGCCGCGACGCCGAAGCCGCAGACCGCGACGAGGACGATGCCGAGGATCGAGACGCGGACGATCTTGCCCACCACCCAGCCGTAGCCGTCGCGCACATGGTCGATGCTCCGCATCACATAGCCCATGACGCCGCGGCGCGGGCCATGATGCGGCTTGAGGAGCACGCCGCAGAGCGCCGGCGAGAGCGTCAGCGCGTTGATCGCCGACAGCACCATCGAGACCACGACGGTGACGGCGAACTGGCGGAAGAGCTCGCCCGCGATGCCCGGGATGAAGGCGACCGGCACGAACACTGACAGGAGCACGAGCGTGATCGCGATGATCGGCGCCGTTATCTCGGCCATCGCGATCTTGGTGGCTTCCGCGGGCGTGAGCTCCGGGCGCTCCTCCATCACCCGCTCGACGTTCTCCACCACGACGATCGCGTCGTCGACCACGATGCCGATAGCCAGCACCACGGCGAGGAGGGAGACGGAGTTGGCCGAATAGCCGATCGCGTTCAGGACGATGAAGGCGCCGATCAGGCTGACGGGCACCGCAAGCGTCGGGATCAGCGTCGCGCGGAAGCTCCCGAGGAACAGGAAGACCACGATCACGACCAGCACGAAGGCTTCGATCAGCGTCTTCTTGACCTCGTCGATTGTCGCGGTGATGAAGGCGGTCGGGTCGTAGGTCACTTTCCATTCGAGGTCTTCGGGGAAGCTGGGCGCGAGCTGCTCGATCTGCTTGCGGACAGCGGTAAGCGTCGCGATCGCGTTCGCGCCCGGCGCCTGATAGAGCGCGATCACCGAGGCCGCCGCGCCGCCGAGCCGCGTGTCCCGATCGAGGTTGCTGGCGCCCAGCTCGACCCTCGCCACGTCGCCCAGCCGAAGGATCGAGCCGTCGGGATTCGTGCGCAGCACGATCTTCGAGAACTCTTCGGGCGAGGCGAGGCGCCCCTTGGTCTGGATGCTGAGCTGGAGCTGCTGGTCGTCGGCGATCGGCCGCCCGCCGATCCGCCCGACCGCCGCCTGCACGTTCTGCGCCTGGATAGCCCCGATGACGTCCCCGGTCGTGAGATTGAGGCCGGTCAGCTTGTCGAGCTCGACCCAGACCCGCATCGAATAGTCCTGCGGGCCCCAGAGAGTGGCGTCGCCGACGCCCGCAGTGCTCTTGATGCGGTCGAGCAGATTGATGGTGACGTAGTTGGACAGGAACAGCGGGTCGTGCGTGCCCTTCGGCGAATACAACGCCACCACGCCGAGCAGCGCCGACGATTTCTTCTTGACCGTCACGCCCTGCCGCTGGACATCCGTAGGCAGTTTCGACAGTGCGATCTGGACGCGGTTGTTGACGTTGACCGAATTGATGTCGGGATCGGTGCCGAGCTCGAAGGAAACGAGGAGGGTGTAGCTGCCGTCATTGCCGCTCACGCTCTTCATGTAGATCATCTTGTCGACGCCCACGATCTGGGCCTCGATCGGCTGCGCCACCGTCGCGTCGACCACGCTTGCGGACGCGCCCGGATAGAGGGTCGTCACCGAGACCTGGGGCGGCACGATGTCGGGATATTGCGCGACCGGGATCGCGAGCAGAGACAGGAGCCCGGCGATCGTCGTGACGATCGCGATGACGATGGCGAGGCGCGGTCGATCGACGAAGACCGAGGAAAGCATGCCTCACATTCCCTTCGCGGAAGCCCTGGCCGGGCTTGCGCGCACCGGCGCTCCCTGACGGACGGTCTGCAGGCCCTCGACGATGATCTGCTCGCCGCCCGACAACCCCTCCTCGACGATCGCGTCGACGCCCGCGTCGCCGCCGAGCTTCACGCGCTTCGTAACGGCCTTGCCGTCCTCGACCGCGAAGACGTAGACGCCGGCCTGATCGGCGATCAGCGCCGCCTGGGGGACCACCACCTTTTCCTGCGGCTGCCCGGCCTCGAGCGCGACGCGGACGAACTGCCCGTCGGTGAGGGCGCCGGCCGGGTTCGGGATCCTGGCGCGGACCAGCAGCGTGTCCGTGCCCCGGTCGACGCTGACGTCGACGAAGTCGATCTGACCGAGCTGGTCATAGAGCGAGTCGTCGGCGAACCGCAGCCGCACCTTGATCGATTTGGGGTCCGGCCGCTTGCCGGCCTGGGCGCTCTTCAGGAACTCCCGCTGGCTGACCGGAAAGACCACATACATCGGGTCCTGGCTGACGATCGTGGTCAGGACGCCGCTGTCGGGCCCGACGACGTTGCCCTTCGTCACCGCCGTACGGCCGATCCGTCCGCGGATGGGCGACTTGATGTCCGTGTAACCGAGATTGGTCTGCGCCGTCTTGAGGTTCGCCTCGTCCGAGAGGATCGAGCCTTCGGTCTGCTGTTTCTGCGCCCGCGCCTGATCCCGCGCGACGACCGTTCCCGCGTTCTTGGCGACCAGGTCCTCGGCCCGCTGAAGCTGGATGATCGCGAGCGCGTTCGCCGCCTGGCTGATGTCGATCGCGCCCTCGGCCTTCTGGACCTCGGCCTGATACTGGGCCTGTTCGATCTTGTAGAGCGGCGCGCCGGGCTCCACGACGTCGCCCTCCTTGAACAGGACGTCCTCAAGGAAGCCGACGACGCGTGCCCGGACCTCGACCTTCTCGACGCCCTCTATCCGCCCCACGAAGTCGAGCGACTTGCTGATCGGCTTGCGCTCCGCCGCGACGGTCCCGACCGACGGAGTCGCTGGAGCGCTTGTTTGACCTCGGGCTGATCCGATCCCGCCATTCAGAGCGAGCGCGGCCGTCAAGAGCCCTGCAAGAGCGTCGATCGCGCGCATTGAGCCTGTCTTACGCCAAGAGGGTCCCCGGGGAGACTAGCGGCCGCGCCGCGGCGCGGGCGCACGAGACTGTAACCGAAACAGTAACCGCGAAGCCGTGCGTCAGCGCTCGGATCGAACGGGATTTGTCCGGGGCGCGGATCTGTTGGAGAACGCCCGCTCAAGGCAGACGGATGCGCCCCCGGCGACTATGCTGGGAGAGCCGGCCCGACGACACGACCCCTCATTCCGGAGGCGTGGTCTCCGGCGCCGGCTCGGCGGGCTCGGCGGCGGCGCTCTCGACAGGCTTGGCGCGCGCCGTGGCGGCGCGCGCCTTTCGGGAAAGGCGGCTGGCGAACTCGACATAGGAGGCCTCGCCCGGCCGCAACGCCATGGCGCGTCCGATGCGGTCGAGCGCCTCGGTCAGCCGTCCGTCGGCGTGCTCGAGCTGAGCCAGCCGGAATTGCGCGGCCGCCAGGTCCGGCGCGCGCTCGACCGCCGAGACGAGCGCGGCGCGCGCCTCGTCGCGAAGCCCTGCGCGCAGCAGCAGATGGCCGAGATGGGTGGCGAAGCCGGCATGGTCGGGCGCCTTCTCGGCGGCCTCGCGGGCTGCGGCCAGCGCCTCCTCGGCGCGGTCCCCTGCGAGCGCCTCGCGGCTCCGCGCGAAGGCGGCCTGCGCCACGGGATCGGGGCGTTTCGGCGCAGCCGGTTCGGTCGCGGGCGCCGCGGCCTGGCGGGGCTTTGCGGGCGGCGCGGGCGCGAGACGCGCGGCCGCCTGCTCGGCGACCGAGCGAATGCGGCCGAGGTCGCGTTCAAGCCCGGCGACAAGTTGCTCGATCGCGGCGAAATGCTGCGCGAAGGGCGCCGAGCACCGCGCGAAGTCGGCCGCGACCGCGTCGAGCGTCGCTTCGTCGCCGTCTGTCCGGCCCTCGGCCGCATATCGCGCGAGCGTCTCCCACACGACGTTGAACCAAGGCGCGAGGGCGTCGAGCTCGCTCTTGCGGTCTGCGTCTCCGGCGTGATGCCGGAGGCTGGGCTTGATGTGCTCCGCCAGACGCTCCGAGACGGCGTCGGCTGTCCAGCTCTCTCCGAGAACTTCGCCGACCCTGACGAGCGTCGCATAGGGATCGGTGAGAAGAGCGTCGTAATCGATGAATACGCGCGGCACGTCCCGCGTCGCCGCCTCGGCGTCGAGCATGTGCCTCAGCCATAGCAAGGCCGCCTTGTCGAAGCCGATGCCGTTCCGGATCTCCAGGGAGCGCCAGACCGCCGTCGGACGACGCACCACGACAATCGCAAAAACCTCGCTGTCGAAGGACTGCAGCAGGTCGCGCCAGAACCCCACGGCGCGGCAATTGCGTGGATCCTTGACGGTGAACAGCGACGCCGCGCCGAATTCGTCATCGAGATGCTTAAGAAGCTTCTCGCGGATGGCGGCGAGTTCGTCGTCCGGCGCGGCCGAAAGGTCAAGCGGGCGCCAGTCGTGCCAGAATGATCCGCAAGCCTGGAGCAGCTCCTCCATGGCGTTCAGGATCGGGCGGGATTCGTAATAGCCGCCTGCGTTGTTGCGTCCGGGGCCGACCAGCTGTGTGCCGACGGTCGCGCCCATCCGGTCGAGCGCGCCGGCCATCGCCGACGTTCCGCTGCGGTGCATCCCGAGGACCAGCAAGGCTTTGCGCATGAGTTTTCTTAGACGTCTCGCGCATGCGGCGTAAAGCGGATCGGAGCGGCTCCGCCGATCGCGCCGTCGACGCAATTGAGGGCCTTGTGGAACTCCTCTAGCATCCCGGCGCGGCGTCCCGGGAGGACGCGCTTGGCCGCGGGCGCCCGAGGGCGCACGGGAGGGGGCTGGCATGGGCGCGTATCTCGACCGCATCGACGCCGCGCCGGCGAGCGAGCGCTGGCGGCTGGTTCGCGGACTGATGTATGGCGAACCACAGCCCTTCTTCGCGGAGCTGCGCGCCGAGCGCCCCGTTCTCGAACTGCCCGACCTGACCATCGTCACCCGTTTCGCCGACTGCGCGCTGACGCTGCGGCGCCACCAGGATTTCGGCGTCGACCTCTACCGCCCGAAGCAGGGCGACTATTTCATGGCGCAGGACGACACCGCCGATCATTGGCGGGACAAGTCCATCATGCGGGCGATCCTCGATTTCGAGCAGGTCCCAAGAATGCGCGCGCATGTCGGCGACACGGCCCGCGACATTCTACGGGAGGCCGGCGGCGCGATCGACGCGCCGAAGCGGCTGACGCGCGCGGTCCCGATCTCGCTGGTGAAGACCTTTTTCGGCTTCGACGACGCCGATGACGAGCAGCTGTTCGACTGGTCCTACTGGAACCAGCAGGACGCCTTTCACAACCAGTTCTTCGACGCGATCGTCACGCCCGACCCCCAGAAGATCGTGCGCGAGCGCGAGCGCGCCAACACCGAGCTCGCGCTGTTCACGGCGCGGGTGATGGCGAAACGGTCGGTCGCGGTGAAGCTCGGCTTCGGCGGCGACGACTCGATCTCGCGGCTGATCCACCTGTCCTTCAGCGGCGGCGTGAACTTCCCGCTCAAGAAGGTGCTGTTCAACGCCGGCGGCCTGCTGATCGGCGCGGTGGAGACCACATCGCACGCCGTCAACAACGCGCTCGCCGAACTCCTGAAACGGCCGGACGTCCTCGACCGCGCCCGCGCCGCGGCCGCGTCGCCGGACGCGCAGGCCTTCGACGGCTTCGTGTTCGAAGCGCTGCGTTTCAACCCGGCCTTCCCCTATTTCTTCCGCACCTGTCATCGCCGGACGGTGATGAGCGCCGGCACGCCCGAGGCGCGCGCCGTGGAGCCGAACGCGACCGTGCTCGCCGTGACCCATAGCGCGATGTTCGACGAGGCGGCGTTCGAGGAGCCGGATCGGTTCGACGAGGCCCGGTCGCAGGCCGACGCCTTCACCTTCGGGCAGGGCCTGCACGAATGCCTCGGCCGGGTGATCGCCCAGGCGATGATCCCGGAGGTCGTGCGCCAGTGCCTGCTGCTGCCGAACCTTCGGGCCGAAGGACCGGTGCGTTTTGAAGGCGGCGTGCCGGAATCGTTCCCGCTGCGCTGGGGATAGGGATGTCGCGAAGGAACTGCGGCCTTTGCGATCAGAGCGACTTGCAACGGTCACAGGTCCCGATCACTTTCGCGGCTCCCGCCGCAAGCCGCGCGCGCGGAAACACGGCGAGGCCGACCATGTCGTTGAAAAAATTGGCGCTCGGCGCGGCGGCGGCCGCGTTGGCCTGCGGCGCAGCGCTGGCTGGGGAGACGTCGACCCGGATCATCGAGATCATCGGCGAGCGCCAGACCTCCCCGCAGGCGCCGGCCGGAACCCCCGCCGTGGCGGTCTACAAAAAGAAGCCGTGCGGCTCGAAGGCGGACGAGTTCTATTGCGGGCGGGTGTTCCGCGCGATGAAGGAGAGTTCGCTCGCCTATCGCGGGACGCCGCTCAGCGTGACGGCGGATACGAGTTCGGACGTGCTTGTGAGCTGGAGCGGCCTAGTCTACTGCGAGATGAAGAACGAGCCCGCAGGCAAGGGAACCGACCCGTCGAAGATCGAGTTCGTGGTCGATCTCGCCATCCAGGACGGAACCTCGAATACGATCGTCGTCGGCGAAGAGGGATCGACGCGCATCGGCTCGCGCGAGCGGCCGAGCCGCGACGATGTCGACGACGGGGATTACTCGGTCTTCCGCTACTATCCTATCTCGCTGACCCGCGCCTATGTGAAGCGGAAGACCAGTTCGGAGAGCTACCATCTGAACCTCACGGCCGACATCCGGACCGGCTACGGCTTCTGCGACGTGAGAGGCGGGTCGATGACCGCCGTCGTGGTCAACGGCTGAGGCTCGCGACGGAAGTCAGGCTATCGTCCCGAGGCCGCTTTCTGCAGTCTTCGCAGGATGAGCGACGCCAGGAACGGTTGGGTCGACGCCTTATCGCGGCGTGGCGACGGGACGGAGGAGGAGGTCACGGTCGATCTCTCCGACCTCTATGGCGCTATCGATCGCGAGGAACGCATCTCGGTCGTGGCGCGGCTCGTCCATGCGGCGTTCGACGAATACTATCGCGAGTCCCGCGCCATTCCACTCGAGGTGAAGGCGGCGTTCGAAACGCGACGCTGGCCCGACATCGTCGCTTTCTCGAAGAACCGGCTCGCGCGCTATTCGGTCGGCGTCGAGCGGATCATCGAGGATCTCAAATCCGGCGCGCCGGAGCTGAAGCGCGACGAAGCTTTCTGGAAGGCGCTCGAGGCCAGATATTTGAAGTTGATCGAGGGCCGCTACGAGGCCGATCTGGCCTTTGCGTTCCTTTATTCGATCCGGCGCGAGCTGTTCGAGGACGTCTGGAAGCCGGCGGTCTACGCCGCCACGGCCGCCGAGGGACTGGTCCATCCCGCGAACGTCCTGCGTCGCTTCGAGACCACGATGCCGATGCGCGGCGCGGTGATCGCCGAGGTCCTGGACGTCGCGGGCTTCTCCGCCCCCTGGCGCGACAAGACGACGGACGCGCGACTCGCGGCCATGGAGATCAACCGAACCCTGTTGCGCGTCGGCTGCGACGACGGCGAGCGCCTCACGGTCGAGATGGTGGAAGCCGGCTTCTACCGAAACCGCGGCGCCTATCTGCTCGGACGGATACTGAGCGAGGGCAGGGCGCCGATCCCGTTGCTGATCGCCGTGCTCAACAACCCGCACGGCCTTTATGTCGACGCCGTCCTGATGGAGTCAGACCAGCTCCAATACGTGTTCTCCTCGACGCTCGCGAATTTCCACGTCACGAATCCGCGCTACCACGAGCTCGCGACCTTCCTGCACGAGCTGATGCCGAAGCGTCCGCTCGGCACGCACTATTCGACGATCGGCTTCAACCATGTCGGCAAGCGCGCGATCATGGATGAGATCGCCTCCGAGCACGGCAGGAGCGGCGAACGCTTCACGACCGCCGCGGGGTTCCGCGGCACTGTCGCGATCGGCTTCTCGGCGCCGTCCTCGGCCTATGTGCTGAAAGTCATCCGCGACAGGCCGACCGAGGGCTACAAATGGGGCTCCTTCGCCGGCGTCGACGCGGTGCTCGACAAGTACCGGCTGGTGCATGACGCCGACCGCGCCGGCTCGATGCTCGACAACGTGCTCTATTCGAACGTCACGCTGAGGCGCGAGCTGTTCTCCGACGCGCTTCTCGAGGAGCTGCTGGCGGACGCCTCGAAGACGGTGAGCCCGCATGGCGACGAGGTGCTGTTCCGACACCTCATCGTGCAGATGAAGATGATCCCGCTGACGATCTATCTCGATCAGGCCGGCCCTGACGACCGCCGGCGCGCCGTGCTCAGCCTCGGCGACTGCATCAAGAACAATGCGGCCGTGAACATCTTCAACAAGGATCTCGACGGCCGGAACTACGGCGTCTCGCCGATCGGCCGCGTCTATTTGTTCGACTATGACGCGGTCGAACCGCTGACCGAGGTGAAGATCCGCACCAATGTGGGCCGCGAGGAGGGCGAGGAGGACGTCCCGGACTGGTTCTTCGAGGACGGCACGGTGTTCCTGCCCGAGGAGATGATGACGGGCCTCAGAATCAACGATCCGGAGCTTCGTCGGCTGTTCAAGACCGCTCACCCCCAGTTGATGAGCGTCGACTACTGGGAGGGCATGCAGCGGGCGCTCTGCGAGGGCAAGGTGCCGATGGTGCGCTCCTATCCCAGCGAACGCCGGCTCCACCGCCACGTCCTCAAGGTCTATGGCGGGGCGGGGACGAAGGACGCGGCCGAATGACGCGAACGTCTTCCGGCGGAGCCAACCGTCTCAGTGATCGCGCCGAATACTGCCCGCACGCTAGGCAAATGACGCTTTCGTGGGCATTTTTCTTAGAGTAGATGCGAATATGTTGAGCGCTACGAAGGCGAGATTGCCTCCACGCCTGAAATAAATCGGCGAAAGCGAGAACTTTTTACTCCGAATTTATGCGCTGCAGCATAACCTGCCGCCTCGGGTTTCAGAGTGATCGCCATGGAACGTTGGTTGAAGGATTTCGCCGGTTTGACCTCCGACTGGTTCTGGGAGATCGACGCCGCGCGGAGACTGGTCTTTCTGTCGGAAAACGCCGGAGCGATCTCCGGCCGGACGACCTCGGACTTGCTGGGTCGCGAGCGCGCCGCAGTGATGGGCGACGCGGCCGACTGGACCGAGTACCACGCCGCGATCGCCGAACTGCGCGAGATCCGCGACTTTCTGTTTCCCTATGATCACCCGGACGGCCGCCGGCGCTGGTTCGAGCTCAGCGGCGCCCCTGTATTCGACGCAGCGGGAGGCTTCGTCGGCTATCGCGGCGTCGGCTCCGACGTCACCGCCCAGCAGGAGGCGCGCGCCGAGCTCGCCGAGCAGCTCCGCCGCTTCGACGCCGCGCTCGAGAACATGAGCCAGGGGCTGTGCATGTTCGACGCGGATTCGCGGCTCGTCGTCGTGAACAACCGCTATTGCGACATGTTCGGCCTCAACCGCAACGTGCTGCGCGTCGGCATGACCCAGCGCGAGATCGTCGAGGAACTGGTCAGCCTCGGGCGCTACAAGCAGGGCCTGACCGTCGACAAGCTGTGCGAGGGAACCCGCACCTCGCTTGCGATCGACCACGCGACGCCCGTCCATCGCGAGCTCGCGGACGGCCGCGTGATCGCCGTCAGCCATCGCCCGATGGAGGGAGGCGGCTGGGTCGCGACCTTCGAGGACGTCACCGAGCGCCGCCGCAACGAAGCGCGCATCGCCCATATGGCGCGCCACGACGCCCTGACGGACCTTCCGAACCGGGTCGCCCTGCGCGAGGCGGGCGGCGAAGCTCAGCCCGGGAGCGCGGGCCGACTCGCGGTGCTCTGTCTCGACCTCGACCGATTCAAGGCGGTGAACGACGCGCACGGCCATTCGGTCGGCGACAAGCTGCTGCGCGCGATCGCCGACCGCCTGAGGGCGAGCATCCGCGACGTCGACCTCGTGGTCCGGCTCGGCGGCGACGAATTCGCGGTTCTCAACGCCGTCCACGACGAGGCGGCGGCGCTTGCGCTCGCCAACCGACTGATCGGCGTCGTGAGCGGGCCCTACGATCTCGGCGGCATCGCGGTCCAGATCGGCGCCAGCGTCGGGGTGGCGCTCGACGCCGACGGCGCGTGCGACGTCGAACGGCTGCTCAAGAACGCCGACATGGCCCTCTACCACGCCAAGTCGCTCGGCCGCGGCGCGGCATGCGTGTTTGATCCGGCGATGGACGACAGCGCGCAGGCCAGGATGGCGCTCGAACGCGATCTTCGCGAGGCGCTCGCGACCGACGCCTTCGAGTTGCACTACCAGCCGCTCATCGAGCTCGACGGCGACGAGGTGAAGGGATTCGAGGCGCTGGTGCGCTGGCGGCACCCGCAGAGGGGGCTGATCAGCCCGGCGACGTTCATCCCCCTCGCGGAGGAGACCGGGATCATCATCCAGCTCGGCGAATGGATCCTGAACCAGGCGTGCCGTGAGGCCGCCGGCTGGCCGAGCGACGTCAGCATCGCGGTCAATGTGTCGGCCATCCAGCTCCGCCACCGCGGCTTCGCCCAGACCGTGCTGCTCGCCCTCGCCGGCAGCGGGCTGAAGCCAGAGCGGCTCGAGCTCGAGATCACCGAGAGCGTGCTGCTCGACGACACCGAAGCCAATCTCCAGACGCTGCACCTGCTGCGGAGCATGGGCATCCGCATCGCCATGGACGATTTCGGCACCGGCTACTCGTCGCTCAGCTATCTGCGCCGCTTCCCCTTCGACAAGATCAAGATCGACCAGTCGTTCCTGCGGAACTCCGACGAGTCGGCCGAAGGGGCGGCGATCATCCGCGCCTTGGTCGGGCTCGGGGCGTCGCTCGGCATCACGACGCTGGTCGAAGGCGTCGAGACCGAGGACGAACTCGCGGCCGTGCGGGCGCAGGGCGCGCAGCAGGTGCAGGGCTTCCTGTTCAGCGCGCCACGGCCCGCAAGCGAAGTCGCGCCTTTCTTCGACGCCAACCGCAAGCGGGCGGCCGCGGCCTGACCGTCGGCAGGCAGGTCCGACCCGGCCTGATCGCCGCCGGTAGGGGTAACCGGATAGCAAGGCTTGCGGCCGCAGTCTCTGGGACAGCGCTTTCTCTCAGCGCGACGGGAGACCGCAATGCCGCTCGGCGACGAATCCCTCGATCTGCTCGCCTCGGCCGGATGCGCGGGGTGCCGCGGCCCGTTCGGCGTCGAACTCACCATGGCGTTCCAGCCGATCGTCGACGTCACCGACGGATCGATCTTCGCCTATGAGGCGCTGGTGCGGGGCGTCGACGGTTCGGGGGCCGGCGCCGTGATGTCGAAGGTCACGCATGACAACCGCTTCGCCTTCGACCAGCTCTGCCGCCGCCGCGCCGTCGAACTCGCCGCCCGTCTGGGCATGACCACGCGCGTCAGCATCAACTTCATGCCGAACGCGGTCTATCAGCCGGAGCTCTGCCTCGGCACGACGCTTGCGGCCGCCCGCCGCTCGAACTTCCCGATCGACCGCATCATGTTCGAGGTCACCGAGGGCGAGCGCGTCGAGGACCGGCCGCACCTCGTCAACATCCTGAACGAATACAAGCGGCAGGGATTCACCACCGCGATCGACGATTTCGGCGCCGGCCATTCGGGCCTCAACCTACTGGCCGAGTTCCAGCCGGACGTCGTGAAGCTCGATATGGACCTCGTCCGGGGCATCGACACGAGCCGGGCGAGGCAGGCCATCGTCAACTGCGTGACGCGGCTCGCTTACGCCCTCGACATCGCGGTCGTGGCCGAAGGGGTGGAGACCCGCGACGAGCTCGCCGCCCTCCGCCGGCTCGGGATCAAGCTGATCCAGGGCTACCTGCTCGCAAAGCCGGCGTTCGAGGCCCTGCCCGCCATCGACGCCGCCGCGCTCAAGACGCGCCGGCGCGCTGCAGCCTGAGACGTCGCCGGAGCCGTTCTTGAAACTTCGCCTCAGGCGAACTTCGCGCCCTTCTCCAGCCCCGCGGCCTTGGCGTACTCGCCGGCCGGCGCCTTTTTGTCGCCCTCGGCCTGCACGCGCGTGACCTTGAACCTCCCGTCGGCGCAGACGACCTGGAAGCCGTCGTCCTCGACGACGACGATCTCGCCGAGTTTGCCGCCAATCTCCTTCGGGGTCTTGGCGGGGAGGGGGGTCGCGTCGAAGATCTTGAGCGTCTGGCCGTTCAGCGTCGTCCAGGCGCCGGGGGCGGGGTTGCAGCCGCGGATCAGCCGGTCGATCTGCTCCCAAGGCTTGCCCCAGTCGATCTTGGCGTTTCCAGCGCGGCAGAGGCCCTCATAGGTGGCCTTGTCCTCGTCCTGTTTGATCCTGGGAGCCTTGCCGGCCTTCACGAGGTCGACGGACTCCAGCATCGCCTCGACGCCCATCGGAAACAGCCGGTCGAAATACACCGAGCCCAGCGTGTCTTTCGGACCGATCTCAGTGGTCTTCTGGAGGAGCACATCGCCGGTGTCGAGGCCGTCGTCGGGCCAGAAGATCGACAGCCCGGTCTCTGTCTCGCCCTTGATGATCGGCCAGTTGATCGCGGAGGCTCCGCGATAGGCGGGCAGCAGGGACGGATGATACTGGATCGAGCCGTGGGTCGGGATGTTGAGGAAGGCCGAGGGCACGAACAGCGTCACGAAGGCCATGACCTGCAGGTCCGGCTTCAGCGCCCGGAATTCCTCATGGACCGCCTCGTCCTTGTAGGAGGACGGCTGGCGCACCTCGAGGCCGGCGGCGAGCGCCGCCTCCTTCAGGGGATCGGCCTTCTGGCCCTCCTTCTCGGGCGCGACATAGACGGCGACGACTTCTTCGCCGCGGGCGAGCAGCGCCTCGAGCACCGCCTTGCCGAAGGCCTGCTGTCCATGGACCACGATGCGCATGAGGCGTCTCCCTGTCGTTAGAAGTCTTCTTTAATGAAATGGCCCCGCCGTCCTGCGACGGCGGGGCCGATGCGTCAACCGCAGGCTGGAATCACTCGGCCGCGAGCTTGCTCACCTGGCCGACCGCGCCCGAATTCTCGATCTCGGCGACTTCGTTGTCGTTGTAGCCGAGCACGTCCTTGAGGATCTCAGCCGTGTGCTCGCCCAGCAGCGGCGAACGCGTGACCTCGGTCTTCGAGTTCGACAGCTTGATCGGGTTGCCGACTGACAGATACTTGCCGCGGGTCGGATGATCGACCTCGACGACGGTGCCGGTCGCGCGCAGCGACTCGTCCTCGGCGATCTCTTTCATCGACAGGATCGGACCGCAGGGGATGTCGTACTCGTTGAGGATGTCCATGGCCTCGAACTTGTCGTGCTTCATGGTCCACGCCTCGATGCGCGTGAAGATCTCGTTCAGGTGCGGCAGCCGCGCCTTCGGCGTGGCGTAGCCCGGATCGGTCTTCCAGCCCGGTTCGCCGATGATGTCGCAGATCGGCTCCCAGACCGCGGCCTGGGTGATGAAGTAGATGTAGGCGTTGGGATCGTGCTCCCAGCCCTTGCACTTCAGGATGCGGCCGGGCTGGCCGCCGCCCGAGTCGTTGCCGGCGCGCGGAGTGGCGTCGCCGAACGCGATCCCCTCGCCGAACTGGCTGTACTCCTTGAGCGGGCCGTGGGCGAGGCGCTGCTGGTCGCGCAGCTTGACGCGGCAGAGGTTCAGCACGCCGTCCTGCATGGCGCAGTCGACCCGCTGGCCTTCGCCCGAATGGGTGCGGTGGTAGAGCGCCGTGACGATGCCGAGCGCGAGATGCAGGCCGGTGCCCGAATCGCCGATCTGGGCGCCCGTCACCATCGGCAGATCGTCGCGCCAGCCGGTGGTCGAGGCCGAGCCGCCGGCGCATTGCGCGACGTTCTCATAGACCTTGCAGTCCTGGTAGCGGCCGGGGCCGAAGCCCTTCACCGAGGCCACGATCAGCTTCGGGTTCGCCTCGTGCAGCTTCTCCCAGGAGAAGCCCATGCGGGCGAGCGCGCCGGGCGCGAAGTTCTCGACCAGCACGTCGCACTCCTTGACCAGCCGCCAGAGCACTTCCTTGCCCTTCGGGTTCTTGGTGTCGATCGTGATCGAGCGCTTGTTGTGGTTCAGCATCGTGAAATAGAGGCTGTCCACGTCGGGGATGTCCTGCAGCTGCTGGCGCGTCGCGTCGCCGGCGCCGGGGCGCTCGACCTTGATGACGTCCGCGCCGAACCAGGCGAGCAGCTGGGTGCAGGTCGGGCCCGACTGGACATGGGTGAAGTCCAGGATGCGGACGCCTTCGAGAGCCTTCTCGGCCATTTGGGTTTCCTCCCTTGAGGTCGGGGTGCGGCGCGCCGCTCCTGTCCGCGACCCGATAAAAAAGACGATGGCGGCGCGCCGCAAGGGCGCGCCGCCGACGCGTTCAAATCACTTGTACATCGTCTGGTTCTTGGTGCCCGGCGCGTACTCGTTCGGGTCGACCCAGATGTTGACCACGGCCGACTTGCCGGTCTTGGCGATCGCCTCGCGGGCGCGCAGCAGAGCCGGCTGGATCTCGGAGGCCTCGCGCACCTCCTCGCCATGGTTGCCGAGCATGTGGGCGAACTTCGAGAACTCGACGTCGCCGAGCTTGTTGGCGATGTCGCCGCGCTCCTCGCCATACTTGGCGAGCTGGCCGTAGCGGATCTGGTTCATGGCCGAGTTGTTGCCGATGACGGCGAGATACGGCGCGTTGAACCGGTCGCAGGTCTCCATGTCGAAGGCGGTCATCGAGAACGCGCCGTCGCCGTAGTAGCAGAGCACTTCCTTCTCCGGGTTCGCGACCTTGGCCGCGAGCGCGAAGCCGGTGCCGACGCCGAGAGAGCCGAGCGCGCCCGGATCCATCCACTGGCCGGGATTGCGCGGACGCACCGCCTGGGCCGAGATCGTCACGACGTCGCCGCCGTCGCC
Organism: Hansschlegelia zhihuaiae; assembly: GCF_004103825.1. Classification (GTDB taxonomy): domain Bacteria; phylum Pseudomonadota; class Alphaproteobacteria; order Rhizobiales; family Methylopilaceae; genus Methylopila; species Methylopila zhihuaiae. The sequence goes on from NZ_RYFI01000002.1 coordinate 317,158, forward strand.
GATATAGACCGTGTTGTCGGCCAGGAACTCGTTGAGCTCGTAGGCGACGCGGTAGGGGTGGATCGGGCTCTGGTCCGACTTCAGCAGCGGCAGAACCTTGTCATAGGCGACCTTCTCGGCCTCCTGGAGCTGCTTCATCCACTCCTGGCGCTTCTGGCGCTTGTCGTTCTTGAGGCGGCCGGACGCGGCCTCGAGCACGGCCTTGAGCACCGCGCCGGGATCGCCCGCGATGCCGAGATCCACGTCACGGTTCTTGCCGACCATGTTGTAGCCCTGATCGATCTGCACGAGGCAGGGCACGTTGATGCGCTTGCCGTAGCCCATGCGGAAGTCGAACGGCGTGCCGACGATGACCACCACATCCGCTTTCGCGAAGGCGAGCGAGCGGGTGCGGTCGAAGTGGTGCGGGTCGCCGGGCGGCAGCAGGCCGCGCGAGGCGCCGTTGAAGTAGCCCGGGACGTCGAGGCCGCGGAGCAGGGCGATCGCGTCCTCATGGCCGCGCGACGACCAGACCTGCTGGCCGAGCAGGATAGCGGGGCGCTCGGCGTTGACCAGGATGTCGGCGAGCTTCTCGATGTCGGCCGGATCGCCGATCGACTTGACCGAGGCGCGGTAGTGGCCGGGCTTCGGCAGCACCGCCTTGTCGAGCGCGATCTCGCGGTCGAGCACGTCGCGCGGGATCTCGAGATAGGACGGGCCGTAGGCGCCGGCGAAGGATTCGCGGGCCGCCATCGAGACCATGTCGGCGATGCGCTCGGTCGACATGACGGTCGAGGCGAACTTGGTGATCGGCTTCATCATGTCGACATGCGGCAGGTCCTGCAGGCCCTGCTGCTTCCACTGGACGAGCGCCGACTGGCCGCCGATGTGCAGCACCGGGCTCTCGGAGCGGAACGCGGTCGCGATGCCGGTCACCGCGTTGGTGCAGCCGGGACCGGCGGTCGTGACGACGCAGCCGAGCTTGCCGGTCTGGCGGGCGTAGCCGTCGGCGGCGTGGGCCGCGACCTGCTCGTGGCGGACGTCGATGATGCGGATGCCCTCGTCGATGCAGCCGTCATAGATGTCGATGATGTGGCCGCCGCACAGCGTGAAGATCGTGTCGACGCCCTCGGCCTTGAGCGCCTTGGCGACCAGATGGCCGCCCGAGATGACGCTGCCGTCCTTGGTCTTGCGGGCGAGGGTGTCTTCGGCAGTTGAGACGGCAGGCTTGACCGCGACGTTCATGGCGATTTCCTCCAGTGTTCTCGTTTCGGCTTTTTACGGTCAGTCGATCGCGACGAAGCGGTCGACATGCTCGCGAAGCTTGAGCGTGTGTTCGCGCACAAGACGCTCGGCTCTTTCGCCGTTTCTCGCCTCAAGCGCCTCGACGATGTCCTTGTGATCGACGATCGACCTGCGGGCGCGGTCGCGCTCGAAGATCGTGCGCCGCCGGATCGCGCGGACATGAGTGAACAATCCGTTGGCCATGTCGGCGATCATCTTGCAGCGCGACAGCGCGATGATCGCCTGATGGAAACGGATGTTGACGTCGGAATATTCGAACATGTGCGAACCGACGTCGCCGGCGCTGAAACCGTCGACGAGTTCGTGGAGCGCGGCGATCTCCTCGTCGGCGGCGACCTCGACCGCGAGCCGCGCCGCCATGCTCTCGAGCGCGGCCCAGACCGCGATCATCTCCAGCATCTCGGCCTTGGTCTTGCGGGCGATGTAGATTCCCCGACGCGGCACGATCCGCACGAGACCTTCCTGCTCGAGCTGAGCCAGCGCCTCCCGGAGCGGCGTGCGGCTGACGCCGAACCGCAGAGACAAAGCGCGCTCGTCAAGTCGGAGCTGCGCCTCGTCGTCATAGATGTTCATGCCCGCGATCGCGCTCTTCAGCGCCTCGTAGGCGCGCGCCTTCAGGCTCGGCGCCTCGTCGATCGGCCTAATGTCTAAATCGGCGTTCGCCATGATATGCCTTACGCCAGACTGGCGGGCCGTTTTCGGCCTCCGTGGTTCTTGGCATACCATACATCCAGCCAATAACCCGACGCAACAGGCGATTTTGGGCCCTTTTTGTTGCTGCAGTGCAACATAAAAAAGGCATATTGCATACCAGCTGCGCTCGGCTTAGCCTGTCGGGCAAAAGCGGCCAGGATCGGACTCGAATGTCCGGCCGAAAGACCGTCACAATGGGTGGAGGAACGCGTGGAGGACTTCAGCTCCCTTATGGGCGGCTTCGCCGTCGCCATCTCGGGATACAACATCCTGCTGATGGTCGTCGGCATCCTGCTCGGCGTCATCATCGGCGTGCTGCCAGGTCTCGGCGGCGCGAACGGCGTCGCGATTCTTCTCCCGCTCACCTTCGGCATGGATCCGACCTCCGCGATCATCATGCTGACGAGCATCTACTGGGGCGCGCTGTTCGGCGGGGCGATCACCTCAATCCTGTTCAACATCCCGGGCGAACCGTGGTCGGTGGCCACCACCTTTGACGGCCACCCGATGGCGCAGAAAGGCAAGGCCGACGAGGCCCTGGTCGGCGCCTTCACTTCGTCCTTCGTCGGCGCGATCTTCGCCGTCGTCCTGATCACCTTCCTGGCGCCGGTGATCGCGAAATTCGCGCTGAGGTTCGGCCCGGCGGAATTCTTCGCGGTCCAGTTCCTGACTTTCGCGAGCTTCCTCGGCATGGGTCGAGGCTCGGCGATGAAGACGCTGGCCTCGATGTGCCTGGGCTTCGCGCTCGCCTCCGTCGGCCTCGACGGCGTCACCGGGACGCTGCGCCTGACCTTCGGCTATGACGAGCTGCTGAACGGCTTCAAGTTCCTCGTCGCGGTCATCGGGCTGTTCGGCATCGGCGAGATTCTATCGTCGATGGAGGAGGGGCTCGCCTTCCGCGGCGCCGCCGCGAAGCTCAAGATGGACGCCGTGATCCGGACCTGGCGGCAGTTGCCGCGGATGGCCGTCACCTTCTTGCGCAGCTGCATCGTCGGCTCCTGGATGGGCATCACGCCCGGCGGCGCCACCCCGGCCTCGTTCATGGGCTACGGCCTCGCGAAGCGGTTCTCGCGGAACGGCCGGAACTTCGGCAAGGGCGAGCTCGAGGGCGTCGTCGCGCCCGAGACGGCCGCGCACGCCGCCGGCACCGCGGCGATGCTTCCGATGCTAACGCTCGGCATTCCCGGGTCGCCGACCGCGGCGGTGCTGCTCGGCGGCCTGCTGATCTGGGGCCTGCAGCCCGGACCGCTGCTCTTCGTCGAGCAGAAGGAGTTCGTCTGGGGTCTGATCGCCTCAATGTATATGGGCAACGTGGTCGGCCTCGTGATCGTGCTGACATGCGTGCCGCTGTTCGCCGCGATCCTGCGGGTGCCGTTCTCGATCATCGCGCCCGCCATTGTCGTGGTCTGCGCGATCGGCGCCTACACCGTGAACAACTCGATGTTCGACGTGTGGATGATGCTGGTGTTCGGCGTGATGGGCTACCTGTTCACGAAGCTCGGCTATCCGCTGCCGCCTCTGGTGCTGGCGCTGGTGCTCGGCGATCAGGCTGAAAGCTCGTTCCGTCAGGCCATGCTCACGTCGCAGGGCGACGTGACGGTGTTCTGGCACAACTGGCTGTCGGGCGGCATCATGACGCTCGGCGTGATCCTCGCCCTGTGGCCGCTGGTCTCCATGCTGCTGGGCAAGAAAGAAGGCGACGACAAGGTCACGACCACCGCCTAAGTGCTGCATCGCAACCGATGCCGTTCCGGGTGAAATCAACAAGCCGCGAAAACAGCGGCGATTCTGGGAGGACTGCGCATGCTTGCTAAGACACTGAGGTCAACCGCGCTCAAGCTCGGCGCAGCCTGCGCTCTGATGGCCGGACTGGTTCCCGGCGTCGCCAACGCCTGGGAGCCGACCAAGGCCGTCACTTTCATCATCCCGGCGGGCACCGGCGGCGGCGCCGACCAGATGGCGCGCTTCATCCAGGGCGTGATCCAGAAGAACAACCTGATGGACAAGCCCGTCGTCGTCATCAACAAGGGCGGCGGCGCAGGCGCCGAAGGCTTCATCGAGATGAAGGCGTCGAAAGCCGATCCCCACAAGATCATCATCACGCTTTCGAACCTGTTCACGACCCCGCTCGGCACTGGCGCGCCCTTCAACTGGAAGGACATGAAGCCGGTTTCGATGCTCGCGCTCGACCAATTCGTCCTGTGGACCAACGCCGAGAAGAACTATCCCGACGCCAAGGCCTATGTCGACGCGGTGAAGGCCGCGCCGGACCGGCAGTTCAAGATGGGCGGCACCGGCTCCAAGCAGGAAGACCAGATCATCACCGCCGCGATCGAGAAGCAGCTCGACGGCAAGCACTTCACCTATGTGCCCTATGACGGCGGCGGCAAGGTCGCGGTCCAACTGGTCGGCGGCCACGTCGATTCGAGCGTCAACAACCCGATCGAGGCGGTCGCGCAGTGGCGCGGCAAGCAACTGAAGCCGCTCTGCATCTTTGACTCGAAGCGCTCGACCTACACCGACAAGGTGACGGACGACATGGCGTGGAGCGACATCCCGACCTGCATGGAGTCTGGTCTCCCGGTCGAGTACCAGATGCTGCGCGGCATCTTCACGACCTCGGGCGCGACCGACGAGCAGGTCCAGTTCTATGTCGATCTGTTCAAGAAAGTCCGCGAGACCGAGGACTGGAAGGAGTTCATGAAGAAGGGCGCCTTCAACCAGACCACGATGTCCGGGCCCGAGTTCGAGAAGTGGCTGACCGCCGCCGAGGCCAAGCACAAGGAGCTCATGCAGGGCGCCGGCTTCCTGGCCGCGAGCCAGTGAGCCCGGCCTGACCTTGGGCTGAACAAGCGATCCGCGGAGGCGACAAGAACGTCATGAGCGACATCACCGAACCGACCCCCGAAGAACGTGATGAGCCGGCGCTCGTGAGCATGAGGACGGCCGACATCGTGGTCGCCTGCCTGTTCCTCGTCGCCTCCGCGATCGTGATCTCCGACAGCATCCGTCTCGGCTTCCACTGGAAGCCGAACGAAGGCCCCGCGCCGGGCTATTTCCCGTTCTACATCGCAGTCGCGATGGCGATCGCCAGCGCGATCAACCTCGCCCGCGCCGTGATCTCGAAATCCGAGGCCGACGAGACGCTCACCACCAGGACCGGCGTGTTCCGCATGTCGGCGATCTTCGTCCCGGCGGTGATCTATGTCCTCGCGACAAGCTATATCGGGATCTATGTCGCGTCCGCGATCTACATCGCGGCCTTCATGTATTTCTTCGGCAAGTTCGCCATCTGGAAGGCGCTCGCCGTAGCGCTCACGATCTCCTTCGTGAGCTTCATGATGTTCGAAGTGTGGTTCCTCGTTCCGCTCCCCAAGGGGCCGGTCGAGGCCGCTTTCGGCTTCTGATCCGACGGCTCTTCTGAGCCGCCCCGGGCCGTCGACGACAAGCCGGCGACCGCTGACATCGTAAACAGTGCCAGGAGGCGTTTCATGGGAACGCTCAGCGACGGCGCGCGCCCGGAGGCGCGCGTCAGCGACACCTATCGCTGGATGCAGCTCGCCATCGGCGTGATCTGCATGGTGATGATCGCGAACCTGCAATATGGCTGGACGTTCTTCGTCCCCGACATCCAGGAGAAATTCGGCTGGGATCGCGCGTCGATCCAATGGGCGTTCACGCTGTTCGTGCTGTTCGAGACCTGGCTGGTGCCGATCGAGGGCTGGGCCGTGGACGAATACGGCCCCCGGGTCGTGGTGATCTTCGGCGGGCTGATGTGCGGCGTCGGCTGGGTGATCAACGGGATCGCAAGCTCGCTGCCGATGCTCTACACCGGCCAGGTGATCGCCGGCGTCGGCGCGGGCGCGGTCTACGGCACATGCGTCGCGAGCGCGCTCAAATGGTTTCCTGACAAGCGCGGCCTCGCGGCCGGCATCACGGCGGCCGGCTTCGGCGCGGGCTCCGCGCTCACCGTCGCGCCGATCCAAGCCACGATCGCAAGCGCCGGATACCAATCGGCGTTCATCTATTTCGGCGTCGGGCAGGCGGCGATCATCATGCTGATGTCGCTGTTCCTGGTTTCGCCGAAAGCCGGCCAGACTCCGGCTCCGACGGTCTCGGCCAAAATCGTGCAGACCCGGCGGGACTACAGCCCGCGCGCGGTGCTCAAGCATCCGATCTTCTGGCTGATGTACTTCATGTTCGTGATCGTCGGCGCCGGCGGCCTGATGGTCACCGCGAACCTGAAGCCGATCGCCGCCGACCTCCACATCGACAAGGTCTCGGTCACGCTGATCGGGCTGACGATGACCACCGTGACCTTCGCGGCCACGATCGACCGCATCCTGAACGGCCTGACGCGACCCTTCTTTGGATGGATCTCCGACCGCATCGGCCGCGAGAACACGATGTTCATCGCCTTCGGGATCGAGGGCGTCGGCATCTACATGCTCTATCTCTGGGGCCACGACCCGATCTGGTTCGTGATCCTGTCGGGCCTCGTGTTCTTCGCCTGGGGCGAGATCTACTCGCTGTTCCCCTCGACCTGCACCGACACCTTCGGCGCCAAGTTCGCCGGCGCCAACGCCGGCCTGCTCTACACGGCCAAGGGCACCGCCGCGCTGCTGGTGCCGTTCGCCAACATGCTTCAGTCGTCGAGCGGCTCCTGGGACGGCGTCTTCCTGATCGCCGCCGGCGCCAACATCCTGGCCTCGCTGCTCGCGATCTTCGTGCTGAAGCCCTGGCGCCGCAGCGTCGTGGCCAACGCCCGCATCGAACACCGCGGCGCGCCCGTCGGCGCGCCCGCCGAGTGACCTCGCGCGGGCCGGGACGCCTCGTCCCGGCCCGCTGCTCCCGACGCCGGATCCGCTCCGGCGCGCATTCCAAGTAATCGACGGGCCGATACCGGTCGGGCCGAAGCATTTCTGCGTCCAACGGCTGCGTCGACGAGATCCGGAAAGATTTCTTGCCGAAACAGCCGAGCGGCCTTGACAGCGCCCTGAACTGGTATGCCAAATGCCAATGCAAGGGCCGAGATACGATCCGGCGCGCCGCCGTCATGCGCTGCGCCTGCCGGAGGTCCGACGAAAAGCGCCCGCAAGGAGGGACCGCCCATGACCGTGACCCAATTCGCCGCTTCCGCGCCCTCCCGGCGCGCCGACAATGAAAGCGCAGCCGTCCGCAAGGTGCTGGACGGCGTCCGCGCCGACGGCCGCACGGCGCTGACCGCGCCCGAAGCCAAGATCGTCTGCGACGCCTACGGCATTCCGCTGCCCAAGGAGGGCCTCGCGACCTCGGCCGAGCAGGCCTCGCGCCTCGCCTCGTCGATCGGCTACCCGGTGGTGATGAAGATCGTCTCCGCCGACATCCTGCATAAGACCGACGCCGGCGGCGTCATCGTGGGCGTCAAGTCCGACGGAGACGCCCGTTCGGCCTATGACACGATCCTCGCCAACGCCAGGCGCTACAAGGCCGACGCCAAGATCGAGGGCGTCCAGATCCAGCAGATGCTGCCCTCCGGCGCGATCGAGACGCTGGTCGGCGCGATCACCGATCCCTCCTTCGGCAAGCTGATCGCCTTCGGCCTCGGCGGCGTGCTGGTCGAGGTGCTGAAGGACCTGACCTTCCGCCTCGCGCCGGTCAGCCACGAACAGGCGCTCGGCATGCTTTCCTCCATCAAGGCCCAGGAGATGCTGGACGGCGTGCGCGGCTCCGCGGCCGTCAATCGCGAGGCGCTCGCCGACATCCTGGTCAACGTCTCGGCGCTGCTCGAGGATTTCCCCGAGATCGAGGAGCTCGACCTCAACCCGGTGTTCGCGACCGACAAATTCGCGACCGCGGTCGACGCCCGGATCGTCTGCAATTTCGAGGCGCGCAAGGAGCGTTATCGCCCCGACCAGGGCGCGATCGTCACGGCGATGAACCGCATCTTCCACCCGAAGGCGGTCGCAGTGATCGGCGCCTCCAACGAGGCCGGCAAGATCGGCAACTCGGTGATGAAGAACCTGATCAATGGCGGCTACAAGGGCGTCATTGTCCCGGTGCACCCCAAGGCAGAAGAGATCGAGGGCACCAAGGCCTACAAGTCCGTGCTCGACTATGACGGCGAGGTCGACGTCGCGGTGTTCGCGGTGCCGGCGAAGTTCTGCGTCGGCGCGATGGACGAGGTCGGCCGCAAGGGCATTCCCGGCGCGGTGATGATCCCGTCGGGCTTCGCCGAGACCGACAACCAGCCGCTGCAGGACGAGCTGCTCGAGACCGCCCGCAAGCACGACGTCCGGATCATGGGTCCGAACATCTACGGCTTCTACTACACGCCGGAAAACCTCTGCGCGACCTTCTGCACGGCGTTCAACGTCAAGGGCAAGGCGGCGCTGTCGTCGCAGTCCGGCGGCGTCGGCATGTCGATCATCGGCTTCGCCCGCTCGACCAAGATGGGCGTCTCCTCGATCGTCGGCCTCGGCAACAAATCCGACATCGACGAGGACGATCTGCTCACCTTTTTCGAGCAGGACCCGAACACCGACCTGATCGCGATGCATTGCGAGGACCTGAAGGACGGCCGCTCCTTCGCCGAGGTCGCGAGCCGCGTCTCGAAGAAAAAGCCCGTCATCATGCTGAAGGCCGGCCGCACGGCCTATGGCGCGAAGGCTGCGGCGAGCCACACCGGCGCGCTCGCGGGCAACGACAAGATCTATGACGACGTGCTGAAGGCCTCGGGCGTGATCCGCGCGCCGTCGCTGCGCGGCATGCTGGAGATGGCCCGCGGCGTGCAGGTCCTGCCGGCGCCGAAGGGCGAGAACGTGCTGATCATCACGGGCGCCGGCGGTTCGGGCGTGCTGCTGTCCGACGCCTGCTTCGACAACGGGCTGACGCTGATGAAGATGCCCGAGGATCTGGACGCGGCATTCCGCAAATTCATCCCGCCCTTCGGCGCAGCCGGCAATCCGGTCGATATCACCGGCGGCGAGCCGCCCGTGACCTATCAGAACACGGTCCGGCTCGGGCTCGAGGACGACCGCATCCACGCGCTGATCCTCGGCTACTGGCACACGATCGTGACGCCGCCGTTGGTGTTCGCCGACAAGATGATCGAGGTCGTGACCGAGGCGCGCGCCAAGGGCGTCGACAAGCCGATCGTCGCGTCGCTGGTCGGTGACGTCGAGGTCGAGGCGGCCTGCGAGAAGCTCTACGACCACGGCGTCGTGGCCTACCCCTACACGACCGAGACGCCGGTCGAGGTGCTGGGCGCGAAGTACAAGTGGGCCCGCGCGGCCGGCCTCATCAAGGGCTGACCGCCGGCCGACGCCGAGCTTCCCCTCGTCCGCCGATCCCGGACGCCGCCTTCCCGACAATCGGGCGGCGTCCGCGAGGGTCCGCCGCTCTCCCGGGCGGACGCGCGGCAGCCGCCGCGCCGGACGAGGGGTCTTTTCGGCTCGCTGTAAGAACAGAAACGTCTTGAGGAACGTCCGCCGATGAACATCCACGAATATCAGGCGAAGGCATTGCTTCGCGACTACGGCGCCCCGGTGCCGAACGGTTTTCCGATCTTCGAGGCCGGGGAGGCCGAGAATGCGGCGAACGCGCTTGGCGGCCCTGTGTGGGTTGTGAAGTCACAGATTCATGCGGGGGGCCGCGGCAAGG
>NZ_RYFI01000020.1:0-9709 GCF_004103825.1 Hansschlegelia zhihuaiae
CTTCTTCAAAGCCGCTGGATACGATCCGGATTAACGCGAATCCGCTCTAGAGCGGATTCGTCTTAATCTGGGTCGTATCCAGCGGCTTAGACCGAGAGAGCCCCGGGGGGCGGCGCCTGCGGGCCGTGAACGACGATCTGCTCTCCGGCCGCCGGCCCGATATCCCAAATATCATCAAGCGGCGGAGATAGGTTTTCGGAAAAAATTCGCTCACGATCGTAGACGACCGTGGCGATAACTTCCGCCAGCGCCGCTGCCGCCATTATCATCACCGACGCGACTTGGTGTTCACTCCACCCGCAGAGGTTCGAGCAGTGGAATGCTCTCGACGGCCGGGGCCGAGCGACCGTCCGGGCGTTCGGCCGCGTGTTCGCTGTCGGGGTGATCCGCCATCCAGGCGTTCAGCAGCGCATAGGCGATCGCGAGCACCGTGGGCCCGATGAAGATTCCCAGTATGCCGAACGCGATCAACCCGCCGATCACGCCGGCGAAGATCAGCAGCAGTGGGAGGTCCGCTCCCCTCCGGATCAGGATCGGACGTATGAAAGTGTCCATGACGGCGGCGACGACCGTGAAGGCCAGCAGCACGGTCGCCCAGAAGGGGTCGCCGGAATAATACATCCATACGACCACCGGCCCCATGACGAGGGCTGGCCCGAGCTGAACCAAGCACAGCAGGAAGATCACCGCGGTCAGCACCGGGGCGAACGGCACCCCGGTCACCCACAGGCCGACGCCCGCCAGCAGGCTCTGCGCGAGAGCGGTCACCACGACCCCCAGCGCCACGCTTCGAACGGCCTGGCCGGCGAGACGGACGGCCAGTTCGCCGCGATCGCCCCCGAGCCGGCGGCCGAAGCGGATGGCCGTGGCGGCCGCTTCTTCGCCCTTTGCGTACATGACTGCGGCGATCGCGGTCGTCAGAAGGAAATGAAGGAAGATTGCGCCCAGACTTCCGGCGGCCGACGCGAACCATTGAGTCAGCGCTCCGGCATAGGGCGTCAGCTTCGGGGCGAGGTCACGCACGCCCGCGGATGCCAGCTTTTCCCAGGCTTCGGCCGCGCGAGCGCCGACGAGCGGCGTCTCCGCGAGCCAATCCGGCGGGGGCGGCGCCCTGAACGATCGAACCGTTCGCACCAAATCGCCGACCTCCGCGAGGTGAGCGAGGACAGTGCTGACCGCCAGCCAGAACGGCACGATCAGCAGCAACAGCAGGGCGAGCGTCATGATCAGGACAGCGACGCCGCGCCGGCCGCCAGTGTTGCGTTGCACCAGCAGCATCAGGGGCCAGGTGGCGATGACCAGGGTCATGGCCCAGATGATCGCCGGCAGGAACGGCTGCATCACCAGGAAACCCACCATGAGCAGGCCTCCGATGAACAGCACGACCAGCGTCGAGCGGGTCAGGTCTTCCTGAAGACGAGTCGCGGCGGCCGGACCTTCCATGGCTTTGCTCATCGCGAAGAGCCTCCGGCCCTTTAGGGAAAACCGTTCGCGGCGGCTCTGGGCGGCGGTCGCCGCCGCCCGCTCCCCGCCGTCCAAAAGGCAAGATTTTGGCGCGACATTTGAGCTGTGGCTTCGGCCAGGGACGTCACCACACGAGGGTGAAGCCGACGTCGCCGGGCATTCCACGGGGGAAGTCGACGATTTCGACCTGCAAGCCAAATCCATTCGGCTTCAGCTCGCTCTCGTAGAACTCGTAAGCTCTCTTGGCGAAGCCTTCGAGCGTCTGCGGCCATTTCGGGTCGGCGTTGTTGATCGCCCTTCCCTGGTCGGTGCAGAACGAGCTCGGGAACCGCATGACGAGCAGCTCCTTCTCGCCGCGCTCGGCCGCCCATCGCACCCGCGTCGACACCCGCTCGACGATGTCCGGAGGCAATTCGCGCTTCATGAAGGCGTCGTGCAGCTCTTCCTGCGCCTTGCGCTCCCTTTCGGCAGCCTCTCGCGCCTTTCGGGCGTTCGTAGTCTCGATGTCATCCATTAGACTTCGAAGGTCTTTCGCGGACATTATTTTCTGCTCGGCCATCGGTCATGCCTCCCATCGGGCTGCGGCTCGTCGGCCTTGCTGACGGCGCGGCTCCATCCAGTTTCCGGGACGCAAACGCCACGCGCGCGCCGACCCCCCGTCGACCTCAAGCCGGCTGTCGCCGCGCCGACGCGGGTCCTGGGGATCGAACCTTTGATGCTAGTTCAACGCAGTGTCTCGCGCGATAGCGCGGTTCGCGGGCTGACGAAGGTCGGATGTTGTTTCGGCGATCACAGGCGAGCATGATCGCCCGTCCTTCGGCGAGGGTCGCGGTCAAAGCCATGCGTCTTCTTCAGATCGCGCGCTTGCGGACCTACCGGCCAGAATGGCTCCGCTATGACGTGACCGCGGGTCTTGCGATCGCCGCGGTCGGTCTGCCGAGCGCCATCGCTTATCCCGCGCTGGCCGGCCTGCCGCCGGAGGTCGGGCTCTACGCCAGCATCGTTTCGGTGCTCGGCTACGCGTTGCTCGGCTCGTCCAAGCAGCTTGTGGTGGGGCCGGACGCAGGCACCGTGACGGTGCTGGCCGCGGTGTTGCTGTCGTTCGGCCCGGCGACGGCGGAGGAACGTGTAGTGGCGTCGGCAGCGCTCGCGGCGATCGCCGGCGCGCTCTACTTCGTCGCCTATTTTCTGCGGCTCGGCTTTATCGCCAACTTCCTGTCCCGACCGATCCTGACGGGCTTCATGACCGGCGTCTCGCTGTCGATACTGATCGGGCAGCTCGGCCGCTTCACGGGGATCAAGATCGACAGCGACGGCCTCATCAGGCCGCTGATCGAACTCGCCGGAAAGGCGGCCGACATTCACTGGCCGTCGGTGGCGCTGGGGAGCGGCCTTTTCGTCCTGCTTCGGCTTCTGAGCGCGTGGCGCCCGGCGATTCCCGGTCCACTGATCGCCGTGGCGCTGGCCATCCTCCTGTCCGCGGTCTTCGACTTCTCGGCCATGGGAATCCGCGTCGTCGGCGAGGTTCCTTCGAAATTGCCGTTTCCGGCCCTGCCTATCCCGCGCGGCGTCGCGATCGACGATCTGATCCTCGGCGCTGTGGCGCTGCTAATCGTAAGCTTCGGCTCCGGCATTGTCACGGCGAGGAGTTTTGGGGCGAAGAACAGGCACGCGGTCGACGCCAACCGGGAATTGCTGGGCTTCGGCGGGGCGAACCTCGCTTCCGGCCTGTTCGGAGGCTTCGCGGTCACGGCGTCGGATTCCCGGACGGCGATCAACGATCTGATGGGCGGAAAGACACAGCTCGCCGCGATCGTTTCCGCCGTCGCGCTGGCGGTCGCCGTGCTCTTTCTGACGAAGCCGCTTTCCATCCTTCCGACTCCGGCGCTCGGAGCGATCCTGGCGTCCGCCGCCGTCAGCCTCCTGAATCTGCGCATCCTGCGCGACCTGTGGAGGGTCAGCCGGATCGAGTTCGTCTTCGCGTTCATCAGCATCGCGGGCGTGATCACGCTCGGCGTCCTGAAAGGCGTCGTCGTCGCCATCGCCGCGACCTTGCTCTACCTCGTCATGAAGGGGCTCAGGCCACATGACGCGATGCTCGGCCGCATCCCCGGCCGGGAAGGCTTCTACAAGCTGCATCGGCATCCGGATGCTCGGCCAATCGCAGGCCTTGCGATCTATCTGGTTCAGGGCAGCTTGCTGTTCTTCAACGCGGATTATGTCAGGAGCCGGGTGGAGGCGGCGATTGCGACCCTGCCGCCCGAAACCCGGTGGTTCATCCTCGACGCCAGCGCTGCGGCCCAGATCGACACCACCGCCGCGACCATGCTCGATGAGCTCTGCGCCTTCGCAAGACGCCGAGGCCTGAAATTCGGCGTCGTGCAGCTCCACGGCGAGCCGCTGGACCTGTTGCGGCGCTCGGGCGTCGCCGAGAGGATCGGAACAGACATGATTTTCGAGGACGCCGAGGATGCGGTTGTCGCGTTCCACACGACTTCTGACGCCGGAGAGAGCCCACAGACGAGCGCTCCCGGACGCGAGGCGTCGTAGGCCTTCCGTAACAGTAAAGATACATGGATGCGGTCAACAGGCCCCGTGAGATCTGGGCATCTATCGGCGCTTGGAGCGCTTTTCGGCCCAAACCAGACGACTTCAAGAACAAGGGAGGGTGAGATGCCGCCGGGGCTTGACTTCGACAAGAAGCGGGAAGTCGCCGTCGGCGACGGCGACCGGGTGCGATTTCGGTTCCGGGACGTCGCCGTCCAGCCGGGCAAGCCGGTGTCGCTCAAGAAGGATTTCGACCCTGATTTCACGGGCGGCTACGACGACAAGGCCGGCGCCCTCGCCCAGGTGGCGGCCAATGTGGAGCGCCTGTCGGCGATGCAGGAGATCCTCTACGCCCAGGACGTCTATTCATTGCTGATCATATTCCAGGCGATGGACGCCGCCGGAAAGGACGGCGCCATACGCCACGTCATGTCGGGGGTGAATCCGCAGGGATGCCAGGTCACCAGCTTCAAGGCGCCGTCGGCCGACGACCTCGATCATTGCTACCTGGGACGCGCCCAGAAGGCCCTGCCCGGACGCGGCATGATCGGCATCTTCAACAGGTCCTACTATGAAGAGGTGCTGGTCGTCAGGGTCCATCCGGAGCTTCTGAAGAAGCAGAAGCTTCCGCCGAAATCACTGGACAAGGACATCTGGAAGCGTCGCTTCAAGGAGATCAATGATTTCGAGAAGTACCTACGACAGAATGGCACGATCGTCGTCAAATTCTTCCTGAACGTTTCCAAGAAGGAGCAAAAGCGCCGGTTTCTGTCGCGCATCGACGAGCCCGAGAAGAACTGGAAGTTCTCGGTCGCGGACGCGGAGGAAAGGAGATACTGGGACGACTATCAGAAGGCGTTCGAGGACATGCTGGAGAACACCAGCACCGAATGGGCGCCATGGTTCGTCATCCCCGCCGACAACAAATGGTTCGCGCGGCTTGCGATTTCGGAAGCCATCTCTGCAGTCCTTGAACGGCTCGATCTGAAGATGCCGGTCGTCGGAGACGACCGAAAGAAGGAGCTGTCGAGGATACGGGAGGCGCTTTGCGCCGAAAAAGACTGACGGCCGGAAGTCCAGCCGTTCAAGGCTTCGGAGAGCGACCATGATCGCCAGAATCGCCTCAGTCTTGTTGTCCTGCGTGTTGATCGGAGGCCCGGCTTTCGCAGCGTCGCCTCCTGCGGGCCCGCCTGCCGCCGCCGTCCGCATCCAGCAGCTCCAGGTCGCCCTCATCGGCTCCGGGGCCATCGGGGGAGGAACGCTGCGCTTCCGCGACCGCAGCTACGACATCACGGTCGGGGGACTCGGCATCGGAGGCATCGGCGCCTCGCGGCTGCTTGCGACCGGCTCGGTCTACGGCCTGACCCGCGTGAGCGACTTCGCCGGCGCCTATGTCCAGGTTCGCGAGGGTTGGGCGCTGGGCGACAAGGGCCGGGGCACGCTCTGGCTCCGCAACGGCAAGGGCGTGGTGATGCGCCTTGCGACCCGCCGGAGAGGTTTGCAGCTGTCATTGGGAGCGGACGGGGTTCTGATCGGCTTCCGGCGATGAGGGCCGACTGGGCCCCGGGCGATCGGCGAGGAAAGTTCTACTGCTCGAGACCTTGAGCCTCGGCGTTGTGTTGAGTTGGATGGGCTAGATAATACGCTCCTCTCGCGGTTCCCGCCTCGGTCGCTGACAAGCGTATCCTGATCGCGGCCCCGTCCACCGTCACGGTCACAGGTCGAGCGTCACCGATACGCGCGCGCGGGAGACGCAGGTCGCAATCTTGTCCTGCCGGTCCGCGACCGAGAGAGCCGCGTCGCGGTGTATGACGACGCCTTCCGTGTAGCCGCACACACAGGAGCCGCAGACCCCGAGCTCGCATGATGAGGGCATCGTGATCCCGTGGTCGCGCAGCACCTCAAGCAGCGAGCGGTCCGCCGGCACGTGCAGCGTTTCCGCCGTCGAGGCGAGCGTCGCGTCGAACGGCTCGGGCTTGAAGTTCTCGTCGAGCGTCGCCTGGAACGCCTCGGCGCAGATGCGCTGTTCGGGCCAGCCGAGCTCGGCGGCGGCGGTCCGCACCGCGTCCAGCAGCCGCTGCGGCCCGCAGACATAGAGGCAGGCGTCGTGCGCCGGGCCGATCAGCTGAGGGTCGAAGCGGCGGCCGTCAGCCGAGAACCAGGTCTGCAGCCGGTCGCCGCACACCGCGCGGAGCTCCGGCAGCAGCGGCGCCTCCGGCTCGGACCGCGCGCAGAAATGGACGGTGAAATCCGCCCCGTCGGCCGCAAGCCGTCGCGCCATGGCGAGCGCCGGCGTCACACCGATGCCGCCGACGACGAAGACGTGCCGCCTCGCCTCCTGGAGGCGGAAATTGCTGCGCGGCGCCGAGACATGGGCGACCGCGCCGGGCGCGAGCGCGTCATGCGCCCAGCGCGACGCGCCGCGGCCAGCGTCCTCGCGCTTGATGGCGATCTCGTAGGTCCGGCGGTCGGCGGAATCGCCGCAGAGCGAATATTGCCGGATCTTGCCGTCCGGCAGCCTCAGGTCGACATGCGCGCCCGGCTCCCAGGCCGGCAGTTCGGGCCGGATCGGGTGGACCAGCGTCAGATGCAGCACCTTCGGGGTCGAAAGCGCCGCGGCCTCCACCCGAAGCTTCATGATCATGCGCGCGGTCATGCGTCGGCGTCGTCCAGCAATTCGATGGCGTCGCCCGGGCGGATGACGCCGCCGCTCTCGATCCCGCAGTTGAGGCCCGAGCGGTTGTAGAGCGGCAGATAGACGGGCAGGCCCAGAAGCTCCTCGAGATATTTGCAGGGAAAGTTCAGCCGCCCGCCCCTGAGGATCACCTCGCCGGCGCGGAAGCGCCGACCGACCAGATGGTTGAGGGGGACTCCGCGGACAGTGAGGTTCCGCCGGTGATCTCCCGGCGCGAGCGCGATCGCGCCGCCCTGCAGCGGCGGGTCGTTGCGCGCGAGCGCGTCGAGCGCCTCCTGCTCGATCAGCGTCACCTCGCGGGTGTCGGGCTTCGGCGAATAGGTGCCGGTCCCGTCGAAATAGCGGTCGCCCACGATGCCGCGGCCGGCGACGCATTCGGCCTCCCGAAGCTCCTCCATTTCGTAACTCGCGGCCGGCGCCACATGGATATGCAGCAGGACCCCGCGGAAGCCGGTCGCTCCCCCCGGCACGCCGCGTGCTATGGAGCCGGCGGCGTGCTCGAAGGCCTCCACCATTTTCGGCGCGGGCCTCGTGGCTTGCGGCTCGGCCAGCGCTTCGCGTCGCGTCTCGTCGTCCCTCATTCCGGTCTCCCTGGCGTCGCCGATCGGCGCTCCTTGGTGGATCGCGGCGCCCGGAACGAAGCGGTCCGGACGCCGCCGTCTCGTCTGCTCGCGTCAGGCGCGGCCAATGTCGAGGTCGCGCGTCTCCGTTGCGTAGAGCGTAGCGACCAGCGTGATCGCGGCGAGCCCGATCAGATAGAGGGCGATCGGCCACGTCGCTCCCGCCCAGGCGAGCAGGCCGGTCGCGATCATTGGCGCAAAGCCGCCCGAGATCGCGGCCGCGATCTGGCAGCCGAGCGAGGCGCCCGAATAGCGCACGCGGGTGCCGAACAGCTCCGGCAGGAACGCCGCCTGCGGGCCGAACATAGTGCCGTGCGTCAAGCTCATGATGACGGCGATCGAGATCACTACGACTGTGGGGTCGCGCGTCTCCAGCAGCGGGAACACGATCAGCGCGCAGAGCGCGCTGATCAGCGCGCCGCCGAGATACATCGGCCGGCGCCCGATCTTGTCGGACAGCCAGCCAAACAACGGCAGCGTCGCGAACTCCAGCACGGCGCCGAGCAGGATGGCGTAGAGGATCAGGCTCCGCGGGAGACCGAGCGTGCCGGTAGCGTAAACGATCGAGAACACGGTGAGCACATAGACCCAGGCGACCTCCGAGACCTTGAGCCCGACCGCGGTCAGGAAGGTCCTCGGCTCCTTCATGATGACGTCGAGCACCGGCATGCGCGCCGCCGACTCGGTCTTCTTCACCTGCGCGAAGGCCGGCGTCTCGACGAGCTTGAGGCGCACGAACAGTCCGACGCCAATCAGCACGATGCTGCACAGGAAGGGCAGCCGCCAGCCCCAGGACAGGAAGTCCTGCTGCGGCAGCATGGTCAGGCCGAGGAAGGTCGCGGTCGACAGCGCGACGCCGGCCGGGAAGCCGACCTGCACGAGGCTGCCGTAGAAGCCGCGCTTCTTTTCGGGCGCGTGTTCGATCACCATCAGCACCGCGCCGCCCCATTCGCCGCCGATGCCGACGCCCTGGAGCAGGCGCAGCAGCACCAAGAGGATGGGCGCCCAGATCCCGATCTGTTCATAGGTCGGCAGGCAGCCGATCAGGAACGTGCCGAGGCCCATGATGAGCATGGTGAGGGTCAGCATCGCCTTGCGGCCGATCCGATCGCCGAAATGTCCGAAGATCGCGCCGCCGAGCGGGCGCGCCACGAAACCGACCGCATAGGCCGCGAAGGCCGCGAGCGTGCCCGCCACCGGGTCCATGGTCGGGAAGAACAGCTTGTTGAACACCAGCGCCGCGGCGGTGCCGTAAATCAGGAAGTCGTACCACTCCACCACCGTCCCGAGCACGCTCGCCCAGACGATGCGCTTCATCTCCTTGTCTTCCGACCTGGAGGTCGGGACGCTCAGGCCATCAGCGGTCGGCGCGTCGCTCATGTCATGCCTCCTATCCAACGATAGTGGAGAAATTTCCACTATTCGGGAGGCAAGGCCCGTGCCAGACTAAAGTGTAAGGGGATCGCGGCCTCGCGCGGCCGGGCTGGCGCGCTTTCGGGCGATGTCGCGGGCGGGGCGCCTGCCGGGCAGGCGGAGCTCAGCGGATGCGGGACGAGTCGATGACCAGGAAGTATTGGCAGTCGCCGGCGCCGACATTGGCGAAGGAATGGTCCGCGTCGGCCTCGAAATACAGGCTATCGCCCTCTTCGAGCGTCACCGCCCTGTCGCCGACGTGAGCCTCGAGCCGGCCCTTGAGCACGTAGATGTACTCGGACACCCCGCGCCGGTGCCCGACGAAGCGGCCCGAGCTTCCGCCGGGCGGCACCGTGTTCAGCACCCAGTCGATCCCGCGGCCGGGAAGCACCGGCGAGATGCAGCGCCGCAGGAAGCCGGACTCGGCGTCCCGCAGGATCGGCTGCCGGTCGGCCGGGATCACCAGGATCTCGCGTTCGGTCGGCGGCGCCATCAGCCGCGAGAAGGTGACGCCGAGCGCCTCGGCGAGGCGCGACAGCAGCGTGGTCGAGGGCGCCGCCTCGGCGCGCTCGACCTTGGAGATCATCGAACGGCTGACGCCGGAGAGCGCCGAGAGCGCCTCGAGCGAGAGCCCCCGGTCCTTGCGGTGGCGGCGGAGCTCCGCGGCCAGCACCTCGACCTGCGCGCGCTCGCCCGCGGCGGGCTTCCGCGGTCGCTCGTCCAGGCTGAGGTCAATGTCGGCGCGTTCGATGCTCACACGCTAGCTCATGGACGAGACACATCTCACGATCAAGAGGAGCCTTGAATGCGAGACCGAGACGCGCCCGCCCGCATCGGGGTCGTGCTCTACGACACGGTGGAGCCGATCGACGTCGGGGGAACGGTCGGGGTGATCTCCATGGCCCGCCGCGTCCTGCCCAATATCTCCGACGCCATGATCGCACGCCGCGCCGGCCCGGTGCGGCTCGCC
>NZ_RYFI01000020.1:9779-42592 GCF_004103825.1 Hansschlegelia zhihuaiae
CGGACTGCGACGTCTATGTGGTGTGCGGGGGAGCCGGCTGGCCCGAGGCGTCCCGCGACGAGGAGTTGATCGGGTTCCTGCGTCGGCGCCCGCGGGAGCGTCTCGCATCGGTCTGCACGGGCGCGCTGGTGCTGGCTGCGTCCGGCGCGCTGGATGGGCGCAGGATCACCACCCGCCGCAATGCCGCGGGCGCCGAACCGAAGGCGCCGATCGAGCTGCTCGCGGGCGTCGCCAAGGGCGCGTCCGCGATCCCGGCGGCGGTCGTGGACGACGTGGTGGTCACGGGCGGCGGCGTGTCGCTCGCGATCGACGCGACGCTCTACCTCATCGGGAAGCTCTACGGGCAGGCAGCGGGCGACGAGGTCGCCCGGTTGATCGAGTACGACCGCGCCTATCGCGCCAACAAAGCCGAACTCGGGCATCTGACGCCGGGTGTTTGAGGCGCCGGATGAAATCCCGGCGCGCCGGAGCGCGCCGGGACCTGAGGGATGATCGGCGTCGCCCCCGCCGGGTCCGTCAGTTCTGCGCCTTGGCCGAGGCGCCGCTTTCGGCGATGACGCGCTTCCAGCTTTCGAGTTCCGACATCAGGCGCTTGCGATGCGCCTCCGGGGTCCGCTCGGCCTCCGGGAAGGTCTTGGTGCCGACGTCGCTGAAGCGCTTGATGATCGACTCGTCCTTCAGGGCGATCAGCAGCGCGTCGTTCAGCTTCTTCACGACGTCGTCCGGCGTGCCCTTGGGGGCGTAGAGACCGTGCCAGATGATGAACTCGAAGCCCTTGAGGCCCGCCTCGTCGAGCGTCGGCAGGTCCTTCAGGGCCGGCAGCCGCTCTTTGGACGACACCGCATAGCCCTTGATCGACTTGGCGTTGACCGGTCCGACCGCATTGGTCGACTGGTCGCACAGCACGTCGACCTGGCCGCCGATCAAGTCGGTCATGGCCGGCCCGGTGCCGCGATAGCCGACCAGCGTGAACTGCTGTCCGACCGCCTTCTGCAGGAGCAGCGCGCAGAGATGCGCGTTCGACCCGACGCCGGCATGCGCGACGGTCGTCTTCTGGCCGTCGGCCTTGAGCTTGGCGATGATCTCCTTGGCGTCGTTCGCGGGGAAATCCTTCTTGGCGGCCAGCACCATCGGCCCGGTGTTGATCAGCCCGAGCGGCTGGAACGCCGTCGCCGTGTCGTAGGTGAGATTGTCGTAGAGCGAGGCGCTGGCGGGCAGCGCGACGTGGTGGATCAGCAGCGTGTAGCCGTCGGGATCGGCTCGCGCGACCCGGGCCGCGCCGAGCGTGCCGCCGGCGCCCGTGACGTTCTCGACCACGACCTGCTGGCCGAGCGTCTTGGTCATGGATTCCGCGACGCTGCGCCCGATCATGTCGCTCGGGCCGCCGGCCGAATAGGGCACGATCAGCGTGATGACGCGGTTGGGATAGCCCTGCGCCCATGCGGACGAGGCTGCGAGAGCGAGGCCGGCCGCGACGGCCAGCGACTTCAGGACGAGTTTCATGAGGCCTCCAGGGTTTCGCGTTCCTCGGAACGCCCGAGGCCTCGGCCTCCGGCGGATCCGCATGGCCCATCTCGGCGGCGGCCAGCGAGCCGCCCGTCCGCGTTCTCCACGGATCGCATGCGGCTATAACGATATCATATGTCTTATATAATACTAGACGCTGATCGCCCGCTTTCGAACGGCTCCGCGCCTTATGATGATATAATTTATCGAATGCCTCACCTGTTGAACCGTGGAGGGCCTGAAGGCCCCCTGCGCATCCGGACGGCGGATCGCGCAGGACGCAGACAGCGCACGACTTATATATAAGATATATGATTTAGCAGCCCGTCCGGCTGGCGGCCGCCCGCCGCGTTCGTGTAGCATCTCTCCTGCAAGGGATTCTCGCGAAAGGCCCGTTCATGACCGCCGCAAGGGCTTCGGCGCAGCAGACGGAGCACAGTGACGCGCTGGGCTTCCGGCCGCTGTACCGTCAGGTCCGCGACACGCTGATACGGCGCCTCGTCGACCGTGTCTGGGCGCCGGGAGCGCCGCTTCCGAGCGAGATGCAGCTCGCGGCCGAGCTCGGCGTCAGCCAGGGCACCGTACGGAAGGCGCTCGACGCCATGGCGGCGGAGAACATGGTGGTGCGGCGCCAGGGCCGCGGCACCTTCGTGGCGAAGCACGACGAAGAACGGATCATGTTCCAGTTCTTCAAGCTCGTCGGCGACGACGGGGTGCGGAGCTTCCCCGCGAGCCGGGTGCTCGGCCTCTCGCAGGGCCGCGCCAACGCCGGCGAGCGCGAGGCGCTGAAGCTCGCCAAGGACGCGCGGGTCATCCGCATCCGCCGCCTGCGGTCGATCGACGGCGCGCCGGCGCTGGTCGAGGCGATCGCGCTGCCCGAGGCGCTGTTTCCGGGTTTGGCGACAATGGAGATCCCTAACAATCTCTATGGTCTCTACGCCATGCGCTTCGGCGTGACTGTGGCGAGCACCCGCGAGAAGCTGAAGGCGGTCGCGGCGTCGCCGAAAGACGCCGAGGCGCTCGGCGTGGCGCCCGGGACGCCGGTGCTGGAGATCGACCGGCTCGCGCTCTCTCTCGAACGGACGCCGGTCGAATGGCGGCTCAGCCTCTGCCTGACCGACCGGATGCACTATCTGTCCGAGCTTCGCTGACGGCGCCGGGGCCATGCGCCGCACGCGGGGCGCCGGCTGTTGACCGCAGCCGAGTCAGATGTCTTATATAAGATATAAAGCCAAGCAGGGAGACGCCGCCGCCATGAGCAGCAAACCGAACGGGGACGGCCGCAATCCGCATGTCCTCGCCCACAGCCCGAAGGACAATGTCGCGGTCGCGGTGATCGAGGGGCTGAAGGCCGGCACGCAGGCCTTCGGCGTCGTCACCGAGAACGACACGACCTTCGAGGTCGCGGTGAAGCAGGACATCCCGATCGGCCACAAGGTCGCGCTCGCCGATCTCAAGGCCGGCGACACCGCGATCAAGTACGGCCAAGACATCGGCAAGATCGTCAAGGACGTGGCCAAGGGCGAGCATGTGCATGTGCACAATGCCAAGACGAAGCGCTGGTGAGGGGGCCGGACCGATGACCGAGATCAGCATGTTCCACGCCGAAGAGGCGAAAAACCCGTTCAGCGGCGGCGCGACCGACCAGCTCGTCACCAAGGCGACGCCGACAGAGCGGGCGTCCGAGAATTTCGCTTCCGCGACCTTCATGGGCTGGCGGCGCGAGAACGGCCGCGTCGGCGTCCGCAACCACGTGATCATCCTGCCGCTCGACGATCTGTCGAACGCCGCCTGCGAGTCGGTCGCCAACAACGTCAAGGGAGCGATGGCGCTGCCCCACGCCTATGGCCGTCTGCAGTTCGGCGAGGATCTCGAGATCCATTTCCGCACGCTGATCGGCATCGGCTCGAACCCGAACGTCGCGGCCGTGGTGGTGATCGGGATCGAGGACCAGTGGACCAACCGGGTGGTCGAGGGCATCGCCAAGACCGGCAAGCCGGTCGTGGGCTTCGGCATCGAGGGCCATGGCGACATCGCGACCGTCGCCAAGGCGAGCTACCAGGCCAAGCGCTTCGTGCAGTGGGCGACCGAGCTGCCGCGCGAGGAGTGCAAGATCTCCGAGCTCTGGGTCTCGACCAAATGCGGCGAGAGCGACACGACGACAGGCCTCTCCTCCTGCCCGACCGTCGGCAACATGTATGACAAGCTGATCCCGCACGGCATCTACGGCGTGTTCGGCGAGACCTCCGAGATCACAGGCGCCGAGCACCTCTGCAAGGAACGTGCGGCCAGCCCCGAGATCGCCGAGAAGTGGTACAAGATGTGGAAGTCCTATCAGGACGACGTCATCGAGGCTCACAAGACCGACGATCTCTCGGATAGCCAGCCCACCAAGGGCAACATCGTCGGCGGCCTCACGACGATCGAGGAGAAGGCGCTCGGCAATCTCGAGAAGATCGGCCACGAATGCCGGTATATCGACGCGCTCGAGCCCGCCGAGGCGCCGGCCAAGGGGCCCGGCCTCTACTATATGGACACGTCCTCGGCGGCCGCCGAATGCGTGACCCTGATGGCGGCGGCGGGCTATGTGGTCCACACCTTCCCGACCGGCCAGGGCAACGTCATCGGCAACCCGGTCGTCCCCGTCATCAAGATTTCGGGCAACCCAAAGACCCTGCGCACCATGGGCGAGCACATCGACGTCGACGTCACCGGCGTGCTGCGCCGCGACATGACGATCCCGCAGGCCGGCGACGCGCTGATCGACATGATCATCCGCACCGCCAACGGCCGCCTGACCGCGGCGGAGTCGCTCGGCCACCGCGAATTCGTCATGACGAAGCTCTACCGCAGCGCGTGACGCCGCCTGTTCCTCCCTTCTCGCGACAGCGGGGAGGGTGGCCCCACGCGAAGCGTGGGGCCAGGCGGGGCCTTCGGACGCAAAGCTCCATCCTGCCCGATCCCCACCCGGCCGGGCTTCGCCGCCCGTCCGCCCTCCCCTTTGAAGGGGGAGGGACGCCATCCGATCGCCTCCCGCAAGGTCCCCATGCCCCGCATCGTCATCTCCGAATTCATGGACGAAGCTGCGATCCGTGAAGGCCTCGCGGGCTTCGACGTGCTCTACGACCCGAAGCTGGTGGACGACCCGGCGGCGCTTGAAGCCGCCGCGGCCGACGCCGATGCGTTGATCGTGCGCAACCGCACGCAGGTGCGCGGCGCGCTTCTTAACTCGGCTACGAAGCTCAAATGCGTCGGCCGTCTCGGGGTCGGTCTCGACAATATCGACGTCGAGGCCTGCCGCGCGCGAGGGATCGCGGTGTTCCCGGCGACCGGCGCCAACGACGTCTCGGTCGCGGAATATGTCGTCGGCGCCGCCATACTGCTGCTCCGCGGCGCCTACGCATCGACCGCCGAGGTCGCGGCCGGAGCCTGGCCGCGCAACGCGCTGTCGAACGGCCGCGAGATCTCGGGCAAGCGGCTCGGCCTCGTCGGCTACGGCTCGATCGCGCGCGAGACCGCCCGGCGCGCCGCGGCGCTCGGCATGAGCGTCGCGGCCCACGACCCCTATCTCAAACCCGACGATCCGGCCTGGCGGCCCGATTTTGGCCCCGTCGAGCCGTTCGCGCTCGACGATCTCGTCGCGACCTCCGACGTCCTCTCGCTCCACGTCCCGCTGACCGACGGCACGCGCGGCATGATCGATGCGGCGGCCATTTCCCGCATGAAGCCCGGCGCGATCCTGATCAACGCCGCGCGCGGCGGGGTGGTGGACGAGGCCGCCGTCGCCGCGGCGCTGAAGTCCGGCGCGCTCGGCGGCGCGGCGCTCGACGTGTTCGACACGGAGCCGCTCAAGGGCGGGGCCGCCAGCGTGTTCGCAGGCTGCCCGAACCTCGTGCTGACGCCGCACATCGCCGGCGTCACGGCGGAATCGAACGTGCGCGTCTCGGGCGTCACCGCTGCGTCCGTCGCCAAGCATCTCAGGAGCCTCTGACCCCATGCCGATGCTGAGCCTCGACGACGCCCACGCGCTGGTCTCGGCCGCGCTGAGGCGCAACGGCGCGAACGAGGCGAACGCCGCGAGCGTCGCGCGCGCCCTCGTCGGAGCCGAGGCCGACGGGCTGAAGGGGCACGGGCTTTCGCGCGTGCCGACCTATTGCGGGCAGCTGCGGTCGAAGAAGGCGCTCGGCGACGTCGCGCCCGTCCTGTCGCGGCCGCGGCCCGGCGCGCTCGTCATCGACGCCGCCCACGGCTTCGCCTATCCGGCGCTCGACCTCGCGATCGAGGTGCTGCCAGAGGCCGCCCGCGTGCAGGGAATCGCGGCCGCCTCAATCTTCCGCTCACATCACTGCGGCGCCGCCGGACGCCCGGTCGAGGCGCTGGCCGACGCCGGGCTGGTCGCGCTGCTGTTCGCCAACACGCCGGCCGCCATGGCCCCCTGGGGCGGCTCGAAGGCGGTGTTCGGCACCGACCCGATCGCCTTCGCCTGCCCGCTCGCCGGCAAGCCGCCGATCGTGGTGGACCTGTCGCTGTCGAAGGTCGCGCGCGGCAACATCCTGGCCGCAAAGCAGCGCGGCGAGGCGATCCCGGGCGACTGGGCCTTCGATTCCGAAGGCCGGCCGACCACCGATCCCGACGCCGCGCTCGCCGGGACCATGGCCCCGATGGGCGAGGCCAAGGGCGTCGCGCTCGCGCTGATGGTCGAGCTGCTCGCCGCCGGCCTGACGGGCGCGAACTATGCGGCCGACGCATCCTCCTTCCTGGACGACAAGGGCGGCCCGCCCTCGACCGGCCAGCTGATCGTGGCGATCGACCCGGAGGCCTTCTCGTCCGGCGCGCCCGAGCGTTTCGCGACGCTCGCCGCTTCCATCGAGGCGCAGGACGGCGCAAGGCTGCCCGGCGCCCGCAGGCTGGCGCTGCGTCAGACCGCGGCGCGCGACGGCCTCAAGGTCTCCGACCAGATCATCTCACAGATCGAAGCCGCCTGAAGAGCAGGTTCGTTCCGAGGAGACCCGGGCCGCGTCGAAGGCCCTCCCTAAGATGCGGCGGATCGTCCTGACGCGCCCGTCCGGCTGGACTCGACGGCGGCCGTCCGCCAGTTGGCGCGCAGCGCCAATGAGCCGGGAGGAGCAGCCATGAGCCTCAAGTCCAAGACCGCCGTCGTGACCGGATCGACCAGCGGCATCGGTCTCGCGATCGCCCGCGGCCTGGCCCGCGACGGCGCGAACGTCGTCATCAACGGCTTCGGCGAGCCGGACGCGATCGAGAAGGCGCGCGCCGGCGTCGAGTCGGAGTTCGGCGTCCGCGCCGTCCACTCCCCCGCCGACATGACCAAGCCCGACGAGATCGACGCTATGATCGCGCTCGCGGTGGAGACCTTCGGCTCCGTCGACGTGCTCGTGAACAACGCCGGGATCCAGTACGTCTCGCCGATCGAGGAGTTCCCTCCCGCACAGTGGGAGAAGATCATCGCGCTCAACCTGTCGGCCGTGTTCTACGCGATGCGGGCCGCGATCCCGCATATGAAGAAGGCCGGCTGGGGCCGCATCATCTCGACGGCCTCAGCGCATTCGCTCGTCGCATCGCCCTTCAAGTCGGCCTATGTGGCGGCGAAGCACGGCGTCGCCGGCCTCACCAAGACCGCCGCGCTTGAGCTCGCGACCCACAAGATCACGGTGAACTGCATCTCGCCGGGCTATGTCTGGACGCCGCTGGTCGAGGCGCAGATTCCGGACACGATGAAATCGCGGGGGATGACCAAGGAGCAGGTCATCAACGACGTGCTGCTCGCCGCGCAGCCGACCAAGGAGTTCGTGACCGTCGACCAGGTGGCGGCGCTCGCGGTCTTCCTGTGCTCCGACGCCGCCTCAAACGTCACGGGCGCCAACCTGTCGATGGACGGCGGTTGGACGGCCGGCTGAGCCGGTCGCGACCGGAAGTCAGCCGCCGACCGCGCGCAGGGCGACGCCGGCGAGCGCGCAGGCCGCGAGCGTCGCGGTCATGCCGATCTTGAAACGCAGCATCGCGACCATGGCGGCGGCCGCGAGCAGCGCGGCGCTCCAGTCGATCGAGGCGAGGACCGGCAGGTCGGGGCCGAAACCCATCGGCCGGACCTCGCGGAACACGACGTGCAGCGCGAACCAGACCGCGAGGTTGAGGATCACCCCGACCACCGCCGCGGTGACGGCCGAGAGCGCGGCGAAGAGCCGCCGGTTCGAGCGCAGCGCCTCGACGTAAGGAGCGCCGAGGAAGATCCAGAGGAAGCAGGGCGCGAACGTCACCCATGTGGTGAGCAGCGCGCCAAGCGCGCCGGCGACGACCGGATCTAGGGCGCCCGGATCCCGATAGGCCGCGAGGAAGCCTACGAACTGCGTCACCATGATCAGCGGGCCGGGCGTGGTCTCGGCGAGGCCGAGCCCGTCGACCATCTCGCCGGGCTGCAGCCAGCCGAAGGTCTCGACCGCGGCCTGGGCGACATAGGCGAGCACGGCATAGGCGCCGCCGAAGGTCACGACCGCCATCGAGCTGAAGAATGCGCCGACATGCGTCCAGACGCTGTCCGGCCCGGTCAGAACGAGGAGCGCGACCACCGGGCCGAGCCAGATCGGCAGCCAGACGGCCAGGACCTTCATCGCCCGCGACATGGACGGCTCGGCATGGGCGAGTTCGCCGCGGGCGAACATCTCGTCCACGATCCCGGTCGCCTGCGCTCCGGCGGAGGCGCCATGGCCACCGCCGCCAGCGAACAGATCCGGCCGCCGCCTTGCGCCGACCCAGCCGACGATCCCGGCGAGCAGGATGATGATCGGGAACGGGATCTTGAACAGACAGATGCCGATAAAGGACGCCGCCGCGATCGCCATCATGGCGCGGTTCCTCAGCGCCCGACGTCCGATCCGCAGCACCGCCTCCACCACGACGGCGAGCACGGCCGCCTTGACGCCGAAGAACACGGCGTCGACCAGCGGCGCGTCGCGGTAGAGCGCGTAGAACAGGCTGAGCGCGAGCATGACGATCGCGCCGGGCAGCACGAACAGCAGTCCGGCGGCGACGCCGCCGGCCGTCCGGTGCATCAGCCAGCCGATATAGACCGCGAGCTGTTGGGCCTCGGGGCCAGGCAACAACATGCAGTAGTTGAGCGCGTGCAGGAACCGCTCCTCGCCGATCCAGCCGCGCCGCTCGACGAGTTCGCGGTGCATCAGGGCGATCTGCCCGGCCGGCCCGCCAAAGCTCAGGAGCCCGATGCGGGCCCAGATACGGAAAGTCTCTCCAAATGTGGGGACGACCGACCGCGGATGCTGCGTGGCGGCCGGCGGCGCGTCGATGTCGATGCGGGAAGACATGAGCGTCCGGTCCCCGAAAGGCTCAAGGACGCGAACATTGGGTCCGGGCGGGACCTCACGGGGTCGTCGCGCGTGAACCCCTGAGGCATTTAGGAGCGCGGACGGGCGGCCGTCAATTCCGCCGCCGTCCGATCCGTCCGCCGGCCTTGACCCCTGCCCCTCGCCGGCGCCCGATAGGTCCAACAAGGCGTCAAATCAGGGAGCGGCGGCTATGATCGGCTTCATCGGGCTGGGCAATATGGGCGGGCCGATGGCCGCGAATCTTGCGATGGCCGGCCACGAGGTCCTCGGCTTCGACGTGACGGCGGCGGCCGTCGATCGGGCCGCCGCCGCGGGCGTCTCAGCCGCCCGCTCCATCGAGGAAGCGGCCGCCGAGGCCGACATCGTCGTCACCATGCTGCCGAGCGGGAGCCATCTGGTCTCGGTCTACGAGACGCTGGTCGCGGTCGCGCGACCCGACGCGCTGCTGATCGACTGCTCGACCGTCGACGTCGCGTCCTGCGTGAGGGCGCACGAGATGGCGCGCGCGAACGGCCTCGCCTCGATCGACGCCCCGGTCTCGGGCGGCGTCAGCGGGGCCGCGGCCGCGACCCTGACCTTCATGGTCGGGGGCGACGAGGCGGCGGTGGAGCGCGCCCGCCCGGCGCTCGAGGCGATGGGCCGGCGCGTCGTCCATTGCGGCGTGGCGGGAGCCGGCCAGGCGGCCAAGACCTGCAACAACATGGTCCTCGGCATCTCGATGATCGCGCTCGCCGAGGCCTTCACGCTCGGCGAGCGCCTCAACCTGTCGCACCAGGCGCTGTTCGACGTGCTGTCGACCTCTTCGGGCCAGTGCTGGGCGCTCGTCAATCACTGCCCGGTCCCGGGACCGGTGCCGGCGAGCGCCGCCAATCACGGCTTCCGGCCGGGCTTCGCGGCAGCGCTCATGCTGAAGGACCTGAGGCTCGCCCGCGACGCCGCCGACGCCGCTGGCGTCGACATTCCTCTCGGACGCCAGGCCGCAGGCCTCTACGAGCAGTTCAACGCCCTCGACGAGGAGGGTCTCGACTACGCGGCGATCATCAAGCTGGTGCGCGAGCGCTCCGGGATGAAGTGAGCGCCTCTCACGCCGCCTGCTTGAGCGATTTCATGTCGATGACGAAGCGGTACTTCACGTCGCTCTTCAGCATCCGGGCGTAGGCCTTCTCGATGTCCTGGATCGGGATGATCTCGATGTCGGACGTGATGCCGTGCTTGCCGCAGAAATCGAGCATCTCCTGCGTCTCCGCGATCCCGCCGATCAGCGAGCCCGCGAAGTTGCGGCGCGAAAAGATCAGGCTGAACACCGCCACCGCCAGCGGATCTTCGGGCGCGCCCACCTGGCAGAGCGTCGCGTCGCGCTTCAGCAGCGCGATATATTCGTTGATGTCGTGCTGCGCCGCCACGCAGTCGAGGATGAAATCGAAGCTCGAGGCGTGGGCGGCCATCTGGTCCTTGTCCTTCGAGATCACGACATCGTCGGCGCCGAGCTTCCTGGCGTCGTCGACCTTGGAGGGCGAGGTCGTGAACAGCACGACATGCGCGCCCATCGCGTGCGCGAGCTTGACCGCCATGTGGCCGAGCCCGCCGAGGCCCACGACGCCGACCTTCTGGCCGGCCCCGACCTTCCAGCGACGGAGCGGCGAATAGGTGGTGATGCCGGCGCAGAGCAGCGGCGCGGCGGCCGCGAGGTCGAGGTTCTCGGGCAGGCTCAGCACGAAGTCCTCGTCGCAGACGATCGCGTCCGAATAACCCCCAAACGTGTTCTCGCCGGTCTGCTTGTCGGTCCCGTTATAGGTCGCGACGAACATGTTCTCGCAATACTGCTCGAGCCCTTCCTTGCAGCTCGCGCAGCTGCGGCAGCTGTCCACCATGCAGCCGACGGCCGCGTTCTGGCCGACCCTGAACCTGGTCACCTCGGGTCCGACCGCGACCACCTTGCCGACGATCTCGTGGCCGGGCAGGCAGGGATAGACGGTGTTCTTCCATTCGTTGCGGACCTGATGCAGGTCCGAATGACACACGCCGCAGAACGCGATTTCGATCTTGACGTCCTTCGGCCTGAGGTCGCGGCGCTCGAAGCTGAACGGGCTCAGCGGCTTGTCAGCGGCGTCGGCAGCGTATCCGGTGCAGGCGAACATGGCGGCGATCCTCCGATGGAGTGAGGCGAACGGCCGCCTCTCTCGCGGCCGGCGCCGCGGCGCGATATATGGCGCCGCGCGACGATGGCGCGTTGCGAAAGAGCATGGCGGGCCTTGCAGGCGCCGGCAAAACGACGTGGACCACACGCCGCTCTGGTCAATCTCCCACCTGGAAGTCGCCGGGCTGCGGAGGCGCGAGCGGCGTGAAGGCGCAGCGGTCGGGCTTGAGGTCGATCAGCGGCGTGCCGTCGAGGCAGTCGAGGCCGCGGACCAGCATGGTCGCGCCTTCGACGCCCAGGAGCGTCACGAGCGACGTGCCGATCGGGTTCGGCCGGACCGGCGAGCGCAACGCGAACACACCGCGCGTGGAGCCGTCGTCCGCAGGGCTCTGCCGCACGAGGTCGCGGCGCGACCGGTCGAGCCAGTAGAGCACCTCGAGGGTCTCGAAGGCCTCGATTCCGGCGAGGCCCGGCGTCCAAGGCTCGAAGAGCTCGATCCGGCAGGTCGGCCCGTCCCTCCGCCCCTGGCGCGGGCAATCGAGGCGCGACGTCCATGGCGTGCGGATGCGCCCGATGAAGACGAGGCCGGCGTCAGTCGCGGGCGGCGCATCGATCGCGACTTCGCCTTTCCGGATTTCCTGCCGCAGCGACATGATCTTTCGCGACTCCGTTCCGAGCGCCGGTCGCCTGCCAGGCGCCCGGGCGCCGCGACGTGCGGATCAGATGAGTTCTTCGGCCTCCCCCTCGCTCTTGACCTCCCTCTTGTGACGCAACGCTCGCTCACCCGCCATCCCAATCACCAACATGACGATGGTCACGGCGACGACATAGACCAAATCGAGGTTCCGGCATTCATATCCCGCATAGAATCCCTCGCGGAAAAACTCAATACAGTGAAAAACCGGATTCCACGAGAATATACTTCTCAGAGCGATCGGCATCCTGTCCATGAGGAAAGAAAAACCGCACGTCATAAACATGACGAGCATAAATATCTGCTGGAAATGACGTAGACCAGGCGCCAGAGTAATTATAAGACCGAGAGTAAGGCCGAAAGCAAGCGTGTAAAAAGACAGAAATCCGTACGCCACCAAACATGTCAGGATGTCTGCCGGCATCGCCTCGAAACCGACGATCCCCATGATGACGAGCAAGACGCTCATCACAACAAGGCCGGTCAGCATTTCGAGGATCCAGAGCGCCAGGATCAGATCGGAGTGGAACGTCGAAGGCAGCGAAAGCCGTTTGCGCTTGATCACGATATTCGCGAGCTGGTTCCCGCACATGCGCCACGACCGCGCCATCGAGATGCCCGTCACCAGGAACACCTCGTAGCTGTCGCCAAGCGGCGGCGGCCGGCTGCCGTTCATGCTCAGGGTGAACTTCAGCACGAAGATCCAGGCCATCGGCTCGATGAAGGCCCACAGATAGCCCGCCCGCGATCCGGTGTATTCCGACCGGACGCGCTGCAGTAGGAGCGCGACGACGACTCGCGCTTGGAGCATGGCCGACGCCTGAAGATTCATGCGGGTTCGCCTGCTGTTGAGAGGGCCGGAGCTTACAGCCGCGCCCGCCCGCCGCAAAGTCCGCTGACGGATTCCGCGAGCGCCGCTGGACTCGAGGCCTCATCGACCCCGCATCCACGGCTTGGCGAAGATCCTCACCGCGGCGAACTGACGTCCGCGCGAAACCCGCCGATGGTCCGGCGCCTGGAGCTGGAACACGCCGAACATCGACAACGCCAGCGCGAGCCGCCCGAAGCGGCGTCGACGCGCTCATCGACGCGCTCATCGACGCGCTCGTCGCGGGCGTGACCGATTGCCTCCGCGAACCTGCAGGCCTCGAGGCCGTCGACTCGAAGCTTATGAGGTTGACGTCTGGTCGGACGGACCGCCGACCGACCAGGGTCCGTCATTCCGCGGCGACCGGCGGCGGCGACGCATATGCGTCGGGCGGAGGGCAGGCGCACATCAGGTTTCTGTCGCCATAGGCGTTGTCGACGCGGTTGACCGGCGGCCAGTACTTGTCGATGCCGAGCGAGCCCGACGGAAAGCAGGCGGCCTCGCGGCTGTAGGGCCGGTCCCACGCGCCGACGAGATCCTGCACCGTGTGCGGGGCGTGCTTCAGCGGATTGTTGTGCTTGTCGATCCGCCCCTCCTCGATCGCTCGGATCTCTTCGCGGATGCCGAGCATGGCGTCGCAGAAGCGGTCGATCTCGGCCTTGGTCTCGGACTCGGTCGGCTCGATCATCAGCGTGCCGGCGACCGGCCAGCTCATGGTGGGTGGGTGGAAGCCGCAGTCGATCAGCCGCTTGGCGATGTCGTCCACCGTCACGCCCGCGCTCCTGACGAACGGCCGGACGTCCACGATGCATTCATGCGCGACGCGCCCGTTCCGGCCCGAGAATAGGATCGGATAGGCCCCTTTCAGCCGCGCCGCGATGTAATTGGCGTTGAGGATCGCGACCCGCGTCGCCTGGGTGAGGCCCCGCCCGCCCATCAGCAGGGCGTAGCTCCAGGAGATCGGCAGGATCGAGGCCGAGCCGTAGGGCGCCGCCGAGACGGCCCCCTCGCCACCGGTGTGCGGATGGCCGGGCAGGAACGGGATCAGGTGCGCCTTGACGCCGATCGGGCCCATGCCGGGACCGCCGCCGCCATGCGGGATGCAGAACGTCTTGTGCAGATTGAGGTGGCTGACGTCGGCGCCGACCTCGCCGGGCCGCGCTAGCCCCACCATCGCGTTCATGTTGGCGCCGTCGAGATAGACCTGTCCGCCATGCGCGTGCGTGATGTCGCAGATCTGGCGGACATGCGCCTCGAACACGCCATGCGTCGACGGATAGGTGATCATGCAGGCCGCGAGCCGGTCGGCGTGCTGTTCGGCCTTCCTGCGGAAATCCTCGAGATCGATGTCGCCGTCGGGGCGCGCGCCGACCACCACCACGCTCATGCCGCACATCTGCGCCGAGGCCGGGTTGGTGCCGTGCGCCGAGGACGGGATCAGGCAGACGGTCCGCTGCGGCTCTCCGCGCGACAGGTGATAGCGCCGGATCGCCAGCAGCCCGGCATATTCGCCCTGCGCGCCCGAGTTCGGCTGCATCGAGATCGCGTCATAGCCGGTGACGTCACAGAGTTTCCGCGACAGATCCTCGATCAGATGCGCATAGCCCGCCGCCTGGTCGGCCGGCGCGAAGGGGTGCATCTCGGAGAACTCCGGCCAGGAGATCGGCAGCATCTCGGCGGTGGCGTTCAGCTTCATGGTGCAGGAGCCGAGCGGGATCATGGCCCGGTCGAGCGCGAGGTCCCGGTCCGC
Source organism: Hansschlegelia zhihuaiae (assembly GCF_004103825.1). GTDB lineage: Bacteria > Pseudomonadota > Alphaproteobacteria > Rhizobiales > Methylopilaceae > Methylopila > Methylopila zhihuaiae. The sequence goes on from NZ_RYFI01000020.1 coordinate 24,096, forward strand.
GAGACGGCGCATGTAGCGCGTCATCTCGCTCTCGGCGCGGTTCATGTGGAAGATCGGGTGGGTCAGGAAGTCAGAGGTTCTGAGCAGCGGCGCCGGCAGGCGGCTCTCGGGCCAGACCTCGGCGTCGACCGCGCGCTCGACGCCGAAGGCCCGCCACACCGCCTCGATGACGAAGTCGCGCGTGCGCTCGTCGACCGTGATCCCGATCCGGTCGGTCCCGACCTTGCGCAAATTGACGCCGTGCTCGACCGCGCGCGACAGGATCAGGCCCTGAAAGGCCCCGACCTTCACGGTGATCGTGTCGAAGAACGCCTTCGGCTCGACCTCGAAGCCGCCGGCCTCGAGCCCCTCGGCGAGGCGCGTCGCGTCGCGATGCACGCGGACCGCGATGCCCTTGAGCCCTTCCGGGCCGTGGAACACGGCGTACATCGAGGCGATCACCGCCAGCAGCACCTGCGCGGTGCAGATGTTCGAGGTCGCCTTCTCGCGGCGGATGTGCTGCTCGCGCGTCTGCAGCGCGAGGCGATAGGCGCGGTTGCCGCGGCTGTCGATCGAGACGCCGACGATGCGGCCCGGCATGGTGCGCTTGTAGGCGTCGCGGACCGCCATGTAGGCGGCGTGCGGGCCGCCGAAGCCCATCGGCACGCCGAAGCGCTGGGTTGAGCCGACCGCGATGTCGGCGCCCATCGCGCCGGGCGGCTTGAGCAGCGTCAGCGCCAGCGGATCGGCGGCGACCGCCGCGATCGCGCCGGCCTCGTGCAGCGCCTCGATCGGGCCGGCGAAATCATGGATCGCGCCATCGACGCCCGGATACTGGAACAGCGCGCCGAACACCCGCGACGGATCGAGATCGCGGAAGGGGTCGCCGACGATCACCTCCCAACCGAGCGGCTCGGCCCGCGTGCGCACCACCGCGATGGTCTGCGGCAGGCAGTCCCTGTCGACGAAGAAGCCGTTGGCCTCAGACGTCGAGACGCGCCGCGCCATCGCCATCGCTTCCGCCGCCGCCGTCGCCTCGTCGAGCAGCGAGGCGTTGGCGACGTCGAGCCCCGTCAGGTCGCAGACCATGGTCTGGTAGTTCAGCAGCGCCTCGAGCCGGCCCTGGCTGATCTCCGGCTGGTAGGGCGAATAGGCCGTGTACCAGGCCGGGTTCTCGAAGATGTTGCGCTGGATCGCGGGCGGCATGGTCGTGCCGTGATAGCCTTGTCCAATCAGCGAAACGAGCAGCCGGTTGCGGTTCGCGACCTCGCGCAGCCGCTCCAGCGAGCGGCGTTCCGACAGCGAGGCGCCGAAGTCGATCCGCTCCGTCTGGCGGATGTCCGGCGGCAGCGTTTCGTCGATCAGCCCGTGGAGATCCTTCGCGCCGATCAGCCTGAGCATCTCGTCCATCTCGGCCCGCGTCGGGCCGATGTGGCGGCGGTTGGCGAAGTCATATGGGTCGTAGCGCGTGCTGCTCATTTGGAGATGTCCGCATAGGCCGCCTCGTCCATCAGGCCATCCATGGCCGAGACGTCGTCGAGCCGCATCCGGTAGAGCCAGCCGGCGCCCTGGGGGTCCGCCCCGATCGACGCCGGGTCCGCAGCCGCGGCCTCGTTGACCTCGACCACCTCGCCGGACAACGGGGCGTAGACGTCGGACGCCGCCTTGACGGACTCGACGACCGCCGCGGCGGAGCCTTTGGTCAGCTTCGCTCCCGGCTTCGGCAGTTCGACATAGACGAGGTCGCCGAGTTGTTCGGCCGCGAAGGCGGTGATGCCGACGGTCGCGACGTCGCCGTCGAGCTGCAGCCATTCATGGTCTTCGGTGAAACGCAGCATGATGAGGTCCTTCGCGTAAGGGGCGGTCTTGGAGGCTCAGCGCCGAAAGCGGGCGGCGACGAAAGGCGTCGGCGCGACGGTGACGGCGAGACGGCGGCCGCGCAGATCGGCGAAGACCCGCGATCCGGGGTCAGCGAGGCGCGCCGGCAGGTAGCCCATGGCGACGGGAGTCTGCAGCGTGGGCCCGAAGCCGCCGGAGGTCACGACCCCGATCGGCTCGTCGCCAGCCTCGTCGGCGAAGAGCGCCGCGCCGGCCCGCACGGGCGCCCGGCCCTCGGGAAGCAGTCCCACCCGCCGGCGCAACGGACCCGACCGAAGTTCCGCAAGGACGCGTTCGGCGCCCAGGAAGCCGCCCTCGCGCGCGCCGCCGGCGCGCCGCGCCGCCGGGATCGCCCAGGCCAGGCCGGCCTCCACCGGGGTCGTGGTCGCGTCGATGTCGGAGCCGTAAAGGCAAAGTCCCGCCTCAAGGCGAAGCGAGTCGCGGGCCGCAAGCCCGATGGGGGCGACGTTTTCGTCATCGAGCAGCGCCGCCGCGATCTCTTCGGCGCGATTCGAAGGAAGCGAAATCTCGAATCCGTCTTCGCCCGTGTAGCCGGAGCGAGACGCCAGGCAGGCCGCGCCCCGGATTTCGATCCCGCGCACGTCCATGAAGCGCATGGTCGCGACCTGCGGGGCGAGGCGCGCGAGCGCGCCTTCGGCGCCCGGTCCCTGAAGGGCGATCAAGCAGCGGTCGCGCGGCGCGACCTCGACGTCCGCCGGCAGGTTCTCGCGCAGATGCGCCTCGTCGGCCGCTTTCATGGCGGCGTTGACGACCAGCGTCAGCCTGTCGGGAAGCCGTGCGACCATCAGATCGTCGAGGATTCCTCCCGATCGATCGGTGAACAGCGCATAGCGCTGCCGTCCCGGCTTCAAGCCGACGACGTCGACCGGAACCAGCGTCTCGAGCGCCGCCGCGACGTCGCCGACATCGCCCGCGCGCGGCCGCAGCTCGATCTGGCCCATGTGGGAGACGTCGAACAGGCCGACGGCGGAGCGGGTGTGGATGTGCTCCTTCAGCACGCCCGCCGGATAGCTGAGCGGCATCTCGTAGCCGGCGAAAGGGCAAAACCTGGCCCCGAGCCGAACGTGGAGCTCATAAAGCGGGGTGCGCCTGGGCGCGCCCGCCGGCAGGGCGTGGCAGGAGGCAGACTGAACGTTCTGGCTCATAGGCGTCTCCGCGACGGCTCGTCGTCAGGCTGCGCCCGAAAAGGCGCGTCCCGACCTCGAACCCCCATCTGTCGCGGCTACCTGAGAGCTTCCCTCACGCGCCTATCGGCCGGGAGGTTTCTCCTTCGGTGGACGCCGTGCGGCGCCTCTCTCCAGATTGTCCAACGATGCGGTGATTGTGCCTGAGAGTTTCCGGGGGCGGTTGCTCCGTCGGCGCCATACCGATCCTGCAGCAGGAACGGCCAGGCTCTCCCGCATCGTCTTTGGCGGACATGGCAAGAATGGCGCAGACCAGCGCCGACGGCAAGGGCCAACGAAGCTTCCAAAGAGCCATTCGATCGTCGGCCGCTCCTTCGATCGCGGAAGCTTGCTTTACGGGCTCATTTCGAGCGGTCAGGCCTACTAGATTGCCTTGTGCATCGACTGCGAGCCCTTCGGAGGCGTCGAAGTCCGCCTGGCTCAGCTGAAACAGATTCACTTGCGCAGCAAGTCGACGACAAAAAGTCACGGTCGCGACGACTTTGACAACCTTCCGAGCCCGGCGGGATCGACTGCCGTGGGGGCCAACGTCTCTGCATTTGCGGGAGACGACCGATCTTCCGGCCGGAGAATTGACAGAGGCGCGCCCGTCGACGGCCGGGACCGCAGCGACCGCAAGAGGTGGAGAATGGATCCCTCCATCAGAACCGCGACGCCGAACCGGGCGCCCAAGGCGATGCCGAGCAGCGCCACCGGCCACGACAGCGCGAGCATTGATCCGGCGGTCAGACCCTGGCCGATCGTGCAACCACCACAGATGACGCCGCCCACGCCCATTAGCGTCGCCCCGCCCAGATGACGTTTCATCTCGAGGGGATCATCGAATGCCTCCCAGCGGAATTCATCTGCGCGCCGCGCCGCGAGCCATGCGCCGCACACGACTCCGCACACCGAACCCACGCCGAAGTCCAGCAGGACATCGCGATCGAAAGCGACTCCAAAGAGCGCCCGTGCGACAGGCGACACGAACGTCAGGCTCTGCGGAACGATCGGCCCCACGAATTCGTCGGCGAGGAATCGCGTCGCAGCCCAGCCGGCGACGACGCCGAGCCCAAGCGTCACGCCCCCCGCCACCAGCCGCGGCGTCCGGCGAAGCCGCCGGTCCGTCACGGCGAGCAGCAGAAGGCCGCCGGCGATCGCGAGCGCGATCCAGATCCGGGCGTCAAAGCCGAACGCCGCTTCGGCGAGACCCGGAATGTCCGCGCGACCGGGCGGCGGCGGCGCGTATGCGACGCTCTCGATGACGCCGATCCTGAAGGGCGCAAGCACGCCGCGAAGCGTCGCATAGGCGGCCACGCCGAATATCAGCATGACGACGACGCTCCTGAGATCGCCTCCTCCGAGACGTATGAGGGAGCCGAAAGCGCAGGTCCCGACGAGCGCCATTCCAAACCCGAACAGCAGGCCGCCGAGGGCGACGCCGAGCCAGGGGACCGCGACCGAAACATAAGTCGTCTGCGTCGGGTCGATCAGGCCCGAGAGCACGAGGGCCTGCGTCCCCGCGATCGCCACGGCCGCCGCAAGGCCGAAGACGCGAAGGCGCCGCGTGTCCGAGCCGACGAAGGCGTCCTCCAGCGCGCCGAAGGTGCAAAGCCGTGCTCGCCTGACGGCGAAGCCGACGATCGCGCCGATCGCAAGACCGGCGAGCGCGAGCCATGACGGCCCGATGAACTCCATTGCGCCCGGTCCTCCCGTCCCTACGGCCGGCGCGGAGCTTTTCCCGCTCCTTGTCGCCAGCCCGGCGCGCTAAGCAGTCTTACGCTTTCTGATCCCTGCCGCAGAAAATATCGTAGATAACCGAAATGATCCGCCGGACGTCGTCGTTCGCCAGACTGTAGTAGATCGCCTTGCCGTCGCGGCGCGTCGTCACGAGCTCTTCAAGCCTCAGCCGAGCTAGCTGCTGCGAAACGCTCGCCTGACGCAGGGACAGAATGTTCTCGAGCTCGGTCACCGATCGTTCGCCCTCGGCCAGGAGACAGAGCAGCAGTAGCCTGCTTTCGTGTGAGAGGGCCTTGAGAAAGTCGCTCGCGTCGCGCGCGTTGCGCATGAGCGCGTCGAGCTCTGGCGAAACTTCCGGACCGTCACGCAGCTCCTCCTCGATCTTGGCCGATACGATTGAAGGCATCTGAAATGATCCTCGATCAGTCCTGGCGGGGCGTGGGAGAAAGACGGGCGATCAATGCGGCAAGCTCGGTCCAGAAGAAATCCTTGCCCGGATATCCCGTCAGACGGCCGACCTCGCGATCGCCATCCACGAGCACGAAGGTTGGCGTGATCCGCACATTCTGCGCAAGCGCAAAGCCCGCTTCGCCTTGCGCGCGAATGTCAACGCGACGCAACGGGGCGCGCCGGCCTTCCGTCGAATTTGCATAACCGGACGCGACCTCGGCCTCGAAGCGCTGGCACCAGACGCAGCCGGGTTGATCGAACATCACGAGTTCCGCGCTGCGGGAGCCTGAGCCCCCGGTCAGCGCGCTGATCAGAAGCGCGAACACGGACATCAACAGAATACGACGAAACGCCATGCTTGATATATAATCGTATTCGAATATGAATTCCACTTTTGGATCACGGCGGTTTGGGAGGCGGCGAATGGGCCTGGACGTGAGCCTTGCAGGCGCCGCCGCGGCCGGCGCGCTTTCGTTCGCTTCGCCCTGCGTCCTGCCGCTGACGCCCGCGTATCTCGGCTTCATCAGCGGCGCCGCGTCGCCCGACCAGATCGAGCGCGCGCGGTCCAGGGTGTTCGCGCTGGCGCTAGCCTTCGTGGCGGGCTTTTCGACCGTGTTCGTCGCGCTCGGGGCGACCGCCTCGACGATTGGTCAGTTCCTCTCGAACTACGCGCAGCCGCTGACCGTCGCGGCCGGCGCGCTGCTGGTCCTGTTCGGCCTGCACTTCATGGAGATCGTCCGCATCCCGCTGTTCTACCGTCATGCCGGCGTCGGCCTGGAACGGCGACCAACCGGTCCGCTCGGCGCCTATGCGGTCGGCCTCGCCTTCGGCTTCGGCTGGACGCCGTGCGTCGGGCCGATCCTGGCGGCGATCCTCATGGTGGCGGGAGCGGAGCAAACGGCGTGGCGCGGTGCGGCGCTTCTTGGCGCCTACTCGGCCGGCATCGGATTGCCGTTCCTGCTCGCCGCAGCCTTCATGGGCGCGTTCCTGCGCTGGTCGCGCGCGTTGAAATCCCGGCTCGGGCTGATCGAGAAGGTGTCCGGGGGGCTGCTCATCGTCACGGGATTGGCTTTCATCGGCGGCTGGGTGCCGGTCGCCGCGGGCTGGCTGCTTGAAATGTTCCCAGGGCTCGCCGAGATCGGATGAGGAGACTGCGGTGACCAGACGGATCGGACCCGATCGCCGCGCATTTTTGGGCCTCGGCGTCGGCGCTTCGCTCGCCGCGACGACGGGCTCCCGCGCCGCTTCCGTTCTCGGCGACGACGGCAATTACGTGCAGGACTGGTACGTGGACAGCTTTCTCGACCTCGGCGAGGACGCGCAGGCGGCGCTGGGGAAAGGCAAAGGGTTCGCGACGCAGTGGGGCATGCGCGGGTGCCCGGCCTGCAAGCGGCTCCACACCGTCTATTTCGCAGAGCCCGGGATCGAGGGCTTCGTGCGGGAGAAGTTCGAGATCGTCCATCTCGACACCTTCGGGTCGCGGGAGGTGACGGACATCGACGGCGAACGCCTCGGCGAGAAGGCGCTCGCCGCGAAGCGCGCCGTCAGAACGACGCCGACGTTCCAGTTCTTCGCGATGCAAGGCGGCCGGATCGCCGAGGTCGCGCGGATGCCCGGGCTGCTCGGCGAGCGCGAATTTCTTGCCATGTTCCGGTTCGTCGCCGAGGGCGGCTACACGGGCCGCTCCTTCGAGGAGTGGCTCAAGGCGCAGCAGGCCAGGTGATCGCAGTCGCGTCGGGCACGACATTCAACGAGAGATCGCACATGAAGATCGCAATCCTGCTCGTCGCCGGCCTTTGCCTGGGTTCTGCTTCATCGTCTGTTCCCGCGCTGGCGCAGTCCGCCCCCGCAGGCGCCCCCTCGCACGTGGTTCCCCAGGCGAAACAGACGGCGCTCGGCCTCTACGTCACGCCGCGCGAGGCCGCCGACATCATGCGCGCTGAGGGCGGCCGGATCCTGTTTGTCGACGTCCGGACACGCGGCGAGATGCTCTTCACCCGTTGGACGCCGATGATCGACGGTCACGTGCCATTCGTGGACGTGACCGAATTCTGGGACTGGGACGACAAAGAGGGACGTTACAGGCTCGAACCGAACGGGACGTTCAGCCAGGACGTGCAGAAGCTTCTCGCGGCCAAGGGACTGTCGAAGTCAGACCGCGTCATCGTGATGTGCCGTTCGGGCGACCGCTCGGCCCGCGCCGCCAACAAGCTGGTCGAGGCGGGCTTCACCAACGTCTACAGCCAGTACGAGGGTTTTGAGGGCGACCAGTCGCCCTACGGCCAACGCACCGTCAATGGCTGGAAGAACGCCGGCCTGCCCTGGACCTACAAGCCGGACAGAGCCAAGTTCTACGCTGGCGGATTCTGACCAGCGGGCTGCGAGGGCCGCCCGGAGGCGCAGCGGCCTGACGTTCCGCTGCGCCTCCGGGCTCTTGCAGGCGTCGCCTATTTGTTCACCGGCGACTGGGGGTCGAACAAATAGGCGGTGACGTCCTTGATCTGCTTTTCAGTCAGCACGTGGTTCGAGCCGAAGCGCGGCATGTTCGAACAGGCAAGCACGGCCTGGGCGTCGTATATCTTGGCGTAGGTCGCCTTGGCCGCCTCTTCGGAAAACTTGAACGCCTTGCCGTAGCCCTTCAGGCTCGGTCCAAGCGTGCCATAGCTGGTTTCCTTTGGATCGAGCTGGTGGCAGGCGTAGCAGTTTCCGCCGGCCTCCGTTCCCGCCGGATCGCTGAACTGAAATCCTCGTCCGTTCTGGGCGACCTTCTCGCCGGCCTTCCAGTCGCCTACCACCTTGCCGTCGGCGGGCATCTGCACTTTCGATTTCTCGGCCTCGACGATCTTCTCGGCCTGCGCCTCCGAAGGCTGGTTCCGGGTCTCGGAACAGATCCGCTGGGCCTCGTCCTGCTTGAGGCGGTCGTCCCACCCTTCGGGCAAATTGGTGAAGCTTGACGCGACGGTCTTGTCGACGCGGGCGGCATCGACCGTGGGTCCCTCGCCGGCCGCGGAAGCGGACGTCGCCAGCGCTATTGCGGTAAGCGCGATGAATGGCGTCTTCATGATTCCGGCTCCCCGCGTCAACGCTTGATGGAGGGCACTTTCAGCTCGCCCCCTTCAGCGCTCTTGTTCAGGTAAAGGGTGATCGCGGTCACGGCTTCCGAGCCGTAGCCGGGCGCGGGCATCCGCATCTGCCGGTAGCAGTCCCAAAGCCGGTGCTGCATCGTCCGCGTCGCGCTCTGGGAGACGCGGTAGGTGGGCCAACTCCCCATCGAGGCCTGCGCGGACTTGTTGGGTACATCGAACTGCGGCAGGTCCGTCGTGCGAATTCTCTTGTTGGCTGCGCCGTGACAGGTCGCGCAGGAGAAGTCCATGACGGCGGAGCGCCGGAAGAACAGCGCTTCGCCGATCTCGTAGAGCTCCTTCTCCTTCGGATACGCGAGCTGCGCCTCGATCTTCATCCCGCTCGACTTGTTGGCGATGAAGGCGACGAGATCCTCCATGTCCGAGCCTCTGCCGGGACCGGAGAACGGCTTCGCTCGAATCGGCTTGGTGTCGAAAGCCTGGATCTTCTCCATGCACCAGAGCAGCCGCTGCTCGAGGTCCATGACCTGGTCGGCGTCCTTGAAATAGCGGGGGAGCTTGGCATAAGCGCCATCGAGGACGCCCGGTCCCTCGCCGAGATCGCAGGTTTCGAGCGAGACGTTCTTCTCGCCGCGCGCCTCCGACCAGAGCGCCTCGCCTCGGTCGACGTTCAGAAAGCCCGGATTGGCCATCGGGTCGTCGATCATCTTGCGGTAGCGCTCGATCTCCGCCGCGCTTGTCGAACTGTTGGAGTTGACGCCGTCCTGGGCGGACCCGAGCCCGGTCAAGCCCAGCGACAGCGCGATCGCGGCGACGCCCAGAAAGGCGACGCCGATGGCCTTCGATCTCATGTTTCGTCCCCATTCATTTTCTTGTTGCGGACCGACCGCATCCGGCCAGCCAGGGCGTCCACCTGCGCCGATCGCGTTCGTCAGCGAACTTTCGATCGACCGATAGACGACTTTACATTCAAAAAACTCTATATCACAATATGTCTAGACCGATTGATGCGCATATGGCGTCCGATCGTAAATAACAAATATAAGTCAAAGCCTTACGGATGCGTTTGGCTTGGGAGGAAGCGCATGATGCTGTTCGAGCAGTCCCGTTCCCGGCGGGAGGCGATGCGACTCGCAGCCATTTCCGTCGCAGTCGCCGCTCTGACGCCCCGGCTGGCCTTCGCAAAGCCGGAAGACGTCAAAGCCGAGATGGACAAGCTCTACGGCGGCAAGGAGATGGCGACGGGCAAGCTGAAGCTCGACATGCCCGAGATCGCCGAGAACGGCCTCGTCGTGCCCATCAACATCGAGGTCGAAAGCCCGATGACGGAGGCGGACTATGTGAAGTCCGTCAGCGTCTTCGCCGAGGGCAATCCTTTCCCCCGGGTTCTGACCTATCACTTCACGCCGGCGTGCGGCCGCGCGGCGGCGTCTCTGCGGATGCGCCTCGCCCAGACGCAGAACGTCATCGCCGTCGCCGAGACCTCGACCGGCCAACTCTATACGGCGAAATCCGAAGTGAAGGTCACGATCGGCGGCTGCGGCGGCTGAGGCTGACGCACGCGCCCGATCCGACAGAACCCGAGACAAAAGAGCGATCAGATGGCCAAGACCTCCGCCCGCGTCCGCGTCCCGCCGAAGGCGAAAAAGGACGAGATCATCGAGGTGAAGACGCTGGTCTCCCACGAGATGGAGAGCGGCGTCCGCAAGGATTCCTCCGGCAAGATCGTGCCGCGGAACATCATCAACAGGTTCACGGCGGCGTTTAACGGCAAGGTGGTGTTCGAGGCAGAGTGGTTCCCCTCGGTGTCGGCGAATCCCTATCAGTCCTTTTTCTTCAAGGCGCAGGAATCCGGCGAGTTCACCTTCACTTGGAAGGACGACCAGGGCCAGGAAACGACCGCCAAGGCGAAACTCGAAGTCGCCTGACGTCAGAAGCGCATGGCGACGCCTGACGACGCGCCCGGATTCCGCCGGGCGCGAGAGGGCCGTCGCGTCCCGACATGGAGAGAACGCCTCTCATGATATCCCGCCGAGAATTCGTCGTCGCGGCGACGGCCGCAGCGTCTCTGGCGACCGCCTCCGGCCGAAGCCTCGCCCAGGTCGCGTCGAGCGGAAAGCTTACCCAGGACGACCTCTTGCGCTTCGATGCCACGGGCAAGGTGACGCTACTCCACATCACCGATACGCACGCGCAGCTCAACCCCGTTTACTTCCGCGAACCGTCGGTAAACCTGGGCGTCGGCGAGACCAAGGGACTGCCGCCCCACGTCACCGGCGCGGCCTTTCTCGACCAGTTCAAGATCAAGCCGGGCAGCCCCCAGGCCTATGCGCTGACGAGCGAGGATTTCGTCGCGCTCGCCAAGGCCTATGGCCGAATGGGCGGGTTCGACCGCATCGCCGCGCTCGTGAAGGCGATCCGCGCCGAGCGGGGGGACGACAACGTGCTTCTTCTCGCTGGCGGCGATGAGCTGCAGGGCAGCTGGACGTCCCTGAAGACCCGAGGCGAGGACGTGCTACAGGCGCTCAAGGCGCTGAAGCTCGACGCGATGGTCGGCCACTGGGAGTTCACCTATGGCGCGGACCGCGTGAAGGAGATCGCCGAGGCGGGTCCCTTCGCCTTCCTCGCGCAGAACATCCGCAGCCTCGAATGGCAGGAAGAGGTCTTTCCCGCCGCCAAGGTCTTCGAGCGGGGCGGCGCGAAGATCGCGGTCATCGGGCAGGCCTATCCGCGCACGCCGATCGCGAACCCCCGCTGGATGACGCCGGACTGGGAGTTCGGCCTGCGCGAGGACGACCTGCGCAGACAGGTCGAGAGCGCACGCTCAGGGGGCGCCGACGTCGTCGTCCTGCTCTCGCACAACGGTTTCGACGTCGACCGCAAGCTGGCGCGCCGCGTCAAAGGACTCGACGTCATCCTCACCGCCCACACCCATGACGCGATCCCGATGGCGGTCGAGGTCGACAAGACGCTGCTGATCGCTTCCGGCTCGCACGGCAAGTTCCTGTCGCGGCTCGATCTCGACGTGAAGGACGGCAGGGTCGCGGGCTATCGCTTCGGCCTGATTCCGGTCTTCTCCGACGCAATCGCGCCGGACGCCGAGATGACGAAGCTCGTCGCGGACGCCCGCGCTCCCTACGCCGCAGAACTCGCACGGGAGGTCGGGCGGACCGAGAGCGTCCTTTACCGCCGCGGCAATTTCAACGGCACCCTCGACGACGTCATTTGCCAGGCGATGATTGAACAGCGCGATGTCGAGATCGCGCTGTCGCCCGCCTTCCGCTGGGGCACGAGCCTTCTGCCAGGCGATCCGATCACCTTCGAGGCGATCTCGAACGCGACCGCCGTGACCTACCCGAACTGCTACCGCTCCGCCATGACCGGCAAGCAGTTCAAGGACGTGCTCGAGGACATCGCCGACAACATCTTCAACCCCGACCCCTACTTCCAGGGCGGCGGCGACATGGTGCGCCTCGGAGGCGTCGGCTACGCGATCGACGTCGCTCAGCCGATCGGCAAGCGCATCTCGAACCTCACTTTGCTCAGGTCCGGCGCGCCGATCGAGGCCGACAGGTCCTACACGGTCGCGGGTTGGGCGAGCGTCAACCAGAACGTCGAGGGACCGCCGATCTGGGAAGTGGTCGAGCGCCACGTCGCCGACCGCAAGACGATCAAGGTCGAGCCTAACGACGCCATCAAGGTCACCGGCGCATGACGCGGCCATCGATCCAAGGAGACAGCGCGATGAGCGAACCCGTCACGCTCAACAGGCGGCGCGTCCTCAATCTCGGCATCGCCGGAGCGGGCGCGGCCGCGCTTACGCCGGCGCTCGCGGCGGCGCAGACGCCGGATCCGCTGATCGTCGAGAAACAGGAGTGGACCCAGTATCTCGGCGAGGGCGTCAACGCGAAGCCCTACGGCGTGCCGTCGAAGTTCGAGAAGGAGGTCGTGCGCCGCGAGGTTGAGTGGCTGACCGCCAGCCGCCAAAGTTCGGTGTCCTTCACGCCGCTCCACGCGCTCGACGGGATCATCACGCCGAACGGGCTGTGCTTCGTGCGCCATCATGGCGGCGAGGCGGAGATCGACCCGGCGAAACACCGCTTCATGATCAACGGCATGGTGGACAAGCCGCTCGTCTTCACAATGGAGGACGTCAAGCGGATGCCGGGGCGCGTGAACCGCGTCTACTTCCTCGAATGCGCCGCGAACAGCGGCATGGAGTGGCGCGGGGCGCAGCTGAACGGCTGCCAGTTCACCCACGGCATGATCCACAACGTGGTCTACACCGGCGTGCCCCTGAAGGCCTTTCTGAATGAGGCCGGGGTCAGCCCGAAGGGCAAATGGGTGCTCGCCGAAGGCGCCGACGCGTCTGCGATGACGCGCTCGATCCCGCTCGAGAAGGCGATGGACGACTGTCTTGTGGCCTGGGCCATGAACGGAGAGGCGCTGCGGCCCGAGCAGGGCTATCCGCTGCGGCTCGTCGTGCCCGGTTGGGAAGGCAACATGTGGGTCAAGTGGCTGCGCCGCGTCGAGGTCGGCGACCAGCCCTGGGCGCAGCGCGAGGAGACGTCGAAATACACGGATCTGCTGGCCGACGGCCGGTCGCGCCAGCACACCTTCCTGATGGACGCCAAGTCCGTCGTCACCAATCCGAGCCCGCAGGCCCCCCTCAAATCCAAGGGGCCGAACGTGCTGTCAGGCGTCGCCTGGTCGGGACGGGGAACGATCAAGCGCGTCGACGTCTCGATGGACGGGGGACGCAACTGGCGCACGGCGCGCATCGAGGGACCGAATTTCCCGCGCGCCATGGCGCGCTTCTACGTCGACTTCGACTGGAACGGCCAGGAGCTCATGCTGCAGTCGCGGGCGATGGACGACAGCGGCTACGTGCAGCCCACCAAGGACGAGCTCCGGAAATATCGCGGCTCGAACTCAATCTACCACAACAACGGCATCCAGACCTGGCTGGTGCGGCCGGACGGGAGCGCGGAAAATGTCGAAGTCAGCTAAGGCGATCGCCATCGTCGCGCTCACCGCTCTCATGCCCGTCCCGGCCTCCGCGGCGGATAAGGTGGGCCTCGGCCGCGTGGCGCTTCCGGAGGAAATCAAGGCCTGGGACATTGATGTGCGGCCGGACGGGGTGGGCCTGCCCGACGGCAAAGGCTCAGTCAGCGACGGAGAGGCGCTGTTCCAGACGAAATGCTCCTCCTGCCATGGCGAGTTCGGCGAAGGCGCGGGTCGCTGGCCGGTGCTCGCCGGCGGCCAGGGCAGCCTGAAGTCTGACCGGCCCGAGAAGACCATCGGATCGTTCTGGCCCTATACGTCGACCGTCTACGACTACATCCATCGCGCGATGCCGTTCGGAGAAGCTCAGTCGCTGTCGCCCGACGAGACTTACGCGCTCACCGCTTATCTGATGAATCTGAATGACCTCGTTCCAAGCGATTTCGTGCTGTCAAAGGAGAATTTTCCGAAAAATCTTCCTAACGAGAAGAATTTCTACGATGACGACCGAGAGACGACTGAGAAGGCGTTCTGGAAAAAGGATCCTTGCATGGCGAACTGCAAGGAGAGGGTCGAGATCACGAACCATGCGCGCATTCTCGACGTCACGCCCGACGACCAGAAGGACGACAAGGACCAGAAGCCGAGCGCGGGCGTCGAATGACCTTGTCCTCGCGCTCGCGCTCGTGGCGGCGTTCGGCTTGCCGAGCTACGCCACGGCGGGAGGCGAGGAGGCTTCCGATCGGACGGCCGCGCTAGCCGCGCGTTGCGCCGCCTGCCACGGCCCCGGTGGCGGGCGCGGCGCCATTCCGGCGATCGCCGGCCTCCCGGCGCGCGAGATCGCCGACAAGCTGCGCTTCTTCCGCGACGCTGGACCGAAGAGGGACGTCATGACCACCCGCGCGTCCCGTCTCAGCGACGCCGACATCGACGCGCTTGCCAACTATTTTGCGAGCCGCACGCCGGATCGGCCGGACTGATGGCGTTCCGCCCGAGCCGCAGGGCCGTCGTCGCTGGGCTTTCGTCAGCTCTGGCCGCCGTTTCGGCTCGGGGAGCGGCGCGTCCTCGCCTCGTGATCGTGGGTGGCGGGGTCGGCGGCGCGACGGCTGCGCGTTACGCGGCGATCTGGGGGCGGGGGGCGCTCGATGTCGCGATGGTGGAGCCGTCCGAGACATATGCGACCTGCTTCTTCTCCAACCTCTATCTCGGCGGGCTGAGATCGTTCGACTCACTCGTCCATGATTACGAGGCGCTGGCCCGGCGTCCGGGTCTTCGCATCGTCCGCGGGTTCGTGGAGCGCATCGATCGCGAGCGGAAACTGGTTGCGCTGTCGGACGGAAGCAGCCTCGCCTATGACCGGCTGATCCTGTCTCCCGGGATCGACCTCGACTTCGGCTCGGTGCCCGGCTACTCGGACGTCGCAGCCGAAGTCATGCCGCACGCCTGGAAGGCAGGACCGCAGACCAAGCTCCTGAAGGCGAGGCTCGACGCCGTCCCGGATGGCGGCCTCATCGTCATGATCGCCCCGCCCAACCCCTATCGCTGTCCGCCCGGCCCCTATGAGCGCGTGTCGATGATGGCGCACGCGCTGCAAGCCGCCGGCAAACGGAAGACGCGCATCGTTGTGCTCGACCCCAAGGACAAGTTCTCGAAGATGGGCCTCTTCCAGGAGGGCTGGGACCGCCGCTATCCGGGCGTCGTGGAGTGGCAGGATCCCACGATCCATGGCGGGATCAAGGGCGTCGACGCAGCGACCATGACGGTCGCGACCGATTTCGAGGAGCGTCGCGCCGACCTCGTCAACGTCATCCCGGCCCAGCGCGCCGGTCGGATCGCGCGCGACGCCGGGCTTGCCGACGCGACCGGCTATTGTCCCATCGACGCCTCAAGCATGCGCTCGGCGGCCGACGCTTCCGTCTTCGTCATCGGCGACGCCTGCATCGCGGGCGACATGCCGAAATCGGGCTTCGCCGCGAACAGCCAGGCGAAGGTGGCGGCGCTTGCGGCGCTCGCCGATCTCGTCGGCGCTCCCCCGACGCCGGCCTACTATGAAAGCACCTGCTGGAGTCTCCTCACGCCCACCGATTGCGTGAAGGTGGACGGCGTCTACGAGGCGCGGGGCGGGCGGATCAAGGAGGTCGCCGGCTTCGTCTCTGACACCGGCGAGGCTGATGAGCGAAGACGGCGCAACGTCGACGAGGCGCAGGCCTGGTACGACGCGATGATCGCGGACGTCTTCGGTTGAGCGCACGAAGTCCAGGCTTGAGGAGAAACAGGATGGCCGGCGAAATGAGCAGAAGGGCGATCGTGGCCGGCGTGGCGCTCGGCGGCGTGGCCGCGGCCGGACGGGCGGCGGCTGCGCCCGTTCATCTCGGACTGGACGAAATCAAGAAGGAGGGCGAGGTCGCTGCTCTCTATCACTGCGATTACGGCGACGTCGCCCGCTTCGAGCAGACGCTCAACAACATCGCCAATCACTACTCGGCTTACAATGGCGATCCCTTCGCCCTGCAGATCGCGATCGTCGCGCATGGCGGCGGCATCAAGTTTTTTCTCGACAGCCTCGAGGGCACGCAGTGGAAGGACGAGAAGCTGCCTGCGGAGCTGTTCGAGCGGGCGAACTCGCTCTCGAAGAACGGCCTCAAGGTCTATCTCTGCGAGATCACCTTCAAGCGCAACAAGCTCGACCCGTCCCGCGCCCGCCAGGCGGATTTCGTCTCCTTCGTGCCGTCAGGCGTCGCGACCGTCGCGGCCCTCCAGACGAAAGGCTTCGTATATGTGAAGGTCGGCTGAAGGCGCCTGCAGGCGGATCGTCGGGCTCGCCGCGCCGGGGCGAAGCTCGGCCGGACCGTGTCAGGGGCGACCGCGCAGACGACGCTCGAACGCCGCAGTCCCACGAGTCCGCGGAGGCGCTCCCCGGCGCATTTCGGATCGGATCGAGCGCCGCGGCGGCCCCGCGGTTTTATTCAGCCGCTTCGAGGCTCTTGTGTTCGGGCTTGGCCATCGGCTCGCGCCCGGTCGGCGGAATGATCGACCGGGACCTTGCCGCCGTTGGCGATCCGCTTGCTCACGCCCGAAATGTCGCAGCCGGCGGCCCGCGCGCGTTCGATGATCTCCGGAAGAGGCCGCTTGCCGGTCTGGAAGCGGTTCTGGCGGCTGCGCGAGGCGGGCGTCTTTGAGGCGTTCTTCGAGGCGCTGGCGGGTATGAGCCGCTCTGCGCGTCTCGTCCAGATGTTCGACGAGACCATCGTGCGGGCGCATGTCTCGGCGGCCGGGCCAAAGGGGGCAGGCGAGCCAAGCGCTCGGCCGCTCCCGCGGCGGCTTCTCCACCAAGGCTTGTCCCTGCGTAGGCGGGGATCCACCTCAGGAGCGACTTCGAGGGACAGCCGCTCGCCTTCCATCTGACCGGTGGCGAGGCCGGCGACAGCCCGGTCTTCAACCGGTGGCTCGACATCGGTCCGGACGTCACGCCGCGCGCGGCGCTCGCCGACAAGGGCTATGACGCCAAAGCCAACCGCGCCGCCGCTCGCGAGCGGGCCATCGCGCCCGCCATTCCGGTCAAGTCCACCGCCCCGGACGCTTCAAAAAGTCATCGTCTTGCGAGCGCGCGCGGCATCGACTTGCGTCATGTCCACCAAGTCCGCCGACCGAGGATCGGATCTCGGCCGTTGCGCTCGACCATCGATGAACGCCGTTCGGTCCGACAGGAAGAGGCCCGCCACCCCGCTCGCGTGACGAATGGTCTCCTCGAGCGCGTCGCCGCGCAGATAGGCGTCGATGAAGCCGGCGGCGAAGACGTCTCCCGCGCCTGTGGTGTCCGACGCGGGCGGCCGCGCGGTCACTTCGATCGAAGCTCGACCATGCGCGTCCCAGACTTGGACCGGCCGCGGCCCATCGGTCAGAACGAAATGACGCAGGCTGGATCCCGCCAATCGACGCGCATGGTCGAACGGGTCGCGGAGGCTCGAGACGTTCAGATCGGACGATGAGCCGATCAGCACGGTCGCCGGGCGCCTCTCGCCGACGTCGACAGGAATCTGCGCGACGACGTCCATTCGGCCAAGCAGCTTCGCGAGGCCCGACGGATCGGTCCGTCGCAAAGCCACATAGGCCAGGTCGGCTTCGATCGCTTGGAGATCCCAGTTCGGAAGGCGGGTCTCGATCGAAGCCGGAACGACGATCGTCCGCTCGCCGGCCGGATCGACGAAGATTTCGGTCGGGACCGTCCTCTCCCGCCGGAAGACGACCTGGCTGGTGTCGAAACCGAGGTCCCGCAGCGCGCGGCAGCACGCGCGTCCGGCTCTGTCGTCCGCAAGCGACGTGGCGATGACGACCTCGTGTCCCAGAGCGTCGAGCGCGCAGGCGGTGTTGAAGCCGCCTCCCCCGATGCGCCGCGTGACGGCGCCGAAGATGTTGCGGCGCCCGGCATGCAGGGGCGCGCCAAGTCGCCAGACGCGATCAACGTTCACTCCGCCAAGCACGAAGACCCTGGCCATGGCTCGACCATCATCCGGCGGAAACCGACCGTCCGGCACCGCTCCGAAATGCAAGTCCCGGCCGACCTCATCCGCATTGACCTTCCTCAAGGCCCGCGCCCGGCGGAGCTGATCTGATAAGGTGATCGGCGCGGCGGAGCGCCGGAAGGAGATTGATCATGACGCGGATCCGAATCCCCTGTATGAGTTGGGTCCTGGTTTGCGACGGCGCCAAGGCGCTCATCTTCCGAAACCGCGGGGACGACGACATCGTCGTGCTTGAGACTGTGGACGTCATGGTCGAACCGCATCCGCCCGCGCGCGAGCTCGGGTCCGATCGTCCGGGACGCGTTCGCGAGAGCGGCTCTGCGTCCCGCAGCGCCGTCGCGGAGATCAACCGTCACGACGAGGCGGAGGCGACGTTTCTCGCACGGGTCGCGGAACGACTGGACGAGAGGCTTGGCGCTTCCGAACGTCGAGGGCTGATCGTCGTGGCGCCGCCCCGCGTCCTCGGCCTGCTGCGCGGCCGCCTTACGCCTGGGGCGCGTGACAACCTCACCGCCGAGATCGCCAAGGATCTCGCGCATCTCGCCACGGCTGAGATCGAAAAACATCTGAGCGAAGCTCAGCGGCGCGGGTGAGCCACGGACTGAGCCGCTCACGCCGCCTTGCTCCTGAGGGCGATCGGCGGGGAGGCGCCCCCC
>NZ_RYFI01000020.1:42654-77786 GCF_004103825.1 Hansschlegelia zhihuaiae
AAGCGCCGGCTCGCTCGGGCCCTGAACAAGCCCATGTGATTTTAGCTACCGTCTCGGTGATCGTTCAACGCAGCATCGCCCTTGATCATCGCAATGATCCGGACCGAGCGCGGGTGCTGGGCGTGTGATCTCGATCAAGGCGCGTCTCGCGAGCAGTGTCAAATCTCGCCTGGTCGGCGAGTGCGCCGACCCAAGCGGGGGGAGTCGTGATGAGCTTGAGTGCATTCCCGGGGGTCCGCTCCGCGCCGATTGCAGGTGACCTCGATCTCGCAGCAATTCCCATCTTTGCCGACGCATACGGCGACGGATTAATTGGGTTGCGCGTCGATCAGGCCATGGGGCACCGGGGTCACGCGGGCGAGCCGGCGGCGAGCCAAGGACGAACCGATCGTTCTTCCGCTGGCCGTCAGGGACGTGCGGTCCCATGGAGGCCGCAGAGACGCCATATGGCGTGGGGTCAAACCGGCCGCTCGTTGAACTCGTCGTTCTCCGAACTCTCGAGCGGCTCATGACGCTCACCACAGAGTACGCGAGCCGCGGATCTAAAGGCTATCGGCGCGGCGCCTGAGATCG
The DNA here is from genome assembly GCF_004103825.1 of Hansschlegelia zhihuaiae. GTDB lineage: Bacteria > Pseudomonadota > Alphaproteobacteria > Rhizobiales > Methylopilaceae > Methylopila > Methylopila zhihuaiae. The sequence goes on from NZ_RYFI01000020.1 coordinate 43,228, forward strand.
GAGCTCGCCGTGTATTTCTTGGCGTTGGCAGCCGATTACGACGGCACTCTCGCAGACCAAGGCGTCGTGAGCGCAGAGACCCTTGAGGCTCTCCGGGCGTTCAAGCGCTCAGGGCGGCGGCTGCTTCTGGTCACGGGACGAGAACTGGACGACTTGAGGCGATCATTCCCGGATCTGCCGCTGTTCGACCGTGTAATCGCCGAGAATGGCGGCTTGCTTTACGATTCGGAGAGCGGGCGAGAGCGCCTCCTCGGCTCGCCTCCTCCGGCGGAGTTCGTCAGAAAGCTTATGGAGAAGAACGTGGCGCCGATATCGGTCGGCCGCACGATCGTCGCCACGTGGCGTCCGCATGAGACCGCGATCCTCCAGGCTATCCAGGAGCTTCACCTCGATCTGCAGATAACCTTCAACAAGGCCGCCGTCATGGTGTTGCCGCCGGGGGTCAACAAAACCAGCGGCCTCAAAGCCGCGCTCGACGAGCTTGACCTGTCACCGCACAACGTCGTCGCGGTCGGCGACGCGGAGAATGATTACGGCTTCATGGCGGCCTGCGGCTGCTCCGCCGCCGTGGCGAACGCACTCCCAACAGTCGCCGAAAGCGCGGATATCAGGCTGAAGTCGGATCACGGCGCTGGCGTCGTCGAGCTCCTGCGGGAGGTCCAGGCTCGAGACATGGGCGTCGCGCCGCTGTCCCGCCTGGGCGTGGACATCGGACCCGATCGGGACGGCGCGCCGGCTTATCTGCTGCCTACGGACACGGCGCTCGTCGTCGGCCCTTCAGGATGCGGGAAATCCAGCTTCGCCACGCGGTTCACGGAGCTGCTAGTCGATAAGCGGTTCGAGTTCTGCGTCATCGATCCGGAAGGCGACTACGAGAACCTTCGCGACGCGATCAGGCTGGGAGACGGCGCGACGCCTCCCTCCACCGAGCGGGCGATTCATTTCCTCCGGGAATCGGGCCTCAACCTCGTGGTCAACACGATCGCGATGACGCTTGATGAACGGCAGCGTTTACTCGAAACGTTCTTGCGAGCTCTGCTTGAGCTTCGACACGAGACCGGGCGCCCGCACTTCCTGCTGATCGACGAGGCCCATCATTTCCTTCCGCGCAGCGACGCCGAGCACGGCGAGGCCCTGCTGAGCCGCATTCCTGGCGTCGTGCTGATTACCGTGAAACCTGAGCTGGTCGCTCGGGCGGCGCTCGCCGAGATCGACGTGGTGTTGGGCGCCGGCCCCGTGCAGTCGGCGTTCGCCGCAATCGCTGAAGTGAATGGCGTGGCGGCGCCGCGGGGGCCAGTTCCGAACGCAGGAGAGTTTCTTTTCTGGAGGGTGAAAGACTCCGGGCCCGCGCGCATCGTTCCAAACAGAGCGCCAGCCCAGCCGCACAATCGGCATCGCGGCAAATACGCCGCGGGCGACGTCGGACGCCTGAAGGGATTTCGATTTGGCCACTTGGGCGAAGACGCGCCTTGCGCGAAGAACCTGAACGACTTCGTTCGGCTCGCCGCCGCCGTCGAAGACGGTGTTTGGTTGAGGCACCTCCGATCCGGAGACTTCGCCGCATGGTTCTTGAACGTGATCCGGGACGAACAGCTCGCCAGGACGGCGGCGGAGATCGGGTCTCAGACCGGTTTGCCAACGGCCGAAAGCCGAAGGCGCATCATCGAGAGCGTGAAAGAACGCTACGTTCTGTCATAGCGGCCGGGAGCAGCTTCCTGAAGGACGCCGCGGCCGACTACTGGCGCGAAGCTGAGGAGCTGGCAAAGAACATGGGGGGCGTCGGAGGCCGCCAGGTTCAACATGCTGCTCACGGCGCCCTGGCTGGATCACGCCTTCCGGACCGCCGCGCTCCGCCGGGCGGAGTGGGCGAGACGAGCCCCCTGCCAAGGCCACGGCCACGCGTCCCGAGATCTTGGCGAGTTCACGGCTCGTCACCTGATCGAGATGGCGGCCGGTCTAAGAATTTGCGTCATGGCGCTCAGCGCACCCGGCGAGCGGCCAAGATTCGAAGAGCCCCATCCCGTCCACCTCAGGATCGAAGGCTGCGCGGTGTGTCGGATCGATCTGCAAGCGGGGGCGTTCCTTGGCTCTGTGCGTGCGGCAGTGTGCGGTGGCGTCCGACGCTGGATGCGGCGGCGCTCACCGTGAGGGCCGCCCGCGGCCAGATATCGGGCGCCGACGCCGCCGGCCTCGTGCTCGCCGCGCGGGTCTCGATCGTCCTGACAAACCAGTCCGACTCGCCGCGATGAGCGACGACCTGCCACTCGCTGTCCGCGGGGTCGGAAGCGCCGAGCCGCACTCCTTCTGGTCGATCGCGCTTCCGCAAGCCTTCCTGCGCCTCGCGACGTCGCGGTCGGGCCTGTCGAACCGGGAAGCGAGGGCGCGCCTCGAGCGATACGGACCGAACCAGATGCGCCCGGATCGCCGCGAAGGCGTCGTTCGCGGACTGTGGCGTCGACTGACGCAGCCGCTGGTCGCGCTCCTGCTGATCGCCGCCGTGCTTGCCGGGAGCGTCGGGGACTTCGTCAGCAGCAGCATCATCGCTGTCGTCATCTTGCTCTCGATCGCGCTTGAGATCTGGCAGAACCGGAGAGCCGAGGCCGCCGCGGACAAACTGAAGCGCTCGGTCGCAATGCGCGCCGCCGTCATGCGCGACGGGGTCGTGGCCGAAGTTCCGGTCGCGCAACTGGTTCCGGGCGACGTCGTCGAACTGCGGCCGGGCGACATCGTGCCGGCCGACGGATGGGTGGTCGAAAGCCGGTCAATGAGGGTCGACGAGGCCGCGCTGACGGGCGAACCCTACCCGGTGGAGAAGCGTGTCGGTCCGAGCGGCGCCGCCACGCCCGCCGAGGCCTATGACGTCATGTTCGCCGGCGCGAGTTTGGTCAGCGGGTCGGGCGTCATGCTGACCGCCGTCACGGGCGCGGACACCGCTCTTGGCCGCGTCGCCGCCGCGCTCGAGACCGAGCCACCGGCGAGCGCATTCCAGCGCGGTCTCACAGATCTCGGTCGGCTGATCGTCAAACTGACGATCTTTCTGTCACTTTTCGTAATTGCTGCTCAGATTGCGTTCGACCGCCCCCTGATGGAGGCCTTCCTGTTCGCGCTGGCGCTCGCCGTCGGCGTGACGCCCGAACTCCTGCCGATGGTCACCACCGTGACGCTCTCGCGCGGCGCCGTCCGGATGGCCGAGCGACGCGTCATCTGCAAGACGTTGTCCGCGATCCACGATCTCGGAGCGATGGACGTGCTTTGCACGGACAAGACCGGGACGCTGACCGCGGCGCGGATCGGACTGACCTCCGCGCTCGACATCGACGGCCAGCCAAGCGCGCAGGTGCTCGCGCTCGCCGCGGCGAGCGCTCGTCTCGGCGGGGACAACAGCCCTCTCGACAAGGCGCTGTCCGCGGCGGGCCCATCCGGCGAGGATTGGCGGGCGCTCGCCGCGGCGCCGTTCGATTTTCAAAGGCGGCGATCTTCGGTTTTCGCGGAGAGAGCAGGCGCACGACTGATCATCGTGAAGGGAGCGCCGGAAGCCGTGCTCGCGGTCTGCAGCACGGTCAGGCGGGCGGGCGCGTGGCGCGAGCTTGACGACGACGCGCGCATGCGTGTCGCGGACGTCGTCGATCAGGCGGCGTCGCAGGGCTTGCGCTGCCTGGCGGTGGCGACGCGCGCGCCGGCGGAGTCGGACGCCCCGACGCTCTCTCCAGCCGACGAGCGCGAGCTCGCGCTCGAGGGTCTCTGCTTCTTCGCTGATCCCGTGAAGCCGACGAGCCGTGACGCGATCGCGCGGCTGGCCGGGATGGGGGTGCGCGTCAAGATCCTGTCCGGCGACGCCCAGGCGGTCGTGGCCCATGTCGCCCGCGAGGTCGGACTGCACGCGTCGACCGTGCTGACCGGAGATCAGGTGGCGGCTCTCGGGGATGAAGCCCTCGCCGAGAGGGCGGCCAGCGTCGATCTGTTCGCGCGCCTTGATCCCGACCAGAAGGTGCGCGTCGTCCGGGCGCTTTCACAAGCCGGACATACAGTTGGCTTCCTTGGCGACGGCATCAACGACGCGCCGGCGATCAGGGCGGCGGACGCTGGCCTCTCGGTCGACGGCGCGACCGACGTCGCTCGCGCGGCCGCCGACCTTATCCTGCTCGAAGCCGATCTCGGCGTGCTCGCCGAAGGCGTCGCCGAGGGCAGGCGGACCCATGCGAACATCCTGAAATACATCCGGATGGCGACGTCATCGAACTTCGGGAACATGATTTCGATGGCGGTCGCGTCGATCGCGTTGCCGTTCCTACCGCTCACGCCAGTGCAGGTCCTGCTGAACAACCTGCTCTACGACGTCAGCGAAGCCGGTATCCCTTATGACGCGGTCGACCCTGACGAGGCGCGCGCGCCGCATGGATGGGACATCGCGCACATCTACCATTTCACGCTGATCATGGGACTTCTGTCCTCGGCCTTCGACCTGGCGTCGTTCGCGATCCTCCGACTGGCGTTCGGGGCGCCGGAGGCGGCTTTCCAGACAGCCTGGTTCATCGAGTCGATGATCACGCAGATCCTGGTGGTCTTCGTCATCAGGACAGGCGGCCCCTGCTGGGCGACCCGACCTCACCCTCTCCTCATCGCGTCGTCGCTCGGCGCGCTCGGCTGCGCGATCGCCCTCGCGCTGGCGCCGCTCGGATCGCTGTTCGGTTTTGCAAATCCCGGCGCGCCGGCGCTTGCCGCCATGCTGGCCATCAGCTGCGGCTATCTGATCGCGGCCGAACTCGCCAAACGGATGATTATGCGCGGGCCTGCGACGTCGCGGACCTGATCCTGATGCGCCCATTCATCGCGGCGCTCCGCCGCCTCACGCGGGTGCGCGCTACCGGCTCACCGCCGAGATCGCCAAGCCTATTGCGCATCTCGCCACGACTGAGATCGAAACGCATCTGAGCGAAGCGCGGCGGAGCCGCTCACGCGGCTTCGCGCGCGCGCCGATCCTGAGCGGCGATCGGCGGGAAGTCGGCCGCCGTCAACGTCTCCCTCTCCAGCAGCAACTGCGCCCCGCGCTCGAGTTCGGCGGACCGCGCCGCGAGGATCGACTTGGCGCGCTCGAAAGCCTCAGCGACGACAGCTTTGACGGCGAGATCCACCTCGCGCTGGGTCGCCTCCGACGCGTTCGGCCGGTCGACGCCAAGCTGGCCAAGAAACGGATTGGCGGGCGGAAGATAGACTCGCTGGCCGAGCTCCTCGCTCATGCCGAAGCGGGTGATCATGTCGAGCGCGACCTCGGTGGCGCGCTGGAGATCGTCGGCGGCGCCGGTCGAAACGTCGCCGTCGAACGTTAGCGCCTCCGCCGCCCTACCGCCCATGAGCACGGCGATCCGGCCGCGGAGTTCGCTCGCCGTGACGAGAAATCGATCTTCCGTCGGCCGCTGCATGGTGTAGCCGAGCGCGCCGACGCCGCGCGGGACGATCGACACCTTCAGCACGGGATCGACGCCAGGGACGTTCGCCGCGACCAGCGCATGTCCCATCTCGTGGAACGCGACGCGCCTGCGCTCCGCCGGACCGAGCACCCGGCTGCGCCGCTCGATCCCGGCCACGATCCGCTCCAGAGCGGCGGACATGTCGGCCATCGTGACGTCCGAGCCGCCCCGCCGCGTCGCTGCGATCGCCGCCTCATTGACCAGGTTGGCGAGATCCGCGCCCGTGAAGCCTGTGGTCATCGCGGCGACCTCGGCGAGATCGAGGGACGCCGACAGCGCGACCTTTCGCGCATGCACCTCCAAGATCTCTTTGCGGCCCTTCCGATCAGGCCGATCGACCAGAACCTGACGATCGAAGCGGCCCGGGCGAAGTAGGGCCGGATCCAGAACCTCGGGCCGGTTGGTGGCCGCGAGCAGGATGACCCCGACGGTCGGATCGAAGCCGTCCAGCTCCGCGAGGAGTTGGTTGACGGTTTGTTCGCGCTCGTCATGTCCGCCGGGCAAATTGGCGCCGGCCCGGCTCTTTCCAAGCGAGTCCAGCTCGTCGATGAAGATGATCGCGGGCGCCGCCTGACGCGCGCGATCGAACAGATCGCGCACCCGCGCCGCGCCGACGCCGACAAACATCTCGATGAATTCGGCGCCCGAAATCGAGAAGAAGGAGACGCCGGCCTCGCCGGCGACCGCCCGCGCCAACAGCGTCTTGCCGGTCCCGGGAGGGCCAACGAGAAGGACGCCTTTCGGGGCATGCGCGCCGAGACGGCCGAAGCTCGCCGGATCCTTCAGAAACGCGACCGTCTCCTGCAACTCCGCCTTGGCTTCGTCGATGCCCGCGACGTCCTTGAACGTCACCTTGACGTCGGTCTCGGCGTAAATCTTCGCGCTTGATCGTCCGACGGTCATCAGGCCCCCAAGTCCGCCCGAGCCGGGCGAGGCCAACCGCCAGAGCAAATAGAACGCCAGGAGCGGCACGAGCCAGCCGAGCAGCGCCGACCACCAGGCGCCGCTCGCTGATCCGACGACCTTCACGTCGTTCTGGGACAGACGGTCGGCGAGCGGCTGGTCGACCTTGAGCGTCGAGAACCGCCTTGCGCCGTCCGGCAGCGGTGTCTTCAGCGTCCCGGAGATGACGTCCTCGCCGATGGCGACGTCGGCGACGTTGCGGTCCTCCACCTGCTTCAGGAAGTCGCTGTATGTCAGAACCTCGATCTTGTCGCTCGTGAGGAAGAACAAGGACGCAAGCGCGGCCAGCACGCCGGCGCTGAGCAGCGCATGCAGTTTCCAGCTCGGTGTTTGTGACTTGGCCACCGGTCCTCTCCGGCGACTAGACAAGCCCAGAAGGATCCCGCGTCGCGAGAACGCCTTAGCCTTCTGGGAGTCGTCGCCATGCGAACAGCCTAATGACAGCATCATCGTTCGACGCTCGCGATGATCCGGATCAAGCGCAGCGTACGAAGCCTCTGATCTACTTGGCTAAGCTAATCAATGTCGAACGCACGGCCCTGCTGATCATGTTCAGATGAAAGCCTCGGAAAGAGGCCCCGCCTAACGTATCGTGACGGCAGACGGAGCCGACCAGTCTTTCTCGTTTCTCAGACCGCGATGCTGATTTTGTCGTCGACCGACTTCACTCCGGCCGCGGACCATGCCGCTCGCTCGGCGAGGTTGCGCTCGTACCAAGTGTGAACTTTGCCCTCCAGGCTGACTTTTCCGCCGGCGACGGAAACCCGGATCGCGTTGACGTCGAGCTCGGCGTTACGCTTGAGGGCCTGTTCGATCTTCTGCTTCACGTCGATCGCTTTCGCGGCGTCGGCGAGGTCGATCAGATTGGAGACGCCGACCACGCCGGTCAGCTTGCGCACGGCCGACTCCGCCGCCTGACGCTGATATTGCCAGTCGACTTTTCCAGTTAGCGTCACCCAACCCTTCTCGACCTTGACCTTGACCGATTCCGGAACCTGAGCGTGCCAGGAGATGATCTGCACGGCGCGCTTGGCGATCTCGTCGTCCGCGGTCTTCTTGTCGTTCGGGTAGCGGACCTCGATCTCCTGCGCGATCGCACTGACCCCCTTCACGCGCTTGACGGCCTGCTCCGCCGCCACCTTCTCGGCATAGCTGCCGACGTGACCACTCAGTGTGACGACGCCGTTCTCGACGGCGACGCCTATGTGCTCCGCGTCAATGCTCGGCTCGAACTCAAGCTCCTCAACGACGAGGCTCCTCAGATACTTATCAGTCATTATCGCCTCCTTCTCAGGGCGCTGCGTCGAACGCGCCTGTCCGAGAAGCAATGAGGCCTTCTGGCTGATATGCTTTGATCTGCGTCAGCCATGAGGGTCGCAGGCGACGGCATTCTGATCTGAGTTCGCATGCTGGGGAGCACGGGGTGGCGTTTCGTCGGGCCTTGAAGTCGCTCATGGCCGCTTGGGCGATCGTCCTGGCGGCGGATCAAGCGAGAGCGGATGCCCTTGCGATGGGCGAGGCCCCGCCCGTTGGAAGGGACGCCGTCGATCGCGATTGCCGTCGCCAGTGCGCGAATTGGCTGATGCCGCAATGCCGGCCGGAGACGATGCGGCGCGGCGAAACCCCTTTCGAATGCATCAGCCGTCTCGGCCCGGCGTTCGACGACTGCATAAAGCGGTGCAGAGGCGATTGACCCGGCGGAGACGCAGCCCGCCGATCTGCGGGGTTCGCTCGTCTGGAGAGAGCGCCGGGCTCGGTGCAGGGCGCATGCTCTCGCTAGCTCACGACCGCCCTGAGGCGATCCGCGCGAGATGGTCGGCGAGAGCCCTTCGCACCTCAGCCGGCGCCACTCTCTGAAGGGCGTCGTCCAGCTCGCGCATGCGCCGCCGCGCGTCGAACAGCTGGTCGAGCAGCGAAAGCACCACAGGCAGGGCGTCCTCCCCGATCTCCATGTCGTCGCGAAGCTCCAGGATGAGCTGGATGCGGGCGACGTCGATCTCGTGAAAGGCCAAAGACCCGGCGGCCGTCACATGCGGCCTCACCCAGGAGTGGGCCATCCAGCGCTCGACGTCGGCCTGCCGGAGGGCGGGAAAGCGCGTGACCAGGTCGTCGATGCCGATCATGACCGCGCCTCCATGGTCTCCCGCGGATTCGTCCCGTGCTCGGGCGTCCAGTCGCGCAGGAAGGCTTCGAGCTCGGGATCGGGCTTGCCGATCCTGACCCGCAGGACGGCGTAAAGATCGCCCGCCGGCCGACCCTGACGCGCCGGGATGCCGCGGCCGCGCAACCTGAGCTCGGTCCCGCTGTCCGAGCCCGCCGGAACGCGGACCCGCACCCTGCCGCCAGGCGTCGGAGCCTCGACCGGACCGCCCAGAACGGCTTCCTTGAGCGTGACGGGCAGCTCAAGACGGATGTCGTCCCCTTCTCTCGTAAAATAGGGGTGCGGCTCCACCGTCAACTGCACCAATGCGTCGCCGGACGGCCCGCCGTTCCAGCCTGGGCCGCCCTCCCCCTTGAGACGCAGGGTCTGGCCGTCCTCCATCCCAGCCGGAATCTTCAGGTCGAGCGTTTTGCCGTCGGGCAATGTCAGGCGGCGCGTCGCGCCGTTGACGGCGTCGAGGAACGCGACCGAAAGACTGTAGAACTCGTCCCGCCCGCGCAGCTTGATCTCGCCGTCCGCGGAACGGCCGCCGCCGAACATCGAGCCGAAAAGATCGCCGAGGTCGTCCGCGGCCCAACCCTCGGCCGAGGGGCCGCGGCTGTAACGGCGTCCGGCGCTCCCCTCGGCGTGGTCGCGATAGGACCGCCAGGCGCGGCTCGGTTCTCCGGATGCGTCGATCTCGCCGCGATCGAACTGAGCCTTCTTCTCCGGATCGGACAACAAGGCGTGCGCAGCCGAGATCGCTTTGAAGCGCTCCTCAGCCTGGGCGTCCCCCGGATTGAGGTCCGGATGGTGCTGCTTTGCGAGTTTGCGATAGGCCGCGCGTATGTCGTCCGCGCTGGCGTCCTTGGCGAGGCCGAGCGTCGCATAGGGATCATCCAAGAATCCGCACTCCAGCTTTGTCTGATCTTAAGGGGCGCGCCGCAGAGCGAAACACGAGCCGAAACGCGCGGCCAGACGAAATTGGAATCGGACGCCGGCCCGTCCTTCGCAGGCCGGGCCCGCGTCTTCTGTCTCAGAGAAGCGGCTCGAGAGGCCTAGGTGTATGTGTGGACGGCGCCCGCGGGTCCAGAGGTTTGGGGGGATGATGACCTGATCGGCAGCAGTCATGTGTCCGGCCAGATCAGAAACTCTGATGACCTCCGCCCGTCCAGCCTCCGGCGAAGGACGATTGCGCCCTCCTGGTCGACACCGTGGACCTCGAACACGTGTTTGGCGAGGTCGAGACCGATCGACGAGGCCACTGCCTAAGCCGTTCTTCCCGCCGAGATGGCGGGATTAGCAGCTAGTGAGGCAGTTCCGCGCCTTCAACCAGGTCTCTCGTGCGCCCGGCGGGCAGGCGTCTTGACGATCCCTCGCGGCGGCAAGGATTTCGCTTTGGGAGCGGACCTACGAATGAGGGATTGGCGTTCGGTCCCCGAAAACCGGCCCAGCCATGGCTGCGGCAAACATCTGAAAAAGCAGGATTGCTCAATCATTAGGATGCGAGGTGGTAGCGGAGGAGGGACTTACAGTATAAATCTAAGCGATTGAGTTCATTTCAGAAATAAATTCCCGTCACGCCAAAGATACCGTTGTTTGTACCGACCGGTGAAGCACGCTAGCAGCTAAGCTATGAGGGTGTGGACAAGTCGGATATGCACTGAGTCGTGTGGCCAAAAAATGAGGCAGCGTCGGTAAAGTAGCTTTCACCATTTAAACCACGTCGGAACGAGTGGCTTCAGACGCAAATTATCTCAGTAATGCCGCTGCCGCCAATCCTTGAATCAAGCCCCTTGAGTTGCGCGCGCGCGCGAGGTTCAACTGACGAAGTAGCGGGAGATTCAGCATATGGCGCGCGCTCCGAAGAAGGCCGGGGAAGCCCCCGCCCAGAAGCCGATTGAAGAAACGATCAAAGAAGCGAATGCCAAGGTGGAGAGCGAGGTTGCGCGTCGAAAAAGGGTCGTGCGGAACTTCCCGGCAGCACCTTTTGAGGAACCTTTAGGGTTTGCCCGAGAAATATTCGACTTCGGCAGCGGCAGCCCGGTTCGTCGGCTGAGCCTATTCGACCACATTGGGCGAACGCCAGAAAGCGGCGGCAGTCGCCAGCTAATTACTAATTCAAACAAATATGGTTTGACTAAAGGCGGCTATCAATCGGAGATGATTGAGCTAACGGATGATGGCGCAAGGGCTGTTGATCCTGAAATACCACCAAGAGATCAAGCACGAGCGCGCATAAAACTTGCTGTCGAAGACATAGAGATATTTGCTAAGCTACATGAGAGATTCGTCGGAAAAGCGCTTCCAGCTAAAGCTGCTTTAGTTGACGCGGCGAAGGAGTTCGGTGCCAGCGATGACGCAGCTCAGGAAGCCATAGATACTTTTATCTTGAACTTAAGATTTGTAGGTCTGCTTGTGTCCTTATCAGGCGCAGAGCGCATTGTTTCGAAAGAGCATGCTCTCGACCAACTTCCATCATCAGGCTTGGTAGAGAGGCCGTCCGCGCGACCCAATCAGGCGAGCGCCTCTGTCGTAACCGCCGAGCATGCAAAGTTTGAATCCACGTGCTTCTATATTACGCCAATTGGCAGTCCTGATAGCGAGGAGCGAAAGCATTCGGATTTGTTTTTGGGCTCTTTTGTAGAGCCCGCTCTCGAAAATTTTGGACTTACAGTGGTAAGGGCTGACGGGATAGATAAGCCTGGTGTTATCACTAAGCAAGTTATCGAATATATAGTTAGGTCTAGACTCGTCATAGTTGATCTTTCTTTTCATAATCCCAATGTATTTTACGAACTCGCAATCCGCCACATGATGAAGTTGCCAATTGTACAGATTATCAGGAAGCGAGATTCTATACCATTTGATATAAACCAAATGAGAACAATCATTATCGATAATACGGACATATATTCGCTGCTTCCAAAGCAAGCGTCATATCAATCTGAAATATCGTCTCAGGTGCGACGTGCATTAGAAAATGCGGATAACGTCGAAACGCCCATCTCGACTTATTTTCCAAGTTTGAAAGTTTCATTTTAGTATGTTTATCCAGCTTGACCTAGCCACATTTGACCTTCTATCTGTAAACCTGCCTTTCGCAGAAACTTCCTGCTCTCTTCGTTCCAATGACACGTTGACCAAGCTCCGGGCGGCGAACGCATAGACAAGGCAGTCCAGCGCCTCCGCGCGCCGTCCCGGTAGCCGTTCAAACGCCCGGTAAGGCTGTCCACGAACGTAGCGCACCACGCGCCGCTCGGACGCCAGTTGCTCGAACCATGTGAGGCTGAGCGACGCCCCGAAGCGGATCGACGTGCCCGCCTGAAGTCGGTTGACGATCTGGCTCTTGACCGCATCCACGCCCACAAGGATCAGCCGCAGCGCCTTCGCCTTGGACATCTCCGCCATCGGCCGCGCGAAGCCAGCCACGCCCTTGCCAGCGAACACGCGGCGCATCGTGCGCGGCCGGGCGAAGCTATAGACCGCATCGGCGTGGCCGCCCGACCCCGAGTCCACGATTGCGGCGTCAACTCGGAGCGTTCCGCCGTTCGGGTGCGGCCACATTCGGCGGAGCATGTCGTCAACCTCCGCCCAGGTATCGGACTCAAGAGGCGATCCCCACACGACATCATGCGCGAGCACGAGCGCCGCGCCGTCCTTCGTCCAGCCCACGGTGCTGATCTCGACTCGATCGTCCTGCACGTCGCACCCGGCAGTGACGACAAGCGTCTCGGGAGGGATGGCGTCGAGGCCGAACGGCTCGCGGCGGTTTGCGAGGGCGCCTTCGTCCAACTCTTCCCCATCGTCGCGCCACGCCTCCCCGAGCACAGTGTTGACGAAGGACTGGAGCGTCTGCGGGCTCTTCTTCGCCTCCAGAAACTCCGCCGCGAGCCGCCCCCATGCGGCGTTCGGCAGAAGGCTCACAAGCGCGGAGACCCGATAGCCGTGATGGTCGCGGACGTGCGGCGCGGTCGCGCGCCAGCGGCCCGAACGGATGAACGCGGCCTTGGCCGCATCTTCGACGACGCCTCCGCACGAGGGGCATGCCCAGAAGGCGCGCTCGGGCTCGCCATCGGGCCAACGGATATCGGCCCAGCGCAGTTCATGGCGCGCGCCGCAAGACGGGCATTCGGGCTCATAGACGCGCCGGTCGGATCGCTCATAGGCCCGCAGGATGCGGCTCGTGCTCTCGTGGACGGGCGTGGAGCCCATGACGATCTTCCGGTTGCCGAAGGTCGCCGTGCGGCGCTCCGCGAGCGCCACGGGGTCGCCTTCGCCGCGCACGTCCACTTCAAAGCCGTCCACTTCGTCGAGCAGCAGGACGCGCGCGGTGTGGCCGCGAAGGTTGCGGGGAGCGCGGGCGGAGACGAGCTTCAGCGATCCGCCCCGGAAGCGGCGGCTGAAGAGCGTGTCGCGGTCGCTTTCCGCCGACGACAGCGCGGCCCGCAGCGATGGGCTCTCAGCGAAGGTTGGCTCGATGTTGCCCACGATGAGGTCGCGACAGTCGGACTCCGCCGGGAGCACTACCAGGATCGGTGCGGGGTCATTAGCGACGAAGTGCCCGAGCATGGACACGGCAAGCTGCGTGTAGCCGACGCGAGCGCTCTTTAAGATGGACACGCGCTCCACTGCGGGGTCGCCCATGCTGCGGGCGATCTCGATTTGATGCGGCCACAGACGCATCCGCCCCGGATGCGCCGCGAGGCTCGACGGGAGATGCACGTTGGCCTCGACCCATGTGGAGAGGTCGAGCAGTGGCGGCGGCCTCAGCGCGGCCATGGCGTCGCGGCGAACGGCGGCGAGGTCAGCCATCGGACAGCGCCTCCAGCGCAGCGCGGATTTCGGAGTCGACCCTAGCGACGGCGGCGCGGTCCAATTCGGGAAGACGGCTCGGGATCGCCAGCATGGCGGCGCGCACGTCCGTCAGGATCGACGCCCACTCCGCCGTCACGTCGGACGCCCGGAGGAGGTCGCCTTGCGCAAGCGAGTTCGCAGTCTCCAGCTTCACGGCCTGCGCTTCGGCCGTGCGGGTTTTTGCGGCCGTCCATTCCGCATCCGACCGGCCGCGCCGCCGCTGCCCGAGATATCCGACGATGCTGCGACGGGTTGCGAATGTGTCCCGGCCTATTTTCTCAACGGCACCCGACTTGGCGAGAACGTCGAGGTAGCGTGTCGATACGCCGAGCAGTTCCGCGAGGTCAGCAGCCCGCATGCGGCCAGGCAAATCAGGGTGCCCATCGCCGCCGATGAGATCGCGTCTGTCTAATTCGCGTTGACGCGCCGAGATCATCGCAGGAATCCGATTTTGTTTTTGAGTTTGGAGAGCGACACGTCGGGGTCTGGGAGCCCCGCAACCCGGCACCCCCGAAGAGGGACCCATGCATGTCGGTTGTTATGCGGAGTTACAGCCCTACGCCTCAGCCTCCCAACCCGCGAGAAGCTCAAGCCCAAGAGAATCTTGGACTGGAGAGGCTGAAAGGGTAAAATCCTTAGATGTGTGTACGCGCGCGCGTGCGGGGGCAAATATACCTTCAGCCTCTCCAGCCTCTCCACATTTAGAGAATCAACGGGTTGAGCCTCTCCGCCCAGCCTCTCGCCGCCCCTCCTAATCATCGAAGCCATCCCGCGCCCGCACGCCGCGCCACCCCGCTCCGCGATTTCGTCCCAGCAATTCGGCCTTAGAAAACCCGGCCTCTTTCAGCTTGATGGGAAATGTGCGCGTCCGGCTGTACCGCTCTTTGACGCCATTCTCCGCGCACCAGTCGTTCCACGACTCCCAAAGCCGCTGAGATGTCTCAACGTTCTCCGCGTCGAGGTCGCATCGTTCCGCAAGCCATCGACCGATATCGTTCTCGGCTTCGAAGTAGTCGTTGGTCGCCGCCTGCACGGCCTTGGGCTTGGCGAGTCCCTCGCGCTGCCAAACAAGGCAGCCTTGCAGCGCCCATGAAAGTATTCCCGCGCGCTCGCGCTTAAGCTTGGTCGTAAGGTCGGGATCAGGACGCGCGGGCTTTACGTTGAATTCAATTATATTGAAGCGGCGCCGGATTGCGTCGTTCACGCTGCTGAGCGCGGGGCGATGATTTCCCATCACTGTTAGCTTGAACTGCGGCGTGTATTCGAAGAAGTCCTTGTGCAGAAAGCGGGCCGCCACAACGTCGCCGCCCGTTATTTGTGTGATCCGCTGGGAATTCCATGTGCTGCCTTCGGTCGTCTCCGAAGTTACGACAAGGCGGGCACCGACGAGGCGCGCAAGCTCGGTTGGGTGCTCTGTGAACGCTCTGCGCTCGAACGTCGAGACCGGCGCCGTTGTGGCATAGTCGCCGAGCACGGCCTGAAGTGTGTTGAGGAAAGTTCCTTTACCGCGTCCCCCGTCGCCGTACAGGAAAAAGAGGGCGTGTTCCTTCGTGTCGCCTGTCAGGCAGTAGCCTGCGACCTTCTGCAAATAGGTGATGACCTCGGGATCGCTGTTCGTCGCCTCGCGGATGAACCGAATCCACTGCGGGCAGTCCGTAGCCGGGTCGAACCGTTCGAGAGGAACGGGCGCAACGACTGAACATTTCGAGATCATATCTTCGCGGCGGGCCGGTCGCAGCAGCCCCGTCCGCAGTTCGACAACACCTCCCGGTGTTCCGAAAAGGTAGGGGTCGCGATCCCATTCGTCTGATGTGATCGCGAGGGCAGGATTAGCTTGGGCCAACGCCTCGACGCCCGACGCGGCTGTTTTTCGAAGCAGCGCTTTCGCCTTCGGATTACCTTTTGCAAGTTCGGCGGCAAGCGAAGCGGCGTAATGGAACGCGCAGCGGGTCTTGTCGCGCCGCCAACGGGCACCGTTCCAGACGAACCATGATTTCGCGTCGTGGTCGAAGCGCAATTCGTCGGCGAAGCATTCGGCGAAAGTCTGCGCGACCGAAGATTCGGAAAGGTCGTCGAGCTTCGGTGCGCGCTCCCACGCGCGACCGACTCCTCGTTCGCCGCTCTCCTGCGCCCACTCCGCCAGATCGGAGTTGCGCCCCAACTCTTTCTCGAAGTCGCGGAACGCGCCGCCTTCCGCCCTTACTCTGATCGCCAGGCGGAACGCACGGCCGCTGCGGCTTTCATCTCGCGACTTTGACGCTTTGCGCCCGAGGAACGCGGGACCGGCCTCCTCGATCAACCATCGCAAGTCTTCGAGTGGGACCGTGCGTAGCTCGACCGGAAACGGTTGATCCATCTGACGCCCGGTTACGGCGAAGTATCGGCCGCCGAGATGGAGAGCGATTTCGTCGTGGGAGCCGCGCGAAAAGCTCTTCGACCAATCGGTCTTTGTGAGTTTGCGGAGGGGCGCCAGATCGGCGGGGTTATAGAAAAAGAAGAGCTTCACGCCTCGCCGGCTTGGCGACACTTCGCTGTAGGTGTCGAAGCGTGCGACGATCTCGCGAGCCTCGCGCGAGAAGCGCCTGGTCTCAATGTCGAGGCATGAGTCGAGGTCGATCCCCCCGAGGGCGCGACCATCGGCGAGTTCGCCGAGCACCAAGCCGACGCCATCGTATTCCCTAGCTGCGCGCTGCGCGCATTCGAGACTAGCCCACGTTTCCGGATCATTTGAAGATGCTTCACGTCCACTTCTGGCGGCATACGGGACCTTAGTGCGCCCGTTACCTCGTAATACATCTTTCCATACTAGCCATCTGTTGTCGTCGATTATTTGACTGAGACCGTGAATGGCCTTATCAGTATCGACTATCACTGCTAGTGTCCTCGTCTTGGTACTGCTCGTGGCCCCGGCCGATCTTGCGACGGTCAGCCGGGGCTCTTTCATATTGCATTATCCTACGTGATATGTAGGATGTAGCAAATGGGGAATGGAGAAAGCGAATGAGCAGCTACACTGTCGGCGAAACGGCAGCCCTTCTGGCGGCGCAGACCGGCCAGCCTGCCGATATGATCGCCCGGCAGCTTCGGTCATGGATTCAGCAGGGACTGGTTATGCCTGCCGAGCGCGAGGCTCGAGGGACAACCGGCCAGATTGCAGCGGCGCTGTTCGATCAGCGCGCCGTTGCAGCCCTTCGCATCATGATGGCGCTGTCGGCCATGTCGCGTGGCGCCCTAGTCGGTTCTTGGCAGGCTATGCATTCGGCCGCCGACGCTCGACTCGAGCTTCCCGCAATCGATTCAACGTTTCCGCCGCGCGGGATCGACGCTGTAATCAGAAGTATCCGTGAAAATGACGGATGCCACTGGTCATTCGTAACAATTCAGAAACTGAACGCCAAGACTGGAGAGCGATTTCATTTAGGCGGCTTCA
Source organism: Hansschlegelia zhihuaiae (assembly GCF_004103825.1). Taxonomy (GTDB): domain Bacteria; phylum Pseudomonadota; class Alphaproteobacteria; order Rhizobiales; family Methylopilaceae; genus Methylopila; species Methylopila zhihuaiae. The sequence continues at coordinate 60,086 of NZ_RYFI01000020.1, forward strand.
TTCGTGATGATCAGAAAGACTATCCGGAGTCCGATCCGCGCTCGAATTCAGCCATGTGGCGCGAGGAGGGGCTAGTCCACGAAGGAAAGCACATCATTGACGCGTCTGCGCTGCTCGCGCCGATCCTCGCGGACTGACTCCCAATGCTCGATGCTGCTCGCTCAGCCATTGGCCGCCTGATGCGCCGCTCGGCGAAGCCCGAGTGCGCGCGCCGCTTCGACGGTGCAGCGGGCGGTCGGCGGTTGGGCGGCGTTGGGACGTTCGGCCCGATCAACCCGGAGGTCGGCGCGGCGGCATCCATGGTCCGCAGCCGCGCTCGCTATCTGACGCGGAACAATCACTGGATCAGCAACGCGGTCGCGAACTGGACAACTGCGCTCGTCGGCTCGGGCATCCGCCCCACGAGCGAGAGCGTGGAGTCCGTCAACGCCTTCGACGGTTGGGCGCTCGACGCTGACATGGACGGCCGCACGGACCTTTGGGGTCTTCAGGCCACCATAGCCCGCGCACTCGTCGAGGACGGTGAGTCATTCGTCATTCTCCGGGCCGACGAAGACGGCCTCCGCGCACTCGTGATCCCGGCCGAACAGGTTGACGAGTCGATGACCCGCGACCTCGACGGCGGGAGTTATATCGTTCAAGGCGTCGAGTTCGACGTTTCCGGCCGCCGCGTCGCCTATCACGTGCTACCGCACCGTCCGACGCAGGCATTCGCGAGCTATGCGCCGCCTGTGCGCATGGACGCCGCCGACGTGCTGCACGTCATGGCGCCGATCGCGCCGGGGCAGGTGCGCGGCGTGTCGTGGCTCGCGCCCATCATCCTGCCCGCCAATGAACTGGATCAGCTTTCCGACGCCCTTCTCGTGGGCGTGAAGATCGCTGCCATGCATGCGGGCTTTCTGATCGATCTCAACGGGACGGGGGAGCCCTTCGAAGGCGATCTGTCCGACGTCTCCATGGAGCCGGGCATCATGCGCCGCGTTCCGGGAGGCTTCGACGTCAAGTTCTCGACGCCGCAGCAGGCGCAGCAGACCGCCGAGTTCCTGAAGCACAATCTTAGGGGCCTGGCGGCTGGTCTCGGCCTGCCGAGCCACATGCTCGACGGCGATCTGAGCGGGGCGAACTATTCAAGCCTTCGCGCCGGGCTTCTGCCGTTCCGCGCCCGCGTCGAGCAAGTGCAGTACGGCGTGCTCGTGCCGCAGCTTCTCCGTCCCGTCTGGCGACGCGTCCAACTGCTCGCGGGCGATCCCGAGGCGACCGCCGAATGGATCATGCCGAAGCCGCTTCAGGTCGATCCGCAAAAGGACGTGGAAGCGGACGTCGCTGAGATCGAGGCCGGTCTCACAAGTCGCCGCCAGAAGGTCGCGGCTCGTGGTTGGAGCGTCGAGGAATTGGATGCCGAGATCGCCGCCGACCGCAAGCGCGAGGCTTCGCTCGGGCTGGGCTTTGGCGTGAGTCCTCAGCCGCAGTTCAAGCCTGACAATGAGGAAAATCCCGATGCCTGACGCGAACCTTTTGGCAGCGATGACGCTGGTGCAAAAAATGCAAGTCATCACGGACTTACATCAGCACGGCGTGAAGCTGACGCGCGCGCAGATGCGTCGATACCTCGGTTGTTACGCGGAGGACGCGTTTGACCGCATCGAAGACCTTACTTCGCACATCACATTTACAGGCCCAGACGGCGAACCGATCGCGACAGCGATGCCGAGGCATTGATGTCCGACGTCCTCACTCGCCGCGTGGGAGCGATCGGCCCGAGCAGCTTCGACGAAGCCGCTATGACGGTGGAAGCAGTCGTAAGCACCTATGCGGACGTCGCCCGTCGCGACAGTCGCGGCCCCTACGTCGAACGGCTCGACGCAGCCGGGCTTGATACGCGTCGCATCGTCGGCGCGCCGCTGCTCGACGGGCATCGGCAGGGCGGAAGCCGTGACGTCATCGGCGTCGTTCAGAGCCTTCGCCACGAGCCGGGCCGACTCGTTGCCGTGCTTCGGCTGAGCGCCGCTCAGGACGTCGCGCCCGCCGTCGCCAAAATCCGCGAGGGCATCCTTCGCGGCGTCTCTGTCGGCTACCGGGTCGCCCGCTGGGCCGAGTCCATCATCAACGGCGAGCGCGTCCGTACGGCGGCGGCGTGGTCGATCTTCGAAGTCTCCGCCGTGCCGATCGGGGCTGATCCCGACGCCAGCTTCAGGAGTGAGCCCATGAGCGAGAACGACGAACTGCCGACCGTAGAGGCGCCCTCGATCGAGATGCCCGAAGCGCAGCAGGCGCAGATTCGCAGCTTGGCGGAGGTCGCGGGACTGACGCGCGGCTGGGCGGAAGATCGGATCGACGAGGGGCTTTCGGTTGAGGACGCCCGCAAGCGTGTTCAGGACGAACTTCGCCGCCGCTCGGCGGCCACTCCTCACATCCGCACGGCTTCGCCTCAGAACGATGGCGTCGCCCGGTTCCGCGCGATGGAAGACGCGCTCGCGACCCGCAGCGGCGTCGTGATCGAGGATGCTCGTGCAGATGCGGCGCGCCCCTACATGGGCTTCAGTCTCCGCGACTTTGCGCGAGCTTCGCTTGAGGCGCGCGGCGTCTCGACAGCTGGCATGGACCCGGACGCGCTGTTCCGGGCCGCGCTTCACACGACGAGCGACTTTCCGCAGCTTCTGACGGGCGCCGGGCGACGGACGCTGCTCGCTAGCTTTACGGCCGCCGCATCCCCGCTGAAGAGCCTCGCACGGCAGGGTTCTCGGGTGGACTTCCGAACGGGCTCCACGCTTCGCCTTGGCGAGATCGGGGCTCTGCAGAAGGTCAGTGAGGCGGGCGAAATCAAATCGGTTTCCCGATCCGAAGCCGTCGAGGCTTACGCGCTCGACACCTATGGCGCGCTATTCACGATCAGCCGCAAGGCGCTCATCAATGACGACCTCGGGGCGTTCAACGATTGGGCGTCGGCGGCAGGACAGGCTGCGGCGCAGACAGAGGCCGCGCTTCTGTGGTCGCTGCTCAGTCAGTCGAACGGCGCCGGGCCGACGATGGGCGATGGCAAGCGCCTCTTCCACTCGGACCACGGCAACACGCTGACAGGCGCGCCCCTGAGCGTCGAGGCTCTGTCTGACGCGCGCCTCGCCATGCGTCAGCAGACCGGACTCGACGGCAAGACGCGCATCACGGTCACGCCGAAGTATCTCGTGGTCGGTCCCGAGCTTGAGACGGAAGCCGAGAAGGTGCTCGCCTCGATCTACGCGGCGACCACTTCGGACGCGAACCCGTTCAGTCAGAAGCTCACGCTGCTCGTGGAGCCACGAATCATCGACGATTCATGGTTTGTGTTCGCGGACCCCGCGTCCGCGCCCGCGCTCGAATACAGCTACCTCAGCAGCGCGCCAGGGCCGCAGATGAGCGAGCGCGAGGGCTGGGAAGTCCTGTCCCGCGAATTCCGAGTTGTGCTCGACTTCGGCGCGGGAGCGCTTGATTGGCGCGGCGCCGTCCGCAATCCGGGCGCCTGATGAGCGCCCGCGACGCACAGTGGCTCGCAAAGCTGCGGGCCAAACGGGACGCGCTCATTGAGGCGCGTCTCGAAGGCGTCCGCGAGCTTCAGGACCAGAGCGGCGAGCGCATCGTCTATCGCAGCGACAACGAGATGCGCGCCGCGATTTCCGACGTGAACCGTCTCATTCAGGACGCGGAGCGGGCGAGCCCGTCCACTATCCGCTTCCGCACCTCGAAAGGATTGGATCGATGAGGAACTACGTTCAGAAAGGCGAGAACGTCACCATCCCGAGCCCGGCCGACGTCAAAAGTGGCGACGTCATCATCGTCGGGGGGCTGTCGGGCGTTGCCGCAGGCGATGCCGCGCCGGGCTCGGACCTCGACATCGTAACGGTGGGCGTGTTCGATCTACCCAAGGTCGCGGCTGAAGGCTTTGAGATCGGCGATCCCGTCTATTTCGACGAAGCCTCCAAGCTCGTCACCACGGACGACGCCAACGCTCGCATCGGCGTCGCTGTGACGGTCGCCGCGAACCCAAGCGGCGGCGTCCACGTCCGGCTTGGCTGAGGATAGACGGAGAGGTTTGAGCCGACGCCTTTCTGTCTAAAGGCCCTCTCGTCACCAATAGGCGGGAGGGCCTTTCAGCCCCACGCACCTTCAGGAGTTCCCATATTGGCGATCAACTCCGTCCAGTCGATCGGAACGATATGGGAGAAATCAAAGTCGGTCTCGATGAGTTTTTTTGTTAGGCCGGGGTGACGGTAAGAGATCATTTTCCACGCATTGGCGTGCTTAACTCTTACCTGCTCTTGTAAACTCTGATCGTTTGAATATCGGAAAACTCTACTGAGATAGGTAAGCTCATAAACAAGCCAGCCCTCGATTCCAGGCCCTGTCACGTGCTCGGCATGAATTGGATAGTCTTCATAATTAAAGCTTATTGAATTTAATGTCTGCATTATGTGCATATAGTACGAATTATCATCGAACTTCGTCAGATTGAATACATCGGAATGCTCTGAAAGAGCCGCGTCCAAGAATACGCCTGTTGATTTTATGGTTTTTTCTATCTCATAACATCTGATGAGAGCCTCACCGTAATATGCATCAAGATTTTTCATCTCAAAATGCTCGAACTCTCCAACGGTTATGTAAGCCCTGAAGTGGATGTCGCTAGTAATAATTCTGTAAAACAGATCTTGAGCAAATTCAGCCAGCCACATGACTGCCGAATTGATGTTATCTAACCAAAATTCAGAGCCATAAACAATTATAGTATCGGAAAATACTATACATCTAAAGTCTCGATCGGTATGTACATTCAGTTCGTCGATATTTTTATAAAGTCCTTTTATGTCTTTACCGGACACAACCATGTCCTTAAAGCCAAGTATGTCTATATAGAGAAAAACTCTATCTGACATGATTTTCTTCTTTCAAGGATAGCTTCTGGCGATCTTATTCGACTTCATTGATTTCAACTGGTTGGCCCACCAGTCCATCAGCTTCACGCGTTCGTCCCAATATTTCGACCGATTGTAGATCGATCGAATGCGATCCGCTGGCACATGCGCGAGCTGTGCCTCGATAACGTCAGGGCTCCATTTGCCCGACTCGTTCGCGATCGTGCTGAACGTCGAGCGAAAGCCGTGGGCGCTCATCTCCTCGCCTGTGTAGCCCATGCGCCTAAGCGCGCTGTTCATGGCGTTTTCCGACAGCGGGCGTAGCACCGACCTGATCGAGGGAAAGATCAGTCGCTCGTCTCCCGAAAAGCGTTTGATGCCGTTCAGCACGACGGCAGCGGCAGGGCTGAGCGGGACGTCATGCGCGCGCCGCATCTTCATTCGTTCAGCCGGGATGCGCCATACTCCCGACTCAAGGTCGATCTCCGCCCACGTTGCAAAGCGCACTTCCCCGGGTCGCGCTGCCGTGAGCGCAAGAAATTTCATGGCCGCTGCGAGCGTCGGCCAACCATCATAGTCGTCGAGCGCGCGCATAAGGCCGCCCAGCTTTTTTGGGTCGGTGAGCGCGGCGCGATTTACCACCTGAACCGGAAGCAACGCGTTCCGAAGGGCGCTTGTCGGGTCGCCAGTTGCTCGCAAGGTCGCGACTGCGTGACGAAAGACAGCGCCGATCGCCCCGCGCGTTTTATGGGCCGTTTCTCGACGGCCGGATGCCTCAATCTTTTGGAGCAGCTTGAGCACGTCGGCTGCGGTGACCTGCGCAATCGGCTGATCCGCAAGCGATGCGCTCAATGTCTTCAGATACCAGTGCGATTTTTCAATGGTGGCCTCTGACCGTCCCGAGGCGCGCATGCGCACAAGATATTCGTCAGCGAGGGCGCCGAACGTATTCTGCGTTTCTGCCTCTGCACGATGCTTTGCAGCCTTTCGGTCCGCCGAGGGGTCGGTCCCGTGCGCTAAGAGCTTTCGGGCCTCAGCCCTGCGCTCGCGAGCATCGGCAAGCGTGATCTCCGGGTACTTCCCAAGGCTGATCGTTTTGCGCGTACCGTCAAACCGATAATCCAGCCGCCACAGCTTCGAACCGGCTGGATTTACGAGCAGATAGAGCCCCTGCTCGTCGCTCAGTTTCATAGGTTTTTCAGCGGCTTTCGCTTTTCGAACTGCCAGATCGGAAAGGGGCATTTGCGGCCGCTCCAAAGGGTCGTGACGGTACGATCCTGGCGGCTGACGGTAGGCGAGTCCATTTCGTACCGTCAAATTGGCGGTATTTGTTGATATCCGCTGATACGCGATGATACGGAAAAAGCCGTCAAACTCCTCATTTCTGAGGAATTCTGATGCATCCTGATATGGCCTGATATGGAAATTTGGTAGCGGAGGAGGGACTCGAACCCCCGACACGCGGATTATGATTCCGCTGCTCTAACCAGCTGAGCTACTCCGCCACGGCGCGAGAGCCCGGTCGGGAGGTCGCGGCGCGGGCGGATATAAGGAGGGCCGCCGAGCGGTGTCAAGCAAGCCGCCGGCCCCTGAAAGCGTTCGGTCCGCCGGACGTTCAGCCGCGCCGCCGGGCGCTCTTCGGCTCGGCCGTCGGCTGCGGGTCGTAGCCCACGAGGATGCGCCAGCCGCGGAAGCGGTTCGTCGGCGTCGGCACCACGATCTGATCGTCGATCTTGGTGAAGTCGGCCTTGGTGTCGCCCGACGGCACGCTCACCGCGATCAGGTGGACCTGCGAATAGACCGGCTTGTTCTGCTCGTCCACGACCGCGATCCGGAGCGGCACGCTGAACGTGCCGGGCGCGCCCTTCGGCCCGAGAATGACGCGGCCCACGACCCCGACGCGGATGCCGGCCTCGACGCCGAGATTGGAGCACTCGCGCGCGGTCTCGGCGATGCTGGCCTGCCAGCGCACCGAGAACGGGTCCGTCGCCTCGCCGTCGAACACACGGTGGGAGGCCGCGCCTTCGAGGATCTCGATCGGAGGACAGTCGCGCTTGATCGCCTGGTCGACCGGCGGCGTGAGCGGCGGGGGGTTGGCGTTTCCGAGCAGCAGCTTGGTGCCCAGCCCGGGATTGGCGGTCGGGCGGTTCGGGTCGTCGGGATTGACCGTGCCGCAGGCGGCGAGCGCGATGCAGAGCGCGGAGCCGAGGCCGATCCAGCCTGCTCTCGCCATGAAGGATACGCGACGCGTCATCGGGAGACCTCGGACTGTCGCCGCGCCGGCCCGCGGCGGCGAGCCTTATAGCAAGCCGCCTCGCGGCTTGGGAAGGCGCAGGGCCTCGGCTTGACACCCCGGGCCCGGCCGTCCCATCTCGCCGCCGAGGCCCGATCCATGTCCGCCCCCAAACCGCCCCTCACGATCCTGCTCTGCGCGCCGCGCGGCTTCTGCGCCGGGGTGGTGCGGGCGATCGACGTGGTGGAGGCGGCGCTGAAGCGCTTCGGCGCGCCGGTCTATGTGCGCCACGAGATCGTGCACAACCGCTACGTGGTCGACGCGCTCCGCGCCAAGGGCGCGATCTTCGTCGAGGAGCTCGACGAGGCGCCGGACGGCGACCGGCCGGTGATCTTCTCCGCCCATGGCGTCGCCAAGTCGGTGCCGGAGGCGGCGCGGGCGAGAGGCCTGTTCGCGATCGACGCCACCTGCCCGCTGGTCACCAAGGTGCACCGCGAGGCCGATATCCACCATCGGCGCGGGCGGACCGTCATCCTGGTCGGCCATCGCGGCCATCCGGAGGTGGTCGGCACGATGGGACAGCTGCCGGAGGGCGCCGTCCTGCTGGTCGAGACCGAGGCCGACGTCGCGCGGATCGAACCGCGGGCCGGCGCCGAACTCGCCTATGTGACGCAGACGACGCTTTCGGTCGACGACACGGCCTCGGTGGTCGCGGCGCTGAAGAAGCGCTTCCCGGCGATCCACGGGCCGCACAAGGAGGACATCTGCTACGCCACCACCAACCGGCAGGAAGCGGTGAAGCGCATCGCCTCCGCCTGCGACGCGCTGGTCGTGGTGGGGGCTGAGAATTCCTCGAATTCCCAGCGATTGCGCGAGGTCGCCGAGCGCTCCGGCTGCCCGACCGCGCAACTCGTGGCGCGCGCCGCCGACATCGACTGGCGGCTGTTCTCGAGGATCTCTACGCTCGGGATCACCGCCGGCGCCTCCGCCCCCGAGGTGCTGGTCGAGGAGGTCATCGACGCTTTCGCCGAGCGCTACGAGGTGACGGTCGAGACGGTGTCGACGGCCGACGAGCATGTGTTTTTCCCGCTGCCGAGAGAGCTGCGCTCGCCGGCGGCGTGAGGGGCATAGAACGTCATCCCGGACGGATGGCGGGCCGAGCCGGGACCGCCGGCAAAATGCGGACGTCCGCCCCATTCGGAGGACGATCCCGGCTCTCGCTTCGCCCGGCCGGGATGACGCCGCTTCCCGCCGCCCATTGCGGCCGGCGGGCCAAGTCCGTAAACGCAGGCGCGGCGACCCCCCTCCCCCCGTCCTGAGTCCCCCGATGGCCGTCTACACCGAAGTCACCGACGACGACCTCGCCGCGTTCCTGCGCGGCTACGACATCGGCGACGCCGTGACGTTCAAGGGCATCGCGGAGGGTGTCGAGAACTCGAACTACCTGCTCGCCACCACCCGGGCGCGCTTCATCCTCACGCTCTACGAGAAGCGCGTCGCGCCCGCCGACCTGCCCTTCTTCCTCGGCCTGATGGAGCATCTCGCCGAGCGGGGCCTCTCCTGCCCGCTGCCCGTCAAGGCGCGCGACGGCGAGGCGCTCAAGACGCTGTGCGGCCGCCCGGCGGCGCTCGTCACATTCCTTGACGGCGTCTCGGTGCGCCGGCCGACCGCCGGCCATTGCGCGGCGCTCGGACAGGCGCTCGCGGAGCTTCATCGCGCAGGCCAGGGCTTCTCCATCCGCCGTCCGAACGCGCTCTCGGTCGAGGGCTGGCGTCCGCTCGCCGAAGCCGCGCGCAGCCGCAGCGACGCGGTCGCGCCGGGGCTCGACGCGGAGATCGCGGCCGAGCTCGACCATCTGGAGGCGGCCTTCGCGGCGCTCGAGCTCCCACGTGGCGTGATCCACGCCGACCTCTTCCCCAACAATGTGCTGTTCCTGGGCGACCGGCTGTCCGGCCTGATCGACTTCTATTTCGCCTGCGACGACGCGCTCGCTTACGACATCGCGATCTGCCTCAACGCCTGGTGCTTCGAGCCCGACCAGTCCTTCAACGTCACCAAGGGCCGGGCGCTGCTCGCCGCCTATGGCGCAATCCGGCCGCTGTCGGCGGCGGAGGTCGCGGCGCTCCCGACTCTCGCCCGCGGGGCTGCGATCCGCTTCCTGCTGACGCGCCTCGTCGACTGGCTCGACACGCCGCCGGGCGCGCTCGTCAAGAAGCTCGACCCGCTCGAATATCTGAGGAAGCTGCGCTTCCATCAGCAGGCCGAGGGGGCGGCGGCCTTCGGGTGGACCTCGTGACCAAGGCGTTCGCGCCGGAAGGCGAGCCGACGACGCCCGGCGCCGTCGACGTCTTCACCGACGGCGCCTGCTCGGGAAATCCCGGTCCCGGCGGCTGGGGCGCGATCCTACGCTTCGGCGGCGCCGAGAAGGAGCTTTCCGGCGGCGAGGCGCTGACCACCAACAATCGGATGGAGCTGCTCGCCGCGATCTCGGCCCTCGAGACGCTGAAGCGCCCCTGCGCGGTCGTGGTCCACACCGACAGCCAGTATTTGCGCGACGGCGTGACCAAGTGGATCCACGGCTGGAAGCGGAACGGCTGGAAGACGGCCGACAAGAAGCCGGTGAAGAATCAGGATCTTTGGGAACGGCTCGACGCGGCGCTCAAGACCCATCGGATCGAGTGGCGCTGGGTCAAGGGGCACGCCGGACACCCGGAAAACGAGCGCGCGGACGAACTCGCGCGGACGGCGTTGAAGCCGTTCGCGAAGCGGCCGGCCACAGGCGGCTGAAGCCGCCCCGGCCAGCCGATCAGCTCCGGACGTCGCAGTCAGCTGCAGGCGTCGCGCATCTCGACCTGCACGCCGAGCAGGTCCATGTTAATGTTCTCGAAGTCGACCTTCAGAAAATAGAAGCGCTGTCCGAGCTTCAGCGCGCCGGCTGTCACGTCCGAGGTCGTGGCCTTGCGGATCGAATCCTGTACGCCGGGCGCGCTCGTGACCTCGGCCATCAGCGTCGCGGGCTCGTCCACGGCGGCCCCTATGTCCGCATTCCTGTAATAGAGGCCGACCGTCATCTTCTCCAGCTCATTGACGTCCCGGTAATAGGCCGTCAGCGAGCAGACCTTCCGGATGCCGCTATAGGGCAGCGGCGCGTAATAGGTGCTCGGCCCGTCGGGAGTCAGGACGCCCTCGCGGACCGAGGCCGACCCGATCCCGATGGTGCAGGGGCATTGCTGCACGAAGCTCGCGCCCGGGATCTGCAGCCTGGTGCTCTCGGCTCGCGCGGCCGGCGCCGCGAGCGCCATGAGCGGCGCCGCCAGAGCGAGGAGCAGCGCGCCGCGGCGGACGCGAAGGACGAAGGACGCGACGCATACGAACCAGGCGGAGTTCGATCCGGATGTCATGATGGCCTCCTTCGGCGCATCTCGTGGTGATACGAAAAAACTCCTCGAACGCGTGAACAAAACGAGCCGGCGCAACGGCGCCGGCCGGGACGATCGACTACTGCGCCTCGACCTCCTCGGCCTGCTGCCGTTCCTCGCCGGGCGCGTTCGCCCGATAACCCCCGCCGCCCTCCAGCGTGCCTGCGTTCTGTTCGCGCAGACGCGCGGCCGCCTCGTCGTAGAGGAAGGGCAGGAAGGCATAGCGCTTGCCGCACGTGACGCGCGAGACGGCGTGCAGGAACGAGCAGGAGAACACCACCGCGCCGCCGGGCGGCGGCTTGAAGGAGCGCGGACCGTATTCGGGGAAGCTGACCTCGCCGCCCTCGAAATCGGCGTTCAGGTTGATCGACACCGCGAAACGGCGATGCGCGGTGCCCGAGGTCGTGTTGTCGCGATGGGCGCGGAAATGGCCGCCGTCATCGGCCGTGTAGCAGCCGACGATGTAGCGCTCCATGCGCGTGACCTTGAAGGCGTGGGCCTTCAGGATCTCGGGCGCGACCCGGCGCTGGATTCGCAGCTGCAGCTGGCGCTTGAGCTCGGGATCGTCGATCTCGGCGTCGCGGCGGCGCTTGTGGCTGTGGTCGTGGACTGCGACCGTCTTGCCGTCGACCTGCCGCATGAAGCCGGATTCCTGACCGCCTTTCTCCTCGTAGTAGTCGATCAGCCGACGGCAAAGCCCCGGCTCGAAAACGTTGGGCAGAAAGAGCACCGGGGCCTGCAGCTCGACGCCCGCGAAGCGCCGCGGATGCGGCAGGCGGCCGAGCAGGTCGAGCGCCGCGCGCCGATCTGCGCCGTCCTCCGCGAAGGGAATGCGCGCCAGCACCCGCATGGTCGGGTCGAGCACGATCCAGAAGCGCCGCGCCTGGACCTGGCCGCCTTCCTCCGCGTCCCGCGGGATCGCGCCGTAGAGCCGCGAGGCCTGGCCGTCGAGATCGAAGAAGTGTCGGACGCCCGGCAGCTTCGCCTGCAGCCCGCCCTCCTGCGCGTCGCGCGGATCCAGGGTCACGCCGAAGAAGCTCGCATGGTCGTCGTCGAAGATCGCGCTGGCGGCCTCGGCGGCCCGGATCGCCGCCTGCGCCGCGGGATCGGACGCGGAGGCGTAGAAGCACAGGACCAGGTAGCGGCCGGCCGCGGTGTCGAAGGCGTAGCGCGGATTGCCGGTCGCGCGCTGGATGAACCACGGCGCGGGATCTCCCGGGGTCAGCGCGACATAGGATTGCGGAGCGGACATCTCGGAGCCTTGCTTTGCGCGACGCCGCGCATGGAGGCAGGATAGCGGCATCGTGGCGGCGCGCGAAAGTCCGGGCGAACCCTGACGCCGGTCTTCCCGCAGCCCTATCTTACGAGACGCGGCGCGGCGGCGCGCGCCGCATCGAGCCTCGGGGTCCGGCATGCGAGAATCCTCTTTCTTCGGCGACCTTCTGACCAGCATCGCCGAGCAGGGCCGCCGGCTGCTGCCGCGCGCGGCGCGCGAGGCGACGGCTTCGCCGGCGGGCTTCGAGGACGCCTGCGAGACGCTGCTGTCGAGCCGGGGCGAGGCGTCTCGGGTCGCTGTCGCCCGCGACGTCCTTCATGCTTGGACGACGAGCGACGAGGCCGGCCGGTCCGCGTTCTTCCGCATGATGCTCGACCGCTTCGGCCCGGTGGAGGGCAGGCTCGAGGCCGCGGTCGCGGCCTGGCGCGCCGAGCCGACGCAGGAGGCGGCCCAGGCCCTGAACGAGGCCTCCGAGCCGCGCCGCCAGGAGTTGATCCGCCGCCTCGCGCTCGCGCCGGAAGGCATGGGCACGCTGGTCAGGATGCGGGAGCATCTGCTGAAGATCATCGGCGACGACAAGGCGCTGAAGGTCGTGGACGACGACTTCGCGCATCTCTTCGTGTCCTGGTTCAACCGCGGCTTCCTGGTGCTGCGGCCGATCGACTGGGCGACCCCCGCCAATGTGCTGGAGAAGATCATCCGCTACGAGGCGGTGCACGAGATCCACGACTGGGACGAGCTGCGCCGCCGCGTCGAGCCTGACGACCGGCGCTGCTTCGCGTTCTTCCACCCGCGGCTGGTCGACGAGCCGCTGATCTTCGTCGAGGTCGCGCTCACCAAGTCGATGCCGGCCTCGGTCTCGGAGGTGCTGGACCCCGGCCGGGAGGCGATCGCGGCGCGCGACGCCGGCGCCGCGGTGTTCTATTCGATCTCCAACTGCCAGGAGGGCCTGCGCGGCGTCTCATTCGGCAACTTCCTGATCAAGCAGGTGGTCGAGGATCTGAGGCTCGACCTGCCCGAGATCGCGACCTTCGTGACGCTATCGCCCGTCCCTGGCTTCGCCGCATGGCTTGCGCGCGAGATCGCGGCCCCGCGCTCCGAGGCGTTGACGGCGGAAGACCGAGCGGCGCTCGCGGACATCGAGGACCGGGCCTGGATGGACGATCCCGAGAAGGTCGAGCGCCTGCGGCCCGTGCTGACGCGCGTCTGCGCCTGGTATCTGGTCAACGCCCGGACCTCTCGCGGAGGCCCGGTCGATCCGGTTGCGCGCTTCCACCTTAACAACGGCGCGCGGCTCGAGCGGATCAACTTCCTGGCCGATCGTTCGCCCCGCGCCGAGCGCCAGGCGCACGGCATGATGGTCAACTACCTCTACGAGCTCGGCGAGATCGAGGCCAACCACGAGGCCTTCGCGGCGCGCGGCGAGATCGCGGCGTCGAGCTCAGTCAAGCGCCTCGCCCGCCGCGCCAAGCTTCAGGAGGCGCGCCCCGCGGAGACCGAAGCGGCCCGTTGACCGCGGTGGGCTCCTGCTAGAAATCTCGTCGCCCGCGTCGTCGCCTCTCGGCCCGCGGCTGCGTTCTCCCCTTCCGCGAGCCCTGATGTCCCTCCGCTGGCGCATCATCGTCTTCGAGATCGTCACGCTGATCTTCGTCGCGCTGATGATCGGCGTGATGGCGATCGCGCTTCGCCTCGCGGACGACTTCGTGCAGCGGGTCGACGGCGTCCATCGCCGCTTCGAGGTGATCGCCGAGCTCGACGGCAACGCCAACAACTACGCGGAGCAGATCGCCGAAGTGCTGCTGCTCGGCGCCGAGCAGATGCCGGATTTCCAGCAGGCCCGCGCCGAGATGGTCCAGGCCTTCGACCGGCTGCGCGAGGTGACGCGCGCCGAGGTCTCGACGCTTGCGGGGCTCGACGAGGTGCGGACCGAACTCTCGGACGTCGAGGCGACGAGCCGCATGATCGAGCTCTATCGCGCGATCGACATGGCGGCCGAACGCGTCTTCGCCCTGCAGCGCGAGGGCAAGCAGGCCGAGGCGGTGGAGTCGTTCCGCCGCGATGTCGAATACCGGCTGTCGAACGACTTCGAGAACCTGCTCGAGGCGGCGCTCGACGACGAGCGCGGCGAGGTCGCGCGCGAACTTGGCGAGGTGCGCGAGCAGCAGCGCCGCCTGCTCGCCTGGTCGGCCGCGATCGGGCTGCTCGCTCTGCTGTGCGGCGCGGCGCTTGGCTACGCGTTGCATCGTTCGATCGTGCGGCCCGTGCAGGCGCTGGCGGCGGGCGCGCGGGCGATCGCCGGGGGCGCCCTCGCGCACCGCATTCCCGCCAAGGGGTCGGACGAGTTCGCGGCCCTGTCCCGCAGCTTCAACGAGATGGCGGCTTCGCTCGAAACGCAGCGCACGGGCCTGATCGCCGCGCAGCAGCGCCTGCATTCCGAGGTCGAGCTCAGGACCCGGGAGCTCCGCGACGCCAATGAGCGGCTGCGCGACGTCGACGTCAGGCGCGCGCGGTTCCTGGCCGACGTCAGCCATGAGCTCCGCACGCCGCTCACCATCCTCAGGGGCGAGACCGACGTCGCGCTCAGAGGCGGGCCCGATCCCTCGGCGCTGCGCGAGGCGCTGCTCGGCGTCCAGACCCAGGCGCGCGACCTCGGCGCATTGCTGGACGATCTGCTGGCCTTCGCGCGTTCGGACGCCGAGGACCAGTCGCTCGAGATCGCAGTGCTCCGGGTGAGGGACCTGGTGACGGCCGCGACCCAGGAGGGCGAGATACTCGCCGGGCCCCGCGAGATCCTGATCGAGGCCGAGTTCGCCGACGGCGACGCCTGCATCGAGGCCGACGCGCGGCGGCTGAAGCAGGCGCTGGTGATCGGGCTCGACAACGCAGTGAAGCATTCGCCGGACGGCGGCCGGGTCAGCGTCTCGACGTCGGAGGTGAACGGCCGTCTGACGATCTCGATCGCCGATCAGGGCGAAGGCGTCGCGGAGACCGACCGTCCGAGGGTCTTCGACCGCTTCTACCGCGGCGAAGGCGGGCGGAGGAACGCGCAGGGCCTCGGCATCGGCCTTTCGATCGCCAAGGACATCGTCGAACGTCACGGCGGAGAGATCGCGCTCGACAACCGCAAGGACGGCGGCGCCGTGCTGACCATCACCCTGCCGACGACCGGGGCCCGCCCGACATGAACATCCTGATCGTCGAGGACGACCGGCGCATCGCCTCCTTCCTCAGCCGCGGCCTCGTGGCGGAGGGTTATCAGGTGACGGTCGCCGAGGATGGACGGGATGGGCTCGAACACATCAGGCAGGGCGGCTTCGACCTCGTGATCCTGGACCGCATGCTGCCTTACCTCAACGGGCTCGAGGTCTGCCGGATCGTGCGCGAGGAGCGCCGGCCTGTGCTGATCCTGATGCTGACCGCCAAGGACGGCATCCAGGACAAGGTCGACGGCCTGAAGGGCGGCGCCGACGACTATCTGACCAAGCCTTTCGCCTTCGACGAGCTGCTCGCCCGACTGGTGGCGCTGAAGCGGCGGCGCTCGCCCCAGGACGATCCGAACGTCCTGACCGTCGGCCAGCTCTCGCTCGATCCGGCGTCGCGACGCGTCGTCTATGACGGCCGGAGCGTCGCCCTGACGGTCCGGGAGTTCGAGCTGCTCCGCTATCTGATGGCGAACGCCGACCGCGTGGTCAGCCGCCAGAGGCTGCTCAACAGCGTCTGGGAATATGGCTACGACCCGGGCACCAAGATCGTCGACGTCTATATCCGCTATCTCCGCAAGAAACTCGAAGACGAAGGACCAACGTCTCTCATCCAGACCGTGCGCGGCGTGGGTTACATGATTTCCGCGAGCCACGAACCAAAATAGCATCGCGGCATCGATAAGCTCGCCTGCCCCGCGAAGGACCCCTGGTCGGGAGATTCACTTCAGGCAGTCGCGGTGGAACGGCGCGATGGCGACAGCGGGCGAGCCCGCGCCTTGGTTCCATCACAGAATTCTCACCGACTTTTAATCAACCCCTCACTTGGCTCCAACGGACTGAGCCTAAGTCTTCGATCCGAAGCGCCGGGACGGCCGGCGCGGCAATCGGATGGAGACCGCACATGGCGCGCATCGAAGGCAATGGCCGCGACAACGACCTCGAGGGACGTGGCGAAGACGACGTCATCCGCGGCCTTGGCGGCAATGACGAGCTCGACGGCAACGGCGGAAACGACACGCTGAACGGCGGCTCGGGCAATGACGAGCTGGACGGCGACGGCGGCAAAGACTCGCTCATCGGCGGCGACGGAAACGACGAGCTCGACGGCGGCTCGGGCGCCGACGTGCTGCGCGGCGGCAAGGGCGCGGATGAGCTGAACGGCGACGACGGCGACGACATGCTGTTCGGCGGCAAGGGCGACGACACCTTCAAGTTCGAGTCCCGCGAGGGCGACGACACGATCGGCGACTTCAAGTCGGGCGCCGACCGCATTCTGTTCGACATCGACGGGCTCAGCTTCAGCGACCTCAACATCGCCAACAACAATGCCGGCGACGCCGTGATCACCTGGGGCGATCCGGCGGGCTCCTCGATCACGCTCGACGGCGTCGACGCCTCGGCGCTGTCGCGCTCGGACTTCTTTTTCGACAGCTGAGCGAGCGCTCCCGATGAGCGCCGGCGGCGCGCCGAAGGGCGCGCCGCTTCGCGTTCCAAAGGCGGCGCCGAGCGGTTCCTGAGCCCCGGCGATTCGCCGCCGGCCCTTCTCGCTCTAGATGCTTGGTCAGGAAGCCGGCGGTCGGCGAGGGGCTGATGGAGGTCTTCCAGATGGCGGAACTCATTGGGACGCTCGGCCCGGACACGCTCGCGGGCGGCCGTGACGATGACGAAATTCGTGGCAAGGACGGCGACGACACGCTTGTCGGCCGCGGCGGAAACGACCTGATCCGCGGCGGCGGCGATCGCGACCTGATCGACGGTGGCTATGGTCGGGACTCGCTCCATGGCGGCGGCGGCAACGACACCCTGAGCGGCGGAAGCGCCGCCGACCTGCTCGATGGCGGGGGCAGCACCGACACGCTGAACGGCGAGGCCGGCGCCGACACGCTGCGAGGCGCCGCCAAGGGCGACGAGCTCTCCGGCGATGGCGGGGCCGACGAGATCCACGGCGGCACCGGCCTCGACCTGCTCGTCGGCGGAGGCGGCTCGGACGTCCTGTTTGGCGGCCGAGGCGACGACACGTTCCGCTTCGAAGACGGTCAGGGCCGCGACGTCATCAAGGATTTCACGGACGGCGACAGGATCGAATTCAACATCGACGACCTGACCTTCGCCGATCTGACGATCCGCGACAACGACGCCGGCGACGCGGTGATCACCTGGACCGCGAACGGCAACGCCGAAATCACCGTCGAAGGCGTAAGCGCAAACGGCCTCACGCGCGACGACTTCGTCTTCGGCGACGGATAGCCGTCGCCAGCCGGCTCGACGGCGGCCGATGGCGCGCGTCGCCGAAGCGGCTGGAGCCTCGACGCGCCCTCTTGACGGAGCGCGAGGACGGACCGGACCGAGCAGCGCGGCGCCGGACGGCGTCGCCTACGAGGCTCAGCCGGAGCCCGGAGTCGTCGCGGCGAGCGTCTATTCCGGCGGACGGCGGATCGCCGGGATAGCGATCGAGGACGCGGGGCGCCGGGCGAACGAGCCGGGACATTTCGTCTGGATCGGCCTGCTGGAGCCGGAAGCCGAAGCTTCCGCCCTTTCCAGGGATGTGGAGGTCTTTGGGTCGATCAGCGCAGCAGCTGGAGGACGTTGGATTCCTGCTGGGTGGAGATCGAGAGCGAGGAGACGATCAGCGCCTGGCGGGTCTGCAGGGTGGCGAGGTTTGCGGCCTCGGCGTTGGTGTCGGC
>NZ_RYFI01000021.1:0-14011 GCF_004103825.1 Hansschlegelia zhihuaiae
ACCACGCAACATGCAATCCATCACTTCGCCAAGGTGGATGGATCGCCGGGTCAGGCCTGGCGATGACGCCCGAGTCAGGTCCGCTGCTTCGCCGGCTTCCTGGGCGTTGGATCGCCGGCCCGCAGACCCCGCACCATCACGAGATTGGCCCGCACCGTCTCGCTCGCGTTGGGGCTCGCGGCGGCCTGCGCCAGAGTCGTCTCGGCCTTGGCGAGGTCCTTCGAGAGCGCATAGGAGAGGCCGAGATTCGACAGGATCGCGGGCTCGCCCGGCGCCAGTTTCAGGGCCGCGTCGTAGAAGCCGCGGGCCTCGCCGGGGCGGCCGAGCTGGTCGAGCGCCGCGCCCTGCGCGTTGAGGATGCGCCAGTCCGGGCGGTCGGGCGTGTGGGCGCGCTCGTAGACGCGCAGCGCGTCCTCGTAGCGGCCGACGTCGGAGAGCGCGCGCCCATAGGCCGCGAGGATCTGGGTCTGTTTCGGGTTCTTCACGCTCGCGGCCTCGAGCACCGCGAGGGCATGGGCGCGCTGTCCGAGCGCCCGGAGCGTCACGCCATAGGCGTAGGCGGTCGCGGCGTCGTTCGGGTTCTTCTGATAGGCCGGCGCGTATTTGGCCGCGAGCTCCCGCCATCGGGCCTCGCGCGCCTCGGGGCTCGTCGCGGTCGACACCTCCCGGCTCGCTGCGGTCGGCATGATCGAACCGGTGGTCAGCTTGTCCGCGAGGCAGCCCGACAGCAAAAGTCCGAGCGTCGCGACGGCGCCGAGCCGGCCGACCAACACCGCATATGACGACATGGCAGCCCCCCTGTCCCTGCACCCGCCGGGGCGCGACCACGCGGTGATAATTCATTAACCCTAAGGCCTCGTTAACGACCCTCGCGCCGCGCAGCTTGATCGCGCCGCCCGACGCGGCAGATCATTGGCCTCGCCGAGGAGAGCCCATGCGCCGCACCGCCCTGATCGCCGCCTCAATCGCGGCGCTGCTCCTCGTCGGTCCCGCCGCGGCGCAATTCGCGCCGTCGCCATCCGAGCCGCCCCCGCCGGAGATCGCGACCGGCTCGAAGCCGCGGCCGATCGTGACCGCGAAGCGCTGGATGGCGGCGACCGCCAATCCGCACGCCACCGAGGTCGCGGCCGAGATGCTTCGCGCCGGCGGAAGCGCGGTCGACGCCGCGATCGCGGCCCAGCTCGTGTTGGGCCTCGTGGAGCCGCAGTCCTCGGGTCTCGGCGGCGGCGCCTTCCTGCTGCACTGGAGCGCGGCGGACCGCTCGCTCACGACGCTCGACGGCCGCGAAACAGCGCCCGCCGCCGCCACCCCGACGCTGTTCCAGAACGCCGTCGGCGAACCCCTCACCTTCATGGAGGCGGTGATCGGCGGCCGCTCGGTCGGAACGCCTGGGACGCCGCGGCTGATCGAGGCCGCGCATCGCAAATTCGGCAAGCTCGCCTGGGCGAGGCTGTTCGAGCCCGCGATGAGGCTCGCCGAACAGGGGTTCGACGTGTCGCCGCGCCTCGCAGGACAGATCGCCGCCGCCGCCCCGACGCTCGCCCGCGACCCTGCGGCCGCGTCCTACTTCGCGCCGGGCGGCGCCCCCCTGCGGGCCGGCGACCGCCTCATGAATCCGGCCTACGCCGAGACGCTGAAGGCGCTGCGCGACGGCGGCGCGGACGCCTTCTATGACGGGCCGATCGCCGCCGACGTCGTCTCGGCGGTGCGCAACGCCCGCAATCCTGGCGCGCTGACGCCCCAGGACATTTCACGCTACGCGGTCGTCGAGCGCGAGGCGGTCTGCGCGCCCTATCGCGTCTATCAGGTCTGCGGCATGGGCCCGCCCTCCTCCGGCGGGATCGCGATCGCGCAGATCCTCGGCATGCTAGAGCCGACTAACCTTTCTGTGCTCGGGCCGAAGAGCCCCGAAGCCTGGCGACGGATCGGAGACGCGTCGCGGCTCGCCTTCGCGGACCGCGAGCGCTACGTCGCCGATCCGGCCTTCACGCCGCAGCCGACCCAGGGCCTCGTAGCGCGCGACTATCTCGCCGAGCGTGCGAAGCTGCTGTCGGGGGACCGCGCGCTTGGCGAGGCGCCGGCGGGCTCGCCGAGATTCTCCCATGCGCGCCTGTTCGCCCCCGATCCGGCGCTGGAATTCGCGGGCACCAGCCATCTGTCGGTGGTCGACGCCGATGGAAACGTCGTCGCCATGACCACCACCATCGAGGCGGGGTTCGGCTCGCGCGTCATGGCGCGCGGCTTCCTGCTCAACAACGAGCTGACCGACTTCTCCTTCCGTAGCCACAAGGACGGCGTGCCCGTGGCCAACCGGGTCGAGCCGGGCAAGCGGCCGCGCTCGTCCATGGCCCCGACCATCGTGCTGAAGGACGGCCGCCCCGTCCTCACGCTCGGCTCGCCCGGCGGCAGCCAGATCATCGGCTATGTGGCGAAGGCGCTCGTCGCGCATCTCGACTGGGGCATGGACGTCGCGGCCGCCGCCGCGCTCCCCAACATGCTGAACCGCAACGGCCCCTTCGAGCTCGAGAAGGGAACCGAGGCCGAGGCCATGGCCGAGCCGCTCAAGGCGCTCGGCTTCGACGTCAAGATCGCGGACATGACCTCCGGCCTGCAGGCGATCGCGATCGGGCCGGAGGGGCTGGCTGGCGGCGTCGACCCGCGCCGCGAAGGGCTGGCGATCGGGGAATAGGGCTTCTTCACGCGCCGGTTGTCATAAAAGATGACGGGGCGTCACGCCTCCGTCCCCCTCTCCCGCAAGCGGGAGAAGGAAGCGGCCAGCGACGCGCCTCCACGGCGCCGCCGCCGAGTGCGATAGCACTGCCGCAAATGGGAAGCCTTTCGTCCGCAATTTGTTTACCCTGTCGGCTCATTGTTCGTTCGAGACCCCGACCGCCTCGGCGCGGCCCGGCCGCCGTCTCCTGTGTTGCGTCGGTGAAGGGAGCCGGACCGTGGCGAAGCGCATGTTAAGGGCGGCGGCCACGCTCGCGGCGGCGCTCGGCGTAAGCGACGTGGCGCGAGCCGAGACCAACGACGCGATCGGCGATCTGCTCGTGCTCGAGGACGCCGGCCCGTCCTCCGCACAACGCCGCGAGGTCGAGTTCACGGGCGCGATCGAGCGCGCCCCGCTCGCGCCGCCGACCGCGGCGCCCGAGGCCGCGCCGCCTTCGCCACCGGCCGCCGCCAATCCTCAGCAGCGGACCGATCCCAGGCCCGCTCCCCGCGCCGAGGCCGACCCGGACGGGTACCCGGTCGACCTGCTGATCTCGCTCGCCAATGACGCGGTCTTCACCAAGGACCCCTATCCGAAGGGCCGGCGGTCGGATCCGCGCATGATCAAGCTGCAGGTTCTGCTCGACCGCAGCAACGCCTCGCCGGGCGTCATCGACGGCATCGCGGGCGACAATGTCGTCAAGGCCGTGCGGGCCTTCGAGGAGATGATCGGCCACGAGGTCGACGGCATCGTCGACGCCGCGCTCTGGTCGGCGCTCGGGGGAACCTCGCTCGAGCCGGTGTTGACCTCCTACACGATCACCGAGCAGGACGTCGCCGGACCCTTCGTGCCCACCATGCCGCAGGACTACGCCGAACAGGCGCAGCTGCCGGGCCTCGCCTATCGCGACGCCGCGGAGCTGCTCGCCGAGCGCTTCCACATGGACGAGGCGTTCCTGCGCCGGCTCAATCCCGACGTGACTTTCGCAGAGGCCGGCGTCGACGTGGTCGTCGCGAATGTCGGCAAGCCCCTGAAGACCAGGGTCGCGCATGTCATCGCCGACAAGGGCAGAAAGCAGCTCCGCGGCTACGACGCCTCCGGAAAGCTCGTGGTCGCCTACCCCGCCACGATCGGCAGCGCCGACCTGCCCTCGCCCACCGGCGTCCACGCCGTGAAGGCGATCGCCATCAACCCGGACTACTGGTACCGGCCGCAGGTGAATTTCGTGCAGGGCGCCAACCGCAAGGCGCTGAGGCTGCCGCCCGGCCCGAACGGCCCGGTGGGCGCGACCTGGGTCGGGCTCGACAAGCCGACCTATGGGCTGCACGGCACGCCCGAGCCCTCGAAGATCGACAAGACCAACAGCCATGGCTGCGTGCGCCTGACAAACTGGGACGCGCGCGAGCTCGCCGGACTGGTGGCGCCCGGCGTGCCGGTCGACTTCCAGGAGCCGGAAGGCGCGCCAGTGGCCGAAAACGCCCCGATCGCCCCACGGACGCCCGCCGCGGAGCCGAGCCGCGCCATCGTCGAGGATCTGGGCGACGCCGCGCCGCCCCAGACGCTCGAGCCGCTGCCGCCGCCGCGGGAAGTCCCCTACGCCCGCCCGCGCCAGTCGGCGATGCGCTGAGGGAAGGACGAGCGTCGACGTCCTGCATGCTTCGAGACGCGGCCCTTCGGGCCGCTCCTCAGCATGAGGAGGTTTGTGGCGCGGCCTGGCGTGGTTTCGTCGCCACGGTCCGGCATCCTCAATGCTCCTCATGCTGAGGAGCCCGCGCCAGCGGGCGTCTCGAAGCACGCAAGTGAGCCGACCGAGATTTATCCCCGGAGCGTCGAAAAGGCCTCGGCCAGTCCCTCCGGGTCCGTCACCGGCGGAGAGCAGGTCTGGCCCGCGCAGACCAGCGCCGCGGCGCCCGTGACCCTGGCGGCGCGCGCCGGGTGGCCGTCCGGCAGATCGTCAGCCGTCCGCGCGCGGCGCACCACGCGCTCCCAGGGCGGGAGCCTGAGAGCCGCGCGGTGCAGCGCGTCGGCCGCCTCGCCCTCTCCCAGCACGACGATCGAGGCGAGCCGCATGCGCGCGTCGAGCGCGTTGACCAGCCCCGCATGGCCGATGACGTTGGCGGCCATCCGCCCCATCAGCGCGGCGATCTCGCCGTCGAGCCGAGCGAGACGGTCCTCGTCGGCGTCGTAGGCGGCGAGCCGGAGAGCCGCGTTCAGCACCAGCGCCGTGCCGCTCGGCATGGCCTCGTCCTGCAGCGCCTCGGGCCGCACCACCAGCCGGTCGGCGTCGTCGGCGTCGACCGCGAGGCCCGGCCCCGCCGGGTTGCGGTGATGCGCGAAGGCGGCGTCTATCCAGCGCGCGGCGTGATCGCGGTAGCCGCCGATGCCGGTCGCCCCGGCGAGCGCTAGTCCGGCGAGCGCCATCGCGCCATAGTCTGAGGCGAAGCCCGGATAGACCAGCCGCCCCGCCCGGAAGGCGTGGCCGAGCCGGTCCTCGCGAGTCATATGGGCCACGATCGCGTCGAAGGCGCGCCGGGCGAGGGCGAGCGCGTCGGGCCGGCCGAGCGTCGCCGAGGACTCGGCGAGCGCCGCGATCATCAGCCCGTTCCAGTCGGCGAGCGCCTTGTCGTCGCGTCCCGGCCGCACGCGCCGCTCGCGGGCCGCCAGCAGCTTCGCCGAGACGTCCGCCAGACGCCCCGCGTCGACCGGAGGCCTGTCGGTCCGGTTCGGGATCGAGACGCCTTCCCAGTTGCCTTCGTCGGAGACGTCGAGCGCGTCGGCCGCGAAGGCGGCGTCCTCGGCGTCGAGAACCTCGTCGAGCTCCGCGCGGCGCCAGACGTAGAACCTGCCCTCCTCGCCCTCGCTGTCGGCGTCGAGGCTCGCGGCGAAGGCGCCCTCCCCGGTGACCATCTCGCGCTTCAGCCAATCGACGATGCCGTTCGCGGCGGCGGTCAGCCGCGCGTCGTCGACGTCGCGCCCGAGGCTCGCGAAGAGCGGCAGGAGCTGGGCGTTGTCGTAGAGCATCTTCTCGAAATGCGGGACGAGCCAGCGGCCGTCGACCGAATAGCGCGCGAAGCCGCCGCCGACATGATCATAGATGCCGCCGGCCGCCATCCGCCGGAGCGTCAGCAGCGCCGGCGCGGCGAGCGTCTCGTCGCCGGTGCGGCGGCCCGCTCGGAGCATCATCTCCAGCACCCCGGCCTGCGGGAATTTCGGCGCGCCCTGAAAGCCGCCGTCGATCGGGTCGAAGATCCGGACGAGTCGCCGGGCGGTCTCGTCCAGGTCCGCGGGCGACAGCGAGACGCCGCCCTCGCGCCGCTTCGGCCTGAGTTGCGCCGCGATGCCCGAGACGTTCTGGGCGACCCGTTCGGGCTCGTCCGCATAGACCTTGGAGAGCGCCCGCACCACGTCGGCGAAGCCCGGCCGGCCGTAGCGCGGCTCCTTCGGAAAATAGGTGCCGCCCCAGAACGGCTCGCCATCCGGCGTCAGGAACATGGTGAGCGGCCAGCCGCCCTGCTGGCCGAGCGCGTGCAGCGCCGCCATGTAGATCTGGTCGACGTCGGGCCGCTCCTCACGGTCGACCTTGATCGAGACGAGATGCTCGTTCATGACCGCGGCGACGCCGTCGTCCTCGAAGCTCTCATGGGCCATGACGTGGCACCAGTGGCAGGCCGCATAGCCGATCGACAGCAGCACCGGACGGTTCAGGCGACGGGCCTCCGCGAAGGCGTCCGGACCCCACTCCCACCAGTGGACGGGATTGTCGGCGTGCTGCAGCAGATAGGGACTGGCGGCGGCGGCGAGACGATTGGTCATGGCTGTTTCGGACACCTCTTCTGACCGCAACGTAAGTCGCGCGCGACTGTTTCAAACCCGCGACACGATCGCCGCCGTCTCGACCGCGCCGGGCCGCGCCGCGATCGCGGTCATCCGCATGTCTGGACCGGAGGCGGGCGCCGCGCTCGACGCGATCGCCGGGCCGCGCCCGGAACCGCGCCGGGCCTCGGTGCGGGCGATCCGCGACCCGCGGGACGCGCGGCTGATCGACCGGGGCCTCGCGCTGTGGCTGCCCGGCCCGGGCTCCGCCACCGGCGAGGACATGGCGGAGATCCACGTCCATGGCGGCCGGGCGGTGGTCGCGGCCGCGCTCGACGCATTGTTCGCCTGTCCCGGCGTACGCGCGGCGGAGCCCGGCGAGTTCACCCGTCGCGCCGTGCTCGCCGGCCGCATGGACATCGCCGAGGCCGAGGGGCTCGCCGACCTGCTCGCCGCCGAAACCGAGGCGCAGCGCCGGCAGGCCGTGCTGCAGGCCGAGGGCGCATTGTCCGCCGTGGTCGAGCGCTGGCGCGAGCGGCTGGTCGGCGCGATGGCGCTCATCGAGGCCGGCATCGACTTTTCCGACGAGGACGGCGTGCCGGCGGAGGCGCGCGCTCAGGCCCGCGACGAACTCGAAGCGCTGTCCGCCGATATTTCCGACGCGCTCGCCGACACGCGCGCCGAACGGCTGCGCGACGGCTTCCGGGTCGCGATCGTCGGGCCGCCCAACGCCGGAAAATCGTCGCTGCTCAACGCCCTCGCCCGGCGCGACGTCGCGATCGTGACCGACATCCCCGGCACCACGCGCGACGTGCTCGAGGTCCATCTCGACCTCGGCGGTTTTCCCGTGATCGTCGCCGACACGGCGGGACTGCGCGAGACCGAGGACGCAATCGAGCTTGAGGGAGTCCGGAGAGCGGCCGCGCGGGCGGAGACCGCCGACCTTGCGCTCTGGATCGAGGACGCCACGAGACCGGGTGGAACCCCGCCCGCGCTGTCGGCCGCCATCCTCTGGCGCGTCGCCAACAAGATCGATGTCGCGGCCGAAGGCGCGCCCGAAGCGGACCATCGCGTCTCGGCCCGCACCGGCGCCGGGCTCGACGCGCTTGTCGCGGCGCTCGGTCGGGCGGCGGGCGAGGCGCTCGGGGCCGGCGAGGATGTCGGCGTGACGCGCGCCCGCCACCGCGAGGCGTTCGCCGCGGTCTCCGCCTCGCTCGCGGAGGCCCTCGACGGCTGGGACGATCTCGCCGACGAACTGCTCGCCGAACTGCTCCGCCGCGCCAGCGATGACCTGGGCCGCATCGCCGGCCGCATCGGCGTCGAGGACGTGCTGGAGAGGGTGTTTTCGTCCTTTTGCATTGGGAAGTGAGCGCTCACTTTGCGCCGTCCCGGACGCGCCGCAGGCGCGAGCCGGGATCGCGAGCAGAATGATGAGACCGTTGAGGCGCCGGGTCCTGAAGACGATCCTGGCTCTCCGCCGCGCTTGGGCCGGGATGACGGGAGCGCCGATGTTTCACGTGAAACATTGCGCGCTGCGCGCGCCCGCCCTAATGAGCCGCCATGGCCCTGCGACCGACCCGGACTCCGCTCGACCGCTACGACGTCATCGTCGTGGGCGGCGGACATGCGGGCTGCGAGGCGGCCGCCGCGGCCGCGCGGATGGGCGCGCGGACCGCGCTCGTCACGCATCGCGCGGACACGGTCGGCGCCATGTCCTGCAATCCGGCGATCGGCGGGCTCGGCAAGGGCCACCTCGTCCGCGAGATTGACGCGCTCGACGGGCTGATGGGCCGCTGCGCCGACCAGGGCGGCATCCAGTTCCGCGTGCTGAACCGCAGCAAGGGACCCGCGGTGCGCGGCCCCCGCGCGCAGCAGGACCGGCGGCTCTACGCCGCCGCTGTCCAGCGCGCGCTCGCCGAGACCGCGGGGCTGGGCATCGTCGAGGGCGAGGTCGACGACCTGACCGTCGAGGCGGGCGCGGCGACTGGCGTCGTGCTGGGCGACGGGCGGCGGATCGCGGCCGGCGCCGTCGTGCTGACGACCGGCACCTTTCTGCGCGGGCTCATCCATATCGGCGAGACCACGATCCCTGCGGGCCGCGCGGGCGAGGCGCCGGCGCTCGGCCTGTCGGCACAGCTCGATGCGGCGGGCTTTACGCTCGGCCGGCTCAAGACCGGCACGCCGCCGCGGCTCGACGGAAGAACGGTCGATTTCGACGCGCTGGAGCGCCAGGCCGGCGACGCGCCGCCCGAGCCGTTCTCGACCCTGACGACGGCTATCCGTAACCCGCAGATCGATTGCCACGTCACCCGCACCACGCCCGAGACCCATGCGCTGATCCGCGCCAATCTTGGGCGCTCGGCGATGTATTCCGGCCGGATCGAGAGCCGCGGCCCGCGCTATTGTCCGTCGATCGAGGACAAGGTGGTGCGCTTCGGCGAGCGCGACAGTCATCAGGTCTTCCTCGAGCCCGAGGGGCTCGACGACCCGACCTATTACCCGAACGGAATTTCGACTTCGCTGCCCGAGGAGGTCCAGGTCGCGCTGGTCCGTACCATGCCGGGGCTGGAGCGCGTCGAGATCCTGCGGCCCGGCTACGCGATCGAATACGACCATGTCGATCCGCGCGAGCTCGAGGCCACGCTCGAGGCCAGGCGGCTGCCGCGGCTGTTCCTCGCGGGCCAGATCAACGGCACGACCGGCTATGAGGAGGCGGCCGCGCAGGGCCTGCTCGCAGGGCTGAACGCTGCGCGCCGGGCAGGCGGCGCGGACGGCGTCGTGATCGATCGCGCCGAGGCCTATCTCGGCGTCATGGTCGACGATCTCGTCACCCATGGCGTCACCGAGCCCTACCGCATGTTCACCTCGCGCGCCGAATACCGGCTGTCGCTGCGCGCCGACAACGCCGATCTGAGGCTGACGTCGAAGGGCGAAGCGCTCGGCTGCGTCGGCGCGGGCAGGTCCGCGACCTTCGCGGCCAAGGCCGAAAGGCTGGCGGCCGCCGAGGCGCTGGCCCGGTCGCTGACGCTGACGCCGGCCGAGGCGCAGCGCGCCGGAATCGCGGTCAATCAGGACGGGCGGAGGCGCAGCGCCTTCGACCTGCTGTCGCTGCCGTCCGTCGGCCGTGACGCGTTGGAGCGCGTCTGGCCGGAGCTGGCGGCGATCGACGCGGCGACCTTCGACCAGCTCGAGATCGAGGCCTCCTATGCGGTCTATCTCGACCGACAGTCAGCCGACGTCGCGCGCCGGCGCTCCGAGGAGGGCCTCGCCCTGCCGTCGGACATGGACTACCACGCCATTGCCGGCCTTTCGGCGGAGCTTTCCGAGAAGCTCGCGCGCGTCACGCCCCGCACGCTCGGCCAGGCCGGCCGGATCGAGGGCATGACGCCCGCGGCGCTCGCTTTGCTCGCCGTGCAGGCCCGCCGCGCCGCCGCCGCGTGAGCGGGCGCGACGCCGACCGCCAAGCGGCGGAGGGGCTGATCGATGTTTCACGTGAAACATGGGCGCGCCTCGACGCGCTCATCGCCACGCTCGACCGCTGGCAGGCCACCACCAATCTCGTCGCGCCCACCACGCTCAGCACCATCTGGACCCGGCACGTCGCCGACAGCGCGCAACTCGTTGCGCTCGCCCCGCCCGCCCCTGCCCGGTGGGTCGATCTCGGATCGGGCGGCGGCTTCCCGGGCCTGGTCGTGGCGGCGATGCTCGCGGGCCGGACCGAGGTCCACCTCGTCGAGAGCAACGGCAAGAAGGCCGCGTTCCTCCGCGAGGCCGCGCGCGCCATGGGGGTGGCGACGACCGTCCACGCCGCGCGGGCCGAACAGGCTCTGGAGGGCCTTTCGGCCGAAATCGTCAGCGCCCGGGCGCTCGCTCCGCTCTCCATTCTGGTCGCGCTCGCCGAACCGCTGTTGAAAACCGGCGCCGTCGGGCTGTTTCCCAAGGGTCGCGAGGCCGTCGCGGAATTGACCGAGACTGAGAAATCCTGGAGATTCAACGCGTCGCTCCACCCGAGTCTGACCGACCCCGACGCCCGCATCGTGCGGATCGACCGGTTCGACGGCAGACGCCAGCGCTAACGCCGCACTCGCGGCACGCGCCGGCAGGTTGGATGACCGAGCCGCCCGGAGCCCGAGGCCCATGCTGTCAGACGCGTTTCCGCCCGGCGCCCCGCGCGTGCTGACGCTCGCGAACCAGAAGGGCGGCGTCGGCAAGACCACCACCGCCATCAATCTCGGGACCGCGCTCGCCGCGATCGGCGAGACGGTGCTGATCGTCGACCTAGACCCGCAGGGCAACGCCTCGACCGGCCTCGGCATCGACCGCAAGGCGCGGCGGCTCTCGACCTATGACGTGCTGTTCGGCGACGCGACGCTGAAGGAGGCGATCCACGAGACCGCGGTGCCGCGGCTTCATCTCGCGCCCTCGACCATGGACCTATTGGGCCTCGAGCTCGAGATCGCGAGCGAGAAAGACCGCGCCTACCGGCTCCGTGACGCGATCGCGGCGCTGCACGCCACGGAAACGGCCACACGCTACACTTATGTGCTGGTCGACTGTCCGCCCTCGCTGAACCTGCTCACCATCAACGCGATGGCGGCCGCGCACGCGATCGTCGTGCCGCTGCAATGCGAGTTCTTCGCGCTGGAGGGTCTGAGCCAGCTGCTGCGCACCGTCGAGCAGGTCCGGACCACGCTCAATCCCACGCTGTCGATCCACGGCGTCGTGCTCACCATGTTCGACCCGCGCAACAATCTTTCGGGACAGGTGGTGGCCGACGTCCGCGAATTCCTCGGCGACAAGGTCTATGAGACCATGATCCCGCGCAACGTGCGGGTCTCCGAGGCGCCGTCCTACGGCAAGCCCGTGCTGCTCTACGACCTCAAATGCACGGGCTCGCAGGCTTATCTGAAGCTCGCCTCGGAGGTCATACAGCGCGAGCGGGCGCTGCGCGCCGCATGACGGGTCGGGAAAAGTGATGTCATCTGACGAGCCCCAGCGTTCCCGACTCGGCCGCGGTCTTGCGGCGCTGATCGGCGACGTCGGCGACGAGATCGCCGTGATGGAGCGCGGCCGGCCGCAGCGCCGCGCGCCGATCGCGCAGCTCCGCCCGAGCCGCGCCAACCCGCGCCGCTCTTTCCGCGAGGAGGATCTCGAGGAGCTGACGGCTTCGGTCCGCGAGAAGGGCGTCATCCAGCCGATCCTCGTCCGCCGGCTGTCGCACGAGGCCGAGGCCTATGAGATCATCGCGGGCGAGCGCCGTTGGCGCGCGGCCCAGCGGGCGGGCGTCCACGACGCGCCGATCGTGGTGCTCGACGTCACCGACCGCGAGGCGCTCGAGATCGCGATCGTTGAGAACGTCCAGCGCGCCGATCTCAACGCGATCGACGAGGCCGCCGGCTACGAGCAGCTGATCGCCCAGTTCTCCTATACCCAGGAGAAGCTGGCGGAGGTCATCGGCAAGAGCCGCAGCCACATCGCCAACACGCTGAGATTGCTCAAGCTTCCTGACGCGGTGAAGGCCCACGTGCTGGACGGCGCGCTGACCGCCGGCCACGCCCGCGCGCTGCTGACGCTGCCCGATCCGGAGGCCGCCGCCAGGAAGGCGGTGGCGCGCGGGCTCTCGGTGCGCGACGTCGAGGCGATGGCGCGGGCGCCGGAGGTCAAGAGCCTCGGCCGCCCCCGCAAGGCGGAGAAGGACGCCGACACGCTGGAGCTCGAGCGCGAGCTCTCCGCCGCACTCGGCCTCGACGTGACGCTGAACCCGAAGGGCGCGGGCGGCGAGCTCGCCATCCGCTATGCGAGCCTCGAGCAGCTCGACATGCTGGTGCGCCGGCTGAGGGGCTGAGCGCAACCGGGCGACGGCGCGTCCCTGGCCTTCCGACGAGGCGCCCTATCCTCCCCCGTCATGCCCGAGCTCGTCTCGGGCATCCACGACTTGGGGACAGGCTCTACGATCCCAGAAATTCGTGGATGCCCGGCTCCGCCGGGCATGACGGGTCGTGCATGGTCGTTGTGGCTGCGTTGCTCTGGCGTGAAAATCGACCCGAGTCCCAAAGCCGGTTAGAAGCCCGTGGAGCGGTTTTGCGCTCCGGACGACCGATCGCCCCGACCGCCCTCGAAAACGCCGCCAGCGACTCTCCTATCGAGTCGATTTTTTCGGCGTCGAACGCGATTTCGAGCGTTCCGGCGCTCAGCGGCCGAGCCGGGCCGCTTCCTGGGCGACGGCGAGCAGCGCGCGCTCGGCGGCCGCCTCCCCGATCGACGCCGATTTCCGGGCGGTCGCGACCGCGTCGGCGAGACGCGCGACCGCGTCCATCAGCCGGGACGCGGTCCAGCGCTGTAACGCCCGCTCGACCGCGTCCTTGCGGCGGAAGTGGATCGCATGGCCGGCGCTCTCGACGACGGACCGGGCCGATCGACCGTCCTCGACCTGGGCTCTCAGGCGATGCATCGCGAGCGCATGGCGGAGCGCCGCCACGAGTGTGACCGAGGCGGACGCGCCGGACGACCGCAGCGCCCTGAGCGCAGCCGCGAGATCGGCCGGCCGTCCGCCGAAGGCGGCGTCGACCGCCTCGTCCATGCCGACCTCGCCGGAGTCCGCCACGATCGCCGCGACGTCGTCGACCTCGATGCGGGACGCGCCCATGGCGTAAAGGCAGAGCTTGCGGACGTCCTCGCGCGCGGCGAGCCGGTCCGGGCCGAGGCTCGCGGCGAGCAGCGACCGGGCCTCCGATGAGATCGTCAGCCCGGCGGCGCGGATCTCCTCATCGATCAGCCGGTCGCGGGCGCCGGCCTCGTCGGGGTAGCAGGGCAGCGCGGCGGCGTGCGGGTGTTTTTCGCAGAGCGCGCGCAGCGGCGCGTTCTTCTTGAGGTCGCCGGCCTCGAGCACGGTGAGGGATTGCGGTTCGGGGCCGCCGAGCAGCGCCTCGACCGCCGGGACGATCGACCGACCACCGACCTTCACCCGGATCGCGCGCTGGCCGCCGAACAGCGCGATGGTGTTGGCCTCGTCGGGCAGCCGCCCCGGATCCTGCGCGAGGTCGTCGCCGTCGAGCCTGACGAGCGAGAACGGATCGTCCGAGCCTTCGAGAGCGCGCGACACCAGCTTCTCGGATCGTTCGGCCACGAGCCCAGCATCCGGGCCGTAGACCAGCAAGGCGAACACGCCCGGCTGGGGCTTCGCCACGAAGGCGTCGACGGCGGAGGATTTGATGGCGACCATGGGCCTGCCGGGCCTGAGTGAGTGAATCAAAGCTGACGAAGGAGCGTAAAAAGCCGGCTATCGATCATCGGCGGAGCCGCGCCGTCACCTCGATCTCGATACGCATCTCGGGCTTCAGCAGGCCGCAGACGATGAGCGTGTTTGCGGGGCGGATCTCGCCGAAAATCTTCCCGGTGACCCGGAACAGCGCGTCGGCGTCCGCCGGGTCGACCAGATAGTAGCGCGTCCGCACGACGTCCGCGAAGCCCCCCCCCCCCGCCCCCCCC
>NZ_RYFI01000021.1:14060-60609 GCF_004103825.1 Hansschlegelia zhihuaiae
GTTCCGGGCCTGCGCCTCGACGCTCTCGGGCATCGTCATGGCGACATAGTCGTAGCCGGTCGTGCCGGACACGAAGACGAAATCGCCGTCGACCACCGCGCGGCTGTAGCCCGAGGCCTTTTCGAAGGGCGAGCCGGTGGAGATGAGGCGGCGGGTCATGAAGCGCCTTAAAAGAAGAATAGAGCTAGGAACATCCGCCAAGCGCCACACGCCTCCTCCACCATGCTTCGCATGGTCCCCTCCTCCGCGAGCGGAGGAGGATCAGAAACGGCGCCGTCAGCGCTCCTCCCCTGCGTCAGCGGGGGAGGGGGACCGCTAAGCGGTGGAGGGGGCCGGCGCGCCCCGCTCCCCCGCCCTCAGGCCCAGGGGCGCTCGTCGGCGAGCCTGCCCTCGAAGGCGTCGATGCTCGCGGCCTTCTCCATCGTCAGGCCGATGTCGTCGAGGCCCTCCAGCAGGCAGCGCTTGCGGAACGGGTCGATGTCGAAACGCACCACCCCGCCGTCCGGCCCGCGGATCTCCTGGGCGGCGAGGTCGATCGTCAGCCGCGCGTTCTGCCCACGCTCCGCGTCGTCCATCAGCTTGGCGTGGTCTTCCGGCGAGACGATGATCGGCAGAATGCCGTTCTTGAAGCAGTTGTTGTAGAAAATGTCGGCGAACGAGGTCGAGATCACGCAGCGGATGCCCTTGTCGAGCAGCGCCCAGGGGGCGTGCTCGCGCGACGAGCCGCAGCCGAAATTGTCGCCCGCGACCAGGATCTCGGCGTTTCTGTAGGCCGGCTTGTTCAGCACGAAGTCCGGGTTCTCGCCGCCGTCGGCGTCATAGCGAAGCTCTGAGAACAGACCCGCGCCGAGGCCGGTGCGCTTGATCGTCTTCAGGTACTGCTTGGGGATGATCATGTCGGTGTCGATATTGATCATCGGCAGCGGCGCGGCGACGCCGGTCAGCGTGGTGAAGCTTTGCATGGTCGCATCTCCTGAAGCCGCGTGTCATGCTCCGCCCGGGCGCGCCGGTCAACTCTTGGACGGGGCGCCGGCCTGCGTGGCGCGAGGTCCTGAGCCTTAGATGATCTTTTCAGTGCATATCCCCAAGACCGCGGGCACGAGTTTCAGACGCGCGCTCGAGGAGCGCTTCGGGTCGCGGCTCGCGCTCTACTACGGCGTCAAGGATCCGAAGACGACGGAGGGGCTGAGGGTCCCGCGGGAGGAGGTGCCGGCAGCCGCGGCGCGGCTCGCCGAGCAGGGCTACGAGGTTCTGCACGGCCACTACCCCTTGCGCCTCGTCGCGCCGCTGATCACCGACGCCTCCGCACAGGTCTGGACATGGCTGCGCGACCCGGTCGACCGGACGATCTCGCAGTTCGACTTCTACAGGGAGCGGCCGCTGGAGCTGAAGGCGCTGGCGGGACGGGTCAAGGCCGGCGAGTTCGATCTCGACGACTTCGCCAAGATCAAGGGCGTCCGCGACCTGCAGACGCGCTATCTCAAGGGCTTCGCGCTGTCCCAACTCGCATTCGTCGGCATCGTCGAGCAGTTCGAGCTCGGCCTGGCGCTGCTGTTCGGCGACCGGGCACCGGAGCTCAAGCGCCGCTACAACGCGACCGACCAGCGCTCCAGGGCCGACGCCGACCAGCGCACGCGGATCGCGGAGCTCAACGCCCGCGACATGCAGCTCTACGCCGAAGGCCTGCGCCTGTTCGTCGACCGGCTCGCCGCGGCGTCCGACGTCTCGGCGCCGGAACGGCCGACCGCCGCGGGCTCGACTCTCGTGAAGCGGCTCATGCGGAAGGTGGCGTGACCGCCGGTTTCAAGTAGTCGAGGCGACGACGTCCTGCGTGCTTCGAGACGCCGTCCTTGCGGACGGCTCCTCGGCATGAGGAGCGTATGTGCTCTGGCATCCTGAAACGGTCCTCATGCTGAGGAGCCCGCGTCTCCGCGGGCGTCTCGAAGCACGCATGACCGCGATCCCAGATTGCGCCGAGTCCGCCGCCCCTCAGCCTTCGATCGGCCGCGCCTCGTCGGGCAGCATGATGGGGATGCCATCGCGGATCGGATAAGCGAGCTTTGCGGGCTTCGAGATCAGCTCCTGGCGCTCCGAATCATAGGTCAGCGTCGCCTTGGTCAGCGGGCAGACCAGGATCTCGAGCAGCTTCGGGTCGATCCCGCCGGCGCGGCGGCCGTCTTCGGTCATATCTGTCATTGCAGCGACGAGCTCGCGTCTCCACGCGCGCGGGCCAGATCCATCTCGGTCACGGCGACCAGGATCTCCGCGCGGCTCTTCAGATCTGCGGCCTCGAGCAGCGCCTGCTTCTCGCGCGGGCCGAACGGGCTCATCATCGCGAGCGCGTTGACCAGCGCCTCGTTGGGCGCCCGGCGGATGCCGTCCCAGTCGGCCTCGAGGCTGTTGGCCGTCAGGTAGTCCTTGAGGGTCTTGAGCAGCGCGTCGCGGTCGACATCCTCCTGGCCTTCGCCGGGCGCGAGATCGCTCGCGAACTCGTCGAAGGCCGCGCGCACTTGGCGATAGGGCGTCGTCGCCATGACCTCCTCGACCACGCGGAAGCGCGCGACGCCCGTCAGCGTGACGAGATAGCGGCCGTCGCCGGTCTCCCCTATGGCGGTGAGCCGTCCCGCGCAGCCGACCCGCACCAGATCGGGCCTGTCCTCGTCCTCGGCGGATTCCGGGTCCGGCTGGATCATGCCGATGATGCGATGGCCGCGGATCGCGTCCTCGACCATGGCGAGATAGCGCGGCTCGAAGACGTTCAGCGGCATCTCTCCGCGCGGCAGCAGCAAAGCTGCGCGCAGGGGGAACACCGGGATCACGCCCGGCAGCTCGTCGATCTTGTGGTAGGTGACGTTCGAAGCCATCTGCGCCGCTGATTTTATCAGGCGAACAGTAGGGAGGACAGCCGTTTGCGGCCGGCGATCGTGCTTTCGTCCTTCGGTCCCCAGGCCTCGAACAGCTTCACCAGCTCCTTGCGCGCGCCGTCGTCGTTCCAGGTCCGGTCGCGGCGCACGATCTCGAGCAGGTGATCGAGCGCCTCCTTGCGCAGGCCGGCGGCCGCCAGTCCGACGGCAAGATCGAAGCGCGACTGATGATCGGCCGGGTCGGCGACGACCTTCGCCTCGAGCGGCGCGAGGTCGCCGACCGCCGAGGCGCGCTCCGCGAGGTCGATCTGCGCCTTGACGGCCGAGATCGCAGGGTCGGCGGCGTTGGTCGCCTCGGCGAGCGCCGCCTTCGCGCCCTCGACGTCGCCGGTCGCAAGCCGCGCGCGGGCGAAGCCGGCGAGCGCCGGGGCCGAATCCGGCTCCTCGGCGAGCAGGGCCGCATAGATCTCGGCCGCGCCGGCGGCGTCGCCCGCCTCGAGCGCCGCCTCGGCTTCGGCGAGCAGGTCGCCGACCTCGTCGGGCAAAGCCTCGCCGATCAAGCGTTCGATAAACGCCTGCAGGCGCGACTCCGGCAGCGCGCCCACGAAGCCGTCGATCGGCTGGCCGCGGCGGAAGGCGATCACGGCCGGGATCGACTGGACGCCGAGTTGGCCCGCGATCTGCGGATGCTCGTCGATGTTCATCTTGGCGAGCCTGACCTTGCCGCCGGCGGCGCGAACCACCTTCTCGAGCACGGGGCCGAGCTGGCGGCACGGGCCGCACCAGGGGGCCCAGAAATCGACCAGCACCGGCGTCGTCACCGATGCCTGCACGACGTCCGCCATGAAGGTCTGCGTGGTCGTGTCCACGACGAGGCCGTCATCGGCGACGGCTTTCTCCCCGGCGGCGAGCATGCGTGAATGCCTCCGTGTCGGCGCGACGCGTCGCGCCCACCATCTTCAAGTCGGGTCAGAAATGGGGGAAGCGGCGAAGGAATGCAAACCTTGGCTCCCTCCCGCCCTATGACCTTTCGCAGGGGCCGCGGGCAACACCCGATTTGTGATAGCGGGATGGGACGAAAAAGCTCTTTGCTGCACTGCACAAACTATGGCATCACCGCCACGACATTCAGAGGATCTTAACGTCATGGACGCGTCTCCTCCTGCCCGTCGCCCCAAGGTCGTGATCGTCGGCGCCGGCTTCGGCGGGCTGACGGCGGCCGTCAAGCTCGCCAAGGCCGAGGTCGACGTGACGGTGATCGACCGCCACAACTACCACTGCTTCCAGCCGCTGCTCTATCAGGTCGCGACCGCCGAACTGTCGCCCGCCGACATCGCCTGGCCGATCCGCCACGTGCTGCGCCGGCAGAAAAACGCGCGCGTCCTGCTCGGAACGGTGCAGGCGATCGATCTCGAAAACCGCAAGGTCGTGGCCGACACCGTGACGCTCGACTTCGACGAGCTCGTGCTCGCGACCGGCGCGACGCACTCCTATTTCGGCAATGACGAGTGGGAAAAATCCGCGCCCGGCCTCAAGCGCATCGAGGACGCGACCATCATCCGCCGCCGCCTGCTGATGGCCTTCGAGCGGGCGGAACTGTCGGACGATCCGGCCGAGCGCGAGCGGCTGCTGACCTTTGCGATCGTCGGCGCCGGGCCGACGGGCGTCGAGCTCGCCGGCGCGATCATCGAGGTCGCGCGGCAGGTCATGCCGAGCGAGTTCCGCCGGATCGACCTCAGGACCGCCCGCGTCATCCTGATCGAGGCCGGCCCCCGGGTGCTTCCGGCCTTCCCGGAGTCGCTCAGCGACTATACGCGGCGTTCGCTGGAGGACATGGGCGTCGAGGTCATGACCGACACGCGGGTGACCAAGGTCGACGAGACCGGCGTCGACCTCGAGCATGGCCGGCTGGACGCCGCGACCGTGATCTGGGCCGCCGGCGTCGTGGCGTCGGGCGCCGGGCGCTGGATCGGCGCGGAGAGCGACCGCGCGGGCCGCGTGATCGTCGAGCCGAACCTTTCTGTCCCCGGCCGTCCCAACGTCTTCGTCATCGGCGACACCGCCGCGGTGAAGCGGCCGGACGGCTCGCCGGTCCCCGGCATCGCCCCCGCGGCGAAGCAGATGGGGGCCTATGTGGCCGACGTGATCGCCTCGCGCGCCCGCGAGGCGGTCCCGCCGCCGCCTTTCAGATATGTCCACCAAGGCGACGTCGCGACGATCGGCCGGCGCGCCGCGGTGATCACCCTGCCTTACGTCAATCTGAAGGGAATGATCGCCTGGCTGTTCTGGTGCGTGGCGCACATCTACTTCCTGATCGGCACGCGCAACCGGATCGCGGTGGCGTTCAAATGGGTCTGGGACTTCATGACCTTCCAGCGCGGCGCGCGGCTGATCACCGACCAGCGCGACCAGATCTGACGGGCCTTCGCCGATCGTCGATCACGCGCCTGCGAGCGGAACGATGTCCTAAGCCGGGAGGTTGAGTCGTCACCTGCATGGGAGGCGACGACTATGATGAAAGGCGGACTTCTGTGGCTGATCGGGATTCCGCTCCCGATCATCATCATCCTCTGGCTGCTCGGCTATCTGAGCTGAGAGCGGGCCGCGGGCGTCGGCTCCGACCGACGCCCGCCCCTCACAGGTTCCGGAGATGGCGGGCCGGCTTTTCGCCGAGCACCCGCCACGTCCCGATCAGGCCGAGCGCGATGGTGACGACCAGCGCCGCCAGCGCCGCCGCCCCGGCGCCCAGCGGGTCGAAGGCGAATTCGATCTTCATGATCTCGGTCGTGACGCCCCAGGCGGCGAGCGAGCCGACCGCCAGGCCGAAACCGGCCGTGACAAGTCCCAGCAGCGCATATTCGGCCGCGAAGGCCCGAATGAGCCGGCCCCTGGTCGCGCCAAGCGTCTTCAGGATCACCGCCTCATAGACCCGCCGGCGGTGGCCGGCCGCGAGCGCGCCGGCGAGCACGAGCACGCTCGCGAGCAGCGTGACCCCGCTCGCGACGCGGATCGCGAAGGCGAGATTCTCGACCACCGTGGTGATCGAGGTCAGCGCGTCCTTCACGCGGATCGCCGTGATGGCCGGGAAGGCGCGGGTCGCCTCGCGCATCAGCGCGAATTCCTGCGCGTCGGTCCCGCCGTCCGGGAAGGAGAGCGTGGCGAGGTTCATGTAGGGCGCGCCCGCAAAGGCGTTCGGCGAGAACACCATGAAGAAATTGATGCCGAGCGTCTCCCAGGCGATCTCGCGGAAGTTCGCGACCTTGGCGTGGATGTCCCGGCCGAGCACGTTGACCGAAATCTCGTCGCCGACCGAGAGCCCCAGCGCCTTGCCCAGCCGCTGGTCGAACGAGACCAGCACGTCGCCGGTGTGCCCGGGCGCCCACCATTCGCCCTCGGCGACGCGCGAGCCTTCCGGCACGTCGTCCGCGAAGGTGACGCCGCGGTCGCCCCGCAGCGCCCAGCGATATTCGGGATCGACCGAGACCTCGTCGATCGCCTTGCCCTTGATGGACGAGAACGACCCCCGAAGCATCGGCACGCTTTCGAGCGTCGCGCCCGGCGCCTTGTCGCGGATCAGCGCAGCGAAGGCGTCGCGCTCGGCGGACGGGATGTCGAGGAAGAAGAAGGACGGCGCCTTGGTCGGCAGCTCGTTGGTGAGCTGCCGCCGGATCGAGGAATCGATCAGCGTGAGCGTCACGAGGAGCACGAGGCCGAGACCGAGCGACAGCACGACCGAGGGCGTCAGCGCGCCCGGCCGGTGGACGTTGGCGAGCGCCAGGCGGAGTTCGGTCGCGCGCGGCTTCGGCGCGCGGGCCGCGAGCCGCATGATGCCCCAGGCGACGACCCTCAGCGCCACGAAGGTCCCGGCGGCCGCGACGACGAAGACGGTCGCGATCCGCCGGTCATAGGCCGCATAGACCGCGAGGCCGCAGAGCGCGGCGGCGAGCGCGAACGTCGCGATCGCATAGGCCGGTCGCGGAAAACGCCGCTCCGGCGCGACCTGGTCGCGAAACAGCGCGGCGACCGGCACGTCGTGGGCGCGGCCAAGCGGCCAGACCGCGAAGGCGAGCGCGGTCAGCGCGCCATAGGCGAGCGCGAGGCCGAGCTCCCGCGGATAGAGCGCCGGCTCGATCGGCAGCGGCAGCACGCTTCCGATCACCCCGGCCGCCGCGAAGGGCAGCGCGGCGCCAATTGCGAGCCCGATCGCGACGCCGAGCGCGCCGAGCGCCGAGACCTCGACGAGATGAATGAGGAACACAGTCCCGCCCGAGGCCCCGAGGCTCTTCAGGGTCGCGATCGTGTCGCGCTTACGCTCCACGAAGGCCGCGACCGCGTTCGCGACGCCAACGCCGCCCACTACGAGCGCGGCCAGCCCGACGATGGTCAAGAACTGGGTGAAGCGGCCGACATTGCGCTCGAGCTGGGGCGCGGCGTTGAAGCGCGACGTGGCGTTGAAACCCGCGTCCTTGGCCTCGCGCTCGACGTCGGCGACGAGCCGGCGCACCGCGGCGTCGTCGCTCGCCGCCGCCGGCAATGCGACGCGGTAGGACCAGCGCACGAGGCTGCCAGGCTGGATCAGGCCCGACGCTTTCAGCGCCTCGTTCGAGACCAGCATGCGCGGACCGAAGCCGACGCCCTCCGACAGACGATCCGGCTCGCGCGTCAGGCTGGCCCGCAGCTCGACCTCGATTGAGCCGACCGACAGGCGGTCGCCGGGCTTGAGGCCGAAGCGGGCGAGCAGCGCCGGATCGACGGCCGCGCCGAAGCGCCCGTCGCGGTTGGCGAGCGCGTCGGACAGCGGAACGGCGGGTTCGAGCGCGGCCTGGCCGACCATCGGCCAGCCGCCGTCGACCGCCTTGAGCTCGACCAGCGCGGCGTCGCCGCCGGCCGTCCGCGCCATCGCCCTGAGCGTCGCGACTTCGGCGACTTGGCCCTTGGCCGTGAGCACGGCGCGCTCCTCCGGCGTCGCCTCGCGGTGGAGCAGCGCGAAGGCGGCGTCGCCGCCCAGAATCGTGCGGCCCTCGCGGGCGAGGCCTTCGGTCAGTCCGCGGGCCAGCGAGCCCACGCCCGCGATCGCCGCAACGCCGAGGGCGAGGCACAGCAGAAAGACCACGAAGCCCTGGACGCCCGCCCTGAGCTCGCGGGCGGCGAGGCGGAAGATGACGTTGGGAGCGAAGGAACGGGAGCGACGCGCTGCGTGCTTCGGGACGGCCCTCCGGGCCTCCTCAGCATGAGGGAGGTCTGAGGACGCCAAAACTCAAATACTCCTTATGGCTCGAGGAAGGCCGCCACAGGCCGCCCTCTCGAAGCGCGCAGCCGGCCCATGCAGCCGATCCGTCACGCGGCCTGCTCCGTCTCGGTCTCGATGCGGCCCGAGCGCAGTCGCACGACGCGCCCGCAGCGGGCCGCGAGCGCCGGGTCATGCGTGACGAGGACCAGCGTCGCGCCGCGCTCGGCGCTCTTGGCGAACAGCAGGTCGGCGATCTGCTTGCCCGTCGCCTCGTCGAGATTGCCGGTGGGTTCGTCGGCGACGAGGATCTCGGGCCGCGAGACCAGGGCGCGAGCGAGCGCGACGCGCTGCTGCTCGCCGCCCGACAGCTGCGCAGGATGATGCTCAAGCCGTTCGCCGAGCCCGACAGCGACCAGCTCCGCCCGCGCCCGCTCGAAGGCGTCGGGCTCGCCCGCGAGTTCGAGCGGCGTCGCGACGTTCTCGATCGCCGTCATTGTCGGGATCAGGTGGAAGGCCTGGAACACCACGCCTATGTTCCGGCCCCGGAAGCGCGCCAGCGCGTCCTCGTCGAGCGTGGTGAGCTCCTCTCCGAGCGTGCGGACGCTCCCCGAGACCGGCTTCTCGAGCCCGGCCAGGACCATCAGCAGCGTGGACTTGCCCGACCCCGAGGGCCCGACGAGTCCGACGGCCTCGCCGCGGGCGATCTCGAGCCCCACGTCCTTCAGGATGTGGACGCGGGCGGCGCCTTCGCCGAGCGCGACATTGACGCCATGGAGTTCGATCGCAGTCATGATGCCCTTGGGTTCCGGCCGCTCGCCGCTGCGGCGCAGCATCAGCCGATATAACGACGCTCACGCCGACCGCCACCCGTCACGGCGCGCCGTGACGGCCGCCCTGGCGCTGTCTCTCGCAACCGTGATGGGCTTGAGGCCCGCCAAGGCGGCCGAAACCGTCCGCCTTGTCGCGCTCGGCGACAGTCTTACGGCGGGATACGGATTGGCGAGGCCGGATGGCTTCGCGCCCAAGCTCGAAAAGGCGCTTCAGGCCGGCGGCCGCTCCGTCACGGTCGCGAACGCCGGCGTCTCGGGCGACACTGCGAGCGGCGGCGCCGACCGCGTCGATTGGTCTGTCCCCGAGGGCTCGCACGGCGTCATCGTCGAACTCGGCGCGAACGACATGCTCCGCGGCGTCGATCCCAAGGTCACGCGGGCCGCACTCGAACGCCTGCTCGACCGGCTGCAGACCCGAAGGATCCCGGCGATGCTGGCCGGCATGCGCGCCGCGCCCAATCTCGGACCGGACTACCGGCAGGCCTTCGACCGCATCTATCCTGATCTCGCCAGGGAACGGGGGCTCCTGCTCTACCCGTTCTTCCTCGAAGGCGTCCTGGGCGATCGGACCCTCAACCTGCAGGACGGCCTCCACCCGACAGCCAAGGGCGTCGAGGCGATCGTCGCCGGCATCCTGCCGAGCGTCGAGCGATTCCTGGACCAGATCGCGGCCGCCCGCTCCTGATGCGATCCCGCGCGGACGATCGGCTGGGGAGAGCGGCCGTTCTGTCGACCGCGCGCCTTGAAATCGCGATCGCCCGGCTCTTTCGTGGACCGTAAGGCGGCGCCTCGCCGCCGCGTGAAAGGATCCGACACGTGCCGCGGCTGTTCACCGCCATCGAAGTGCCGGACGAGGTCGGCGACGCGCTCTCGACCTATCGCGGCGGGCTTTCGGGCGCGCGCTGGATCGACGTCGAGAATTACCACATCACGCTACGCTTCCTCGGCGACATCGACGAGGAGACCGCGCATGAGGCGGCCTATCAGCTCGGGACCGTGCGGCG
This sequence comes from Hansschlegelia zhihuaiae, assembly GCF_004103825.1. Lineage (GTDB taxonomy): Bacteria > Pseudomonadota > Alphaproteobacteria > Rhizobiales > Methylopilaceae > Methylopila > Methylopila zhihuaiae. Next base: position 23,989 of record NZ_RYFI01000021.1, read on the forward strand.
CGCGCCCTTCGACGTGGTGATCGAGGGGCTCGACGCCTTCGGGGGCGAACGGCCCCGCGCGCTGATCGCGCGCGTCGCGCCCTCGCCCGCGATCATGGAGCTGCAGGCCGAGCATGAGCGGCTGATCCGCCGAACCGGCCTGCCGGCCGAGAAGCGGAAGTTCACGCCGCATGTGACCCTCGCGCGGCTGCGCGACGCCTCGCCGCGCGGGGTCGCGGAGTATCTCGGCCTCCGCGGAGGCCCGCCCGGCCTCGCCTTCCGGGCCGAGCGCTTCGTGATCTACTCGTCGCGCGATTCGGTCGGCGGCGGCCCCTATCTGGTCGAGGCCGCCTATCCGCTGCGGTGACGCCGGTCATCCGAAAAGAAATGCGGCCGCTGTCCTGCGTGCTTCGAGACGCCGTCCTGGCGGACGGCTCCTCAGCATGAGGAATGTGGAGGATGGCAAGCGCAAACCTCCTCATGCTGAGGAGGCCTGAAGGGCCGTCTCGAAGCACGCAGACCAGTTGGGCCATTTGTGCTTTGAGGCCGGGCCTCAGAACCCCGCCGCCGCCCGCACGATCCGGCGCTTGAGCGCGGGCGCGCGGTCGACCAGCCCCATGCCGATGTCACGCAAGGCCCGCGTCGCCTCGTGGCCGAACAGACGATAGAGGCCGTCGGTCGCGGCGGCGAGGCTGGCGGCCTCGAAGCGGCGGGCGCGCTCGTAAGCTCCCAGCGTCGCCTCCGCGCCGAAATCCTCGCCGCGCCGCGCGGCGTCCGCCACGATGCTGCTCAGCGCCGCGACGTCGCGTAGCGCGAGGTTGAAGCCCTGCCCGGCGAGCGGGTGGACGACATGCGCCGCGTCGCCGACGAGCGCGATCCGCGAGCCCACAAAACTCCGCGCCAGCAGGAAGCGGAGCGGAAATGCGCCGCGCGGGCCGGCGAGCGAGACGTGGCCGAAGGCCGGACCCGCGCGGCGTTCGACCTCCGCCACGAAGGCGTCGTCGTCGAGCGCGGCCATGGTCTCCGCGACCCCGCGCCGCTCACTCCAGACGAGCGACGACCGGCCCCCCGAGAGCGGCAGCATCGCGAACGGGCCGCCGGGCAGGAAATGCTGGACCGCCACGCCGCCATGCGCGAACTCATGCGCGAGCGTCGCGACCAGCGCGGTGTGGTCGTAGGTGAATTCGTGGGTCGCGATCCGCGCGCGGCGGCGGGTCTCGGACCGTGCGCCGTCGGCGGCGACGAGCAGCCGAGTCGAGATCATCCGGCCGGACGCCAGCGAAAGATCGAGCCAGCCGGACCGGGACGAATGACGCGCCACGGCGTCGGCTTCGAGCGGGATCGCGACGGCCTCAGCAGCGCCCCGCAAGGCGCCCCGCAGATCGCCGTCCATCACCATGTGGGCGAAGGGCTGCCCGTCGGTCGTGGGTTCGCCGACCTCGAGGAACGCCGGCCGGAGCGCGTCCTCGAGGCGGCTGTCGGTGATCCTCAGCCCGGCCACGGGGGTTGCGCCCGCCGGCCAAGCGCCGACGCCGTCGAGCAGGCGCCTGCCGTCCGCGGCGATCATCGACGCGCGGGTCTCCGTCCGCGCCGGACGTGCGAGGGCAGGGTCGAACACCGCCAGTCGCAGCGAAGGCCCGAGAGCGCGGCGGAGCGCGAGCGCGAGCGCGAGGCCGGTCGGGCCCGCGCCGACGATCGCGACGTCGAGGATTTCTGCGCTCTGGCGTTCGCTCATGGCCGCGAGTCTAGAGCCCGACCCGCGGCGATGGAAGCGCTCAACCCGTGCGGCTGCACTTCCAGGAGGCGATCCGCCACTCCGGATGGTCGGTCCCCCATTCGGCGACGATCGGCTGCGCCTCGAACACGCAGGCCATCGACGAACCGTTGAACTCGATGAGTTCCTGTCGGCAGATTTTGGCGTCCGCCTGAAGGCAGACCATCATGATGAGCGAGATCAATCCCACCTCCCAGCGCGCCCCGCTGCGATGAACGCGCGACGAACCGCACTCGATCCCGCGTGGGCCTCAAATCGGATCAGTTGAAACGGCTCGAAGGTCCGGCTTGACGGGCTCCTCATGGCGGCGATGCTCGCGGGCCGCACGCCACGAGGTAGCCCCCGCATGTCCGCCGTCTCCGAACTGCTTCGGATTCTCGACCTCGAGCCGCTCGAGGTGAACCTGTTCCGGGGACAGTCGCCGCAGACCGGCTGGCAGCGGGTGTTCGGCGGGCAGGTGGTCGGACAGGCGCTGGTGGCCGCCACCCGCACCGTCGACGGCCGCCCGGCGCATTCGCTGCACGGCTATTTCATGCGGCCGGGCGATCCCGCCGCGCCGATCATCTACGAGGTCGAGCGCATCCGCGACGGCCGCTCCTTCGTCACCCGCCGGGTGGTGGCGATCCAGCACGGCCAGGCGATCTTCTCGATGTCGGCCTCCTTCCATTTCGACGAGGTCGGCTACGAGCATCAGATGGACATGCCGGAGGCGCCGCGGCCCGACGAACTGCCAAGCGAGAAGCTGCTCAAGGAGCAGCTGATGCCCACCATGCCGCAGGCGATCCGCTCCTATTTCGAGCGCGAGCGGCCGATCGAGCTCCGGCATGTCGACCCGATGCGCTATGTCGACGGCAAGCCACGCCCGCCCATGCAGAGCGTGTGGATCAGGACGACCGCGCCGCTGCCCGACGACCCGGCGATCCATCAATGCGTGCTCGCCTACGCGTCCGACATGACGCTGCTCGACGCGGCGCTCGTGGCGCATGGTTCGTCGGTGTTTTCGGGCGAGATCCAGGCCGCGAGCCTCGATCACGCGATGTGGTTTCATCGCGCGTTCCGGGCCGACGAGTGGCTGCTCTATACGCAGGACAGCCCCTTCGCGGGCGGCGCGCGCGGCTTCACAAGGGGCCGGATCTACACAGAACAGGGCCAGCTCATCGCGTCGGTCGCGCAGGAAGGCCTGATCCGCCGACGCCGAAAAGACTGACCGGAACGGCCTTCGGCGCCCAATCGCTGGGCTCCGCCTCGCCGCACCCACAATTGTCGGACTAATTTTTGATCACTATGCCTTTTTAATGGGCACGCAGCCGGGCAGGCATCGTAGCCGTCTGCGCCTGCGCCCCTCGACGAAGCGAAAACAGCAGAAAACACAATCGGCTCCCGGAGTTGGCACGCGGCTTGATTGCCATGGCGCGGCGAGGCGTGGGGGCGGCAGGCTTCCGTGCGCGCCCGATACAGTCGTCAACAGTCGACGCGTCCCGCGAGGCGTCTCGCGCGGAGGCGGCAGGCCAACGGGGAACGCGACGCATGAAATTCGTGATGGCCATCATCAAGCCGTTCAAGCTGGACGAGGTGCGCGACGCCCTCACCGGCATCGGCGTCCACGGCCTGACCGTCACCGAGGTGAAGGGCTACGGTCGGCAGAAGGGGCACACCGAGATCTATCGCGGCGCCGAATACGCCGTGAGCTTTCTGCCCAAGCTGAAGATCGAGGTCGCGGTCGCGTCCGAGTCCGTCGAGAAGGTCGTCGAGGCGATCGCCTCCGCGGCCAAGACCGGCCAGATCGGCGACGGGAAGATCTTCGTCTACTCGATCGACCAGGCGGTGCGCATCCGCACCGGCGAGACCGACACCGACGCCCTGTAACGGCGCGGCCGACGCGCGAACACCCTCATAGAGACGTCTTCGGGAGCACCTTGATGAAACTGAGTTCCGTACTTCGCTGGGGGGCGCCGGTCCTGGCGGTCGGCCTTCTGGCGGCCGCGGGCGCCTACGCCCAGGAAGCCGCCGCGCCGGCGGCGGACGCCGCGGCCGCAGCCGCGCCTGCCGCCCCCACGCCCAACAAGGGCGACACGACCTGGATGCTGGTCTCGACCGTGCTGGTCCTGCTGATGACCGTGCCCGGCCTCGCGCTGTTCTATGGCGGCTTGGTCCGCACCAAGAACATGCTGTCGGTCCTGATGCAGGTGATGGCGATCGCCTGCCTCGTCATGATCATCTGGGCGGTCTACGGCTACTCGCTCGCCTTCTCTGACGGCGGCGGCCTCAACAGCTTCGTGGGCGGCTTCTCGAAGGCCTTCCTCGCCGGCGTCACGACCTCGACCACGGTCGAGAGCTTCTCGCGCGGCGTGGTGATCCCCGAGCTCGTCTTCGTGTGCTTCCAGATGACCTTCGCGGCCATCACCCCGGCGCTGATCGTCGGCGCCTTCGCGGAGCGCATCAAGTTCTCGGCGCTGTTGCTGTTCACGGTGCTCTGGGTCACGTTCATCTACTTCCCGATGGCCCACATGGTCTGGTGGTGGCCCGGGCCGGAGTTCGCCTCGACCAATCCTGCCGAAGCCACCGTCGCGGGCGCGGGCCTCATCTGGTCGTTCGGCGCGATCGACTTCGCGGGCGGCACGGTGGTCCACATCAACGCGGGCATCACGGCCCTGGTCGGCGCGCTCGTGCTCGGCAAGCGCGTGGGCTACGGCAAGGACCTGATGGCCCCGCACTCGCTCACCATGACGCTGATCGGCGCCGGGCTGCTGTGGGTCGGCTGGTTCGGCTTCAACGCCGGTTCGAACCTCGAGTCGAACGGCTACGCGGCGCTTGCGATGATCAACACCTTCCTGGCGACCGCCGCGGCGGCCCTCGCCTGGATGTTCGTCGAGTGGATGGCGAAGGGCCATCCGAGCATGCTGGGCCTCGCCTCGGGCGCGATCGCAGGCCTCGTGGCCGTGACTCCGGCCGCAGGCTTCGCCGGCCCGATGGGCTCGATCGTGCTCGGCATCATCGCCGGCGTGATCTGCTTCGTGGCCTGCACCAGCATCAAGAACGCGCTCGGCTATGACGACTCGCTCGACGTCTTCGGCGTCCATTGCGTCGGCGGCGTCATCGGGGCGATCCTGACCGGCGTGCTGGTCAATCCGGACCTCGGCGGCGCCGGCGTCGTCGACTACACGCTCGACAACGGCGCGGGCACCGCGGGCGCCTACTCGCTCGCCACCCAGGTTATCGCGCAGTGCAAGGGCGTGCTGGTCACGCTGGTCTGGTCGGGCGTCGGATCCTTCATCCTCTACAAGATCGTCGACGTGATCGTCGGCCTTCGCGTGACCGAGGAGAAGGAGCGCGAGGGTCTCGACATCACCGAGCATGGCGAGCGCGCCTACAACATGTGAGCCGTCGGGCGCCGCCAGCGCCCGTCCCCGCTGAAGACAGGCCCCGGAGCGATGCTCCGGGGCCTTTTTTGCCCCTGTCCCCGCCCCTCAGGCGCACCGTCCGGCGACCGAAGTAAGCGCGCTTTAACCACCCGCCCCCTACCGTCTCTTCAACGATCGGCCGCGCTCTGCGGCCAAGCAGCGAAAACAGGTTGGCGCGGCGGATGATGGCATCGGGCGGACAGGCGGACGCGCGGCTCCGCGCTCCGCGCAAGACCCCCGGCCGGATCGCGCGCAGGAGCTTCCGATGGCCATGCGCGCGCTGAGGCCCCGTCCGAGGGGATTCCAGACCGTCAGCGTGCTGCCCGACGGCGTGCGGTCGATGCTGATTCGCCGCGCCGTGGAGCTCGGCGGCCTCGCGCTGGTCGGCGTCGCGGCGCTCGCGGGCGTCGCGCTCGCCACCTGGTCGGCCCAGGACCCGAGCTTCAGCCACGCGACCGACGTCAAGATCCACAATCTGCTCGGCGCGCCCGGCGCGGTGCTGGCCGACCTGCTGACCCAGGCCTTCGGGCTCGCGGCCGCGGCCTTCGTGCTGCCGGTCGGCGTCTGGGGTTGGCGGCTCATGACCCAGCGCTCGATCGAGAGCGAGAAGGTCAAGCTGGCCTTCTGGCCGCTCGCCGCCGTGCTGCTTGCGGGCGTCGCGGGCCTGACGCCCGCGCCCGCCTCCTGGCCGCTGCCGGCCGGTCTCGGCGGCGTGGTGGGCGACCTGTTCGCGGTCATCGCTGACGGCGTCGGCCTGACGGCCGCGGTGGCGCGCGTTCCGGCGGCCTGCGTCATCGCCTTGTTCGGGCTCGTGGCCTTCGGGCTCGCGATCGGCCTGATCGCGCCGAGCGAGCGGAGCTTGGTCGCCCCGCGACCCACCGAACGCCGCGAGCCGGCGCCGACCCGCGGCGCCGAGGTCCCGCCGCCCTCGCGCGGCCGGTCCGCGCCCGCCGAGCGCGAAACCGAACCAGAGTTCTACGACGAGGAGGACGAGGACGACCGCCGCCTCGTCTCGCTCGGCCTCGTCGCGCATTGGGCGCTCTCCGCAAAGGCCGCGATCGCGCGCGCCATCGCGCGCCGCCGCGGCGACGCGCTGCGCGACGAGCGCTCGCTCTCCAACATCCTCGCGCGCGCGAGCCGCGAGCCCGACGATTTCGGCGCCCGCCGCGACCCGAGCTTCGACGCGTCCGGCGAGCCGTACGACTACGATCTCGACGGCGAGCCGGTGCTGCGCGCGCCGCGCCCGACCGGCGTGCTCGGCGGCGCGCCCCTGCAGCTCGCCCGCGGCGGCGAGCCGTCCGGACGGATCACCCGGCCCGCCGGCGCGCTGCGCCCCGGCCGGCGCGCGGCCCGCGAGGCGCAGCCCGACCTGCTCGACCGCGACCATTACGAGCTGCCGCCGCTCGCGCTGCTCGCCGAGCCGAAGAAAGGCGCGACGCCGACGGTCAGCCAGGACGCGCTGGAGCAGAACGCCCGGCTGCTCGAAGGCGTGCTCGAGGATTACGGCGTTCGCGGCCAGATCGTGAATGTGCGGCCCGGCCCGGTGGTGACGCTCTACGAGCTCGAGCCCGCGCCCGGCATCAAGTCGAGCCGCGTGATCGGGCTCGCGGACGACATCGCCCGCTCGATGAGCGCCGTCGCGGCGCGCGTCGCGGTGATCCCCGGCCGCAACGCGATCGGCATCGAGCTGCCCAACGCCAAGCGGGAGACCGTCTTCCTGCGCGAGCTGCTGGCCTCGTCGGACTTCGAGAAGTCCAAGATGCGTCTGCCCTTGTGCCTTGGAAAGACGATCGGCGGCGAGCCCGTCATCGCCGAGCTCGCCCGCATGCCGCATCTGCTGATCGCCGGCACCACCGGCTCGGGCAAGTCGGTCGCCATCAACACCATGATCCTCAGCCTGCTCTACCGGCTGAAGCCGGAAGACTGCCGGCTGATTATGATCGACCCGAAGATGCTGGAGCTGTCGGTCTATGACGGCGTCCCCCACCTCCTGACGCCGGTCGTCACCGATCCCAAGAAAGCCGTGGTCGCGCTCAAATGGGCGGTCCGCGAGATGGAGGACCGCTATCGCAAGATGTCGAAGCTCGGCGTCCGCAACATCGACGGCTTCAACGCCCGCGCCCAGGCAGCGATCGAGAAGGGCGAGGCCATCACGCGGACAGTCCAGACCGGCTTCGACAGGCAGACCGGCGAGGCGGTCTATGAGCAGGAGGTGATGGAGATCGGGAAGCTGCCCTACATCGTCGTGATCGTCGACGAGATGGCCGACCTGATGCTCGTCGCCGGCAAGGAGATCGAGGGGGCGATCCAGCGGCTCGCCCAGATGGCGCGCGCCGCCGGCATCCACATCGTGATGGCGACCCAGCGGCCGTCGGTCGACGTCATCACCGGCACCATCAAGGCCAACTTCCCGACCCGCATCTCCTTCCAGGTCACCTCCAAGATCGACAGCCGGACGATCCTCGGCGAGATGGGCGCCGAGCAGCTGCTGGGGCAGGGCGACATGCTGCACATGCAGGGCGGCGGCCGCATCGCCCGCGTCCACGGCCCCTTCGTGTCCGACGACGAGGTCGAGGAGGTGGTGGCGCATCTGAAGCTTCAGGGCGCGCCGGACTATCTCGACGCCGTCACGGCCGAGGAGGATGAGCACGGCGCGGACGAGGACGGCGCCGTTTTCGACAAGGGCGCGTTCGGCGAGGAGGGCGGCGACGTCTACGACCAGGCGGTCGCGGTCGTGCTGCGCGACAAGAAGTGCTCGACCTCCTACATCCAGCGCCGCCTGCAGATCGGCTACAACCGCGCCGCCTCGCTGGTCGAGCGGATGGAGAAGGAGGGCGTGGTCGGCCCCGCCAACCACGCCGGCAAGCGCGAGATCCTGCTCGAAGCGGAAGGCGCCGACGACGCGGCCTAGTCAGTCCGCGACGAGCCGCGCGACCACCGACGCCGGGTCTCCCAGGAAGCGCCTGTAGAGGCGCACATGGTTGAGCTCCTGATAGGCGCGGCGCGAGACGCCGGTCTCGTCGAGCTCGTAGATCAGCGCGTCCGGCAGCGCCATCAGCAGCGGGGAGTGCGTCGCGAGCACGAAGCGGGCTCCTTCGCCGCAAAGCTGGGCGATGCGGGCGATGACCTCGAGCTGAGTCTCGGGGGCCAGCGCGGCCTCCGGCTCGTCCATGAGATAGATCCCGCCGCCACGGAAGCGATGCCGCAGGAGCTTCATCACAGCCTGGCCGTGGGACATCTCATGGAGGTCCTGCCCGCCGTAATAGGTCTTGATCGGCGGGCCGAATGAAGGCTCGGAATCGAGCCGACGCATTTCGGTGGCAAAGACGTGATAGGCGTCCGCCCTGTAGAAATAGCGGTCCGTGTTACGCGGAATGCGGCGAGCGAGCCGCATGACGGAGTGAAGCGCCGACAGCGTCCCCGCGGTGTCGAAGCGGAAGTTCGGCGAGCCGCCCTCGGGGTTGCAGCCAAGTTGCGCCGCGATCGCCTCCATCAGCGTCGACTTGCCCGAGCCGTTCGCCCCGACGAAGATCACCACCGGCGCGTCAAGATCGATCTCGTCGATCCCGGCGATCGCCGGAAGGTTGAAGGGATAGGTTTCCCGATCCTCGACGCGGCTCCAATCGATGCGAAGCGACAAGAGCACTGCAGACGCTCCGGGTTATGCGCGCCGAGGCTTCCGCATAGGCGCCTTAAATCGCCATGATGGGACACTAGCTATGGCGCCGAGTCGAGACGCGACCACAGTCTCAACCCATCAGGACGTTGAACGACCATGACGCTTCCCCGCCTGATCGGCGCCCTCGCCCTCGCGGCGCTCATCGCCTCCCCGGCCGTCGCGGGGCCGCAGGGCGAGTCGCTCGATCCGCCGCCGCCGGCCTCGCTCCGCCTCGCCGCCGCCGGGGCCGGCGTGCCGCCCGGCCAGCTCGACGCCGCGCAGCGCGCGACGCTCCAGCGCGTCAACGCCTATTTCAACTCGATCCAGAACGTGACCGCGAATTTCGAGCAGGTCGGCCCCGACGGCTCGCGCGCGGTCGGCAAGCTCTATCTGTCGCGGCCCGGAAAAATCCGGTTCCAGTACGCGCCGCCTTCCCCGCTTGAGATCGTGGCCGACGGCTCGTCGGTCTCGGTCAAGAACCGCAAGCTCGCGACCCAGGAGCTCTGGCCGCTCAGCCAGACGCCGCTGCGCTTCCTGCTCCAGCAGAATGTCGACCTGACCAGGAACGCCAATGTCCTCGGGGTCTACCAGGAGCCCGAGATGGTCTCGGTGGTGCTCGAGGAGAAGAACGCGATCGGCGGCAAGGCGCAGATCCAGCTGATGTTTTCGGGCAAGGACTACGAGCTGGCGCAGTGGACCGTAACGGACGCGCAGGGCATGGAGACCTCCGTGATGCTCTCGGACGTGACCGCCCAGGCCAAGCTCGACGACAATCTGTTCAAGATCGTGCAGCAGCGCTGGCCGGTGCAGCGGCGCCCCTGACGCTCGGATTCGAGGCGTAAGAACCCTCTTCACGTGCCGTTACGATTTCACGCACTCGTGCGCTTGACGGATTGCGCACGAACGACCATCTCGACGGTCGAGCGAGGCGCTGTCGAACAGCTGCGTTCCCCCCGTCGCAGCCTCGACGAAATCACCTCGTTTCCGCCGCTCCTCCGATCGGCGGAGCGCCAAGCGCGCGGACGCCCGGCTTTTCCCCCGAGAGCCGGGCGTCTTTGCGTTCCGGGCCCGGCTCGCCTAAAGCCCTCTCTCCCGCCGGTCGCCCAAGTCCTCCATGCCGCTCCGCCTCGCCACCTGGAACATCAATTCCGTGCGCCTGCGCATCGGGCTCGTGGCCAAGCTCGTCGACGAGCACGCGCCCGACGTCCTGTGCCTGCAGGAGACCAAATGCGCTGACGACCATTTCCCGCTGAACGACATCCGCAAGCTCGGCTACGCCCATGTCGCGATCCACGGCCAGAAGGGCTATCACGGCGTCGCGACCTTCTCGCGCTTCCCCTTCGTCACCACCGCCAAGGAGCGCTGGGCCGACAAGGACGACGCCCGCCACCTCGCCACGACCTTCGCGGCCGGGCCGCTCGAAGGCGTGACGCTGCACAATTTCTATGTCCCGGCCGGCGGCGACGAGCCGGATCCGACGATCAATCCGAAATTCGCCCACAAGCTGCAGTTCGTGCGCGAGCTCCATCAATGGTCCGAGCGGATCGCCGAGACGGACGCCCGCATCATGGTGGGCGACCTCAACATCGCGCCCGACCCGTCCGACGTCTGGAGCCACAAGCAGCTGCTCAGGGTGGTCTCCCACACGCCGGTCGAGACCGAGGGGCTCGACGCCATGCGGCTCGCCGGGCGCTGGGTCGACGCGGTCAGGGCGCATGTCCCGCACCCCGAGAAGCTCTATTCATGGTGGAGCTACCGCGCGGCCGACTGGGAGGCCTCCGACCGCGGCCGCCGGCTCGACCATGTCTGGGCGAGCGAGGACGTCGCGGCGCGCTCGACCGGCGTCGAGATCCTCAAGGCCGCGCGGGGCTGGGACCGACCGTCTGACCACGTGCCGGTGATCGTCACCTTCGGCTGAGCAAGCGTCGTCCCGGACGGCCCAAAGGCCGATCCGGGATCGTCCGAAGGATGAAGCTCAATCCTGATGACGATCCCGGCTCTCCGCTTCGCTCCGGCCGGGATGACGGCAAGGCCTATTTCCTCAGCAGCGCCTCGATCGACTGCAGCTCGGCGATGTCGGCTTGCAGGCGGGCGGCGATGCGGGCGTGGAGCTTGCGCGCGAGGTCCGGATATTCGTCGAACAACCGGGCGAACAATCCGCGGGCGATGCGCAGCACCTCGGTCGGCTCGGCGGCGGTCGCGGTCGCGGGCCGGGCGGCGTCGGCGATCAGAGCGAGCTCGCCGATCAGGCTCGCGCGGCCGACCCGCTTCTCGACGCCGCGCCGCGCGAGCGTGATCGCGCCCGACACGACGACATAGCCCGAATCCGCGCGGTCGCCCTCGCGGAACAGCACGTCGCCCTCGCCGAGCCGGACCCGATCCGCCGAGAAGGCGATGAGCCGCTGCGCGTCGCGCCCGAGCTGGTCGAGCATCGGCGTCTCGCCGAGCGTCCTGATATCGTCCTCGAGCGCCACGCGCCCCCGCTACGCAACTGCCTAAAAGCCCGTCTCAAGGAACGAGCTTATAGCCCCCCGCTTCCGTGACGAGCAGCCGCGCATTGGACGGGTCCGCCTCGATCTTCTGGCGAAGACGATAGACGTGCGTCTCGAGCGTGTGAGTCGTCACGCCCGAATTATAACCCCAGACTTCCTGAAGAAGCGTTTCGCGTCCGACCACGGACGAGCCCGCGCGATACAGAAAACGCAGAATCGCGGTTTCTTTCTCGGTCAGCCGGATTTTCGCGTTCTTCTCGGTGACCAGCATCTTGCCGCCGGGCCGGAACGTGTAGGGTCCGATGGTGAAGACCGCGTCTTCGCTCGCCTCGTGGCTCCGGAGCTGGGCGCGGATGCGGGCGAGCAGCACCGCGAAGCGCACCGGCTTCGCCACATAGTCGTTGGCCCCGGCCTCGAGGCCCAGAATCGTGTCGGCGTCGGAATCCTGGCCGGTCAGCATGATCACGGGGCCGCGGAAGCCGTCGCGGCGCATCACCTTGACGGCCTCGCGGCCGTCCATGTCGGGCAGGCCGACATCCATCAGGACCAGGTCGACGTGATCGGAGCGCACATGCGCGATCGCCGGCTGCGCAGCCGGCGCCTGGGCGGCCTCGAATTCGTCGTGAAGGTCGAGCTGCTCGGCGAGCTCTTGGCGGAGGTCGGCGTCGTCCTCGACGACAAGAATCTTGCGCTTTGTGGCCATTCAAAATCTCTGGAAAGCCGGCTTCCGTCGTCCGACCGCCGTGAAGTAGAGCACCGACCCCGCATTCGGCAAGGCGGCGGAGCCCCGCACGGGGAGGGCAGGGAGTTTGAAACAATGACGCGAATCGTCCGGCGGCGCATCTCGCGGGTCGACGTCAGGGCCCTGACGGGAGACCGCGCGAAGGGCCGGCTGACGGTCGGCCGCGCCGCCTTCCCCTGCGCGCTGGGGCCCGCCGGAATCGTGGTCGCGAAGCGCGAGGGCGACGGCGCCACGCCCCGGGGCGCGCTTGCGATCCGGCGGCTCTGGCGGCGGGCCGACCGCGGCCCGAGGGTCGCGTCGGGACTGCCCCAGCGGGTCGCGCGGCGCGGCGACGGCTGGTGCGACGCGCCCGGCCATAGGCTCTATAACCGACTGGTGAAGCTACCTTTTCCGGCGTCGCACGAGGTCATGTACCGGGACGATGGGCTCTACGATCTGGTCGGCGAACTCAGCTGGAACGACCGGCCTCCGCGCCCCGGCCGCGGCAGCGCGATCTTCCTCCATGTCGCGAAGCCCGGCTTCCCGCCGACCGCCGGATGCGTCGCGCTCGCGCCCGCCGCGCTGCGTCGCCTGCTCGCCCGCATCGGACCCAAGACGAGGCTCTGCATCGCGGTCGGCCCGCGCAAGCTCTCCAGCCTCCCTTAACGTCGTTCCGCGCCGCCGCGCGGTTCTGACGAAGTTGTCAGAACCCACCCCCGCTCGCGAACTTGTGCGCGACGGCCCATTCCCCATATCCTTCTCAACCAATGGCGGGCCGCGGAACGGCGCGCTGACGGGCTCCTGTTCCAAAAGGGACGACACAAATGTCGGACTTCCAACGCAACGCTTTCGGGCAGACGACCCTCGGTCGGACCACCGCGCAGGGCGCGGTCGTCGACCAGGGGCTCCGCTCCTATATGCTGAGCGTCTACAACTACATGTCGCTCGGCCTCGCGATCACGGGCTTCGCCGCGATCGGCGCCTTCATGCTGGCGGTCTCGTCCGAGCCGACGGGCGCGGTGGCGCGCGGCATGAATCTGACCCAGTTCGGCGTGATGCTCTACACGAGCCCGCTGAAGTGGGTGGTGCTGCTGGCGCCGCTCGGCATGGTGTTCTTCCTGTCCGCGCGCCTGCACAAGATGAGCACGGCGAGCGGTCAGATCGCCTTCTACGTCTTCGCGGCCCTGATGGGGCTCTCGCTGTCGTCGATCTTCCTCGTTTACACCGGGGCCTCGATCGGACGGGTGTTCTTCATCACCGCGGCGGCGTTCGGCGCGCTCAGCCTCTGGGGCTACACGACCAAGCGCGACCTGACGGCCATGGGCTCGTTCATGGTGATGGGCCTGTTCGGCCTCATCATCGCGAGCCTGGTGAACATCTTCCTCGCGTCGTCGATGCTGCAGTTCGTGGTGTCGGTCGCCGGCGTGCTGATCTTCGCGGGCCTCACGGCCTACGACACGCAGCGCATCAAGGAGATGTATTACGAGGGCGACGACAGCGACTCGATGGGCCGCAAGGCGATCATGGGCGCGCTGTCGCTCTACCTGAACTTCATCAACATGTTCACGATGCTGCTGTCGCTGTTCGGCAACCGCGAGTGACGTCATAGGCTCCGGCCCCGCCCGGAGATTGCGAGAGGGCCCCGGCGGCGACGCCGGGGCCTTTTTCGTTTTTGCGGTCTTCGGTTCCCGAAACCGTCATCGCCGGGCTTGACCCGGCGATCCATCCATTGGCCCAAAGGATGGATGCCCGGATCAAGTCCGGGCATGACGGCCCCGGCGCATCCGCCGACCAGGGCCGCCAGCAGCTCGAGGAGCCGCAATGGCCAAGATGATTCACTCCATGGTCCGCGTGACCGACGAGAAGCGCTCGATCGAGTTCTACGGCAAGGCCTTCGGGCTCAAGGTCGCGGACCGCTATCCGTTCGAGAGCTTCACGCTGGTCTATCTCAGGAACGAGGAGACCGGCTTCGAGCTCGAGCTCACCGTCAACGCCGGCCGCGACCGCGCTTACGACCTCGGAGACGGCTACGGCCATCTCGCGCTGTCGGTCGACGACGTCGACGCCGAGCACGAGCGCATGGTCGAGGCGGGCCTCAAGCCCAACGACGTGAAGACCATGCAGCGCGACGGGACGCCGTTCGCGCGGTTCTTCTTCATCTCCGACCCCGACGGCTACAAGATCGAGGTCCTGCAGCGCGGCGGCAGGTTCCTGTAGGGGCCGGTCGCGAACCTGACGGAAGGTCGCCGATCTCGCGCGACGCCCGGCCGGCCCGATCAGATTGAGTCAAACAATCTCAGAATCCAGCTCGCCTGATAGGCCAGCGCGACCACGACAAGCGCGACATGGAAGCGCTCGTTGCGGATGAAGGCCGCGGCCACGAAAACGGCCGCGTAGACGAGGTTCCGGGTGGGATATTCGGGCCCGAAGGAGCGGAAATACTCCCCGCCTTTCAGATAGGTGTCGACGATGTCGACGAGGAACACAGCGGCGAGCAGGCCGAAGAACCAGCCTCGTCGCGACATGAAGTAGTCGCGATACCCCGAATACTCGCCCATCTGGTCCGGGAACAGCAGTGTGCTCGTGAGGAACAACAGGCAGGCATAGAAGATTACGAAGATGTAGACCTCGAAGATCCATTTCGGCATCTCGACGAGCCGGAACTCGAACCACCAGAAGTGGATGATCGTCAGGAAGACGAAAAACACCCAGCCGAGATGAACCGGATAGATCGCCTGGCGGGACGGGTGCTGAACGAAGCGCGCGACGCCCGTGAGCAGGCGTGAGATCGCAAGGCCGACCACCATGCCGAGCACGATGCGAATGTGGAAATAGGCGTCGTGAGTCGATGCGATCGCGTTCACGGGGACCGGATGGGAGGCGGGGACGCGGGGCGACGAGGCGGCGAGCCATCTTGCCAAGCCGGGCCGCGAGGGTCAAAACGCCGCCGACTTATCACATTCGCTTCCCGAGAGGATTTCATGGCGACCCACAGGCTTCTGCTCCTGCCCGGCGACGGCATCGGCCCGGAGGTGATGGAGGAGGTGAAGCGCATCCTCGCGATCATCGAGGCGCGCGGGATCCTGTCGCTGTCGATTGACGAAGGCCTCGTGGGGGGCTGCGCCTACGACGCCCACGGCGTCGCGATCTCGGACGCCGACGTCGAGAAGGCGCAAGCAGCCGACACGGTGCTGCTCGGCGCGGTCGGCGGGCCGAAATGGGACAGCGTCGCCTACGAGCATCGCCCCGAGGCCGGCCTGCTGCGGCTCCGCAAGGATCTCGAGCTGTTCGCCAATCTTCGGCCGGCGATCTGCTACCCCGCGCTCGCCGACTCCTCCGCGCTCAAGCGCGAGCTCGTCGACGGGCTCGACCTGATGATCGTGCGCGAACTCACCGGCGGCGTCTATTTCGGCGAGCCCAAGGAGATCACGGACCTTCCGAACGGCCAGAAGCGCGCCGTCGACACCCAGGTCTACGAGACCTACGAGATCGAGCGCATCGCGAAAGTGGCGTTCGAGCTCGCGCGGGTGCGCTCGGGCCGCGTCACCTCGGCCGACAAGCGCAACGTCATGAAGTCGGGCCTGCTTTGGAACCAGGTGGTCACCGCCACCCACAAGCAGGGCTACGAGGACGTCAAGCTCGACCACATGCTGGCCGACGCGCTCGGCATGCAGCTGGTGCGCGCGCCGAAGCAGTTCGACGTGATCGTCACCGACAATCTGTTCGGCGACATCCTGTCCGACGTCGCCTCGATGCTGACCGGCTCGCTCGGCATGCTGCCCTCGGCCTCGCTCGGCGCCGAGGATGAGAACGGCCGCCGCAAGGCGCTCTACGAGCCGGTCCACGGCTCGGCGCCCGACATCGCGGGCAAGGGCGTCGCCAACCCGCTCGCCATGATCGCGAGCCTCGCAATGGCGCTCAAATATTCGCTCGGCAAGCCGGAGGTCGCCGACCTGCTCGACCGGGCGATCTCGCAGACGCTCGCCGATGGGATCAGAACCGGCGACATCCACTCGGAAGGGACGACGAAGGTCGGCACGACAGACATGGGCAAGGCGGTCGCCGAGCGCTTCGAGAAGGCGCTGACCGGCGCCTGACCCCGACATCGTCGCGACAGCCGCTTGACGGGCCGGCGGGGGGCGCCAATTCGGATCCATGACCCGGATCGCGCCTCTCGCCTGGCTCGGCGCCGCGCTCGTCGCGGCGGGCGTCGCCGCGCCGGCGGCCGCCGCCGGTCTCGACGCGTTTCGCGGGAAATCGCGGCCCGTCGTGGTGTTCGCGCCGAGCCGCGAGGCGCCCGCCGTCGCCGACCAGCTGAAGCGCCTCGCCGGCGCGCGCGAGGCGCTCACCGAACGCGAGATGCCGGTCTTCGTCGTCACGACGCGCGGCGTCACCACGCTGTCGGGCGGCCGCGCGCCCGCCACCCTCACCGCCGCGGGGCTGCGCCAAGCCTATGGCGTGAAGGACGACGCCTTCGCGATCGTGCTGGTCGGCAAGGACGGCGGCGAGAAGCTGCGCTCCGCCGAGCCGGTCGACGCCGCGAAGCTGACCGGGCTCGTCGACGAGATGCCCATGCGGAAGCAGGAGACGCGGTAACCGGTCCGCGCCGCCGTCATGCCCGGGCTTGACCCGGGCATCTATCCTCTTCGCCAAGGAGATGGATTGCCGGGTCAAGCCCGGCAATGACGACCCGAGTTGACTCAGATTGCGCCGCGGCCGCGCCTCAGCGGCTCTCGGTCGCCGACATCACGATGCGCACGAGGTCGGCGGCGTTCTTGGCGCCGAGCTTCTCCATGATGCGCGCGCGGTGGACCTCGATGGTGCGCGGGCTGATGCCGAGCAGCCGACCCGCCTCCTTGTTGGACTGACCGCCGGAGATCAGCCCCAACACTTCGCGTTCGCGCGGCGTCAACGCTTCGGCGCCCGGAAGGTCCGGCCCGTCCTCCGCCTGCGCCAAAGCGGCGGCCCGGACGCCGCTCGCATCGAGGGCGTCGCGCACGCGCCGCACGATGGTGGCGGGATCGAAGGGCTTCTCTATGAAGTCGAGCGCGCCATGCCGGATGGCGTCGACCGCCATCGGGATGTCGGCGGAGCCCGAGATCATGATGACAGGCGCGCCGCCGCCGCTGGCGTTCAGCGCCTTCAGCACATGGAGCCCGGACGAACCAGGCATCAGCACGTCGAGCAGGACGCATGCCGGTGCCCGGTCGAACCGCCGGCCGAGGAACTGGTCCCCGCTCTCGAAGGTCTCGACCAGAAACCCATCAGCGTCGAACACCGCCGAAAGCACGTCGCGGATGACCTCGTCGTCGTCCACAACGCATACCAACGCACTGTCCGTCTGCCCCGTCGGCATCGCGCCCCCACGCGCTGAGGACATACGGGATACACCCGCATAACCGGCCGACTTCTGCGCGAAGCAGGCCGACAAGGCAAGAGCGTACTTAGTCAATCGTTAATTTTCAGACGATTACGTGGCCAGAAAGACCCGATATCGCGACGATCCATCTAGGTGTGTAGTTGATTTGCATCAATAATACGGAAGGTGAAACTCAAGCCTCGGCGAGCGCCTGATCAATTTCTTGCAGGATCGCCTCTGCGGCGGCGCGCGGATCGGGCGCCGCGAGAATCGGGCGGCCGACCACGAGATGGTCGGCGCCGGCGCGGATCGCCTCGCCCGGGGTCGCGACCCGCTTCTGGTCGCCGGCGGCCGAACCCGCGGGCCGCACGCCGGGGGTCACGGCCAGGAAGGGCGGCGGCGCGACGCCGCGGACCGAGGCGAGGTCGGTCGGCGCGCAGATCACGCCGTCGACGCCACAGTCGCGCGCCTGCTTCACGCGCCGCGCGACCAGCGCCTCCGGCGTCCCGCTGAAGCCCGCCGCCGCGACGTCGGACTGGTCCCAGGAGGTCAGCACCGTGACGCCCAGCACCTTGAGCGCGCTGTCGCCGCGCCCTGCGGCCGCCGCGCGCAGCGTCTGCGGATAGGCGTGCACGGTCGTCATCGCGGCCCCGAGCCGCGCGATCTGGCGCGTCGCCTTCTCGACGGTGGCGCCGATGTCGTGGAGCTTCAGGTCGACGAACACCTTCTTGTCGGACCGCGCCAGCCGTTCGGCGAGCGTGAGGCCGCCCGCGACCGCAAGCTCGAAGCCGATCTTGTAGAACGTCACGGCGTCGCCGAGCCGCGCCACCACCGACTCAGCCTCGGTGAGGCTCGCAAGGTCGAGCCCGACGATCAGCCGGTCTCGCGGATCCCGGATCGCCGCGCCGGTCACCACAGAAGCTCCGCGGTCCGGATCAGCTTGCCCAGGACGTCGTCGAGGAAGCCGGCGGCGCGCTCATTGGCGAGCCCGCCGTCCGACCCGAAGGCCTCGGCCGCATTGCCGACCGCGACCATCTCGGGCAGCACCAGCGCGCCGAGCCCCAATTCCATCATCGTGCGGAGCTGGGTGAGGCCGCGATAGCCGCCCATCGCGCCGTTCGAGACTGCGCCGAGCGCGAACGCCCGCTCCTTGAAGGCCGGCAGCGGCGGGCGTCCCTCGACATTGACGCGGGACATCCAGTCGAACGCGTTCTTGAGCAGCGGCGAGAAGCTGGCGTTGTATTCCGGGCTCGCCACGAACGCGCCCTGGTGCTCGAAGAACAGCTCCACGAGGCTCCGCGCCGGCGCCGGTATTCCGTCGCGCGCCATCAGGTCGGCGTCGAACAGCGGCAGCGGATAGTCCTTCAGCGAGACATGCGTCGGCCGCGCTCCGGCCGCCGCGAGCCGGGCCGCGACCGCGGCCGCGAGCTTCTCGTTGATCGAGCCGGTGCGGATCGATCCAGCGAACACGACGATCCTGGGCGCCGCCATGACGTCTCCGGTAGGAATGAGGTCGGACGAAAACTAAACGAGCTTAACCCGCGGCGTCACGCCCTGGATGGCGTCAGTGCTCGCGTGCGGCGACGAACCGCGCCGCGCCGCGCAGCGGTTCGGCCTCGGGGCCGAAGCGGCCGAGCGCCTCGAGCGCCGTCGCGGTCAAGGCGTCGAGCCGGGCGCGCGCGCCGCCGACGCCGAGCATGCCGACCAGCGTCGCCTTGCCGGCGGCCGCGTCCTTGCCGGTCGCCTTGCCGACGGCGTCGGCCGCGCCTTCGGCGTCGAGCAGGTCGTCGGCGATCTGGAACGCGGCCCCGAGCGCGCGGGCGTAGGCCGCAATCGCGGCGCGATCGCCGCCGCCTGCGCGGCCGAGGATCGCGCCCATCTCGGCCGAGGCCTCGATCAGCGCGCCGGTCTTCATCGCCTGCAGCCTCAGCACCTCGGCCTCGCCGAGCCGCTCGGGGCCGTCCTCACGGAACCGGCCCTCGGCCGCGAGATCGAGCATCTGGCCGCCCGCCATGCCGCCGGGCCCTGCAGCGCGGGCGAGAACCAGGACGAGCTCGGCCCGCACGGCCGGATCGGGATCGGTCGCGGGATCGGCGAGCGTCGCGAAGGCGAGCGCCTGCAGCGCGTCGCCCGCCAGGATCGCGGTCGCCTCGTCGAAGGCGCGGTGGACGGTCGGCCGGCCGCGGCGCAGATCGTCGTCGTCCATCGCCGGCAGGTCGTCATGCACGAGGCTGTAGCCGTGGACGCACTCGACCGCGAGCGCGGCCCTCAGCGGTTCTTCGCCCTCGGCGCCGAACAGCCGCGCGACGGCGGTCAGCAGCGCGGGCCGCAGCCGCTTGCCGCCGCCCAGCGTCGCGTGCCGCATGGCGGCGAGGAGGCGTGCCGGGCGCGCGATCTCGCCGGGCTCCGGACGCTCCGAAAGCAGCGCCTCGAGGCCGGCCTCGACGCGCGCCGCGACCTCCGCGATGTGTTGCTCGAATCCGATCGTCGGCATGGATTGGTCCGCGACTGACGGACTAGGCGCCCGCGAACGCCCCGTGCCCGAAGCTCACGGCTGCGTCAAGCGCGCCGGGCGCGGGCGCGGAGCTGTCGACCTTCAAGTGGCGCGGCCTCCCCTCCATTCGCTTCAATCATGACGGGCGCGCGTGGCGTTCGGGCGCGCCGCTCTGCTAGATTGCCCGCGGGGAATTCGGCGCGAGGATCGATGGCGAGTTACGCGCGGACTGCGGCGTCGACCGCACGGCTGCTTCGGCCGCGACGGTCGGGCTTCGGGATCGCGATCTACGTCCTCGGCGCGCTGGCCGCGCTGCCCTTCGTGCTCACGCTCGTCTATGCTGTGGTCCCGCCGGTCTCGACGCTGATGCTCGCCCGCTGGGCGACCGCGCGGCCCGTGACGCGGATCTGGACGCCGCTCGACCAGATCGCCCCGACGCTGCCGCGCGCGGTTCTGGTCTCCGAGGACGCGCTGTTCTGCCGGCACTCCGGCGTCGACTGGGGGGCGATCCGGACCGTGATGAAGGAGGGCGAAGCCGACGGGCCGGGGCGCGGCGCCTCGACCATCGCCATGCAGGTCGCCAAGAACCTCTTCCTCTGGCAAGGGGCGGCCTATCTCCGCAAGCCGATCGAGATCGTGCTGGCCCACTGGATCGATCTGGTCTGGCCGAAGCGCCGCGTCATGGAGGTCTATCTCAACGTCGCCGAATGGGGCCCGGACGGAACCTTCGGGGCGGAGGCGGGCGCAAGGCGCGCCTTCAAACGCGGCGCCGGCCGGCTCGACGCCCGCCAGGCCGCGCTGATGGCGGCGGCGCTGCCGAACCCGATCCTGCGCAATCCGGCCCGCCCCAACGCCCGCGCCCGGTCCCGTGCGGCCGTCATCGCGAGCCGCGCCCGCGCCGCGGGGAGCCTTGCGGCCTGCCTGAAGTGAGGCTTTGCGTCATCGCGGAGTCACGTTGGCGCTGGCGTCCGGACGTCGATGCCGCTATAAGCCCGCCCAAACGGCGGGGCCCTTGGTCCGCGCCAGGAATTTTGCGTGCCGTCTAGCGGCCGCGCCTACGATCGACGGAGTTTGATAGACCAATGGCCGTTCCGAAGCGAAAGACCTCCCCCTCGAAGCGCGGCATGCGCCGCTCGGCCGACGCGCTCAAATCCCCGACCTATGTCGAGGACAAGGATTCGGGCGAGCTGCGCCGCCCGCATCATCTGGACCTCAAGACCGGCATGTATCGCGGCCGCCAGATCCTGTCGCCGAAGTCCGACGCCTGATCCAGGGCCTGGTCTCGATCCGGGCCTGATCCTGAGCACAAAAAAGCCGGCTCCCGCGAGCCGGCTTTTTTGCTTCTGGCTTCACGGAACCCAAAGTCATCCCGAAAACCGCCAACGCCGTCAT
This sequence comes from Hansschlegelia zhihuaiae, assembly GCF_004103825.1. Classification (GTDB taxonomy): domain Bacteria; phylum Pseudomonadota; class Alphaproteobacteria; order Rhizobiales; family Methylopilaceae; genus Methylopila; species Methylopila zhihuaiae. The sequence goes on from NZ_RYFI01000021.1 coordinate 45,259, forward strand.
TCCGGGCTTGTCCCGGAATCCATTGTCGCCGGCCGCGGCGCATCTGGCGTCCTCGGTGGCGATGGATTCCGGCGCTTCGGCCGGGGATGACGGTCACGCTCTAAGCCAAGCGGATACGCCTGAACTGTGTCATGCCCAGACGTGATGACTTGATCCGGGCGTCCATCGACTTCGTGAATGAGCCTTCGGCAAGTGATGGATCGGCGGGGCAGACCCGGCGATGGCGATTCATCCTGCCCGGATCGCGCCCGACGCCGCCTCAGGCCTCGCCGCGCGGGCGCTTGGGCTTCTCGCGGCGGCGCCCGTAGAGCGCGACCGCCTCTTCGATGGAGCCGCGGCGGCGCGAGCGGGTCTGCTCGAGGCCGAGCGCGGTGGCGACGAGCTGCGCGACCAGCGGCGCGTGGGGCTTCGGGGCGCAGCCGAAGGGCGCGGCCGAAGCGGTTTCGGGCTCGCGGTCGCTTGCGCGGCGGCCCCTGGCCCGGCCCCGGAAGCGCGCCCGCGGCTCGGCCTGGAGCCCGGGGGCGGCGTCGGGCTGTTCGACGGCGGCGTCCGTCTGCTGTGTTCGATCGGCGACGCGCCGCGCCCGCGCCCGTCGCTCGGGGCGCTCGCCCGAAATCGTCGGGGCAATGGGCGGCAGCATCATCATCGTGGTAAAAAGCCCCTCAAAGTCACGATCCGATCACTAATTATGCAACTGAACATCCATTAACCAAGTAATCGCGGCTCCAGACCGCATTCCTCTGGACATAAATTCTAGAAGGGTTTTGGCTAGAGTCCAGACGAACGATTCGTTTTTCCCGTCCGCCGGACTCCGCATGGCCCAACCGCTGCCGACGACGATCGACCGCTCTGAGGCCGGCGTCGGCGCGCCGCTCGAGGAGGTGCTCGCCGCGGTCGGCGAGGCCGCCTATGTCTGGGACGTCGCGAGCGATCGGCTGGACTGGACCGACAACGCCCAGGCCGTGCTCGGGCTGCAGCCCGGCGTGCGGATCGACACGGCGACGCGCTTCGCCGCGCTGTTCGACCCGGAGGCGCTGACGACCCGGCGAGAGGCGGTGCTGGGATCGCAGAAGCTGGACAAGGGCGAGGGCGTCGCGTTCGAGGTCGAGTATCCGCTGATGCGCGGCGCCCGCACAGCGCGGCTCTGGATCGAGGATCGCGGGCGCTGGCATGCGGGCCCGGACGGGCGGCCCGCCCGGGTGCTGGGCGTCGTGCGCCGCCTCGGCCCGCGCCACGAGGCCGCCGAGCGGGCGGCCTCGCTCGCCCGTTTCGATCCGCTCACCGGTCAGCTTTCGCGGCCGCGCCTGATCGAGGTCGCGGGCGCGGCGCTTGCGGCCGGGGCGCGCCTGCAGACGCCGACCGCCTTCGCGCTGGCGGGCGTCACCAATCTCGGGGCGATCAACGAATCCTACGGCTTCGACGTCGGCGACCTGGTGATCGTTGAGGTCTCGCGGCGGCTGCGCGGCGCGATGCGCGGCGGCGACACGCTCGGCCGGTTCTCAACCTCGACCTTCGGCATGGTGCTGCAGGAATGCGACCGCGGGGACCTCGAGGTCGCGGCCAGGCGCCTCGCCAGCGCGGTCCACGACCAACCGATAGCGACGGCCGCCGGGCCGGTCGCGGTCCGGATCGCAGTCGGGGCGGTGGTCGCCCCGCGCCACGCCCGCGACGTCGAGGAGCTCGTCGCCCGCGCCCGGCTCGCGCTCGCCCGCGCCTCCGCCGGCACGCCGGGCTCGACGTGGATCTATGCGCCGGACCCAGGACGCGAGGCCGCGCGCCGCGCCAACATGAAGCTCGCCGAGGATCTCGTCTCGGCGCTCAACGAGCGGCGCATGCGCCTCGCCTTCCAGCCGGTGCTGCGGGCGGGCTCGGGCGAGACCTGCTGGAGCGAGGCGCTGGCGCGCGTGGTCTCGGCCGACGGCACGGTGGTCTCGGGCGGCCCTCTCGCCCGCGCGGCCGAGGAGGTCGGGTTGATCCACATGCTCGACCGCCGGGTGCTCGACCTCGCGGTCGCCCATCTCGCCGAGCGGCCGGACGAGCGCGTCGCCGTCAACGTCTCGGCCGCCACCACGGCGGACGACGCCTGGACGGAGGCGCTGCTCGCCTGGCTGTCGCTCAGGCCCGACGTCGCCGAGCGCCTGATGGTCGAGATCACCGAGACCGCGGCGATCGCCGATCTCGGCGTGACGGGGCGGTTCGTGCGCACGCTCAGGGGATGGGGCGTCAAGGTCGCGATCGACGATTTCGGCACCGGCCACACCTCGTTCAAGGCGCTGCGCGAGCTCGGCGTCGACATCGTCAAGATCGACGGCTCCTTCGTGCGCGACGTCGAGACCTCGCCTGAGTCGGGGGCGTTCGTCCGGGCGCTGATCGCGCTCGCCCGCGAGCTCGGGCTCGAGACCGTCGCCGAGCAGGTCGAGACCCGGGGCGCGGCCGAACTCCTCACCGCCTGGGGCGCGACTTATCTTCAGGGCGAGTTTCTGGCGGCGCCGCAGCTCGCCTGAACGCGGGCCGCTCGCGCTCACGCGTCCGGGACGCTGCGCCGCTTGACGAATGCGGCCCGCAGCCGATTTCTCCCGCCTCCGAGGGCCGCATCGCGAGCCCGCCTGCGAGCGAGACATGGTCAAGCGAGACGCATCGCCGCGCGAGGTCCGACGCCTTCACGGCGCGCGCGGGGCGAGCGACCCCCGTGGCGCCGCCGTCGACCGGACGACCGACGGGCAGGCGGGCGCCAAGGTCAAGGTCACGCCGCCGAAGACGGCGCCAGGGGCGTGCGGGGCTTCATGAGCGCGGGCTCGACGATGCGCGTGCTCATCGTTGAGGACGAGGTCGTCGTCGCGGCCGAGATCGAGGTCCTGGTGGCGGAGGCCGGCATGGCGGCGGTCGGCGTCGCGATCGACTGCGACGAGGCGCTCGAGATGCTGGAGCGGGAGCGGCCGGACCTGGTGCTGCTCGACGTCCATCTCTCCGACGGCCCGACGGGCGTCGAGATCGCGCGCAGGGCCGCGGCGACGCATGGGACCGCGGTGCTGTTCATGACCGCAAACCGCAGGCGACTGCCCGAGGACTTTGCGGGCGGGGTCGGCACGGTCGCGAAACCCTACACGGAATGGGGCATGCGGGCGGCGCTGCGCTTCGTCTCTGATTGCCTGAAGGCCGGCGAGGCGACGCGCCCCGCGCCCTCGAGCCTCGAACTCGCGCCTGCCTTCATCCGCCGCTGGCGCGTGCCCGAGGTCGGGCACATGACGCATTGAAGCCTGTTATTCGGCCGCGTCGCGGCCGCCCTCGCGGGCTCCGAAGCGCCGGGCGACATAGTCCTCGACCATCGTCTTGAAGTCCTCGACGAGGGTCGGGCCGCGCAGCGTCGCGACCTTCTTGCCGTCGATGAAGACCGGCGCGGTCGGCGCCTCGCCGGTGCCGGGCAGCGAGATGCCGATGTCGGCGTGCTTGGACTCGCCCGGCCCGTTCACGATGCAGCCCATCACCGCGACGTTGAGCGCCTCGGCGCCCGGATAGAGCGCCTTCCACTGCGGCATGCGCGCGACGATGTGGTTCTGGACGTCGCGGGCGAGCTCCTGGAACACCGTCGAGGTGGTGCGCCCGCAGCCCGGGCAGGCCGCGACCAGCGGCACGAAGGTGCGGAAGCCCATGGTCTGCAGGATCTCCTGCGCGACCTTGACTTCGAGCGTCCGGTCGCCGCCGGGCTCGGGCGTCAGCGAGACGCGGATCGTGTCGCCGATCCCCTGCTGCAGCAGCACGCCCATCGCGGCCGAGGAGGCGACGATGCCCTTCGAGCCCATGCCGGCCTCGGTCAGCCCGAGATGGAGAGCATAATCGGCGCGGCGCGAAAGCTCGGCGTACACCGCGATCAGGTCCTGCACCGCCGACACCTTGGCCGACAGGATGATTTTTTCCCGCGGCAAGCCGAGCTCTTCCGCACGCCCGGCCGACAATAGGACGGAGCGGATCAGCGCCTCGCGGGTGACCTCGCGGGCGTCCTTCGGGGCGGCCGAGGCCGCGTTCTGGTCCATCAGGCGGGTCAGCAGCTCGCCGTCGAGCGAGCCCCAATTGCCGCCGATCCTGACCGCCTTGCCGTTCTTCGCCGCGATCTCGACGATCTGGGCGAACTGTCGGTCCTTCTTCGCGCCGAAGCCGACATTGCCGGGATTGATGCGGTACTTGGCGAGCGCCTCGGCGCAGGCCGGGTGCTCGGCGAGCAACGTGTGGCCGATGTAATGGAAGTCGCCGACGAGCGGGACCTCGACGCCGCGCCCCGCGAGCTGGTCGCGGATGTGTGGCACGGCGGCCGCGGCCGCGGCGCGGTCGACGGTGATGCGGACGAGCTCCGACCCGGCCCGCGCCAACGCCGCGACCTGCGCGACCGTCGCGGCGACGTCGGCGGTGTCGGTGTTGGTCATCGACTGCACCACGATCGGCGCGCCGCCGCCGACCGTCACGCCGCCGACCGCGACGGCGCGCGAGGCGCGCCGCCCGGAGAGCGCCGACGGACAGTCCATGGCTTCGAATGACCCGATTGCTTCGACGGATGCAGTCATGACGGCCTCGCTGAGGCCGCCCGACAATGCGCGCATTCGCCCGACACTTCGATGACCGGCGCCCGCGGCCGGAAGTCGGAGCTTCGCGCGAGCGCGTCGAGCGCCTCGGAGAAATCCGCGGAGGCGGCCTCGCCGACGGCCCCGCAGCGTTCGCAGATCAGGAACACGACCGGGCCGTCCGCGTCGGCCGCATGGTCGTGGCTGCAGGCCACATAGGCGTTGCGGCTTTCGATGCGGTGGGCGAGGCCGTGGGCGAGCAGGAAGTCGAGCGCCCGGTAGACCGTGATCGGCGCGGGCGGCTTGCCTCCCTTCTCGGACAGCCGGCCGATCACGTCATAGGCGCCGGCCGGCGCATGGTCGGCGGCGAGCGCTTCCAGCACGCGGCGGCGGATCTCGGTCAGGCGCGCGCCGCGCGCGGCGCAGAGCGCCTCGGCGCGCTCGATCACGGCGCCGGCGCAGGCGCCGTGATCGTGCCCGGGCGCCGCGAAGGACGGCAGGCTCATGTCATGCGGGCGGGCTTCGCTCATCGGCGATCCCTTAGCACATGCGCGCCCTCGCGCGAACGCGACGCCTCGCAGGACGGGGCGCCGAAAAGCGAAGGGCGCGTCGACCAGCCGGCCGGCGCGCCCTCAAGAACTCGCGGGCTTCCGCCCGCCGGATCACATGCTCTTCTTCGACGATTTCTTCGAAGCCGACTTCTTGGTCGTCTTGGAGCTCTTGGCCGGCTTGTCGCTCTTCATCTCGCCGCCGCCCGAGCTCGAGCTCTTGGCCGCCGGGGCGCCCGGGTTCTGCGGGTTGGCGGGATCCGCGAGGTTACCGGCGTTGCCGCTGTTGGCCGCCGATTGCGCGCCAGCCACAGCGACCGACCCGAGGATCATCGTCGCGGACAGCGCCGCAGCCTCCAGAAGCCTCACAGTCATGAAATCCTCCTTGCGAGCTTTTGCGCAGACGTCTCTTAGGAAACCCGTCTCATCCGCGATCGTTCCGTAAGACCATCGGATAGTCGGGGCGGACGGAGTCCCGCAGAAGCGTGCTGCGTGCTTCGAGGCGCCGTCCTGTCGGACGGCTCCTCAGCATGAGGGGCGTTCTGTGCTTTGGCGTCCTCCACCCTCCTCATGCTGAGGAGCCCGCGTCTTCGCGGGCGCCCCGAAGCACGCAGGGTCCGTGGATCGCCGAGGCAGGTTCTGGACGCGCCCTCGAGGGCCGTGCGAAACAGGTGGCGAAACGAAGCGGCGTCGAGAGGCTCGACGCCGCTTCGTCCCACGGCTCCGATCGGGAATGGCGAGACCGGAGCCCACCCGGCGGCCGAGGAAAGCTTGCTGCGAAACATGTCGCGCGACTTCCACGGCTCTCAGCCAAGATTTAGTCTCGGGCTTTTGGCCAATCAAACGGATTCGCTTCTTGTTCGTCTCTAATTTGAACAGATCTTTATCGGTGGTTAATCGGATATTATTTCGATCCTCGTGAACTGCCCGGATCATCCGTCGCCTGGGCTGCGGCCGCGCAGCCGATCAGCCCGGCGATAGGCGACAGGACCACGAGGGTCGCGACCGCGCTCAGCCGCTCGCCATGCGGCGGCTTCGCCTCGAAGCACGAGCGGAACCGGGCGGCGTCGAGGCGGTCGAGAAGGCGCGGCGCGACCCCGCCGCAGAGATGGACGCCGCCCCAGGCGCCGAAGGTCAGCGCCACGTCGCCGCAGAAGCGCGCCAGCATGTCGAGGAACGCGTCGACGGTCGCGGCGGCGCGCGCGCCGCCCGAACCGGCGCTGGCCACGACCTCGCCGGGCTGAAGGCCCGGCTCCGTCTCCCCGTCGATCGCCGCAAACGCGTCATGGAGGCGGGCGAGGCCCGGCCCGGACAGGACGTCCTCGGCCGAGACCCGGCCGCGCGCCTTCCGGATGACCTCGAAGGCCGCGGCCTCGCGGGGCGTCACGGCGGCGAACTCGACATGGCCGCCTTCGCCCGCGAGCGCCCGCCAGCCGTTCCCCTCCGGCAGCAGCGCTGCGACCCCGAGGCCGGTGCCCGGCCCGACCGCGGCCTTCACCCCGGCGCGGGGACGCGCACCGCCGATCCGCCTCGTCTCGTCGGGTTCGAGATGCGGCAGGCAGAGCGCCTGGGCGGCGAAGTCGTTCAGCAGCGTCACTTGCGCAAAGCCGAAGCGCCGCCGGAGGCTCCCGGCGTCGATCGTCCAGTTCGGGCGGTTGGTGATGCGGGCGCGGCCGCCGTCGACGGGACCTGCGACCGCGAAGACCGCGCGATCCGGCCGCGCGCCGGCCTTGCCCAGATAGGCCGCGACCGCGTCCTCGAAGGTCGCGTGCGCGTCGCCCTCTTCGATCCCGACGCCTCCGGGGCGCAGGCCGTCGCCCTCCAGGAGGCCGAACCGGCCATGCGTTCCCCCGATGTCGGCGACCAGCAGCGTCACGTCAGAGATCGACGAGCCGCACGCGCTTCAGCTTCACAAAGCCGCGCACCGTCTCCTCGAAGACGCGGGCGGCCTCGCAGGCGGCGTGGGAGGCGGCGGCCTCCTCGCTTGCGTAGAGCGCGGAAGTGAGGAAGAAGCCCGGCGCCGACGGATCCTCCGCGATCGCGACGCCCCGGCAGGCCGGATCGCCGCGCTCGACCGCGGTGGCGTTGGCGAGCGCGGCCGCCCGGAAGGCGGAAGCGTGCTTGGGCTCGACCTCGAAAACGGTGGCGACGAGCTTCATCGCCCGCGAGATAGTGCGGGCGCGGCGCCCGCCCATCCTTTTCGCCGCGCCGCAACAGGAGAAACGATGCCGCCGGACGGCTTTCCCGATCTCGATCTCGATCTCGTGCCGCGCGTGCTGCATCGGGACGGGTTGGTGCTGGTGATCGACAAACCCGCCGGGCTGCCGGTGCATGCCGGCCCGAAGGGCGGCGCGAATCTCGAACAGCTGTTTTCGCAACTGCGCTTCGGGCTGCCGCGCGATCCCGCTCTCGCCCACCGGCTCGACAAGGACACCAGCGGCTGCCTCGCGCTCGGCCGCCACCGCAAGGCGCTCGCGAAACTCGGCAAGCTGTTCTCGTCGGGACGGGTCGGCAAAACTTACTGGGCGGTCGTGCGGGGCGAGCCGCAGGCCGAGGGCGGACGCATCGAGGCGGCGCTCGCCAAGCGCGACCCGGCGCGCGGCTGGTGGATGGCGGTCGACCCCGCGGGCCTGCCCTCGGTGACCGACTGGCGGGTGATGGCGCGCGGCGGCGGGCTCGCCTGGATCGAGTTCACGCCGCTCACCGGCCGCACCCATCAGATCCGCGCGCACGCCGCCCATATCGGCCTGCCGCTGCTCGGCGACCCGATCTATGGCCGCGAACCGGTCGGCGGCGCCCGGCTGCACCTGCACGCCCGCGCGCTGTCGCTGCCGATGAAGCAGGGCGCGGACCCGATCGCCGTCACGGCGCCGCTTCCCGCACACATCTCAGCGACCTTCGCGGCGATGGGCTGGACGGCCGGGAGCTGAACTTACGCCAGGAGGCGCGGCGCGCTATACCCGCGGTGCCGCAACCGAACCGACGAGGGTGCTGACCGCTCCATGGCCCGGTGTCTCGTGCTCCTCAATCCACGGTCGGGCACGCTCAAGGACCTCAAGGAGCAGTCCGGCGCCGAAAGCCCCGCGGCGCGGATCGAGCGCGCCTTCGCGGCCGCGGGCAAGCAGGTCGACGTCCGCATGGTTCCGCCGCGCGATCTCGGCTCCGTGCTCGAAGAGGTCGGCCGCGACCGGGACCATGACGAGATCATCGTGGGTGGCGGGGACGGCTCGCTGTCACGCTCGCTCGGGCGCCTGCTCGCGACCGAAAAGACCTTCGGCGTGCTGCCCTTCGGCACCATGAACCTGCTCGCCCGCGACCTCGGCGTGCCGCAGGAGATCGACGAGGCGATCGCGGCGCTCGCGACGGCCGAGCCCGCGCGGATCGACCTCGCCACGATCAACGGACGGCCGTTCCATTCGATCTCGGGGCTCGGCTTCTTCGCCCAGATGGCGCGCGCCCGCGAGGCCGCGCGGGGCCTGAAGGGGCTCGGCCGCTACGCCGGCTTCGCCTATGCGGCGTTCCGGGCGTTCTTCCGCTCGGGCCGATCGCGCTACCGCCTGGTGATCGACGGCGCGCCCATCAAGGTCGACGCCACCGCGGTGCTCGTGACCAACAACGCCTTCGGCGAAGACGGCTGGCGGCGTCCCCGCCTCGACGCGGGAGAGATCGAGGTGATCGTCGCGCATGCCGGCGGCTGGCGCGAGCGCTTCCGGCTCGGCGTCGACGTGATCCGCGGAGGGTGGCGCGGCAACCCGCTGGTCGAGTCGTTCCGCGCGACCTCGGTCCTGGTGGAGAAGGGCCGCCGCACGCGCGTCTGGGTCGCGACCGACGGCGAGCTCACCCGCGAGCGCTGCCCGGTCGCCTATGAGGCGCTGCCGGCCGCCGCGCTGATGCTGCGGCCGGCCCCGCTTGCGCCGGAAGCCGCCGAGCCCCGGCGGCTTGAAGAGGCGCTGAATCACGACCGTCATGCCCGGCCTTCAGCCGGGCATCCATCTCCTTCCCAAAAGGATGGATCGCCGGGCCAAGCCCGGCGATGACGTCTTATCCTGGCCGGATCGCACTCAATCCTTGTACGAAATCCGCCAGATCGCGCCGCTGAGGTCGTCCGAGACCAGCAGCGAGCCGTCGAGCGCGACCGCGACGTCGACCGGGCGGCCGAGATAGCGGCCGGTCTTGTCGTCGAGCCAACCGTCGGCGAACACCTCTGCCTTGTCGGCCGAGCCATCGGCCTTGAGGGTGACGAACATGATGCGCGCGCCGACCGGCTTCTTGCGGTTCCACGAGCCGTGTTCGGCCACGAAGATCCCACCGCGATATTTCTCCGGGAACTGCTCGCCCGTGTAGAAGCGCATGCCGAGATCGGCGGCGTGGGCCGCGAACTCGATCTCGGGCTTCACGGCGTCGGCCGGCGGCTGCTCGCCTTGGTACTCCTTGGTGCGGACCATCCCGCCGCCATACCAGGGAAAGCCGAAATTCTGGCCCGCCTTGGTGGCGCGGTTGAGCTCGCCGGGCGGGATGTCGTCGCCCATGCCGTCGACCTGGTTGTCGGTGAACCAGAGCTCGCCGTTCTTCGGGTTGAACGCGAGCCCGACCGAGTTGCGGACGCCGAGCGCGAACACCTCGCGATTCTTGCCGTCGCGGTCCATGCGGATGATCCCCGACATGCCCTGCTCGTCATAGAGCGGCAGCTTGTCCTTGGGCGGCACGTTGAAGGGCTGGCCGAGAGGGATGTAGAGCTTGTCGTCGGGCCCCACGACGCAGGCGCGGGCACCGTGGTTGAAGCTCTCCTCGGCCTTCGGGATCAGCTGCTCGGCGATGACCTCGACGGCGACGTCCGGGCTCTCGTAGAAGAACTCCGCGGCGGGGAACAGCAGCACCCGATTGTGCTCAGCCATGTAGAGGAAGCCGTCCGGGGTGAAGCACATCCCGTTGGGGTTCGACTTTTTGATCGACGGTGCGAACTCCTTGACCTCGTCGGCGACGTCGTCGCCGTCGCGGTCGGTCACGGCCCAGGCCTTGGTCTTGCGGGTGCCGACGAACACCACGCCGACATTGGTCCCGACCGCCATGTGGCGGGCGTCCGGGACGATCGCGTAGAGCTCGACCTTGAAGCCGTCCGGGACCTTGATCTTCGGGGCGATCGCCCGGAGGTTCTCGGCCTTCTTGCCGCCCTGCTCGACCTGCGGGATCTCGCCGGGCGCGCCCGTCGACTGGAACTGGCCGAGCTTCTTGAGGGTGTCGTCGGCGAAGGCGGGCGCGGAAGCCGCGCACATTATGGCGACGGCCGCGGCCCCGAAGCGCGAAGCGAGCATGGTCAATCCTCCCTGACGTCAGGCTCTGACGGCCTGTCGCAGCGAGACTGCCGTCATGGCGTCCGGGGGACAAGCCCGTTTCGGGAGGGCCGCTTCGCAGGGGAGGAACCAGGCGCCGCCGTCGCGGATCCTCCTCCGCATCGCGGAGGAGGGGGACCATGGCGATAGCCATGGTGGAGGAGGCGCGGCCGACGGCCACTGAGGCCGCCTATCTAAGGCCGCGCCGGCCTTACGCCTCGCAGTGCCGGATCAGCGCCCGCACGAAGCGCTCGCATTTCGAAAGCTGGTCGATCTCGACGAACTCGTCGGGCTTGTGGGCCTCGCCGATCGAGCCGGGCCCGCACACGACGGTGGGGATTCCTGCGGTCGAGACGAACAGCCCCGCCTCGGTGCCATACGCGACCTTGGCGTGGTCGTTGCGGCCGGCCAGGCGCTTGGCGAGCGTCACGATCTCGGCCTCGGGCTCCATGGCGAGCCCCGGGATTTCCGAGACCTGCTCGCAGGTGATCGCCGAACGCGCGTCCCGCGCGCGCATCTCGGCCTCGACCTCGGCCGCCGCCGCCCGAACCTCGTCCATCAGCGCCTCGATGTCGTCCTCGGCGATGGTGCGAAATTCGAGGTCGAGGCTCGCCTCCGCCGGCACCACGTTGACGGCCGAGCCGCCATGGAACACGCCGACGTGGGCGGTAGAGTGCGGCACGTCGTACAGCGCGTCGCGGGGCCCATGCTCGGCGAGGCGGGCGGCGATCGCGCTGGTCGCGACCACTAGCCTGGCGGCGTATTCGACGGCGTTGACGCAGTCCGGCGCGCGGGACGAGTGGCCGCCGACCCCACAGGCGCAGATCCGCATGGTCTTCTTGGCCTTGTGGCCGATCACGACCTGCATGGAGGTGGGCTCGCCCACGATGCAGCCGGCCGGCTTCACGGGCCGCTTGACGAGCTCGGCGATCATCTCGCGCACGCCGAGGCAGCCGACCTCCTCGTCATAGGAGAAGGCGAGGTGCATCGGGACACGGAGGTCGGCGGCCGCCATCTCGGGCGCGAGCGCGAGGCAGACCGCCAGAAACCCCTTCATGTCGCAGGCGCCGCGGCCATAGAGCCGCCCGTCCTTCTCGGTCAGCGAGAACGGGTCCGTGGTCCAGTCCTGCCCGTCGACGGGCACCACGTCGGTATGGCCGGACAGCACGAAGCCCGCGCGCTCCGCCGGCCCGACCGTGGCGAACAAATTGGCCTTGAGTCCCTCGGCGGCCGTGCTCCGCTCGCAGATGAAGCCGAGGCCGAGGAGATAGGCCTCGACATGGTCGATCAGCCCGAGATTCGAGTTGCGGCTCGTGGTGTCGAAGCCGACGAGGCGGGCGAGGTGCTCGATGGTCGCGTCTGACGCCATGGGGTCCGGAGGTCGCCGAAGGGGAGGAGTCGACCGACCCTAGAGCAGGCGGCCGCCGATCTGAACCCTCGGGCCCGTGCGCGGAACGACGCTGGCCACGCGGCGTTCGACGCCAAGACACGCAAATAGAACGGCGCGCAAGGGAGGAAGCGCATGGCGAACGCCTATCCGATCGGCTCGACCGTCAGCTGGTCCTGGGGCAAGGGCAAGGCCGAGGGCAAAGTCGCGGAGGTCTTCAAGAAGCGCGTCCAGCGCACCATCAAGGGCGCCAGAATCTCGCGCCGCGCCAGCGAGCAGAACCCCGCCTATCTGGTCGAGCAAAGCGACGGCGGGCGGGCGCTCAAGTCGCATTCCGAGCTGGAGAAGGCTTCCTGAAAACCGCCGACCTTCGGCTGGGTGGCCGCCGGAGGCCCGCGGCCTAGTTGCATGGCTAAAGCGCAACAAAGCCGCGCCCAAGACAAGCGGCCCGCCCCAGGGACCCATGCAAGGCCTGCTTCGCGTCCTCCTGCCGCTCGCCTTCCTGGCGGCCGCTGTGTTCGCCCCCGCCGCCTCGGCCCAGGAGCCCACGGCGGCGCCGTCCGCCGGACAGGCCGCGAAGGCGCCGCCGGGCGACGTCGACGCGCTGATCCGCATCCTCGAGGACGACCGGGCGCGCGCGGCGCTGATCGATCGGCTGCGCGCCGCGGCGTCTCCCGAGTCCGCCGCGCCCCCGAAGGCTGAGAAGTCCGCAGGCGACGGCCCGGCCGCAGCGCCCACCGAAGCGGCGGCGGCGGACGCCGCCAAATCCGCCGAGGGCACAGCCGAGCCCACCTTCGCGCGCCGGGCGGCGGAATACACCCGCGGGGTCGCGGAGCGCGCCGCGGCGTTCGCGGCCGCGAGCGCCGCGCTCGCGGGCGACCTCACCAGCATCGTGACGGGCGCCGAAGGCGGCAAGGGTTTCGACTGGGGCCGGCTGATCGCGGTCGCGGCCACCATCGGCGTCACGTTCGGCGCGTTCTTCGGGCTGAGGGCGCTCGGCATCCCGTTCTACCGCTGGATCGGCCGCAAGGCCGCGACCGCCGAGCTCGGCGGCCGCATAGGCCTCGTGGCCGCGAGCGTCGCGGTCGACGCCCTGATGATCGTGATCGCCTGGGGCGCGGGCTACGTCTTCGCCCTGCAGTTCGGCGAAACCGGCGTCATGAACATCCAGCAGACGCTCTATCTCAACGCCTTCTTCGCCATCGAGCTGGTCAAGGTCACCCTGCGCGCGCTGTTCTCGCCGGCGCAGCCGACCCTGCGCGCCCTGCCGATCGCCGACGAGGCCGCGGCCTACTGGTATTTCTGGCTGAGCCGGATCGTCTCGACGCTCGGCTACACCTTCCTGTTCGTGGCGCCGATCGTGGCGGCCGCGGTGACGCCCGGAGCCGCGCAGGCGGTGCGGGTGGTGGTCGCCTTCGCGACGCTGATGATGGCGATCGCCATCGTCCTGCAGAACCGCGCGCAGGTCCGCGCCACGCTCGCCCACAAGACCGAGGCGACCGGCAGTGACGCGCTCTCGGCCTTCTACGCTTTCCTCGCGCGCTTCTGGCATCTCGCGGCGCTGGTCTGGCTTGTCGCGCTGTTCGTCGTCTGGCTCGCCAACCCGACCGAAGCCCTGCCCTTCATGGCGCGCGCCACCGCCCAGACGCTCGCCGCCATGGCGCTCGGGGCGCTCGTCACGGCCTTCATCTCGCGGCTGATCTCGGGCGGTCTGCACGTGCCGGACAGCGTCAAGCAACGCCTGCCGCTGCTCGAACGCCGGCTCAACGCGTTCATCCCCGCGATCCTCAAGGTCGTCCGGGTCGTCGTGCTGCTCGTCGTGTTGCTCGCGATCGCGCAGAGCTGGGCGCTGTTCGACGTGCTGGGCTGGCTCGGCACCGAGGTCGGGGCGCGGGTCGCGTCCTCGACGCTCACCGCCGGCGTCATCGTGCTGGTCGGCCTCGCGCTCTATGTCGCGATGTCGTCCTGGGTCGAATACCGGCTCAATCCGGAGTTCGGCCATGTGCCGAACGCGCGCGAGAAGACCCTGCTGACCCTGTTCCGCAACGCCTTCTCGATCGCGATCGCCGTGCTGGTCGCGATGCTGGCGCTCGCCGAGCTCGGCGTGAACATCGCCCCGCTGCTCGCCGGCGCGGGCGTGCTCGGTCTCGCGGTCGGCTTCGGCGCGCAGAGCCTCGTGAAGGACATCATCACCGGCCTGTTCATCCAGTTCGAAAACGCGATGAACACGGGCGACAACGTCAAGGTGGCGGGCGTGCAGGGCACGGTCGAGAACCTGACGATCCGCTCCGTCGGCATCCGCGCGCTCGACGGGACCTATCACCTGATCCCGTTCTCCTCGGTCGACGCCGTCTCCAACACGACGCGGATCTTCAGCTATCACATGGCGCAGATCGGGGTCGCGTACCGGGAGTCGATCCCGGAGGTGAAGCGGGCGATGCAGGACGCCTTCGACCGTCTGAAGGAGACCGAGCACGGCCCGCACATCATCGGCCCATTCGACATGCAAGGCCTGACCGAGTTCGGCGACAGCGCCATCACGGTCCGGGCCCGCATCAAGACCGAGCCCGGCAAGCAGTGGGCGATCGGCCGCGCCTACAACGAGATCGTGAAGGAGATCTTCGACGAGCGCGGCATCGAGATGCCGTTCCCTCACGTCACCCTCTACATGGGCGAGGACAAGGACGGCAAAGCCCCGCCGCTTCGGGTGAGCGGCGACGGCGGCTCGCCGCTGGTCGCGGTCGAGGCCGCGCGGCCGCGGTCAAAACCCTCGCCCAAGACCGTCGGCGGCGCGACGCCCGCCGAGCGGGTCGAGGCGCTGGACGGGCCAGGCGACGACGAGGACGGCCCGGCCAACTGATCGTCAATCATAACCCGCAGGCGTGCGGCCGGCGCGGGCGCGCCTTGCGCGAGAGTCTCGCCAAGCCCCCGATTTTTCGTGCTAGCCTACCGCCGTCGGGGCGGACCGGCCGCGGATGTGCGGCCGGCTGACGGCCCGCGACGCGAGGAGTCGGGGCCTCAAGCGATGACCGCCGCGTCGTCACGTGTTCCAGCCGAGGACGCGGGCGCAGCCGTGCGCCAGACAGCGCGCGCGCTCGAGCTGCAGGAGACGCTCGTCGCCGAGGCGCCGGTCATCCTGTGGTCCGCCACGCCCGACGGCGAGACCGAGTTCGTCAGCGCGCGCTGGACGGAGCTCACCGGCGCGCCCCCCTATGAAGGCTGGGCAGACGCGATCCACCCGGACGACGTCGAAGAGCTGCTCGCGCGCTGGAGAGCCGCGATCGCCGCGGCTGAGCCGTACGAGAACGAGCACCGCATCCGCATGCGCGACGGCGCGTGGCGGCGGTTCCTGTGCCGCGCGCGGCCGATCCGCGACGCTCAGGACGTGATCGTGCGCTGGGCCGGATCGATGACCGACATCGAGGATCTCGCGCGCGACGCCGACGCGGCGGACGCCGAGGGCGCGATGCTCGCCGAGCTGGTCGAGGCCCGCACCATCGACCTCGCCGAAGCCGAGCGGCGGGGGGGGGGCG